>NZ_LJJE01000063.1 GCF_001854765.1 Vibrio sonorensis | reverse complement strand
ATCCATAGTGTTACTTCTCGGAAATGTTGGAAACAGGAGAGTTTGTTGCGTACAAACTCATAAACAATTCGCGCCTGTCGAGACAGGCGCGATAAAGATTAAAGCTTGGCAGCGATCATCTCTTCTAGCTTACCTTGGTCTACCGCAAAGTTGCGGATACCTTCAGCTAGTTTTTCTACAGCCATTGGGTCTTGGTTGTGATCCCATAGGAACTCTGCATGTGTCATCGCTGATGGGCGCTCGTTTGCGCCTTTAGAGTCGACCAGTTTTTCTACTACGTCACCTTCAGCGGCTTCGAGTTCTGCCAGTAGGGCTGGTGCGATTGTTAGACGGTCACAGCCAGCAAGTTCTAGGATCTCACCAATGTTACGGAAGCTCGCACCCATTACAACAGTGTTGTAACCGTACTCTTTGTAGTAGTTGTAGATCTTGGTAACGGATAGAACGCCTGGATCTTCTTGAGCATCGAAATCACGGCCTTCTTTCGCTTTGTACCAGTCCATAATACGGCCAACAAATGGCGAAATTAGGAAAACACCTGCTTCTGCACAAGCGCGAGCCTGTGCGAAAGAGAATAGAAGAGTAAGGTTACAGTTGATGCCTTCTTTTTCTAAAGTTTCAGCGGCTCTAATGCCTTCCCAAGTAGATGCGAGCTTGATTAGAATACGGTCATTACTGATTCCAGCTTCGTTATACATTTTTACCAATTGTCGTGCTTTTGCCACACTGCCTTCAGTATCGTACGAAAGACGAGCATCAACTTCTGTTGAGATACGACCAGGTATTGTCGTCAGGATCTCTTTACCAATGTTTACTGCCAGCATGTCACAAGCATCTTGCACTTGTTGCTCTTTATCGCTGCTTTGGCCTTTTGCATATTCGATAGCCTGATCGATAAGTGGCGCATACTCAGCAATCTGAGCCGCTTTCAAAATAAGAGAAGGGTTAGTGGTTGCGTCTTCCGGCTGATACTTTTTAATTGCGTCAATTTCACCAGTGTCGGCTACTACAGTTGTTAGTTTGCGCAGTTGCTCTAACTTATTGCTCATATTTGGCCTTCCTATTTATTGGGCATAACTCAGTGGTTGAGTCACTGAGGAATAATTATGTCGATTTGAGTTTAGTCGTGTTAACGACAATTCGACTTAAATTTTGCTCCTTTGAACATTTGCTCTGAACGAATGCTCAATGGATGAGTAAATGATGTGTTCATATTTATCTGAATTGCGGCCAAAGTCAATTATCGAATACTGTTCCTAGTGACTTCGATCAGAAAAAAACCGTATATATTTAGGTGTTGATATAAATAAACGTTTGCGCGATTTAAATGAGTGCTGACGATTGTATTAACCACACCTTAAAAGTGGTTGAGCAAATGTAATGGGTGTGAGCGGATGTTGAGTGTGGTAGATAATTGTTTTATGCTAACAGTAGCAAATAGATTAATGAGTTATAAAGCGGAGAGCAGACCATATGAACAACGGTGATCTATCGGAAACCAATACAGATCTTCTAACCGAAATTTCAGTATCCTATTATCAAGACGGCGCTACGCAAGAGGAGATTTCCCGTAAATTTGGTGTTTCGCGTGCCAAAGTAGGGCGTCTTCTTAAGCAGGCCAGAGATGAAGGTATCGTTGAGATAACCGTTAAGTATCACCCGGTGTTCAGTGCCAAAATTGAACAGAGACTTGTTGATAAGTTTGGTGTCAAACGCGCTCTCATTGCCCTAGACCAACCCGATGAAGAGCAGCAGCGAAAGCAGGTTGCCGGAATGGTTTCAAATTATCTAGCACAGACGTTAAAGACGGGCATGGTTGTGACGGTGGGGCAAGGTCGCAATGTTTCGTCGGTCGCGCATTACACTGGAGTGATTACGCCACGGGATTGTAAGTTTGTTTGTAGTATTGGTGGTATCCACCCAAGAGGCGGTAGATTTAACGCCGATCACATCTGTCGACAACTGGCAAAAAAATATGGGGGCAGCTCCGAAACGTTATACGCGCCAGCTTATGCAGAAAACCGAGAGCAAAAATTGGCGTTTATGCAAAACTCTACAGTCAAGCAGACACTGGATTTAGCGCGTAAAGCAGACGTGGCATTAGTTGGTATCGGTGATATGAGCGAAAACAGCTATATGGTTGATTTGGGCTGGTTTACCGCAGATGAAGTTGTGCAATCGAGAGGTAATGATGGCGTAGTCGGAGACTTTGCCGGTTACGACTTTTTTGACATTAACGGGGAAATTGCAGACACCGTAATGAATGACCGCATTATTGGCCTAGGAATCGAAGAGTTTAAGCCAATCTCTGAAGTGATAGCAATTGCTGCTGAAAATAGTAAACCTCTGGCCTTGTTAGGCGCGTTAAGAACCGGAGCAATAGATGTTATTGCCACTAGCGTAAGTAATGCACTAACAGTACTGAACTTGGTAGAGCAAATGGATAGAAAGTGAGCGTGAAAGCGCGAAAGTGAGAAAGGCGCTTTCTAGATGCATATTTTGCTGTTACAAAGCGAATTTAAGATAAAAACAAATGTTAATAGAAAGAAAGGGCCGCAGTGATTTCGGCCCCTATTTGAACGAATCTGGCGTTAAAGCTTAACGACTGATAGGCCTTTGACTGGTACCCCATTCGGTCCATGAACCATCGTAGACCGATAAGTTAGAGTAGCCGCATAAATGCGCCGCTAGCAAAACAATACAAGCCGTTACTCCACTTCCACAACTAAACAGATATTCGTCTTTCCCCTTTGCCACTTGTTCAGAAATCACTTGATTCAAAACCTTTGTATTAGCCATTTTGTAACCGTCGAGAAGAGTCATAAAGGGCAGGCAGACCGAGTTAGGTATATGGCCACTGCGGACGCCTTCTCGTGGCTCGGGGACGCGGGCTAAGAATCGATCTTGTGAACGAGCATCGATCGTTAAGCTGGTTTGATTAGGTATTTGAGCCTCAATGTAATCGGCGTCAACAAAACCTTTGCGATTGATACCGGAAAAATTGCCCACTTCGAATTGTGCGCTGTAATGTTGCACGACGCCATAGCCTTCTTCTTTCCATGCAGTAAGGCCGCCGTCGAGTATATACGTTTCTTGATGGCCCATAGCTGTAAACATCCACCATGCCCTTGGAGACGCTAAGGTACCTTGGTTGTCATATACAACTATAATGGAATCGTTATTTAGCCCAAGCTGTTGAGCCTTTTGATTAAAATCTATGTCACTTGGCATCATATGAGGTAACGGGTTATTGGTATCGCAAAACTGGGTGTCGTAATCGAATCGTCGGGCTCCGGGAATGACATTTTCTTCATCCTTTTGAACCGGAAAGGGCAGTTGAAATGCCATGCTCGCGTCTAATAATACCAAGCGTTGACTATCTGGGTGATTTGCTATCCATTGCGGTGACACCAAAGGGTTCATTTCTGTTCCTCATCTAAAGCGCATCGTTGTAACTTCCACGGTGCTGAATGACTAAAAATTGTTACCTTTTTAATTAGGTAGGCGCTTTCGCCTTCTCTACAAGCGATTTTAATAGGAGCAGTGAGGGTAAGAGTTTCGTCGGAAGCCAACTTTACAGTGATGTATCTTCTCTCACCATCAAGTGATTGTGTGACAGTATCAGAAAGCACAACACCTTGCACTTGTTCCGAAGAACCGCTTCTAACAAGCAGTAACGAAACCAGTAGCAAGGTTGTGCCGAGCAAAGCGAGTATAAATATTTTTGCTTGATTCATGTCCATTAAAATAGGCGTGCTTATGCAAACCAATTTACATGGATTTTCTCAAACTACCAAATCCAACTAGGAGAAGAGTAACTGATTTCTTTCTGCAATGGCGAAGAACCGTCATAAAACCAAACTTCTGCCAGCAACCCATTATCTCCCTGTCGAGTACTAAAGCTGAGTGTAGCTTTGCCACTGTTCAACGAGCTACTGGTGAGTTTAGAAGAGTAATCGGCTTTATAACTACCATCTTGATTGCGAGTATATTGGCTATACAGGGTTAAATAGGCACGTTGGGTTGTAAGTGCACTGATATCAACAGTAATCGTTTCATCTTTGACGTTGCTGTAGTCCATGTCCGTAGGAACTGATAGCTCAACCATTCGGCGCTGAGACGTAAGCACTATTTCTGGCTGTTCGTTAACTATACTCTCTGAGCTTTGGGAGACTATGGTGCCTTGAGAGTTACCACTATTTTCGGAACCAACAGTATTTTCAATGATAACTGGACCCAGATCGCTTACGGTTTCTTCAATGGCAATTTCAGGTTCTTCCGGATCTGAATTGAGGTTACTTGAATCGTCTGGTGTGAAAATGTTTTCGACGGCAGGTGTGTTTCCTGTTGCGCCATCATCACCATCACCACCTCCGCAGCCTGTTAGTACAATTAGGGATAAGAATGTTAGATTGAGTGATCTCATATTAATCTCCTTGTACAAACACTTTGTTGGCCGTAGCGTTTTGTTCTGAATACCACTGTTGATTTATCACACCACCAGACTCGGCATACGCAGCAAAGCTTGGGTAAGCGTCTACGATATCGATTCTCTCTTTGGGCCATTGCCACTCATCGGGGATTAAAATGGCCACGGGTATTGGTTACTGGTTTTAAAATATCTCGACTGTTGTGGTTGGCTATCGTCGTCCCCTAAACCGATAAGTTGTGCAAAGTTGAAGCGGGAGGTAGGTTCGTGGTTGGCGAGATGGATCTCAAGCCCTCGGCCCGGATGAAGGGGTAAGCCCTCTCCGTGGTACCTGCCGGGAGTGGCAAAAACAAAGGGATTGTATGGCATGGTCATTAGGTTTGACACATCAGCCCCCTCTTTAAAACGAATAGTAAAGCTAAAGGAAAACTGAATGCTTTGGTCGCAATCGGTTTGAGTCCTGAAATAAGTGCATACGGGGCTGATGAGTTTACTCAAGTCTTCAGATACTACTAATACTGCGTTATCGCTTTCTAGTTCCAACCCAAGGTCGTTGAGTTGTGTTCCATTGTGAAGTTGGCGCGACAAATCAGTATCAATCTGATCCGGTGTCAAACCGTCTAGTTGAAAAGCGAAACCATTGTTGTAACCAGCACCATACGCGGCCAAATAGCCATCGATTTCTATCTGTTCAACACTGCCAGAATTCAAGACTTCAGTGACACGGTAACGCATAACAACGTCATTGAGATCGTAGTCATCGGTATATGGCCAATTGTCTTCATAGGCCACCGTTGCATACACATCGGCGCTGGGAAAGTAGCGGACTGACATCCCGTTTTCTGAAATAATAACCGGATGGTCTTCCACTTCACCAGACTGTGCTCCGCCCACGTAGCTTAAATCGCTCTGTTGACTAAAGCGAAAACGGGACCATGTTTCCCCCATAGTAACGTCGTTGGGAACGGTAAAGAAAAGCGTGTTGTCACCTTCAGAAAGCGGAGTATTGTTAAATACGTGTTCGTTCGAGTCGGCGAAATCTCCGTCTTTGTTCCAATCTATCCAAGCGTTTAACACACCACTTGTGGAAGCATTTACCACGACAATTGAATCTAAGCCCGCCTCAATAGCGGTAACAAAACCAACACCATCTTCATCTTGATATCCCGCTTTGTTATCAGATAATTGGCCTACAAAGCCGTCTTGTTCACCGTCAGGTGAAACCGCACCTAGGTAGGTGATGCCATCTATTGCGTGTCGTGGTCCGTTATCATCGAGTAAGGTAGAGTAAGAACTAGGCGCATCGCCGAAGTCTATAGTAGAGTCTTCATCGATGACAGGCGCATTGGCACAACGCGCACCATCGTTTTGGTTAGAATAAGGGCCAGTCGCGAAGAGTTCGGCGGGATAGCTTCCACTTTCTGGGTCAGATAAGTCAATTCGGAAAATATGACCATCAGAATTACGAGAAATGTAGTAATACCCATTAACGTCGAAATACCCCGCACCAAACGTTCCCGTTACGCCGATATTACCTATCAAGTTTTCTGCTCCATCAGTGGTGTTAAAGTGGTAAAGACCGCCTGTGTTGTTGTCAACACCGTAGAGCTGGCCATTGCCCGGGTGAAAAGCAAAGTCTGTCAACCTCACTGTTGCGACAGAAGAAATTTGTACTACGTCTAAAACGGCAGTTGGGTCAGTGTCCAATGGAGAAAGGTCGATTTTAAACAATCCTTCGCCTGTGCGGTATAAGTAGTAGACGTGGTTATATACATCACCGACGTAAAAGGTGTGAGCAGTAGGGAGTCCAGAAGTATTGAGTATTTGAGCTTGAAAGTCCTTACCAAGTCTTACGATGCGCTTATTGCCGGTATCGTAACCGTAGATATATCTGTCTTCAAAATCAAAACCTACGCCATTGATGTTAGTTTGCAATCCGGTGTTTGCCGCCAGAAGAGACGTCTGTCCCGTAACCAAGTTAACGCCATAAACCTGAACAGGATTGGCTTGAAAGAGATAGGCTTTACTGGGGCAAATGTCGAATGGCGTCGCATTGGCCGTACTTATGGATGTGATAAGTGATACAAAGATCAGCATAAATCGCATGGTAGGCTCCTCGATGTTGGCTCAAATAACCAATATCAAGGAACGTGCCATGCTTTAAGTAATTGATTTTAAGATAAATCTTGTATCTGGCGATGTCGAGTTTCAGATTGAGAATCAAAATGAGTCGGCTATTTCTATTTTTTGTAAGTTTATCACCCACATGTCTTGCAACTTGGAAGCTTGTTGAGTTTCATCTCTCGCCACGACATGGTGAGGGCATCGAGTATCAGTACTTTACCGGATACTGGCTGGCCGTAGTTAGAGAGTACTTTAATCGCTTCCATCGCTTGTACGGCACCTACAATCCCAACCAGCGGCGCCATAACACCAGCTTCTACACATGTTAACGCTTGTGAGCCAAAAAGCGCACTTAAGCATTGATAGCAGGGTTCATCGCGGTTTTGATAGAGATATACGCTAACCTGACCTTCCATCCTAATTGCTGCACCAGAAACAAGCGGTGTTTTGGTTTCAAAGCAAAGTTGATTGAGTTGGTTACGCGTGTCCAGATTATCACTGGCATCTAATACTAGGCTGTGACCTTCAATTAAGGGTTTTAGTTCATCGTCGGAAAGTCGCTTCTCTATTGTTTTTAAAGCGATATGGGGATTGATTTCAGACAGTGCTTCGGCAGCCGATTTGACTTTAGAAAGGCCAATGTCACGGTCGTGATGTAAAACTTGACGTTGTAAGTTTGACAACTCGACTTTATCGTCATCTATAAGTGTAAGTTTTCCTATACCAGCAGCGGCGAGGTACTGGGTTGAAGCGCATCCAAGCCCACCTGCACCCAACACGAGGATAGAAGCCTTTTTAAGGGCTTCCTGTCCTTCAAAATCGAAGTTTTTTAACGTGATTTGTCGGTTATACCTAAGTATTTCCTGATCAGACAAAATATCCATCGATTTCCTAGTATAAGGTTGAATTAAAGAGTTGGATCTGTACGGTTTCTCCTTGCTCTACTTTACCGCGTTCCCTCTCGAGGACGACAAAACAGTTGGCAAGACTCATTGATCGAAACGCGCCGGAGCTTTGGTTTCCGGTCGTTTCTACTACAAATTTTCCATCTTCAATTGAGTATATCCCACGTTGGTAATCGGTTCTGCCCGGTGATTTTTTAAAGGCAGTTCGAGTGACCGCTGGAATGGACTCTGGCTCTTTCCAGTCAGTGTGTCCAGCGAGTTTAGCCAATAGGGGTTGAACTAATACGTACATGGTTAACACAGCCGAAACAGGGTTGCCTGGTAGGCCACAAAACCATGCCGTAGACAGCTTTCCAAACGCAAAAGGTTTGCCCGGTTTAATGGCTAACTTCCAAAAACCTACCTGACCGATTTCTTCTAGAATATCTTTTGTGTAATCCGCTTCACCTACGCTTACACCACCAGATGTAACGACGACATCCGCTAGGTTTTGCGCTTGTTCGAAGGCGGCTTTAAGTTTCTCTGGGCAATCTGGAATAATACCCAGATCAACAGCTTCACAACCGAAGTTTTCGATTAGTGGCTTAATTCCGTATCGATTGCTGTCGTAGATTTGTCCGTCTTTGAGAGGTTCACCCAGAGGTTTTAGCTCATCACCAGTGGAGAAAAATGCCACTTTAGGTTTTCTGTAAACCGTAACTTTGGAGATACCCAAAGTCGCGATCATGGGAATATCTCGCTAGTGAGTCTCATGCCTTTACTTAGAACAATATCAGATTGCTTGATATCGTCGCCAGTTGGACGAATGTTGTTTAGATGCTTAACATCTGACTGATTAAAAACAATGCCTTGTTCCGTCACAGTGGTGTTTTCCTGCATGATAACGGCATCGCAGCCAAACGGAATTTTTGCACCTGTCATTATTCGAATGCAGGTATTTTGGGGCCACTTTCCCTCATATGGTTGACCTGCAAAGGATTTACCGGCTAGTGGCAGAGGTTGGTTGCCAGAAAGCTCTGCTCGACGTACCGCATAACCATCCATTGCAGAGTTATCAAACGGCGGAACATTGATAGGTGAAAGCAAATCTTCAGATAAGACAAAGCCAATGGCTTCGTTCAAATCTAACTGCATCGTCGCCTTAATTGGTTTGATATCGGCAAGCATTTTTTGCATTGCTTCTTCTAGCGGCATTAAGCCGGAGCATCACAACAACCCATATGAGTATTCCTAGTTTGTTTTTGTGGGGTCAACTCTATCATACATAAAGGATTAGGAAAGAATGACCTTGAGTAAAATATGGGTGTAATTATTCAAAAATCCGAGTATGCTTGTCACCCATCCTAAAGGGGTAAATACGAGGAAGTGGTATGTCAGGTTTGAGCGAGTCCGCAAAGTTAGTAAAAGAAGCGCTTGAGAGCCGAGGTTTAGAGACGCCAATGTCTCCAAACAGTTTCAGTAAAGAAGAGAAAAAAGAGAAAATTCAGCATCACATGCGCGAAATTCTCAACTTACTGGAGTTAGATCTGACAGATGACAGCCTAGAAGAGACGCCACAGCGCATTGCAAAAATGTATGTGGATGAAATCTTTTCGGGTCTCGACTACGCAAACTTTCCTAAAATCACGGTCATAGAAAACAAGATGGACGTGAGTGAAATGGTGCGAGTTAAAGATATTACAGTGACCAGTACTTGCGAACATCACCTTGTAACCATAGATGGTCGCGCCGCTGTTGCCTATATCCCTAGAGGCAAAATTATTGGTTTATCGAAGATAAACCGCATTGTTCGATTCTTTGCTCAACGGCCTCAGGTACAAGAACGAATGACGCAACAGATTTTAGTAGCTCTGCAAACTCTTTTAGAGTCTGACGATGTTGCCGTTACCATTGACGCCACTCATTACTGCGTAAAATCTCGCGGTGTAATGGATGCTACAAGTGAAACGACGACGACGGCTCTCGGTGGAATATTTAAAACCATACCAGCAACTAGACACGAGTTTTTACACGGTATTCGCTAAAAAAGATTTGAAAATGAAAAGGCCCTCGAGATGAGGGCCTTTTTTGTACGCAGGGAAGTGGAAGGATTACCCCTCGAACAAATATAGAAACTCTTCGTAACCTTGGTTTTTCATCTCTTCGACTGGAATAAAGCGCATTGCAGCGGAGTTCATGCAGTAGCGAAGCCCAGTCGGTGCAGGACCATCTTTAAATACATGTCCTAAGTGTGAATCAGCAAACCGGCTCCTCACCTCGGTTCTGGCATAGAACAGCTTGTAGTCTGTAGCCGTGACTATGTAGCCGAATTTATAGGCTTAGTAAAGCTAGGCCAGCCAGTGCCAGATTTATATTTATCAGTTGATGAAAAAAGAGGTTCACCGGAAACAATATCGACATAAATCCCATCTCGCTTGTTATCCCAGTACTGATTGTCGAAAGCGCGTTCTGTCCCGTCTTCTTGCGTTACGTAATATTGCAGTTCAGTTAGCATGTCCTTAATTTCGCCTTGGGGTGGTTTAGAATAAGGCTTTACGCTTTGCACTCGCTTTTTTTCGTCGATCATTTGTCGCAGCGTTATCGGGTTGTCTTCTCTGTCCTCGCCAAATATCTTGTCTAAATATTGGTCGCGGCCTGAAGCGTATCGGTAGTAGTTGTATCTTACTTTATTGCGTTTGTAGTAATCTTGGTGATAGTCCTCTGCTAGCCAGAACGTTGTGTATTGGATAAGTTCCACTTTCAGTGGCTTTTTAAACAC
Organism: Vibrio sonorensis; assembly: GCF_001854765.1. Classification (GTDB taxonomy): domain Bacteria; phylum Pseudomonadota; class Gammaproteobacteria; order Enterobacterales; family Vibrionaceae; genus Vibrio; species Vibrio sonorensis. The sequence continues at coordinate 403,472 of NZ_LJJE01000063.1, read as the reverse complement.
ACCGAGCTCATCGACTTCTTGTAAAAAACGCTGAGCCACCTGTTTTTGATCATCATTGTGATAAAAAATCGCGGGACGATAGTGACGGCCACGATCGACAAATGAGCCTTGGTCATCAGTGGGGTCGATATGCCTTAGCAGTTGGTCTAGTAGTTGCTCATAGGTCACAATGCTCGGGTTATAAGCGACTTGTATGACTTCAATATGCCCCGTTTTGCCCGAAGAAACCTGTTTATAAGTAGGTTTCTCTACAGTGCCCCCTGCATAACCGGAGACAACGTCGAGTACACCGTTCACTTTCTCCAAATCCGATTCGGTACACCAAAAACAGCCGCCCGCTAAAGTGGCGAGCTCGTATTTTCCATCTACGCGATTTGTTGTTTCGGTGTCATCAGCGATTGCAAACAACGACACTAGTAAAATGGCGAATGCGCCAAATAGGAAACCTCTGACCTTCATATAAAACCTCGCGATAAAAACAAGACTTACGAAATAGACAGAAGAAATGGGCAAAAAATTTCACGGAATAGTTTAAGAAAAAGCGGGCAGTGCCCGCTTTTGCTGAAATCTTTATGATTAACTTAGACCAATGACATTTCCTTCATCATCGATATCTAAGTTCATAAACGCGGGTTTATCAGGTAAGCCTGGCATGGTCATAACGTTTCCACACACGGCATATATAAAGCCGGCACCGGCACATAGTTTTAGTTCTCTAACTGGAACATCAAAATGGCTTGGTGCGCCCTTAATTGTGCCGTCGGTGGAAATCGACAGCGGTGTTTTTGCCATACATACCAGCAAATCATCAAAACCCAATGACTTAAACTGTTCGAGCTGCTGTTTCGCTTGATCGCTTAAAGTAACGCCCGTTGCGCCGTAGCCAACTTCAGCGATGGTCATTAGTTTTTCTTCTAATGACTGGCTCGGATTGTATAGTGGTTTGAAACTACTGTTGGCTTCACATTGCTGTATCACGGCCTCAGCTATTTGCGTAGCACCGTCGCCACCTTTAGAGAAGGCTTCGCTTATTGCCACTTTAGCATTTGTATCAAACGCCAATATCATCTCTTTTAAGGTTTGCAATTCATCTTCAGAATCTTGTGGGAAACGGTTGAGGGCAACGACTACTGGTACACCGTATTTTTTAACATTGCAAATATGCCACTTAAGGTTTTCAAACCCTAGTTGAAGTGCTTCGCTGTTATCTTGGTATAACTCATCGGGTATAGGTTGGCCGGGACGAAAACTATAAAGGCCTGAATTGGCTTTTAACCCGCGCAGTGTTGCGACGATTACAGCGCAATCTGGGGCTTTGCCTGAGATTTGAGCTTTGATGTTACACGCTTTCTCAAAGCCCATGTCCGAGCCAAAGCCTCCTTCAGTTACCGTATAATCGCAAAGTTTGGTAGCGATTCGGTCGGCGATGATTGAGGAGTTGCCGTGAGCTATGTTTGCAAATGGGCCTGCGTGAATAAGTGTTGGCACACCCTCTAGCGTCTGCATTAGGTAGGTTCAATTGCGTCTTTCATGCAAACCGTCATTGCTCCTGCAACTTGCAGATCTTCAGCAGTAACAGGGTTCCCATCTAAGCTATAAGCGATGACTGTTCGCCCAATGCGCTTGCGCAGATCTTTTAGGTCACTCGCAAGAGCGAGAATAGCCATCAGTTCTGAGGCAGCAGAAATATCGAAACCATCTTGGCGTTCGTAACCATTAACGATAGAGTCTTTGCGATTGAGACCGACTTGAATCATACGCAACGCGCGGTCGTTGTGATCCATTACGCGCTTCCATACTACGCGGCTGGAATCAATTTTAAGTGCGGTTAAACCCGTTCTTGTTTCAAACGCTTCATATCCTTGTCTTTGCTCGTGATAGATACGTGCATCTACGGCAGCAGCAGCAAGGTTATGAGCCACGGTAACGGCGTGAATGTCACCAGTAAGGTGAAGATTGAGCTCTTCCATAGGTGCTACTTGAGAATAACCACCGCCAGCTGCGCCGCCTTTTACGCCAAATACGGGGCCCATGGAAGGCTGTCTAATACACGCAGCACTCTTTTTACCAAGCTTTGATAGGCCTTGAGCCAATCCGATGGTCGTCACTGTCTTTCCTTCTCCTAATGGCGTTGGAGTGATAGCAGTGACTGAAATGAGTTTTCCAGTTTCTCTTTCTGTTAGACGTTTTATGGTATCGAGGGATACTTTGGCTTTAGCAGGACCTTGAGCGTGAAACTCTTGTTTTTGTAAACCGAATTTAGTAGCGATCGATTCAATATTTTCCAGTTCGGCTAGACGACAAATTTCTATATCTGACAGCATAAAACCCTCGTACTGTATAGAGAAAATGGTGAGGTAAACGTTTGCGCAAGCATAATATCCATAAAAAATGCTTTGTAAAGCCTTATTTATAGTGAGGCCTATATTCTAGAGATAAAAGCGTGTTAATGAAATATGTGACTGTAAATTGAGGGTTTTAAAGCAAATTGTCTGTTTAAAAAATCGTCTTAAATTTGAGGGGAAGCGCCAAGTAGATGACTTTCTTGGCGCTCAGGTTTGTGAACTTCTAATACCAATCGTCGTCATTAAAAACTTTTCCCTCCGGTGCGTAAGGGTCATCGTCAAAGGGGTGATCCGCCTTGTTTCTCAATGACTCCAACTGATGTTCCAACATAGTTACAGTGTCATAGTCACCTTCTGAGCAAGCTACGTAGATTTGCTGCTCTAATGCTTCAATGCTGTCTCGGATACTCATAATCTCTTCTCCTAACCTTAAATGAGTTACCACTGATAGGTCGACAACTAGGTCATCAAAGTGTCTAAAATTACATTTCTGTCTATTCTCAACTGGAGTATAGACGACAATTGACGAATGTAGGCAATGACGAATCTAACAGAAGACTGGCGAGTTAGATTTACACTTGTTGCCGCTACAGTTAAGGTGCACAACGGCGCCATTCAACTCTATTACGAGGGTTTTGTCACAGAGATCATTACCTAGCGAATCGATTAGATAAGTCGTGATACCCCCTAAGAGAACAATACGAAAACTATCTATTTTCTAAACGATTGTAATCCAATAGACCGTATTCAACAGGTTGGTCTTTTTGATACCAGTTATGGATGCGGTCGCTAAACTTCCAAAACTGGCTATCGTGCCTGCGAATACCGTACATATCTAGGAGCGCAATGTAATCGGCTTCTTTTTGTATTGTTTGCAATGACTGAATAAAGTCTTTGATTTGCGATTCACTCAGTTTGAGAAGCGCTGCGGGATAACTGCCAACGATGCCCCTAACTAAAGTCAGATCATCATTGTTGGGATCTCGATTGTTTTCTTCGTCAAAAAGACTAGATATGTTGGTATGAGCGTTGTTGTGCAGTAGAGTAAACACTTCATCTGTACCGCTTTCGCTTTCTACCAACAACACCAGTATTTGCGGCAAATAATACAAGCCTTGGCCCCTTATCTGATCGACGCTTTGCAGCAACGCTTCGTTTTGGACCGTCAGCGAGGTGTTTTCAATTTGGTATCTGCGGTTTAAAACTGGTTGCAACTGGGTCTTAAGTATTTGGTAAAGCTCATTCTTATAGTCAGTGGTTTGGTAAGGCACGCGAGTAGGCTGATTAAAAGGTTGCACATTCCTTTGTAAAAATTGGCTTAGCTGTGGGCTTTGATCTTTGTACCAACTCGCCATTTCATTGTGCCTGACGTGTGAAGGAAGCAGGGATACGAAATTGCTCTCTCCCTCCATTCTTAAGAAGTCCATAAACATGCGTGTTATAAGTTGGTGGCCAAAGTTACCGTAGACATCGAAGCCAGCAACCAATAGGTAATGGATGCGTTCAAGTAGTGCGTAGTCTAAAACCCAAGACGTTTTGGGTGGCTTCCCAACTAGGCCTTGCACAACCGATGCGCTATCAAAGTGACGAAATACCGTAAGTGCAGCGTTTGGATTTTCCCCGCCGCCGTGCCAAATTACATCGGCAGTAAGATGCTCACCGTCTTTGAAAAAGTTATTGGTGAATTCTGATTTGGCCTCCAAAAATCGAGCTTGCTGCCTTGAATAGCTAACCCAATTAGTAATTGGTAGTGTATTGCTTTCTAGTTCTCCCGGTAGCTTAAGATTATCCGCTTGCTGCTGATAGAAGCGGTTAATACTAGGAATATCAGCCTTATCTGGGTCAACAAAGAAGACCCAAAACCTATCGTTGATAACATTTAAAGCCAATTGACCGCGACACACCGGTCCTTTAATAAAGGACATTATCGTACTTTGAGCATTGTCTAGCATGAACTTATATCGAGAGGACACGGGCAAGTCGAAAAATGCAGTCATGGGGTTGGCGGCGACATCGGATCGATAACTAGGTAGTGACGTAACCGTATAATCTGGTGTGATAAAGAGCTCTTTCCATCTTAATAGCCTAGCTTGGTTGAGGGCATAGGGCATATGAGTTTTATCTACAATCGTACTTACTAGCGGTATAAGACGGTAGTAAACTCTTGATACCTTAGGATCGTCATACGGTCTGCGTGTGGAAATTCGATGAACCGTTTCACCCGGTGGGGTAGTCGAACGAACCAGTTGAAAATATCGCTTGGTGTTGCCTTTTGCCTTGAAGTAGAGGTGATTTAAAAACAAATGCTCATAGATATACCGAGCGGACAGTTGGTGTTTTAATGAGTCTTGGTTTAAAAAATGTTCAAAATGATGCACATTTTTCAATTCCAAAGTCGTCAATGGTTGCGGTTGGGGGTGCTTGGCGCCTCGCTCCAACCAAGTCATCAAAGTACTGTGTTCTTTTTCATTAAGAGCCGGCAACCCAAATGGCATGCCCCATAGTGGATTTTTTGTTTCGTAATCATCGAACTCTTCTATCGTTGGACAGGTTTGTTCGCGATCAATTGAAAAATCAAATTCATTTAACTGTTCTCTATGGATCAGAGGCATGTGCTGTTTTTGCATTAGCATACGAGCGACAAGACCTGCATGTAAATTGGCCTCTACAGTTTGATCTCGTTCGTTAAGTACTGGGTGAAAACCCTTTGCACGCCAATCTTGGGTTGTTAAAGCGTCCTCAAATAAACGTGTTGGGCTGGAGGCGACAAGGCGAGTACCTTGGTAAACCAACTGATTAGAGGCGCCTCGATCCAGGCCGTCTGGCGAGGTTAGTTTCAATTGGCATGGTGCATCATAACAGGCGTGACAAACAACACACCTGTTGTCAATTATCGGTTTTACATCGTTTAGATAGTCTATAGCAGAAAGATCTTCTGGCGTGGCAACTCTGTTACGCACCTGTTGCTGACCAAACAATTGGTCGTAATTATAGGTGGCGTAAGTAGCACAACCTGCGAATGTGACAATGACGAAAGTGAAAAGAATTCTCTTTAAACTAGACATAAAACCTGCTGAAAACTTTTTGTTTAGTATACACAGGTCGCTTTTAAACACGAATGTCAGTTTGAAAAAGCCCCATGTGGGGCTTTAGATTAGTTACTTAGTGCGCGGTTAATATCGCTTACCATCAGTTCGGTTGCGGTAATCCCACTAGAGGATATATACCACGCAGCTGGAGTAAGGAAACCTATTCGATCGTTTTTGTAAACGGGCAATGGGTTGATAAGGGGGTTATCAAACTCCTCTCTGTTGATGGAATCTGAACGTCCTATAGCGCGGTCTCTATCTAACACTAATAGATAGTCTGGGTTAGTTTCAGCAATAAACTCATAGCTTATCAGTTGCCCGTGACGAGTGGCGTCTACCGAGTCGACTGCTTCGGAGAATCCGAATAGCTTGTAAATCGAGCTGTAACGAGATTTGGCCCCGAAAGTAGAAATTTTCCCGCCACTTTGAAGGACAGTTAACGCTTTTTGCCCCTTTGTTTTTGAACGAATAGTTTCAATCTCAGAAGAAATAGCAGAGATGTGTTGTTCTATTTGCTCTTGTTTAGAAAAGATTTTTCCAAGCATGCGCCACGCGTCTTGGGTTGTTTCCCAATAGTTGTACCAATCAGATATAAACAACACCGAGGGCGCTATTTTTTCAAGCTCTTCAAAGGAGGTTGAGCTTCGATTACTGACAATAATCAAGTCGGGTTTTAGGTTGTAAATGGCCTCAAAATCAGGTTCAAAAAGTGACCCTACTGGTGTGTATTTTGAATCCTGATACTTAGACAAATACGCTGGCATCGGTGATTTAACGACGCCGATTGGCTCTATGCCAAGGCGATCTAAAACGTCGAGACTGTCCATCCCAAGTACAACGATCCGGGTAGGTGTTTTGTCTAACGTCGTCGTACCAAGCGAGTGTGTTACTGTTATTTGGTTTGCAGAACTAGTAGCGCTAAGCAGCGCTACTAATAACGGCAGAACCAAGTTGCTCAACCATTTTTTTTTCACAAAGGTTCTCCTTAAAATGCGTAGCTGACGTTGAATCTAAAGTCACGACCAGCGTTAGCGTTTCCTTGTGCCACTTTGCTACCGATGAAATAGTTGTATGATGCATGGTCAAAGTAGTATCTGTCGAATAGGTTTTTAACCGAAAGAGTGAGTTTTAGATCTTCCCCCTGAATCGGTTGCCAAAGGGCATATAAATCGTGGACGCCATACCCCGGCTTTTCAGGGTATTTCGTCGGGTCAGAGACTTGGGTCATGCGTTCTACAAGGGTAGAAGTCCATCCTAGTCTTACGCTTTCGGTAGCATCGTAATCAAGGGTCAACACCCATCTATCCCCAACCGTTGTACCCAATGACCAGTTTTGATCTGAAAGAGGCACTCCGTTTAACTCTGGTCTTGATTGGCTATAACTCAGTCTTGCTGCAAGAGAATCCCAATTGATTCCAAGATGTCCTGTTAAGCCTTTGGAGACCAGCTCACCAACATTAGTTAATGTCGAATCTTTGAAAACCACATCTTCAATTTTGGTGTTAAAGAAAGTTATTTGTCCGTAGAAAACACCGTATTCGAATAGGGTACCAAACTCGATGTTTTTGGTTTCTTCTTCTTTGCGGTTGGGATCATTTTTGTGGTGACCCAGCACAAACAGTTCTTTTACCTGCTGACCTCGAATTGCTTCGGCGTAACTTGCAAACAGGTTTACGTAATCGTTAGCTTGCCAGTTAAAGCGACGTTAGGGCTAAAGCCATTGGATTTAAACTCTTGGCCAAGGTCGTCATTTAGCTCATACCAGTCGTAGCGGGCACCGAATGTAGCGACAAATGAATCAGTTAGCTGCCAGTCATCTTGAAGGAATAGGCCGTAAACCGTCCCTTTTTCTTGATGGGTTTTGTCCATACTAGACTCTAACTTACCTTTGTCTTGTCGATAATCAAAACCGTACTCTAGACTCTGATCGACAAAATGACTGGTATTACTAAACTTAGCACCTAGTGTATCTTGGGTACCTTCACTGGTTCCCCACTTTTTGTGGTTTAGCTGCGCCATATGACTTGTCGTACTATACAAGCGAGTGTCTAAATTGATTAGCTCACTATGAGACAGCTTGTGGTTGGCGACGAATGTACCTCTGTCTGCTTCTTGCATTAGTGGTTCATTTTTAAAGCTTGGATGGAAGTGAGGGCGGTTTAATCTTTCGCCATCATCGTTGCGAAAATCATAGCTAAGTGATAAGTAGTGCTTTGCGTTTAGATTTCCCGATAACTTAACAAGACCAGCATGTTGCTCTACGTCTGAATATGGGTGCTCCGAGCCATTGCCATCGACAATTTCATCCGTGTTTAGTTGTGTGTAATGGGCTAGGATACCTAAACCCTCAGTTATTTCACCGTATAAGCTGGCGGATGTTTTAAAGCCATCGTTATTGGTGTAGTAACCCGCTTTTACCGACGCGCCAAATTGCTCGCCTGATTTCAAAAGGTCATGAGCGTCTTTAGTTACAAACTTCACCGAACCCGCTAACGCTCCGGGACCATCAGTCGCTCGGCCGGCACCTGCACTTACATCCACTTGTTTGATTATTTCTGGTTCGATAGACAATCTACCCTGATGGTGGAAGAGATTGGCGGATTGATCCGCGCCGTCGATAGAGACATTTAAAAGGGTATCTTCAAAACCGCGAACATAGATTTTTTGCGAAATACTTTTTGAGCCGCCAACGGCGACCTCGGCTTGTCCTCTAAAAATGTCATTTAGATCTTGTGCTTGAGAAGTTTCAAGCTCTTCGGCTGTTACACGCGAATCGTCTCCTACTATTGGCGATGCAGTTACCACTACTTCCTCCAATACTTGTGCCGCTTGGGCCGACGGTATGGCTATCGCCAACGCCAAGGTGATAGGACTGAGCTTAAAATTGAAGTTGAGTTTCATTGAACACTCCGATGTTAATGAGAATTATTATCGGACGTGAATATTAAGGGGATCTACTATCTAAACAATCAATTTTACATCTGTTACAAATCAGCTGATGAACCTAAAAAAGGCTCTGACGAGCCTTAATGATGAGTGGGTAGGACTATGGTAAAACAGAGTCCTTTCGAAGGCACATTTAACGCCTCTACGCTTCCGCTTACCGATTCTATATGACGTCTGGCGAGGGCTAATCCAACACCGTATCCGCCACGTTGACTTTTGGACGAATGGGCTTTGAAAAACGGGTTAAAAATCTTCTCGCATAAGATGTCGTTTAGACCCGGCCCACTGTCTATAATCTTAAGCGTTGCGCTGTCTTTGCTTTGAACGACCTGAACAGTCAGTTCTTTGCCTTGTGGCGTGTAGCGCAGGCCATTTCTTATAATATTTTCTATGGCTTGAGCTAGCGCTCTCTGGTTAGAAGCTTGAAGCAAAAGTGATTCTGGCATGTCCGTTTCGATTCTGCGGTCGGGATATTCAAAACGCGCATCTTCAATGATGGCATCGAGTAACTCGATTAAATCAATAGATTCTATTTTCAAATTTGGGCGTTCATTTTCGAGCCATGCAAGGGTTAATGTGTCTTCAGCAATCGCACGCATTTGGGCAACTTCACCGCGTATGCGTTGACTCATTGTGTCCCTATCAATATCGTTGTCAATGCAATCTAATGACATCTCAATTCGGGTAATGGGCGTACGTATCTCATGGGACATCTCGGCGATTAAGTTTCGGTTGTACTCGATAACCGATTCTATGCGTTCTGCCATATTGTCGAATGTTTGTGCGACGTGATGTATCTCGGTGTTGTTTACAGAGAGTTTATCTCCGATCCTCTCACCGTAATTTCCTTGACTAAAAGATTGAGTGACATTTTGAAACTGTTTCAAAGGCTTCATTACGTAGCGATAAATATAGATTGTAAGTGCGAGTAGGGCGATAAAGGGAATGACAACCCTAAATAACCAAAACGCATGAGGCATATAGGTGCCGGGGCGCATTCTATCGGGTAGGTGAACAAGGAAGTGCAGGTCTGACGGAGCAAGCCTTACTTCCATTATTGGGTTCTCTTTAAAATAGAGATGTATTTTCCAACTAACGTCACGGCCAATACCATAACCGTGCCAAAACCTAGCGTTGAGCTGATTTCCGGCGACCACATCTATTTTAGATTGGACGACCGTTATCCAAGTTTGCTCAGTTTCAGAGAGCTCTTCTATCCAAGTATGCAGACCGTCAAGGTCATCATTGTCAACATAGGCTTGTGCGGTTTTTCCCCAATCCAAGATTTCTTGTTGATGCTCTTGTGCTAAAAAGCTCATTTTTTTGTTTGATAGTAGCGTAGCACTGTGCAGTAACGAGATAAAAATTACCCCGCCAAGTGCGACAATGACAAACAGTCGCCAAAAGAGAGTTTTAGTCATTTTAAGAGATACCCTTTTCCGTGAACGGTTTGAATGCGGAGTGGATCAAGGCCTTCTGCGATTAAACGCTTTCGAACTCTGCTCATATGCATATCAAGACTTCGGTCATAAGGACTAAATTCTCTCTGCAATACGGTCTGATACAGAAAGGGTTTTGACTGAGTAAACCCGTGATTTGTCGCTAAGGTCCAAAGCAATTGGAACTGAATCGGTGTCATTTCAATTGTTGAGTGCCGATTTGCTAGATGCAACACTACTTTGTGCTCAGAGCGATCGAGTTCGATCTCTTCATACCTATAGGTTTTTAATTGACTAGGGTGTGATTGAGGATCTGTTCTGCGCAAAACGGCTTCAATGCGAAGCGAAAGTTCGGTAAAGCTGCAAGGCTTTGTAACGTAGTCGTCAGCGCCCGAACGCAAGCCTCTTATACGATGTTCTTCGGCACCATACGCAGTTAACATAATCACTGGGGTTTTTGTTTTGCTTCTAACGGCACTTAGAATGCTGAATCCATCTACGCCGGGTAGGTCGACATCTAACACGATCAGATCGAACAGTTGATTTTGAATAGCGGTTAGCGCCGCGTCTCCATCTTTCAGTGCGGAGACCTTATAGCTTTGGCTCTCTAGCAACTGGCTCAATTGCTCGTTAAGGTGGAATCATCTTCTACTAACAGAATATGAGGCTGTTTTTCAGAGTTTGAACTTTGATACTCGTTAAAGTAAAACTGGTTGGCGTCGTTAAACATGAGTTAGCCATATAGTGATAATTATTCCCATTATCATTAATAAGGTTAGACTTTCAATATGAAATACCGACATATTTATCTATTTATCGCAGCTAGGCGAAGGGTTTGATGACTTATTCAGCGTTGACCCATGCAACACAGTAATCGATACCTAGTTCGTTGAAATGGTGAAACCAACGTATTTGATTGTCTTGAAGTGTATCACCCGGACCTTTTACCTCGATCCATTTAAACTGTTGCCCTTTGAATGCAATCAGATCTGGCATTCCGGAGCGGTATAGCTTTAGATCACTTAACTGAATTCTAATTAGATCGACGAGTAGTTGAGGTGAGATGTTATTCACTGCGTTTTCTACACATTCAAGTGGAAGGTATTTCCAGTGTAAGAAGGGGTTCTCTATACCAGCTTTGCGACGATAACGATCCAATAGATGCTTTAAACCGTATTTAAGCAGGTCGCTAAGTTCTTTTTCTATCAGGTCGGCTCGCGATGAGACAAAGCTCGGTTGATAGAGATCTTTTGGCGCAGCTTGATAAGAGTTAACAAATGCGCCTTCAATTGGAGCGAATATCGCGGGCCATAAAGTTAGCACCATAAGGCCGTTGAGAAGTGAATTCTCAGTGTAGTAAACCTGATAGCCTAATCGATTATAGTGTTCGGCTACTGCTAACTCTACTCGTTGCGTTTCGATGTCCAACTTTAACAGAACACTTTCGTGCTTGGGCTTTTCTCTGCGCTGAACCTTTTCACCATTTACACGTCTGAATCGGTCATGGAGTTTTAACGCGACTTCGTATTCTCCCTTGTTGATGGGATGAGATAGCATCTTTGCAACCATAGCCCCCATCTCTTGGTAGCGTTTGAGTTTTTCAAGTATTCTGACCTGACGCTCACGGCTTGGTAGGGCTGGTGTCTTCCTAAACCAGAGTAATGCAGTTTCAATATCACCAATTCTTTCAAGTTGGCGTGCCAAAGCACAAGTTAAAGTCTGTAACTTAGCGTCTACGTAGTTGTGTTTTACTTGTTTAGGTATAGACGAAAGCCACTGGATAACTTGAATTTTTTCAACTTTCTTATTTGCTTCAAAGCTTTCCCAAATATCGAATATCTTGATCAATGCGTCTATCTGGTTTCTTGTTTTGAAAAATCGCAGTTCCTTGCTGAGTTCGTACTGCTCAAAGTTGTGCATTCCAATATCAGAGAGAACGAATTGAGTGAGGTCTTGTCGAGTGTTGGCAAAAAAAAGCGTACTGAGCAGCTTTAGATAACGACTTGATTGCAAATAGACAATATCAAAAGGGTATTCGGATAATGGAGTAAGTGAATCATTTGCGATAGCTTCAACGAGTTGAGGTTTGCGAAGTTTTTTATCTAGATTAGGAAACAGCAAGCCAACTTCGTTTTTTGTTAACAAAGACTCTGCAATTGAGGCGTGATCAATTTGTGGGTTTAATTCGACAAACCCTTCTTTTTGCAGTTGTGACAGTACTTTATCGGTTGCAGGAATTTCGACATAGTTTAACTTATCGCTCCTAAACCATTTCCCTTTGCGAGTTAGCAATCGAACAAGCAAGCATTGAGCCGTTGTTTCGAGATTCTCAAATCTACTTAACCATAACTTTTCGTCTTCAGACAATAGGTCACTGTAATAAGAAGTCGCGTGAAGTCGAAGTTTGTTAAAGTTGGTTAAATAATAGTCGCTTGGTAAAGTTACAGTAGTCATATCGGAAACAAAAAAAAGGCTTAACCTAGGTTAAGCCTTTTTCTGAAATTTAGGAAGCTTATGCTTTAACGGTTGAAAGCGCTTCACTTTCCGTTTGTGTTACTGGTTTAGTTACAAGTGCTAGGACAATACATACGGCCATCATCGCACCCGAGATAGTGTAAGCGAGACCATAACCGCTGCCTTGCGTCATAGAGTAACCTACAACTGCTGCACCGATTGCACCACCAATCCCCCAAGAGGTGTAGAGTACACCGTAGTTAGTACCGTAGTTCTTGAGGCCGTAGTATTCAGCAGTGATAGAAGGGAATACGGCAAGAAGAGTTCCGTAACCTAGTGCGGCAACTGCTGTACCGATTATTAGAGTGAACTCGGTTTGGAAAGTAACGAACAGAGCCATGTTAGCGCCTTGCAGAATGAACGCGAGTAGGAGCGTTTTTACACCACCGATTTTGTCAGACAGGATGCCTGCAGCAACACGACCACCTGAGTTAAACACGGCTAGAATCGACGCTAAGTAAACAGCATTTGGCAAGTTTGCTTGTACGCTCGCAATGTTGGTGATGTTACCAATGATCATCAAACCAACTGAAGCGGCGAACGCATACATAACCCAAAGTGAATAAAATTGAGGCGTTTTTAGCATTGCTCTCCAGGTCATGTCACAAGACGGTGCAATTGCTTTAACTGGTTTTCCTGCTTTGACTTTAGGAGCTTCTGGCTGGTAACCCGCTGGTGGGTTAGTAATGGTACATGCTAACGGTACTGCAATAACAAGTACGCCTACACCCAAAATCATAAAACTTGTATTAATGCCCATTTGAGTGATCAGCATTGAGGTTAAAGGCGCAAGGTATATAGCAGCCAATCCAAAACCAGCTGCGATTAGACCATTTACAAGTCCTTTCTTCGAGCTGTGGAACCATTTCATCGCCGATGGTGAAAGGCAAGCATAACCAAAACCAATGCCAGCACCGGTGATTACACCAAAAGTAATGTTGAGCATTAGGACAGAGGATACGAAGCCTGAAGCAATCATGCCTAGACCAGTTAGTGTTGTACCTAGAATAAGGATCTTGCGTGGACCCATACGGTCTTGAAGGATGCCAGCAACCAAAAGGCAGACAGAGAAGGTAATTGTTGCAATGGCGTAAGGTGAGGAAGCGTCGGCGGCACTCCAACCAAAGTCGGTGACTAACGCTTTGTTAAAGACACTCCACGCATACAGGATGCCTAAACAGAGGTTAATACAAAAACCTGCTAACAGGATGCGCATTGCTTTATCAATTTTGCTCATCATTTTTACTCTAGGTAACGAAAAACTCAAAATTTGTTTGCGTTTATCAACACAAATCGTAACGGGCGCGAATTATAACCAATAAATATGTGATTGGAATCTCTTTTTTACCTATTTTGTACAAATAACCTGAAATGTTAATTAACTGTATTTTTAGTGTTGCGCAAGGTCGGTAGATCCGCGCTTGGAGGTAATCAAATTACTGTGATTGATATTTGTTTAACGGGGGTTGAAGCTGTTGTTTTCATTTGCTCGAAAATACACACAAAAAATTGACTTAGTTAAATTTAAGTAAATTTGTCATGCGAAGTGTTTCAAATTGTAACAAGGGAAAATATAGTCTTGCCGTCTTAATATGAGGTAGAAACAATGAAATATAAATCGATAACAATAGCCATGATTACCGCTATGGGGATCACATCATTAACGGGCTGCATGGGACAAATGGCAACCACTGGTATGGTAAGCAAATTTAACTTAGAGGTTGTCGACAATCGCTACGCTAGAGAAGGCATGTTTATCTTGCTGTCACCCGCGTATGGTATCGCTGGCGCAGCTGATTTGTTTATCGTAAACGCTATCGAGTTCTGGACTGGTACCAACCCTATTTCTGGCAAGTCTCCCGCTGTTGTTGATACCCCAACAAAAAACTATATCGAAGTTAACGACAAGCTAGATAGCTCGTTGACTGAAGTTCCGTTAGCGTCGAACTCCAACTACAAAAAAGCTGAAGTTCATCAAACAGCTTTAAATGAACTTGAAATGCGCTTGACGATGAACTCCGGAGAAGTAAAAAGTCTTAAAGGTGTAAAAAATCACGGCAATGTGGACTTTTACTTGAACGACGAGTTTATTACCAGCGTAGCGAATCAAGATCTAGTGAACTACGTAAAGACAACTCGTGCCTAAGTCACTCTTTGGTCGAATACTTTTGTATAGACTACACAATTAACAAAAAGTGGTTCTCGTTCGATTTCACGGCCTTACCCCTGAGGTGAGATCCACCTCAACTAATTCGATCATAATCAATCAATTGTAGTGATACTTTAATCGTCATCAATGTATAAATAGGGTGATAAATAGAAAAGGCGCATGGATGCGTCTCACTTTCAGCGAGGGAAGGTCGTGCGAAAGCTGATTTGTATACTGATACTCTTATTTGGGTTAGGAACGGCAACTGCCACAGAAAAAGAAACGCTCATCGTCACAAACTCTAAGGCGTGGAAACCCTTTTCATACATAGATGAAAGCGGGAAACCGTCGGGTATTCTTATTGACCTTTGGTCGAGGTATGCCGAAGTAAATAGGATTGATGTTGAGTTTTATTTGACGGATTGGAATGATTCGTTACTTGCCGTAAAAGACGGTAGAGCGGATGTACACGCTGGACTATTGTGGTCCGAAAGTCGAGACAGGTTTCTCGACTACAGTGACCAGTTTATGACGATAGACACCCAGCTCTTTTTTAGCCGAAATCTTATGGGGAGCGATGTAAATCTTTTTCTGGAAGGACAACATCACTATCCGGTTGGCGTTGTTCGCGGCGGCTATGAAGAAGAGTTTGTTAGAACCCAGTTTCCAGAGGTTGAGGTCACTACCTATCCAAACAACGAAGATATGATTATGGATGCCTTCGCCGGTAACATACAAGCCTTCGTTGCTGATCTACAAGTCGCTAATTTTTTCCTCTATTCCGACACCGATCCTTCACAGTTTATTGGAGTCCGACATCTGTATTCCGGAAAACTTAGACCCGCGGTCGCAGAAGGGAATAGCGACTTACAAAGTCTGATTAGATACGGCATGGCGCAGGTCACTGATCAAGAGAAACATCGTATCTTTAGCAAGTGGATGTATATCAACACGGTGTATCCGGATTACCTATGGCCAGTCGTTATCTTGCTCAGTGCCTTTGTAGCGATAAGCTATATTTTGATGTTGCGAATGACGGTTAGAGCCAGAACCAAACAACTTCAACAAGCAAACCTTGAGCTGAAATCCTTATCTGAAACGGACCCTTTAACTTCTCTTACCAACCGGAGATTCTTCTTCGAAAGTTTTAAACTTCTCAAAGACAACAGCGCGAGCATCGTTGTGATGGTATTCGATATTGATGATTTTAAGCGAATCAATGACAACTATGGCCATGATTATGGTGACAGTGTGATTCGTTCAGTAGCAAAAGCGGCTAAGAGTGTACTTGGTCCTGAGATCTTGATTAGTCGTATAGGAGGAGAGGAGTTTGCCATTGCGATCAACGGTGCATCGACTCGTAAAGCGACAAAATTAGCACACAATTTATGCAGTGCGGTTCGATTGGTAAAACACCCATTACCTGATAGTGGCGATTTAACAGTGACAATCAGTGTGGGCTGCGCAATATACAAAGCTTGTAATAGCCAGATCAACCTTAGTGACGCTGACCAGCTAATGTATAGCGCTAAGAGTCTGGGCAAAGACAGAGCAGTAGTAAAAGTAATTGCAAGTGAAAACAAATGTGGGGAGCCGGAACCGCAAATCTAACTGGTATTTTGTTTAAGTGGAGAAAATTGCTGTTCTCACCGTGTGGTAACAGTTGGTTACAAGTGAGCGGCTATTTATAAAGCGATTGTTACGCGTTTTCTTCACACTTTGGTTGGGATTCGGTTCACACAAACGATTGCGTTCACATAAGTGTTATATCGGTGTAAACGGAGCTTCACTTCCTACCTATAATTGTTGGCTATGGAAAATTACTATCTTCTAACACACCAATTATAGGGACAGAAAATGAAAAAAAGCCCATTGGCATTAGCTCTCTTGTCAGCAGTGGTTGCTTCAGGATGCGCTACAGAGGCGTCAAAGACCGCGCCTTTTGACCTAACTATCTTACATATCAATGATCACCACTCTCACCTAGAGCCTTCTTCTCAAAAGCTAAAGCTTGCTGGTCAATCTACTTACGCTGAAGTGGGTGGTTTCCCGGCACTTATCACTGCTCTTGAACAACGCACCGAAGCAAACGAAAACGTACTTAAGCTTCACGCGGGTGACGCTATATCAGGTACTTTGTACTACGCGCTATTTAAGGGCGAAGCGGATGCAGCGATGATGAATCACGCTTGCTTTGACGCGTTCGCATTGGGCAACCACGAATTTGATGATGGTGATGCTGGTCTTGCAAAATTCTTAGATTGGTTAAACGAAGGAAACTGTGCAACAGAAGTCGTTGCGGCAAACGTGATTCCAAAGCAGGGTGTATCTCCACTTGCAATGAACTCTGCTAACGACTACTTCAAGCCATACACGGTAAAACAGTACGGTGAGCACAAGATAGGTATTGTCGGCATCGACATTTCTAATAAAACGATGAACTCATCTAATCCTGATGAAACTACACAGTTTTTGGATGAAGTTGAAACCGCTCAGAAATACATCGACAAGCTGGTTGCTCAAGATGTATCTAAAATTGTACTTCTAACTCACTACCAGTACACCAACGACCTTCAGTTGGCAGAAAAGCTAACGGACGTTGACGTCATCATCGGCGGTGACTCACACACGCTACTAGGTGACTTTGACGCGGTTGGTCTTAAGAGTGATGGTGCATACCCAACATTAGTTAAGAACAAAGACGGTGATCAAGTGTGTGTTGCTCAAGCATGGCAATATACTCAAGTACTTGGTGAACTTTCTGTATCTTTTGATGGTAACGGTAAAGTAGCGTCATGTGGCGGTACACCTCACCTATTGATTGGTAACGAGTTTAAACGCAAAGACGAAAACGGCAAGAAACAGGTTCTTAAAGGAGCTGAGCTAGAAGCGGTAATCGCTGACATCGAAGCGCAACCAAACCTGATTCAAGTTCAGCCTGACGCAGAAACGCAAAAAACTCTAGCGGTATATTCAGAAAAGCTTGATGCAATGAAGGATATGGAAATCGCACAATCAACCGAACTTCTGTGTTACGAGCGTGTACCAGGTCAACAAAAGCACAGCGGGGCGGATGGTTGTGACACACACACTGATGCGCACGGCTCTCAAGTTGCAGACTTAGTCGCTCAAGCTTTCCTTGCGGAAACTAAGCGCGCAGACGTAGCAATCCAAAACGGTGGTGGCGCACGAGCTAACATTACTCAAGGCTCATTTACGGTAGCTGGCGCTACAAAGGTACTACCTTTCAATAACACTATGGTTAACCTAACCATGACAGGTGCTGAGGTTAAGAAAGTTCTAAACGAGGCGGTTGATAAAGCCTACGCTGAGTTTGTTGACCAAAGTGCGGAAGGTTCAGATGGTGCTTATCCTTACGCTGCGGGTATTCGTTACGATGTAGACTTTAACCGTCCTGCTGGCGAGCGAGTTCACAACTTTGAAGTAAAAGCAAAAGGCGATGGTTCATGGTCTGCCCTAAGTGATGACAGAGAACTGGTAGTGGTAACAAACAACTACATCGCTGGTGGTAAAGATGGTTACCTAACATTTGGCGAGGTATCTGCGGACAAGTCTAAGTACGAAGATACGCTTAAACTGTACACTGAAACCTTTATCGACTACGTTCGCAAGATCACTGCAAATGGTGAGAAAATTGAACCAGTAGCTGAAGAAGATCGCAGTACGCAGACCTTCACTCCAAAAGCAAAATAATCGTTTCTGATTACATAGGCCAAGGTGTTTACCTTGGCCTTTTTTGTGTAACTGCAATTTAATCTTTATCAAATGACGAAATGGGCAGTGAGGATTTTCTCAATAACAACAGGCTTGTAGCGTAGATTCTGAACAAAGTGCCCAAAAGATACGCACACAGTCACCGAATACTCAAATTATCCTTTTCTTTTTCAGTCACTATGGCATATTAACTCTCGTCCCACGATGATGCGTGCATCGTATAATGCTATTACCTCAGCCTTCCAAGCTGATGATGCGGGTTCGATTCCCGCTGCACGCTCCAATCTTTTCTAAATAGCTCCTTCTTTACAAAGCTATTAGCTACTTTATCCGACTCAACTATTCCAAATAACTATTCGCCCTTTAAATTGTTGGCTGTTGGTTTATGTACCACAACTGTTACAATTGTTTGAAAAGAGTTAACCGATTACAGCAGCTATGCGGAATACCGACAAACAAGAAATGCGAATAGTAAACTTTAGTGACTTTTCAAAGGTTGCTGACTACTCATTGATCGAAAGTCTCAAGGTAGATCCCGATGGAAGAGAAGACGGAATTGATCACTATCCTAGACAAGTGTTATCGGGCCACTATGTACCCGTAGCGCCGACGCCGATTGAATCTCCGGTTTACGTAAGCCATAGCCGAGCACTGTTTTCAGAGTTGGGGATCCAAGATGAATTGGTTCTCGATGATGCATTTAAGCGACTCTTTTCCGCAGACATGTCTAAATGTGCCGAACCATTAAAACAAGTAGGCTGGGCAACGGGGTATGCGCTCTCTATATATGGAAATGAATATACCGAGCAATGCCCTTTTAAAACGGGGAATGGCTATGGTGATGGCCGAGCAATATCCGTGTTTGAAGGCATGTTTAACGGTAAGCGTTGGGAAATGCAGTTAAAAGGCGGCGGTCCAACACCATATTGCCGCGGAGCAGATGGCCGTGCGGTTTTGCGTTCTAGCGTTAGGGAATTTCTAGCACAAGAGTTCATGTATGCGCTTGGTATTCCTTCTTCACGCTCTTTGTGCTTGTTCACCTCCCTTACTGAAAGGGTAGACAGGCCTTGGTACAGTGAAAACTCGCAGTCGGAAAATCCGGATATTATGGTTTCAAATCCGGTTGCTATATCTACTCGTGTTGCCTCTTCTTTTCTTAGAGTCGGCCAACTGGAACTGTTTAGTCGTAGAGCAAGAACAGAAGCCAATAAAAACGAACTAGATGAGCTAACAATGATTGTTAGGCACGTTATCGATCGTGAATACAAAGACGAGATTAGACCTAATCTTTCTGAAACAGACCAGATTCTAGAATTGGCTTTAGCGTTTAGAGACAGACTTGCGACGCTTATTACTCACTGGATGAGGGTCGGCTTTTGTCAAGGGAACTTTAATAGTGATAACTGCTCGGTTGGTGGATTCACGTTAGACTATGGGCCGTTTGGATTCTGCGAACACTTTGATCCCTATTTCCAACCTTGGACGGGCGGAGGAAAACATTTTTCGTTTTTTAACCAACCCGCCGCAGCGGAGAAAAATTTTGAGTCTTTTTGCAGTGCGCTTCGCCCTTTGCTAAAAGGCGAACAAAGTGCGCTCGAAAGGTTAGATGGTATTAATGACTCTTTCGAGGAAGTTGTACAAAGCAAGCTAGTAAAAATGTGGGCCTCCAAGCTGGGGCTAAAAGAGTTCGACCCAGAGCTGTTTAATCAACTTTTAAAACTAATGATGGGAACTCACGTAGATTACACAATCCTATTTAGGGAGCTGTCAGACTTGCCGAATTGTGCCTCTGCGCTCACTAAGAGTTTTTACGCTACACCGAGTGATGAACTTATGGAAGAGTGGCAGAAATGGTTAAAGATTTGGCGCAAAACAGTCTTAGTTGATCAAAGTGTTGATGAAGTAACACGAGCAATGAAACGCGTTAATCCCAAATATACTTGGAGAGAGTGGCTGATTGTTCCAGCTTACACTCAAGCTGAAAAAGGAGACTACAGTTTGATTAAGGAGCTAGAGTCTGTATTCGCAGACCCTTATAGCGAGAACTCAAAGCAAGTGGAAGAAAAATTTTATCGCTTAAAGCCGTTAGAACTATTTAACACCGGTGGCGTATCCCATTATAGTTGCTCTTCTTAAAGAGCTTAATCTCAAAAAAAAGGCTACGATCGTAGCCTTGTAAATCGTTTATACCGCCTGACAACTAAGCTTACGCCAATCAGAAATCATCGCATTTAGCTCGACTTGTATTTGCTGCTTTCTAATGACAAGAAGGTCAAACTCATATTTTTCCTTAAGCCGTGTTCGCTTTGCACCAAGCATCTGTTTTTTAACTGAATAATAGTCTTCTAGGCATTTGATGATACGTTCGAACTCATCTTGAATTTGCGTTTGCAAGAGAGGAAAAGATTGAGTTTTTTTCTCGGCATTGGTTAGCATCATTTTTAAGCGCGCTTTTTCAATCAATATCTGAGGCGTCTTGCGCAAGTTTGTCGTTAAACCGACATAAGAGAAACCTTTGATCAACCATTTAGTCGGATCGTAATCCCACCAACGAATACCATTTCGATAGTCGTTTTCAAAGATGTGGTGGAAGTTGTGATACCCCTCCCCAAACGTAAACAAAGCGAGAAAACCGTTGTCTCTTGCGCTGTTTTTGTCAGTGTAAGTTTGTCTACCCCAGATATGTGCCAATGAATTAACAAAAAAAGTGGTGTGATGGACAAGTACTAGACGAAGGATACCTACAAACAACACCATTCCTATTATGTCTTGATAAATAAAACCAAGAGTTACTGGTATTCCGATATTGGTGATTAATGCCAGTGGGAGGTAGTACTTGTGTTGCCAAACGACAATAGGATCTTTCTGTAAGTCACGGCAGTTAGAATAGTCTGCGTAGTTATCTTTATTGTAGTCTCTTAACATCCAACCAATGTGTGAAAACCAAAAGCCACGTTTCGCTGAGTAAGGGTCTTTGTCGTTATTGTCGACGTGTTTGTGGTGCACTCTATGGTCTGAACTCCAATGTAATATGCTATTTTGCAACGCAAATGCCCCGCCTAGCGCAAAGATAAGACGCAAAGCAAAGTTAGCTTGGTAAGTTTTGTGCGACCACAGACGGTGGTAACCCGCAGTGATTGATAAATTACAGAAAGCGAAACACAACAGAGTCCAAACGATAACAGACGTCTGTAAACTTTGCTCAATGGCGTAATAAGGTACAACAAAGAGACTGATCAAAAATGTGCTCGAAAAAAGAATAAGGTTCACCCATATAAGCGGTGGTTTAGATTCTTCTGACATGACAAGTTCCTTTTAGCTTACAAGTGTTCGCTAGAATATCAGCGTACACGTGTAAGTCAAATGGCAATTATTAATTTGTGAATGGAATGTTTTGCTTTTTGAATAGATTTGGATAGTATGAAGTTGCAATAAGATACCGTATAGGTGCAATAAGGAACTGCAAATGGAATTGAGAGTAGCGGAATATAGCGATTACGAGCGGATAGCTCAGTTACACGCTCAGAGCTGGAAGGATTTCTACAAGGGCATTTACACTGAGGACTACTTGACCAACGACGTACTACCAGACCGTATGGTGGTATGGCAAACAAGACTTATCAATCCTGCTTTTAACCAGCACGTTCTGCTCGCGGAAGAGGGTGGACTTTTGATGGGATTTATCTGTGGCTTTGGAAACCACGATATTGATAAAGGGTCAATTATTGAGTCGTTACACGTAGATAAGGCGTACCGCGGAAGAGGGATTGGAAAGCGGCTGCTCAATGAGATGGCAAGTTGGATGAATCACTATTTTCCCGATCAAGGCGTCTACCTAGAAGTGCTGCAGGAAAACAAACAAGCCCACGAGTTTTATGATCACTTTGGTGGTGAAAATTTGCACGAAAAAACATGGCAAGCGCCATGTGGCTCGCAAATACCCGAATTGGTGATAGGGTGGAAATCACCCCAAAAATTACTAGAAAGCTATACTGACTAAGCGCTGTAACACTTTGATACACCTTTCTAAGAGTCTCTGATAGTTCTCGGACATTCTCAGTATAACCGTCGTTTAAATTATAATTGCCATGTTTATTTTAACGACGGTTTATCAATGAAAAAAACGAATTTAACTCTTGCACTCGCAAGCGCCTTGTTTCTTAGTGCTTGTGACAACAATGCGTCCCAAAATGCGCAAGCACCATTACCTGTCGTATCTACTCAAACAGTAGAAGTGATTCCATTCCAACAAAGCAAGTCTTATATAGGTCGTGTTGAAGCGGTAGAAGATACAAATATCACCGCTCAGATCACCGGCTACCTTGCGGAAAAGAATTTTAGTGCAGGTCAAATGGTCGAAAAAGGACAACTGCTCTTCACAATAGAACCGTCATCTTTCGAAGCACAGGTCGCGAGCGCTAAAGCCTCTCTTGCACAGGCCAACGCATCCCTTAAAAAAGCAGACCTCGACTTTAAACGAGCGGAATCGTTGCTGCCTAAAGGCAGTATTTCTCAATCAAATTTCGACGATAAGTACGCTCAACTTCTGTCTGCAAGGGCTCAAGTAGAGTCGGCGACCGCGCAGCTTAAACTAGCAGAAGTAAACCTCTCCTATACAGAGATCAGAGCGCCATTTGATGGAAGGATTAGCGATAGTAATGTGAGCAAGGGTGACCTGTTGTCGCCTTCTACAAGTGTGCTAACCACGCTAGTGAGCCTAGATCCGGTGCACGCTTCATTTAGCATTAGCGAAAGAGAAAGGTTAAATCTTGGCATAGATAAAATTTCTGAGACAGATTCGCAAACAAGCCGTCAGATAGAGGTGGGCATCCTATTAGAGAGCGGACAAGAATTTGAACATTCCGGGGTGGTTGATTACTTGGGTAATCGAATAGACCTAAACACCGGAACAATGGCTATGCGGGCTATTGTGTCAAACCCGATGCATCGTTTACTTCCGGGCCAACATATCCGTGTTGAGCTGAGGGAAAGTGAACCTCAAGATGTTGTAGTCATACCTAGAAAAGCGGTGCAAACGGACCTTGAAGGTGATTTTGTCATGGTTGTTAGTGAAGGTAACGTAGCAGAACGACGAAATGTGACGTTAGGAAAGCAGACAGACCAAGGAGTGGTAGTTAATCAAGGTATTTCGGAAAGTGATACAGTGATTACAGCGGGTTTACAACGGGTAAGGAATGGCAATCCAGTTAACGTGAAAAACCAAGAGTAACGGAGTGCAGCGATGTTAAGCAGATTCTTTATACAACGTCCTAAGTTCGCACTGGTCATTTCGATAATCCTCACCCTTGCGGGTGCGATTTCTCTCGCGGTTTTGCCTGTTGCTGAATACCCCAAAATTAGTCCGCCTTCGGTAAGCGTCACAGCATTTTACACGGGTGCTAGTGCAGAGGTTGTTGAACAGGCGATAGCTGACCCCATCGAAACTTCGGTGAATGGCGTCGAAGATATGATTTACATGTCCTCGAAAAGTGCCAACGACGGCTCGTATAACTTGAATGTTACGTTCGATGTCGGTACGGACCCTGATATGGCTCAGGTGAACGTGCAAAATAGGGTAGCCCAAATAGAATCCAAGTTACCTCAAGAAGTGAGAGCGGTTGGTGTTACGGTCAAGAAGCGATCTCCCGATCTGTTGATGGTTTTAAACTTTTATTCTCCGGACGGGCGATACGATGATCAGTTTTTGATCAACTACATTAACCTCAATGTCAAAGACCAGTTAGCGAGGGTCAAAGGCATTAGTGAAGTAAATGTAATCGGGGGCGGTGAATACGCTATGCGCGTCTGGCTTGACCCAGAAAAAATGGCGAACTTAAAACTCACTACGTCAGACGTTTACGCAGCATTGGCTGAGCAGAATGTACAAGTCGCTGCGGGACGGATAGGGGCGGCGCCGTATGCCAACCCACAAGAAGTACAGTTCAACCTTGTCACCAAAGGCCGACTAGAAACTGTTTCGGAGTTTGAAAATGTCGTACTTCGCGCTGACAGCAACGGAAATACCGTTTTTCTAAAGGACGTTGCCCGCGTTGAACTGGGTAAGAAGTTTTATGACGGTAGCGGTAAGTTTCGCGGTGAAGACGCATCTATTGTGGCCTTATCACTTCAATCGGATGCCAACGCTCTAGAAAGTGGCCAAGCGGTAATGACACTGCTTGATAATCTGAGCAAGCAGTTTCCTGAGGGCATGACCTACGAAACTAGCTATGACACAACCGTGTTTGTTGCTGAGTCTATCAAAGGTGTTGTAAAAACCCTTATCGAAGCGATTTTATTAGTGATTGCTGTCACTTACCTGTTCCTTGGTAGTGCACGAGCGACTTTGATTCCGGTTGTTGCCATCCCTGTCTCGTTAATCGGTACGTTTGCGGCGATGCAGATCACTGGTTTTACGATTAATACAGTGACTCTGTTCGGTTTAATACTTGCGATAGGTATCGTAGTAGACGATGCGATTCTAGTAATAGAAAACGTCGATACAACCATGGCAAAAGATCCGAGTTTAACACCGCGAAAAGCAACCCTGCTCGCAATGAAAGAAGTGACCGGCCCAATAGTGACTTCGACGCTAGTATTGTTGGCGGTTTTCTTGCCCGTCGCAATGCTTCCAGGTATTACCGGAATAATGTATCGACAGTTTGCTTTGACTATCTGTATCTCGGTGGTGATATCTTCAATAAATGCACTGACTCTTTCCCCAGCATTGTGTTCTTTAGTGTTAAAACAGGGCGGTGGAAATACAGCAAACTGGTACAAGAGCTTTAACCGTGGTCTAGAGCGCATAACAGAAGGTTATGGCAAAGTGGCTGGACTATTGGTGAAAAAGACCGCACTGCTAGTTAGCTTCTTCCTAGTTGCACTTGTTGCGGTAACACTGTTTGCCAAAACTACTTCAACAGCATTTGTTCCTCAGGAAGACAAAGGGATCTTGTTGGTCAATGTTCAGTTGCCTGACGCCGCATCCTTGTCGCGTACTGAGGCAGTAACTGAAAAGCTTATCGGATTTGTGGAACAAGAGCCGGGGGTTGATGGCGTTACGGTAGCAAACGGTTTTGCATTTATGACTGGCGCTGCTGCTTCCAACGGCGCGTCCCTATTTATCAAACTGGAAGATTGGGATACGCGCAACGGGATGGATGGTGACCAATCTGCCAATGCCATCGCTAATCGCATTAATGCTAAAGCGGCGAATGAGATACCAGAGGCTATTGTATTTGCCATGGGGCCACCTGCGGTTCCGGGAATGGGAGCAGCTTCGGGTTTTGAGTTTGTTTTAGAAGATACCTTGGGTCGCAGCCGAACGGATCTTGCGACAGTGATGGGGCAGGTCATTGCAAAAGCTAACCAGCAACCTGAGATAGCCTATACCTTTAGCACTTTTAGAGCGAACGTTCCTCACTACTATGTGGATATAGACCGCGATAAAGCGAAGCAACTAGGTATATCGTTAACCTCAATATTTCAAACGCTACAGGGTAACTTGGGCTCGCTTTACGTGAACGACTTTACTATGTTCGGTAAAAATTTCCGCGTTACTATGCAAGCGGATAGCGAGCATCGAAGTGGTATGGACGATCTAGAACGCTTCCACGTTAGAGCGTCAAATGGTCAAATGGTACCGCTTAGTACACTTGTCTCTTATGAACAGGTATTTGAGCCTGATGTAGCATGGCGCTACAACATGTACAGAAGTGCCATTATTCAGGGACAGCCAGCACCGGGTTATTCTAGTGGTGATGCTATCGCCGCCATGGAGCGAGTTGCGCAAGAAATGCTTCCACACGGGTATCAATTCGAGTGGACTGGTATGGCTTATCAAGAGGTACTGGCAGGAAACCAAGCGATATATGCTTTCGCTTTGGCTTTGATCTTTATCTATCTATTTATGGTTGCGCAATACGAAAGCTGGAGTATTCCACTTGCTATAATTCTCGTCGTTCCGATAGCGACGCTAGGTTCTTTCTTAGCGCTTAATTTGACGGGTATACCACTTAACTTGTACGCCCAAATCGGACTTGTTCTTTTGATAGCGTTAGCGGCGAAGAATGCTATTTTAATCGTCGAGTTTGCCAAGAACGAACGGGAAGAAAATGAGTTAGGGATAGAGGATGCATCTGTAAAAGGCGGTAAGCTAAGGTTTAGAGCGGTAAACATGACCTCTTGGTCATTTATCTTGGGGATGTTCCCTTTGATATTTGCCGCAGGCGCCGGTCATGTAAGCCAAAACTCCTTGGGTATCTCGCTAGTTGGGGGACTATTGTGTGTTCTACTTGCAGGTACATTCTTGATACCTGGCTTCTATGCGTTTATCCAAAAGCGTCGTGAGAAGTTTAGGGGTGGAAGCACCAAGCTAATACCTCTAGATGACGAGTAAAAGAAAACCCCGCCAAAGCGGGGTTTTCTATTTTAACTAATATTTAAGCGACAGACTCAGCAGTTGGTTTTTGCTCTTGTCGCATCTTTGCCAAAAAATACACATTAACACATGCAATAAAGCCGTTCGTCACTACAACAGGCCATGCGTCAATCATAAGTCCGTAGGCAGTAAAAAGCGCACAACCAATAAAGTTCAAAACGCGAAGCTTAACGATATCTTTCATCATTAGGGAGATCGCAACCATAATGGAAGCCGCGTAACCAAGAATTTCAACCATGTCCATAATTTAACCCTCTGTAATTTACTGCCCGCACCAAATTTGCCAGACAAAAGTGGTACCAATCTTCTCATCGTGAGATATAGGGAATAGCCCTTGCGAGGAAGCTCCATGCCTCGAATGGTTTGAATAAGTACTGCGAAGAAATATAACAGGGGGAAATATGTGATTAAAGCCCCACTTTTCAGTAAATAGAAGGTTAGCGATTACGCAAACGTTTTACGTGATGATGAAAAGTTAAATCTCATATGGATAAGAAAAAACCCGCTTAAAAGCGGGTTTTAAAGATTACTTCTTTTTGCCTTGAACGGTTTGCTTATCAACTTCCGTTAGTTCGCGAATACGGCGGCTGATTTCACGACGCTCTTTAGAGATCTCAGCGCTTTTGATGATGTGGTCATCAACGCGATCTTCGTAGTCCGCTTTCATGTTTTTGATGATACCAACGATTTCGTCAGTGCTCATATCAGCTTCGATGTAGTCAAGCAAGTTTTCTAGTAGGTCAACACGCTTGCGGTTGTCACGTACTTTCTTTTCATTATCAACCAATTCACGCTTAAGCTTGTTTTTACGACGAGCTTGACCAACGATTTCAAATACTCCGCTCATAGATCCCTTTCCTAATAATCAACAATAACTTAGATCGATTAAAACACAACAGCCCTTGTTAGAACAGTCTTTAGATCAATAACGCCTCTTTATTGAGCAAAAACTGTTCGTTTCGCAATTGATTCGTTGAGCCGCAGCGTCAGTCAAGATATTATCTTGCTCCCGATAACTTTTTATGACCATGGAAATGCGTGTTTCTCAAATATTGGTTCCCCGTGAGCCGAGTGCTGTACAGATTGAAAATTCAGAGCGTCTACGTCAAGCATATCAAAGTGAACGAACCCAACAAGAAATGACAGAAATCGAAATTGGTCGTTCGCGTATATTGATGATCGACGAGGATGGAAATACTGAATCTGTAACTATTGTTTCAGAGCACTAGCGCATACCAAAAAGAAAACCAAAAGGACGGTAAATATGAGCATTGAACTTTCCGCTATAGAAGCTCGAATTATTGGGTGCTTAATCGAAAAGGAAGTAACGACTCCCGACTACTACCCTTTAACGCTAAATAGCTTGACTTCAGCGTGCAACCAAAAAAGCAATCGCGAGCCAGTGATGGCGCTTTCAGAACAGCAAATACAGCAAGGTGTCGATGGCTTAATATCCAGAAGGTTAGTAAGCGATGAAAGCGGATTTAATAGTAGGGCAAACAAATACCAACACCGTTTCTGTAATACGGAGTTTGGCGATTTAAAACTATCTGCACAAGAAAAAGGTATTGTGTGTTGTCTGCTACTGCGAGGAGCGCAAACTCCGGGCGAACTTCGCACTCGTACCAACAGGCTGGCGGATTTTACCGATGTGAAAGAGGTAGAGGCCGTTCTCGATGGTATGGCTAATCGAGAAGAAGGTGCGCTAGTTGTGAAACTGGCACGCGAACCGGGCAAACGCGAATCGCGCTATCAGCATCTGTTTAGTGGAGAGGTTGAAGTTGGCGAAGTAGTTGAATCGCAAACAGGCCATCTAGAAAGTGATGATAGAGTGACGCGTTTAGAACAAGAGGTTGCAGAGCTTAAAGTGCAACTAGCAGAACTTAAAGCGACAGTTGAGCAATTGAGCTAATCCTTTGCAACCGATTAACAATAAAAAAGAAGGGTGGTTTATATATATGATCCGCTCTTTTAACGGCGCTTTGTATTGTGGTATTACCACGGATGTTGAGCGCCGCTTTCAGCAGCATGTAAAGGGTACTGGTGCAAAAGCCTTGAGAGGAAAAGGCCCTTTAACTCTTGTATGGTTTCAAAGTGCAGGCAGTACGCGCAGTGAAGCCACTAAATTAGAAATAAAACTCAAAAAGCTTAGTAAAGCTTCTAAAGAAAAGCTCGTTTCCGGGCAATATTCCCTTGAGAAACTTACCACACCTAACAATTCATAAAGAAAGTCCTTCCAAATTCTAAATCTGTATTAACCTTTTAATTGGACTAGTAAAAGGTTGGTAGAGACATGAATATAAAAAGAAATTTATCAATAGTAGTGGCTGCTTCATTGGTTTCAACTGCATCGTATGGCGCTGCCGTTGTACCCGATGGACGCGGTAACGGTATGGGCAATGCCGGCGTAACAAGTGCAGATTACGTACTTGCTCCATTTTACAACCCCGCGCTGGTGGCGGTGTACAGAGATAGTGATTCTTTCGGTGTTCTTTTCCCAGCGATAGGGATACGGGTACGCGACACCGACGAAAGCCTTGCAACTATTGATGACCTGCAAGACACAATCAAAGCGTTTGAAAATGGTGGAAGTGGCGACCAAACGACAGTGGATCAACTGAACAGCTATCTAACCCGTTTAGCAGATGACAAACCGTTAGCTGTCAATGGAGGGGTAGGGGTTTCTGTTGCTTTGCCTATTGATACTATCTCAAGCAACTTTTTTGCGCGTGGATACGCAGAGGTAATTGCTTCAACAAAAATCGCAGCAGATGGCGGAAATAGCGCTTCCGCTGTTCAAAGTCGCTACGAAAACTCGTCAGTAGATGTGATTGCTTTTGGGCTTGAGGAATACGGCGTAGCATTGGCAAAGATTTTTGTATTAAGTGGTCAACAGGTATCTATAGGGGTAACACCTAAGTTGCAACAAATGCGCACCTATAACCAAAACTTGTCGGTTGAAGATTTTGATATAGATGACTACGACCAAACGGAAAAGAAAAAAAATGCGTTTAACATCGATCTGGGTGCGGTTTGGGTAGCCGATCAGTTTAGAGCGGGTATTGCCATTAAAGATTTGTTTTCGCAGAGGATCGATACGTTAGCGGTGAACAATACTATGTATCGATATGAACTTGATACTCAAGTGACGGTATCTGGTTCCTATACTTCGACATACTTTACTGCAACGGCTGACTTAGATCTTACTGAGCAGGGAAGGTTTGTTAACGTAAATGATGATACCCAGTTTTTGCGTTTTGGTATTGAAGGCAATGCTGCGGGTTGGGCACAGTTAAGAGCCGGTTACGAAATTGACATAGAAGACACTTTGGATAATTCAGTCACCGCAGGTATTGGCATTAGCCCCGGTGATTTAGTCAGTTTTGACGTTGCTGGTAGTTATGCTGGAGACAACCAATTTGGTGTTTCCGCAAACTTAGCCTTTACTTTCTAAAGATACAGGTTGCACAACAAAAAATTGACTAAAAGGTCAATAGTTGTGCAACCTATTAAAAAATATAAGATTTTCATTGAATGAAAACCAAAATAGAGCAAAATACTAAAGTTGGCAAAAGATAGAGAGGCTTACACATGTTCAATAGAGCGTTACTCGCGATGTTGCTTACTGCTACTACGACAGCGGTAGTGGCAAACACAAACTCTTCACAAGCCTTGAGTGGCTACTGGCAGTATGAAGAGTACTTAGATGCTAATCCCTCTCAGCAGAAATTGACCTCAAATCTTGCTGATGCTGTTAGAAATAATCCGATTCCAATAGCAAAAGCGCAACAACAACCAATAACCATATCGGTAGTCTATCCTGGGCAACAGGTTTCTGATTACTGGGTTAGAAATATAAAAGCCTTTGAGACTCGACTCGAAGAGCTGGGTATAAACTATTCAATCAATCAGGTGTTTACACGGCCAAACGTTGATGTCAGGCAACAAAACCTTTCACTTTTGGAAGCGGTAAAAAACAAATCAGATTATCTAGTTTTTACACTTGATACTACGCGTCACAGAAAGTTTATCGAACACGTATTGAACTCTGCAGACACCAAGTTGATCCTACAAAATATAACGACGCCGGTCAGAGCATGGGAAGAAAACCACCCGTTTTTGTACGTTGGGTTTGACCACTTACAAGGTACTAAAGTTCTCGAAAGTTATTTCAAAGACCGTTTCAGTCGTGACCACAAATATTCGGTACTTTATTTTTCCGAAGGTTATATAAGTGATGCCCGTGGTGATACATTTATTGAGGCCATGAGCCAAAATGATACATACACTCTTTCATCTGCTTTTTACACCAAAGCGACACGAGAATCAGGTAAGGAAGCGGCGCTAAAAATTCTCAATAAAGACCCCGATATCTCATTCATATATGCGTGTTCAACTGACGTCGCTTTAGGTGCCGTTGATGCGCTTAGCAAAACTAACCGCACGGATATTTTGGTCAATGGTTGGGGCGGTGGTTCGGCCGAACTGGAAGCGATTCAAAAAGGGCAATTAGACGTGACTGTGATGCGTATGAATGACGACACGGGAATCGCGATGGCTGAAGCAATTAAATGGGATATTGAAGGAAAAACTGTACCTCATGTTTACTCAGGTGACTTTGCTCTTGTTACTGCAGAAGACTCACCAGAGAGAATTCAACTGCTAAAAGAAAGAGCGTTTAGGTACTCAGATAGATAATGAGCAAAATTAAAACGAAACGCACCAGTTTAGTCTCGTTAATTACCCGGTCGGTATTTGTGACTATCGCTATACTGACGGGTATTGTCTTGCTACAAAATTATCAAGTGAATCGTCAGGTTGTTTCGATAGAAGTGGCAAGGTCAGTTCAACAAACATCTAGTCTGGTCCAAGAGATCTTCTCATTCCGATTGAAATCAATAGAGATTCAACAGGATAGTTATAGTAGAAACCCAACTCTGGTTACCTCTTTGACCAGTGAACCGGACGAACTGTATAACTTTTTCTCTAGCGTCGATCAGATGAACCCAAATAACACACCAGATTTACGGTTTGTCACTAGTCATCAAGAAATCATATGGCATGATCACAACAACGAATTTTACGGCATAGACCAAGTTGATCTCGAAGTTATAGCGAATCAAGTGTCTCATGGGTCGGCATGGCACTTATCACAAGCATCTTCTAAATTGGGTACACGTTACTTGATGGTAAGGCGTTCGCCAATTATTAACGCAGACTCCGGTGAAGTCGTCGGCTATCTACACATAGGTGTCATACTGAATGGCAACTTTGCACTTATCAATGCCATGTTAAAAGGCTCAAATGTAGAAAATGTTTTCCTGACAGTTGGTAGTGAAGTTATTGCGTCTAGCAGCAAAGAGGGGACATCTACTCACCTAGCTTGGTTAGAAGAGTACACCCCTGAGTTTGCTCTCACTGAGAATATGGTATCAAAGACTGATTTGTCGATAGATGGAGTGCCGACCTACTTAAGTGTTTATACCGTGCAGAGTAATGACCATATTCTGTCCTTGGTCAGAAGTCATTACTGGTGGGGCATAGGCGCATTAATTTGTTTAATGATCATGGTGGTATACAACCGATTTTGGTTGGGGAAACGGGTTGCTACCGAGCTGGATAACTTGACTGAATTCACGAGGCAAACAGTCAAAAATAGAAGTGGCGTCTCATTTAGTGGTTCAAACATTGAAGAGTTTCACACCATTGGCGAGTCATTTGAAAGGAACTTTAAGCGTACTCAAGAGCAGGAAAAGCAATTTGCTGACCTGTTTAATTTCTCATTATCGCCGATTACCTTATGGGACAAATCAGGTCGTTTGATAAGAGTAAACCCAGCAGCGCAACACATTTTCCAAATTGATGAAGAAAGCACTGACGATCACGAGTTTTTGTCTAAGCTAGCGCCGCAAATTAACATGTGTTCCAAAGGCGCAACACTGACGGGTGTCAATCTGCAAATAAGTAACAAGACTTATAGGTGGAACCTTTCTCCGATCAGTTTAAATGGACAAGTGTCTAATGTGATGGCTCAAGGACAGGACGTGACCAGCTTTGTCGAAGCAGAAAGACAGAGCTTGGTCGCCAAAGAAGCCGCAGAAGAATCTGCGCGTTTACGTGCAGACTTTCTAGCTAAAATGAGTCATGAGTTAAGAACGCCACTTAATGGTATCTTGGGTGTATCCCAACTGCTAAAAGGCAATCTTTCTGACCCAGATGACTTAGAACATGTAGATATCCTTTGTAACAGTGGAGAACACCTTCTTGCTGTACTAAACGACATATTAGATTTTTCCAAAATTGAGCAAGGGAAGTTCCACATTCAACACTCAGAGTTCAAAATCTCTGAGTTAGTTAACGCAGTAGAAAAAATCTTTGCGCCATTATGTGTAGAAAAACATATTGGCTTTGATGTGAACACCAATGTGAACGATAAGTGCTATGCCAACAGCGACCAAGTTAGGTTAAACCAGATTCTATTTAACCTAGTAAGCAACGCGGTGAAGTTCACCCACAAGGGTAAAGTGGTTGTTAATATTCTGGTCAAGGAGACCGAGGACGGAAATAACCTTTTGGTTATACACGTTGCTGATTCAGGAATAGGAATAGAGCAAAAAAGACTAGAACAAATCTTTGAACCCTTCGTTCAAGCTGAGTCTACGACAACAAGAGAGTACGGCGGCAGTGGACTTGGTCTGGCGATTGTGAAAAGTTTGGTCGATCTTCTCGAAGGGAAGGTGACAGTTACAAGTCAAGTCGGAGAGGGGACACAGTTTCACATTGAAGTACCAGTAGAATCTAGATTGATAGAAGAAGGTACGGAAATTGAAGAGGTGATGATTCCACCTGCTGAACTGTTTGAAAATGAGCTAAACGTATTGTTAGTTGAAGACAACAGAACAAACGCCTTTATTGCCAAAGCGTTTTGTGAAAAATACCGTATGAAAGTGGACTGGGTTGAAGATGGTTACCAAGCGCTAGACTATCTTAAATCTAACAGTGACGTTGACCTGATTTTGATGGACAACCAGCTCCCAAATATTGGCGGTGTTGAAACTACTCAAATTATTCGCGAAGATCTGGGCCTAGATGTCCCAGTTTACGCTTGTACTGCCGACGGTATGCAAGACACTAAACGAGCATTCTTGTCAGCAGGAGCCGACTATGTGTTAGTTAAACCTTTAAAAGAGCGGGCGCTAAACGCCGCATTTGTACATTACAAATCTCATTTCTATCACAAAGAACTGGAAAGGTAGTTGTGCTCAAGTAGTGCAAGTTTGAGGCGATCATTCATTTTAAGTGCCTGATCGTACTTAACTCCGTATCTGTGACCATTTTTCTCTTTTGTAATACTCACTATGCTATAGCCAAGTTTGTCTGGCAAAAACTCACTAAATGGAGAGTGTATATCAATCAAACTGTTTCGCGATAAGTTGCACTCGCCAAGTACGAAAAACGCTAATCCAGAAAGAGAGAAGTCGAGCATAGTCGCTTGGTAAGTGATGGTGTTTGAACTAATCTCAATCGGGATCTCGAAAGAGTATCTCTCGTGGTTTCGTATAGGCTTAGACGCAAAGTGTTTTGGAAAGCGTATAAAAATGAGTTGTACTGGAGAGTTCACTATCTGCAGTACTGTCGACTTAAACGCAATAACATGACCGAGTGTTGTATCAGTGACACATCTTACGACTACGTGTGCATTGGAGACATTCCTCATAACCAATGCTTCTTTCGCCTTACTAGGCAATTCCAAGATAATGTATTGTCCCTCTTTGTGTCCCACAAGGGAAGTTGCAAAGGTGAACTGATCTTGAATAGTAAATTCAATAGTAAGGGATAGCCTAGTGCCTGGCTTGAGCAGAGGAACTAACTCATTAATGGTTTTGTTAACTGAAGGCATAGCAATAGGTTGCGTATTTAAAACGTATACTATAGTTTAAAATGCTCGCTAAAACAGTGACCTAGAACAAGATGCCTTCAGGTAAAACGCTATCGAGCTAATTTGTGGTGGGCGCGAGAAAAATGATCGGCACAAAACGCACCAACAATTGAAAGTTCACCAGCCAGACACAAACTCGCTGCGACTTCGGCAAGGGCATTGGCTTTACCACTACCAAACAATCCTAAAATATCGAGACAAGCCTTCTGAGTTGCAGTCCAGTGCCTCCGCCAACTGTCCCTACCATGAGGTTTGGTAAAGTAACACTCGCATATAGACCACCATCATCACTTAGCTCCATACGGGTAATACCGATAGCAGATTCAGCGACGCATGCGGCATCCTGACCACAAGCTATGTACAGGGCGGCAAGGGCGTTAGCATAATGGGCATTGACGCCAATTTGTCCACTAAGTTGAGCACCAGTCGTTGTCATTTTTCCAAACTCAACCATTTGAGCAGGGGTACAATGCAGGTGTTTTTCTATCTCGAGAGAAGGGATATGAACTTCAGCCACTACCTTTCTACCACGTACACCTCGCAGTGCGTGTAAGTTTGGTTTTTTGTCACCGGATAGATTGCCGTCCAAGTAGCTTGCTTTAATCCTATTGGGGACTTTTGCTTGATAAAATTAAATACTTTATGAGTAGCAATCGTCACCATGTTTTGACCACTGGCGTCGCCAGTATGATATTCAAAAACCAAGTAGACATGGTTGCCTTCAATGTTTACCGAAACGTCGTGAAGACGTCCGTGAGAAGTAGTGGTCTTAACAAGCTCTTTGAAATTATCGTACTGAGTTACAACCCACGCGACAAACTGACCAGCTTCAGACAGGTTCGAAAACTGAAAGACAGGACTGCGCGTTACACCTTCATTGATAACCATGGCACTGGCACCACCACTTGCGGTAATAAGCTTTGCGCCGCGGTGGTAAGAGGCGACCAATGCCGCTTCTGTCGTAGCCAAAGGCACTAAAAAATCGTCCCTTGCATTTGTACCGTTAACGCGTAAAGGGCCGGCAATCCCTAAAGGAACCTTAGCTGTACCGATAAAGTATTCAATGTTTTTGTCGTATACCGAAGAGTTCCTATAGGTGGCCTCATCGCAAAGTACCGATTGTTCAGTCAGTTGAGATAGTACAGACCAACGCTGTGAGATTGCTTTGTGTTCTATCGATGGAGACGGCGTTAGGCGGTACTTTGGTCGATCAAAAATTGGTTTAAGGACCTCATCGAGGTCAATAGGACCATCGTTCTGGGCATGATTAAAAATGGGGTGCTTGAGAACTTTTTTCGGTAACGGCATGGAGACAAGAAATTAGAACAGGTCAGGGGATTGTACGTCTTTACCTAGCAATAACAACCGTTCATTTATCACTTGCTACAAATTAAACATGGATATCGAGTAAAGTACCAATCATATCTTGGTCGCGTTGCAATACATTGGTTCCAATTAGATTGTATTGGCGGGCTTGGTTAAGTTCTACAAGAGCGTCGGTATAGCTAGGCTCAATTTGGGAGAGGGACTGTTGTCTTTGATCTTCTTCTTCGATACGACGTTCAACGTCGTTGGGAGTGGGAGTTTGTTCTACGCGGTTGAAAGAGAGCTCTTCTGACTGCTTTTCTTGGGAGGCAACTTCATTAATTTCGCGAGCAGCTCTCTCAGCCATTTGATTTGACTGATCAAGGATTTGGTATCCAGATTGTAGACTTGAAACTGCCATCGAAATAACCTCCGCTCTAACTATAGCTTAAGCCGAGTTTGCATTTTGAGCAAGTTGTGCTATTCGACAGCAAATAATTTAGAAATCATATCTAGCTCTTGATTGCTGAGGATAGCCTTTTCTCTAACTTTCTCTTTTTCACCTAGGGTTTCGTTTATCTTACCGCGAAGCAATTTTAACTGCTTAGGGTTTAAAGACCCAACGAGTGATTTGATGTATTCGAACTGTTGTGTACTCATAAGCTTTTACAAGAAAGCAAATGTTGCTTTGGGCTTTTACTTGCACTCCATACATGGGTAAACGTTTATGCAAATGTTAACTTGTAGTGCTTGTATTTTGTCCGAATAGTGTCAACTACTGCAAAGGCATGGTCAGATATTAAATAAAAAATACGCCTTATGCCTATAAGAGTAACCTTTGATTAGTTTTGTATATACGCAACCCAAATCGCCGAGACCTGTGTGACATGGAAACAGCTAGGTTTACACTCAATGCAAATTACGATTCGATTTGCTGATGAGTTCGAACCGCGAGATTACCCGACAGGGAATGGAGTTCCGGGAGCATTCTATAGATCAAATACAACTGTTGTAACACCATGCGAGCCGAACTGTCGTCTTCTTCACGCCATTCAGAAAGTCTTTGTTCAATATCATTGCTACATAGAACACTGCTATCGGAGTGGGGTACACGGTCATAAAGCGATTTTTCCAGAAGCTCCAAATGTTGATTAATTACTCGGTGAGCATCCAACACTAATTGGTGAGTAGACTCATTGTCCAATCGCGTTCTATGGGCGCCAAGGGCAGACACGTAGCTCAAAAGAGCGTGGTTGAGTGTCAAAAAGCGAAAGCATTCGTCAACCGAAGTTCTGTAGCGACCTGGTTCAGCGAGCATATTGGAAATAGAGTTACTGAGTGTGGCGTCATGATTGTGCGCATCTCTACGTGCGACGCGATAGTTTAAATTGTCTTTTTTACCAACTCTATATTGCCCAATAATTTGCAACAAATACTTTCTATTGGCGAGGACGGCTTCTGCCATTACAGTGTGGATTTTTCGCGATTGCCAATCAGGGAGTATAAGAGTTACAGCACCAGCGGCTAGTAGACATCCAATAATGGTATCCATCAATCTTGGTAAGACAACAGCATAACCTTCGCCGAGTTGGTGGAAACAGAAGAGCACCAGCACAGTAATAAATCCGGTGGCGTAGCCGTAGTTTGCTTTTCTGAAAACAAAGAAAGCGATACCTGAAATGAGGATTGTAATAAGTTGGCTTTCAACCGATGGAAGAATAGTAAGCAGCGGGACGCCAATAAGTAAACCTGCAAGGGTTCCAATGATCCTTGCTACGAGCTTTTGGCGGGTAGCACTGTAGTTAGGCTGGCAGACAAACAGGGTGGTGAGCAAAATCCAGTACCCCATCTCGATATTAAATGTTTTTATAATTCCATAGCCCAAAGTAAGAGCTATAGACATGCGTACTGCGTGTCTAAAAAGCATAGAACGGCGGTTAAGGTTGGACTTAATCCGTTGCCACATTGCCGAAAGTGTATGTACTTCAGTGTCGTATAACTCTTCGTCCTCCAACTTTTCAACATCCGGATTATTCACATTGTTAAGTTGCTTTTCAACAGTCGTTAAATTGTTAAACAAATACCCCAGTTGGACCAAGGGCTGACGCCATTGGGGGCGATTCTGACCTTCTAAAAAGGCCATCGACGACTGTAACTCATCGAGCGCTAAAATGGATTTGGAGTCGTGTTTGTACTCTTTACCGACGCGAATTGATTCGGCAATATTGCGACAAGCTTGGGCATAGCACTCCAATAAGTATTTAAAGCGGAAGAGAACGTCAGTACGTGAAAATTCACTGGCTAACTCTTGATAGCGATAGTGAGTTGAACTTACTCGCTCATGAATGTCTTGTGCAAGAAAGTAGATATTTAAGAAGCGATCGCTGGCACTGTCGACGTGTCCTTTTTTAGAGCGGTTGAGTAAAGTGGCCTTTGACACATTCAGAGCTTGTACGGTTGAGGCATTTAATTGAGCCTCGGCTATTCGATGTGGTTGAGGAACGAGGTCCGACACGGGATAAAACAGTTCGCTTTTAGCGTCGAGATAGTTAGCAAGCTTAAGGAAAACGTCAGACAAGTTGTGTTGAACGGGTTGTAAAGGCCAAATCAAGTACCAAATCATCGACAATAGGTAGTACCAGATCGCACCGCCTAAAAGTAGTAAAGGCTGCAGCCAAATCGATGTGCTTTGATTTGCACCAAGCATCGTATAGATGGCAATCAGTAAGGACCCAAAGGCAATGCTGGCATATCTAGGGCCAATCGCTCCTAGCATGATAAACGCGAAAGTAGAAACAAACAGACCGACTGCAAAATATAGCGGCGTCGCGAACAAAAACTCAATTGAGAACGACGCTATGGCGAAACAGATCAAAGTCAAGGTAATCGCTTTAACACGGCCTGATAGCTTGTCGTCATTTTCAGCGAGTGCGGCGGCGATTACCCCAAGTATTATTGGGATGATCATATCGGTCACTTCAGGGTATATAGCGGCGGGTGCGATTACACCGACTAATGTCATTAGTATAAGCAGTCCATAATTGACTGATTGATTCGCCCAGAGGTGTCTAATGCTACTTTTACCGAACAACTTCGCTTTCCCACTTGTAAAAACGCTACTTTAACTACAAAGATACACTAACTTTCTGATCCAGATAAAGAAACAAAATCGATTGGTCAATCCGTGTCCGACGATTGCGTTTTAGTTTTGGCATACGATATGATGTGGCGATTGTTGGATATGGATTATGCTCTATGCAGCTAAACGCGAAAACGACCGCCCGTTTTTTTGTTCAAGACGAATTTCACCATGTGGAAATCGCAAACGATACCTTGGTGTTACACTCTGAGACGATTGAGGAGAGGATCCCTTTTACCAAGTGGAATGGTCAAGTACGGGTAATTCCGGGTCTTTTTTGGTTTTCCCTTCAGTTTTTTGGGCATATTGAAAGAAGTAAACAACAAACATGGTTAGTTCAAGGTTTACCACCTGTTCAAAGCAAAGCCTTTGCAAAAGCGGCTATCGATG
The DNA here is from genome assembly GCF_001854765.1 of Vibrio sonorensis. Taxonomy (GTDB): domain Bacteria; phylum Pseudomonadota; class Gammaproteobacteria; order Enterobacterales; family Vibrionaceae; genus Vibrio; species Vibrio sonorensis. The sequence continues at coordinate 364,045 of NZ_LJJE01000063.1, read as the reverse complement.
TATATGGGAAGTGGCATAACAATCAGTGCCAACAGCTAGCGAATTACCTTCCAAAATGGGAATCGGCCATCAGTGGGTTTAAACGCCAACCTTCCTATCTTAAACGTTCTGCTACTAAAGCATGGGTTGAGGAAGTCTCTGCTCAATTTAATGAAATGAACATGACCCTAGATGAAGCAGTGAAAAATGTTCCCAAACGAATGGAGCCAATATCTAATTGGTTAACAGAAAACGATGCTTGTACAGACTTGCGAAACTCAGACTGGATTGAGCAGGAAAGAGCCAACTGGGAAGTACTGTTTAATCAAGTTGAAAGCTCACCGTTAAACCATTCCCAGCAGTGCGCAGTGCTACTCAATGATGATCACAACTTGGTGTTAGCGGGGGCTGGCTCTGGCAAAACAAGCGTTTTAACCGCGAGAGTCGCGTATCTTTTGCAAAGTCACTTAGCGAGAGCAGAGGAGATCTTACTTCTGGCATTCGGCAGTGATGCGGCTCAAGAGATGAAGGATCGCCTCAATGCAAAAATCGGTATTGAAGCCGAGAAGGTCAACGTCCATACCTTTCATCAGTTGGGTCTAAAGATACTCAACTCCAATAATAGCTCAGTGACGTTGTCACCAATGGCGAGTGACGAGGGGCAAAGAAAAGCGTGGTGTATTGATTGGCTCAAGAAACATTGGATGACACCTACGAATTACAAACGTTGGCAAAAACATTTAAACAAATGGCCTATCGCTTATTTATCTGGTGACGAAGACCTTGGCAGTCATTCAGAAAACCCAAAACTGATTGGCTGGCTTTTACAGCAGTTGGATCAACTTTGTTCAGTTGCGATAAGCAAAAAACAGATCCAAGAACAGATGGTTTCGCACAGTGACTACTCAAGGCTAAACAGCGAACTAAATCTTATCTGGCCTTGCTATCAGGCTTGGAATCAACAATTAAAAGAACAGGACAAGATCGATTTTAATCTGATGATTTCTAACGCTACGCAGTTAGTGAAGAAAAACAAATTCACCAATCAATGGAAATACATCATGGTAGATGAATACCAAGATATTTCCCCCAAGCGATTGGAGTTAATTGAGAGCTTGTGCCTGCAAAACTCAAAAGACCCTTCCGTGCTATTTGCTGTTGGCGATGATTGGCAATCTATTTATCAATTTGCAGGCTCTAAAGTGGACCTCACTACTGGGTTCTCTGAACGCTTTCCAAACTCAAGTACCCACTATTTAGATACAACATATCGCTTCCCGAGTACTTTGGGTGATGTTGCCAACGGGTTTATCACTCAAAACCCCAATCAGCTAGAAAAACCATTAAACAGCTACAAAGTTCAAAAACAAAAATCTGTCACCGTTTCGAAAATGAAGCAGGTAGAAAAAGTTTTGGATACGCTTAATCGAAAAGATGAAGGCTCTAAAGTACTGATTTTAGGAAGAAACCACTATCATAAACCAGAACTGATGAAGGACTGGATCAAACAATATTCTACTCTAGACATTGGCTTTATGACTTGCCACGCTAGTAAGGGACAAGAAGCGGACTATGTCATTATTGTCAACGTTGACGAAGGGCAGTTTCCAGCCAGAGTAAAAGCGCCGCACGTTTCTGATGTTTTGACCTCCAACGGAGATGACTTTGCTTATGCAGAAGAACGACGGTTATTTTATGTCGCGTTAACCAGAGCGAAAAAGCATGTATGGGTGTGTTACAACGGGTCTGGGTCGGTATTCGTTAAAGAACTGCTAAGTGACTATCCAGTGATCAAAAGATAGAAAAAACAGAGCCTGCTTATTGCAGGCTCTGTTTTATGTACGTTCGGCTAAATAGGCTTCGTAATCAGGTATCTCTATATCGACCTCTTTTTCCACCAGATCAGAAGAAAAAATAAACTTTGCCGTTGCGCGATTTGTCGCGACAGGAATGTTCCAAACGCTGGCAATGCGAAGCAGGGCTTTGACATCGGGATCATGGGGAACGGCGTTCAGTGGGTCCCAGAAAAAGATCAACACGTCTATTTTACCTTCAGAAATCAGTGCGCCAATTTGCTGGTCACCACCCATAGGACCACTGATCATGCTTTTAATTGCTAGGCCGGTTTCCTTGCTAAGCATTGAACCTGTCGTGCCCGTGGCATACAAAAAGTGTTTTTGTAACTTGTCTTTGTTTTCTGTTACCCAACGTAGGAGTCTTGTTTGCAATTGTCATGTGCAACGAGAGCAACGTGTTTATGTGCAGGCATGGAGCGAGTCGTCTTTTGCATTAGTGTTGTTCCAGTTTTAGTTCTGTTCGCTGTTTAATATAAAAGTTGGCCTAAACTCAGACGGAGATAGGGATTGTTGTATAACTTGGCTATCCAATGAGTCGGGTTCGAGACCTATAATAGTTGGAGAAATTGAATAGTCTTGCGTTTTACCCGACAAGTGTGAAACCGCTTGTAATATGGATGCTTCGCCTTGCTTAACCATCAAATCTGTTGGAGAGAAAAGTACTTTTCCTCGGATCAACCCGCGGTAGACACCGTGACTAAGGTAAGTTGAAAGTAAGCCTATTTCCTCTAACCGATTGGCAGCCCTAAGTTCGCTGATGGCAACTTCGATGGCGACTGCACTACCAACTATATAGTCGACTTCTTCGGAGTCGATGATCTCTTGAACAAGATTGCGTTGTAGTTCTTTATCGTTATCGGCCCAATGGATAGAGGTCACTTTAGCACTGCTGTTTGTTAGAGCATCGTTTAGCCCTTCTAAGACCGGTTTTGTACCACCGCTAGATTTTGGTCCTGGTAGCAGGGCTATTTTGGCTTGTTTGCTACCTTTGGGGTGCAGCTCCGATAATTTCTGACCGACTAGGAATCCCATGTCGTACCAATCGGCACCGACCCGACCATGCAAGTTATAACCGAGGTCAAGGTTGAGTTGATTGACTATGGCAAAAACGGGAATAGGTCCAACTAAATCGTTAAAACCGTTGTGATACGCATTAGGGTCTACAGTACCGAGTAGAATGGCGTCGGCCCCCCATTTGGCGCAGTATTTGATTTGAGCCTGTTGTTTCTTGAGATTGGGATAGCCACCGGATTCAAAAACTCGAAGTGTAATGTCTTCCTTTATTGCGGCCTTAACCATCCCGTAGTTAACCGAGATCCAATAAGAGTCTTTCAGATGGGGGTACACCGCACACAATTTGTACTTAGTGTTAGCGAAAGCGGTAGTACTGCACAGTGTGGCAAACGTAGTTATCAATAATTGACAGGCTCTGAGTAACTTCATAGTTGGTGAAAGGTTGGTAAACCAGAGATAAACACTGCAAAATATAACTTAATCTACTGCTTTTCAGAAGAGATGTATATCTATGTTGTTTGCCAGAGCTAGCATTGGACAAAAACTATTAGTCGCTTTTAGCTTTATGGCCATTTTACTGGTTGTATCCTCGCTAATCGGTGTCTTTGGTTTTAAGCAAGTAGCGAAAACAGAGAACGAAGTTGTAAACAGAGCCATACCGTCAATGGTTCAGGCAAGAGAGGTTTCTGAGTTAAGTTCAAAAATACTAGGTTCTCTGCAACAGTTAATCGCTTCTAGGACGGAACAAGAGCGTCAATCAACGGGTAAGGTTTTGGTTGAACAGTTGGAGGCGTTACTTGCACACATAGGAGAGCTCGGAGCAGAAAGTTTTGATGAGCAGCTGCTAGCGAACTTGGCAAATAATGTTCAAGACATCATAGATACCCTCGCGGAACTGGGCGTTTTGGTAGAAAACCGCCTAACGTTAGAGAAAGAAATCCGTTTTAGAGCCAATGAAATGCAGGTTATATCACGGGAATTAGAAACTCTCACAGCTACACAAGTTTCAAATACTGGAACTATAGCTACAGCAAACGTGACTCAAATATATGGACTATTAGCAGATAACAAGAAAGAAGAGGTTTACAACGCACTAGATACGCTAGTCGAGGTAGACTTAGATCTGGCTGAGCGTCTCCACGAGTTGCACTTATTGGCTTATACCGTACTCAACCAAATTGAAGAATCAAAAAGTCTCAACGATCGAGAAAGGCTAATTCAAATTCAACGAGAGTTTTCGAATAACCTCAAACTCATGTCCAGAAGAGCACTTTCCGTTGAAGACCCGAATCGCTCTTTGCAAATGACTTCTCTTATATCCGCTTTGAAAGCAAAAGAAGATCTATTTAAACGAGTAGACGACAAACTTTCAAACCAAGAGAGATCAGCGGAAAAGGCCCAACACGCCTATGCACTTTTTAGTTCACTTAACACCACTGTCAATCGGTTAGTTGATCAAGCGAATGTATCGACAAAGGAAGCGATACAAAAACTAAATATGACGATGGATTACGCCAAACTTTCTCTGGCGATTATACCTCTTGTCGGTTTTGCAATAGCGGTATTGATTATTTGGCGCTTAGTCTATATCCGCGTTCTTAAACGCTTAGCAACGTACTCTTCAGCCCTACAAGATGTTTCTAAAGGGCAATTAGCGTTTCACTTAGATATTAGTGGTAGTGACGAACTAGCAAAAATGGGGAAGGCAATTGTCAACGCCCGCGATACCGCGAAAGCGCTAAAGATAGTTGCAGAAAGTGAGGCAAAAGCAAAATTTGAACTAGAAGAGCACAAGCAAAATCTGGAGTCTTTAGTAGCGCAAAGAACACTTGAATTGGTTGAAGCAAACGACAGGTTAAATGCTGAGGTAGAAAACCACGCCAAAGCCCAAGAAAGAGCAGAGCAAGCAAGTAAAGCAAAGTCGGCCTTCTTGGCAACCATGAGTCACGAAATTAGAACACCGATGAACGGTGTGCTAGGAACCGCGCGACTTTTAAAAGAGAGCAAGCTCAACAAAGAGCAAGACCACTACGTCGATGTTATTAACCGCAGTGGTAAATCATTGTTAGCAATACTCAACGATGTACTGGACTATTCGAAAATAGAGGCTGGCCACTTATCAATCACATCATCAAACTTCAATGTCTGCGAGTTAGTGAAAGAGGTTGGAGAGCTATTTGAATCCAAGGCGATAGACAAGAATATAAATTTAAACTTTCTCATTGAGTCGGACGTCAAACCTTATCGAGTTGGAGATAGAACAAGAATTGGTCAGATTCTAGCGAACCTTATCGGCAATGCGGTTAAATTTACTGATCAAGGTGATGTCGATATTTCTCTTTTTCAAGATATTGATGAACCACAAAAAGTGACGTTTGAGATCAGCGACACTGGCGTTGGTATCAAAGAACAAGAGATGGCAAATCTATTCGAAGCGTTTTCTCAAGTGGAAGATGGCCCCCATATCAAAGGGGGTACAGGTTTAGGTTTGGCCATTAGTAAACACTTGGTCGAAGCGATGGGTGGAACGATAGACGTCGAGTCTGAATATCAGCAAGGGAGTTGTTTCCGATTTACACTAACCTTACCTATAGGCATGGCCTCAATTGAAGAAGAAAGTATACCCTCAGCACGCCGCGCTCAGTTAAAAATACTGCTTGTCGAGGATAATCCTGTCAACCAATTAGTAGCGCGTGGCTTTTTAGAGATATTAGGTCATGACGTGACGGTGGTCGATACGGGTAAAGATGCTATAGAAGCATATAGGTTGCAATGTTACGACCTAGCACTTTTAGATATTAATTTGCCAGATTGCTCGGGCATAGATTTGCTGCAAAGTTTCAAACAACTAAAAGACAGTGACAAGATGGTTTTCGTTGCCGTATCTGCTCATGTATTCAATGAAGACGTGTCCCAATATCTCGATGCTGGCTTCGATGGTTTTGTCCCCAAACCACTAGAGATCGAACAGCTAAATCAGACCATTGCTAAGCTGATCGACCATCAAGGGCAGGACAGAATCGATCCTGCACCGACAACACGCGACATTCTAGAGTTCGATCAGTCGATAATTGAAAATGATGTTCAGGTTCTTGGCGTCACTCGTGTTAAGGAAATTGTCGAAATGTTTGATCTTTCATCAAGGCAAGTATTGGTTGATTTAAACAAAGCAAACCAAGAACAAGACCATGTTCAAATTACTCAACTAGCACATAAACTTAGGGGTTCAGCTTCCAGCTTAGGTTTGTTAGCATTGGCCGAGTTATGTAAGGACATTGAGTTCGCTGATAACTCCGTTACTACCTATCAAAAGCACGCTCATTTAATAGATAGCCAAATTAAGAGTTCTATTAAACAAATCAAAAGCTTGCCATCATTAAAGGAACACGATGATAGTAATTAATTCTGAACGTCTCACAATGGGGCAAATTATCAATGATGACTGGTCCCTTTTTCTTAGGTTAAATCAAGAACCTGAGGTGACGCGTTACGCTTTTGATCCGCCTAGTGAACAGGAAATCAAAGCGAGATTTGAATCAAGGCTACCAAAGTGGAAGTGGGGAAGCGAACATTGGTTGTGTCTTACTATTCGCGACAAAGAATCGGGCGAAGCGATAGGTGTAACAGGTTTGTGCATTTCAGATAAAGAGAAAGGCGACGTTGAGGTAGGCTATTTGTTGCTACCTGAGTTTCACGGCAAAGGCTTTGGTACCGAATCTCTAATCGCTTTGATTGGTCATGTAGTTAGTGCGTTTCCTATAACCTGCATAACGGCCATTGTGACGGACGGAAATATAGCGAGCTGCAAGGTACTCGAAAAATCGGGGTTTACTCTTGAAGAGCGAGAGGCTGACGCTTATGAAATAGGCGGTAAACTCTACGATGATCTTATATATCGAAAACACATCTAAGGGTTACCTTATTGCGCAAGGTATAAGTTGACACTGGCAACAACGGAAAGGGTAAATAGTGCTTGTGCAGTGTAGTAAGTCGTCATAATCACCTGCTTAGAAAAACGCGAGCTAGAACGAAATCGGTCGATAGCCAGAACCAAATCCGAAATAATGAATATTAACGCTCCCATTACGGCAAACACTGCGGCTTGAGAATGTGAAGTTCGCCAAAACTCAATAGCGCTCCAAGCCATTAGCAGTATGACTACAAAGTAAATCGCAACAGGCAGTTTCACCTCGTCAAGTGATGGCAGAAGTAATAGATAAACTATAACTCCTATACAGCCAAGCAGAAAAGGCAGCCATAGGGAAAGGTTTGTGTCTATTTGAAGCCAAAAAGTGACGGTGTAAATTAGATGGGCTAATAGAAACACACTTAAACCTGACAAAAATCTATCCTTTGGCGACATCAAAAGTATATCTCCCAACGATGAAACTAGAAGTGCTAGGACGATTGCATTCGAATAGAAGGATTGGTACTCGACAGTTAAAAATGCAGCTAACATCCAGATGGGAAGAGGTTTTGAAATATAAAACAGCCATTTTGGCCCGCGTTCAATGGAGTACAGATGTAGTGCGGAAAAAAGGGCGATAGCTAGCCACATAGATAACTCTACTTGTATGCTTGTTTGACTAAAATCGAAAAAAAAATAAAAGCAGCGTTAGCTGCTTTTAAATTAGCGTACAAGTAGAAAGCTAACTAAGCAATAGCCATTTCCAATATTTCTCGACTGCGATCAATTGTGATACTTTGCTGCTCGCCTATTGCGGTCATTCCGTGCCCCTCTAGCTGTTTGACCACTTTGTCGACGGCATTGCTTTTTATTTCACCGTGATCTTCCAACTGAATAGCCACACCGAGCTCAGTGTAAAACTTCTCTATTGATTGAATTGTTAGTTCTGCGAGATGTTCAGACTCTGACAGTCCGAATACATTTTTGCCCATTTGCTCTAACTTGGCCTTTTTATTTCCCATTTGATTGCGGAGTAATGAAGGTTGGACGATGGCCAGTGAACGTGCGTGGTCAACACCCCAAAGAGCGGTTAGCTCATGGCCGATCATATGTGTCGCCCAATCTTGAGGAACGCCAGAACCAATCAAGCCATTTAGTGCTTGGTTTGCTGTCCACATGAGATTTGCACGCCACATATCACTGTCGCGATTTTTGAAGTCACGTCCCAGAGTGAATAGGTTCTTAAGCAAGCTCTCTGCGTAGCCGTCTTGAACCATAGCTCCGTGTATACCCGTTATATACTGTTCACAAACGTGGACCCATGCGTCCACCAAACCGTTGACTAATTGCCTTTCTGGCAGAGATTTCATTACATCTGGGTCCATGACAGCAAACTTAGGATGTACAAAAGGGGACATAAATGCCAGTTTGTCTTGCGTTTCAGCCTTTGTAATCACTGCGCCCATATTTGATTCAGAGCCTGTAGCAGGGAGGGTAAGTACACATCCAAGTGGTACCGCTGATGTAACTTGGTGTTTGCCAACTAATATATCCCAGCCATCTCCATTGTAGTTAGCAGCTGCCGCTACGTATTTTGCCCCATCGATTACAGAGCCACCGCCAACAGCGAGAATCATATCGATTTTGTTTTCTTTGACGACCTGTACCGCTTTATCGAGTGTCTCCTTGGTTGGGTTAGGCTCAACACCTGAAAACTCGACCCAAGTGTGTTTAGTAAGCGCTTTGGCTACTTGGTTATAGATACCATTCTTCTTAATTGACCCGCCACCATAAATGACAAGTACTGATTTGTTGGTTGGGACCGCGTCCGCTAATGATGCAATCTGACCTTGACCAAAAAAAATCTGTGTAGGGTTGGAATAGGTAAAGTTCATCGTTCGCCTCTTATTCGTATTGCTAGAGAATTACCAGTTGGTATAAACTGCATATTAGTGTGCGAAATAAGAAGTTAAAAGCCACATTCCTGCTAATTACTTGCCTATTTCTACGAAAGGTTGAAATCTACTATGAGATCATTTTCTGCTTGGTTAAACAAGTATGTGACGGAAAATCAGTTAGAGCAGTACGTAGGAGCTTTCGAAACCGAAATAAAAGGTGTCTGGTTCTATCAAAGCCTAACTGGCCACAACTGGACTCCATTTGTATACCAGTCGGGAATTATCGTACTCGGTCAGGGGTATAAGAACATTGTTATCGGAGGTAGTGAAGTAAGCTACGGGCCAAACGACTATCTTGTTGTCGGTGTCCCTATACCGCTAATGTGCAAAGCAGTGGCAAGTAATGGAGAACCTATTAGGGGAATTTCTATAGATATTCCAGCGGAGCGCTTGCACAAGCTTATTCAAAAACTCGATCTTAGTGTTGAGCGGCTTACTCGTGGTGAATGTCTACAAGGCATTAATTCGGTAAGTATGAGTGAAGAGATGCTCGACGCCTACAGGCGGTTAGCTAAAGCTCTGTGTAACGAGTCAGACGCCGAGATTCTTGGGGAACACATTTTAGATGAAATTGTTTATCGCGCTCTAATGTCTTCACAGGGACATGTTTTACTTGAATTGGCGAACCAAGACGGCCATTTTAGCCGTATCGCCAAATCCCTCAGTTTGGTGCACCAAAACTATTCAGAGACGATATCCGTAGAGCAGTTGGCGAAAGAAGCTAGTATGAGTATTTCCTCTTTCCATCAAGCTTTTAGAGAAGTAACTTTAGAAACCCCTATTCAGTATATAAAGAAAGTCAGGCTGAATAAGGCGAGAGAGTTGATTCACAGCCAAGGGGTGAAGGTTAACGATGCCGCGAGACAAGTGGGATACAATAGTCCGTCTCAGTTTTCGAGGGAATACAAGCGACTGTTCAATCAGACACCTAAAGAAGCACATAATCAGTTACAAATGTAAGAAAAGGGGAAATGTAACCTTACAAAATTACTGTTTTATAACACAATCCTCTTATACATAATGATTACAGGCTTGCTAAATAGATAAGTTTCCATAGATTATCGCTAGCCCCCCTGTAGGAGAACTTGTCACTCTCCCATCCAAAGCTCCCTTTTACAAAGGGGGCTTTTTTTGATCAATTGTTAGTTACCAATTCTTTGATGTAAGTGGGCCAGCCCTTCGCTGGCCGAGATACGACAAAGTTAGAACTCGTAACTCTCCGGTACAACTACAATACCGTTATCAGAGATGTGAAATCTCTTCGCATCCTCAATGCGGTTCAACCCTATTTGTGTAAATGGAGGGATCTTCACATGCTTATCAATGATGCAGTTGATCAACTGACACCCTTCGCCAATATCGACGTCATCAAAAATGATACTGTCTACCACGGTTGCACTGTCGTTGATGCGAACGTTAGAAGAAACAATGGAGTGCTGAACAGAACCTCCTGAATTTATTACACCGCTTGCGATAATGGAGTTGATAAAGATCCCTTCGTTGCCAGTGGCTGAAGAGACGGTACGCGCTGGTGGATTCTGTGAGGAGTAAGTCCTGATAGGCCAATCTTTTTGGTACAAGTTCATCGGCGGTATGGGCTCTAACAGATCCATATTTGCTTGATAGAAAGAATCTATGGTACCCACATCTCGCCAATAGCAATCTTTGGCAACACGGCCTTTATCATTGCAAAAGTTATGAGCGTAAACGGATTTTGAATCGATTAACCTAGGGATAATATCTTTGCCAAAATCATGACTAGATCCTTCTATTTTTGCATCCTCTGTAAGTGCTTCAAGTAAGGTTTCCATATTAAAAATATAGATACCCATAGACGCGAGACTATGAGAGGGATCCCCGGGTATGGAAGGTGGATCTAAAGGCTTTTCGACAAAAGAGGTTATACGTCCATCTTTGTCTGTATCCATCACACCAAAAGCGGTTGCTTCATGTCTTTCTACACACATACATGCGATAGTCAGCTTGGCTTGATTTTCTTTGTGCTCTTTTAACATCTCTGCATAATCCATGCGATAGATATGGTCGCCAGAGAGCACCACGACATACCTAGCATCGCTTCGGGATAGTAGCCACAAATTGTGATAAATCGCGTCCGCGGTTCCTTCATACCACGCACCACCTCCGCGCATTTGAGGCGGTACAACCGAGATAAATTCACCTACTTCGGGATTAAAGATGGACCAACCATCGCGTAGGTGTTTTTGTAGCGAATGCGATTTGTACTGGGTCAGGACCAATATCCGCCTAAGACCAGAATGCAGGCAATTGGTTAGGGTAAAATCAATGATTCGGTACTTTCCACCAAATGGGACCGCCGGTTTAGCTCGGTCATCAGTAAGTGGACTCAACCTAGAACCCATGCCGCCAGCCAACACGACCGTTAATGTGTCTTGCATCTATCTCTCCCTGAATATGTGCAGGATCGTATATATCTAGAGACTAGTACAAGATTTGAGCCAGATAGAAGGGTTTTGATTTTTCAGTACTTACACCTACAAAGTGTGATTTTTCGCGTGTTTTTGGTGCAAAACAAATAATTACTGCACCAAAATCAAGCAATGGTGCTGCTCTCGGTTTCACTTACGATGGTCACCTTGTTTCTACCACTAGACTTTGAATCATAAAGAGCGACATCAGCACGCTTGTATGACTGGCTCATTGAAACGCATACATCTGTCAAACCGACGCTAATAGTGACCATGGTATCGTCATTAATTTGAACAGCAGAGCGCAATCTATTGGTGACGAGTTCCGCTTCCTTTAAGCTGGTATGAGGCATAATTACAGCAAATTCCTCACCGCCAATGCGCGCCAGAAAGTCGGTTTCTCTCAAGTGATATTTAAGCGTTTTGGCAACAGAACGGATCTCTCTGTCACCGACGTCGTGACCATACTTATCGTTTATTCGTTTAAAGTGGTCGATATCCATTATGGCTAAGCAGGCGAGTTCTTTATCGGGATATCGTTTAATACGATTGCATACCGACTGCATTTCTAAATCGAACTTTCTGCGATTAGACAAACCGGATAAAGAATCGACTTCGCTTAGTTCTCTAAGTCGATTTTCAAGTTCTTTTCGATGGGAAATATCGACAAAGGAAGCAACATAGAACTGAACAACGCCTTGTTTATCAGTGACCGTCTGAATTCGCAAAATTTCAGTGATCAAAGAACCATCACGACGACGATTAATGACTTCCCCTTCCCATAGTCCATCGGACTCCAGTATCTTCCACATATTGTCATAGAAGCCTTGGTCGTGTTTTCCTGAGGCGAAAAGGGAAGGCTGCTTACCTTTAACCTGATCGATGGTGTAGCCACTTATACGAGTAAACTCTTCGTTAATTTTGATGATTCTATTGTGGCGATCAGTGATGATCATTGCGGACATACCATTCATTGCAGCACGTGCAATACGGCTTTCCATACTGTTCTTTTTGTGGTTGTAGTTCCATATTACAAACAGAGAACTAATCGCAAAGGTGGCTATGTATACAAGCAACGCCAAACTGAATAATTGAGTGTTGTTGGCTTGGACAACGTGTTTGATCTGACTATCCGGTACTGAGTTAATTAAGATGAACTCGATTGGCTGTGCGCTAGTTTTTACCTTGGCTTTTGTGAAAGAGTACCAGGTTCGGTTGTCGTAAACCGTGCCGTTGCGATGCAGCAAGATTTGTCGCCACAATTTAGGAGATTGTACTGCAACGTTGTACTCGGCGTTTTCCGTCGCAATATGACCGAGGATATGGTTACCAGCGCTCGACATGACATAGTAGCCAGACGCGTTAACAACCTCTGGTAAATCCACATTTGTGTCCTGAAATGCCAACATCTGATAAATAGACTCAAAGTTTATGTTGGCGACAAAATAGCCCTTTCGGGTTCCAGAACGATCAAGGGGAATAATTAGCCGCAGGGAAGGTTGGTGCGGCTCAACAAGTTTATCGTTTTCATATTCTAGATCGATGCCGAACATGCCTAATTGACCACTTTCCAATGTCTTGGCATAAGCAAAATAGTCTCGGTGGGATTTATCCTGAAGGTGAGACCGCGCAACGACTTCTGTTGAGTTTTTTTGGTGATTCACCCGAATCAACTCGGTACCATCAGCGCCTAATAACCGCAGTTGAGAAAATACCCCTTGAGAGCGTGCCACCAACAGCCAAAAATCTTCTACGGCTTCATAATTGATTTGTGTTGGGCTTTCTAGTGCTCGATTAAGCATACCGTTTTCAGCCAAAATACGTACAGATTTTGTGACTTTATCAACGACAGAAACCAGCTCAAGCCGACTAAATTCCAACTTCGCTGTTTGAGCCTGACTCACGTGATTTTCTGCAACCTTATCTAGCTTGAGTACTTCATTAATAAAGTAAAGGGTAGGAACAAAGCTAAGGGTGACAAAAACCAGTGTAAATTGTGTAAGTAGCCGAGTGTTTAGAGTACGCATTATTATTATTAGTCGAATTTATTGCGTATATGATACTGATACCTATTCATTTTGTATGTGAGCAATGTGGTATTACCTAGTACCAAAGTCAAATTACACTTGATACCACCTAAAACAAAAGCACCCGTTTGGGTGCTTTGATTGAATAAAAAATAGTTGCTTATTCTACGTGCATTAAACCGTAGCCGGATTGACAGTTTTTTCTTGCGCCTTGTTTTTTAGGAATGCGTAAGTAAAACCAGTCGCTAAAGTACCGGCGGCAATAGCAAATAGATAGAGTAGGACAGGTGTAATTGCGTTCGGAATCAATAGTACAAACAGGCCACCATGAGGTGCCATTAGTTTTGCTCCGAAGAACATTGATAGGGCACCCGTTAAAGCTCCACCTAGCATGCACGTTGGAATCACACGCATCGGATCTTTTGCCGCAAATGGGATCGCACCTTCAGAAATAAAACACAGGCCCAATACAAAAGATGCTTTACCTGCTTCTCGTTCGCTTGAATCAAATTTAGATTTTGCCAACCAAGTAGCAACACCCATGCCCAGTGCTGGAACCATACCCGCAGCCATGATAGCGGCCATAGGCATATAAGTTTGCGAAGCGAGTAATCCCACTCCAAATGTATAGGCCGCTTTATTGACGGGCCCACCCAAATCGAAACACATCATCGCACCCAAAACGATACCTAATAGAATCGCATTGGTTGATCCCATGTTATCCAAGAAAGTGGTCATTGCCGACATAATTCCCGCAACTGGGCCACCAACAACATAAGTCATTACCAAACCAGTAAACAAAGTGGCTGCAAATGGAATAATTAAGATCGGTTTTAGCGCCTCCATAGAGGAAGGCAAACTCACTTTTTCAGCGATAAATTTTGCGCTATAACCAGCAATAAAACCAGCGGCAATACCGCCTAAAAAGCCCGAACCAATGCTACTTGCTAACATGCCGCCAACTAAACCGGGTGCAAGTCCGGGTCTGTCCGCGATTGAGAAGGCGATATAGCCCGCTAAGACGGGAATCATTAGTGCAAACGCAGAGCCGCCGCCAATACTCATTAACGTAGCAGCTAGAGTGCCTTCTTCCTTAAATGCTTCAATACCAAACACAAATGAAAGCGCAATTATCAAGCAGCCAGCTACGACAACAGGCAACATATGCGAAACACCCGTCATTAAATGCTTGTAAGCGCCTTTGGACTCTTGCGTCTTACTGACAGGTTTGGTTGAATCACTGCCTTCTACGCTAAAGACTTCATCAGTGTTAAATGCGTTTTCAATTTCTTGTTCCGTCTTTTTTAGCGCCAAAGAGGTACTGGTTTTGTATAGCTTTTTACCATTGAAGCGATCTAAAGGCACATCAATATCAGCTGCTATTATTACCACATCAGCTTGAGCAATTTCTTTATCTGTCAATTGGTTTTTAGCACCGACAGAACCACGAGTTTCAACTCTAACGTTATGACCCAGCTTAATACCCGTTTGTTCCAAAGCTTCTGCAGCCATAAAGGTGTGAGCGACGCCAGTAGGGCAGGCCGTTATCGCGACAATATTTTTCCCACCCTTGTTTGCTTTTTTTTCTACGTATGCAGCAGAGTCCAGAACTTGCGCCTTGTCCTTTGCTAATCGCAAAAAGCTCACAGCGTCTGCAAAACAATCGGTAACCTGAGCGCGATAGTAGCTTTTTCCTACAAATCTGCGATCGTCAAAATCATTATCAGCGGCAACGACAACAAGATCAGCCTGAGCGATCTCATCATTTGTTAGCAGTTCGTTTTCTTCTAACTCTGAGTGACATTCGATCTTGGCATCCCAACTAAGCGCTTTACTCGCCTTTTCTAAAACGCCAGCGGCGATGATGCTATCTGCAACACCTGTTCTACAGGAGGTAACAATTACTAGTTTCATGATTTCAATCCTTCCGTTCCACGCGTACTTGTTTTTGTACTTCACGTACTTTATTTAGTTCGTTAACTCCGACACCAACTTGAGTGACGGCCAATGCTGATAGTGCGGTTGAAAAAGTTAATGTTTCTTCAACAGACATTTGGTTCATTTTTGCCCAGCAATATCCCGCTACGAACGTGTCGCCTGCACCAACAGTACTGACAACGTCCATTTTTGGTGGAAGGGCGTGAAAAATTTGCTCGTGAGCATTGTATATAACGCCACTTGCCCCCATCGAGATAAAGACATTTTCTACACCAAGCGATTGAATTAACTTCGAAGAGTGGACAATTTGGTCAACACAATTAGAGGGTTCGCCGGTAATTTCTTCTAATTCGTCTTCGTTGGGTTTAACAAAACTTGGATTAGCACGAATTCCGACCTTTAGCGCTTCTTTACTAGAGTCAAATAGAACGGTCTTACCACGTTCTTGAAGCATTTTTATCCATTCGGCACACTGAAGGGCACTGACTCCATTTGGTAAACTACCTGAAAGAACGAAATAGTCGTGCTCATTGCACATGCGAAGTAAGGTATGTTCGAACCTCTGAATGTGCTCCGGTTTTACTTCAACGCCCGGAAAGTTGATGTCATTCACCCGACCGTTTGCTTCAACCAATTTCACGTTGATTCTCGTAGCACCTTCTACTCTAATAAACTCATCATTAGCACCCATCTGTTGAAAAAGTTGGCAAAACTTTTCTTGATTATCTTGTCCCAAAAAGCCAGTGACTGTTACCTGAGCACCAAGATCTGAAAGAACCTTGGCGACATTGACACCTTTACCAGCAGCGCGGAAATTCGATTCATTGACCAAACTAACTTTGCCTAAGTTAAGGTGCTCTAAAGCCCCTGTTAGATCGAGTGCTGGATTGAGAGTTATAGTTACAACTTTGAATGTCATTATGCTTCACCTAGTTTTTCAGCAATCATATTACCAATGGCCTTTATCGCTTCGTCAGCATCTGAACCTACGGCGGAAAACCTAAGTTGATGACCTTTTTTTACGCCTAGCGCAATAACCTTCATTAAGCTCTTTGCGTTGACCGTCTGTTTGTCACCATCGAGATTTTCCACTTTAATATCGCTGTCAAACGCCTTGGCCGTTGCCACTAAAATGGCCCCGGGACGGGCATGTAATCCATGCTCATTAGCAATGGTGTAAGTTGCTTCTATCGCATGAGTTTCAGGATGGGGGGTTGGTTGCCCCTCCTCATTGACCGCACTCATCACGGAGGCAGAATCGTTGGGATTGAGAGCGCTGAGTTGATTTTGAAATACTAAGCTAGTTATTCGCTTTAATAATTGGCTTGAGTCGTAATTAGAAAGGGACAAAGTAAACAAAGCTTTTACTTCAGTCTCTTTAAACAAAAATGGAGTTTCCAGTCCGGTATAGGAAATTTGACTTGCGGCGTTAGACTTAATACTAGTTAGCCAGAAACCGTGGCCTAAATGGATCGGCTTGCTTTTAATAACTTGATCTACGATGTTTTCCGACGGGGCGTGTGATGCAAAGTTAAGTAAACCACCACCGACAGCGAGTAACTTAGTAAACGAATCAGCAGGAAACTCAGTCAGCAGATTTGCTTTGCTGAGCTTAAGCGCTTTACTCGGCTCTCCACTCAGTATGGCGGTAATTTCAGTAGAAGACTGGGCGTTTTTTAGTCGCTCTTCAATACCATCCTCTGATAGAACCCGTGTCAGTTGTTTTAATATATCTAAGTGCTCATCAGACTTCGCAGCGATAGCAATAGCACAATAGACAGTTTCGCCATCTCCCCAATCAACACCGCTGGGGTAGTGGGCAACTGTGACACCAGTGGTAATCACGCTGTCTTTGGAATTCTGAGTACCGTGGGGTATCGCTATACCGCTTCCGAGATAAGTACTGTGCTGGGCTTCGCGTTCCAACATGCCCTGTTCATAACCTGACTTTGTATAAGACTTTTTCTTTAGCCCTATACCCAGTTGTTTAATCGCTGCCACCTTATCTTCAAAGTGCTGGTTCATTGCTATGTCTGACGGAGAAACTTTCAACATGTGTTTTATCCTGTTTAGATACTCAATGATGGTACTAATATTTCTTGCTGTAACGATTCAGCATTAAATTTAAAAAAAATGCGATTGCCTATTTAAAGGTGTTTGTACTCACATTTTTAGTTTTTGCTGAATCCATTCAGCTTTAATGCTGAACCGTTTCAGCTTATAATGCAAATAAACAACGATCCTTTGCTTGCGAAGTTTGATCCCAACCACAAAAAATTATGTGAGTACTAGATGACACTCGACGAAATTGCACGACTTTCAGGTGTTTCTAAAACGACGGCTAGCTATGTAATTAACGGTAAAGCCGAGAAATATAGAATCAGTAAAAAAACTCAAGAAAAAGTGGAGAAAGTAGTAAGAGAGCATAACTTTCAACCAGACTCTGCGGCTTCTGCGCTACGAGCGGGTAATAGCCGCTCTTTTGGATTAATTATCCCAGATCTAGAAAATAGCAGTTACGCTCGTCTGGCAAAACTACTTGAACAGCACTCTAGAACTCAAGGCTACCAAATCTTAATAGGGTGCTCGGACGACGATGCATCCATAGAAAAAAACGTTGCTAAAGCGCTTGTTAGTCGTCGAATAGAAGCGCTATTTGTTGCCAGTTGCTTAACAGATGCAAGTGATTTTTATGACGAAATAATGGAAAAAGGAACACCAGTAATTGCGATTGACCGACCAATGGATGACGAAAAGTTTCGATGTATAATTAGCGAAGATTTTGAGTCAGCATATAAACTCACCGAATCTTTGCTTGAGCAAGGCTATAAGCGTTTGGGACTGATAGGAGCTTTACCAGAGCTATTGATTTCTAGAGAGCGTGAGTTGGGTGTTAGAGCTGCAGCATCAAAATATGGAGCAGAAGTCACCTGCTACTACGGCGAACATTTCAATGCAACTGAAGGCCAAGAGCTATTCAGTCGCAGCCAGAATGACAAAGTTGCACCAGATGCCATCGTTACCACTTCATTTACCTTATTAGAAGGTGTGCTTGATGCACTTTCTGCCTCTAAAGCTTTGGAAGTGAACCTTGGTTTGGCCACTTTTGGAGACAATCGGCTACTAGACTTCTTACCTTTTGGCGTCAATTCACTGCCGCAACAGTTTGAAGTGATCGCAAAAAATGCGTTTGATAGGGCGATAGAAGCAAAAACCAGTTCTTACCGAGCAGGGGTGCACTTAGTTCCGAGAATTTTAAAAACGAGATAGAAAAGAAAGCCCGCAATCGATGCGGGCCAAGGCAGTTAATACTGGAACCGAACGGACATGGTCACTTGCGGGCCATATAAGCCGTTGTTTCGAACTTCTCCAGACAGCGACAGCTGATCGGTGGAGTGGAAACGTACACCAGCGTGGAAAACAGAATTTTCGTCATTTCGACCAATACGGCCTGTCGCTTCAATTTGATCTGCAAGCCAAGCTCTAATACCGATATTGAGCTCAGGTTGAGTTTTGGTCTCACCTCCTGCTTCTTTGGTGTACTTAACACTGTGAACAAGAAGCTGACCATAAATATCGGTAAATTGATTAATAGGGCCATTGAAACCGATACCTACTGCCAGATCTCTGTCTTCTTCAAACTGAGAGTCAGCTCTGGCGATTAAATGGGTATTTTCGGTGAACAACATACTGAACTCCATCCCCGTCATCTGAGGATTCATTGCAGTGCGAAACTCCAAAAAGTTATAGGAAAAGTTGTTCGCGTGAGCGGTTCCCGCCATACCCAATGCAGCAAGCGCAGCGACTAAATAACGCTTTTTCAAAATTAGTACTCCGACTAATAGATGTTTTATTGACGATATTAATGTTCTAGCAATTTATAGGCCAGTTTTTGGGAAAGCGAGTCACTGCGAGCAAATTAAAGCACTTGTAGGTGCTCTACTTCAATTTCTGGTGTTCCGCCACCTTCGTACTCTCCAAATAACCTAATGGTTTTTGCATCGTCTAGTGTCTCGGTGATGCGAATGTCATCGTCAAACTCTACTTGTATCTCTTTAACGCCATCGGAAAATAGATAGGTATCGGCACTTAGTCTTTTGACTAACTTCCCTTCAACAATGACATCTTGCTCTGAAAACATGCCAGTGTCTTTGAGCAGTTCGCTAACTGAAGCTAAGTCCGTCGGACCATTGTATTTAAGTGTGAAATCGTCATCGCCACATCGATGTCCATCAGCCAATGCAAGAGTTGGAATGGTAATAAGTGAAAAGGCGATAGTTAAAATGCGTTTTTTCATAGTGTGTTCCTAATAGTAGTTAACTTTACAAAACGCATTAAACACGAGTTGTAATGAACAAAGTCTTAGTTCGTGATTCATTTAACGTTCATTTAGTCAGTTAAAAGCGCTAACATTGCGGTTAGGTAAAACAACCATCTAATTTGTCTATGGAAACTCAAAATCTTGCACTTATGGTCCAAGGAACGACGTCAGACGCGGGGAAAAGCGTCTTGGTGGCGGGGATCTGCCGCGTGTTGGCAAGAAAGGGGCTTAGTGTTGCCCCGTTCAAACCGCAAAACATGGCGCTAAATAGCGCCGTAACGTCTGATGGTGGTGAAATAGGAAGGGCGCAAGCGGTTCAAGCTGCTGCTGCGAGGATTGAGCCAACAGTTCATATGAACCCCATCTTACTCAAACCCAACTCCGATACCGGAGCGCAAGTCATCGTACAAGGTAAAGCCTTGACGAATATGCAAGCCAATAGCTACCACGACTACAAAAAACTGGCAATGCAATACGTGATGGGTTCATTTGAGAAGTTAAATAAAAAGTATCAGTACGTTATTGTTGAAGGCGCTGGCAGCCCGGCAGAAATCAATTTGAGGCAAAACGACATTGCTAACATGGGGTTCGCTGAACAGGCCGACGTTCCCGTGATTATTATTGCTGATATTGATAGAGGGGGTGTATTCGCACATTTGGTTGGTACGCTTGAACTTCTTTCTGAATCTGAGCAGGCCCGCGTCAAAGGCTTCGTAATTAATAGGTTTCGCGGCGATATTGCACTGCTGCAATCCGGATTAGATTGGCTAGAAGAGCGAACAGGCAAACCAGTAATAGGTGTGCTGCCTTATCTACATGGTTTTGATCTAGAAGCCGAAGATGCAATAAACAGCAAACAAGTATTAGACGAAGGCGCTAAAATTAACGTTGTAGCACCTGTGCTAACACGTATTTCTAACCACACCGACTTCGATGTACTTAGGCAACATCCCCAAATTAACTTCCGTTTCGTTGGCAAAGGCGAAAAACTCGACAAGGCAGATTTAATCGTTCTGCCAGGCAGTAAATCGGTAAGAGCGGATCTGGAGTACCTAAAGGAACAAGGGTGGGATAAAGACATCAATCGACATGTACGTCTCGGTGGCAAGGTGCTAGGTATTTGCGGCGGTTATCAAATGCTTGGCAATATCATCAGAGATCCCCTTGGCGTTGAAGGAGTAAAAGGAGAGAGTGTTGGACTCGGATTACTAAATACCGAAACCGAGCTGACGGAGCAAAAAGCACTGGTGAACGTTAGCGGGCAATGTCGTATTAACGGAGAGTCTGTTGCGGTTAAAGGCTATGAAATTCACGTTGGTAGAACTCTAGTTGATGGCGAACAACCTGTTACACTCACGGATGGTCGACTGGATGGAGCGCTAAGTCAATGCAACCAGATATTTGGCACCTACTTACACGGTCTATTTGATAGCAATGAAATGTTAAAAACCATTTGTGAATGGGTAAATGGCGCTACAATAGACAACATAGATAGAGACGCCATTCAAGAAAATGCCATCAACCGTATTTCAGATGCGATCGAAGAACACATGGATCTTTCACTCTTATGGCCAGAATTATTTCGATAACACTGTTTCTGTTTAGCTTAATAAACGTTGCTCAGGCTGCTGAGTCGATACGAATTTTCGCCGCATCGTCAATGACTAATGTCGTTAACAATATTGCAGACACATTCGAAAGGCAACACGGTGTTAAAGTAGTACGCGTGTTTGGTAGCTCGTCTTCGCTAGCTAGGCAGATTGCAAGTGGGGCACCTGCAGATGTCTATATTTCAGCAAATCAGAGATGGATGGAATATGTGCAAAAAAGCAAAGATCTTAGTTCGCGTAACATCACAACGCTAGCAAGTAACGCCATCGTATTGGTTTCGTCCGACCCTAATATACCTGCTTTTGACCTTACAGATCAGAAAGCGTGGTCAGTTTACCTAGCCCATAGTCGATTAGTGGTAGGTCAGCCGACGTCTGTTCCTTTAGGGATATATTCAAAGCAAGCGCTCGAAAAATTAGAAGTATGGTCGTCGATCAGGAAAAAAATTGCGCCTGTCCATAATGCGCGTGTCGCACTAACTCTACTGGAGAGAAAAGAAGCAAAATTGGGTATTATCTACAAAACCGACGCTCTACTTAGTGACGCGGTAACTATTATTGGCGAGTTTCCAGTTGAACTTCACGATTCGATAGAGTACCCAGCGGCAAATATAAGTAGTACGCAGTTGGCTAAAGATTTTCTTAAATATTTGGAATCAGAATACGTTAGCAACATATTGATTTCATATGGTTTTTTACGGTGAGATAATTGTGACTGACTACGAAATAGCCGCTTTATTACTCAGCCTTAAAGTCTCTTTCTATGCCATTTTATGGTTGTTACCTATTGCGACATTCCTGGCTTGGGTCATGGCTAGAAAACAGTTTTTTGGTAAAAGCCTCTTAGATGCGTTTATCCATTTACCTCTTGTTTTACCACCGGTTGTAATAGGTTATTTATTGCTCATTAGCATGGGTACACAAGGCTTTATCGGCAAATGGCTATATCAACATTTTGGTTTAGTCTTTAGTTTTAGTTGGAAAGGTGCGGTGTTGGCTTGCTTTATCGTCGCGCTACCATTAATGGTTCGCTCTATACGCTTGAGTATCGAAAATGTAGACTTTAAGTTAGAGCAAGCCGCTGCAACGCTGGGCGCTTCACCTACTAAAGTGTTTTTTAAAATAACCTTACCTCTTATTGTGCCGGGGGTTATTTCAGGAACCATGTTGCTTTTGCCCGTAGCTTGGGGGAGTTTGGAGCGACAATCAGTTTTGTGTCTAACATTCCCGGTGAAACACAAACTATCCCATTGGCCATGTTTAACTTTATCGAAACACCTGGTATGGAAGCTGAAACTTTGCGTTTGTGCCTTATCTCTATCTCAATTTCCATTGCGTCGCTATTAGTTTCTGACTGGCTGAGTAAACGTGCCAACAGAAAGTTGCAGGGGGACAATAAATGATCAACATCCTTCTGAACCATGAAATAGAGTCCAAATCTTTTGAGTTTGATGTGTCATTACCTTCGACAGGAATAACCGCGATTTTTGGCAGATCAGGTGCTGGAAAAACAACGCTAATTAATGCAGTTGCAGGGTTACTTACCCCTAGAGTCGGAAAAATTAGCGTGGGAGACCATCTCTTATTTGACAGTCAAAACGGATTCAGTGTTCCTACACATAAAAGAAACGTCGGCTACGTATTTCAAGAAGCGCGACTGTTCCCTCATATGACGGTAAAGAACAATCTTCTTTTTGGTGTTGATACGATTGATAACGAGCATTTTAACCAAGTTACATCCCTTCTAGCCCTTAGTACTTTATTGACGCGCTATCCCGCTCAATTATCTGGTGGTGAAAAGCAGAGGGTAGCGATCGGAAGGGCACTGCTTTCAAAACCTCAGGTTCTTCTAATGGACGAACCCTTAGCGTCATTAGATTTGCCAAGAAAAAGAGAGGTTCTACCTTTTTTAGAGCAGTTAGCCAATGATATTCAGATCCCTATTCTCTATGTCACGCATAGCGTAAATGAAATATTGCGCTTGGCGTCGAATATAGTAATCGTCGATGGCGGTAGAGTTGTAGCACAAGGTAGTGTGGAAGATGTTTGGTCGTCGCAAGCGATGCAGCCTTGGCAATCCTTTTCAGACCGAAGTTCTCTACTCAAGGGTAAACTAGTTGAAACCCATACTGAATACGGCTTGTCAAAAGTTGAGCTAACACCGACTAAGCACCTCTGGGTTCAGGCAATATCGGCAACAATAGGTGAAGAGCTGAGATTACAAGTAAAAGCCAATGACGTTTCTCTCTCGCTCATCAGGCCGCAGGGAAGTTCAATTAGGAATATTTTGGAAGCTGAAATTCTCTCTATATCTGTCCAAGAATCGGGGGAAACTCGCCAAAGTGTTGCTGTTAAATTATCCCTTGATCAATCTCTTGTCCTAACGGCAACAGTGACAAAGTGGGCATGTGAGGAACTTCAACTAAAAGAAGGGATGTCTGTTTTTGCGCAGATAAAAGGGGTAAGCGTTTCACAAAAAGACATTGCGATTAATCATTAAAAAAAGCGCCGTAAGGCGCTTTTTTATTAAATGCTAGTTAACAGGTTAGGCGCCAACTATTTGGCAAACACGTCTCTAAAATCTTTCTTAAGAAGTGGGTCGCGACGAGCTTTTTTCACTTGTTTTACCATATCTTTAACGCAGTTATGCAAGACTTGATCAAGCAGATGCGCGCGATACTCTTCTTTCTCTTCATCGGTCATTCCCTCTGGTAAGTTTAGAGTAGGGAACTCTTCCATTACGTTGACGCCAGCAAAAGCCTGACTTACCGAGATTAACGCGTGAAATTGCTCGAAGCTGTCGAGAACGTTTTGACCACTTTTTGGTAGTGCATCCCATGCTTCGCGAACGGCTTCTTCAGAAACTTCATGAATTGATGCCACCATTTCATACATTGCTTCAGGAACGTCATCAAATTGGATAACTTTTTGCAGCTCTGCCGAAAGTGTCGATAGTTCAATTTTTGGTTTTTCTGTTGGATTTACTTCAGACATAGTCTTAATCTCGTTCTTTAAAAGCGCTATGGTAAAAATACTACACCAAAAGTCAACTAAGCTGGATGAAATTGATGAGTTAACGTATGCTTAGGCATAAACAACTAGTTTGTCATGCGTTGATAAGCATAGATTAAATAAGTAAAAAAACGGAAGGGCTAGAGAGTGGAATTAACAAGCTCATCAATGAGAATATTGCTGGTTGATGACGTTCAAATAGAACGTATGCAACTGGCAATTAGATTGAAACAACAGGGACACACTGTAGAAGTTGCTAGCTCAGGCCGAGAAGCCCTAGAGTTATACCCTGAGTTTAACCCTGAGCTCGTCCTTCTTGATATTTCGATGCCCGATATGAACGGTTTTGAAGTTTCCCAGCAAATCCGCACACGCTTCCCTGAATGGATACCGATAATATTTTTAAGTAGTCATGAAGAACCGGCCATGATTGCAAAAGCGATTGAAGCCGGTGGTGACGATTATTTAATAAAACCCGTCGACAAGACCGTGCTTAGCTCCAAACTTGTGGCCATGCAGCGGATTGCCTTTATGCGTCGTGAACTGAACCAAAAAACTGCGGAGCTTGCAAAGGTTAACAAAGAGCTTGAAAAACTAGCCAGTGAAGACGGCCTAACCCAAGTTAGCAATCGAAGATATTCTGATGCCCGTCTAGCAGAGATGATTGCCGTACACGGTCGCCACGGTTTGCCGTTGACTGTTATTCTACTCGATGTAGATAACTTTAAACCATTTAATGATAACTATGGGCATATTAAAGGGGACCAGTGCCTTATTGCGGTTGCACAGGCATTGACCCAGCTATTTACGAGAAGTGGTGAACTCGTTGGTCGTTATGGGGGAGAGGAGTTCGTTGTCCTATTAGGTCATACCGACGTTAAACAGGCAGAAACGGAAGCAAAACGCATTACCCAAGCACTTGCAACGTTAAACTTTCCTCATGAATATAGCCCAACCGCAAGTCATGTTACGGTGTCACAAGGTATAGCATGTATTATCCCCAAAGGAAGAGAATTGCCAGACGATTTTTATACCATCGCTGATAAAGCGCTATATCAGGCCAAACATCAAGGTAAGAACTGTTTTGTAATCTCAGGAGATTCAGAATAGAGGCAGTTTATAGCGGTTATAGTTTTGAACTCTTTGCGCTTTGTGTGGCCCCTAGTTAGGGGCCGTCATGTAGAGGGGGGAGAGCAACGTTTTAATGTGCCTAGTTATTAGCAAGCAATTTCAATCCGGTTTCGACCGCCTTTCTTAGCGCCATACAACGCTTGATCCGCGATTTTAATCACTTCCTCAGTTTTACGGCTAATCGAGCTATCACAAGCACCAATACTTATCGTCAATGATACGTGACCTTTACTGTTTGCTTTGCCTCTTTGACGGGTACCTTGCTTATGGTCTTTTGGCCTAGAGTCACTATTTCTAATCACTAATTCGTACTCTTCTATTGAGCGGCGGAGTAACTCTAAGTGATCTTCTGCCTCTTCAACCAGTTTCCCTTTAAATAGAACAGTAAACTCTTCACCGCCGTAGCGATATACTTTTGCACGGCCACCAACGTTCTTTAGTTTGCTGGCAACCAATTTTAGTACTTCGTCGCCCACATCGTGTCCATAAGTGTCATTAAATGACTTAAAGTGGTCGATGTCGATCATCGCGATAGTGTATTTACGGCCTAAATGTTTGAGATCCGATTCTAACGCTAATCGGCCGGGTATACCCGTTAACCTATCATTAAACGCAAGTTCGTAGCTGGCACTTAGCAAATAGACAAGCAGTAGCAACCCGGCCAACGAAAACATAAAGATCGAAACGTAAGGTACATGAAAAAAAACAAAGGTGAAAAACGCCATCAGTGTCGAGGTGTAGATGGCGGCGTTGATGATGGAGTTGTTCCTCAATACGGAAATTGTGCACGCCAAAACAATAAGTAACAGGAAAGCGGTCAACACAAAAGGCAGTCTGGAGACTGTTGGCTCAATAAAGAGAAAAGCAGGATGAAAGTTATCAAATCCACCATCGTATTGATGTTCGAGGACAAGGAAGCCCCAGATAACAAGTAAAATAAGCGTTACAGCGTAACATATGTAGCCGCGGCTGAGTAAATTTGCATCATCTTCTATCGAATGCGCAAACGCACAAGCAACAGGTAATACAGCTGAAATAATCGAAAGCTCAAGTAATGTGGTGCCGGACGAGAGTGGCTGCTGTAAACGAGTTTGAATTAACCAATAGGCGAGCAGCATAGCAGTAGCAAGTGCACCAATTCGACTTTGCTTAAACGCGTGGCCAAATACGATTACACCAAAAAACAACGCATAAGGGAGATTTACTGCAAAGCCGAGATTAGAACGCGTCAAACTAACCAAGTTGTCTATACCCAACCACAATAGCAAAGCTAAAAATAGCGGTAAACTCAGACGAAACCAGTTTGTAGTCACAATTGAAAAGGACATTAAATCACGTAAAGCCAGTTTGACATTAAAACAAATAAAGTAGATAGCATACTGTGATTTGATGAATTTCCAAGCTTTTTACTACACTTAACTTAGAAAAATGAGGCGATGCGTAAAGTATGACCATTTTTGAGGAGCATTTAACAATATAACAGTGGTTTAGCTGGGGTTTTTCTTTCTATACTTGTACTTAAGCCAATTTGTCTAACTTTGTTGTGTAAACATAAAGTTAGGCTCTATCCCTGAGAAACAGAAGGAGTAGGTCTATATGCAAATAAGTGTCGACGTGCATAACTATATGGAGACATTGGTAGGTCACGTTCTCGCAAGAGAAGAGTTCGTTGACCATTTTGATCACGAACAGTTGGCCGATTTAGCTTGCCTTGCACTGAGCCAACTGAGACCCGTTTATATTCGACACGACATAGATTTTCTTTCTGCGCTTCCTGAGGAGCGGCTTGTGTCGTTAAAAGAGTATGCCGAAACAGCTATTGAAGCGGCAAAATCGATGATCATTGACGACCGGCGTAAAGCCCGTCACGAGGACGAAGTGCCAGTCGTGTTTAGCAAGCCTAGAATCGATGATGACATCGAATTAGAATGGTTCGAAAAACCAATACTTAATCAAGACAAAGTCAAATAAGGAGAAAGCGTGGGACTATTTTCACGTCTGTTCGGTAGTAAACAAGAACCAGCTAAGCCTAAAGAAGTCGAACCTGTTGAATATAAAGGGTACTTAATATACCAAGAATCGTTACCCGAAAGTGGTCAGTACAGGATAGCGGGTAGAATAACCAAAGAAATAGATGGCGAAATTAAGGTGCATCGCTTTATACGATCTGATGTTTTGCCAAGTGAATCGGATGCTAATGAATTTATGCTAAAAAAGGCGCATATGTTTATCGATCAAATGGGTGATAATATTTTTAATTAGCCCTTAGCAAATTGACTGGAATCATAAATTTTGGAGCCATTAGCCGCTATGCTGATGGCTCTTTTTATTTTTGCATGCACGTAACTAATTTACTGTTTTATTAACGATTCTCCCTTATCTGGTAAGACCACAACGGCAATAAGTGTTGTTTCATTACTAAATATTAGGGCTGTAAGTTCATTACCTTAAGTTATATGTAATGATTTTTTGTATTTTAATTACAAAACACTTGCAGATTGGTCTAGCGTTCGATACAAACAGAGTAATCATTGTGCCAATAGTCAAGGAATAGCTATGCAAATTGGTGTACCAAAAGAACTACTCGCAGGAGAAACGCGAGTTGCTGCCTCACCAAAGTCAGTTGAGCAGCTAATTAAGTTAGGCTTTGAAGTCATCATCGAATCGCAAGCTGGTGCGCTTGCAAGTTTTGACGACGCTGCCTACCAAGCGGCAGGAGCCACTGTTTCATCTTCTGAAGAAGTGTGGAACTCAGATCTAATCTTTAAGGTTAATGCACCTTTAACGGGTGAATCCGATACCGTTGATGAAATCGCGCTAATAAAGGAAGGGGCGACATTAATCAGTTTTATCTGGCCTGCACAAAATGAAGCATTGATGGAGAAGCTTTCTTCTAAAAAGATCAATGTTATGGCAATGGATTCAGTTCCTCGTATTTCTCGCGCCCAAGCACTAGATGCTCTATCTTCAATGGCAAACATTGCAGGTTATCGAGCTGTTGTAGAAGCGGCTCACGAGTTTGGACGATTCTTTACTGGCCAAATTACTGCTGCGGGTAAAGTACCACCTGCGAAAGTACTTGTCGCCGGTGCTGGTGTAGCGGGTCTTGCTGCCATCGGTGCAGCTGGTAGCCTTGGTGCTATCGTACGAGCGTTCGACGTTCGTCCTGAAGTCGCTGAACAAGTAGAATCAATGGGTGCAGAGTTCCTAACTGTTGACTTCGAAGAAGATACTGGCTCTGGCGATGGTTATGCAAAAGAGATGTCTGACGATTTCAATAAGAAAGCGGCAGAGCTGTACGCAGAACAAGCCAAAGATGTTGATATCATCGTAACGACAGCACTAATTCCGGGTAAACCAGCGCCGAAGTTGATCACTAAAGAGATGGTCGACAGCATGAAGCCGGGCAGTGTGATTGTTGACCTTGCAGCTGCGAATGGCGGTAACTGTGAATACACAGTTGCGGATCAGGTTTTCACTACTGAAAATGGCGTAAAAGTTGTTGGTTACACAGATATGGTAGGTCGATTACCTACGCAATCTTCACAGTTGTACGCAACCAATTTGGTCAACCTTTTAAAACTTCTGTGTAAAGAGAAAGATGGCAACATCGATATCGACTTCGAAGACGTAGTTATTCGCGGTGTAACAGTTGTTAAAGAGGGCGAAATTACTTGGCCTGCGCCACCAATTCAAGTTTCAGCTCAACCACAAGCTCAGCCAAAACCTGAACCTGTTGCAGAACCTAAAGTTGAAGAACCTGTTTCTCCAATCAAAAAGATTGCTGCTTTGGCCGCTGGTGTTGGTGCCTTTGCATGGGTCGCCTCTGTAGCGCCACCTGCATTCCTCGCGCACTTTACTGTTTTTGTTTTAGCGTGTGTAGTTGGATACTACGTTGTTTGGAACGTTACTCATGCGTTGCACACTCCTCTTATGTCAGTAACTAACGCGATTTCCGGCATTATTGTCGTTGGTGCACTCTTGCAGATAGGCCACGGAAATGGATTTGTTACTTTCCTCGCGTTTATCGCTGTTCTTATAGCAAGTATCAACATCTTTGGTGGATTTACCGTCACCAAGCGCATGTTGGAAATGTTCCGCAAAGACTAAGAAGGGAGTAACCAATGTCTGCAGGATTAGTACAAGCAGCATATATTGTTGCTGCAGTGTTTTTTATTTTGAGTCTCGCAGGGCTTTCTAAGCAAGAATCAGCGCGCTCAGGTAACTACTACGGTATTGCTGGTATGGCGATCGCGTTGATCGCAACGATATTTGGCCCAGATTCACAAGGGTTTGGTTGGATCATCATCGCGATGGTGATTGGTGGCGCAATCGGTATTTTCTACGCAAGAAAAGTAGAAATGACAGAAATGCCAGAACTAGTAGCCATTCTACACAGCTTTGTAGGTATGGCAGCAGTTCTAGTGGGTTTCAACAGCTATATGGCTCCACCGCCTCCGGTATCTATTGACCCAGCGATGCAACACGCCGAGCACGTTATCCACCTAATCGAAGTATTTTTAGGTGTGTTTATCGGCGCGGTAACCTTCACTGGTTCAGTTGTTGCCTTTGGTAAGCTACGTGGCATTATCTCTTCCTCGCCACTTAACCTTCCACACAAACACAAAATGAACTTGGCGGCTATCGTTGTTTCAACGCTGCTTATGATTCACTTCGTTAACGTTGGTGGCAGCAACCTAGCCCTTATCGTAATGACGTTAATCGCGTTTGTATTTGGCTATCACTTAGTGGCATCTATCGGTGGCGCTGATATGCCTGTTGTCGTTTCAATGCTTAACTCATACTCTGGTTGGGCAGCGGCGGCGGCTGGCTTTATGCTAGCAAACGATCTTTTGATCGTTACAGGTGCTCTAGTAGGTTCGTCAGGTGCAATTCTTTCTTACATTATGTGTAAGGCGATGAACCGTTCGTTTATCAGTGTAATTGCGGGTGGTTTTGGTCAAGAAGTTGTTGTTTCAGATGACGTTGAGCAAGGTGAGCACCGCGAAACCAGCGCTGAAGATGTTGCTGATATGCTGAAAAACTCTAAGCGAGTGATTATCACTCCTGGATACGGTATGGCAGTTGCTCAAGCGCAGTACCCAGTTCACGAAATCACTGAAAAGCTTCGTGCACAAGGTGTTGAAGTACGCTTTGGTATTCACCCAGTAGCGGGGCGTCTACCTGGTCATATGAACGTACTGCTTGCTGAGGCTAAAGTACCGTACGATATCGTTCTTGAAATGGATGAGATCAACGACGACTTCGATGAGACAGATACCGTATTGGTCATCGGTGCGAACGATACTGTTAACCCAGCCGCACTAGAAGATCCAAATAGCCCAATCGCAGGTATGCCTGTATTGGAAGTTTGGAATGCTCAAAACGTTATTGTGTTTAAGCGTTCGATGAACACTGGTTACGCTGGCGTTCAAAACCCATTGTTCTTTAAAGACAATACATCAATGCTATTTGGTGATGCGAAGGATAGTGTTGACGCTATAGCGAAAGCGCTTACTGCGTAAATTAAACGCTCCATCCTTATTTTAAAGCCAGCTTCATGCTGGCTTTATTTTTATGGAGATTTTGACAGGGAACTTACAATTGCCGTGTATATTTCTGCGACAATGTATTATTCTGTTCAGTAAACATCTGATTTAAGTTCCTGTAATTTTGAACAAAACAGCATTAAAATTTCTGTTCGCATTGCTTGCGTTGATAGGTCAACCTGTTACTGCAAACTCCTTGCCTGAGCGAATCGACACCTTTGTCGATCTTTTTGATCCTGCCCAAGCCAGTGCGTCATACGATATTAGAGTGTTGCAATCGGATTACCCAACACGTCTTTTAACCCCTGAGTCAATGATGCCACAAACGACTCAGTATCCATTGAAAGACATCCAAAGACTTTATCAACTTGCACAAACCTGCAGTGGGCAACTGCCTCTTAGCCCTTTAACCACTGAGCCTTTAGTGTTTACCCGAACTCTGTGTAAGGGAAATACTCTGTCGAATCGTTGGTTTGCTCGCAGTTCTCATATACATCCGGGGGGAGGGACTTACGCAAAACGCTATGTGCAAGTTTTCCCGCATAAGTTGGCTACTCTACAAAAATACATGCACATTCTCGAACGGCCACTCGCCCCAAAAACAACTCTGCTTGGCCGCCTTCAACGAATGAGCTGATACTATTACGGCATTAATTGCGGGTTCAAGTATGTTCATGGAACAAGGTTATTTTTGGCTTAGACAAAACGACAACTACTTTGTATTCGAAGAATCAGTTTGGAAAGCAAACCTCGATGAAGCGGGGTTGAGTTTTCGAATGGTGAACGAAAGTGGCACCTGTTTCGTTCAAAGAGGCAATATTTGTTGGGATAACCAAGATCAATCTGATCTGTTGCGAATTAGTATGGTTATTCTCGTGATTGCCAATGTTTTGCTAGTGATCGGTTGGTCGATCTATCGTTGGAATACCAAACGACAGGAACTGAAAAGCAGAATGTTGGTCTTACAAATCTTAACTCATGAACTGAGGACACCGATTGCGAGTCTTTCACTCACTGTAGAAGGCTTTAGAAGAGAATTTGAACATCTTCCAGAGTCGGTGTACGACGAGTTCCGAAGACTGTGCGAAGACTCAAGACGCTTGAGACAACTTGCCGAAGCGAGTAAAGACTATTTGCAGTCTGACAATAAGCCTCTTGCGACCGATTGGGTACCATCTGTGCAAGAGTGGTTAGAGTATAAAGTTTCTGACGAATTTTCAGACAATGTAGAACTGAGAATTAACCAAGACGTGTCTGCCAAGCTCAATGTCTACTGGCTTGGAACATGTATAGATAATTTGATACGCAATGCCATTAAATACGGCGTTGCACCGACGGTCCTCGATGTAGAAACGTCTGAGAACCAGATCGTAATAAAGGTTATTGACCAAGGCGCGCTATCCCAGAAAGATTGGCGAGAACTGCGCAAACCATTTGTAAGTAAAAGTGGGTTAGGCCTTGGCTTAACGATTGTAGAATCTATGGTTGGAAGAATGGGTGGCAAGATGAAACTGGTTGGCCCACCAACAACATTTATATTGGAGATCCCCTGTGAAACAGACACTGCTACTAGTTGAAGACGATAAGAACCTGGCAGACGGATTACTAGTCAGCCTAGAACAAGCGGGTTACGAATGTTTCCATGCGGAAACAATTGCTGATGTTGAACAGTACTGGAGTAAAGCTGATTTAGTCATACTTGATCGTCAGTTGCCAGATGGCGACTCTGTCACTCATCTACCAAATTGGAAAGGCATCAAAGATGTACCAGTGATTCTACTCACGGCGTTAGTGACGGTTAAAGATAAGGTAGCGGGACTAGATTCTGGCGCCAATGACTACCTAACCAAACCTTTTGCAGAAGCTGAGCTATTTGCTCGTATCCGCGCTCAATTGCGTTCACCGGATGGCGAAGCGCAGGACGATGCTCAAGTCAAAACCGCGGACCTGACTATCGATAAGTCAACTCGTGAAGTTTTCTACAAAGGCGAAAGCATAACGCTTACGCGCACCGAGTTTGACTTACTGCTCTTCTTGGCAAGCAACCTTGGGCGCGTGTTTACGCGTGACGAACTACTTGATCACGTGTGGGGCTACAATCACTTCCCGACGACGCGAACAGTAGATACACACGTTCTCCAGTTGAGACAGAAACTACCCGGTTTAGAAATCGAAACGCTACGTGGTGTCGGTTATAAAATGAAAGCATAAAATGAAAAGTAAAACCCTATTTGCTTTGGCACTTGTGTCTGGCGCGCTCAACGCCAACACTGTTCCATGGTTTGAAAACAACAGCCCGTTAATTCAAGCCCATAAGAATCTGCTCAATAATGATTTACCAGCGATGTTCTCATCACTGGTAGAAGTGTGGCAATTGGAAAAAAATAGGGCACTTGCTCCTCATTTAAACGACATTTTAGTTCAATCTCTTGCTGTCGATTGTGGAAAAAGCCTTGATACAAGGACATTTCCCGAATGGATCGATTCTGTTGTAGTAAGGCGAACAGAGATTCAAAGTCCAGGTAGGGACACCTATAGAACGACTGTTGAAGTCACGACGTCAAAGGAACTAAAGGACGTGACAATGTCACAATGGGTCTCTAAAGTTATCTCAAATGATGATCTCTTAACAGAGAGAGAGGCCGTTAACGGAGGTAACGTATATTCAAAACGTTACAACCTTAACAGCCGATTACCCATGGGGCTTTATCGAGTAGATATTACCTCGCGTGATAATACAACATGGAGCTCTTGGTTACTCATAGGAGAACCAAACTCGACTATCGGAGTCAGGTGGCAATCGAAAGACAGTTGGAATATTGAACAGAGTTCATTGTTAAACCCTCACTGTCCACTCCCCAAACAAAAAGTATCTCTTTACGACTACATAGACGGCGCTTACCATCAACTCTGGAATCAGGTTTCCGAATCTGACTATCCGACCTCGATAGATACTAGTACCGTCCCAGCAGGACGCTATGTTCTCGCCGTTTCGATGAATCAACAACGTTGGCAAGGGCCAATAATCATAGAACAATCGCAAATTATTAATAAAACCTATGATGTTTCTGTGGAGGAATAGCTAAAGATGATAGACAATAGGCCGTTATAAACATTAGGGAAATAAAAAGTTTATATCGTTATGAAAAAGTCTATCAAAATTCTTTCGCTTTCAATTGCTTTAGCCGCTGCTCCCGCATCTGCTGCCATTCACGCTGTTGAAGCACGCGGTGATGCAATGGGTGGAACAGGTGTTGTTTCGGCTAACTTTTTAACTGCGCCTTTCTACAATCCCGCGATTACCGCTATTTATCGTCGTAACGACGACGTAGGAATGCTTATCCCGAGTTTTGGACTTGCTTACAGTGATGAGCATCTAATGGTAGACGACCTCGATAAGATGAAAGATCTTATCACTGAAGCTAAAAATGGCGATTATAGCCGGTCGGGCGAATTGCAATCTTCACTTGATGCGTTACAGGGTGACAAAGCGAAACTAGAACTTGGCGGAGCCGTAGCGTTTGCAATTCCAAATAAGTTTATCGCCGCCAACGTATTTGGCAAAGCGTATACCGAATCTTTCGCTCAAACCGACATCTATACCGGTTCTAATACAGGTGACTCAAATATCGACACGGCAGTGAACGCATCACTCAGTGGCGTTAATGCTGTTTCTGTCGGTATTACAGAAGTTGGAATCTCACTGGCTAAGTATCAAACGTTTTTAGGTCAACATATCTCTTTTGGTATTAGCCCTAAACTACAGCGCATTTACACCTATGTGTATACTGCGAATCTAGACAACTACGACATCAAAGATATCCGAGAAAACGGTCAGGGTGACACCATGTTTAACCTTGATGCTGGCTTCTTGTGGTTCCACGGCCCTTTACGCGTAGGCTTCGCTGCAACCAACTTGGTTAAGCGAGACATAGAAACGAAAGAGCTCTCTGGAACGATAACCGTGGGTATTGAAGGGAATTCACATAGCCGCTCATACAGCAATCAATACTTCTACCAAATGCGACCACTCTATACAGTGGGACTTGGATTAGTTGGCGATTATGCGTCTCTAAGTGTTGATTACGATCTGAACGAACAACAGCGTTACACCAATTTTAACGACAACACCCAGATGCTGCGAGTCGGTGCTGAGATAGACATATTGCGCCAATTAAAGCTGAGGGCAGGGTGGCAACGAAATATGGTCTATGATAACGAAGATGATACATATACTGCTGGTATTGGTCTTTCTCCTCTTAACCTAATTCAGTTGGACTTAGGTGTTAGCTACAAGAACAAAAACTCTATGGGTGGATACATCAACTTCTTAGGAAGCTACTGATACTAGCCACGCGAACGGTTTCGTAATATAGTCAGCCCCTGAATCAAAAGGGGCTTTTTAATGCTTGATAATTTACCTCCTCTCTCACATGAGGAACAGCAAAAAGCGGTAGACGAAATCCAGAAGCTTATGTCCGAAGGAATCAGTACCGCAGAAGCAATCAAAATCGTTGCACAGCAAATCAGAAAACAACATCAAATCAAAGAAGAGAAGGGCGCTCAATAGAGCGCTTTTTTTATACCTGAAATCCAGCCAGCTAATCATTCAAGTTAGAACTAACGAAACAAAATCAACGTGTCCAAATCCGTTTCACTCAGCTCTAAAATACTATTATTCTTTTAAATTACAACTAGTTAGGGCAGAATAATTCACTAAAAACAAAGTCAGCAAAACACGCATTGTAATAAAATTACAACGTACTTACAGGTCGATGTAAGCACATACTTTCGCGCAGTGTTTTATTCTGTGGACAGGTGTAGACTATTGCCGGCTGGTATCAGTTCATTAAAATGATCTAAAAAGATCATCACGTTTTTGCTAGATAAACTGGAATGTTAAATCGAGTTTGATAGTGTATAAGGACAGTGTTTTAGCGTGGGAGCGGAATGTTTTGTTTAAGATAAAGTACTTAATAATTCTCTTTTGGTTTCTTGTAAGTAGTACAGCTTTTGCAGCGGGCGCGCCCATCGCAACGAGTATTGCGCTACCTATTCTAGAATTACATCAGAACCACACAATCACCATCAGTCACTATTCAATTGAATGTGGCTCAAGCAAATACTTCGTCGATGAAAGAGGCGTAGTGATACTGGTTAATGGAACACCTATTGAACTAAACAGAACTTGTAGAGAAAACGTGTTGCGTTTTAGCCCGGCTAACAACACCGAAAACCAGACGCTACTTACGCTTATCACAGAGAGTCGTAATTTGAACGTACGATACAAGGAAGGTTTGCGCACTTATGTTTACAACGATTGGCAACTCGCCCCAATAAAAAGTGCACTTAAAGAAGAGTGACGCTGTAACCAAAAAATAGGCCTTGGACGGGAATCTATCCAAGGCCGTAGGTAAAATATAAGTTGGTAAATGCATAACAAATATGTCCAAGGTGGAGCTTTCAAACTCCAAGTACAGAATGAAGCATTTTTTGTATAGCCGCTAACCGTTAATCTCTGTGTATGGATAGGCAGCACTAAAACCTAGAAGATACTAACTAATTAGATACAGATTAATGGAACTAGAATCCCGCATCAGTGACGCTGTAACATTCAATAGCGATTAAATTCTAATATCTACGTCTTGCGTTTTCATTGACGAGATTTGAAGTCGGCTTACTTCTATTCCTATGCGCCCAAAAAGTGCATCTTGTTGAACGACGCGAATGATGAGTTGTTGTACTTGGCGCTCACTCAGGTTAAGGGGCTCAGCCGCATCCGCAAGGCGTAAACGACGTTCGCAAACATCATTGATCACTTTGTAACGTGAAAGGTCTTTGTCACTCATAGTTACCAACATCCCAATGTCCCTTAAATAAGTTCACATAGAAACGTGGCTAGGTGCAGAACTTAATAAGTAGGCATTTTAAAATTGCTCAAACCGGACACTACTAAATTGCTGTTACATCAACAGTGCGTATTATCTATCTTATGTTAAATAAAGATTGCGGTAACTATAGTTTAAATGCGTCACCTATTCATATCCTAGTCATTTAACCCAAATTCGATTTACCATAAAATACCTAATAAACAGTTTACCTAATCAAGATTAGAAAACGTTTATTAGGCTTTTACAAAAACTGCACTGCAACGCGCTACGGATTTCGCGGACATAAAAAAAGCACCTCAGGGTGCTTTGTCGTATTAATTGTTGTTCAACCACCAGCCAATTTAACGGTCATACCTTTCTTTTCAAGGTGCGCCTTTACTTTGTCTCGTACATCACCTTGAATTTCGATAGCGCCATTCTTAACCGAGCCACCACAGCCGCACACTTTTTTAAGTTCGGCAGCGAGAAGCTTGAGCGGCGCATCATCTAGGTCTAACCCAGAGATGATTGAAACACCTTTCCCTTTGCGCCCTTTAGTTTGGCGCATAATTCTTACAATACCATCACCTTTGGGTCGTGATGGTTTCTCTTTCTCAGGTGTAATACGACCCGTTTCCGTTGAATATACCAGTGTCATTTAAAACTACTTTTTAGGTTGTTGACCGGCTTTTTGTCTTGCGACCAAGTAAGCTTCGATATGTTTTTGAATCGCTAGTTTACCACCTTTCAACAGACGACCGTTAAAAAAACAGTACCATGCATTAGGCTCGCCGGTGTCATTTTTAAGGGCATATCCGTGGAAATTTTCTTGTGCAGGACCAGCAGATGTGGCTTGAGGGGCAGGCCTTTTACCATTTAAAGAGCTAAACTCTTTGGGATCAATTATCGTCGCAGTATCACAGAACCAATCGATACTTTTTTTAACGGCAGCCATACTACCAGAAAGCACATGATTCTTGATCTGAACTTGCCAGACATCGTTATTATTACCTGCTGTCTTAAGGTTAAAACCTTTGTAAGTCGCTACGGCCATATATATTAATCTTTATAAACAGTTAATTTAATGATAATTGCAAATCAATGTTAATCAAGTATAGTTATTGTAACTATTTCAGTTATAGTGCGTATAAATGAAAAAATCTGTAGCTCAAGTCACAAATCAAGCACTTAAAAAACAATTAGTTAGTTTGTTTACGCAACAGATTTCACCTAGTGACTTCAATCTCTTAACCAACTCACAATACTCTCGAAATAGCACTCTTGCGATGTGTAAAGATTGGAATATTTTCATCGAGTACTGCTTAAATCGTCATCTCACCCCTCTTCCCTCAAGTGCGGATACTGTTAGTCTGTTTTTAACACACTCCGCAAAACAGAGGAAATACGCCACCATAAAACGTTACGCCGTCACCATATCATTGGTTAATCGCATACTTTTCGGTTATCAGCAAGACCCTACTCAAGTACTGTCAGTCAAAAAGATACTTGCCAATTTAAGAATCGATAAAAAGGGCGATTCAAGCTCCACTATCGCGATAACTAAAAAACATATTAAACAGCTTCATGCTCGTTTGTCTAAATCAGACCGACCAAAAGATATTCGCAATCTGACTATTTACTATTTAATGTTTGAAGTAGCGATGAGGCGCAGTGAACTCAGGGATCTTAGGTATGAACAGATCCATCTCCAGCAAAACTACTTAGTCGCGATTGGAGAAAACCAGTATCCCCTTTCCCAAAAAGCATCTGATTGCCTTAAACGATGGCTAAACGTTCGCGGACACTGCCAAGGACCGCTTTTCTGCGCAATTGATAAACACGCAAATTTGGCTCACGAGCCGCTTAATGACTCCTCAATCTATCGCTTAATGAGAGAGGCTGCCGTTTATCTAGGAGTAAGTGATAAGTTTTCTGGTCACTCTTTAAGAGTAGGAGCCGTTAAAGAATTAGCGTCAAAAGGCATGAAGGTAAGCGAAATACAAAGATTTGGACGATGGCTCAGCCCTGTTATGCCCTATCAGTATCTAGGCAAAAACAACAAAGCCGAGCAAATCCAGTTAAAGTACCTTGCGATTAAGCCCTTGCCTTGAAATCTTTAATCGATCGAATAACGCAATCTGCTAAATAGTCAGAGAATTTATGTCCATTGTGCTCGACCATTTTCGGGAACATTGAAATTGGCGTCATGCCTGGGAAGGTATTGATCTCGTTTAGGTAAATCTCATCATCTTCTGTTAAGAAAAAATCGATACGAGACATGTGCCTTAGGTTGAGATGTTCAAAAGCAGTACGACTAATCTTAGCAATTAACGATTTCTGTTCCACGGTTAAGTCGGACACTTCTACCGTGGTAGTCGAATGACTATCACTGCTGTATTTTTCTTCGTAGGTATAAAAGTTATCGGCCGGAGCTATAACTTCGCCTGGTTGGGTGATTTGAATACTTCCTTGATACTCATATGCAGCAACTTCGAGTTCGCGAGGTTTAACCGCTTTTTCGATAAGCACTTGATCAGAATATCCAAACGCTTTATCAATCGCTTCATCTAACTGCGATTGGTTTGACACTTTGTAACAACCAACCGAAGAACCTTGGCGAGCTGCTTTTACAAATACACTTCCCCACTCTTTAAAAGCCTTTAGCGCTTTATCATGCGTCTCATGGTTGTTTTTGGTTAAAAACAGATAAGGGGTATTGGGTATATCAAGCGCGTCGTACCACAGCTTAGAAGTAATCTTGTTAAAACTTACACTGCTGGCTTCAGCATCGCAGCCGAGGTAAGGGATTTTTGCCAGTTCCAATAGAGATTGAATATCGCCCGTCTCACCCGGGTAGCCGTGGATACATGGCACAACAAAGTCGATATGCTTCTCTTGGCCATCAATCATCATCGAACCGGAGTTGATATCCAAGTTGGTGAGTTGTTCGCTACTAGTAAACCAACCATCTTGTTTCATCTCTACTCTTACAACATCAAATTGCTTGTTGAGTTCCAATTGAGATTGTACAAAATCTGCTGATACTAGAGATACTTCATGCTCTGAAGACCCTCCGCCACAAAGTAGAAGAATGGTAATGCTGTTCATTGGAAAGTCAGTCCGTGAATGTGTTAATGGTGCTCTGCTCTATCATAATGAAATTACGAAAAAGGTACACCGTTAGAGGATGAGATATAGCGGCCATATGGCTAACTGGTTATTAGTTAGCCAAAAAGAAAGGGGCTAATCGCCCCTTTTCTTTAGTTTAACTTATTTAGTGTTGGGAACTGCGAACTCTTGATTTCGTCGATGCTCTTAACAAATGGTTTTAATTGCTGGAACTCTGCGGATAATTCATTGATCGCTTTCTTAGCGTCTTTGCGAGTTGCGTAATCACCGTAAAGCACTGTGTACCATTTGGTTCCATTAACTACTTTGTAGTTTTCCCAGATAGGTTGACCATCACGAGGCAACTTACGGGCAAATTGATCAACTTTAGCCTGCGATCCAACAGCCACTACCTGAATGGTAAAACCGTAACGCGGGTTCATCGCGGTCTGCTTTGCCGTAGGTGGAATAATGGCAACCGCTGGTTTCGCTTTCGCCGTGGTATTCATAGCAGGTTTTACTGCTTGAGCTTCCATAGGTTTTTCAGCCATAGTTTCACTCATATCGTGAATCATGGTTGGTTCAACCTTCGCTACCTTGTAGTCTTCACGGTAACTTTCTGAAGTTACATCCGTAACATAATCGCCAGAAACACAAGCCGTAAGCGCTACTGATAAGCCAACTATTGCAATCTTCTTCATGAATTTATCAAATGCCCTTAGTAGAAATTACTGTAAATCATGCCGTTAGAGCGGCCGAGAATCAAGCTAACTCAGTAATTATATATCAGTACACTGTGATTTACGGCACAAACTTTGTTGGTTGTCACTCAAGATAGCAAAAGAGACACGAATCATCACAACAAATTGTTAAATTGTCAGTTAGGATTTAACACAAATACAATGGGTCACAAGGTGCGTAATGAATCAACTCAATCAGCTTTTAAAACCGCAATCTGTCGCTGTAATTGGAGCTTCAACGCGTGCCATGCGCGCGGGCAACATTGTAATGAAGAACCTACTTCAGGGCGGTTTTGAAGGGGCGATCATGCCGGTGACACCAAAATACAAAAGTGTCTGTGGTGTGCTTGCCTACCCTTGCGTTGAAAAATTGCCAATAGTTCCAGATGTTGCAATCTTGTGTACCCATGCAAAACGAAACCTTGAACTTTTTAAATCACTCGCAGAAAAACAAGTAAAAGCCGTTATCGTACTTTCTGCGGACATGCATCAAGCTGCCGAAAGTGGCGACAGTATTCAGCAATCTTGTTTTGAGGTTGCAAAGCAAAACAACATGCGCGTTCTTGGCCCAAACAGCTTGGGCATGATTTTGCCATGGATAAACTTCAACGCATCGTTTTCACCCGTTAATGCTTTAAAAGGAAACATTGCATTTATTTCTCAATCCGCCGCCATGTGTACAACCATTTTGGACTGGGCAAATGACAAAGAAATTGGATTCTCCGCGTTTGTTTCTCTTGGTAACGCTGTCGATATTGATTTTGCTGATCTTCTCGACTGTTTGAGTACAGATTCTAAAACTGATGCCATATTACTCTACGTGGATACCATTAAAGATGCCCGGCGCTTTATGTCTGCAGCTAGAGCTGCCTCTCGCAATCGCCGAATTTTGGTTCTAAAAGGCGGTAAAACAAAAGCGGGTCAAAAAGCCGCACAGGCGCATACTGGGGGTAACGACACTCTTGATATCATCTACGACTCAGCCATTCGACGTACTGGTATGTTGCGAGTAAATAACTCTCATGAGCTGTTTGCCGCAGTAGAGACGCTCACTCATTCAGTACCGCTACGGGGCGAAAGGCTAGCAATTATCACCAATGGAGGTGGACCCGCAATTATGGCGGTAGACACCTTACTCCAGAGGGGGGGAAAGTTAGCAAAGCTGGATGACAGCACACTTGAAAAACTCAGTGATATCCTGCCATCTAGTTGGAGCTATAACAATCCAATAGATATGGTTGGGGACGCCGACCACTCTCGCTACGTTCACACCCTAAATGCCATTATGGATAGTGATTGCGCTGACGCCATATTGATCATGCATAGTCCTTCAGCAGTCGCTGGCTCGGAACGTACTGCGCAAGCCATAGTTGAAGCAATTAAGAGCCACCCCAGACACAAGAGATTTAATATATTGACCAATTGGTCTGGTGAGCTAACAGCCAAACCCGCAAGGCAAATCTTTACCCAATCGGGAATACCGACCTACAGAACACCGGAAAGTGCCGTTGTCGCATTTATGCATTTGGTCGAGTACAGGCGAAACCAAAAGCAACTAATGGAGACACCAACAACGGCTGAACCTGTCCATGTTAGCGAATTAAACAATGCTAAATCTTGGATAGACGAACGTTTAAAAGAGCACGAGATTGTCCATTTAGACACCCATCAAATCGGGTCCTTTTTGGAACACTTTAACTTTAGTGTTTTACCCACTTGGATCGCTTCAGACGATAGTGAAGCAGTCCATGTCGCAGAGCAAATTGGCTACCCAGTAGCAGTAAAACTCCGTTCTCCTGATATCGCGCATAAATCTGATGTACAAGGGGTAATGCTAAACCTTCGCAATAGCACGGAGGTGGCAAATGCCGCGCAAGCCATTTTAGACCGTACGAAGCTTTCTTACCCCTCGGCAAATATACACGGGTTATTAGTCCAAGGGATGGCAAAGCTAGCCGGTGGCGAAGAGCTGCGAATTAAAATAAAACACGACGAAACCTTTGGGCCCGTGATACTACTAGGCCAAGGTGGGTCGGAGTGGGATGAGACTATTGATGCGGCTTCAGCCCTTCCGCCGTTAAATATGACCCTTGCCCGTTATCTTGTCGTTCGGGCTATCAAAAGCGGGAAAATTCGACCGCAAAAACTCCCAGAACCAATGGATATAAAAGGGTTATCAGAGTTTTTGGTGCGAATTTCTCAAATGGTTGTTGACTGCCCTCAAGTACACGAGTTGGACATTCATCCAGTACTCGCAAATGGGCAAAGCTTTACCATTTTAGACGCGGATCTAACCTTGAAGCGATTTGAAGGTGAAGCGCAGAGCCGTTTGGCTATTCGTCCCTACCCTGTCGAATACGAGGAATCTGTTACCTTAAGGGACGGTGAGCAAGTTGTGTTAAGACCAATTCTGCCTGAAGACGAACCTATCCACGCTGAGTTTATTCAAAACGTTTCAAAAGAAGATCTTTACAAGCGCTTCTTCTCTGATGTCGGTGAATTGAATCACGAGGCGTTAGCCAACTTAACACAAATAGATTACGACAGAGAAATGGCGTTTGTCGCAGTTAAAAAACATGCGGAGGCCGAGCAAATCATTGGTGTTTCGCGTGCTTTAATCAATCCAGAAAACACCGATGCAGAGTTCGCAATCTTAATCCGTTCAGATCTTAAAGGAAACGGGTTAGGAAAAATCCTAATGGGCAAGATTATCGACTACTGCCGTCAAAAAGAAACATTGCAGATGTCGGGAATGACCATGCCAACGAACCGAGGAATGCTAACCTTAGCTCAAAAGCTCGGATTTAAATTAGATATCCAGTTTGAGGACGGTGTAGCGGATATGGTCTTGCCACTTCGTCAATCAGGTTAGTACTGGTTGCGAAGTCCATATAACTTACGCAACAGTTCTTACAAGAGGATCGCAGGATCCTCTATTTCAGTGACCAATGCTGCTTAAGGTATTTAATACACCAAGACTTTGCTTCGCCCATTTGGCTGCGTTTCCAAGCCAGAATGATATCGATACCTCGCTCATCACTACCATCAATTTGTTTGAGCTCTCCAGACTCAATCAAAGGCATAGCAACATGCGTTGGTAGCGTACCAATACCCAACCCCTCTTTGAGCGCTTCCACTTTCGAATTAAAGGCCGTTACAGTAAGCCTTGGCTGCTTTTGCAAAATGTTTACGCTAATCGCGGGTTGTTCGCGCGCCGTATCTGCTATCGCAACAACTCGGTATTTCTCCCTCGCTTGTTCGTCAAATACACCACTTCGCTTGTGAACGTAATGGTTAGGAGCTGCAACCCAAATCATATTTAAATAACCGATAGTTTCCGTTTTCAAATCTTGCGGAAGAGAAGCGGGTTTCGGACAGACTAAAAGATCCGCTCGACCGTCGCTTAGCGCTTCCCAGCAACCAGCCAGTATTTCTTCTTGTAAACGCACTCGCGTTTTACTTACTTGTCCCAAGGCATCGACCATCGGAAAAAAGTGAGTAATTGGAATAATTCCGTCAAATGCGACCGTTAGGTCAAGTTCCCAACCATTGGCTAGCAAGCTCGCTTGGTTCACCAACTCCTGCGTGGCAGTTAAGATATTCCTTCCCTGCTCTAGGATAAGTGTTCCTGCATCAGTGAATGCCGCTTTGTGTCCTGAGCGGTCAAAGATCATGATGTCTAAGTCTTGTTCCAGTTTTTGAATTTGATAGCTAAGAGAAGACGGGGCTCTATCTAACTCGTTTGCAGCGGCAGCAAAACTGCCTCGTCGGTCGATAGCATCCAAAATATGCAAAGCTTCTAGAGTGATTGGGCTGTTCATAGAGGTTGACTCTTAAATGTTATAGTTTTGATTTTAAGCTTAATCACATCAAATACTACATCTTAAATCCAGTCAAGCAACTAAACGACTTACACCATGTAACATAAATTGATAAAAACCAACTCACTAAGATAACCGCTAACTCAAGAAATTTGCCTTACCGGTAGTTAATGACAAATAAA
Source organism: Vibrio sonorensis (assembly GCF_001854765.1). Lineage (GTDB taxonomy): Bacteria > Pseudomonadota > Gammaproteobacteria > Enterobacterales > Vibrionaceae > Vibrio > Vibrio sonorensis. Next base: position 319,575 of record NZ_LJJE01000063.1, on the reverse strand, counting down.
TTAATAGTATTTTACTCTACTAAAACAAAAAGCCAGCTCAAGGCTGACTTTTTCTATGTTTCATTCAATGTAAAATAGGAAAAAAAGGTGTTATGAATGAAATTATTATGAGCTTGCCATCTCTTTTTTAACCATTACTGCTGCTGCAATGATAAAAGCGATGATAAGACCTAGCTCCATGAGCAACCCCTATCGTTGAAAGTGAAAATACTAAAAGCTGTGAAATCCCTCATAGTTTAAACACTTTTACAATTTATAGATAGGTGTTAACTGAATTTTTACTAGTTTTGTCGATCCACATCAAAAACCGTCGCACACGCCTCATTTCAAACAATTTTACAAAATATCGAGCATTTATTTTTGTCATGAAATAATAATGTATATTTCTATTTGTAACTAACCTTGCCGCCGATTATTTTGTATGCGGGTAAACCGCGGATAATTGTCTCGCGTGCAAACTGCCCACCACACCCGGGCAGATGCATGGAGTTTGGGTGTAATCTTCCGCTATTCTTTGCTTAAAACATTTAACTAAGGCCCCTTTTCCACCCTTGTGGTAACGAAGCAGTTGTTTTTTACACTTTTTGCAAAAGATGGTAATGACTTTTTCCGGTAGTTTCTTGTTGGGCTTTGCCATAATCAGTCCATTGAGTCTGGTTTCACCCAAACCTGACCAAAGTCAAACCAGCCTAAAGCATTACATTTAGCATTTTGTAACGCACCACATTGATCTTTACTCACGCCCAACCAACAGTGAAGCATCGGAATAATTTGACGCTTTTCGACAAGCGACTTGCCCAACTCTTTTGCCGGAAAAGGTGCTGTTTCATCTGCAAGCCAGCCCGTTATCGTTCTTTTCCAATCAATAAAGTCCTCTTCTCGACTCATTGCTTGAACGTCACCATAATCCAGAAGCCAACCGGCAAGAGCATCCTCCCTGTTGCTCGTGATGCCCATCGCTTTTAGCCAGATATCGATCTCTTCTGGCTTGTCTAACGAATAGTCATAACCAACCAGTTCCACTGAAATACCATCCTCAGCAAACAGTGCTTTAATGGCACTAACTTGGGTTGGAAACATTGGGTGCTGCCCGTGATAGGCAATTTTTACGGTTTTGTCCTGCGGCGGCTTCACTTGCTGAGCGTGGACTGGTTGATGATACCAACCCGGTTTCAACCCATAAGCGGGAAATACACCTAAGTCCGCAACTTTTTCCGGCGGAATCAAGCGATACAAACTTGATGAGTTCAATCGGTTAGAAAAATACTCTGCCCACCTTTCATCCGCTGCTAGGCCCTGTTTCCGATTGAGTAGTAAGAGGGTGCAACCCGGATCAAGGTCAACTTCATCGGCATGTGCTGAAGACTCAGGTTTAATAGGGTTGTTAAGACTTGGAAAAACGAACGATGAATGCGCTTCATCAACCACCCATACTTCAACCAGATCTATCAATGGACGATAGCCAAAATAGCCATCATAAGCTTGCAAAGTCAAGCGTTGGTCATCGTTTTTGATCACCTTGTAAGGGCCAGTTCCAACTGGAAATTTGTCGTATTGTTCGGTTCTTTCGCTTTTGGGTAGCGTAACTCGTGCACAAGACTCGGCGAGCAGAATCGGAAGTCTATAGTCAGGGGAGCTTAGGCAGATATCCACCACACTTGGATTTGGCGATTTAATGTCTATAACGTGTGAAAACAGGTTCTTCTGTTTAAGGCGATTAAGTGAATCAATAACCATATCAGAGGTTAGAATGATCCCGTTGTGAAAGCGTACACCTGGGCGCAGGTAGAAACGCCAGTGTTTCGGAGTCAACATTTCCCACGAGTGAGCCAGATCCGCTTGTAGTACTTCATTTTCATCCATCCTCGTCAATCCACTAAATATCTGACGGATAATATGAAGCTCTGAGCGTCGAATTGGTTTTTCTGGGTTTAGGATAGTTAACGGTCGATAGTACGGAAGTCTAAGGACTTGCTGACCTTCTTGATGGACGACACCCAAATAGTTTTCAATAACCTGTGCCAGTTTCGCTGAGTCATTGTCGAGTACCTTAAGTGCTTGCTCGACCTTGCCCTCATCTAAATAACGCTTGGCTAGATTGTCACTAACATCAGTACGACTGCGCTTAAAAATCAATCGAGAGAGCTTTCCTCGGCCGGGTGAAGGGTGCCATTCAATCCAGCTTCCTCTTCCATTTTGTTCAGCACTATTCTCGCATTTCGGCGCGTACAAAACAGAACCTCGGTTATCTCTTCCAACTGCACACCACTATCAACACCTCGGTAGTGTTCAAACAGGGTTTCGAATTGGACTCTTAATCGCGGACTACTCATAAAGGGGAAATCTCTCTTGCAAGCAACAGAGATTAGTTTCCTCTTTTAGTGGTAAATAATCAAGATGTGGGAAGGTTAATTAATCTTAACGCCCAAACAGCTAGATATCTCTTCAAGTTGTTGAACGTCATCCAACCTTACTGACCACTGAACCTCACTATCATTGGCGACAACGACATTGGCTCCGCCACCTAAGAGAGCGATTGCATCAGCTCGCGCTCGAAGAACGATCTGAGAATCTCCATCAATTCTTATTTGAATCTCTTGCGATGTAACAACAATTTTTCCGCTAGAAAAATCGATTCTCATGACTATGCCTTTTTATTTCGTTTTACTGCGATAGTAAGCCTACTCGTACAGACTAAACGCTCCCTTTCATCGCATATATTAATTTGCCAAACCTGCGTTGAAACTCCCAAATGGATCGGTTCAGCTTTGCCGAACACTAATCCTTCTCGGACGGCTCTAACATGGTTGGCATTAATGTCTAGCCCAACGCAGTAATCTAGTTCAGAAACACAAAAATTTGCCGCCACCGAGCCCAAGGTTTCTGCCAAAACAACCGATGCGCCACCGTGTAACATACCTAAAGGTTGGTGAGTAAAATGACACACTGGCATAGACGCGCTGATATGTCGCTCACCTACCTCGGTATAAACTATATTGAGATGCTCTATCAGCGTGTTTTGTGATGTGTTATTTAACTCGTCTAAATCTATTTCTCGTTTCCAAATCGACATGGCATTTCCCAAACTAATCAATGCTACTCGTTGAGGTAAACTGCTATTATACCTAAGTCACTGAATAGATGCAGAATCGAAACCATCAATTTTTGCCTTCGATTCAAAAGGGAACACTACCCCATTACCATCAGTAACAAGAATTAAAAATTTATACATGGAGTAAGTAATGCTTAAAGCAGCAAAGTATGCCGCGGTTATTGGTACACTGTTCATTACCGCCTGTTCATCATCACCTACTGGTAGAAACCAACTCTTACTGTTTTCCGATCAAGATATGAACTCCTTGGGCTCTCAATCTTTTGAGCAGATGAAAACACAGCAAAAAGTCAGTGACGATCCCAAAATCAACGCTTACGTTCAGTGTGTCACTGATAGCATTACCAAACACGTACCAAGTAGCTACGGAGTTACCAACTGGGAAGTGGTGGTTTTCGAAAGTGATCAAGTAAATGCCTTCGCCCTGCCCGGTGGGAAGATCGGTGTCTATACTGGCTTTTAAAAGTCGCCAAAAATCAAGATCAGTTGGCAACAGTCATTGGCCATGAAATTGCACATGTCCTTGCGGATCACAGCAACGAACGTCTTTCACAATCTCAACTAGCTGGGGCTGGATTACAGCTTACCAATATAGCTTTGGGTTCATCAGAATACTCAGAATATCGTCAGATGACCATGGCCGCCTTGGGGCTAGGTGTTCAGTACGGCGTATTATTGCCTTACGGGCGTACACAAGAATCTGAGGCCGATATGGTAGGATTAGAATTAATGGCTAAATCGGGGTTTCAACCTCAGCAAAGTGTATCCTTGTGGCACAATATGGCAAAAGCGTCTGGCGGAACTGCGCCACCAGAGCTGCTATCTACCCATCCATCGCATAACACGAGAATTTCTGACTTATCCAATAAGATTAAGACTCTGCCCGCCTATTCCGGTGAAAAACCAAACTGTCAGATCTATTAAAGGGAGCAAATGCTCCCTTTTTGTTATCGCTAATCTTACTGCGCCAGTATTTGCAGTGGTAGAGCCAACATACTGTCACCAGAGCCAGCAAAATACCAAATAATGGCAATCAATCCTGCAACTAGTCCCAAATACCACAATGCAGAGACCGCCTGGCCATATCGATCTAAGGGCAAAAGATGGGTTTGGTATCTTCCTTTCCACTCAATAAGAATTTCTATCGTTCCCATAATGAGTAAAAATCCGAATAGCGTTAACCCTAGACTATATGAAAGCACAACGCCTCCAATTGCAGCCGATGTGCACAACGCCAAGCCAGCCACGCTATTCATCGAGAAACTAATGCTTTTCAATACGTGTCCACCGTCTAGTGGCAAGATAGGCAGCAGATTAAATAGGTTTAAAAAGGCATTAAACGCCGAAAGGCCAGCAAAGAAAACCTCACCAGTTAACCAATAAACAATGAGTAGTCCTAAAGAGAGAATGAAACCAAACATAGGGCCCATCATCGAAATTACCACGTCCTGCCATCTAGTATTAATCTTCTCATCACTTAACGCCAAACCGCCTAAGAATGGGATCAGATAGATGCCTTTTGTTTTCATTCCAAAATACTTCATTGCGCGTATGTGCCCGTACTCATGTACCATCAAACACGCAATAAGTGCCAAAGCAAATTGAAAAGAAAATAGCCACGAATACGCAGCAACACTCGCCGAAGCCAGAGCGACTTTTATCACTTTGGCGCTTTTTAACGCTTTGAGTCCAAGGGATACCAAACCGATTGGACTAAAGCGTCTTTCCTGTATAGGTGGTGTGTAAGGTGTTTGCGTCTCGATGTCTTTTTGATCACGGCTACCGGAAAGCAGTTCTGTCCCATCGACATAAGCGCTATAGTTTACCGTGAAGGGTTGCCAACTTAGGTCGCCCAAAACTTCGCAGGTTATGGTCTGTTCACCTTGCCTTAGCAAAAACCTGTGTCGAATCTGTTTCTGGTTACCTTCACTTGCGTCAGCAGTGGAAACCAACTGATTATCCCAAAACAGTTGTTGCCAACCTGCTGGGCTTGCTTCTAAGCGAAGGGGTTTTCCTAGAAATTCTTGGTTGAGTAGCTCTATCATCTTAGCGCATATTGAGTATTGATTAGTGCAAATTATGCCTTTCTATGCAAACTTGGTAAAGGCTTAGTTACCGCGTCACACAATGTAAGATTTCAGAAAACATTCGTGTCTTATAGGCGGTTATCCCTTTATTTCGTGCGTGATTAGTGGATAATACGCGCTTACAAATTTTTACAAGGTGGATAATATGTCTACAGAAGCAACCTTGATGGAACGTTGTCAATCTAAATGTGAACTTTGCGCCAGTGAATCTTCTCTAACAGCTTACACTGTTTCTCCTCATTCACAGCTCACTGTTCAGCACGGAGTCGTGTTGTGCGACATCTGCATTGATCAAATCGAAAACCCAGAAAACACAGACGTAAATCACTGGCGTTGCCTAAACGACAGCATGTGGAATCAGGAGCCAGCTGTTCAGGTGATGGCTTGGCGTAAACTTAAGTCCCTATCTAGTGAACAAGGTTGGGCTCAAGATCTTTTAGACATGATGTATCTAGAAGACGAAACGCAAAAATGGGCTGAAATTGGTCAAGATGACGATGACGAAAAGCCTCGCGATGTTAACGGTGTCGAACTGAAAAAGGGTGATGACGTTACCGTGATCAAAGACCTTCCAGTACGTGGGACCAACCAAGTCATCAAGCAAGGTACAGTTATCCGCGGCATCAGCCTTGGCGACGATCCTAAACTGGTTTCTGGTAAGGCAAATGGCGGCCAATCTATGTACGTTATCGCTGAGTATTGCCGTAAGAAGTAGTCACAAGTTACGGTCGTTATATTAAGTAAAGGCGCTCTATCGAGCGCCTTTGTTTCGTCTGTTACCCACCAAAGTACTACTCGATGACGCCACCGACCGTTTGAAGCTTTTCAAAACTACCCGGTTTAGATATCCACGCTGCTACGAAAGCGACATCTGTTAACTGCCCTTCCCACTTAAACACCCATTTTCCTTCCTTAGAACGTGACTGTTGTCTGTCCAGTGCAACAAAGTTATACGTCAGGGTTTTCCCCTTATTTTCCCCCGCCGGAATTTTCTGGCTATGAGGGTGCGAAATAAAAACAATGGTTGCATCTAACAGTTCATTGCTTTCAAAGCTCAATGTAAAGGTTGTTTCGTTTCTTGTTAAGGTCAGTTGATCGGAAGCGAGTTGGTCATTCTTAGGTAACGTTCGGTTCAACCAATTAAAGAATCCCCGCCATTCTTTACCATCAACAACAAAACTGGGGGTATAAACTGAACCGACTATATCATAAGCGCGATATAGGCGTTGCAACTGACTAAATTGGGGTTGTGAAAAAGGGTCTTTCCAACCTAAATAGTTCCAGTAGTCTACGTGGTAAGCAATGGGAATAGTATCAACCCACAGCTTTGGGTCGTGTGTAAGCTTTGATAGGTATTTGTCTGCTGGCGGACAGCTAGAACACCCTTGTGATGTAAAGAGTTCTATAACTTGAGCTGGTTGCCCAGAATGTGTCCAAACTTGGCCACCCGCTAGGGAGTGCGCAAGTGTAGACATAAGTAATAATCCCATGATTCGTCCCCTCTAATTATGTATAGAGTGACCGAACAACACCCGATTTACTTTCATCGGGTTGTATGGGTACTAAAAACTGATTGAACCTTGTTCTTTTTGCTATCAGTGATGAGGAAATAAAAAAGCGCCGAACAAAGTCGACGCTTGTTAAATTAGCGATTCAAACCGATATCTTTTTGCATATGACCAGATAGGTCGTTTGCGTAAAAAGTTTGTTCACTGTTGTCAGTAAACATTATATCGAGTAAGTGTGCTATCAATCCTTTGAAGTTAACCGCATAGGTCTTCTTGTCCATAGAGGTGTTTGCTGGAATAGCGTCAAAATGCATTACTTGTGCCATAGGAGCCTCTCTATCAATTCGGTAACTTGTATGGTTTAATTTTACTCAAACCCCACTAAAAAAATAATGACAAAAATTCCCTTTTCGGATTAGATATTCTAATTTTACTAAATTTTAACACCAGCACACTTCGCTTATTCATTTAAGTAGCATAACTACTCAAAAAACATATTATCAACCGCCTAAACAGTGATTTGTCAGCTTGCCGCCCTCAATAGTGAAACATTTTATTCACATTGCGCTTGTTCAAAACTTTGAAATACGTCCAATTCTGGATTAGTAATAGTATCCCTTTATGTCTGTTCTGATTTTTTGAGTTTCGGCTTTAGAATCGATGCAAATATCGCCGCTGTCATGACTGCCAACAAGAACATAAGCGACAACACTGTGGGGATCGCCCATGACGTGCCTACAAGCAACATCTTGATACCAATGAACATCATCACTGCTGCCAACGCCGACTTTAAATAGACAAATTTGTTCATCATTCCTTGTAAAACAAAATAGAGTGAACGAAGTCCTAATAATGCAAATACGTTTGCTGTCAGCACTAGAAACGGCTCTTGTGTCACTGCAAAGATTGCTGGTATCGAGTCTAACGCGAACATTACGTCCATAAACGCGATAACACCAATGACGACCAACATAGGAGTTGCTACCAGACTGGCCCTTTGCTTGATTAATAGAGCACTGCCGTGATAGTTCTTTGTACAAGGCACTACTTTGCGGATTACTCTTTCTGGTAAAGGATTTATAGAAGGCGCTTCCTTTTCAATCGCTAGGCTTATTCCCGTCCAAATTAGAAAGACCGCAAACAAGTATAGGACTCCGTGATACTGCTCTATCAGACTTGATCCGATTAGGATCATTGCTGCTCGCAGTATTAGTGCACCTAACACTCCCCAAAGCAATGCTCTGGCCCTAAGCGACTCAGGAACTTGATACTGTTGAAATATGATCGCAAATACAAATAGATTATCTACACTAAGGGACTTTTCCAAAAGGTAGCCAGTTGTAAAAGCGATTGCGGCTTTTTGGTTTGTATAAATACTATTTGGTGCATACCAATTCCAAAAGAAGTAGATAGATACCGCAAAAGCAAAAGCCAGCAAAAACCAAAAAAGACTCCAACTGATTGCTTTTTTTAGAGTGACCTTTCCGTCTTTGGTTTGCCATACATCCAATGCGACAAGCACAATCGTTAAGATTGCAAAAATAACGTAGATTGATGGGTGCATTGCGCCTCCTCACCATTAGATGCGGATCGCAACATATCCTGACACGAGAACCCGCAATACAGCATTCATCACTTGTTCCTTATAGTGATGCGTTTGCGTTGGTCTCGTCGAAGTGGAAGAAAACACTTAAACTTACCGGAAAAGCTTAGCTTTACGGGATGACGATAAGTTAACTAGGCGACTACTCCCCAAGTTCCGGTAGTCTAATTTTGAAATAGTCTGCAGTCTATGATTTTCCACTTACTAACAGAAAAATGACAAAGCTCATAAAGTGAAAAAGGAGCGATAATCGCTCCTTCTTTTACACGCCACCCATAGGTACAAAATAAACTAGGGCAGACCATACGCTTACCCAACTGATCACGACAACTACGTCCATCCAGTCTTTACGCCACATATATCCTCCCGACAACTCAATGTCTGTGAAAATGATATCTGACTAATAATTAAGCAAGGCCTATGCCAATATTTTCAACCAAATTGGATATTTGCAGACGTTAGCTTTTGTGGATGTTCAGATAGCAGCTTAATAAAGCAGTCGGCCATCGACAAGTTAGAAACCTTGTTCTCACCAACTACCTCTAACAATGCCTCGTAGCCTTCTTTACCTTTCATCGTGTAGGCGGAAGAAGTCCCTCTATATACCTTGTCACTTTCAACTGCGTTCCACTCTCCATTTGTGTTGCGAAGGTACAGCTCGGAAATTCTCTCCCCTGCTGGTTTATCCGCATGGTAGTCAAACTTTAAGTTATAGACATAGGGGTAGGAACCAGAGCCCGTCCCTTGGAATCCATTGTTGATAGCGTTGTTTATCGCGCCTTCAAGGGTTAATTGAAGTACGCGACCAGTGATCTGATACACACCTATAGGAACGGCAAAAGGCAAGAGCTTTCCGGCAATATCGGCAACCGTTAGTTCTCCTATCTCAATTCCCTTTCTCACTCCTCCGGCATTGTGAATGGCGAAGTCGACGTCATGGCCCAGTTGCTTCATACAATAGTAGAATGACTCAGCCACCAAGGGCGCGACTATACTTGGGCCTTTCTCATCCGGTATGCGGGTGTGGTAAAGATTTGCTTCTGCTTTGGCTATCACTTTTTGTTGTAGCTCTCGCACTTTATTTTGATATTTGTTCCGCAACAAATCAGTGAGCGTTGGATCTTTTTTGCATACAACCACACCTTGATGTGCGTTTAGATATTCGCAGGCCACCTCATGGTGTTCGTCATCACCTGTTTCGCTCATATCAGCATTTAGAAACAGTCGACGGCCCAAGAGAAGCTCGTTTCTGCCTTGGAAAGACGTCACCTTTCCATGTTCGTCGAAGTATATAGCGCAATGACCGAGCGTTAACGCGTGACAACCAGATTGAACAATATGGGTATCATTTACCTTGATACCATATTCATCGTCTTTACCAAGTCCAATATCGTCAAAATCCCCTTGTAGTCGGTGGCTATGTCCTCCGACAATAAGGCTAATACCTTCTACATCTTCAGCGAGTTGTAAATCACCTTCATAGCCTAAGTGACTTAACAAAATAATCTTGTTTATTCCGTTTGAACGAATGAGCTCAACTGTCTTTCTCGCAGTTTCAGTTGCATTGACAAAAGGCGTGTCACTGTCGGGATTAGCGATGTCTGCCATTTTGTCTATTGAAAGACCAAAAATGGCGATCGGCTCTTCGTTAACTAGATGGGTTATCCATTTTGCTGTCCCTGATGCAGAGTCATAATCCAGTACGTTGGGTTTTCCTTTTAATGGGTACTCTTTTCCGGACAGCTCATTGGTTAGATCCCAGTTCCCCGCTAACAGAGGAAAATTGATGCTGTTAACGAACTGACCGACGGGTTCATTGCCCATATCGAGTTCGTGATTTCCCAAAGTCATTGCATGGGGGTTTAGCGCGTTCAATAAGTCAGCGTTCGCTCGACCTTTGAATAAGGAAAAATACAAGGTTCCCTGAAAGCAGTCTCCGGAGTGAAGAAAAAGAAAACCTTTCTGCATGCGCTTTGCGTCCTGCTTGAGTTGTTCAAGGCGTGTAGCAATACGTGCGAAGCCACCAGCACTTACGTAAGGAGAAAGTTTTTCTCCATTGATCTCTAGTGACAACTGCAATGAGGTTGGCTCAAAATAAGAATGGGTGTCGTTGACATGAGCGACGATAAGCTGAGCGGCTTTGTTGGATATTTTTTTCATTATTTCTCTCTCGTTTCTCGTCTATCCTAGCGGCTAAATAATGACAGAATCGTGACTTTTATGAAACAGATATGAAATTTTTTATATCGAACGGCAGATGGATCTCGTTTATATTTAACTAGCTGCATTCAGAAAACCAGTTGTTATGTGAGCTAAGAGCCTGCTTATATTAATATTTTCTATTATGCTTAATAAAAAGCAGTCGCTAAGGTTCGCTTATGCAGTTAGAAAGAATAGAAGTATCTGGGTTCCGTGGAATCAAACGCTTGTCCTTGGCTTTTGACGAACTAACTACTCTGATTGGTGAAAATACTTGGGGTAAGTCCTCTTTGCTCGATGCCTTGTCAGTCGCACTTCCCCCAACGGGAGAGCCCTACCAATTTGAAATGAAAGACTTTCACGTCGATTACTCCATCGCCCACCCTCAGAGCCAACATTTACAAATTGTACTCAGTCTTGTATCCAACGATAAAGGCGAAATTAACGCCGGTCGCTACCGTAGATTAAAACCAATTTGGGTGAAAGATCCTCAAGAAATCGATCGGATCTATTACAGAATTAGCGCCACTCGTGACGGCTATGAAATAAAGACTAAGTATGCCTTCCTTGATATTGAGGGCAATCCTCTTAGCTACACCACTCCGAAAAGCTCGCCCAAGAGTTAATGTCACTTCACCCAGTCATTCGGCTAAGAGATTCGCGCCGATTTGAAGAAAGCAATAGTGCCAGTTCTAACGTCAATTCTAGAGTTGAGAAACGGATAAACAATACCTGTCGTCGTTTGATGGCCATTCCCGGCCACGTGAATAAAGGGGAAATGCGCAGCAGTTTAAACTCCATGGGTATGTTAGTAGATCACTACTTTTCCTTTAAACCCTCCAGTAGGAAAAACCCAAGAAAACAGAGAGATGGCATCTTCTACAGCGGAACTAAACAGGACAAGAGCCTTACCGAAGTCGTGGAAGAGACCAAAAACAAGCAGACGCGGCTTTTGTTTATGGGGCTATTAAATGCCTATTTACAAGCCAAAGGGCCAACCGACCTGCGCCGCTGTGCTAGACCTTTGTTGATCACAGAAGATCCTGAAGGGCGACTACACCCTACCCATCTAGCAAGAGCGTGGAGTTTGCTTCAACTCCTACCAATGCAAAAAATTCTAACTACAAATAGTGGCGATTTACTTGGGCAAGTTCCCTTAAACAGTGTCCGACGCCTGGTAAGGCAGTCCGACAAAACCGTTGCAACTAGCCTACCAAGGCAAGGATTGAGTAAAGACGAGTTGAGAAGGATTGGGTTCCATATACGCTTTCATCGTTCTGGCGCACTGTTCGCTCGCTGTTGGTTACTTGTCGAAGGCGAAACTGAGGTTTGGTTGTTTAATGAACTCGCTAATCAATGTGGTTATAACCTCGCTGCTGAAGGTGTTCAAATTATCGAATTTGCTCAGTCGGGTCTGCGTTCTCTGGTTAAAGTAGCAAAAGCATTCGGTATCGACTGGCATGTTGTTACTGATGGTGATGCTGCCGGCAAAAAGTACGCTCAAGCTGTGAAGGCTCTACTCGGCCACGACCAAGAACGTCATCGACTAACTGAGCTACCGGACAGAGACATAGAACATTTCCTTTATAACAACGGTTTTGAACTTTTCTTTAAGCAGATGGTTAAAATTCCTGTCGACCACCCTATTCCTGCTAAAAAAGTCGTTGCGCGGGTATTGAAGAAAAAAGCGAAACCAGACCTAGCTTTGGCCATTGTGTCTTTCTGTGAAGAGCAAGGCGTTGAGTGTATACCGCTGCTTTTGCGTTGGACTTTAAAACGCGTGGTAACTATGGCAAATGGCAATACATAAAAAATAACGGCACCATAAGACATGGTGCCGTGTATTAAAATGGAAGAACCTAGAAATACAAATCAATTAGGGGTGCCTTTAGAACTCAAGATCGAGTCGTAATCTCTCTTCTTTCATTAACCTCGGGCTGATTTGATTTTCTGTGTAGCCACATACCCGTTGCTTTCATTAAGTAACCAAACACCCCGCCTACCAAAAGCGATGGTATGACTAGTTGCCACAAACCATCGCTGGCAAACGTTGCGCACGAACCAATAAAAGTCCCTGGAATAAATGCCAGCCATTGCTGCTTAGCCTGAATACACATAGCGAACGCGACGAGCGCTGTCACGATATAACCCCAAATATCGAAGCTCATTAAAGAAGAAGTTTCAATAATAACCATTGCCCACATAACACCAACTAAGTTTGTTATAAGGCTTTGGAAGAGTCCTTTTGCCCCTTCGGCTGGAGAAGCAAAATAGCTTGTACAACCCAAAAAACCTGCCCAAGTAAGAAGACCAAGTGACATAGCCACCCAACCCCAAATTCCAGACAAGATCCCCGTCGTAATAGCTATCGCAAGTAATGTGCTCATTCACGCCTCGATACGCCAAGCTTTTCAGCGTCAGATAATCAAGAAGCGATAATAGGCGAAGATTGGTTGATCTTGACCGATCTAGATCACATATAAATAAAACCGATACTTATCAATTGCATCGATAATGTGATGCAATCGATAAATCAACAGGAAAGGTTATCTATAGAACGCTGGGTTTTCCTTTCATCATTCGCAACCCTTCCCGTTTGATACAATCGACCAATGGGTTTTCAGTCATATCCGCTCGCCAGATAAATGAAAGGGTTCTTTCCATACTGAGTTCTGGTACGTTTAGCGCGACCAATTGACCACTTTCAATAAATCGCTCTACATCGAGATAAGGTAAACAAGTTAAATAGGAGCCGTTGGCTACCATGCTGCGCAATACTGGAACGTGTTCGTATTCGCGCCAAACGTCTAAATCTTCGATCAAATGGTGAATGGAACTATCAAATATTTTTCTAGTACCAGAACCGTGTTCACGCAGTACCCATTTAGCTTGTTCTAATTGCGCTAAACTTACCCTTTCATGGCGTGCAAATGGGTGGTGAGCAGCAGCGACAACGGTGAGGTGATCTCGACACCAGGTTTCCTGATGAATTCGATTGTCATCACAGCGCCCTTCAATGACACCAAGGTCATATTTGTAGTCTAAAACACCTTGAATAACACTGTCGGTACTTTTCACTTTCAGCGAAATTCTCATCTCGGGAAAGTCGTTATCAATAATACTTATTAGATCTGGCACTAAGTGTTCCGCTGGTGTTTGGCTTGCACCTAGCTTTACCGAACCACTGAGCAAATGTTGCTCGTAGAAGCCCAGTTCGATCTGTTGCGCGTCTTGAAGGAGTCGTTTGGCCTTTGGACGTAACCATACCCCCCAATGAGTTAACGCCATCTGTTTTCCTTGACGTTCAAACAGGGGTCTTCCCAGCATTTTTTCAAGTTGAGCTAACGACATGCTGGTAGCTGATTGGGTTAACGACAACTTCTCCGCCGCTAAACTAACACTTCCGCTCTCTGCTACCGCGTCAAATACAGCAAGTTGCTTTAGTGAATAACGCAAATTCGACTCCTTCCACTGAATTTATGTTGTAAGACTTCGCTTACTTATAGGCATTGGGTTTCATTTTACCCACTCTAATTTCTATATCAATTAATTTGATGAGGATTCTAAAAATTATCAATTTTACCTCTACTTAAATTCTCCCTAAATTGAAATGGCAACGGAGGAATAAGGCCGTTGGATACTAAGGAGTAAATAATGAACATTCGATTCGGGAGGGGTTTATGACAACAGCCTACTCTGAACAAAAGCAAAATTTTTCACCGCTTGAAATGATGGCGGAAGCCGAAAAATTTGCACTCAGTAAAGCTAAGAAAAGCAATGGAATGATATTTGGATTGGCCATGATGGCCGGTGCTTTTATTGGGCTAGCGTTTATCTTCTACATTACTGTAACTACAGGAAGTGCCAATGCAGGATGGGGACTAAGCCGCTTAGCTGGTGGGTTAGCTTTCAGTATGGGACTTATCTTAATCGTCGTGTGCGGTGGAGAGCTATTTACTAGCTCAGTTCTATCAAGCATTTCTTGGGCTAACAAACAGATTAGCTTCGGGAAAATGTTAGGGATCTGGGGCAAGGTTTACCTTGGCAACTTTATTGGCGCCATGTTTTTACTTCTTCTTGTCAGTGCAGCTGCGTTATACCAGTTGGATCACGGAGAGTGGGGTCTCAACGCACTGCACATCGCGCAGCACAAGTTGCACCATACACCAGTTCAGGCGTTTGCCTTGGGTATTTTGTGTAACCTATTGGTTTGCTTAGCTATCTGGCTAACCTTCAGTAGTGCCAGTGCCATGACCAAAGCAGCCATGACCATTATGCCTGTTGCTATGTTTGTTTCCAGTGGCTTCGAACACTGTGTTGCCAACATGTTTATGGTGCCTCTTGGTATCGCTATTCAGTCATTCGCTCCAGAAAGTTTCTGGTTGCAAATCGGGGCGCAACCTTCTCAGTTTGCGGACCTAAACATCTATCAATTTATCACAGCAAATCTGATTCCAGTGACTGCCGGTAACATCGTCGGTGGAGCAGTACTAGTTGGCTTAGCAAACTGGTGTATCTACCGAAGACCAGAACTCAAAGCCGCCAAAATTACAAGTATTACTAAAACGACACGTATGACCACAATTAAGGAGTCCGTCAAAATGAATAACAACGTTACTGTAAAAGAAATCATGAATACTCAACCGGTTGTACTCAGTGCCGACACCATGACTTCGGCTGCAATCGACACTCTGTTAGACAAACGATTGACTGGTGCTCCAGTGGCTGATGTAGATGGTCGACTCGTTGGTTTCTTCTCTGTTCACGACGTTTTGGTAGATCTGTGGTGTCAGGATTACATTCCTGCTGAAGGCCAAAAGGTCGTCGATCTTATGTCACGTGATGTTGTAGCAGTGGACGCCACTGAGCGCCTTGTCGATGTAGCAGAATACGTTTGCATCGATAAAGAACAGCTGTACCCAACAACAAATATGGGAATCGCTACTCAGTTCAGTACTCTGTCGTTAGAAGAGCGAGCAAAGAGCATCAAGGTAAGTAAGCCAAGAGTTTTACCTGTGCTTGAAAATGGCAAGCTAGTTGGTGTGCTTTCTCGTTACGAAATTGTCAGTGCTTTGCGCCCTATCTACGGTGAGCGTTTGCAAGTAGTGGAAAAAGATTTAGAAACTGCATAAGAAAAAACACCCTTTGTGCTAATGCCAGTCAGTTATGCTGATTGGCATTAGCCATTTTGGGTGTTTTACAACTCTATTAAGCAATCCATTTAAAATTACTTTTGGATACCTTCTACGTGTAGTTCCATATCAACGTAACTTGAAGGCCCCATCACTGTGATGTTGAAGTCTGCTAATTCCAAACGTGTTGTACCTACAAAGCCCGCACGTTGACCGCCCCACGGGTCTTGTCCCGCGCCGATAAACTCAGCATCAATAACAATCGCCTTAGTCACACCATGTAGGTTAAGGTCACCGCTAATCGCTAACATACCGTTGCCTTTGTCTTCCACTTTAGTACTTTTGAAAGTTGCTTCACTGTACTTAGCTGCATCAATAAAATCTGCGCTACGTATGTGCTTGTCACGTTCAGCGTGATTTGAATCTAAGCTACGAGTATCAACAGAAACGTTTACCTTTGCTGCGCCAACATTCGCTGGATCGTATGTAAAATCTCCGCTGAAGTCGTTAAAACGGCCTTTGATGAAGCTATATCCAAGGTGACTAACTTTGAAGTTAATTGAAGCGTGAGCCCCTTTTGTATCAATTACATAGTCAGCAGCAGTTGCACCGAATGGCAAAGCCATTGCAAACGCTAGTCCAGTAGCAAGTAACGTTTTTTTCATTTTGAAGCTCCTATCATTTTGCGTAGCGTATTATCTTTATCTATCACGTGATGTTTAATGGCTGCTAGCGCGTGAACACCAGCAAGTAAAATTAATGCCCAAGCGGCGTAAAAATGTATCTCGCCAGCAATATCTGCTTGATTAACAAACAGCGCACCAGCTCCCGAGACGGTAAACCAGTCAAATACGTCAATTC
The DNA here is from genome assembly GCF_001854765.1 of Vibrio sonorensis. Taxonomy (GTDB): domain Bacteria; phylum Pseudomonadota; class Gammaproteobacteria; order Enterobacterales; family Vibrionaceae; genus Vibrio; species Vibrio sonorensis. Next base: position 303,073 of record NZ_LJJE01000063.1, on the reverse strand, counting down.
CTCGGCCATCTGCCGTAGAAATTAGATACCCAGAGACAACTATGGTTGTGATTAACAGATACATAAACCCGTGAGCTACCTTAGCTGCAAAGACCTCATAGCTTTTACCCTCTACCTTGGGACTTTTGGTTGTTGTTTTCCAAACGAAGCGGAACACGGTTACTCCGGCAAACAAGATACCAATTGACTTGTGCCAGTGTGGCGCAGTTCGATACCACTCACTGTAATAAGAGAGGTCAACCATCCACAAGCCTACGGCAAACATGCCAATTATGGTTAGCGCAGAAGCCCAGTGAAGCAATCGCGCTATTGTGTTGTAGTGAGTTACATCATTGCTCATCGCTCAGTTCTCTTGTCATTCTTCTAAAAAGCCGCTTATTAGTATTATTTGGCTTGTCACTCAATGAATATAAGTATTTATCGAAACGGTTTCGGAATACACCCGCAGAAATTGATTGAGTCATTCAGTATTTTTGAACGACTTATGTAAGCTAAAACCCACATCAATGAAGAACATGTATGTGATTGTTTTTATTTATATTTGTCATCTCTTTCCACTTGATACAGTTCATCTTGTAGATCACTGAACTTTCTATGAATGAGGAGCTCGGCATCTTTAATACCTTGGTTATAGATTGAAGGACCAAATTCTTTGATAATGAACTCTAATAAAAATTCTGCGTCAAACTGACCGAGCTCTACCTCGTGTTCGTCGCAGAGGTGATCTTGAAGTTTCGCAGCCATTTGAGCGACCTGTTGCTTTGTTAACTCTATTTCCGACATGGATTTGTTCCACTTAATATGCAAGTAAGTTAAGTTACTTCAAAGTCGAGTATTTTTCACTCACAACATTCACATATAGTTAACTTTTTATTAAATTTCTCGCGTAACTGGATAGAAAAAAACCAGTGATGTTTTTGATATTAATAATAGCCATCCGGTTTTCAGGTTTGGTGTGTGTTTTTAGCTGGGTGATGAAAAAGCGTGTGAGATCAAATCGTTGTTATTTTACCCATGGCGCTGTGGTAAAGTGTGCTACTCTTTCGTCGCTAGTTAATAAAGGTCATGGAGAGACTCTTTTGCTTTTAGATGTACTGATTCAAAGTGTTAATGAATTTCAAGCCGATTGCATGAAGTTAGCAGAGAAACACTATCCAACCATTCACAATCAAGGCATGAGTGAACACCACTTGGGGTTAGCCTTTGCCAGAAGGCTGGCAAGAACACTTAATGAATTTGGTCATCAATGCGATTTTGCTCCTATAGAAACCTTCCCTGTTACCGAACTGCCTTTTCATTACCGAGTAAGCTCTGATGCTGGTACCGTGTGGATCCTTACCTCACACCTTGTTAGTGCTGGAGATACTTGTCGTAAAAAACTCTATAAATCGATTAGCCAGTGGCAAAATGAGTACGGATTTGCCATCCAGCCTAATGATTTGCTGCTTCTGCTTACTGATCACTGGATAACGCGAAGTAAGCAAAGTCGCGAGTTGTTACACTGGTGGACAGGACATTTACCAGATGAAATCGAAGACTATAGCGCCCAAGGAATAAGCCTTTATCGAAGCGACTCTATAATGGCAAGCGCGCTGGAGACTAAGTTTAACCTCAGCCCATATTACGTTAAGTTCACTCACCCCTTGCGCAGAAGTGTCAATCAAACCTTGGTCAGAAAATATATCCAGCTGTACTCGGTTATTCAGCTCAGCTAAGCCAAGTCTCACTAAATTCAGCCAACACTAAGCTTTAACTTAGAGCTAGATTTGTCATCTCATCTTCATCAAATCAGAGCAAACTGTGCTAAACCATCTGCGCTTTGGCACAATGAAAAAGCTGAAAAGATATCAATACGAACGTTACGCAATTTTGTGTAACTTAACCTATCAACGGGTCTTTAGGCATACGCGTTACGGCTTCGCCCCCAATGGGCAACGTATCATTGCAAATCGGTTTGGTCGCCCGTTTATCAGGGTTCTGCGAAGCAAGCATAGTAGTGAAGTAATCGTCGTCATAAAAGGGTCCCACAATCCGGTGGACTGGCTGCTCAATTTGAAACTTTGGCCAAGAAGCATGCGTAACTATGGCCGTCACTACCATATTCACGCGGGATACTACTCCCTACTCAGCCAAGAGAGTTTGCCAACACATCGGGACGACATACTTGGGCAATCGGTTATCGATAAGCTCAACAGCATCCTTACTCCCCTAATACGTCAGGGCTTTCGCATCACTATCACCGGCCATTCTTCAGGTGGCGCTTTGGCTTGCGTTTGCGCTGATATACTAGAGTTCAATAATCCAAAGTCTGTAAAACGCGTCGTCACTTTCGGGCAGCCCGCAGTCGGCTTTATCAACTTCAAAAAGCACTACTTGTTGCACCACAAAACCTATCGAATTTGCTGCGATCTGGATATCGTCACTTTTTTACCTCCCTTGCCATTCATCTACTGGCAAGTGGGTAAAATGCTGTGGCTTTACAATGGCAAAATTTACGAAAACACACCAACACTTATCCGGTTTTGGCGCTCATTGACGTCTTGGATAATTCGTCCATTTTCCTACCATTTGATGAGTAAATATATTCGCAATAAAGATTTTTTTGATGAGAGATAGCTTTTCGACTATTCAAACAATTATCAATTACACTCTAGTTCTTTAGATTGAAGCACGGATAATTATTCCCCTTTGTGTCGATAAATTGATTTATGTCGATTTTTATTTAGATAGTTGTCTATTGATACCCTTTCACTTATTGACAGCCTATTAGCCACGTCAATATTATCGAGAATTGTAAACGAGAATTTTATTTTCATAGTACTAAAGTGCAGGTACCCAAAACCAATGATGCTTTCCACTCATCAACAGTTTGAACAATGCCTTGAAGAAAATGACTCTGGTCACTTTCAAGCAAGATATAAAGATCTGACTTTGAGTAGCGTCTATCAACCTATATTTTGCCGTAATGAAAATATTATTGGCGTCGAAGCGCTAGTCAGATTAAAAAAAGACGACGGCAGTCAGATTCGCCCGGACCTATTCTTCCATTCAAGCAACGTCTCTATGGAAGATAAAGTTAGCGTAGAGCGTTTAAGTCGCGTTATTCACATTCGCAACTTTTCCAAATCCAACTATCGCAAATTAAATCTATTTCTCAATGTCCTTCCGTCGGTCGGAGAGTACTATGCACTTATGGATATAAACGCCAGCTTACTTGCAAAAAGGTTGGATGATCTCGATATAGACCGGTCTCAAATGGTAATGGAGTTGGTCGAACTCTCGGCAAATAACGAAGCTAACCTCAAGCAAGCGATGGACGGACTGGCTGATAATGGATTTAGAATCGCCGTTGACGATTTTGGAACAGAGGCTTCCAATCGAGAACGTGTTGAGAGTATCCGCCCTTCGATTTTAAAGCTCGATCGTTCACTATTGTTACAGTACATCGATGGCATTACCGAGCCTTTGCTAAGTGGTATAAAACTGGCTCAGTCCATTGGTGCTCAAATCGTAATAGAGGGTATAGAAACCAGCCAGCAATACGCGGCTATGCGACAGCTAGATATAGATATGTTTCAAGGCTACTTCCTTGCTATGCCCAAAGCATTATCACCAAGTCCCAGTGTTATAACTGCGTAAATTCACTGCCTATTCGCTGTTTTTTAATTTACAGTATAATATCCCACACCTTTAGCAATTCAATTATATTATTAGCCACCTGAATCAAATCTTCCAATATAAGTAACTACGCAATAAAGATTCACTATTTTTTTGTTTTGGATCATCTCTTAAGCACTTAGCACTCGTTCTGTTCAGTCGTTTTATGTACATTCTCTGACACGAATTGAAACACTTATTATCTTTTTGTTTAATTTACAGAGGCCATCTATGTTAGAGCTCTTAATAGGGTTAGTTGTAACCGTAGCTGTCGGCTATTTCATCGTAAAGAATTACCGTCCGGCTGGCGTCTTACTTACCGCAGGTATCTTGTTACTTATAGTGACGGGTTTACTTGGCCACACCGTGTTGCCATCCAAAGTTGACCCTACCGGAAACCTGTTTACTGACGCACTTGAGTATGTGAAATACATGCTTCAATACCGCGGTGGCGGTTTGGGTATGCAGATCATGTTGTTATGTGGATTTGCTGCCTACATGACACATATCGGGGCAAACAATGTCGTTGTTAAACAATTTTCTAAGCCTCTATCCGTCATCAAGTCACCTTACATTCTTTTGGTTGCAGCTTATATCGTCGCCTGCTTGATGTCTCTAGCCGTTAGCTCAGCGACTGGGCTTGGCGTGCTGTTAATGGCTACCTTGTTCCCGATGATGACCGCGATGGGAATTTCAAGACCTGCCGCGACAGCTGTCTGTGCGTCACCCGCTGCAATAATTCTCTCTCCTACTTCGGGCGATGTAGTAATCGCAGCAGAGAAGTCCGGGCTTCCTTTACACGTATTTGCTGTTGAAACAGTACTACCAGTTTCGTTCTGTGCCATTGCGGTAATGTCTATCTCGGCATACTTCTGGAACAAGTATCTGGATGTGAAAGAGAACTCTCCAATGGAACGCATAGACGTTTCTGAAATTGAAGTAAACGCACCTTCTTACTATGCAGCGCTGCCTTTCCTACCGATTGTCGGTGTTTTTGTCTTCAACGGTGAAACAATTCCAGGTTTGTCACTCGATATATACACGATCGTTGTCTTGTCTATCTTCCTTGGCGCAGTCGTAGACTTCTTCACCAAGCGATTTGATGGCAAAAAGACACTAGAGGATCTTGAGTCTTGTTACGAAGGTATGGCTGATGCGTTTAAAGGTGTCGTTATGCTTTTGGTCTCCGCTGGTGTATTCGCACAAGGTCTGATGTCCATTGGTGCGATTGATAACCTTCTGCACCTAGCTGAGTCTGCTGGCGCTGGCGGTATTGCCCTAATGTTAATACTAACTGGTCTAACCGTTGCCGCTGCCATTGCTACGGGTTCGGGCAACGCTCCTTTTTACGCGTTTGTAGAACTAGCCCCTTCCTTAGCTGCGAAAATGGGACTAAACCCTGCTTTCTTAATCATTCCAATGTTGCAAGCTTCAAACTTGGGTCGAACTATTTCACCAGTTTCTGGTGTGGTTGTTGCAACGTCTGGTATGGCCAAGATCAGTCCATTTGAAGTAGTGAAACGCACATCCGTTCCGGTATTAGGTGGCCTTGTCACCGTGATCATCGGCACGCTAATCCTTGTGCCAATGACGGCTTAAAAAGCTACTTAAATCATCGAAATAAGGCTCCTAACGGAGCCTTATTTTTATCTTAAACTATTGGTAAACTATCTATCGCCATACCTTTCTAAGTACAACACTGTGGCGGCTGTTCTTGATGGGACTTGAAGTTTTTTCAACAAACTCTTCATATGAACTTTTACCGTAGACTCTGAAATAAACAGTCGCTGCGCAATCTGCTTGTTGCGAAAACCTTTCGCAACTTCAGTGAGAATTTGCGTTTCTCTTTCCGTTAAAGTTGTAAATACGTCTTCCTGTACACTTCGGTTTTTAAGATATTCTGCCACCACATCACTGTAAGCCTTCTGACCTGTTAGTGAACTTCGCAATAGCGTGACTAACTCTTCTGGCTCGGTATCTTTAAGCAAATAGCCATCTGCCCCAGCAGAAACCAAGGCTTCTATATCTTGTGGGCTGTCAGATACTGTAAGTATTACTATCGTTGCATCGCACTCATCGGCTCTTAGCGCCTTGAGCGTATCCAAACCAGACATACCCTTCATATTGAGGTCTAAAAGGATTAAATCGGGCGTATGGTCATGGGCAAGAGCAACGGCTTCCGCGCCACTGCTGGCTTCTGCAACCACATCAAACTCTTCTTCGAAATTTAGCAGTTGCTTGATACCCCTGCGCATTAATGGATGGTCATCTACCAACATGACTCGAAATGTTGTCAAACCTTGCCTCCTAAGACTTAAAAAACACGAGGGAAACGTCGGTACCTTTCCCGAGTGATGATTCAATTTGCAGCGTGCCACCTAGTCGCGACGCCCTTTCTTCCATAATACTCATACCATAATGGTTAAGCTGAGCATGGTGTTTGTCAAAACCTTTACCGTTATCGCTAACCTTAACGGTTAGCTCAGTGCCTCTTTCTCGGCAAGACACCTCAATTAAACTAGCATCAGCATGCTTTATAGCATTGATAGTCGCTTCTCTGATCAACTGCAGTAAATGGACCTTCTGGTGTGCATCCATTTCTGCTGAGGACATTTCATTGTTAAGATCGATTTTTGCGCTCGTTTGCTCATTCAATTGCAGCAACATTTGCTGCAATGCATGGCCAAAGCTGCCCTCTTTTATCGTGAGTCGGAAAGTGGTTAGTAGCTCCCTTAACTGGGTATAGGCTGCTGATAAGCCTGAATCTAGCTCTTTGATAAACTCTTGAGTTTGTTCACCACTGTATGATTTATCCGATCTGTTGATACTGCGTTTGAGCAGACTCACTTGTATCTTTAGATAAGAGAGGGATTGCGCAAGGGAGTCGTGAAGTTCACGAGCAATCGTCGCCCTTTCTTCCATTATAATCAGTTGCTCTGATTGCCTTTGTGCATGATTGTAATAGATAGCTCTCGATAGAATTTGAACAAAGTTATCAATTAACGCCTGATCCGGGCAAGGAAGCCTGATTTCCAGTGTAAGTTACCAAGGTGAAGTCCATCGAGCATGAGGGGCTGTTTCTTATCCCCATCCACTATGGTTTTACCCTCAGACAGCCTTATGCTTTTTTCTGCTATTTCATTGATTTCGAGTTCGACCCCTTCGATACCTTCGACAGAAACAAGGTGTTTTAGTATCGCTTGAAAGTTATCGATGGTAATTCGAGATGCCGTCAATTCTTGTGAGCAATCGTAAAGAACTTTCAAAGATTGATTGGCGTGTTGTAGCTTGTGAGTTTTCTCATTAACGGCTTTTTCCATCCCGCGATAGAGCATCCCAAGATCGTAAGCCATTTTGTTAAATGCCCGCGTCAAAACACCCAGCTCTGTTTCACCCGATTCTGGTAGTTGCACGTTGAAACTACGAGTTTTAATTTGTTCACTTGCTAAAACCAGTGCCCGCAAAGGTGCCACTATCTGGCCGCGAACAAAATACACTACAAACACGGAAATAAGTAAGACACCACCTAGACCTAAGCCCCCTACCCAAGCTAACTTGATAAGTTTTCGTTCCGAGAACTCTTGCAGTTTAAACACAAAGGCGTCTATTTGACTTACAAAACCAGCCACCAAATCTAAGTATGCTTGCTTGTTTTGCCCTTTGAGGACGTGCTTGAGTTCATGCCAACGAGTGATTAACTGGTAATAGTCATGGGTGATATCGTCTGGGACTGTCCAGTTCTGTAGCGCCTTCATCGAAGGAGAGTAAATCGATTTCTCAAACTGAGCGATATGCAGAGCATACTGACCGGAGTTGGTTTGAATATCATGGGCCAATCGATAGCTTTGCATACGCATAGAGCCCGCGACATTTACCGCTTCGGCATCGTTCAGGCTCGACGCCAGCGTGATTATCGCAAAGCTGGTTATCATTACAGACAACAACAAGATGAGTAGCATGGCTTTAGCAACTGTACTTGTTACCGAACGTTTTGCTGCCTTTTTAATACGCTTTCCTTCCCTTTCGAAAATCACAACCATGCTCTATTGATATTTCCCATATTTATAGTCGCAAATATGAGGCCTTAACCCATGGTTTTTATTGATCTAAAACAAGAGCTTTAGCCAATTACCCCCTAAGGGGTATTTATATAAATATGTCAAAAACTACAATTTTTTACTGAGAAATGACGATTTATTAACGAATTATGTGAACTAACATTCATTCATAATTCCTTTTAGCAGACAAAAGAAACGTGGATATATCCAGAAGACGATTTTTCAAACCGAGCTTGCGGAACAATACCGAGCCCCACCTGCCATGGCTAAAACAACCTGAGCAGTTTACTCGTGATTGCACCCGTTGTGGCAAGTGCGTTGAAAGTTGTGAGACCAATATCATCGCGCTGGGTGATGGCGGTTTTCCAACCGTCCACTTTGAAAAAGATGAATGTACCTTCTGTTACCAATGTGCCGATGTCTGTCCCGAAAATTTATTCTTAGATCGTTCTTTACCTCCTTGGAATATAAAAGCGTCAATTGCTGACTCTTGCCTAGCAAACAAAAATGTTGAATGCCGCAGTTGTAGCGAAAGCTGTGAACCGATGGCCATTCAGTTCAAGTTGCAAGTAGGCAAAGTCGCCGAACCAAGATTGTCGCTTGAGGATTGTTCTGGCTGTGGTGCATGTGTCTCTGTCTGCCCAACATCCTCGATAAAAGTAAGCAATGTCAACCAAAACGAGAAAAGCTATGTCTCTGAATGAAGTACATATTTCTAGCCTAGTTGTACATGTGACACCGTCACAATTATCAGACACCAAAGCTAAAATTTTGCAGTTATCAGGCACTGAAATCTACGGTGAAAGTCCCGATGGCAAGCTTGTAGTTGTGCTAGAAACTGAAAACCAAGGTTTCGTCACCGACACAATAGATGCCATTAACGATTTTCCCAACGTGTTGAGTACGGTATTGGTCTATCACCAAATCGAAACCGACCTTAACGATGAACAGAACAATAACACTGGAACGAAACATTCCCATACCGAGGATGAAGTATGAAAATGACAAGACGAGCGTTTGTTAAGGCAAACGCTGCTGCATCCGCCGCTGCAGTTGCAGGTATCACACTACCAGCAACCGCAACCAACTTAATTGCTAGTTCAGATCAGACTGCTATCCATTGGGATAAAGCACCCTGTCGCTTCTGTGGTACTGGTTGTTCGGTTTTGGTTGGCACGCAAAACGGCAAAGTCGTGGCGACACAGGGTGACCCTGAGTCACCGGTTAACAAGGGTTTAAACTGCATTAAAGGATACTTCCTTTCTAAGATCATGTACGGCAAAGACCGCATTACGCAACCCTTGCTAAGAATGAAAGACGGTAAATACCACAAAGATGGAGATTTTGCCCCAGTTTCTTGGGATGTTGCTTTCGACACTATGGCAGAAAAGTGGAAAGAAGCGTTAAAAAATAGAGGTCCAAGTGGGATCGGTATGTTTGGCTCTGGTCAATGGACTGTAATGGAAGGCTATGCTGCTGCCAAGATGATGAAAGCGGGCTTCCGTTCAAACAATATCGACCCTAATGCTCGTCACTGTATGGCTTCGGCCGTTGGCGCGTTCATGCGTACATTCGGTATTGATGAACCTATGGGCTGTTACGACGACTTTGAAAACGCCGACAGTTTTGTTCTTTGGGGCGCCAATATGGCTGAAATGCACCCTGTTCTCTGGACTCGTATCACTGACCGTCGTCTGAGCCATCCACATGTAAAAGTCAACGTTCTATCGACCTACTACCATCGTTCTTTTGAATTGGCAGATCAAGCTACATTTTTGAACCTCAGTCTGACTTAGCCATCGCCAACTACATTGCAAACTACATCATCAATAACGATGCCGTTAACTGGGATTTCGTCAATAAGCACACCAACTTTAAGCAAACCGCTACTGACATTGGTTACGGGCTACGCGACGACGATCCTATTCAAATGAAAGCGAAGAACCCTAATTCAGGTAAACTTTCTTCAATAGACTTTGAACAATACAAAGCCTCAGTCGCTCCATATACATTAGAAAAAGCGTCCGAAATGTCAGGTGTTTCCGAAGAAAAACTATTGGAACTCGCCAAGCAATACGCCGACCCAAATACAAAAGTGATGTCTCTATGGACAATGGGAGCCAACCAGCACACCCGTGGTGTTTGGTTAAACAGCTTAATATATAACCTGCATTTGCTTACCGGTAAAATTGCCACACCAGGAAACAGCCCATTTTCTTTGACAGGGCAACCTTCCGCATGTGGAACGGCTCGAGAAGTGGGAACCTTTGCACACCGACTTCCAGCCGATATGGTCGTTGCCAATCCGAAACACCGTGAGATCAGTGAAAAAATCTGGCAGTTACCGGAGGGCACCATCCCTCCTAAACCGGGCTATCACGCGGTTTTGCAAGATCGAATGCTCAAAGACGGTAAACTCAACGCCTACTGGGTTCAATGTAATAACAACATGCAGGCAGGACCAAACATCAACGGTGAACGTCTGCCTGGTTATCGCAACCCTGAAAACTTTATTGTCGTATCCGACCCATACCCAACAGCAACAGCTCAGGCAGCGGACCTAATTCTGCCTACCGCGATGTGGATTGAAAAAGAAGGTGCGTACGGCAATGCCGAAAGACGTACTCAAGCTTGGTACCAGCAAGTGGAAACCGTTGGCGAGTCTAAGTCTGATTTTTGGCAAGTTTTAGAGTTTTCTAAACGTTTCAAAATTGAAGAAGTATGGCCTGAAGAACTTCTGGCGCAAAAGCCAGAATACCGCGGTAAAACTATGTTTGACGTACTTTTCAAAAACGGAGTGGTCGACAAGTTCCCTGTAGAAGAGGCAAAAGAGCTCAATGATGATGCGCATCACTTTGGCTTTTACGTGCAAAAAGGGCTTTTTGAAGAGTACGCGACGTTTGGGCGTGGCAAAGCACACGATCTAGCCCCTTATGATACCTATCACCAAAACCGCGGTCTTCGTTGGCCTGTTGTGAATGGCGAAGAAACCTTGTGGCGCTATCGCGAAGGCTCTGATCCATATGTCACACCGGGTAAAGGCTTTGAATTCTACGGAAAACCCGATGGCAAAGCTCTGATCATTTCTGCACCTTACGAAGCGCCACCAGAGGCACCTGATGCGGAGTTTGATATGTGGCTATGTACTGGTCGAGTACTGGAACACTGGCATACCGGAACCATGACACGTCGAGTTCCCGAGCTTTACAAAGCCGTTCCCGATGCCGTCTGCTACATGCATCCAGCAGATGCTAAAGCTCGAAATGTACGCCGTGGTGAAGAGGTGTTGATAGCGAACAAGCGCGGTGAAATCAGAGTTAGGGTTGAAACCCGAGGTCGGAACCGTCCGCCTAAAGGACTGGTATTTGTACCATTCTTTGACGCTCGTATTTTGATCAACAAGCTGATCTTGGATGCCACCGACCCGCTGTCAAAGCAGACGGACTTTAAGAAGTGTCCTGTAAAAATCACTAAAGTTGCATAACACGATTGATGGGGAGGTTTTGCCTTCCCTAAAGACTTTAGCCTTTAGGCGGAGAATTCTAGATGAAAAAATTACTATTTGTCCTGCTGTCAATCGGTGCTTTTACGACCGGTTTGGTTCATGCAGAAATTGATAACCCCGGTGGTATTGGTGGTTTGCAATCACTCAGAGGTATGAGCGAACTTGAAGATACCCGACCAGCAGATGACTTTAAAAAGTATCCAAAAGATCAGGTGTTAGAGAGTGAGTACGTATATCAGCCTCCACTGGTACCTCATAGTATTAGGGGTTATGAAGTAACCCTTAACGCCAATAAGTGCTTGGCTTGTCATAGCTGGAAAAATGCAAAGGAGATGGGTGCAACAAAGGTGAGTGTTACTCACTATGTTAACCGCGAAGATGCGGTACTAGCTGACGTATCACCTCGTCGCTACTTCTGTTTGCAATGCCACGTACCACAAGCCAATGCTAAGCCACTGGTAGAAAATGAGTTCACACCTGTTGACTCACTACGCTAGCAATAGCCAAACCAATTGATTAGAGGCTATTTATGAAATTAATTAAAGCGTTTTGGCGACGACTAACCACACCTAGTAAGGCGTCGGTTGGTGTGGTTTTGTTCATGGGTTTTGCTGGCGGCCTCATTTTCTGGGGCGCCTTTAACACTGGTATGGAAGCGACTAACAGCGAAGAGTTCTGCTCTGGTTGTCACGCTCCAATAGTGGCAGAAATCCAAGAAACCATTCACTACTCCAACCGCTCAGGTGTAAGGGCTATCTGTTCTGATTGTCACGTTCCACATGAGTGGACAGATAAAATCGTTCGCAAAGTCCAAGCTTCGAAAGAACTATTCGCCCATTTTGTCGGAACCATTGATACCGAAGAGAAATTTAATGCTCGCAGAGGATATTTGGCTGAAAGGGAGTGGTCTCGATTAAAAGCCAATGACTCCTTAGAATGTCGCAATTGCCATGAGTTCGAGTTTATGGATTTCTCCGAACAGGGCCCTCGCAGTGCCAAACAGCACTCGACGGCATTGGCCAGTGGCGAAAAAACTTGTGTTGACTGCCATAAGGGCATCGCACACAAACTTCCCGACATGCATGGCGTTGAAGGCTGGTAAGGACAACTATGAGTACATTCGAATCCGTAATCTGGCACGTATTAGGCTATAGCGCAATGCCCCTGATAATTTTGGGTGGTTTTGCCGCGGTAGCTGCCTTTTCCATTTGGATATTGGCTCTGGGCAAAGACAAAGAGCTATAACACAACAAAGCCACCTAAACGGTGGCTTTGTTTTAATCTGGATAACCGTCAGGATTGTTCGACTGCCATCGCCAAGAGTCTGCAGTCATTGATTGCAAATTTCTCGTCGCTTTCCAATCGAGGTCTTTCTCTGCTTTGCTCGGATCTGCCCAACATTCAGCAATATCACCACTACGTCTCTCAACGATTTTGTAGGGTACTTCCCTTCCAGATGCCTGCTCAAACGCATTGACCATTTCTAACACGCTATAACCATTACCCGTGCCAAGGTTGTACGTGTGCAGACCTGATTTTTTACCTAGGTGCTTAAGTGCCGCGATGTGACCATCACTCAAATCTAAAACGTGGATATAATCTCTTACACCCGTACCGTCTTTTGTCTCGTAGTCATCGCCAAAAACGGAAAGGAACTCGCGTCGCCCAATGGCCACTTGACTAACAAAAGGCATTAAATTGTTCGGAATACCCAGCGGATCTTCACCAAGTCGGCCACTTGGATGAGAACCCACCGGATTAAAGTAGCGAAGAAGCGTAATACTCCATTCTGGATTCGCCTTTTGAAAATCCGTTAAGCACTCTTCAACCATAAGCTTGCTTCGGCCATAGGGGTTTGTAGCACTAGTCGGAAAATCTTCTGTAATCGGTACACTCGCCGGATCGCCATAAACCGTTGCAGAAGAGCTAAACACAAGTGTTTTCACACCTACTTCCTGCATAGCACTTACCAATACTAGAGTACCGTTAACGTTGTTATCATAGTAGCGAAGTGGTAGCTCGACCGATTCACCAACCGCCTTCAAACCGGCAAAGTGAATCACTGCATCGATATTTTGCTGTTGGAAAATATCAACAAGCACTCGTTTATCTCTAACATCGCCTTCTATAAAGAGAGGTCGATGTCCAGACACTTCTTTAATACGGTCTAAAACTGACGATTTACTGTTACATAGGTTATCTAGAATAATGGGGTGATAGCCAGCTTCAATCATTTGAATACATGTGTGGCTACCTATATAACCTAATCCACCTGTTACCAGAATCCTCATAAGCTACCTAACTTGTTTTAACAAATAATTAGATACTTATAATACTACACCAACTGCAGTAAAACCGAACACCTAAGACGGTTCATCACACATAACAAAGCGACCTTTCCCGCTATTTTTGGCTTTATACATAGCAGTATCCGCCGCCTTAAGCACTTCGTCTAAACTGTCCTTTTGTCCGATACTGCAATGTGTTCCTATACTAGCACTCACTGTAACACACCGTTCTTTATACTTTATCGGTTGTTTGATCTGCTTAACCAAAGAAGATGATAAACGCATTACCTGCTCGCGTTCTGCATTGTTTAGCAAGATAACAAACTCGTCGCCAGACAGCCTCGCAACTAGATCTTGGCTAGCAACATTTTCTATTAACCTTAAGCTAACCTGTTTTAAAACTTCGTCCCCCGCGTCGTGTCCATAGCTATCGTTTATATTTTTAAATCCATCAAGGTCTATATAAAGTAACGCTAGGCGATTTGCTGAGTCTAACTTGAGATTTTCATCCAGTACGCGACAGAGCTTAGCTCTGTTTGCTAATCCAGTTAGGGAGTCGTGATGCGCTAAGTACTCCAACCTCTCCATCTCTTTCAGGTTAGATAGGTCTGATAAAATAAAGACTAGGTCATCTCCACCGGCGAAATCCTTGCTGGTAATCTTACTAACCTTTACAAACATAGGAACCAGATGACCGTTTTTATGCTTCTCCCAAATTTCCCCCTGCCACTGACCAAACTCATTCACTGATTCGACTATCTTTGGCATTAGCGAAACGAACTGTTGCCATTCTAGTACCTCTACTGGGCTTCGGTTGATCAAAAAGTCCGCTTGATAACCCAGCAACTCTGTAACCGCTGGGTTAATCATGGTGATTAAACCTTGCGCATTAATGACCATTAATCCGTCGTGGGCATTTTCAAATACGCCAGCTGCCAATCGCTGTTGAGCCAATGCGGCTTCAGTTTCGGTAATATCCTCAATAATAAAGAGAACTTGGTTGGCCTTGGTGAGTTTGGTTGAATTAATATTGAGCTGCTGGTGTTGACCAAACAGATCCGTAGTTTTGATGTTTAGTTGGTGAAGTTCTTCACCGCAAAAAAGCGCTTCTTCGATAGCAAAGGTATCAGCCTTTCCAAATAGGCTGAGTATATTCGACTTTGATAGAAATCCTCGCGTACATCTAAACATATCGCAACTGGCAGCATTGGCATGAACGATCTGTCCACGGTGGTCAACAACAATCAAAGCATGATTGACGGATTCTACAACTTCATTGACGAACGACTTCTCTTCTTCCAGCCTCTCCATAGTATGAGTAACTTGTTTCTCTCTCCGATCAAGACGAAGAAAAAGCGCATTGTACGCTTCGACTAAATCGCCAATTTCATCGTTAGCAACAGGCAAAATTGAACGACTGGATTCTTTGTTGTCCATAAAGGACCGTATTTGCTGATTCAGTGCATCAACGGGACCAATAATAAACTTGTCTACCGTGTAGTAGAGGATGAAAGACGCCAATAGTAACAGCGCTAAAAACAACATACTGTTCGTCACGGACTTTTGATAGATCATGTCCAGTGATTGCGATGATATGATGACTCTCAGGTGGGCGATATGATTGTTATCTATCGCAATCGGAACCTTCATGTAGATGTAGTTGTCGCCTACCGAGAAACCCTTTTGGTGGATCTCATTTCTCTGCCGTTCTGTAGGAACAGGAGCTGACGTCCCTTCCCTTTCATACATGGCAAACAACTGCTTGTCTTCGGTATACAACTTAACTCGCAACACTTGGCTATCAGCCGAAAAAGAACTGAGCACATCGGTAGCGTTTAAGCTATCGTTAAACAGCAGTGCGGTGTGAAGATTGAAAGCGATACCCTCGGAAAGTAACCTCACTTTACTGATCATATTTTCTCTTTCACGTTCAAACGACATCATCAACCCATAACCTTGGGAAAAAATGAAGATAAGAGCGATAAAGAGAGTAATTGGCAGGATCAGTTTACTTCTTAACGAAAGGCCATTGATAAACTTCATATGTATTTAAAAACCAGTTGGCAAAGGAGCATAGTCACATCGTTTTCCACTTGCTGCTTACTACTGATGCCTACCTCTCAAATTGGAAGACAAACAGTTTAGAACCTTGAAAGTTAATGCGATTCTTAACTTATCTAGCGATGTATATATAAGGTAAAACCGAGCTCAAATCCCAAACTGAGCCATCCATTACACTTATGTAATCATTAGCGGACAATAATATATATGAATTCGAGCGCACCGGTCTGAATTGTGCTTTAAACAATGAATCGGATCACCCTTATTGCCGCAAAAGGGTGGAAGCAAAAGTCCAACGCACTGTCGAGGTAGCTAAATCGATGAAAAATAGGGTAATAAGTCTCAATTGTGATATGGGTGAGAGTTTTGGGAGTTGGAAAATGGGGGCCGACGATCTTGCAATGCCTCATATCCAGATGGCCAATATCGCGTGTGGATTTCACGCTTCTGATCCCGACGTTATGGCGACAACGATCCAGTTAGCAGGAAAACACGGAGTTAAAATCGGAGCTCATCCCGGTTACCCTGATTTACAAGGCTTCGGAAGAAGAAGCCTACCAATGGACAGCCAAAGCATCACACATATGCTGACCTATCAAATTGGGGCGCTAAATGCATTATGCACTGCCTATGGACAAAAGATGGAATACGTCAAACCCCATGGCGCGCTATACAACGACATGATGCATGATGAACGTATCTTCACAGCTATTTGTAACGCTGTATCCCCATTTTCAGTACCTTTAATGATTCTTGCCACGGCCGACAACGAAAAGTTTCTAGACATTGCCGATGACTATGACATTCCACTCTATTTTGAAGCCTTTGCCGACAGGCGTTACCTATCTGACGGCAAACTCGCACCTCGGTCACTAAGCGGCTCTGTTATAGAAACAAGAGAAGAAATTCTTAATCAAGTGCTACAGATTGCCAAATATCAAAAAGTAGCAACGCTGGACAACTGTTTTATCCCTATTCAGGCTGACACTATTTGTGTACATGGCGATAATTTACAAGCAATAGAAGTAATCCAGCAAATTAAGAACGCGTTGGAGGCAATATGAATTATCGATACACCATAGACCCCGTCGCCGAGTGCTCGATACTCATTTCTTTTGAAGAACCAGTCAGCGTCGAACTGTCTGCCAACATAAGCGCGTTAACCAAACAGATTCAAGGGGAACTCGCACCATGGCTAATGAACATTACGCCATCTTATTCAACGATTTTAATCGACTATCTACCCCATAGAATCTCTGTTTTCGAACTTTGTCCCATTATTGAGTCCATTCTTGTTCAGGGGGTCAAAGAGACTTACGAGGCGACTGAAAAACCGATCATCGATTTACCAGTCTGGTACAACGAAGCCGTAGGGCCCGACTTGAAGCACTACATTGACCAAGACATCACTCTTGAAGAAGTAATCAAACTTCATAGTCAACCTGTCTACAATGTATCTGCGATTGGTTTTGCACCGGGGTTTGCATTTTTGAGCGGGGTTAGCCTCATTTGCAACGCCCGCGTTTAAGTCAACCTAGATATAAGGTACCTAAGGGCAGTGTGGCAATCGCAGATGCTAGCACGGCCGTTTATCCAGCGGAGTCCCCCGGAGGGTGGAACATTATAGGAAACTGTCCCATCGATCTATATGACCCTCAAAAAGACCCAATGATTCCATTTGAAGTTGGTAGTCGAGTAAAGTTTGTGCCAATCGACAAAGCGGAGTTTCTCAAATTAGGAGGGATAATCCCGCAAGAGGTGATCCAATGAACGCAATCAAAGTGATAAAACCCGGTCAGTTGTCGCTCATTCAAGATTTTGGTCGCTACGGTCTGGCCCAGTATGGCATTACTCAAGGTGGACCTGTTGATGATTACGCCTATTGTTGGGCCAATCATTTACTCGGAAATGAAATCAATTGCCCCTCTCTCGAAATCACCTTAGGGCAGGCAGAGTTTAAAATCCTTGCCAGTTGTCAATTGGCCATTGCAGGGGGAGATCTCAATGCGACACTCGACGGCCAACCCATCACCAATTGGTCTAGTTTTAAAGCGCTCAAAGATCAGGTATTAAGCTTTTCCCTACCCAGAAACGGTCTGCGAAGTTATCTTGCAATACGAGGGGGATTTAACCTACCGAGTCAGCTGGGAAGTGTGTCAAGTGTCGCTAAGGATAAGCTCGGCGGCTTTAATGCCGGTGCAGCAATTCAGAGTGGTGACCTTCTTCCATTTACTTCCCACAGTTTAGATAGCAAATCGGTACAACTCACTTTTCGCTACCAACCAGACTACAACCTACCCCTTGAACTTAGAGTCATCGAGGGATATCAAAGAGATGATTTTAGTGTCGCCAGTATGGAAAGATTCTATCGTTCTGAGTTTGTAATAAGCCAGCATAGCAATCGAATGGGCTATCGCCTTGAAGGCGACAGTATCAAACCACCTGTCGACGGTATTTTAAGTGAAGGCATTGCTCTGGGGTCAATCCAAGTCACTCCTGAAGGAAGCCCAATCATTATGCTGAATGACCGACAAACTATAGGTGGCTATCCCAAAATTGGCTGTGTAGCGAGAATTGATCTACCCAGATTGGCGCAAGGAAAACCCGGCCAATCTGTTACCTTTACCAAGGGTGATTTATTAGGGTTACAAGATGTTTGGTGTCAATGGGCGAACTTCTTTGGCTACTAAATACGTTCAGGGTAGAACTTAGCAAGCTCTTTAGGATAGCCTCGTTGAGTAGCCAATTCTTCCGCTCGACTTTCGATTTCCTGCGCGGTGAGTTTTAGCGTAACTGGGTGCAACTCTTCAATTGATTCACTTGAATATTGGTATAACTTCCAAGTACTAACCATCTTTCTCGCGGCTTCAAGTGCAGATGAGCCTTTTACCACTTCAACCCTTGCGTAATCATCTTTTTCAAAAGTCACGTCAGCGGAACGCAACGTATCATCTTGACCAGGGATTTGTTGAGCTCCGAAAAGCGGTGTCCCCAGCGGCGTTGCACTGGCATAGTCGGGGATCATCTGAGACATGTGAGCAATGGCTTTTCCCGTTCTCTCATTAGCCACTTGCTCAGTCCAACCTAGATTGATCTTGCGTTTCAAATGAGAAGGAAGAACGGGTTGAGAAGATTGCCCTGTCGAAGAAACTAACCCGTTTTCAAACAAGGTAATGTCTTTCGTCATGCCGTGCAGTTGGAAAACCCCATTGGGGTATGGCGTTAGCTGTGCCATACCTTTGGGCGTCCCTCTTTCACCGTGGAAGATCACCTCTGGCCAATATTGCTGTTCAGTATCCCAATGAGACACATAAGCAGCCTTAAACTCGACCAATCTATTACGGGGCTTTTCTACCATGTCATCTAAAGTGCCAGTGAGATAACCGCAAGCATTTACAAGATAATCCGCATGAAAAGTACTTTGATTGCCATCAGAGTCTTTAGTCGTCAATTCCCAAACTTCATTGTTTCGAACCGCTTTAATCAAGGAAGTATTAAAGTGTAGAGAACAATTAGACAGTGACTCAAAAGCGAGTGTCGCCGAAGCCGCCAGACGGAACACGCTCCAACCGTATTCTTGAACAGCGATAACAGGATATTTTAAGGCGTCTAAATCCGCACCGCTTGCAAAAGGAATCATCCAGTCATCAAAAGTTGACGGGCGCTCAGGTTGATCAAGCCCTATTAGCGCTTCAATCTCCGAGCGACTATAGGTTTTAAAGTAACTGCTAGGCTCGCCTAAAACCTTGTTTGCACTGTCTAGCTCAACTAGATCCTTATACGCTGTTTTAATCGTGTTAAGCCTTTCCAACAGTTCATTTGGCTCTCCACCGTCAGATAGCGGCGTTGCAATGATAGTCGGGCGCTCGTTAAGCGTGTGCGGAAACAGGCGAACAATATCGATGGATTGATGAAGCAATTCAATGCACTGTTGAAGAGATATCTCGCGGTATAAGTTACCACCAGCGTGTAAATGACAAATGGGAGGGCCATTGACAAGCGAATCGCGCTTTTCAATCAAACGTACCTGAACACCGAGTTCCGCCATGTGAAGCGCTGCCGTTGCACCAGCAACCCCACCGCCA
This sequence comes from Vibrio sonorensis, assembly GCF_001854765.1. Taxonomy (GTDB): domain Bacteria; phylum Pseudomonadota; class Gammaproteobacteria; order Enterobacterales; family Vibrionaceae; genus Vibrio; species Vibrio sonorensis. The sequence goes on along the minus strand of NZ_LJJE01000063.1, from coordinate 283,419 downwards.
ATTACAGCCACTCTTGGTGCTAATCCCGATTTATTATTTTTCAACATTAACTCAGCTAATTCTTTCATTCCTAGCGTATTTTAGTAGTAAAACTCTGTTAAGAAAATCACATTTTTTTCATGGCTTTGGTTTCGTTTTTATGAATTTTTTTGAAGAAAAAAAAGCAAAAAAACGCTTGACTCAAATATTACTGAAGCATCAAAAACGGCAACTGTGAATAACAATTTGCTTCCATACTACACTACTACTGGCCTAGCGGATTATTTGCATTTATCAACAGGCCAAGTTATCCCAAACTTTATCCACTGTTTTTGTGGATAAGTGCATAACACCACTGTAATAGAGTTAGCCAAACGCTTTGTTTATAGGCACCAACAAGCGTTTGATTAAGCTGTTGACCACCAAGAACAGTGTGCATAATGTGAGCAATGGTAGCCCCACCCATAGCGAAACATGCCACCTAGGATCAAGTTCGAAACCGTACATCATAAGTGCCGCTACAACGAGTTCAGACCCCAGAGTTGCCACTAAACCAGCGATTACCGCCATTAAGCCATATTCCGCCCAAATCGTATTAGTCACGCGTTTTCGACTTGCGCCCAAAGTGCGATAGAGCTGAATTTCCTGCATTCGCTGGCTTAAGCTCAACCTAAGAAGCGTAAAGATCAGTAATAAACCAGCCACAACTCCAAGTGCTGCCAATAAGGTAATAGCCCATACTATCTGAGAGAGCAATTCTTGGATCTTTTCACCCATCGCCCTGATATCCATAAGACTTACCGTCGGATGTTGCCTTGACAGCGAACGTAAAACGTCGTCGTGTTGGTCAGACACTCTAAAGCTCACGAGATACGTCGACGGCAAACCTTTAAGAACATCTGGTGTAAAAATAAAGTAGAAGTTTGGCTTCATATCCCGCCACTCCACTTTTCTTATACTGTTCACCTTTGCCGACACTGTTTGACTGTTAATGACAAACTCCAAGGTGTCTCCTAAAGTAAGACCCAGCTCAGAAGCGATGTCAGACTCAACGGACACACCATCATCGGTCGTCCACGCACCGCTTAACACTTCGTTATAGTCTGGAATGCCCTCTCCCCAAGTGAAATTCAACTCACGCCTTAGTGCGTCACTCGCTTCTTCACCTGTCGCTCTCGACTTTGCCTCTTCACCATTAATTTGGGTCAGTCTGCCGCGAACTATGGGATAGGCCTCTGAACGCTCAATGTTGTTCTCGTCTATCACATTTAAATAGGCCTCTTTCTCATAAGGCGCGATATTAAGAGCAAATGCGTTTGGTGCATTCTCCGGTAGTGTACGTTGCCAGTCCGCTAAAAGATCAGTTCTCACTAGCCACATTATTGCCAATAACATCAAAGACAACGCAAGTGCGCCAAACTGAAGTCCAGTTGCCAAAGGCGTTCGATTAATACGACTAATGGCAAGTTTAAACGCGGTGGAAAGTGGTAAACGTGCAATAGCAGCGCTGATTGAAACGCTCAACCCAGCCAACACGACAAACAGGAGCACTATTCCGCCAAGTACCATCCAGACCAGCACATTGTCCCAATAGAGAACCACTAATGCGACAACCGGAAATAAAAGTAACCACAAGTAACGCTTTTTGCTGTTTGAAGCGTCCGGTTGCAACACGTTGACCGCTGAGACACTAAGCAGATTTAATAATGGGATACCTAACGCTGGAATCGCAATGAGTAAAGTAGTAAAGATGGAGTACAAGAATGGCTGGGCACCATAACTTGGCAGTGGATCGGGAAGCATATCTTTGAGGGGGATCCTCAATAAATTCTCTAGTCCAAAACCTACAATCAGCCCTACCACTACTGCGGCACTGATTAAAATTGTCACTTGTGTAGTTAACCACCGGCCTAGCCATGCTCTACTCGCACCCAGACTTTTTAACATCGCAATCGTCTTAGCTCTTGTCGACACATAATGCTGACATGTCAGTACTAAGGTGGTCGCCGCCATAATCACAACAATCGCTACAGAAAGCGAAAGATATTGTTGTGTTCTTTGGAATACGTCGTTGGTACGACTCGCGCTATTTTCATCGCGCCAGCGATCACTTGGAGTGAGTTCATACAGCTCTTTTAGCGCTTCTACTTGGCTTTGCTCTGCATTGATATACAAGTTGTATCGAACTCGGCTCCCCTCTTGAATCGCACCTGTCTCTTTAATACTGTCTAAGTGAATGTATACCGAAGGCATTTGTTGGAAAGGATTAAAGCTTAATCCCGGCTCTTCCAGTACTTTGCCACTAATAACAAAGTCTGCATCACCAATTGTGACAGCGTCACCGACTGCAACATTCAAATCGCTAAACAGCCTTTCGTCGAGCCAAAGTTCGTTTCTTTTTACGGAAGTCTGCAGACGTTTGCCATCAGATAGCCTCAACTCACCTCTCAAAGGAAACTGACTGTCGACGGCTTTGACCGTCACTAATTTCATACTTGCATCGCTAAACGCCATCGTCGCAAAGCGAGTTTGAGTTGATACATCTAGGTCCCGCTTTTCTACTCCTTTGAGTAAAACGTCGGGAATGGGATTAGATGACGTAAACAGAGTGTCTGCTGTTAACGCATCTTTACCCTGCTTAACAACCACTTGTTCCATTCTGGCAGCTAATGCGGTTAAAGCAAAAATACAGGCAATAATTAACGTCAATGCGATGGACACTGGCCACAATTGCCCATGGCGTATTTCGCTGACACTCCAATCTAGAAGGCGAAAGTTTAAATTTTTGCTTTGTTCCATGGCTACGCTTCCTCTAACTTACCTGCTTGAATCAGGAAACGTCGGTTACATCGATTGGCCAAATTCATATCGTGGGTTACCAACACCAAAGTCGTACCGTGTTGCTGATTGAGTTCAAAAAGAAGCTCTATCACTTTTTCCGCAGTATTCTGATCTAGGTTTCCCGTAGGCTCATCTGCAAAGAGGATCTTCGGTTGAATCATAAAAGCGCGAGCAAGCGCTACCCTTTGCTGTTCTCCACCAGACAACTGAGCTGGTGAGTGGTCTATCCTCTGTGCCAAACCTACCGATGTCAGTAACGCTTTGGCTCTCTCTCTATTTTCTCTCTCGCCGCGTAACAAGCACGGAAGAGTGACGTTATCTATTGCCGAAAGGCTGGGAATCAATAAAAAACTCTGGAACACAAAGCCAATCGATTCGCTCCGAATTTGAGCTCTTTGTTCATCATCCAGTTTGGATAAGGGCTTACCGAGAAGCACCACTTCTCCACGGCTTGGAGTGTCAAGACCCGCCAGCATCGTCATTAAGGTCGACTTCCCTGCTCCAGATGGACCTACAATCGCAACAGACTCACCGTCTTCGACGTCCATATTTACGTCTTCAAGGATTGTTAATTCTTCTCTATTGGTAGAAACTAGCTTAGAGAGTGATTCAACTTTTATAACAGGTGTTTGCATGTTCAGACGTTTTTCCTTAGTCATTTTATTACTAATTTCCGCAACTGCTCACAGCACGACTTTAATGGTTTTGGGGGACAGCTTAAGCGCAGGCTATCAAATGCCAATCGAAAAAGCTTGGCCAACCTTGCTCCCTTCAGTTCTTTCCGAACAAGGCAAACAAGTCTCCGTTGTTAACGCCAGCATTTCTGGAGATACCACTGGAAATGGATTAGATCGCTTGCCCTCGTTATTGGCAAAGCATCAGCCCGATGTGGTACTAATCGAACTGGGTGCCAATGATGGACTGCGCGGTTTTCCACCTAAAATTATCGAAAACAACTTATCGCATCTTATCACACTTATTCGCGCAGCAGATGCAGCACCAATTTTAATGCAAATACATGTTTTGCCTAACTATGGTAAGCGCTACACCGAGGCTTTCTCTAACATATACCCCAGCCTTGCAAAGACACTAGAAGTGCCGCTTATTCCTTTCTTTTTAGAAGGCGTCATTACTAATAAAGAGTGGATGATGTCAGACGGCATCCACCCAAAGTCCGAAGCACAACCTTGGATTGCCGATTTTGTTGCTAAAGAGCTAATAACCCACCTTTAATTATTCTGGCTCAATTTATTGCGTTTGGACTTTTAGTAACATGGGCGTAACGATGTGCCCACATTTAGGATCCAAACATGATCATTGAGCCAAATATTCAAGGCGTGGTTGCAAAAAATGCCCACCCAGAAGGCTGTGAACAGTCTGTACTTCAACAAATTGAGTACGTAAAACAATCCAATCCGATCAAGCATGGCCCCAAACGCGTCTTAATATTGGGCGCTTCTTCGGGTTTTGGCCTCGCTTCTCGTATTGCCTTAAGCTTTGGCGCATCTCAGTCAGACACCATAGGTGTATCTTTCGAAAGAGCACCCACTGCTGAACGCACCGGTTCTGCCGGATGGTACAACGACTATTACTTTAAGAAACACGCGCAAAAAGAGGGGCGAGTTGCGATTAATATTGCTGGCGACGCCTTTTCTAAGTCAATTAAAGAGCAAGTGATTGAGGCCATCGAAACCTACTTTGAAGGCGAAGTAGATTTGGTCATCTATAGCCTAGCCAGTGGTGTGCGCCCAAATGATGAAACTGGTGAGTTTTGGCGTTCAAGCATCAAGCCCATTGGTCAATCTGTTACTGGGGCGAGTATTATGCTCGACTCTGACACTTGGACAGAGCAGACTCTACCACCAGCTACAGAAGAAGAGGCACGTGCCACACTAAAAGTAATGGGTGGTGAAGATTGGGAAGCTTGGATAGATTCGCTTATCAACTCAGAATCTATCTCAGAAGGATGTAAAACCATCGCCTTCTCATACATAGGTTCACAACACACACATCCTATTTATCTCGATGGCACACTAGGTCGCGCAAAGGTCGATCTCCACCAGACCAGCCATTCGCTTAACCTTAAACTGGCTAACTTTTCCGGCGGTGCATACGCGACCGTTTGTAAAGCTCTAGTCACCAAAGCGAGTGTCTTTATTCCGGGTCTAACGCCCTACTTAACAGCCCTTTACAAAGTGATGAAGCAAAATGGCACTCATGAAACCTGTATTCAGCAAGTACAGAGACTCTTCACGACGAAACTCTATTGCGGTAGCGTAGTTCCCGTTGACGGAGAAAGGCTAATCCGTATTGACGACCTTGAATTGGATGCAAAAGTACAAGAAACCGTTGGCTCTATTTTGAGAGATATGAACGCAGATAACTTTGCCAAGCTGGGTGACTATGAGGGCGTTAAGCAAGAGTTTCTGCAACTCAATGGATTCGACTTTGAGCAAATCGATTACTCTCAGCCTTCAACGGCCGATTAGTCATTGAAACATCAGGCCTTACTGAAAAAAGACAAGTCTCTCAACTTGTCTTTTTCTCTGTGATTAATCTACTTCCCCAACAACAAACAGCAGGGTTTAATCACTTTTAGTGCTCGCAGATTCATCATTGAAGATGATTCAAACCCTTCTAAATCAATAACAGAAGCTATACTAAACGTGTGCGTGCGAAGGACTCGCTAATCGCAACCGACAGGGATATCGTATGTCAAAAGTACTCACTCATCAGCTATCCATTCCTAATGAAGCACAACAAGGCTGGCAAAACATAGTTAACTTGTTAGCAGAGATTGTTAATGTGCCCGCGGCTTTGGTGATGAGGTTACACCCAAAACACATCGAAGTGTTTAGCTGCAATAACAATGTGGCCCACCCATACAGCATCGGCGAACGCGAGCCACTAGACCAAGGGTTGTACTGCGAAACCGTTGTAGAGAGCCAACACCAACTGCTCGTTCCCAACGCAATAAAAGATCCACAATGGGAAAACAATCCCGATATCAAACTGGGGATGATCGCCTATTGTGGCCTACCACTTTCTTGGCCCAACGGCGAAGCCTTTGGCACCATTTGTGTGTTGGATACCAAAGAGAACCATTACAGTAAAACCTACCAAGATCTATTGTTGAGTTTTAAACAATCTATCGAGTCTCAACTCGCAACCCTTTACAAAAATGAGGAGTTAAAACTCCTCAATGCAGAGCTTAAATCTAGGGTTACAACGAGAACGCAAGATCTAGTTCAACTCAATTACTCCTTAAACTTAGAAATTGACAAACGACGGGCCGCCGAACAGCGTATTCAATATCAACAAAAACACGATCTAGGCACTGGATTTTTAAATAGAGCGGCCCTTGAATACCAGTGTCAAAACAGGTTTAGCCAGCTTGATTCAAAACAAGAGCTCGCCGCTATACACATCGCCTTTACCAATGGACGCCAAGTGCAACACAAACACGGACATGGAAATTGGGAGCGCGTCTTGATGTCATTCCGCGATCGAGTTGTAGCAAGCGTTAGTGACGATCTTCTCTTTGCTCGCCCTACTACCACAGACATCACCATACTAGTCGCAGGTAACCCTCAACAGCCAAGGCTGCTAAAGCTCTGCCAAACACTAGTAGATGTCAGTCACTCAGAGTATCAAGTGGAGCATGAAACCATACACCTTCATGCCTATATGGGCGTGGCAACCTCTGATACCGCCGAAAATGGGCACCATTTGTTAAAACAGGCTTCAGAAGCCATGCACGTCAGTAAAGATTCTGGCCATAAGTACAGCTTCTTTGCTAAAGGGGCTTCCGATGCTCACAAACACATCAGTCAACTTGAGAGTTATTTACTGCAAGCGGTCAGAAACGATGACCTGTTACTATACTTTCAACCCAAGGTGTCTCCCACTACTCATAGATGGACCGGTGCAGAAGCACTGCTTCGTTGGCGCCATCCACTTCTTGGTGATATTTCTAACGAAACCCTTATCCATCTTGCTGAGCAGAATGGACTTATCTTTGAAGTTGGCAGCTTTGTTCTGCGCAATGCCATTGAGAAAGCATCGGTTTGGGCCGAGCGTGTCAACGAGTTTAAAATCGCCATTAACCTTTCTGCTGTCCAGTTGAGAAACCCGCAGCTAGTAGAGCAAATTCGAGACTTACTCGATGCCTATCAACTCTCCCCTACGCATTTAGAGCTGGAGATAACAGAAAGCGGTCTGATAGCCGATGAAGTGATTGCTAGAAACACACTTTCCGCGCTGCACGATATTGGAATTACGCTCTCTCTTGATGATTTTGGCACTGGATACTCGTCGTTTAACTACCTCAAAAAGTTTCCCTTTGACGCGATCAAAGTGGATAAGAGTTTCATACATCAGTTAGACAAGTGCGAAGAAGACAAAGAGATCGTTCGCTCTATTATCAGCGTCGCAAAAAAATTAAATTTAGCGGTCACCGTTGAAGGTGTAGAGAATCAGTCTCACGAAGACTTTATCCTTGAACAAGGCTGTGAATATGGGCAGGGGTATTACTATGGAAAACCTATGCCTTGTGATGAGTTTGAATCGCACTTATACGATCAGCAGTTATCCAATCAACAAAAGATACGCTATCAGTAACATCGCCCTTTACTCACTGGCGATGGGTTCCTATAATCCTCGCCTTTAATACCCCTCTTTAGGACAAACCTTTTATGGATCTACTGATCGCAAAACTCAAAAAGCTCGAAAAACAAAACTACAGAGCATACCAACAAATCAAAGGTTCGTATGACTTTACCGACTTTGAACTGTTTTTCGATCACGTCCAATCGGACCCACATGCCAGTGCGTCCAGAGTAAGAGCGATTAGGCCTTGGTCAGTAACAGGATTGTCATGGCTCAAGGACTCGTCACAAGAGTTTCAGCAAGGCGCACGAGATTTTATTGCGCGGACTTTTGCCCGTTACGCCGCACAAGACAACCATATTAGTGTCGCTCTAACAGGGCAAACGGTTCTCGATTCTACTGCGGTGGTATTTACAGATCAGGGTATAGAGCTGCGCTTTAGGATCAATTTACCAGCCGATGGACGTTCCATACTCGCTAAAAAAGCGATTAACCTCATCACCTTTCACTTGCCCAAATACATTCGCAAAGCGACCCTTGAAAGAGAGTTAGACATCGCTGGATTAACAACACACTGTCACGCCATCGAGGATCAAGCCGCGCTTCGAGCTCAACTAGAAGAGAACGGCCTTTGTGCTTTTGTCGCTAATGGTTCAGTTTTACCTAGCTAGCGGGTAATAGCGACTTGCCGATGAAAGATGCTATTCCTTTTGTGTCCCCCGACTCTCTCGAAGTGACATTAGAAACTCCACACCAAGGCAAAATTGTGGGAATGGGCATTTCCAAAGGTATCACACTTATTGTTGGTGGTGGTTTCCACGGTAAATCGACACTGTTAAACGCGCTTGAAAAATCGGTGTACAACCATATACCCGGTGACGGCCGCGAGAACATAGTTTCTAGTACAGAGGCGGTAAAAATTAAGGCGGAAGACGGTCGTTGTGTTCACCACCTTAACTTAGAAAATTACATCAATCACTTACCGCAACAAGGCGACACCAGTGACTTTAGTACACAAGACGCATCGGGTTCGACGTCTCAGGCGGCTTGGTTGCAAGAATCTGTAGAAGCTGGCGCTTCAACACTACTGATTGATGAAGACACGTCCGCCACCAACTTTATGATTCGAGACCGCAGAATGCAGGCTTTAGTCAGTAAAGGGGACGAACCAATAACCCCTCTTGTTGATCGCATTGGGCAACTACATAGCGACTTGGGGATTTCTACTATTGTTGTCATGGGCGGTTCAGGCGACTATTTTGACGTTGCAAATACGGTTATCCAGATGCACGACTACCAGCCAATTGATGTCACTTTGAAAGCAAAAGAGGTGGTTACTCAGTTCCCAACTGGTCGCGAAAATGATAGTGAAAGTGCGTTAAAAACCTTTAAGCCACGCTCATTCAATGCAAACTGCCTACAATCCATTTTAGCGGATGGTAAATATCGAATTAATGCAAAGGGATTACACTCACTTCGATTTGGGAAGGAGTTCGTCGATCTCTCTTCTCTAGAACAGCTTGAATCTGACAGTGAAGTTAATGCAATAGGTTGGCTGTGGTTCTTATTGGCACAACAACCCAGCTGGAATAGCAATCCCTCTAAGGCCTTTGCACAATTGTTGGATAGCCCGAACTGGTATGCGGCAATGCCCGCCCAGGGAGACTTAGCAAAGCCAAGAGTCGTTGATGTGATGGCTGCTCTAAACCGAATGCGAAAATCACAATTCAAGGTAAATCACTAGAATAACTGCTTCAAAACGGGTATACAGGAGAAGTGTTAACTGCTTGTATACCTATTTATGTCTTTTCAGCTCGAAACCTCTAGGTTGATTCTCCGCGATTACCATTTAGATGACACTCACCAATACTTTCAGCAGTGTCAGGACCCGAAGTACCAACGCTTTTATCCCGAAAAAGATTACAGCGAAGAAACTTGCTCTTACTTGGTATCACTCTTTACCGAACAGGCGTCTGAACAGCCCCGAAAGAGCTACCATCTCGCCATCATCGATAAGGTTACCAATGAATACCTAGGCATTGCCGGTTTGCGTTTGGAAGACGAGAAACAAGCTTCAGTTGGCTGTGGTTTAAAACGAGACGTCCAAGCATCTGGACTGGCCGAAGAAGCAATGTCGGCACTTGTCAGTTATGGATTTAACACACTTGGTGTTCACCGAGTTTATGCAGAGACTATTTCGGACAACAAAGCCGCCATCAGGTTATGTCGCAAAGTCGGTATGCGTCGTGAGGCGGAGTTTTTGGAAAACAGATACTTTAAAGGGCGATGGTGGAGCACTACGGTTATGGCTTTACTCAGCAGTGAGTTTAATGCCGCAAAACATTCCACGCCTCGCAAAGCACTCTAAATCTATCGCTGTTGCCATTTTCTCTATCCGGATGCCACTTTAACGCCAGTTTACGCCACGTTTTTCTTATCTCTATTTGGGTTGCGTCTTGTGGTAGTTCAAACAAAGACAGGGCTTTTGCTCTGTCCATATCTTTTCCGTTAGTACTGCCCACAAACTCTCGATAACGCGTCCAAAACTGATTGAGTAAGCGCTTGACTTCCCCTTCCTCAGCTTCGTAGTTATGCCACTGTGTGTAATAGTCTCTTAGAGGATCTTCAAGATCGATACAGTGACCTGCTACGTGATGGGAAGACATAAGCGTGATATCCATCGCTTCGACTTGCAGCCAGTTGTCTGGATAAAGAGTCTCTTGTAACTGGTAGAGAGCATTCATAATTAAAAAGTTTCTCTTAAAGAGATCTTTTTCCGGCTTAACGTCAAGTATGGGTATAAAGCCCAACTCACCTAAATGGGAGGCCAGTGTGTGTACTTTCCATCCAGAGGGTTGTTTACGCAATACTTCTAACATGGGCCAAAGAAGTGGATTTTCCATGTATTGCTGAAACTGTGCAGCTAATCCTTGATGCTCACTCATACCAATTCACGTTAAACTTTTTTATTAATTCAAAGCTAAGTCGGCCTATTTGTCGAGCACCAAATTAGTTCAATCCACTAAGAATTGATCTTGTAGGCAAAAATAAAGGCCAACGATCTGTTGGCCTTGCATTCGTTAAATTACTCCTAGTTCCTTCAACCTTTCCATCAGATAACTATCAGCAGTATATCTGTCTGACAGTACTACCTCTGGTTTCGGATGTAAGAAAAGTGGAAGTGAAATACGAGAGTGCCGTTGGCGCTTACCTGACGGATTGATCACTCTATGTGTCGTAGACGGGAAGTAGCCCCCAGAGGCTTCCTGTAACATGTCCCCAATATTGATAATCAAACTACCGAAATCACAAGGCACATCTAGCCAGCTGCCGTCTTTATTTAGCACTTGTAGCCCCGGTTCATTTGAAGCGGGTAAAACGGTTAATAGATTGATGTCTTCATGGGCAGCTGCTCGGATTGCTCCCGGTTCTTCATCACCTGTCATCGGCGGATAGTGAAGCACGCGCAATAACGTTTTATCGCTTTCTCTAATCATCTCTGAAAGCGCAACAGAAAACTTATCTTGTACTTCTTTAGGTGCATGTTGCTCAACCCAGCCCAATAGAGTTTGTGCAAACTCATTTGCTCTTTTGTAGTAGTCCAGTATCTCTTCTCTTAATTCGTTGGGAATTTGTCCCCAAGGGTAGATATGAAAGTACTCTTTTATGTCTTTAACTGAATGGCCTTTGGCGATTTCTGAAACCTCTGGTGGAAAATAGCATCCTGAGTCTCGACATTGTATGAAAACGACGTTTTTCTATCGCTGTTAAAGAACGCTTGCCAGTTTTCGTATATTGATTCGACTAACTCTTTCGGAATGGGATGGTTTTTAAGCACGCCAAACCCAGTTTCTCTTAGAGATTTTACAAACTGCTCAGCGGCATTGTCAGCAAGGTAGTCCACGGTTTCCAGTTTCATGACTTTATCTTTCTTTGTTTGTTATTGGGCGAATGAGTTTAGGTAGTCGGTTCGCTTTAATCAAACCTTCATCTAAGGTTAGTTCAGTCATAACGAGAGTTTGTGATAAATTGCTAACAATCAACACGGTTAGTTACCAACAATTGAACACCGTTTTATTGAGTGGTATTATTTCACCGCTTTATTAATGGAAGATAAAGGATGGATAATGATGAAACTCAGTTTATGCCTAAAAACACTGGCTGTGCTCTCTTTCGCTTGCTATCTGTACTTATCACTGAAAGAAAATGCCATTGCGCTTTGGGCGGCAGAGATGGTTCCCAGAATACTTTTTCTATCTGATATATGGGTCAAATTAAAATTTATTACTTAATTTGGTTTTATCCGGTGACTTATTTTTTGACCGTTCTACAGGTGTTTTCTCTTACCCATGCAAGGTAAGGATCAAACCCATCCTCTATATCAATACAAACAATCTGAGGTACATCATAGGGGTGGATTTCAACAATAGCCGACTCTAATGTTTGGTAGCAATCATAGCGCGTTTTAATGATCAGCAATTTTTCTTTGTCACTACACACTTTTTCCTGCCAAACGTAGTGGCTTTGAATAGGCATAACTTGAATGCAAGCCGCTAATTTTCTTTGTAATAATGCCGTAATCAATGGGTTGGTATCATACGAATCGTCGATTGTAACTAAAACGATACAAAATTCTTTAGTCATGAGTCTCTTTTTATGTGATATTTAGTGACCAATTGAAAAAGGGAAATTATGAGTTCCCTCCCATAGTTCAGTTAAACTGACTAGCTTTCCGTAATTATGCGACAACAAAGACTAGTCTATAATTGAAAGGCAGAAGATTGGCTATTAAGCTGACTCTCAATTACAAAAGTGCTACGAAGAAAGCACAATACAACAACATTTTGCTCCGGAGAAAGTATGAAAACCAACAACAATGCTCATTCAGACACACTTTGTTGCCCGCTTTGTGGCAGTGATGAGTATCTGCTATCAGAAAAAGATACCATGCTATGTGCAGGTTGTGGTTCTACTTTTAACAACGTCTCTAAGCTTTCTACTAAGCCTGTCGTTTTCGCGGCTAAAGCAATCAAAGTCACTCACTTTATCCCCAACACTTTTCCTCAATAAGCTAAAGCATTGTTTCCAGTTCTCTGAGGTGATGAATCTTTGTCACCTCTAGCTTGTGATTACGGCTAACCGGCCCAACTAGCTGAACTGTTTTTACCCCAGCATTGATTCCCGCTTCTAACCCTTTTGGAGTGTCATCCACGTATAAACACTCATCTAAGGTAAACCCCATATTCATAGCGGAGTAGCGGATAAGATCGGGATCAGGCTTCCAACTGTTGGTGTCAAATGCCGAAAACACCTTACCTTCGAAAAGCTCTAACATACCCGTCAGCGCAAGTGCCCTTTCAATTTTGGCTTTAGGGCCGTTCGATGCTACACAGAATTCGACGCCTTTATTTTTCAAATAAGCAATAAGGTTAAGTGCGCCATCCATAGGCTTAAGGTGGCTTAGAAAAAGTTGGTCGAGCTCTTGGCGATAAAGTGGTTCAAGTCTATCAAGCGACACATTGATTCCAAGTCTATCTCTGGTACTGGAAAGAATATCAGCCAGCTTGCCGCCTTCGAAATGTGCAAGTGCTTCAGACATACTCAGTGTGCAACCAAAGCGATTAAATACTTTAACCAAAGCTTGGCAACACAACCTTTCACTATCGACTAAGGTTCCGTCACAATCAAAAATGATACATCGAGTTTGGGCTGCCACTAGATTCTCCTTTTTTAAGAATCATAAGCGGCTTTTTTAAGATGTGAGAAGATGAAGTTAACAGTTTAGGGTTTTGCTTTTTAGAGAAAAACAAAAACGCTAAAGGAGTCACTTTAAGCGCATGGACGCACTGCGACATTGGTCAATAATTACCCAGAAATACATACTGCGATTGTAACAGTTACAACTCCATCCAAACCGCGTTGGGATTCATTTGGTTTTCCGCCAAATAGTAATTAATTAGTTGTTTGGCAAATCCCTCAACTTCTTTACCTTGCGTCTGACCTTTGTAACAGAGATCTGAAACTAGGATTGAATCGACCTCCTCAGTCACGATGCCTCCAGCAACGGGCTCTTGCCCCTTAAATCCTAGAAAAAGCGTGCAAGGTGGTTGGTAAATGACCTGAGAAAGGTATTCTAGAATCAACGACTGCTCAGACTCACTCGGCCAACAGTTTGACTGTAAAATGGCAAACATAACCGTCAATCGATGGAAATCAACCTTGTAAATTTCTTCGACGATGGGAGCGTGAGATTCAAGCGGTGTTGTTAGTTCAACTATCTCACTTCCTTGATAGCGGGAAGCGTATAGCTTTTCACCTTCGATGCTCTCTTTGGTCGGGAATTGGACGTCGATATGTTGCTTCATCCACTGATTTTTTTTCGATACGATCACTTGATTCGAAGGTGCCATGATTATCCATAATTATTATTGCTCGCTCGAAGGTTAAACCTATCTCCCCTTCACCACAAGAACAAATTCACCACGTCAGTTAAGATGAGATACACCCCTTATAAATGTCGCTCAGACAAGCTTTGTTCATTAGTTCAATATCTCGCTTTAATTCTGGTAATATCTCCCTATCGATATGAATGGAGTTAATTATGATCAAAAAGATAACCCTTTCATTGCTAATCGCATCGACCTTAGTGGCATGCGGCAGTGATGAAGTTGGCGACGTAAGCTTGGGTTTGTTTACCATGAAGGACATCAAACTCAACCACCTTCAAGACCCAATTGTCTCCGGTGTTACTTGCCATGTAGCATCGATAGAAGCAGACTTTAGCCTCGCTGACCCTAGTGATAGTTCAATCTCATGCCGACAAACTGGCGAGATCACTCCAGAAATGATTGCTCAGATCGATAAATCTAATGATGGAGAAGTCGTATTTAAAAAGTCGAAAAGTATCTTTTTTAAAAGCATGAAAATCCGTCGTATTTTGGATGCAGACAATCAAACGCTGATGTACTTGTCATACTCAACTAAAGAGACATCTGGAAGCTTTAAACACAGTCTTTCTACCGTTCCTCTTTGGGGCACCAAAGCTTTTAACTCTTATAAACCTGAATAGGTTTACAAGTCGCACCAGCAGACTTCCTCCTGCATGACGAATGTAATTTTTGAAAGTCATCTCAAAATAATGTGATATCATGCAGGATTATTTCCTTATCCATCATCTAAAATGAAGTTTCCCGGTCAGCGTAAATCTAAACACTATTTTCCAACTCACGCTCGTGATCCTCTAATCAAACAGATCCACAATACACCCAAGCTCTATCGACCCATTGTCGTCGGTGTTGGGCAAACCATTGTAGACATCGAAGCCTGCGTCGATGACGCATTCTTGGCCAAGTATGATCTAAGTAAGGGTCATTCCCTCGTTTTAGAAGAGAGCAAAGCCGATGCACTGTATGAAGAATTGGTCGACAGAGGCCTAATTACGCACCAATACCCCGGTGATACTATCGGCAATACCTTGCACAACTACTCAGTACTTGCTGACAGTAAATCCGTGTTGTTGGGGGTAATGTCAAAAAACATCGAAGTAGGTTCGTTTGCTTACCGTTATTTGTGCAGAACGTCTTCAAGAATGAATCTCAACCACTTGCAGGTAGTTGATGGACCAATAGGCCGCTGCTATACGCTGATCTCTGCTGATGGAGAGCGCACCTTCGCGATTAACGAAGGACACATGAATAAACTCAGCCCTGACAGCATTCCAAGTAGCGTATTTGAAAAGGCTTCCGCATTGGTGGTTTCCTCATATTTAATGAGAGGCAACCCAAAAGATCCAATGCCACAAGCGGTAGCTCGTGCCATTGCTGTTGCCCGTGATAATGGGGTTCCTGTCGTACTTACACTTGGAACCAAGTGGGTGATTGAAGGCAATGCAGAATGGTGGCAGCGCTATTTGAGTGAAAACATCGATATAGTGGCAATGAACGAAGAGGAAGGATTGGCACTCACCGGAGAATCTGACCCACTTTTAGCAGCAGACCGCGCACTTGATTGGGTAGATCTAGTATTATGCACCGCGGGTCCTACTGGCTTATACATGGCTGGTTACACCGACGAAAGTGTAAAACGTGAAACAGAACTGCCTCTTTTGCCGGGCAATATTGCGGAATTTAACAAGTACGAGTTTAGTCGTGCGATGCGCAGAATGGATTGTACCCATCCTGTTAAAGTGTATTCTCATATCGGCCCGTATCTAGGTGGTCCGTTGGAGATCAAAAACACCAATGGTGCTGGAGATGGTGCTCTATCTGCACTTTTACACGATATGGCAGCAAACAACTTCCATCAGCGCAACGTGCCTAACTCCTCTAAACATGAACAACCCTTTATGACCTATTCGTCTCTGTCTCAGATCTGTAAATATGCAAATCGCGTCAGTTACGAAGTATTGACTCAGCACTCCCCTCGACTCTCTAGAGCGCTTCCCGAGCGTGAAGATAGCTTAGAAGAAGCCTATTGGGATAGATAGAACTTCAAAGAGCCGCTATTGCGGCTCTTTTTTTACCGGTTCAAACTCTAGCCGGTCATCCACCACCAAATAGCAGTCCATTCCCGCTGCGTGCGCGGCTTGCAGGCCTAACTGAGTGTCTTCAAATACCACACACTGGCTCGGCTCTATTCCCAGAGCTTGTGCTGCTTTTAAAAATGTGTCCGGATGAGGTTTGTGGTTCTCGACATCACTCGCCGTCACTAAAGCGTCGAGTTTATCTAACAATCCACTTTCCGACAGCAGTCGCTCTGCACTTTCCCGCTGACTCCCAGTACCGATAGCAACAGGTAATTGTCCAACAAAATGATCGAACACCTGCTTCGCGCAATCGATAGTCGCAGGAGTAACATCCATTTTCGCAAACGTTTTTACTTTGAACTTAGAGACCAAAGTGGCATCGAGATTAAGCCCAAATTCCCGGTTTATTTGCGCGACAATTTTAAAACTCGGCATCCCACCTAAACCGTTTAGCCATTCCCGAGTGAATGGAAAACCAAACTCTTGCGCAGTGAGTTCCCAAGCGTCTAGATGAGCGGGCATGGTATCTAAAAGCGTGCCGTCCATATCAAAGATCAACCCTTGATATTTGTTTATATCTTCAATCATTTATCCGAATTCTTTAGAAGTAAGTCACACCAATAACAACACATGTAAAATCCCAGTTCAATACACTGCTAGAAATCTGATTATATTGATATATTGCTCATTAGTTACTACGCTTTGAGCATAATAACTACCCAATTAACCTCGATGCCTTGTTTCATCGAGAATTGCTTGGATGACAATTAGTAGCTTTGCTTTGGCGGCTTCTCGATGTCACTTGGATATACAATAAATCACAGTACAAACTTTAGGTAGTCTTATGAATATCAAGCAAAAACTGTATTCATTGGGTGCAATTGCTATTTTGGGCATCATCGTTTTGATGGCCTCGACATTTCACTTCTCCCGAACAACAGATCAACTGAGTCAAGCTAAGCTCTTGGTAGCGGAGCTAGAAATTCGCCTGTTAAACCTCAGACGTAACGAAAAAGATTTTTTACTGCGTTCTGACAGCAAATACCTAGGTCGATTTAATGACAACATGACGCTCTTTCTCCAAACTGAGTCCGAGCTCGCATCGCTGTTAAAACAACACGACCTTCCCTCTAGCGCCAAACTTCGCGAAGATATTCTTGCGTATCAAAAAGGCTTTCAGAACCTAGTAGCTGGTTTCGAAACATTTGGCCTTGATGACAAGTCGAACTTGCTGGGTGCGTTTAACGCTGAGTTAGAGAAGTTGCGACCAAGTCTAAACAGCGGACAACTCATTGCACTTGCGGAGTTCAGTGACCTCGCTGTTGGGGGGAGTTAAATACTGGTTTGGTGCCCTTTGCCGAAGGAACGCCTCTCATTGATGCGGCACAAGCTTTAGTTAATCAAAAGCAACTTGTCGGGGTCAAATACAATGTCGGCTTGTTAGGTGAGACTAGAGGCCTATCTCATGCGGTTGAAAAGCAGTTTAAGTCATTCTCTGCCTCTCTTTCTGAGCAATCTGATGTATACACACATAACATTTTCGTGTTTAAGCAGGGAATCACTGTTGCTGTAGTGCTACTCATACTGATTGGTATATTGCAAATTTCCCGTTCTATCAATTTGCAGGTGACTTCACTTCTATCTATCATCCAGCAAATTTCGCAAACCAATAACGTTAGCTTGCGAGCCCAACTAACTGGCAAAAATGAACTGGTCTCGATCGGGGAATATTTTAATAGGCTGTTAGACAAGTTCGAAAACCTTATCTCCAGTACTCAAGACAAATCGTCCCAGCTATCGTCTAGCACTTCGAGTATGCACAATGAACTCGCCTCGGTTATGGAGCAGTTTAAGGTACAAGTAAATCATACCGAAGCCATGGCATCGTCGATCAACGAGATGTTAGGTACTCTTACCCAAATCTCTGAAAGCACCTCTACCGCCAGCCAAGGCGTAATGCAGGCAACTGAAAATGCCATAACAGGTAGAGACGTTGTTAAAACGACAGTCAGCAACATAGACGCACTCTCTACCACGCTAGCGGAAAGTGAAGCCTCAATTTCTTCGCTCAATCAACACGTGGACCAAATCGGTAACGCGGTCACCATTATTCAAGAGATTGCCGAACAAACTAACTTGCTCGCGCTTAACGCTGCAATCGAAGCAGCACGTGCCGGAGAACAAGGTCGTGGATTTGCTGTCGTAGCCGACGAAGTTAGAGCACTTGCCAGCCGTACCCATGACTCTACTGAAGAGATAACTAAAGTCGTCACGGCGATTCAAAGTCAGATGTCGAACGTGGTGAGTAATATTACTCAGTGCAACGCGCAAGGCCAAGAAACTTTGGTTGCCTCGCAACAGCTCGACGACAGCCTTAGTCAGATTCTGTCAGATATGGAAGAAATAAAGTCAAATTCGGAATACATTGCCGGTGCTATCGATCAGCAAAATGGTGTTATGGAACAAGTGAGTTCCGCAGTTGACGAATTGGGCAGTATTTCCGAGCGAAATATGCGCTCTGCTGAACAGTGCCTCTTAGAGGTTGATCACGTGCAGTCGCAAGCCTCTAAGATGGATGAGGTCGTCGCTGACTACAAGGTTGAACAGTAAAACAAGTAAGGGGCGAAAGCCCCTTTTTACACTGCTAGTGCTTTACATTGCTCGCCTACGCCCAATTACTGCTTTACTCCGATCTCAATCCCTTTACAATGTCCGCAAAACACCGCAAGAAAGAGAACATACCATGTCAATACAGTGGTTTCCGGGTCATATGCACAAGGCTCGAAAAGAGATAGAAGAAGCGATCCCTCAGGTCGATGTCATAATTGAGGTCCTCGACGCACGTATCCCTTTTAGTAGTGAAAACCCTATGATCTCTGAGCTGCGTGGGGATAAACCCGTCGTCAAAGTGCTCAACAAACGCGATCTTGCCGATCCTGAACTCACTGAACTTTGGATAGAACATTTCGAGAAAGAAAAAAATGTCAAGGCGATGGCTATTACAACCACCAATGTCAACGAAGTGAACAAAATCCTAGAGTTGTGCCGAAAACTCGCTCCACACCGAGAAGAGATTGGCAAAAACATTCGCACCATGATTATGGGTATCCCAAATGTTGGCAAGTCTACAATTATCAACACCCTAGCAGGCCGCACCGTCGCTCAGACAGGTAACCAACCAGCGGTGACTAGACGCCAGCAACGCATCAATCTTCAAAACGGTATTGTTTTGTCCGACACCCCAGGGATTCTGTGGCCTAAGGTGGAAAACCCACACAGTGGTTTCCGTTTGGCCGCAACTGGTGCAGTTAAAGATACAGCGATGGAATATGACGAAGTTGCGTTTTATACCGTTGAATATCTCGCCGAGGTATATCCAAATCGACTCAAGGAACGCTACCAAATAGACGAACTACCAAGTAGCGATCTCGAAATTATGGAAGAGATTGGAAGACGCCGAGGCGCTCTGCGCTCTGGCGGACGCGTTGACCTTCACAAGGCATCCGAGATCCTTCTTCACGAATTGCGCGGTGGAACACTTGGTCAAGTAACGCTCGAAAAACCAGAGATGATCACTGAAGAACTAGTTCAAGTAGAAATCGAAGCGGCTAAGAAAGCCGAAGCCAAGGCTAAGAAGAAAGAAGAAAGACGCAAACGTTACTTAAAGAATAAACGTTAACGAGCAATCACCACAGCCAAAGGCGGTGGTTTAGAGATAACAACGAAAGGGCTGCCATGCAGCCCTTTTTGCTATATGCCTGCTAACTGTCGTAGGTGGCTTTCCAACTCATCCCATGGTAGTAGTTGGGAATCGATGACTTCCAACCTTGACTCAAACCCATCTAAGGTAAGCTCATTAACCGACACCACGCCATTTGTAACATTAAAGGCGTAACAGCTTTATCGGTGTTTAGCACGGCTTTAATTCGCTCCGCGTTTAGGGCGGAAAGCAATGAAAAGACTTTGTCGAAATCAAACTGGTATTCCGCACCAAACAACCAGCCACAACTCACATACCCTTGCCCTTTGTTCTCTTTTCTAGCAAATGGTTCTCCCGGTGCAAGTTGAAACTGCGGTTCCATCTCAGCGTGATGGTGATGATGAGTTTCAATCCGAGTTGCCTCGTCACCTTTTCGTCTTTCGATATCAAGTAGCTCAAATGGCAATTGGCCGTTTTTCACTAACTTGTGAAATACCTTTGGTGGCGTTTGATTAGTAAGCCAATCGTTGAATGCATCAATGTCATGAACTTGGCACAAGTCTACTTTATTGCCTATCACTACATCGGCACTGTCTAACTGGTCGTTAAAATTTTGGTTACTTGTGTATTTTGAGTCGGAAAAATTTCTAGGGTCTACCAGTGCAATCGTCGCCTTTAAATCCACATAACCCCTGTATTGCTCAGAGGTCAATGTCGCCATCACCTGCTTGGGGTGCCCTAACCCTGTTGGTTCAATGATCAAGCGATCAGGCTGCTGTCGCAATAAGGCATTTATGCCTACGGACATGGGTACACCGGCGGTACAGCACATGCAACCACCCGGAACTTCTTTAATAAGTGCTCCTTGGTCAGCCATCATGGCTCCATCTATTCCAATCTCCCCAAACTCATTAACTAACACTGCCCACTTTTGGTCGGCCGGTTTTTCTTTTAAAAGATTGAGAATAGCGGTGGTTTTCCCCACTCCTAGAAAACCTGTGATGATATTAGTTGGAACCCGTTGATCCATCGACATACTCCGTTTTTTAGCATTACCTATATATACCTCAATCAGTTATGAGATAACATCACTTCGTGGTTTTTAAGTGCATAAACGACAAAAGGCGCACTCGGTGAGCGCGCCCTATCCCTCGTGACTCATATCGTGAGTTTGCGGTTCAGGTCTTACAAATCGGCCTGAAATAATACGAGGAAGTAACAATATTAGTTGAATCCATCCAAATTGTACGTAAGGCGTTTTAGTCCTCCCTGCGAGTCGGTTCAGATTTACCTTACACTTTAACTATGGCTCAAATCCCCGTAACTTCAAGGCTAAAGCTGTGATTTCGTACGCACTTTTTTGTCATTTTTGCAATTCATATTTCCAATCTTGGCCCTGTATCAGAATGATTGAATCCTTATAATTACAAGTTGTAATCTCACAACCGTTGAATGTTAAAAATGGCAAATCCAGTACGTAGAATGACATCTCTAGTATCTAGAATACCGAAAGACAATCTCAATCAGTTTTTGTCTAGGGACAAGACTCCAATATCGGTGCTGCTACTGGCCATTGTCGTCGGAATCGTTGCTGGTTTGTTAGCCACTCTTTTTGAGATGGCAATTCATTTTGTTTCTGAATACAGAACCGACTGGCTTAGAGAACAGATCGGCGGTGTTATTCCCCTTTGGCTCGCCGCGTTCTTAATTAGTGCCCTTTTAGCGTTTGTTGGATACTACTTGGTACATCGATTCGCCCCAGAAGCCTCTGGTTCTGGTATTCCTGAAATTGAAGGGGCAATGGATGGGATTCGTCCAGTGCGCTGGTGGCGAGTTATTCCAGTAAAATTTATTGGCGGAATGGGCGCACTAGGTTCTGGTATGGTTCTTGGCAGAGAAGGTCCAACAGTGCAAATGGGGGGGGCCGTGGGTCGAATGATTTGCGATCTGTTTCGAGTAAAGAGCGACGATACAAAACACTCCCTACTCGCCTCTGGTGCCTCGGCAGGGCTTGCTGCCGCATTCAATGCCCCTCTTGCTGCAATTATGTTTGTCGTCGAAGAGATGCGCCCCCAGTTTCGCTACTCTCTAATCTCGATTAAAGCGGTGATCATTGCCGCCGTTACCGCCAATATCGTTTTCCGCTTTATCAACGGCCAATCTGCTGTAATTGAAATGCCCCAATACGATGCGCCGGAACTGAAAACCTTGTGGCTCTTTCTTGTACTTGGAGCCCTATTCGGCGGATTTGGTGTACTCTTCAACAAACTTGTCACCTTAGCTCAAGACGGCTTTGCAAAAGTCCATCGTCACGACCGTAAGAGATACTTGATCACTGGTTCTTTAATTGGCGGCACCTTTGGCTACTACTCTTGTATCTACCTGAAATTACCGGTGGTGGTGTTTCTCTAATTCCTGAAGTGGCAAATGGCGAATACGGTGCAAAATTCCTGCTACTCTTGTTTGCACTGAGAATTTTAACTACCTTGATATGCTTTGGTTCCGGCGCTCCGGGTGGCATTTTCGCCCCTATGTTAGCTTTGGGTACGCTATTTGGTTACGCCTTCGGATTGTTGACCAATCAATGGTTTCCCGAATTTGCCTCTGAGCCAGGACTGTATGCTATCGCTGGAATGGGAGCTCTGTTTGCCGCTACTGTGCGCGCACCCATTACCGGAATTTTGCTGGTCATTGAAATGACCAATAACTACTACCTTATTTTACCTTTGATTATCACCTGCTTAGGCTCGGTGATTTTTGCTCAATTGTTCGGCGGACAACCGTTATACAGCCAGCTTCTGCATCGAACTATCAAAAATGAGAAGTTAAGACAGCAAGATCTACCTATAAGTGACAAATGACAATTGCATAGCAAACGGTTGGCTTGCTATCATTTTCGCCCCCAAAACAACGGATTGACTGATTTGTGAATAGTAAAGCACATTTTCAGTTGAAATAGTGCATTTTAGGAGCGAATTTGAACTGGCGTAGATTGACTCAGGTCCAGAATGTCCCCCCTTCTCAAGCCTCGCTGGCGTTAGGTATTATTGGTTTAGGACACGCCTGGGCATTATACGTGCCAGAAATAGGAACGGTGATCCGCCCGTACTTAGCTGGGCTTGGTGCACTGTTACTTTTACCCGTTCTGCTACGCTACCTAACGAGTTATCAAACCTTTATCAACGATATCAGAAATCCGTTAAGTGGCAGTTTAATGGCTCCTATGAGTATGGCCCTATTGATCCTTTGCGATTATTTGGCGGCAGTATCGACATTCATCGCCTATCCCATTTGGTTTGTAGCACTACTGCTTCACTTTACAATGATGGTGCTTTTCTTTGGTTTTCAGATTATCAACTTTAAGATGTCCAACATCGTCCCTAGCTGGTTTTTGTATCCAGTAGGGCTAATTAGCTCTTCATTGGCAGGTTCACAGTTTGGGCACACGGTGTTTTCAGAGTTTCTGGTTTCTATTTGCATCGCAATTTACTTTTTCATGTTGCCACTGGTACTTTATCGACTGGTGTTTGAAGGCAATCTACCTAGAAGAGCTCGCCCTACCCTCGCCATTATGGCTGCCCCGATAAATCTGACGCTTGCGACTTACTTGGTTAACTTCGACCAACCGGACCCTATTTTAACGGGTGCATTAGCTGGTATCGCGGTGACCATGACTTTACTTATTTATTTGTGTTACATACGCTTAATGCGATTGAAATTTCAACCATCTATCGCTGCCGTCACGTTCCCATCGGTTATTAGTGCTATCGCTATGCACCGTTTAACCGCGTTTTTTGAACATTACCATCCGCATTGGCATTGGCTTCATCATTTTGGTTTTTTGGAACTGAGTATTGCTACTGGATTGGTAATTTGGGTGTCTGTAGGTTATGTAAAACTGTACTGGCCTGAAATATTTTCAAAACGTCGTACTCAAATTAAACATTGATGATATTAATTTAGATAGGCTTCCAAAGCCTTAGCAACTAATAAACATATTAGTACAAAGTATATTTTTATTTGCAATTAAGCGCAAAGAAATCATTTTTCATACTCGCATTAATATCAAAGTTCATTCATATATCTCCTGTCAGCTGGCACTGGTTTTTGAATTAAAAGGATATATGCATTATGAACATGATCAATCACTACCCGACGTTGCCAGAATTTATTTCTAGTAAAATCGACTTCTATCTCGATGATCTGATCCAATCTAACAACAACGGTAAGCACTTAGTGCTGGGTAAGAGGCCAAATAACCAAGATATTGTTTTACAAAGCAACGACTATTTGGATCTATCAAACAACAAAGAAATTGTCGAACGCCATATCTCGTCTATCCGATCTGGCCAAGACTCTCCTTTTATGTCTGGTATTTTCCTGCAAGATGAAGAATCTAAACCCGCTCTTGAACACAGATTAGCGGCCTTCACAGGATTTTCTTCTTGCTTGTTATCACAATCTGGATGGAGTGCGAACTTAGCACTACTTCAGACGATTTGCGATAGCAATACAAAAGTCTACGTCGACTTTTTTGCCCACATGTCATTGTGGGAAGGTGCGCGAATCGCAGGTGCAGAAATTCATCCATTTATGCACAATAACGTTCGTCATTTCAAAAAGTTAGTTAAACGCCATGGCCCCGGTGTTTTATTGGTCGATTCCATCTACAGTACAATAGGAACCATTGCACCGTTAGAAGAGTTGATTGAAATCGCTAAAGAGTATAACTGTGCCGTGGTTGTCGATGAGTCCCACTCTTTAGGTACTCATGGTAAGTACGGTTCAGGACTTTTGAATCACTTGGGGTTGACCAAAAAGGTTGATTTTATGACCGCGAGTTTAGCTAAGACGTTTGCCTATCGAGCTGGTGCAATATGGTGTAACAATCGCGCTAACGATTGTATTCCTTTTGTGGCTTACCCAGCGATTTTTAGTTCGGCGATGCTGCCTTATGAACTCGACCGTATTGAGGCTACACTCGACGTCATTTTGAAAAGTGAAGAGCAACGAAAACACTTGGCGATACAGGCGGATAAACTCGCAAATGGATTGCGAGCTCTTGGCTTAACCATACGCAGTGAGTCTCAAATTGTCGCTTTAGAAACAGGAGACGAGCAAAATACTGAAAAAGTACGCGATTTTCTTGAATGTAATGGCGTGTTTGGTGCCGTTTTTTGTCGTCCAGCTACGACGCCAAATAAAAACATCATTCGTTTTTCACTTAATTCATCGGTCACTGACCAAACTATTCAGCATATTATTCAAGTATGTCAAAAAGCATATCAACAACCAGATATGTATTTTGTATAAATAATAACTATTCTTAAATCCAATTAGATATTTTATCTAAAAGATGGTCTGTTGGCGCAGGTTTTATAATATAGTCATTCATCCCCGCTTGCTGTATTTTTTCTATAGCAGGTGGGGTTGAATCACCGGTGTGACCTAAAATAGGAATATTGGCATAAACTTGATTTGAAGTACGAATTTCGTTGGTCGCTTGTAAGCCATCAATTTTTGGCATTTCAATATCCATTAATATTAGGTCAATGTTTTCACCAGCGATTTTCTCCAGTGCTTCTTCTCCATCTTGAACCTGAATCACTTCAAATCCCTGTTGCTCAAGCAGTATTGATGTGTAGTTTCTAAGAGAATGGTTATCATCGGCTATCAAAATCGTCTTTCCCGTTACTTTTTCAATAGTGGGTATCACGTTTCGATTTGAAGTGTCCGCGTTAAAGAACAACTCATTAACCACTTTCTTACTATCCAACAGTAACGAGTGTTTTTCTAAGGCCTCAAAGCTCAAGTGACGATCATAGTTGTTGTGGTAACGATGTGAACGATTATATAAATAGACAATTTTTGCTTCAGTGAAATGGAGCAGGTTCTCCAATTGGCTTCGTTGGTTCGGTTTTTCATTAAACACATCAAGATCGATAAGTATAACGTTGTACTCAAACTCGTACTCCTGACGGCAGCACGCAGAATCCACGCTGGCAAAGGTCAAACTAAACCCTTGATAAAATGCTGACTCACTCAACATTTTAGACAACTGTCCTTCTTCACCTATGTATAAGATTGATTTGTCTTTGATCAGTTGCAGCTTTAATTGGTCGACATCTTTCGACTCGTAGCTCGGAAACGTCAAAGTAAAGAGCGTCCACTCTCCAACGATAGAACGGCAAGTAATATCCCCTCGAACCGCTTTCATCACTTTTTTACAAAATGGCAGACCAAGTCCGTAACTATTTGTTTTTCCTGATGTATAAAAGTCTTTAAAGATGTTCTCCATCGTATCGGGATCGATGCCAACACCGTTATCTATAAAAGTAAGCTCGTTATAGGTGTCCCCTTTTCTCAGTTTAATCTCGATCTCAAACCGGTCATTATTCTGATAGTAGAAGGCATTTTTTAACAGGTTATACAAAGCGTACTTTAGCAAGGTGTCACTGCCTAAGAACTGAAAGTCCTGTTCAAGGTCGACTTTAACGACTCTCCTATCACTGGCTTTTTTATACGAAAAACTGTCGATCGCCTGTTGCGTTACTTCGGCGACGGAGTGCTTAACAAACGTACTGGTAGAAACTCGATTCTGGTCAATCGATGTGAGCAACAGGTCGATGGTTTCATTACCCGTTCGGATCACCTCTTGGGCATCGGTAAGTACTTCTCGTGCCAGTGCCACTTCATCAGCGGTAATGCGATAACTTTGGCTTTTTTCCAGTTTTGGATTTGGTAACACCGAATTAAGCACCTCTAAAGAGGCTTTTAGTGCGCCGAGAGGATTGCGCATCTCATGGGCAATACCAGCTCCAAAATATTTGGCGATCGACACTTTAGTTTCGTGTTCTACCTGATTTCTAAAGAAGAACAGGTTTCCGAACACGTAAGTAAAGATAAAAATCGGAATATAGGGCCACACGACTTCTTGTGATGCCTGTTGTGAATCTAACCCATAGACGGAAAAATAGGCCAGCGCGATACATATCGCGGCCTGCGATAACATAATGCTTGAGGTATGAACTAACAGAATATGTAGGAAGATTGAGGCCATAAAAGACATGGCCCACACCGTATTCCACCCATTTTTAAACATCATAAATGAGAAGAAAAACGGCAAACAAGCACCTATGGTCACTAAGTAATAATAGGCAAAGTGCTTTTGTATGTGATTCGGTAATTGCTTTCTAAAAGCAATTACACCAAACATTATCGAGCCGAGAATACGTAGCGTTAGGCTTTCATATGGCTGAGGAAACAGATATACCCAAGTGTAATAATAGACAGGGAATCCGATGAACCCCATCCAACCAACTAAGGTCAGATTGGGTTCAGCGTATTCGTAGATTTTACGTACCGCCTCTTTAACCATCGCGCAACCAACTCACCCTTAAAAGAGTGTTTATTTTTTCTCTTTAATTCTTAGCACAGAACCGAGCTATACCCCAAGCAGCAACGTAAAAAGAATAACGTCCCTTTTAGGGTTTAACCCGCGTAAACTGACACATGACTTCCATTTCTTGACGGTTGAACATCAAGCGTAATGACATTTGTTCTTTTAATTCACTTACATGTGATATCACGCCAATGGTTCGTCCACCCTGTTGCAGATCAACTAATGTCTTAACCGCCAAATCGAGAGATTCCGGATCTAGGCTACCAAAACCCTCATCGATAAACAGTGTTTCTAGTCTCACTCCACCACTATACGACTGTACGACATCGGAAAGCCCTAACGCGAGTGCGAGGGCTGCCATAAATGATTCACCACCCGAAAGTGTAGCCACATCTCTCTGTTTACCCGAATAACTATCTTCAACCAATAAGTCTAGTCCCGAACCCGCATTGCCTTTTGAACGTTCATTTTTCCGCATCAGCAGATATCGTCCTTTACTCATTTGCAGTAATCTCTGCGAAGACTGAATAAGTACGTCGTCGAGAAGGACTCCGAGTACAAAGCGATGAAGGCTAACCTTAGCGCCTGTCTTCCCGTTTGCCACGTCGCTTAACGTACCAAAGACTTGGTATTCTGCCTCAAGCGCCGCGTTTTGTTCTTTAATCGCCTTAATTCGCTCGCTAACTTTTAGCAAGTTCTCTACGGTGGTTTGTACTAGTGTATAGGCTTCTAACGCCTGTGTATGGGAAATTTGCGACTCTTTCTCCACTTTTTCAAGAGCTACCGAGTCCGGTTTAGCCACGCCGCTGAGCTCCTCATTTAAAACCTTCATTTTTGCATTCAATGTCACTTTAGAATGTTGATGGTCTTCTAAACGCTTATCAAGTTTTTCCAGCTCCGTAATCGACATTGATGACGCGAGATAAATATCTTCACTCTCAAACGAACTCTGTTCTAATTCCGATATCCAAGCTGAAAGTTTTTGATCATATAGTTGTACTAATTTGGCTAATTCCCCTTCCTGAGCCGCAACTTTGCCTTGTACTTGCGCTAACTTTTGCTTCTTTTCCGACACTAAACTATTTAAACGCAACTCTTCTGATACTAACGCTTCAACTTGCTTTTTAACTTGGTTCAGCGCATCAAACACCTGCTGTTCGCTTTGGAATTCACTTGGGATTGATGATTTAAGCTGTAGCATTGCAGCGTTACTGGCCGACTCTTCTAGTTGAACTTGCTTAAGTTGCTCCGACAACTGTTCTATATCGCGAGCTAAATCTTTTGACTGCGTTTGCATCTCAATCAGTTGGCTTTCAAGCGAGTCGATGTTTATGCGCTCTAGCTCGGAAATGCTTTTACCTAGTGATTCCACTTTTTCATCAAAATAGCACTGACTCTTATCGGCTTGCTCCCCCAACTGCGCACGCCAGCCAATCACCGCCTGCTCAACTTTGGCCAAATCTGTTTTCGCCACCACAAGAGCATCCGAAGCAGATTTCACCAACGCATCCATTTCATTTTGACGACCTCTGGCGATCTCTACTTGCTCTTTAGTTACCGTCTTTTCAGTCATTAATGCCGGTGATGGATGATCGAGACTACCGCACACTGGACATGCTTTTTGGTCTTCCAACGTCATTGCTAATATAGCCGCTTGCGACAAGTGCCAGTCCATCTCCTGACTGTCAGCGTATTGCTTTGCTTTTAGTGCTTGTTGCTCTGACGACGCATGGTATTTAAAGGCGTGGTCATACACTTCTTGATAGTGCCGTTGGGCCGATAAAGTGTTGGCGAGCTCTTTCGCTGTTTGTTGCAAACGAGCTTCTTTGTTTAACTGCTCTTTAAGCAGTGGCAACTGCGCACGCTGCTCTTTGCCTTGTAGGAGCTGCTGTTCGACTGCCTCATGCTGTTTTTGCAATTTTGCACTTAGCTGATCTTTTTGTTCTTTCTCTCGACAAAGTTCAGCCACTCTATTTTTCAGCTGCAAATCCTTGGCTTGATTTATCGACAGCTTTTTAAACTTGGCCTGTATATCGGTAAGAAGAAATACCCTCTCTTTTAAATCATTCACCGATTTTGCTGCATCGTGGGCTTGCTCCCACTGCGTCATAGCTTGGGCCAGCTCAACTTTAATTTGTCGCTCGCTGGCTTTCGTGACCTCTAGAGATTGCTCACTTTCAACTCTTTGACTCGCTAAAGTGGTTTTCTGGTTATAAACTTCACTAAGTTTTGACGCTTCCATTGCCAGCTTGCGTCTCACCACTTGCTCTTCAAACCAACCACTTTTCGTTTCAAGTGCGTCGAGTTCTGTTTTCACCTTTTCTGCTTGTTCAAACTTCTCATTTAGCGACGCTGCATTTTTGACGTCCGTTCTTGCGTTTTCTAGTGCTTTAGATGACAACTCAAGATGGGCGCTTTTCTCCTTTTTCAAAGGCTCTAGCGCTTGTAATTTTTCTTGTAGCGCCTGTTCATCTTCAACAGATGCTACGTCCAGCGCACCTTTTAATTGACTATCAAACTCTTCTTTTCTCTTTCTTATTCCTGCGGCTTGTTCAAATAGAAGCCGCTCAATTTGCTGATAATGCTCCGTTTGAAAAAGCCTTCCAAAAATCTGTTCACGTTCTTTTGAACTTGCGGTAAGCAGTTCTCGAAACTTGCCCTGAGGCAACACGGTTACTTGCCTAAACTGTTTTACGTCTAAGCCAATTCGGGCGGCGATTTCTTTTGTCACTTGCGAGGGTTTTTCTGCAATCAACTCGCCCTTATCACCATTGGCGTCCAATTTGTAAAGCACCGCAGAGTGGGTCTTTTTGGTTAGGCCTTCACCACGTTTTTTGGGGACAAATTGATCAGGACTTCTTTGTACCAAATAGCGATCTTTCGCCAAAGAGAAGCTGAAACACACTTCACACACAGACGTCTCTGGAGCTAAGTCACATCGCATCTGGTCACCGGTGCGTTCGCTGCCAGTAGTTTCACCATACAAAGCGAAACAAATGGCATCTAAAATCGAACTTTTCCCCGAACCCGTTGGCCCATTAATCAAAAACAGAGCTGCATGGCCCAGTTTTTCAAAATCGACGATTTGACGCTGTGCAAAAGGTCCAAACGCTTCTAACGTGAGATTTATCGGTTTCACTTGTCGTTTTCCTCGCCTTTTTGCATTTGTCTCAATAGTTGTTTCATCGCATCTTGCTGGTCGTCACTCAAGGGGTGCTGCTGTACCTCTAAAAAGAAATCAGCAAACATTTCTAGCTCCCCCCTTGCCAATCTCGCTTTGGCAAGCGGTTGATCTAAGTTGACAAGCATCCCGGGTTTTTCGAGGTGTAAAACGTTTGGATACACACTCCGCAACTTTTCCATCGGATCTAAAATGGCATGTGTATCCATCAAACGAACTTGAATATAGTCATGCGAATTTGGATCAATTTGACCACTTTGCAATATGTCAGCCATGCACCCTTCAACGACACGCATGTCGTGTGGTGCTGTTAGTGATATCTGCTCTGTGTGCACTTCCCCATCGTCATCGACGTTTACCAAAGTCATACCCTTGTTATGAAATTGCTCTGAAAAGCTGTATTTCATAATTGACCCAGAATATCGAATGGTTTGCTTTCCTTTAAATTGCGGCTGGTGCAAGTGCCCTAAAGCGACATAATCAAAAGGGGCAAAGTGTTGATGGTCTACCCGTTCTGAACCGCCAATAGCAAGAGGTCTTTCTGAATCAGACCCTGACGCACCATCAACAAAACAGTGAGAAATCAATACGTTAACATGACCAGACTTTAACTTTGAAGCAATCTCTTGTGTCAAAAATTCATAAGCTTGATTGTGATCTTTTACTGGTACTTGAAACTGATGCCTTACCCTTTCTGGGTCGGTATACGGCAACCCGTAAAACGCCAACGTCTGTCCGTCTTTTTCAAATAGTACTGGATTGGTCATCTGGTCCAATTCGTGAATGATATGCAGCCCAGATGATTTCAGTTGCTGCGCCGCAAAACCAAGGCGAGCGGCTCCATCGTGATTTCCCGGAATGAGCACTATTGGAGTATTTAACTCACCACACACCTTTTCAACAAAATCTGACATAACATCAACGGCCGCGCTAGGCGGAACCGTACGATCGTAGATATCGCCAGCAATCACAAGCGCATCAACTGGATTGGACTCTATATAGGCAGATATTTGCTCCAATACTGCTTTTTGATCGTCCAACAGTGAGATATTGTGGAAATGACGGCCTAAGTGCCAATCTGAGGTGTGTAGAAACTTCATAATAGTTTGTTTTAGTTCAGTTAAGGTTCGATTCTAGCAAGAAATGATTAGGCGGGTGAAACGCTAAGTACCTCAAAGCTAAAAGAGGCGTCAAATATTGAGATTGATTAAAAAAGGACTGCATGTTGCAGTCCTCGTTACCTAATTAGGTTATCTAGCTTTACATTTTTCTATCGCATTATTCAAAAGTTCTAGCGCACTTTTGTTATTGTCAGGCAGTTTGGCATCAGAAGCCCCCAAAGGCGTGACTCTGTCACCCCACTTGATATGGCCCGCGCCCCACGTTAATCCAGCACCAAATGCAGCTAGGAGTAGATTGTCTCCGGGCTTAACCGCCCCTTCTTCTAATGCTTCACAAAGCGCAATAGGCACCGTCGCCGCCGAAGTATTGCCATATTTCTGAATGTTGATAAACGCTTTCTCTTGTTCGATTCCCGCCAAATCACACAAGGTTTGGATAATGCGAATATTAGCTTGATGAGGGATCACCACATCAACGTCTTTCGTTTGAAGTTTAGAGCGCGACAAGACTTGGTGAGCTGCCGCTCCCATTCCTTTTACCGCTCGTTTGAATATCTCTTTACCAACGAAGTTAAAATCCCAGTAGCCATTATCTGCTGCAAACCTATCCATACATGTACCAAACTTTGGAACAGCCAAGATGTCGCGACCTTCGGAATCACAACCGAGCTGAGCTTGTTGTAGCCCTACTTGATTTTCGGTTTTCGAAAGCACAACGGCCCCAGCACCATCGCCGAACAACACTGCGGTATCTCGTTTAGTCCAATCGATATAAAAAGAGAGTCGCTCAGCACCGATCACTAACGCATTACGGTAATTCCCAGACTGAATTAAACGAGTCGCGGTTTCTAGGCCGTAAACAAATCCCGTACAAGCTGCATTTAGGTCGAAGGCCGCAGCCCCTTGAATAGCTAGGTTCTGGGAAACTTTTGAGGCGATATTCGGAATTAGAGAATCTGGAGAACAGGTTGCAACGATTATCAAATCAATATCGCTTGGTGTCAGCCCAGCACAAGCCAATGCGTGCTTCGCCGCCACCGTCGCCATATCTGACGTCTCTGCATGACTGATACGGCGATTTTCAATTCCCGTACGGGTTTTAATCCATTCGTCATTGGTTTCTAAAAACGTGCTTAAATCGTTATTGGAGAGCGTGGCTGGCGGTAGACATTTACCCCAACCCGTAATTTCCGCATAAATAGAGTTCATTGCGTACCCTTTCGGTTTTAATATTTGTTTCCACTGAGTATAACTAGGTCTTATACTCGGTGTCATCCCAATGAAAAGAATCCCTTAACCTGTATCAAAGACTCGTGTGCTACCAAGTACAGGTATTAGGGACAGAAATGTGAGTAAAGCTATGTCAACATTCAATTCTCGCTGCCCGCACTGCGGTGGCGTTAATCGCGTTCCTACGGAACGAGTTTGTGAATCCCCTTCATGTGGCAAGTGTCAAGAGCCTCTACTTGACGGTAAGCCTATTGAAGGAACCAGTTTAAACTACCATGCAATATTGAAAAGCGACCTACCAATAGTCATCGACTTTTGGGCTCCTTGGTGTAACCCATGTGTCGGTTTTGCACCCGTATTTGAAGATGTAGCTGCAAATTTCAAAGGCCAAGTTAGGTTTGTGAAGATCAATACCGAAGTGGAACAGCAACTCGCTTCTGAGCATCAAATTCGCAGTATTCCTACCGTTAAAGTGTTAAAAAACGGCCAGCTCCTAGATGTCATTAACGGGGCTTTGCCAAAAAGCCAATTTGAGCAATGGTTAAGGTCAGCACTGAGTAAATAGCCATAGACGGGATTTCAATAAACTGATTTCATTATAAGAGGTATTGCAACTATATGTTTGCAGCCTCTTTTTTCTTTCTTAGGCTTCTATTGGAATGGTTGCCCACTGGCTTGCCCACACTCTTGTTCCGCTCCATATAGAGATGCCGTAGAGCTAACCAAGGGTGTTTTAACAACATTCGTGGTCCAGAATAAATCATCACTTCTCGGATCTGCTGCTTGGGATCGGGTTTATAGCAATGCACTGGGCAGCGGTTACACGCTGGTTTATGGGCTCCGTATGGGCAACGATCGAGCCTCATCTCTGCGTATTCGAGTAGCGTTTTGCACTGACTGCACAGTTCTTTACAGCCATGGCGTCCTCGGCAATAGATTAATATCATAGCCTCTATGGTTTTGAACTCTGTTAGCAACGAACCAGTCAACATCTTTTAAACCCTCTTTGTCCCCGGATCTGTATCTATTGATGATCTAGATAACAGCCCAACACCGTATATAAAGTATAAAAGCTATTTAACGGGGGCTACCATGATTCGAATCATCACTTTGATGGCTCTAACGGTCTCTTTCGCTTGTTCTGCGTATCCGATGTTCCAGCCTAACTATGGACACCGCAGTGTCATTCTTTTTGCCCCTACACAAGACAAAGTGGTTAAACAGTTTCTGTTAGATGTGCTTATCAATGAATGTATTATCAAAAATAGAGATGTCGTCACTCTGGTCATCACCGCTGAAGGACACACTGAACCCAAATGGGTGAAAGATCACGTCGATTTACCCTCTATGTATCACCTGTTCGGTATTGATCAAAAATCCCATACCACGATTCTAATTGGCAAAGATGGCGACGAAAAACTGCGTTGGGGTCCAAGTACTGATTGGAACAAAATCAGTAGCCTTATCGATGAAATGCCAATGGGAAAATCAGAAAAAAACACGAGAGGAACACCCTGTTCGGTATAACAGTTTACTTTGCCAGTCGTCTATCTGGAACTCATACTCAATAGCCTTATTTTTAACCTCTTCTTATAACTTTAGTTTATAAAATTCAGAATTATATACCGTATTAATTGAACAAGAATCACATCAAATGCCCTCTGAAATGTAACGTTACATATATTACTGTTACATAAAATAGGTGCGCCGTATCATATTTCTGTGATCCATTTAGCGACAAAATCGATAGATTGATTCAAGTCAAACCACTTCTATTGAAAGGACTATTAACATATCTGATTGTAATTACAGGGTGTTCTTCTGGGGTGTATCGCAGGAAACCGTCTGTACTGGAAGCGTCCCATTTAAGCGACAGAATAGAGATAGTGACAAATGAGAGATAAGGATTCCCTCAACAAGGAATATAACCAAGACGCTAATTTGATTTCGACAACCGATCCGTCTAGCGTCATTACCTATGCCAATCATGATTTCTGCGATATCGCCGAGTATGATCAGCAAGAACTTATTGGTAATGCCCATAATATCGTTCGCCATTCAGATATGCCTAAAGCTGCATTTGCGCAAATGTGGGAGTACCTAAAAGCAGGCAAAAGCTGGATGGGGTTGGTGAAAAACCAATGTAAAGGCGAAAAACACTATTGGGTGTCTGCGTTTGTAACACCTATCAAAGACGAAACAGGCGAAACGGTCGAATACCAATCTGTTCGTTCTAAACCAGCACCTGAGCAAGTGGCTAGAGCTGAAAAGCTGTACAAGCAAATCAACAAGGGCAAGGTGCCCAAGGCTCCTCGTTATCAATTCAATCTTTTAGGCATGGTCCTTAGCGGTTTGATTTGCGTTGCTTCTCTAGCGTTTTCGATCCTAACCCCTGCTTGGTACACTTTTGTGTTTTCTGCGTTTTGCTTGCTCAATGCAGGCAATAGCTTCTTCCAGTGGTGGCGCTTTGCCCAAGTATCTAAGCTGGCGCAAGAGGCCTATTCCAACCCTCTGATGGAAAAGCCTTATACCGATAAATTTGACGACTATTCGCAAATTGAACTCGCACTAATGATGAAAAAGGCTGAGCTGCGAGCGATTACAGGCCGCTCTACGGAGACGGCTGGTAAAATTTTGATCTCGGCAGAAGATGAGTTTGGCACTATCCAATCTATTGGCCAAAGTCTTGATCAACAGTGTAATGAAACCGAGCAAGTCGCAACGGCAGTGGAAGAGTTAACTCACTCGATCAGTGAAGTAGCAACCGCTGCATCAGCCTCTTCAATGCTAACCGATGAGGCAAACGACGCATCGACTCAAGGACTTGAAAGCATACGCTCGACTATTACGGAAGTGAATGCGCTAGCGGTTGAGTTAACACAGTCACAAGCCATCATTAATAAGCTTTCTGAAGATTCTCAACGCATTGACAGTATTCTAGAAGTGATTTCTGCCATTTCAGAGCAAACCAACTTACTTGCCCTCAATGCCGCAATTGAAGCTGCGCGCGCTGGCGAAGCGGGTCGCGGATTTGCGGTGGTTGCTGACGAAGTACGCAACTTGGCGTCAAAAACCGGATCTTCGGCCGGAGAAATTCACGCAATGATTAGCCATCTTCAGCAAACCGCGAATGGTGCAGTCGAGGCTATGGAAAAAGGCATTGAGCTATCAGACCGATGCAGAGTTCGCGCAGATGAAACGGGTGGCATCTTAAAAGATATCTCAGATAAGCTTGATAGTGTCACCGACAGCAGCCACCAGATTGCCTCCGCTGTCGAAGAGCAAGCAACGGTGACTAATGAAGTCAATCAGAGCATCTTCAAGATAAAGCAATTGGCTGATGATACTTCTTCGGTTTCGCATACTTCTATCAAGCGAACAAGTGACTTAGTTACGCGTATCGAGGCGTTGCAAAGGTTGATGAAACAGTTCCAGAAAAGCGATGTAGCATAATTTTTAGGGCCTTCTCATGAAGGCCTTTTTTATATCCGTCAATCAATCTAGAAGACTCACTGCAACGCAGTGTTAATAACAAGCCCTCCTTTTTAAAAGCGCCACTTGTTGCACTAATTGATATGTTATAACATATCAATTATTTAACTATACGTAATCACATTGAGTCTTTCTTTTTTTCGACTGTTAGCATTTGCCACTGCGATTCTTTTGCATTCATCGCCAATACTGGCACACCCTCATTCTTGGATTTCGATTAAATCTCAAATCAATACTTCTGAAGATAAGATCACTTCTATTTCGATGACGTGGGAATTCGACGCAATGACCTCTGCCTATATGTTAGCTGGAGAAGGCATGACCAGCTCAAATCAACAAGAGGTACTAGATCGCATTGCCCACTCCGTTATCAATAATATGCTGAGTAGCCATTACTTTACCTATTTCTACCTCAATCAAGAGCCTATTAAGTACAAGCGAGTTGATGATGCAGTGTTAACTCTTAATGGTGCTAAGTTGACTATGCATTTCGAACTCTTAATAGCCAAGCCCATCAACATCAACCAACAGGGAATACGTTTACTCATTTTCGACCCGACTTATTACGTCGATATGAGTTGGGATAACCCGGGAGACGTTCAACTGGCCTATGCAGGTACCTGCCAGTTAAACGTTATCGAACCAAACCCCACTCCTGAGCAAGTGACATATGCGCTGTCGCTTGGGCCTGATGAGTCTCCCGATAACGACTTAGGGCAACTGTTTACGCAGTCTGCGGAAATACATTGCAATTAGGATAAGTCCAGTGAACAGAGCAGGTGTAAAACTACTTATTGGAGGGGGGCTGTTTGTTCTCTTCTCATTCCTTGGATATCAACTCTACTCGAATTTTCCAGTCTATTGGATACAACTCAATTCACTACAAAGAGAAGCGGCAGATAACTTAAGTGCTCAGCTTATTAACGTCCAAAACAACTGGCATCAACATCTTTTCTACTTTTTGGGTTTTGCCTATCTATACGGGACTTTGCACGCTTTGGCTCCAGGCCACGGTAAAACCGCAATAGTCACGACTAGTTTGCTCTACCAATTATCGCCAAAGCAAATATTAGTACTAGTATCAACAATCAGTTATTTGCAAGCATTAACTGCGTGTCTACTTTTTTTACTCGTTACCGCGATAACACCGTCGCTTCCACAAAATATGTCGATCATGACTCAGTGGCTAACAAAAGCTTGTGCCCTATTTATCCTGTTGTTGGCGATAAAACACGCTCTCAACCTGTTTAACAACAGAAGTAAAAAAAACGTCTCTAAGGCAGATAGATATTCGCTATACAGCACACTTTTAATTGGTTTAAGGCCTTGTACCAGTACATTACTAACCATGTTTTTAGCCACTATGTTTGCTTCTGCGCCACTCGGTTACCTCGCCGCTTTCACAATGGCAACAGGGACAATTACTACCATATCCCTGTTTGTTTTTAACGCTAACGGGATCAAGCGACATTGGCTCAAACACTTCAAGCAAGAACGTCTGAGTAAAATTGGTCAGGTCGTTATCGTTTTTTCAATGGCAGTGTCAGGCGCTTTTCTTTTCGCCATCAGTCGATTTGTCGGACTGCCTAATTTTATCAGATAAAAGGAAAAATTGATGATTAATCACGTCGTATTAGTCTCAGGTACTCATGGCAACGAGCTCACGGGGATCTATCTCAATGAGTTGATTCAACAAGGACTCTTTTCAATTGAAAGAGAAAGCTTTACGTCACATCGCTTAATCGCTAATCCAGAAGCGATAGCCAAAGGGGTGAGATTTATTGATAACGATCTTAATCGCTTGTTTTCCGATAGTAATAAGCCTGAACTTTCGAGTGACTCCTATGAGGCGTCTAGAGCAGAAAGAATCAAAGGTTGGTACGGTGATAGAAAACATCACTTTGTTATCGATATACACAACACCACAAGTAACATGGGCACTACCTTTATCTTACTAGAGCAATCTTCTTTTTACAGAAAATTGGCCGGTTATATAAAGCAAGCGATTCCAAACGCAAACATTCTTTTTGAAGATCAAGTTAGCTGGGAAGAACATCCCTATCTCTGCACGGTCGCCCCCGCCGGAATCATGATTGAAATGGGGGGACACGCCCATGGCGTTCTACAATTGGACGTATTAGAGGCAACGAGAAACGCAGTAGCAGCAACCTTAGATTTTATTCAAGCCTACAACTCTGAAGCTTTGCCAACGCTGCCAGAAAACATTCCAGCGTACAGGCTGTTAGAAGAGGTTTCATTCCCAGTAAATCATGAAAACAAGCGCTTAGCGACCGTTCACCCAACACTTTTGGGTCGCGACTTCTTACCACTAGAACTAGGCGAACCACTGTTTTCTTATTTTGATGGCAGAGATACCTACTTTGACGGCAGCAGCACCGTCTATCCGCACTTTATAAACGAAGCGGCTTACGCCACTAGTCATATTGCAATGGCATTGGCGGAAAAGTTCACCTTTAATCCAAATGATTAAAATGTTGACTTGCCAACTATAAAAGCAAACAAGCCCAATCAATAGTGATTGGGCTTGGTATATTACAGTTTGAAGGAATTAACTAGATGATTCAGCCTCTGCGCCATATCACTAAGCTGTTCGCTCGATTGACTGGTTTGCAACGAACCATTTTCTGTCTGTTCCGCCACCGTGGCTATATTGACGATATGCTCGTTAATTTCTGATGCTTGCTCGCTTTGTTGCTTAGAAAATGCATTGATTTCATTAACAATTAAGT
Source organism: Vibrio sonorensis (assembly GCF_001854765.1). GTDB lineage: Bacteria > Pseudomonadota > Gammaproteobacteria > Enterobacterales > Vibrionaceae > Vibrio > Vibrio sonorensis. The sequence goes on along the minus strand of NZ_LJJE01000063.1, from coordinate 244,591 downwards.
TTATCGCAGAAACTGCTTCTTCAATTTTTGCCAGCTCAAGTCCACATACATTGGCTTTTTCAATACCTGCTGCAGTGTACTTATCACAATCTCGCATTACATCAACGGTCGTGTTGACGTCACTTTGCAGGTCAGAAATCAAAGCTTGGATAGTACAAGTAGATTCTTGGGTTCTAGACGCCAGTGTTCTAACTTCATCAGCGACCACTGCAAAGCCACGTCCTTGTTCACCAGCTCGCGCAGCTTCAATGGCAGCGTTTAATGCCAAAAGATTAGTTTGCTCTGCAATTTGGGTGATCACTTCTATGATATTGCCAATTTTGCTCGAAGAATTTTCCAAACTTTCTGCTGTAACCACTGCGCTTTTCACTTTATCAGCAGCCGAACCAATCACTTTGATATTGTCGTGAATACTCCGATTGGCACTTTCAGCGGATTGAGCCGCGTGACTTACACGCTCTAACGCAATATTCGCTTTGTCAGAGACCGTCTGTGATACATCAGCCAACTGGTTAACGCTTTCTGATACGGCAACGGTTTTCGCTTTCTGCTCCACCACACCACTTTGGATCTGCACTGTCACCGTCGATAACTCTTCCGCTTGGGAAGCTAACGAACTGGTACTCGAATTAATATCACTGATAACTGATTTAATATTTTGGTTCATCTTATTAAATGAACGTGCCATAACGGACAGTTCGTCTTTGCCCTGTCCCTTCATTTCTATAGTTAGATCTTTTTCGTCAGCGATCTGCTCCATAGTCTTGGTGACTTTTTGCAAAGGCCTAATAATGTTTCTAGAAATAAGGCTAGAAACACCCACCAAACCAATCAATAACAGTAAGGTGATTATTAAGGTATCTCGTAACTGTTGTTCGAATGCTTCCTCGACATCAGAGACATAAACACCAGTACCTACCACCCAGTTTTGGTGGTTTGTCATTTTTACATAGGAAACTTTTTCTTCGAGGTCGTCACTACCCGGTTGCACCCAGTCATAGGTGACAAAACCACTGCCCTGCTGTTTTGCTACTTCTATAAAGCGCAGTACTGCATTGCGGGCGTTGATCGCCGAGCTTACCCTCATGTCTTGATTGTTCAGCTCCGGTTTTAACGCATGCATAATCATCACACCGTCGAGATTGTGGATGAAGAAGTATCCGTTTTCGTCGTAGCGAACCGAGCCCACTAGTCTCTTAATTTGATCATCAGATATATCATCACTTTGCGCTGCGTAGTGAACTTGATTAACGATGGATTCCACAAGAGATTGAGCGGCCTCTTTGCGTTCCGTTAGGATTGCGTTTCTCTGCGCTACCGCTGACATCACTTCTATACCGATAATAAACAGACTCGATAATAAAATGATTAAGCGAATTTTTGACGCGACTTTTAGTTGATTCAAGAACGAATTGAATAACTGCATAATTATATATTCTCCACTCTAGCCGGAGAACATTGTATGTATCAATGTCACAAAAACAAGATAACCATCAGAACACTCAGTAAGGCCTTACTGTTCTAATTTGAGTCACAAAACTGCCGTTCAACAGATAACCACTTAAGTTACAAAATGTAAATGAGTGGTGTATTTCATTAAAAAAACGGAAAAAATCGCCATACCACACAATAACTTAATAGTTGAGCAATATATAATTCTAGAGCTTTTACTTACAATTTTATAAAACATGATACGTTAAGGTATAAATTAAACGCAACTTGAGTATTAATCACTCAAACAAATGATCGCTAAATGTTAATAAGAATTATTATTAATGGGAGCAAGGTCATACTTTGCGTTGATTCACGCAGAGTGGATGTAAACTTTAGAGTGAAAATTAGAAGAAGATGGAGGCGCGTCCCGGAGTCGAACCGAGGTCCACGGATTTGCAATCCGCTGCATAGCCACTCTGCCAACGCGCCTTTTTGAACGAAGCAAGTTCTGTTTGAACTCGTGTTCCTTAGAAAAAGAAAACTCTGTTTTTTACAATATTGAAATTCAAACTGGTGCCCCGGGCCGGACTTGAACCGGCACAGCGCGAACGCCGAGGGATTTTAAATCCCTTGTGTCTACCAATTCCACCACCAGGGCACGCATTGCGATGATAGGCACCATCTTGAGTATTTAATACTGCAAATCTTATCCTCTCAACGGGCAATCCCCTTGAGAAGGTGTGTACTTTACTTGAATTACACAGCCAGTCAATAAAATCACAAAATCTTTTCGTCAAACGGTCAAAATACCGACAGAACAGCGTGTTTCACTCACTTACGAGTAAAGATTCTACAACTAAAAATGCATTTTAAGGTGTTAACGAACAAGATGAATGTCTTCTGAAAAAATACTTTGTATTAGGCGAGTCTAAGCGTTTTATACCTTGAATAAATATAAGTTGAAATAATGGGAGACTTTTTTTCTGATTTTTACACATAAAAAAACCAGCTCTGGGCTGGCTAACGTAGATGGGTGATCCCATCGGTGATGCTAAAGAATACAGCATCAAAATGGAGGCGCGTCCCGGAGTCGAACCGAGGTCCACGGATTTGCAATCCGCTGCATAGCCACTCTGCCAACGCGCCTTATATTTTGATGGTGCCCCGGGCCGGACTTGAACCGGCACAACGCGAACGTCGAGGGATTTTAAATCCCTTGTGTCTACCAATTCCACCACCAGGGCAACGCAAAAAGCGATGGTACACCACCGTTCTCACGCGCTTTGCTGCGAGAACGATGCGTACTTTAACGCATCTTGTGAGCGGGTCAACTGAAATTTTTAACTTTATGAATCAATTGGCTAATTTACAACCTAAGCTGTTTAAACTACCGACAAACTGTTTTTTTAACATCCAGTATTTTTGCAACACAATTCGATTACTTAAAAGCAATTGTCTTCGAAGCCACCTTTTGCCGCGTCTACAGCCTCATCATACTTACAAATATTCCACTCCCTAATAGTGATATTGATTCAGCAACTTATGCAACAAATCAAGGATTAGTTACATTTCTATCAACATAACATCAAATTAGGGTCTAAAATTATTATGAACCCCTATTCTTATTGGCACAGAATAATGAAAAGAATAAATAATAAGGCAAGTACTTATTTAGCTGTGGTTGGTTGTACTGTTTTTCTATTGTCGGCTTTACTCTTCTACTCGACTAAAGCTGCGCCCCCAGCTTTGCCCAAGATAACCATAGCAACTTCTCAAACGCCTTTATCTGCACCCTTTATCATTGCAAAACATATCGGCGCTTTTAAACAAGCAGGGGTCGACGCTGAACTTATCCCCTGTATCGGAGGCATGAAATGCGCGGCTAAAATGTTAAGTGGACAGAGCGACTTTGCCACTTCGTCTGAATCAGTGGTCATGTTTGAGAGTTTTAAACACCCTGATATTCGTTTACTAGTGAGTTTTGTCGCTTCTAGTAACGACCTTAAGCTGCTCTCTTTGCAAAAGAGCAACATAGTTAACGTCGATCAGCTCAGTGGTAAACGAGTCGGTGTTATTCAAGCTAGTGCCAGTGAGTTCTTTTTAGATTCGCACCTTATCGCGGCGAATACCCCAAGTAACAGCGTAGAAAAGGTGTATCTGGCACCAAGTGCATGAATGAAGCGCTTATCAACGGCGGAGTAGATGCTATTTCTATCTGGGAGCCATTTGGATACATGTTAAATCAGGATGCCGGTGGAAAAGTAGTCAACATTGGAAGCCCAGGGGTCTATCAACTTTCTTTCAACTTAATATCATCTACTTCAGTGCTCCACTCTCTGCCACCAGCCACTAGTGAACGAACGATAGAGGCATTAGCCAAAGCCATCGACTGGATTAACCAATATCCTGCTCAAGCTCAAGCCGTTATTTCTAATTCTCTCGACATACCAGTCGAACAATTGCGTTGGTCATGGGATGACTATGTGTTCCGCCTTTCTTTGGGCAACGCTCTTTTAACTAACTTGCAGTTACAAGCTCGCTGGGCACTTGAAAATGATATTCGCCGCGGAACTATGCCTTCTTATCGCGATATCGTTTCTAGAGAGAGCTTTGATAAATTATTAAGTAGCGGGAGATTAAAATGATTGACTCCCTAGCAAAAAAGATAAGTGTATTGGCAACAGTTAGTATATTGCTGACTGTCTTGCTCTCGGGCTCTCTGTACAAAATCTTTCATTTTCAGAATAAATCGGAACGCGATCTTATGTATCTAAATCAGGTTCAGATTAGCCTTGATCAGTTGAGAAGCCAGCTTTGGTCTTATTCACAACATCGCGACGATATCAGCTTAAGGGAAGTTGAACTCAGTCAGCAGCAATTTGCCAACTTATTGAGCCAATCTCAAATCACCAATAAAAGCATGTACGCAGTTGAGAAAATGAACCAAACGCTCGCTTCCCTACTCGACCAGTACAAGTATGGGTTTAGCACCGCCAGTACCCAAGCTCAAAATCTTCTTCAGTCGCGTTACAGTATGCTTATTCAGACCATGACAGAAGAAGTCGCCAGAGTCCATCAAGATTGCCTTGCTGAAAACCGCGCACGACTTAACCAGATTGTTTACTACGCCGCTTTCGGGCTTGTCGTGTTTACTTTGTTGGTCTGCGCTGTTGCCATTCTCAGTATCTTCCATTTTCACAAGGGCTTGATGTCAGTTCGAGAAGGGATGGAAGACTTGTCTAAGGGAAAACTTGACCGGACCATTAACGCACATACTCTCGATCACGAATTTCAACAGTTAGCTGGCTCTTTTAACGAAATGGCTTCTTCGCTAAGGCAGTCGACCGTTACAAAGGTTGAACTGGAAGAAGAAATTGAAAAGCAGACACGCGACTTAAAGCTTAAACAGACCAAGCTAGAACTGCTATCTGAAACCGACCCACTGACTGACCTACTCAATCGCAGAGCTTTTGACCGCACTTTAAACGAATCGATCATACGCGCCAAAAGAACTAATCTCAGTCTAGCGATACTCTTTGTCGATCTAGACAATTTCAAGCAGATCAACGATAAACACGGTCATGATGCAGGCGATGCCGTGCTTAAAGAGGTGAGTCGACGCCTCAAAGAGTCCATTCGCCGTTCCGACTTTGTGGGTAGGCACGGCGGAGATGAGTTTATTTTGTGTTATGACCTACTCTCATCTGTTAACGCCATCAAAAGCAAAGCAAGTGAATTACTGACTACATTGTGTCAACCTTTGGAGTTCAAAGGAAAATTGCTCAATATTCAAGTCAGTATTGGTATCAGCTACTACCCAAACCAAGCACAGGACAAAGATACCTTGATTGCCTTAGCGGATAACGCTATGTACAAGGCGAAGCAGGTAGACGGGGGAGCTTGTTACGATCAGAAAGTGATTGCCGCAGTGGGCGCAAAGAAGAGAAATAGCAAGGTCATTTAGAAACTGAATGGAGGCGCGTCCCGGAGTCGAACCGAGGTCCACGGATTTGCAATCCGCTGCATAGCCACTCTGCCAACGCGCCTTATTTGCACACACTAAAAGTGTCATCAGTGTGTTCGCTGCTTACTTTAATGATGCTGAGTACAGAGTCAAATAAAATCTGCAACTTAGCATCTGTTTGAAGAATAATTCTACACTTAGCTTATTTGTTCGGCGTTAATGCTTGGTCCTGCCAAATTTCTCGACAAGTCGACCGACCAAATTGGGGTGATATGACCACACTTGGTTAAACATAGACATCAATTGTGGGTTGCCATATTTAGACAAGTTTATTGCGTGGAATCGATTGTGGCTCTTTTTAAGTTCAGATACTTTTTGTTCAAGCTCTTCGCTCTGCTTTGGTGCGATAAAGTCTGAAACGACCACCAAGTCAGCGTTTTTGTAGCGCTCACCTTGCATTAACTCTACAGACTTCAAAAGAACCGCTTCAAAATCTGTTCCGCCGTGAAACTGATAGGACAAGAAATCACTCGCTTCTCGCAATCCATCTTGACGTGTTAACTCGTAGGTAATGTACTCGGAGGAAAACAACATAACATAGCAATCGCGCTCTTCCGCTAACGCGATTTGCATCAGAGCATACGCCATTGCCTTAGCACACATTTCAGGAAAACCAGTCATTGACCCCGAAGCGTCTACGCACAGAATAAATGGACCCTTTTCGATATCTGCCTCGGCACTCTCTGGCAAATTCGTGGTGACTTTGCGCAGTTTGCGAGCTTTGCCTTTCATCTGATAGTTCATCAAACGCTTGTCGATAAGGTTCTTGTAGAAGACAACTTCAAGTTCAGGATAGGCGAGAAACATGGTTTCGTTGGGCAAGAGTTTATTGAGGTCGTCATTTTGATGAACACCGACTATATCATCGGTGGCCATCTCCGAGCGCTCTTCAACCATTTCTACATCTTCGACAGGAGCCTTGTTAAGATCAGGGTCATTCACTTCCCTCGCCATTCGTCCAAGCTTTTCAGCGATATCTTGCAATGTCTTGTGTTTAGCTAAAAACTCTGCATGGCGTTGAATAGCGGTTAAGTCGCCCTTACTCAGCTTTGCCGCAGCCATGTCCCACAAACGCCCCATTCCTGACTCACTGCCACGCTCCCCCACTTTCTCCATGTTTTTCATGGTTTCCATGCGTTGATAGAGATCGTTGAGTACTTTTTCTTTACTGGCTTCCAGCTCAGTCAGTTGGGCTTGTTTAATCGCATCGTTTAAGCTTTGGTACCATTGATCGCAAAAATAGTGAGGAAACATAGGGTTATTTATCCCTTTGTTCTTCTCTACCAATCGACGCGCCTGCAAGTAGAAGGCTGAGTGCCACTCTAGCTTTTTAATGACTTCCGGCAATTGCTGAAAGAAAGTCTCTTCATCCCAATAAATGACTTCTTGGTATAGAGCGAGTTCTTGCTGAAACCTTTCTGTTTCGCATACCTTAGTGATGCGGCGTTTTACACTGCCTCGCCACTTTACCAAGTGATTCTTTACCGACGATTTAATACCGTTATTGTCAGGCATCGCTAACACTTGAGAGCGAGCCATAATGTCGTTTACCGCTGCCTCTACCATACCGGAGTCAGCAAGCGTTACGGCAAGATGCAGACCATCAACACCTAACATAATATCGGCTCCTAGCTAAAGTACTCTTTGAGTGCCTTAATACGGAAGATCACTTTTTCCGTCTCAGTGCGCGTAGACTCGACGTCTTTGCTCAAGGCTTGTAACCCGGACTCCATTGCAATAGGCAATTCAGGATCAATAAAATTATGGGGCAAGGCACCGTGAAAGTCAGATTTAGACTTTCTAATTAGATGTTCTGCTTCCGCTAACTGCTTCAATGCACTCTCCGAGGTTTCCACCCATTGCTGATGCTCTTCGACGTCCAAACCTTGGTTTGTTACTAGTGATACCAGAACGTTGCGGTTAGCGATGTCTTTCACAATAAGATGGTCATCCGCGTCCAATTCAAACTTTAGACGACACAAGCTGGTATTGTCGTTAACATACCCGTAAACCTCTCCGTGTCCGTCCTTCACCACACGCTCTAACTCGTTTTTTGGCAGATATACCCAGCGGCTATCCCCTTTTTCTGATTCAGAAACCGACATGTTGCTTTGCAACATGACTAATTTAACTAAATCGCGAGCCGTGCCCACCTTGAATGTTTTGGCGTCACTGGTGTCAAAATGGTGAACTTGCTTTTTGATTAGGCCTGTTGTTTGCTCATTGGTAAGCAAAATGGCATGCGCTTCTTCAATGGCTTGTTGAACGTCGTTTAAGTTTTCCCGACATATGTCGACTTGGTGTTCCACTTCGTTTTGGTCAAACGCATAACCCAATGCAAACTGACGGACAATACCGCGTACGAGTTCTCGCGATTCAGGACTGTTCCACAAACAATCTTGCAATAGCAGGATATCTAACGGATTGATGGAGTCACGTCCGTTGAAATAGGCACTCGCTTTTAGCAGCTTGGATGCTTTCTTCCATCTTCTGTCTGAGATATAGAGTTCTTCATTACTCAATTGGCTTTCTGCTGACGCTTTCTCTATGAGCGTTTTAAGTTCATAGAGCTTTTCAAATACCGTATCGGTCAGCGCGAGTTGATCTAACTCTGTTTGCCATTTGTGGTACTCATCGTCCGTAATGGCTAGCCCGTCTGGGATTTTAGCCTCTTGCGGCGTACCAACGGTTAGCATTGACTTAAAGTTTTGCTTGTTTTGAATTCTATTGACAAAAATGCGCACCAACATGCGGTCATACAAAGCATCTAATCCACTTTCGTCATCGGGCAATTCGTTAGACGCGGTAACAAGAAGACGCATTGGCACTTTTTCTACATCGTTGCCGTTTTTAAACGTTTTTTCATTAACAACCGTGAGTAGTGTGTTTAGGATCGCTGGACCCGCTTTCCAAATCTCATCTAAAAAGACCACTTGTGAACTAGGAAGGTAGCCATCGGTTAGGCGTAGATATTTGCCATTGTCTTTTAGCTCTTGAATACTCAAAGGACCAAAAACTTCCTCTGGCGTGGAAAATCGCGTCATCAAATATTCAAAGTAGGAAGAGTTGTCAAAAGCTTGAATCAAGCGTTTTGCAATTAAGCTTTTTGCAATCCCTGGGGGACCGAGAAGAAAAACACTTTCTCCGGCTAGAGCCGCCAACAAGCATAGTTTAATGGTCTCTTCACGCTCGTAAACACCATCGGAAAGAGCATGAGCCAACTTGGTGATTCGCTCTGAAAGTAACGCTTTGTTGGGACTGGTAATCGTACCGGCTTGTATCATCTGTGGGCTCCTGCGCAAACTGTTCGCACATTTATTTATTTTTATACATTTGTTAGCAGTTTGTTACAAGAGTAATATCTATTGCTACACCTTTTTTTATATCAAATGCAACATAGGTGAAATTTGTTGAAAACTTTGTTTGCAATAATGAGATTTAACTCACTTGTCGCTAGGAGCATTTCACAAACAGTTTCGGAATTCTCCTTTCATTCACTGCGATAACTGGATATGGTTAACCAACAGTTGAGCTAGTTGAAAATAATATGGATAAAAATAGTAAAATTAGAACCATCCATCGCTGGAAACGAATTTCCCTAATTGAAGAACACCTTGACTTACCTAACGGAAAGCAAATCGTTCACACCACGCTCCAACACCCCGGTGCTGCCGTTATTCTCCCCATCACCTCCGCTGGGAAAATCGTCATGGTAAACCAGTACCGTCCATCACTTAAAAAGTGGTTACTGGAACTCCCCGCTGGTACTTTAGAAGCCGAAGAAGACGCCACTCAATGTGCTTCCCGCGAGTTAACAGAAGAAACCGGTTATATTGCAAACCAGTTGTTCCCCTTGGGGCAAGTCACCCCGCTGGCAGGTTTCTGTGATGAGATACAGTACCTATATGTTGCCAAAGATCTAATCAAAACAGATAACACCAACTGCGACGATGACGAAGTTATTGAAGTGGTTGAACTTGAGATCGATGAGCTAGAAAAGCAGATCAAAGAAGGCGTATTAACCGACGCCAAAACCATTGCGTGCCTTTGTAAAGCCAAGCTTTGTGGTTATATCTAAGTTTAAGCACTTAAGCACCGTAAGAGCCATTAAGTAAAACGACACATTAGGGAGACTAGAATGGACTTTCGTTCTGACACCGTAACTCGACCAACCCCTCAAATGCGAAAAGCCATGTCTGAAGCGGAAGTTGGCGATGATGTTTATGGTGATGATCCAACCGTCAATGAGCTAGAGAGATGGGCTGCCGAACGACACGGATTTGAAGCGGCTTTGTTTACCTCTTCAGGCACCCAAGCCAACCTTTTGGCATTGATGGCTCATTGCCAACGAGGCGATGAATACTTGTGTGGCCAGCAAGCTCATAACTATCGTTACGAAGCTGGAGGTGCAGCAGTGTTGGGCTCTATTCAACCCCAACCAATTGAAAACAACCCAGACGGTACATTGGACTTTGACAAGCTAAAGCTTGCTATTAAACCAGACGATAGCCATTTTGCTCGTACTAAGCTCCTTAGTTTAGAAAACACCATTAATGGCAAAGTGCTCCCTTTACAATACTTGCAACAAGCACGCGAGTTTGTAGACCAATATGGACTTTCGCTGCACTTGGACGGTGCAAGAGTATACAACGCTGCTGTCGCACTAGATGTAGATATCAAAGAGATAGCGCAATATTTTGACTCAATGACTGTTTGCCTCTCAAAGGGTTTATCTGCACCAATCGGTTCTTTGCTTTTAGGTAGTGAAGCCTTTATCAGTGATGCAAGACGTCTTAGAAAGATGGTTGGTGGAGGAATGCGTCAGGCGGGTATTCTCGCCGCTGCTGGCAAGCTTGCATTGACGGAGCAAGTGGAACAACTAAAGGTTGACCACGACAACGCTCGCGTGCTCGCAGAAGGTCTTAGTCAGCTCCCTGGATTTCACGTTAAGCCTGAACTCGTTCACACCAACATCGTTTTTGCAAAGCTCGACGATACCGTAGATATCGAGCGAATCACTGAAAAACTCAAATCAGAAAATATCATTATTTCACCGAGCAATCCGGTGCGATTTGTTACTCATAAAGACGTTTGCAGCACAGATATCAAAACTCTATTGGCTGCGCTAAAAAAATGGCTTTAAGCCTTACTATTGATCTCACTACTTGAGCTTCCCCTTAGGGGAAGCTTTATTGTTCCAGAAAATCTAAAAATACTGGAACTCTAATGGCAAAGTCTATTTTACTACTTACTACCCTACTTTTTATCTCGTTGTCAGTTCAGGCTCAAGGGGACCCTGAACTTGGAAAAATAAAAACGCCAAGCTGCGGTTTCTGTCACAGCCCAGCAGCGTATTCCAACAATCCGTCTTACCCTAAAATTGAAGGCCAAGACGCCAATTATCTCTTCATGGCGATGAAGAGTTATCAAAACGACGAAAGAAAAGGCGCACTCGCGGCGATGATGAAAGCGCAATTACAGCATCTCGATGACGCTGACCTTCGCGACGTCGCCGCGTACTATTCGCAAAAAGAAAACCGCTAACCAAACTGATTCTTATAATGCATATAGTATTAAAGTTATCATTTTAAACCACTGTATTTAAAAAGCATAAAAGTGGCACATCCTTTGATTATTCACTTAGTAATAGTTTGGGGGAGGTGTATATGGGTAACGAGCTTCGATTTTTAAGTGCTGAACAAACACAAGCTTTTGATGTGGAGTACGTCAATGATTTGCTTTTCGAAAGAGTAAAGCAAGCGATTAATCACCACTGCGGTCCTTTTACACCGACCAGGTTTGTCGATGTGGGCGGTGGTAACGGCTCTTATTCGGACAAGATATTGGAACACTTTCCGATGGCGAATACTGTAGTAGTAGAGCCCGACCAAGGTTTACTCAATAAAAACCGAGTACATCCAAGAAAGAGTCTTATGCATGCTCCTTTTCAGCATATGGATACCTTGGCTCGAACCGATGTGATTAACTTTAATTGGGTGCTGCATCACTTTGTTAGCGATAATTACCAAGCCAGTTGCCACGCACAATTATCCGCTTTAAAACTCGCCAACGAGATGCTCTCCCAAGACGGCATCGTCACCATTTTTGAAAACTTCTACGACGACAAAAACGGTGGCGATGTTCCGGGAAAAAGAATTAATCAACTCACTTCGTCTCAGCTATTATCACCAATAACACGTTATTTTGGTGCAAACACTGCGGGGGTTGGTGTCGCGTTTCACAGCGAGAAAACTTGGGTAAGTATGCTTGAAAAGGCTGGCTTTACAGACATACAAGTGTCGCACTGCTACGACTTTGGAAATTTAAACAAAACCAAGCGCAGGCTACTTGGCATAGATAAGCAAAGAGTGGGTTTTATTTCTGCGAAAAAAGCTTAACGCAAAACAAAAGCGCCAGTTCAGTGTCTGGCGCTTTTATTCAACTTAATTGTGAACCACTAACCGTGTCGTCACTAAGCAAAACTGACCAAACTGATCTGTCAAAAAAGCTTGCTTCCCTTCAACGCGTTTACTGGTCAACACCATAGTTTTTTTATCCAGCTTACCCTGAAAATTCCATTTACTAAACGCCTCGTGCCGCGCATCGGCGCAAGAAGTTTGCAATACATAACTTTCAGTTACCGACGTATCACATGTACCTTTTTCATTTCTTACGCCATGGAAGGATACGTGGCTATCTCTATCTCGATAATGAGTGACGGATAACGCATTGAACAGGTGAATATCATCGTCGTCATTTTTATGAGTAAGTATTCGGTGCGGGTTTTGTTTTAAAGAAGCAGCAGCGAGCTGACGCAATTCGCTAGAACAAGGAATCACTTGCTGGCTTGCAATAGTATCCATCGATGTATGTGGCTCTTCACCTTGCTCACTGGCAAAAACTGCATGACTGAGCAACAAACCCATTGTGACTAAACTCGCTGATTTCTTCATAACACCGTCTTACTTTTTGTTCTTTTTAATCACTGGCATAGTGATCAAAGCTTTATCGCCATTGTCTAGAACTAACTCTACTTCAATGTTGTCACCTGCTTTTAAACTGTGGTTTAACATCATAAACATCAGGTGATAACCACCCGGTTTTAATACAAAGCGGTCATTGGCAGGGATCTCTATATATTCGACTTTGCGCATCGCCATTTTACTGTCGCGCATAAACATACGATGTATCTCGGTGTATTGGGCAGCGGCGGTTGAAGCGGCGGTAACGCGAATATTTTTATTACTGTTGTTAACGATAGTAAGATATCCCGCGCCCACTTTCACACCCGGAATCGTCTCTGTCGCTCTCGCATCTTCGACAAAAAGGTCGTTTGCCAATGGTTGGCTAACACCTTTGAAGTCGCCTTTATCACCATGGTGGTGAGCATCGTGATGGGCAAACGAAACTGGCGTTATCATCAATGACAATGCAAATAGACTAATCAATTTTAGTTTCATGAAACTACCTTATAGATTTTGTTCAATAGCGCGTTCAATTCGCGCTGCCAGTTCTATTGGTGTGGTGGTATAACTCATTGAGTCAACCAACTCGCCTTGTGGTGAAATAATATAGAATCGCGAGACGTGATCTACCGTATATGCTAACTGCGATGATTCCATAGCAACAAGGTCATAGTAAACACCGTATTGTTTTGTCATCGCTTGTATTTCTTCTGGTGTACCGGTGATGCCGAGGATCCTCGGGTCAAAATATTGGGCAAATTCATGCAGCGACTGAAGATCGTCCCTCTCTGGGTCTACACTGACAAAAAAACCTTGAACTTTGTCGTAGTGAGTCGGATCCACTAAGCCCAATGCTGCCGATACGATACTCATAGAGGTTGGGCAAACTTCAGCGCAGTTGAGATAACCAAAATACATCACCACTGCTTTGCCCTTGTACTGCTCCAAGTCGACATTGCCATCTAAATTTTTAAGCTGAAAGCGTCCACCAAGATCTTTGTATTGAACCGGTTTTTCTCCAACTGGAACGGTGATGTTATCCAGATACAAAGCGAGAATGATAGCCAGAGCAAGCGCTCCAGCAAGCATCACCCATTTGACAGGATTCATAGACATTAGCTGTCCTTAAACATAGATTCTAGCGCCAACGCAGCTTGTTGCGTTGGCTCGACTTCAGGTGCGACAAAATCCACTGAAATCAACAGGCAAAATACCATGATACAAACAATTGAGAACACGGTAAGTTGCTTTCCCCATTGCTCAGTAGGCATTTTTTGAAAGCTGACCTTGGCCAAATACAACCAATACAAGCTGACCAAACCAATGCCCAACGCATACCAACTGCCAGCGTATCCTAGGTAAGTCAACGCGAGTGCTGCAATGGCAAAAGCGACGATATAACCCATAATGTGGTAACGCGCTTTATCTACACCTTCTTTTATTGGAAGTACTGGAATCGACGCCGCTTTGTAGTCGTTGAAGCGGTAAATCGCGATCGCATAAGAGTGCGGGATCTGCCATATACAGAAGGTTAAGAACAAAATCGCACCTGCTGCATCAAACTGATTAGTCACCGCACAATAGCCAATGACCGGAGGGCATGCTCCCGATAAACCACCGATTAAGGTTCCGTGTACCGATTGTCGCTTGTAATAGAGGGTATAAAAACCTACGTAAACAACAAAACCAAGTACACCGAAGGCAAACGCCATTATCGAAGTATGGAAATAAAGCGTCGCAAAGCCAGCAACACCTGATGCCACACCAAGCGCTATTGCATGCGAAACCGGAACGATCTTCTGGACCAATTCACGCTGGCACGTTCGTTTCATCATGGCGTCAATATCTCTGTCTACGTAATTGTTAAAAACGCATCCTGAAGCGACGATTAATGTCGTGCCGACACAAACTGCCAAGAACACTTGCCAGTCTATCTGCCTTGTGAAGCGAGAAAGAATCCAGCAGCCGCGGCAACTAAGTTGCCGCGGATAATGCCCGGTTTGGTCAATTGAAGGTAATGTTTAAACATCCGATCTTCCGTTTAGTGACCCATTAACATGTTGTGGTTTAGGTGTTCCATAATCCACAGAGAGCCAACAAGAATAATGGCGACGATGACGACAACAAATACGGCCGACGTCGAGTTCCACATCTGCTCAGAAGAAGTGTTCATATGTAGGAAGAACACAAGCTGAACCATAATCTGCGCGACTGCACAAATCATGATGACCGCTACTTTTAATTGAGGGCTTCCCGCATCCATCATCACCATTGCGAATGGGATGACGGTCAAAATAATTGAGTAAATCAAACCAGTGACATACTCTTTTACGCTGCCGTGAGCCTGACCACCATGGCCTGTTTCATTATGAGTAGTTGAAGAACCCATTACATTACTCCCATCAGATAAACCACGCTAAACACACAAATCCAAATAACATCAAGGAAGTGCCAGAACAGACTCAGGCAAGACAACCGAGCTTGGTTGTCTTCGGTAAAGCCGTCGCGTTTAAAGTGGAAGTACAAAACGATCATCCAAATTAGACCAGCAAATACGTGCAGACCGTGCGTTGCTACCAATGCATAGAAAGATGACCAATAAGCACTACTATCAAATGTCGCTCCAGCTTGGCTAAAGTGATAAAACTCATACACTTCCATAATTAGGAAGCCAAGGCCCAGAGCAAAGGTAATGCCTAACCAAAGCAACATCCCCTTCATATCTCGGTTTTGTGCTTTTAGCATGCCCATACCGAAGGTAAAGCTGCTCAAGAGAAGTAACGCGGTTCCGCCTGCCACAAACCACAGGTTAAACAGTTCACTCGGTTCAATGATGCCTGCAAAGCTGTTAGAGAAAACTGCAAATACCGCAAACAAGGTACCAAACAGGAGACAGTCACTCAGGATGTAAATCCAAAATCCAAAAATCGTGTCACCCGCATAGTCGTGATGGTCATGGTCATCGTGGCCGCCATGTGGGTCTTTAGCATCAGCCGGAGAGCCCGGCTGATGAGTATCTAAAGTGCTTTCTACAAAAGCTGTCATAGTTGTTCCTTAATCCTTATGCAGGTGCATCGACTGGTTTCAAATCATCGTCAGGAGACGAGTCGTCTTCCTGATCAGGTTTTTGAACGTCATTCTTGGCCTTCGCGACTGCTGCCAAGTGTTCACCTTCAATCGCTTCTACTTCTGAAACTTCTACAAAGTAGTCTTTACTGCGTTGGAAACTGTAGGCGATCCACGCACCCACCATGCCTAATGCACCAAATAGCACCATCCACCAGATATGCCATACAAAGGCAAAACCAAAGATAAGTGAGAAGAAGCTGATCACGACACCAGCCCATGTGTTCTTTGGCATGTGAATACGCTTATAGCGTTCTGGTGCCTGGTATGCAGTCCCTTCTTCTTTGCGGTAGTAATGCTCATCGCGATCGTGGATCTTTGGCAAAGTAGCAAAGTTGTAGAAAGGAGGTGGTGAAGAAGTTGCCCACTCTAATGTGCGGCCATCCCATGGGTCACCAGTAGTATCCATGTTCTGCTTGCGGTCGCGAATACTGACGTAAACCTGATAGAACTGAGTCGCAATACCAGCTGCGATAATCGCGACGCCAAACGCAGCAATCCATAACAGCGGTGCCCACTCTGGGTTATCAGCCACGTTTAATCGACGGGTCATACCGTTGAAGCCAAGTACATAGACTGGCATAAAGGCAACAAAGAAGCCGATAGTCCACAGCGCACAAGATAGTTTGCCTAAACCTTCGTGCAATTTGAAACCTGTTGCTTTCGGGAACCAGTAGGTGAAACCAGCAAAGTAACCAAACACCGCGCCACCAATAATTACATTGTGGAAGTGCGCGATAACAAACAAGCTGTTGTGCAGTACAAAGTTAGCCGCTGGTACCGCTAACATTACGCCCGTCATACCGCCTATGGTGAAGGTAATAAGGAATGCAATCGTCCACCACATGCTGGCGGAAAACTCCACGCGCCCTTTGTACATGGTAAAGAGCCAGTTGAATATCTTAACCCCGGTGGGTATGGATATTATCATGGTGGCTATTCCGAAGAAGGCGTTAACGCTTGCCCCGGCCCCCATAGTAAAGAAGTGGTGTAACCAAACGATAAACGACAACACCATGATTACGGCTGTCGCCCATACAAGGGAGGTATAGCCGAACAAGCGCTTACGAGAAAACGTCGCGGTTATCTCTGAGAAAATACCGAAAGCCGGTAAGATCAGAATGTAAACCTCTGGGTGACCCCATGCCCAGATGAGGTTCACATACATCATCTGGTTGCCGCCCATATCATTGGTAAAGAAATGAGTACCAATGTATCGGTCAAGAGTCAGTAACGTTAGTGTCACTGTTAGAATTGGGAAAGCCAATACAATAAGGGCGTTTGAACACAACGCTGTCCAAGTAAACACTGGCATCTGCATCAACTTCATGCCCGGAGCACGCATGCGTAGTATGGTTACGACAAAGTTGACACCCGTTAGCAAGGTACCGATTCCGGAGATCTGCAAAGACCAGAGCCAATAATCGACACCTACCCAAGGACTGTATTCCATCCCAGATAGTGGCGGATAAGCTAGCCAACCCGTTGCAGCGAACTCACCGACAAATAGCGAGAGGTTGATAAGGATGGCACCAACCACAAACAGCCAGAAGCTCAGCGAGTTTAGGAATGGGAAGGCTACGTCACGTGCACCAATTTGAAGCGGTACTATGATATTCATCAAGCCAACCACTAGAGGCATGGCGACAAAGAAGATCATAATTACGCCATGAGCCGTAAAGATTTGGTCGTAGTGCTCTGGTGGCAAATAGGATGCATCGATAGTTGCAGCTGCTTGCTGAGAACGCATCAAAACTGCGTCCGAGAAGCCGCGTATCATCATTACCAAGGCAACGATGATATACATAATACCAATTTTCTTATGGTCTACCGAAGTAAACCAGTGATCCCAGAGGTACTTCCATTTGCGTTGATAGGTGATAAAACCGAGCAGTCCTAGACCGCCCAAAATACACGAAATCAGTACGGGTAGTATCACTGGATCCGTATAGGGAATAACATCCCAGTTCAGTTTACCGAAAATCGGATCCGGCTCAGCATATACATCGCCTTTATAGGCCATTTTGTGCTCCTGAGTGTTTCTCAATAATGTCTTTAAATCTCAGCGGGTCCACTGAAGCAAAATAGGTCACCGGATGAGGTGTTTTGATTTGTTCTTTTGCGTTTGCAGTTAGCCAGTTGTAGCTGTCGTCGTTAAGCGCTTTATCCGACGCTTTCACCTTGGCGACCCACTGGTCAAATTCAGCTTCATCGGTAGCGTGGGCTTGGAAGCGCATATTGGCAAAACCAAAACCACTGTAGTTTGCAGAAATACCACGATAAGTGCCCTCTTCTGTAGCCATCAAGTTAACGCGGTTCTCCATACCGGCCATCGCGTAAACCTGACTACCAAGCTGAGGGATAAAAAAGGAGTTCATTGTAGTATCTGACGTTACGACAAAACGGACAGGTTGATCGACGGGAAACGCAACTTCATTGACGGTAGCAATTTGGTGTTCTGGATAAATGAATAGCCATTTCCAGTTCATCGCAACCACCTGAATGGTCATCGGGTCTTTTTCTGACTGGAGTTCCTCTCGCGGATCCAGAGAGTATGAAGTGAGGTATGTTACCCAACCTAACGCAAGAATAATCAAGCAAGGTACGGTCCACACAACTACCTCAATTTTAGACGAGTGTTCCCAGTTAGGCTTGTATTCCGCTGCTTTGTTCGTGTGGCGGTATTTGTAAGGGAAATACACACACATAAACAGTACAGGGACTATGATAATAGCCATAAGAACGACAGAGGTGATGATTAGCGATTCCTGAGCCTCACCAATAGGGCCTTTAGGATCGAACAGCACCATATTGGTGCTAAAGAGCCAGCCTATAAATACCAGTGTCATCACTGACACCAAGACTAATGCAACTTTGATGTTACATTTTAAGTTCATTTGTCCTCCCTGGATTCTTTGTTATAAAAAGATCACAGACAAAATTGGTTACCTGAATTTAAAAAATATGCTTTCGTTCAACAGTGCTCGTACAATTTAAAGCCACAAACAAAGAAACAACAATTTAATATTTATAACATTTTATTATCATTTCAATGTCGGTATAATTATGAAGATTAGAAATTATATTTTCGCCACACTTTATACACATATATACGTTGTTAGAAAACTAAAAGAACAAATTTAGAAACTATTTTTTAAGCTAGATCTTTATTTAAAATATAACCAGATAAACATCATGGATTTAATTAACCCACACTAAATGTACAACTATATATATATCGCCAGACTCGATATTACCAAAGTGCTTAAATATCAAGATATTACACTCACCTCCAATCTGAACAAGCTGATAAACCCTACTGAATGGGCGGTTTATAGTCATAAATAACAATAGCCGCACAGTTACTAAGTTAAAATTCAATATAACCACAAGATTACTAATGATTTATTTCACCACTTTTTTTATGGTTACTATGAAATTAATTTTACTGCTTATTTAAATATTAGCAGAAGACATAAAAAACCCGACATTAAGTCGGGCTTTAATTGAGCGTTTATTTACTCATTGAGATAAATCATTACTATTCAATCTATAAGAGTTATACAGTTATTAGTAACATTTATCCCTAATAGGTTTATTGAATTAAATAAGCCATTGCAATTAACTGAATATTGCAGCTAGGACTAGGTTCGATACAACACTTTAACAACATGCCATCCAAACTTCGTTTTTACCAAGTGCGGTGTTAACACTTCTCCTTGAAAACACACTTTATCGAACTGAGGCACCATCTGCCCGCGTCTAAACTCTCCCAAATCTCCCCCCTTCTTTCCTGAGGGGCAAGTCGAGTATTTTTTTGCTAGGGTCTGAAATTTTGCGCCCTTTTTGAGCTGTTCAATAATATCTTCTGCTTGTGATTTATGTTTCACCAAGATATGTAGCGCTGCTGCGGTCTTTGCCATCTATATTTCTCACACACTTTTTACTGTATGAGCGGCATTATAACTAGGATTAATGAGATCTCCACTCCATAACGACATGCATGTAGATCAATAAATCTGCAATTAAACACGATTAGGCTATTGTGCTAATTGCACACCGACATAATTCCGTTACTATTTATTCATAGCGTATCGTTTTTGAGAATCCAGTATGGCAAAAACTATTAGCAAGGCTAATCAGTCTCAAGGTATGTTGATGTTCACACTCAACGCCCAACAGCAGTTATTTGCAATCGGCACCTTAAAAGTTAGGGAGATTGTTCCTTACATGCCGACCACGCAAATTCCTTATTCGCACCACCACGTAATCGGAACTGTCACGATTAGGGATTTGACGGTGCCAGTAATTGATATGCTGCCGCCATTGGTTTTAGACCTGTGCAACCCGACGAATACCAATCGTGCTACTTAATTGTCACCGACTGTCTGCGAACAGTGGTCGCTTTTATGGTCAGGACAATTGAAAAAATTATCGAATGTGATTGGCGTTCTATCGAATCCGCGCCTTCTACCGCAGGCCACAATGTTTTCGTGACGGGAATTACCAGACACGATGATAAAATTGTTCAGATGTTGGATGTCGAACTTCTGCTATCTAAAATCTACCCTCAATATGAGTCGACTAATATTCCTATGTTGACGGATATTGAGCGCGAAAGGTTAAAGGCACTCAGCATCCTCTTAGTTGACGACTCTTCAATCGCCCGTAAACAACTGTCCGATGCTTTAGACGGGATCAACATCTCATATCAAATATGCAAAAACGGCCTCGATGCCCTTGAGCTAATGCGCAGTGAAGCGGCAAATGGAAGACCTATCGACTTGCTAGTGAGTGATATCGAAATGCCAGGGCTTGACGGATATGAATTGGCTTTTGAAACTCAGAATGACAACAGTTTAAACCATGCGTACTGTATCCTTCACACTTCTCTTTCCAGCGAAATCTGCCTTGACCGCGCCCATCAAGTAGGCGCACACGAAGCGCTTGAAAAGTTTAATGCCGGAGACTTAGTTCAAGCGATGCTCCGAGGCGCTAAAGAACTAGAAAAAAAGAAGCCTGAAGTGATTGAGTAGTTGTCTGTTTTGTTAATAGGGGTTGCTGAAGTAGCCCCTTTCTTGTGTCAACTCTAATCAAAACCGAGCTGTGTGCGATTCGCTTTACTCAGTTTGCTTACAACAAGGCGATAGGAACGCTCACACAAGTCTTCTACTAAACCATCTTCCGCGTCACCGTTAAAATAGATAGTCACCCAGTGCTTTTTGTTCGTGTGGTATCCCGGTGTTATATCGCTAAACTGACTACACATAACTTCATTGTCCTCTGGGGCACCTTTTACGGTTACGTATTCTCGTCCTTCCCTTTTTGCTAGGATGGCGAACATCTTATCTCTAACTTTATACACCAAAGCATCAGGCCCAAAAGGATGGCTGCCTTCTACTTCTACAAATTGGTCAATAAAACTACTCAATTGCTTTATGTCCACGCGTTCGATCCCTCTTAGACCATTTATCACATCTATATTTACATACGTTTACTTTTAAAACGATTATATCGACGACTCTTCACCCATTCGACTAAAATAATCGCTATAATATTTACGGTTTTCTCGCTTTATCTTGAGCAAGCACAATGGGCTGCATTAAGCTAAACCTATGATTTAAAACTACCCTTTTTCAAAATTTTTTCTAACATTATTGGCGTATTTCACGTTTTTTAAAGGAAACCCAACACGATATCCGCTAATCTTAAGTGAGAAAAGTTAATCAAATGAGTATTAGAAACGCATGAGCGAAGACTTCAAGAAATCCACCGCCAATTTGAAAAAAGCGGTACCGCTGATGATGAAGAACCATGTTGCTGCAACTCCAGCAAACTATGCACTCTGGTATACCTATGTGGATAACGCTATCCCTAACTTAAACCATGAGTTAGACACTGTTTTGGAAAACTATGGCATTCTGCCACCAGCATCAAGCAAACAACTATACGATAGCTATATTGCAAGCCGTTCAGAAACAGATATGAATGAGCTTCGTGCCAACATTGAAATTTTGATCAATGAAGTAGCCAGTTCCATGACAGATACGCTCTCCGATACTTCTCAGTTTTCCGAACTGATAGACAAGAGCTTTTCCAGTCTGGAGCGCGTTGAAACAGAAAGTGTATCCATTGAAGAAGTCATGGGAATTGTGAGGCAGTTGGTTTCGGAGTCCCGTGAGATTAGACACTCGACCAAGTTTCTCAACAGTCAGTTATCTACTGCCAGCGATGAAATTCACAAGTTAAAATCTCAGCTTGCCGAAGTTCAAAAAGACGCCTTGTTTGATAGCATGACCAGTATTTACAACCGAAGAGCATTTGACGCTGACTTGCAAACGCTTTGTCGTGCACAGCAAAACCTCTCTTTGATACTGCTCGATATCGACCATTTTAAGAGCTACAACGATAATTATGGTCATCTCTTTGGTGATACCGTCATCAAAGGTATCGCTAGACGATTGCAGTTGAGTTGTCGCGAAGGTATTACTGCTTACCGATTCGGCGGTGAAGAGTTCGCCTTAATCGTTCCTAATAAATCGCTAAGAATTGCCCGTCAGTTTGCAGAGTCGTTGCGTCGTGCGATAGAAAAACTATCAATAAAAGATAGGAAGACGTCACAACAGGTCGGTAATATCACCGCTTCATTTGGCGTTTCCGAATTTTTGCCCGGCGATACACCAGACGCTTTGATTGAGCGCGCCGACGGTCTTCTGTACGAAGCAAAACAACTAGGCCGAAATCGCGTAATGCCCCTGTAAAAAGACCCGCAATTGCGGGTCTTATTCTTTATCCATCTCTCGTTATCGATTCGATAAGTTCTTGTTCGACCAAGGAAGCTTGCTCGGTGGCAATTTGGCAGGTACCCGCAGATTTATGCCCACCGCCACCATATTTAAGCATCAGTCTCCAACATTTGTTTTTGAACTTCTATCAAAGATAGATTTACCTGTAGCAAAAACGATGTTCTTCTTTTGAAAGCCCCAAAGTTTGTGAATCGAAATATTGCATTGGGGAAACAGGGCGTAAATCATAAATCGGTTTCCCGCGTATATTGTTTCTTCTTTAGTCAAATCCAATACAACGAGGTTGTCATAGATCTTTCCACAACGCAGCAGTTGGTCTTTAAACAAGTTTTCGTGTTCTTTATATAGATCGATACGCTCTTTTACATCAGGTAGTGAGAGAATCTCTTCAATAGTGTGATTAGTACAGTAATCGATAAGATCCATCATCAAGTCGTAGTTAGAAATGCGAAAATCTCGAAAGCGACCTAAACCAGTTCTCGCATCCATAAGAAAGTTGAGAAGATTCCACCCCGTAGAATCCAACACTTCGTCCCGATTAAACTGAGCTGAATCTCCTTTGTCGACCGCTTCCATCATCTCA
This sequence comes from Vibrio sonorensis, assembly GCF_001854765.1. Lineage (GTDB taxonomy): Bacteria > Pseudomonadota > Gammaproteobacteria > Enterobacterales > Vibrionaceae > Vibrio > Vibrio sonorensis. Next base: position 221,653 of record NZ_LJJE01000063.1, on the reverse strand, counting down.
TCCCACTCTCGAGGAAACGTTTTGGTCCCGCCGTAGTGATCCCAAACCACACGTGCTGCTGAAGGAGCATTAGCATCAATCACATGATTATCTTTGTTGCCCTTTGTTCTAAGGGTTTCAGACAAATGATGATCAAACACCATAAAAGCATTCGCTACATAAGGAAGATTAGTGACGATATCATTGTTGGTTATCTCTACAATGCCGTCTTGCATATCTTTTGGATGCACAAATTTTATTTCTTCAATTAATTGAAGATGCTTTAACAATACTGCGCACACTAGCCCATCAAAGTCACTGCGTGTTACCAAACGATGTTTACTATCAGACATATCCCTGCCCTTTTCTTTGCGGCCTTTATTCTCTTGGATAAATAGGCCAATCCATAACTATTATTAAACAGTTATAATTTTAGTCGTCTTCGATCTTTTAACAAACTTAAGACAATGTTTATTCGTCGTTCTCCTATAATCCCTATGCAACTTAACTCGTGGTCTTGGAGAATCTAAAATGAAAACACGTGTCTTATTGTCTATCGGAGCGAGTGCCTTACTGTTAGTTGGCTGTTCTAATAACTCAGACGAATATGAAGTTAAGAGCTATGCATCGATGGCTAATCCAGCAGCGGTATTTTGTGTAGAGCGTGGAGGGGAGCTAGAGACAGTCACGGAAAACGCCATGCGGGTAACCTACTGTCATCTTCCAAATGGCGAAAAAGTAGAACAATGGGAGTACTTTCGAAATCACCACCAAAACAGTGACCAAGGCTAGTTCTTGGCCAATTAAATAGCTTTGTCTGGGTCTAGCAAGCGATTAAGTCGAGTTAATCGCTTGCTAAACTGATCTAGTAATGTGAGAGTAGCTGGGCTAACACCTTGTTCTAACATACCCAAACTTCGTATGTCCTTCTCAAGTCTCGCTATATCCGATGCATACGTTTGCAAGCAAGGTGTTTGACGAACGGTAGTTGTAAGTTCACCCATCGATTCTAGTGCCATCGAATATGGTATTTCTCCCAACGCCTTATTGGGCATTTTAAATGCACCTCGAACTGTACCTTCGATAAAAACGCGATAGATTGTCAACGTATCGAGAAGCAGAAATGCTTTCGACCTATCTGATGCGTATGGGTAGTTGGCAGTTAAGTGATGTTCCAATTGGTTGGAAAGAGAAAGTTGCAAACCCGCTGCCTTCATCCGTTCCCTCAGGTGTTTTAACAACCCTTGTTCATTGAGAAGCTGTTGAATTTGGAAAATACGTTCTAGATGATAGTCGTTAGACAAGAGTATCAACTCAATTACGCCCTCAGTTACCAGCAAACCGCTATTGATCAGCAGTTCGGCACTAAACTTCATGTTTTCAATACTGGTTTGAGAGTCTTCTTCCAACAACACGGTGAACTTTTCCAGTGATTTCTCCGCATTGGCTTGTTGATATATCGCTTTGGCTTCACTCATCTCATCTGTTGGGGCTTTTCCACCACTAATAAGCACAAGTGTGTTGTTGGGGTTAAACTCTTGGCTCGCACGAATTAGCAGTTCTGCCCGGCTTTGTCCTTCTAGAGTGAGTTTTTCATCAACCAATCGTTTGCCTAGAACCATTACTATTGTGTTGTAAGCCATATTCGCCTGCCATGCCCCTAAAACGCACTGTCTAACACAAGATACCTAATACTTGGACGTTTCACTAGTCACACTCTTATTTTGCCGCTGCAAAAATTGGCTTTCTGCCAAAGACTTAGACTATTGTTGATACTAAGTGCTAAACGCAATAACTAAACCTCGTTTCAAAGCCAGTAAAGCGATAGCGCGCTCAAATAGGTCAAAAAGAAGTTTTGATATAATAAAGGATAACACTCTAGTTTAAGCAGGCCAGAAATAGCCAAACCACTAGTGTGGTCGAAAGTGGAGCATGGATGAGGAGTCTTTATGTTATCTATATTCGAAATATTTAAGATTGGAGTTGGTCCTTCCAGTTCACACACCAATGGTCCAATGCTCGCTGGTTATCAATTTAATCAATTGTTACGCTCTAAATTGGAGGCAGTTCACCGTCTTCAAGTCGATCTTTATGGTTCCCTTTCGCTTACTGGTAAAGGCCATCACACTGACAAAGCGGTAATATTAGGCTTAGTTGGAAATCGTCCTGACACGATAAAAATGACCAGTGCTAAAGCCATGCTCCAAAGCTGCATTCAAGAAAAACGTCTCGCACTTACTTCAAACTGTCAAATTGGTTTTTCGTACTCTTCAGATATCGTATTTCACAAAAGAAACCTCCCGCTCCATGAAAACGGGATGACCATTTCCGCCTTTGACAAAGACGACAACCTTGTTGAATTTGAAACCTACTATTCGGTTGGTGGTGGGTTTATCGCCACCGCAAAAGAACTCGAACACGGCAAAACGGAATCAGAGGTAGAGGTACCTTTTCCATTCCGATCCGCTGAGGAGATGTTAAACACTGCTGAAGTCAATGGTTTAAGCCTAGGTGGCATGGTTGTTAAAAATGAAGCCTGCTTTCACACCGAGCAAGAGATTGAGAAAAAGGCAGATAAGATATGGAAAGTGATGACCTTGTGTATGGAACGCGGCTTTACTACAGAGGGAATTTTAGAGGGTGGACTAAACGTTACTCGACGCGCACCGAACCTGCTAAAAAAACTAGAAGCGTACCAAGCAATAGAACAAGATCCTATGGCAGTGATGGACTGGATCAATCTATTCGCGTTCGCGGTAAGTGAAGAAAATGCTGCAGGGGGACAAGTAGTCACCTCACCGACCAACGGCGCTTCTGGCGTGATCCCCGCTGTCCTTATGTACTATCACCGATTTATCCGCAACCTAGACACAACACAGCTTAAAGACTTTTTGGCAGTCGCGGGAGCGATAGGTATTTTATACAAAACCAATGCGTCAATCTCGGGGGCTGAAGTGGGATGCCAAGGAGAGATAGGGGTTTCGTCATCCATGGCCGCAGCGGGGTTAACTGCATTGCGAGGAGGCAGTAACGAACAAGTCTGTATTGCTGCTGAAATTGCCATGGAACACTCTCTGGGTATGACCTGCGACCCAATAGCGGGCTTAGTTCAAGTACCCTGCATAGAAAGAAACGCAATGGGCGCAGTTAAAGCGATTAACGCGTCGCGCATGGCACTTAAGCGCACAAGTAAGTGTGTTATCTCGTTGGATAAAGTCATAGAGACCATGTACCAGACAGGCAAGGATATGAACAAGAAATACCGCGAAACATCGCTAGGTGGGTTAGCGGTTGTCCATGTTACACCACCGTGTGAGTAACCATATAGATAAAACAAAAGAGCCCAAAGTGGGCTCTTAAAAGTGCTAGCAAAAACTAAAAATTCTTTAATCTCTTTGTCTCGCTTTGTACTCGTAGTTAATATTGACTACTGGTTGGTAAGCAATATCACCATCGCTCGTGATAACTTCGCGAATTGTCACATTAGAGTCGCGAATTTCGAACGAACTTCTGTCTACAACAGAATTACTTTTGTAGTTAACAGATTTGCTGAGTTCGAAAGGTGTTTTGTTGTTAATATCCATCAACATGTCTTTACCAGCTGCAAATGCCGCATCTTTTGACATTTCCAAATCGCCATTTAAGCTGCCGTTAGTAACGACTGTTGATGAACTACCGCTCAAACCGGCCATCGCCACTGAGCTAAATAAAAATACGCTTGCTAAACTAATTACTTTAATCATAACTGACTCCTTAGTTACCTTTTAAAATCAGGCGTACCCCTGCCTGATACTTGTCATCACCACATCGCTGCTTAGACCGTTTACGCTTTTTTGTGGCTCCGTAATAAGTACGAATATAGACCCACCACAGACTAGTGTTCTTTCCTTTCGAGTGGATTTTTTTGACGGTCATAGAGAGTAGAAAAGTGATAGCGAAAACTGGTGCTATTAATGCATAGGCGCTTTTAAGCCAAGAGTCAGCGAGTTAGAAAGCGAAGCAATCGACAGGCGTCATTTCCGCGCTGATTTTTTAGTCGATATTGGAATATCGCTGCAACAGATGTAATAAAACTTTTGAATGAAGCTCATCGAAAGACTAATTAATATCGACCATTGACTCTATGCTAACAGCGTCATGTCGCCAATACTCAATAGTGGCGTCTACGGCGGTTCCTGCTTGATCGTAGCGCGTTGTTTCTACCAGCAAAACAGGAGTGCCATCGGTTGCTCGAAGTGAATGCGCCAATTCTTGCGTAACTGCACTAGTCGAGACTTTATAAACCAACCGACTATATCGGACACCATATTGACTTTGACATACTTCAGCCAAAGAAGAGGCTTCAAGTTGGCTTTGTTCAAGGCTTGGGGCTTTATCAGTGCGAACATAAGTAGTGGTATACGCTACCGGCCTGCCTTCTAGGTACCTTAAGCAGTCCAATACATGTACGTCAGCAAAAGGCTCAAGCTTTAAGAGCTTAGTCGCGGTTTTATCTGCCATAGCAGTTTGGAATGACTGAATTTTCGTTTCCGCACGGCGGTTTTGTGTTTTTGCAATTTTCTCAAATGCGTCAAGCTGACTTGGGTCGTAGCGAAAAGGGGCCGGAGAAATAAACCACCCTCTTCTATCTTCGCGAAAAATAGTTCCTTCCGACTCCAACAATGAAAGAGCTTCGCGAAGCGTCACCCGAGTCGTGTTAAAAGATTCGGCGAGTTTTCGTTCAGCAGGCAATTTTTGCATTGGCATTAACAACCCAGACTCTATCTGATCTTCAATCGCTAATTTGATATTTACATATTGCACTGCTTCACCTTTGAACCATTTAGAAGTATCACACGTTTTTGACGCCTAAACTTTGCTGATTGAGCAAAAGTAAAAGCTACGTCCATATGAAAATCAACTAATTATACATAGCTTGATCAAATTTTCATTCGCCGTCAGTAGTATAATTACTCTAACTCGAATGCAAGTATAAACAGAGAAGTGCAGTATAAACCAGCCCATTTAACCACTTAAAAACTATGGTTAATTTGGTCAATATTGTTCCAACTAATGATACTTCTAGTGATATGCGTTTTGTTTTAGCGGTTTGTTACTTAATTCATTTGCATCATCAATAAAGGGTTAAGTATCATTCGCATTCTATAAATTTGCACAAATAATGACTCAACATTGAGATTTTTGGTTTGAAAACTGTACCACTGCGTTTTGCTATCACGCTTCCATTCATCGTTCTCGCTATCGTGGCAGGTCTTACGACCTACGTGATGGCGAAATACACTATTGAAAGCGTCGCCGAAAAAATAGGTAAGCAATACACCAGTGAAGTAGAAAACCGGATCGTCGGCCATATAACACACGCTACACACGTACTGCCAAGCTTGGTTGAAATCAATCGAGCGGCAATAAAACGACACTCAGCAAACATGGGTGACCTGACGCTGTTTGCGGAACGTTTTCGCGAACAGAGTTTGCCATATCCCCAGTTGACGTTTGTTTCAATGGCAACAGCGGACGGACGCTACATTGCAGCCTCTAGGGATCCCCATAAATCCGATAGCATCAATATTGCCGCTAACTTTTTTGAAGAAAAAGGTTTACTCACCGGCTACTACTACGACGACAATACCATTGTTGGCGAAAGAACCGATGAGCCTCAATATCCAAACTACGACCCGCGCAAGCGGCCTTTCTATCTCGATGCCGTTAAAAAGAATGGCCTAGTCTGGAGCCCAATACACCCTTATGTTGGTTATATCAGCTTGGGAATCGGTATGTCGGCACCCGTTTACGACGACAACGGAAACTTAATCGCAGTCACCGCAGCTAGCATGGCACTTAACGAACTCGATGACTTTTTAGCCGACATAGAGCTAGTGGAAAGTGGCTTCACGTTTATTGCCGAAAAAAGCGGAGCCTTGATTGCCACTTCGAGCAACGACGAGCTCTTCACCATCAACAAAGACAAATCAATGGTTCGTCTAACGCTCTCAGACCACAAAATACCCGCGTTACAACATGCAGGTAAGCTGCTTCAATCAGGGCAACACAAACTTGATGTCAACGGAGAAACCTATCTCTACCACGTCAGTGAGATTAAGCACAAATATGGTGAGACTTGGTATGTTGGTGTGATTATTCCAAAGGCCCATCACCATCAAGTGCTCAAAGATTACAGCATGGCCATCACCGTCATCACCTTTTTGCTTTTCTTGTCCATTGGCATTGTTGGCAGCATGCTGGCTTGGCACATTGGCCAACCTATTCGCCAACTAGAAAAAGCAGCGCACAACAACGATCTAAACGCCATATCTCAACTTCCTCAACCGCTAAGTGCAATTCGAGAAGTGGACTCTTTGGGCCAAGGTATGCGAGAGATGGCCGATAGTCTGACAAACGTACTTGCCAATCTAGAAAAGAAAGTCGCTGAACGTACATCAAACCTCAAAGATGAAAATCTAGATCTACAGCAAAAATCCATTACGGACGAACTCACCAAGCTGTTAAACCGAAGAGGCTTTAATCAAAAGCTCACTCAACTTTTACAGCAAGCAGAAGCAAAACGAAGCTGCCTCACCTTTATCCTGTGCGACGTCGACTACTTTAAACAGGTAAACGACCGCTTTGGACACATAGTCGGTGACAAAGTGCTGACCGAGTTAGCGGAGGTGTTACGTCACGCAACAGCGCAGGACAACGCTGTCCTAGCCCGATATGGCGGAGAAGAGTTTGCGGTTGTGCTGCCCGATTACGCGTTAGAGCAGTCGCTAGAAGTGATACACCGCATCCAAGAGGCGCTTAGCAAACAGACATTTGGCGAAGGAAGCGCCATCACATTTAGCTTTGGTGTCAACACGGTCGGTCCAATCACCTATCTCACGACCGAGCGGCTGATCACCAGCGCAGATAGCAAGCTCTATCAAGCGAAAAAGACTGGCAGAAATAGAATCGTTTGTTAGCAAACTACGGCGTGCTTCATTGTGATCGTCTGTAGCCGTATTTTGATAAAGCTATACAAAACGTCTAAACCCCGCGATTTTAATAGCGCAACAAACGAGTTTTTTCTCACCAAACCATAAAATCAAAGGCATCTTTGCTAGGTACTTTTGCAAGTTTCGTTACAACCCAACCCACCTTGTAGTATTAACAACTATACCAACATTTGTTTCCCCCTATTGTTCAAGGTTCTATTCCAACAATACACACCTAACTACATAGGGTTAGGGTAATTTCGAACCCTTTATGGCAAGTTAAAAACCGATCCTGTCCACTGTTGGATTATTGCCACTAATTTACGATTACAGATCGGAGATTCCATATGGGTGACGACACTCTTCTGAAAGACCACGGCATCAGTCGAAGGTCTTTTATCTCGCTGTGCAGCGGTTTGGCTGCATCTTTAGGAATACAGAGTGTCAACGCAGGCGAAGTTATTGCCAAAACCCTTACTTCTAAACGCCGACCTCCGGTGATCTGGATAGGAGCTCAAGAATGCACCGGGTGTACCGAATCCCTATTGCGTTCCACTCACCCAACAGTTGAGAATCTAATTCTCAATATGATTTCTCTTGAATACCACGAAGTTTTGTCTGCAGCAGCAGGTCATCAAGTCGAAGAGAATAAGCACCACGCGATACAAAAATATGCTGGCGAGTATGTCTTAGTTGTAGACGGTTCGATCCCAGTTAAAGATGGCGGAGTCTATTGCGTTGTCGCGGGCAAACCTATAACCGAACACATAATTGAGGCTGCCGAAGGCGCGGCCGCTATCATTGCCATTGGCTCATGTGCTGCTTGGGGTGGCGCCCCTTCTGTCGGATCTAATCCGACGCAGGCCAGTTCCCTTCAACCCATTTTGCCAAACAAGACAATAGTAAATATTCCAGGTTGCCCACCTAACCCTCATAACTTTTTAGCCACTGTCGCCCACCTACTGACGTACGATCGGTTGCCCGCCCTTGATACCTTAGGCCGCCCTAAATTTGCCTATGACCGTTTGATTCACGAACATTGCGAGCGTCGTCCTCATTTCGATGCTGGGCGCTTTGCTCGTCAATTTGGAGACGAAGGACACAAACAAGGCTGGTGTCTTTACAAGCTGGGCTGCAAAGGACCAGAAACACACGGTAATTGTTCTACTTTGGAATTTTGCGATATCGGCGGTGGTATTTGGCCTGTCGGCATCGGTCACCCTTGCATAGGTTGTAACGAAGAAAACGTCGGTTTTAGCAAACCCATTCACGAACTCGCTAACGTCCAACGCATGACTCCTTCATCTATTCACCCGAATGTCGATCTCGTTGTTGGTGGCGAAAAATCAACTTCTGCGGTAGCGATACTAAGCGCGGCGGCGGGTCTTGTTGCTGGTGTTGGTCTGATGACAATTAAAGAGCTGGGCGAGCAGCAAGCGCAGCGCGATTTGGAGAAATAGCTATGGATCGTCGTCAATTTCTCACCAATGCTGTTGGCTCGTGTTCTGCAATGATGATTGGAACAAACAAGTCTCATGCTCGACCAAATCATAGCCCTTCTCCAGATGCCATCGGAATGTTGTACGACTCTACACTCTGTATTGGCTGTCAGGCTTGTGTTTTTAAGTGTCAAGAAGTGAACCACTTAGAAGCAAGCCCAGAGTCCGAGACTTCATCCATAAACAGTAAGCTTTCTATTCACACTCATAATGTTATTCAAGTGTGGGATGCAGGAACTGGAGAGAACAAGGATCAGCTTGATAACGGATATGCGTACATAAAAAGGCAATGCATGCACTGTGTTGACCCTGATTGCGTTTCTGCTTGTCCGGTTTCAGCAATGACCAAAGATCCCATTTCCGGTATCGTCAGTCATCACAAGGAGTATTGCGTAGCTTGCCGCTATTGCATGGTCGCCTGCCCTTATAACGTCCCGCAATACGAATATCTAGATATATACGGACAAATCCAAAAATGTCAGTTCTGTAATCAACAAGGGGTTGAACGGCTTAATCAAGGTCTGTTACCTGGATGTGTTGAAGCCTGCCCGACTGGCGCGGTAATTTACGGCAAAAGGTCACAACTTCTAAGTGAAGCTAAACGTCGTTTATTGCTAGAGGCAGGTTCTGATTATCTCTATCCACTGCAAACCCTAGACAGTGGTGACACGCACCGCTCTCAGGTTCCCAGTTATGAAAATTATGTATTTGGTGAGCATGATGGTGGTGGTACTCAAGTGTTGGTCATCAGTGGCGTACCTTTCCAAAACATTGGATTACCAGAACTCTCCAACAGAGCCGTCGGCGCAAGAGCTGAAACAATGCAGCATAGTCTCTACAAAGGAATGGTACTTCCAATGGCTTTATTTGGCGCTTTTCTGCTAAGAACTCGAAAAAACATAACAGATCAGGAACAGCGAAACGCGGAGGATAACCAATGAGTCACTCTCCTTCACAGCCCTTAGGTGGCAAGCTTTTTACGCCAAAAGTAATTCTTTTCATCGCAATTATTGCTATCAGTATTGGCGTTATCACCTATCGAATGTTCTATGGTATCGGTTCGGTTTCTGCCTAAATGGGGGTTACGCATGGGGAGTTTTAAAAAGCTTCAACTTATTGGTGGGTACTGGTCTAGCTAGCGGCGGTTGGGCATTGGCATGGTTAGTCTACTTTTTTAACCGTGGCGCTTATCATCCTCTGGTTCGACCCGCTTTATTAACAAGTCTGTTTGGTTATGGCTTAGGAGGACTTTCAATCACAATTGATTTGGGTCGCTATTTAAACATCCCTTATTTTTTCGTTCCCGGACAGTTCAACATAAATTCCGTCTTGTTTGAAACAGCAGTGTGCATGACCATCTATATCGGCGTGCTCGCTATTGAGTTCGCCCCGTCTATTTTTGAGAAGTTTGGCGCTAAAGCGACTTTGGCTAAGTTAAACAAAGTCATGTATATCGCTATTGCGCTAGGTTTGCTGCTCCCTATGATGCATCAGTCTTCAATGGGTTCACTGTTTATTCTTGCGGGGCACAAAATACATCCGCTATGGCAAAGCTATGAACTGCTGCCCGTGCTTTCATTAATCACTGCCGCCATTATGGGATTGTCTATCGTGGTTTATATTGGCGCGCTTACTCAAGCAGGACTGCATGATCAAGGGATGGAAGACAGCTCGCACTTGTTCTATCGACTAACACAAGTTGCTCACCTTTTTTTGGTGCTGTTTATCATTCTCAGATATGGCGAACTCGTCCTCAACAACAAAGTGAGTTACCTAACTAATTTCGACTTTTACGCTTTGATGTTTTGGTCAGAAATTCTATTGCTCTGTTTCCCACTCATCATTTTTCATTGGGATGCCTTGCGCAAAGACGCACGTTGGCTATTTATCGGGGCAACCTCCATGATGGTGGGATCATCATTATGGCGAATGAACCTTTCTACAATGGGTTACCTTCCGGGTGACGGCTACCAATACTTCCCTAGCGCATTAGAACTGACTATATCAGCAGGTCTAATTGTGCTTCAGGTTGCCGCCTATATTTTGTTAATTCGCTATCTACCCGTCCTAGCACTTGATCGAGTTCATAGAGAGGTATTGGAAAAAACAACGCCTCTAAATGAACAAGAGCCCAAGCGAAAAAATGTAACAGCAAGAGGTGAACAATGAGCCAACGTATAAGTATCGACCCTGTCACTCGTATTGAAGGTCATTTGCGCATCGATTGTGAAATCGAAGAAGGAAAAGTCGTAAATGCTTGGTCTTCCGGTACCATGTGGCGAGGAATGGAAGAGATACTCAAAGGCACAGATCCTAGAGACGCATGGGCATTTGTACAGCGTATTTGTGGTGTGTGCACGACGGTTCACGCCATAGCCTCAGTCCGTTCAGTCGAAAATGCTCTCGGCTTGGATGTTCCCGAAAATGCACAGCATATTCGCAATCTCATTGTCGCTGCTCATGGCATTCATGACAATATTGTACACTTTTATCAACTCTCCGCTCTCGATTGGGTTGACGTCGTTTCTGCATTACAGGCTGATCCTCTAAAATGCGAACAAATTTGTGCTCCCCATTCAAATTGGCCTTTAAATTCCGCAAATGAGTTCAAAAAAGTAAAAGGCAAAATAAAAGACTTAGTAGACAGTGGGCAATTAGGGATATTCGCCAATGGCTACTGGGGCCACAAAGCAATGAAGCTTTCGCCCGAAGTAAACTTGATCGCCGTTGCTCACTATCTTCAAGCCTTAGAATACCAGCGTAACGCCAACCGAATTGTTGCCATTTTGGGTGGAAAGTCACCGCATATCCAAAATTTGGCTGTCGGTGGCGTAGCTAACCCCATCAACTTAGATTCACAAGGCGTTCTCAATCATGAAAGATTGATGTATATAAAATCGTTTATCGATCAACTTGATGCCTTTATAGAGCAAGTATACAAGGTGGATGTGGCCATTGTTGCTGCTCACTACCCAGAATGGCTCTCTATTGGTCAAGGTGTCACGAACTACTTATCGATTCCTGAGCTACCAACTGATAGTCAGGGAGGTAGTTTCCTAATGCCTGGTGGATATTTAGAGAATGGCGATCTAAGCACATTCCGTCCAATATCTACCCATGACGATCCGTTTGTTATTCAAGGCGTTGAAGAGAGTAATAAACACGCTTGGTATACCGAAGAAGGCCCATTTCATCCATGGGAAGGCCAGACTAATCCTCATTACACTGGGTTTGAAGACAAAGGCAAATACTCATGGGTAAAAGCGCCCACGTTTTATGGTCAAGCTACGCAAGTTGGCCCACTGGCACAAGTACTATGCGCAGTAGCCGCCGGAGATAAAGCAACAAGCCGACACCTAACAGGCTTTCTTAACACCTTAGAAAACTTGACAGGAAAACGCATCGAACTAAGCCAACTTCACTCCACCTTAGGCCGACACGCCGCAAGAGCCGTGCGATGTGCGGTGCTAAAAGATCACATGTCTGTTGAGTGGCAAGCGTTAGTCGACAATATAAAATCCGGTGATACCTCTACTTATATCAAACCCGTGTTTCCATCAGGAGTTGTTAAAGGAGTTGGTTTTCACGAAGCGCCGCGAGGCCTACTTTCTCACTGGATAGTGATTAAAGATGGAAAGATTGAGAACTATCAGGCTGTCGTACCATCTACGTGGAACTCAGGACCCCGCAATAGCAAAGACCAAATGGGACCTTATGAACAATCTCTAATAGGAACGCCCATTGCAGATCCCAAAAGGCCACTAGAAGTCATCCGAACCATTCACTCTTTCGACCTTGTATGTCTTGCGCCGTCCATATAGTTGATACCCGAGGCCAAGGAGTAACCCAAGTCAAAATACTCTAATTTGATGCAGTTAAGGTGAAAACGAACATGACTATGAAAGTACTGATACTTGGAATAGGCAATTTACTACTTCGTGATGAATCAGTAGGTATTCATGCAGTCAACCTACTAGCAGAGAGATATCAGAACAACGATCAAGTAGAAATTGTAGACGGAGGGACAGCTGGGATGGAGTTGCTGGACTGGCTATCCAAAAGGGAATACGTCATTTTCGTTGATGCTGTGTTAACGGGCGGGCCTGCGGGTAGCGTAATTACTCTCCACAATGACGAAATACCTGCGATGTTGAGTACCAAAATCTCTCCCCATCAATTGGGGTTATCTGATCTATTAGGAGCGCTCAAACTATTGGACGAATCCCCAAAGCATCAGTTTCTTGTTGGTATCGTTCCAGCAGATACCTCTCCCGGCCTTGAAATGAGCAAAGTTGTAAAGCAAGCGCTGCCAACAATGATTGAAAAAGTCATCAGCTACTTAATCGAGATAGGTATACATCCAACAAGTAAGCGAGTCAGCCCATGTGTTTAGGCGTACCCGCACAAGTTGTTTCCGTTTCAAACAACACTCTTACCGCGACCGTTCGGCAGAGGGGACAAACCTTCACTGTCAATCTGACCCTATTAGATAAGCAAGTAAACCAAGGCGATTATTTGCTTATACAGCTAGGTGGCTTTGCATGTGAAATATTACCCCAACAACAAGCTCTTGAAGCAATCGCTATCATCGATGCCATAAAAAATGGAGATATGAGTCGTGCCAAACACCTTTATTCATAACCCAGCAGCTATCGTTGAGCGCGCTTTCCATTCTGTGTGGCAACAACAAATGGTCGAACTTCCATTTTGTAACCCAAACATAAGCGTCGTTGCACATGGCTTTGAGATTTTCGAGGAAGATTGGCTAGGGGTCTTACTAACGCCTTGGACATTAAGCTTATTGTTACTACCCGGACCAAACCGTCAGTGGCGCACAATGCAAGTAGGACAAAAAGTCACTTTAACGCTTCCGTCTGGAATTTATACCTTTGTCGCCGGAGAAATGGACACCTTAGGAACATACTTGTCTTGTTCACTGCTTTCTCCGGTTGGAAACCTGTCCAGTATGGAACAAGGAAAGCAACTAACAAGAGATATACGCCACTTAGTAACCGCTATTAACGTTTCAGACCATACGCTTGAAAACCCGTCAAGGCGCAGATTGCTAAACGGTCAACACAATAATCCGGTGGTAAGCTGAATGAATATCGATAACGAAATCACCTTACCGCGTAACAACATCCAAGTTCATCTTATTGTTGATTCTAGTAACACGATTACATCTATCGACATAGAAAACTACCGGATACTGCCCACAAGCAGGCTGTTTATCGGTTTAACAGAAGAGCAGGTAGCTAAAAAAATTTCGCAGTTATTTACTCTATGCGCTCAATCTCATCTATGCGCATCCTCTGGAACTTTCGCTGTCGTTAAGCAAGAGTTCTTTTCCCATCAACAACTTTTTGTTATGGCTCAGCGGTGCACTCTGGAATGGCTTAAAGAACATACTTGGCAGCTTTGGCAAATGTCAGAGTTACTCACTCCTCATCCAAATATTGAAAGATTCACTATCAGCATTGCAAAGCTCTTGCATCCATTATCGAGTAGTCGGCCTGACACCCCAAAGCAAGACGAGATAACCCCCTCCCTTGCTTCCAAAGATATTGAACATATACGGCCCGAAATCGACCAACTGTTAACCAAGCTCTATGGAATAAGACCGAGTTCTTTTGCTGGTATAAAAGACTGGGATCAGCTCATGCAATGGATAGGAAGTGACTTTCCTTATCCAAGGCTATTCCAGCAACTTACCCAACCTGACGTGGCAAGCTTTGGCGCTGCAAAGCTAGCTGATAACGTAGAAGACTCAACTTGTATGACACGAACACGTCATCTACTCATCGACCAAGCAAGTAAAAGGTGGGGAAATGGGTTAGCCACAAGAGTCCTATCTCTCTGCTCGAAACAGCCAAAGCTATACTGGACCCATCCATTGCTACTCCGCCAAACAGAGGAACTGCATTAACGGCCAGAGGCCTTTTAACCCATCAAGTACATGTCGCACAAGGTAAGGTAACAGACTATAAAATTAGCGCCCCTACCGATCGTCACTTTTCCCGAAAAGGTCTGCTATACCACTCACTACTCGGACAAACACTACCTCAAAACAACCCGTTATGGGTAAGTATGCTCATCAGAGCCATCGACCCCTGCGTTGAGTTCCGTGTGACAATCGAAGGTGCTGAAATGGACAACTATCATGCATGAAATGTCACTTTGTGAAAGCCTTTTGCAATTGCTGGAAGAACAGGCTGTAACAGAGCAGTACAGTCGCGTTAAAACCGTGTTTATCGATATTACCCCCTCTTCATGCATTGAGTCTCACGCCCTCAAATTTTGTTTTGATGTGGTGTGCAAAGGCAGCCTTGCAGAAGGCGCACAACTAATAATCAATAAAGTTGATGGACAAGCTTGGTGCTTTGATTGTTCAACAATCGTCTTTGTGAGTGATCGTTTTATCCCGTGCCCTAGATGCCAAGGTTTCCATCTCAAATACCAAGGTGATTCAGGATTTAAAATCAAACAATTGGAGGTGTTCTAATGTGTACAACTTGCGGATGTGCCAACAGCACTGTGCTTATAGACAAGCAGCAGATTCATTCTCACGATGCCCCACGTCACCACTCTAGATATGAAAAGTTAGTCTACCATCATTATCACGCACCAGTTTCGATCCACTACCACTTAGATGGCAATTACAATGCAGATAGGTCTTTTAACTCTACCCACACTAATCCAAAAGGGTCTGAATCAACTTCAAACCCTGCGATGACGCAAAGCTCTGAACATTCTCACGCATCAGGGTTGAGCCAATCTCGAATGGTGCAAATCGAACAAGATATTCATGCAAAAAATGATGCTATTGCTAGCAAAAACCGAGCCTTTCTAGTGAGTAATAAGGTTAATACTTTTAATCTCTTATCTAGCCCAGGAGCTGGTAAAACCTCATTGCTTACCGAAACACTACTTCGACTTGGACCTCAAACATGTGCCGTCATTGAGGGAGATCAACAGACCAGTAATGACGCAGATCGAATACGTGCCACTGGCACGCCAGCGGTACAAATCAATACTGGTAAAGGCTGTCACCTCGATGCAGACATGGTTTCAAAAGCCATTACAAATTTTGATTTCACGGCAGTAAGTACCCTTTTTATTGAAAACGTCGGAAATCTAGTTTGCCCTGCTGCTTTTGATTTAGGAGAAACACACAAAGTTGTCATTCTTTCTACCACGGAAGGAGAAGACAAGCCGCTAAAATATCCAGATGTTTTCGCCAATGCACAGCTAATGATTATCAATAAAATCGACTTACTTCCACACCTTGATTTTAACTCCGACACTTGCATCGCCAATGCACAAAGGGTCAACCCAGATATCCAAACGATTTTACTCTCCGCCAAAAGTGGTGAAGGTATGGAGCAATGGTTAAATTGGCTTGATCAATATTCGCACGGTAAGGAATAGCGCAATGTGTTTAGGTGTGCCTGCCAAAGTGGTCAAGATAGTAGACCCCATAAACCAAATTGGTTTAGTGGAAACCTGCGGAGTTCGTCGTGAAGTAAGCCTGACTTGCATTGCCGACCTCCCCTTAGACGACTTGCTCGGATGTTGGTTCTAGTTCACGTCGGCTTCGCTATGTGTGTTATTAATCAGGAAGCAGCAGAGAAAAACCTTCAAGCACTGAAGGAATTAGAGGCCGAGTACCAAACGTGCATGGGGGTGAAAAAGTGAATTTTCTAACTAACTTTCGTGACCCAACCATGCTTAGCAGCCTCATTAGAGCTATCAAAGCGACTTTAGCGCAGATTGAACCCGAAAAAAAACCTCTCCAAATAATGGAAGTGTGCGGAGGTCATACCCACACCTTGTTCAAATATGGCTTGTTACAGCTATTGCCCAATGAGATAGAGTTTATTCACGGGCCAGGTTGCCCAGTGTGTGTATTACCCAGTACGCGAATCGCACAATGCATAGAACTAGCTAAGCAACCCAATGTTATTTTGACTACTTTTGGAGACGCGATGCGCGTACCTTCCAGTATGGGTTCACTATATGACGCACGCGCTGATGGCTGTGATGTTCGTATAGTATATTCTCCTAGCGATGCTCTGCGGCTGGCGACAGACCACCCCGATAAGCAAGTCATCTTTTTTGCGTTGGGATTTGAAACCACCCTCCCTGCCACTGCGATTACGCTTCAGCAAGCAAAACGCTACAGCGTTGAAAACTTAACTGTTTTTTGTCAACACATCACCTTGATGCCAACACTTAAGACCCTGTTAAATCGAAACGATATTGCGATCGATGGATTTCTTTTACCCGGCCACCTAATCATGATCACCGGAACACCGCCCTTTTTGTCCTTGATCGACGACTACCACAAACCCAGTGTCGTTACTGGCTTTGAACCATCAGATATGCTGCAAGCCCTATTGATGCTTCTCCGCCAATTTATAGAAGATAAGTGTGAGTTAGAAAATCAGTATTCTAGAGTGGTAGAAACTCATGGGCGACAAACCGCACTAAAAGCGATAGATGAGGTATTTACTGCTCAAGGTTCATGTGAGTGGCGCGGTATAGGTGTAATAGAAAATTCGAGAATTCAGCTTAGCCAACAATATGCAAATTTTGATGCAGAACAGCGCTTTAAAACCAGCAATTTTAACGACAGTGACATTGTAGAAAGCCGTTGCGGTGATGTGTTATCAGGGCGTTGTAAACCTAATCTATGTGGTCTCTTTGCTAACAAATGTACTCCCTCACATCCTATAAGCGCCTTAATGGTCTCTTCCGAAGGAGCATGCGCAGCCTACTACGCTTATCAACCAGATGCATCCGGCTATCACGGGGACTACAAATAATGAAGCAAAACAAAATAACTTTAGCTCATGGTAGCGGCGGAAAAATGATGCAAGAGCTAATTGCTCGCTATTTATTCGCCATTTTTCAAATCCAACGCTTTTAACACTTGAAGATCAGGCCAGAGTGAACTTGACATCTCTCACTTCGTTAGGGTGCCAACTCGCATTTTCTACCGACTCTTACATTGTCGAGCCTATCTTCTTTCCGGGAGGAAATATTGGCCACCTTTCGGTTTGTGGCACGGTCAATGATATAGCGATGAGTGGTGCCAAGCCACTCTACTTATCCGCTAGCTTTATCATCGAAGAAGGGCTCCCTTTTGAGCAATTAGAGGCAATTGTTGTTTCTATGGCACAAACCGCAAAGCAAGCAGGAGTCCAAATCGTTACTGGTGACACTAAGGTGGCTCCAAGAGGAAAAGTCGACAAACTCTTTATAAACACATGTGGCATTGGGGTCATCCCCGACTCTATTAATTGGGGTGCAAAACAGATCCAGCCAGATGACGTAATTATAGTATCCGGAACCCTTGGGGATCACGGTGCCGCCCTTCTCAACATTAGAGAAAACCTTGGTCTCGATGGTCATCTGGTTAGCGATTGCGATTGCCTCTATCCTATTGTAGATGCGTTACTACCACTAAATGGTGTAAGGGCGCTGCGCGACGCTACTCGTGGCGGGGTGACAGCTGTCTTGCATGAGTTTGCCACTGTTTCAGAGTGTGGTTTTACTCTGGAAGAGAGCTCACTTCCAATCAATCAAGAAGTCCAAGGTGTTTGCGAACTTTTAGGCTTGGACCCTATCAACTTTGCCAATGAAGGAAAACTTATTGCTATCGTCTCCAAACAAGATAGCCAAGCCGCTTTACAAGCGATAAAAAACACTGACATAGGTAGAAGTGCCGCCATAATCGGTTCGGTAAACTCAAGCGGCCGCATTGTAGTTAACAACGCTTTAGGGGCAAGTCGTCCTCTAGAGCTTCCAATAACCGAGCCTATGCCTCGTATATGTTAAATAAACAAGGTTTGACATCATGACCCAAGGCTTTGAAATACGGATTACCGGCAAAGTTCAAGGGGTAGGTTTCCGACCGTTTATATGGAAACTTGCTCACCAATTTCAGTTGGTAGGTGAAGTGTTCAATGACGGTCATGGGGTTCTTATTCGGATATGTCAGCCAAAAGACAAATCGATTACAGATCGATTTATCCAAAAGGTGGAACAGAAAAAACCAATGCTGGCAGAAATTTTTCACATCCACAAAAGCACCTACTACTGGAAAACTACTCCACCACAAACATTTAATATTGTCTGCTCTCAAACAACACAAGTTAATACCCAGATCGTTCCTGATAGCGCTACCTGTCCGGATTGCATCCATGATTTAATCACTCCAAATAGCCATTACTTCAATTATCCATTTACTAATTGTACCCACTGTGGCCCACGGTTTTCTATCGTCTACGCTTTGCCTTATGACCGCCGCAATACAGTGTTGAAAGATTTTGATTTATGTCCGCAATGCCATTCAAGTTACTGCGACCCTAACGATCGGCGCTACCACGCTCAACCAACTGCGTGTCATCGATGTGGCCCAAATGTGTGGATAACGGATAATAGAGGTCAACCAATCAACGGAAGTTGGTTGAAAATAGTGGTCAACGCTCTTCAACAAGAAAAAATTATTGCACTTCGTTCAGTAGGTGGCTTTCATCTAGTCTGCGATGCGACTAATGCCAATGCAGTCGCCGCACTTAGAAAACGAAAACACCGCCAGCGTAAACCTTTTGCCGTCATGGTAAAAAATGTTGAAACCGCTCAGCAGTTCGCCAGCATAACGCCTCAAGAAAAGCTATTGCTCCAAGGTCCTGCTGCTCCTATCACATTAGTTAAAAAAGAGTCTGGCAGCTTATGTGAAGGTGTCGCTCCACACCTAAATCATATCGGGATCATGTTGCCTTCTAATCCACTCCAACATCTCATTGCACACGCCATAGACACTCCATTGGTCATGACATCTGGAAATTGTACTGGACTCCCCCCAGCTATAAACAATCACGAAGCACTTCATTCACTAAAAAATGTCGCAGACGTGTTCGTTTTACACAACAGAGACATAGCGCAGCGTTGTGATGATTCTGTTGTGAAGGTGGATTTTAGAGGACAACAACAAACAATAAGACGGTCGCGAGGCATGGTGCCAGATGCTCTTGTTCTTCCAGATGACTTTCCAGACGCTGACGGTTTCTTTTCCTATGGTGGAGACCTTAAAAGTAGTGTTGCCTTCGGTAAAGGGAGGCATGTCACCGTAGGCCCCTATTTGGGAGACTTAACAAATATTCAGGCACAAGAGCAGTACGAAAAATGCATAGAGCATTTGACTCAAGTTTATCAGTTGATTCCCACTCACCACGTCGCGGACTGTCACCCAGATTATTTCACCCATCAACTAGCAGAAAACAGAGCCAATAAATCCAATCAAAACCTGTGTTTGGTTCAGCACCACCATGCGCATGTTGCCTCGTGTTTAATTGAGAATGGTTGGAAGAGGAAGTCTGGGCCCGTATTAGCTCTCGCACTCGATGGCCTAGGCTGGGGTTGCAAAGACGAACTTTGGGGAGCTGAAATAATGATCGCCGATTACGACCATTGCCAAACAATAGGAGGAATACCAGCCATAAGTTTGATAGGAGGAGATAAGGCAGCTAAACAGCCATGGCGCTCCTATCTAGGCCACTTATTAGAGTTCGTTCCAGACATTGCAGAGACCGTGTTCACTGTTCAATTTCCAAATATCCCCTATCAATCGCTCATTCGCTCACAGCACCTAAACTGCCATAGGGCACGCTCGGCTGGACGCTTGTTTGATGCAGTTGCAGCATCTTTAGATATTTGCCCACAAAAAATCGAGTATGAGGGTGAAGCAGCTAACCAATTAGAATCACTGGCAGAAAAAGCCTGTCACCTGCCATTGCAACCTATAGAAATACCTATTAAAAGACAAAAACTAGACCTAGTTCCATTCTGGTTAAGTTGGCACATTCTCAACACAAACGTCGAAGAAAAGGCATACCTATTTCATCTTTCGCTGGCGCGAGCTCTCGCTAATCTAGCGAACGAAGCATCTGAGCAGTATCGACTGCCTTATTTAGCTCTAACCGGAGGAGTGTTTCATAACTCCCTATTGAAAAAGCTCATTATTGAACGACTAAACCCTGAGATATCCGTGCTTGAACACCATCAATATTCTTGTGGTGACGGCGGTCTTTCTTTAGGCCAACTCGCTATCGCTCTATCTCAAAGTAAAAACACTTTTAACGAGGAAACGTCATGAAAAAAACTCTGTATCTACTTTCGTTACTGCCAAGTATTGCACTGGCCCACATCAGTGGAGAAGCTCATAGCCACCCAGAAGAGCTAGCAGGTATCATAGCTTTACTTATTACTGTACTAGTTCTTTCATACTGGTGGAAAAGCAAAAAATAACAGCCGAGGCTTAACCTACCCATTTCTAAACTTCACCTTTAAAAGAGCTTTTTGTCATATATAAATTAGCGAGCGCTAAAAGTTTTACTCTTTAGCGCTCGCTACCTAATACGAGCAATGATATGGCTTTGAAGACAATACGCCGATCAGACGGGCTTAAACTTAACTAGAACCGCACACTCTAAGCTAGATTACATAGTTAAGAGAGCCAACCAAATAATTCAACATTTGCTCTCCTGGTTCTGTAATTGTCCACGCGAAAAAGCAAAAGTTAATCACCGCTGTTAGCCAGAAAACCGATTTAAACACCAAGCTGTCGTATTTGTGGTGCATAAAGCTTTGCGCCAATAAACTCCCCGGCCAACCACCCAACAAGCTGAGCAAGTGAAATAAAAAGTCCGGTACTCTATTTTTTCCAAGTCTGACTGCAGACCTATCGAATAGATAGCACATATAGCTAATAGAGCTGAGTAGCAAATAGAACATCCCCACTACAGGTGGATAGTCCAACAGTGCAATACTTGCGCCCATTACGGTGCTGAACCAAATCACCATAGCCAAAGAAAAATTGAAGACCACCGGTCTTTCAATGTTTACCGCCCTTAGACTGCCAGCAGTATCACTGCTTAACTTGAATAAGACGGTTTCTCTCACTGCAGGTTCGCGAGAATACCCTCTAACGTCGTGAATATTAAAAAAGATTTTCGTTTTTTGGTTTTCAACTGCTATGTATCCACAACCTTTTGAGCGATTCCACTCACTTATCGTTCCTAAAATAGCCATTGTTTAAGCCTTTTTTGTCCCTAGCTTCCCTGTCTAACGTCAAAGACGTGCCCTATCCGGTTAAATAATAGGCATCAAATTTAATATTAATAGTGATGCATATCTCAAATTTCACCTACAAGAGAGGAGGCGAATCGATAGTTAATTCTTTCCTCCTGACAGGTTTTGACAATGCACATAGGTAATCTTTAACTCAGCAAATCACAGCCATCAAACAAAAGGAAAATACAATGGAAAATGTACTAGAACTGGTTAGCTTTAAATTAAACAAAGGCGTTACAGAAAATGATTTACTAGAAGCCGCAGAGCAAAGCCAAAAATTTGTCTCGACACTACCGGGCTTTTGTTACCGCTCCCTAAGCCATAATGCAGAAACAAACGAATGGACAGATTCGGTATATTGGAGTTCGATGGAAGAAGCGCTAAACGCTGGCAAACAATTTCCCTCCTCTGCCGATTGTGCGCCACTTATGGCACTTATCGACGCTCCCACGGTAAAGATGCAGCATAGTGTTGTTAAAATGAAGACTTGCGGTAGCCAACAAGACTAAACCACAAAGTCACCACACTGCGCTATCCTGCTCGCTTATGTGCGGTTATAATTTTGGTCGCCCACTCTACCTCGTAGGCGACCATTTTTCTTTAACGATCAAAATATTTAAGATGATATGAGTAAATCTGAAAGACTGTTTGAACTTCTGACATTGTTGCGTTCAAAACGATATGCTGTCACCGCAAATCACTTGGCAGAAGTGATGGAAGTCAGCGAACGCACCATCTATCGGGATATACAGTCTCTAATCAACTCAGGAGTCCCCATTCAAGGAGAGGCGGGCGTTGGATACTTGCTCAAGTCGGGTGCACATTTGCCACCTCTTATGTTCACCGATAAAGAGATGATGGCTTTAGAACTTGGCATGCGAATGGTAAGAGCTTGGTCTGACGAGGAGCTTGCCAACGGCTCTAAAAGTGCTTCAGCAAAGATACTTTCCGTATTACCGGACAAACTAAAGCAGCAGGTGGAAAGTTTTCCCTTGCTTGTCCCCGATTACCACACTCAGTCGGATACGGCCAAACGCGGACAAATGCTTCGCCACGCCACTGACAATAAACTCAAAGTAGAAATTTCCTATACCGCGGAATCTGGTGTTCAAACCAAGCGTTTACTGCAACCACTTGGGCAGATCTTTTGGGGTAAGGTTTGGACCTTAGTCGCTTGGTGTGAACTGCGAGATAGCTACCGAAATTTTAGACTGGATAGAATTGAAAAACTCACCATTCTCGATGAGGGATTCACAACGGAAGAGAACAAATCCCTCAAACACTATATATCTATGTACGCTCCAGACGAATAAGCCATTCTTAAGCGAGAAGAATCCGCTTTAAATCGTGCAAAGAGCTCACATTGTAATGAGGTTCAATACCATCAATTGTTTGACTTCCAGATCGGTTTAACCAACAGGTTTCAATGCCAAATTGCAAACCGCCCAATACATCAGATTTTGGATTATCTCCCACCATTAACACTTTGCTCTTACAAGGGTTGCCCATCTCGTTTAATGCGTGCTGAAAGATGCCGATATCGGGCTTAGCCACACCCACCTCTTCAGAGATGATCACTTGCTCAAAATAATCAGACATACCATTTTTTTGAAGGCGAATTTGCTGTAACTCGGTAAAACCATTAGTGATGATACCTAACTTGGCTTTACCTTGCAGCGACTCTACAAGGTCTAATGCACCAGGGATCGGGGTGCATATATCTGCCATGGCATTGAGGAACTCACTATTGAGCTCAAAGGTACTGGTGTTTAACTTGTTGGCCCACTCCACAAACCTTTGGTGTTTAATTTCCTGTGCCGTGATATCGCCATTTTGATAATCATCCCAGAGAGGTTTGTTTACTTTTTGATACTGCTCGAAATCCTGTTGGTCGAAGGCGACGCCACGGCGTTCAAACATCAATTGCATCCCTCTAAATGCGTCAAAGTGAAAAAGGGTTTCATCTGCATCAAACAGAATCCATTCGTACTTCATGATCGACTCCTCAATATCAAGCAACTTAGTCTATATTGTTTTGCACAAGATGATAATCTAGCGATACGTAAACTCATTGTTAACCACACCTACACAATATGCACTCATTCAATGCCATTCCCGCTTTTATCGCAGTGGTAGAGTCCGGAAGCTACTCACTCGCAGCCAACAAGATTGGAGTCACCAAATCCGCCTTGAGTAAACGCATCAACCAGTTAGAAGACCAGTTGGGCACGCGCTTACTAAATAGAACCACAAGAACGCTTAGTTTGACAGAAGCGGGACAGCGTTATTTCGACTACGTATCTCAAGCCTACAGCCTTGCACAACAAGGTGTAGACGCGGTAAGTGAATTACAAGGATTGCCGCAAGGCAAACTAAAAATCACTTTACCCATGTCATTTGGCATCAACCACATTGCGCCATTTATCGCTGAGTTCTTAAACCAATATCCCAAGATCGAAATAGACCTGCAATTGGAAGACCAAATGGTAGATCTAGTCGCTGGCGGTTATGATCTAGCAATAAGAATTGGCCACCTTCCCGATTCTTCCTTAGTTGCAAAACGCTTAGTAACCTGTCGGAGCGTACTTTGTGCGTCACCGGATTACCTTGCCAACCACTTAGCCCCAATTGTTCCCCTGGATTTAACCCAACACAACTGCTTGCAGTACACCTATTTCAAAGGGGGTAATGAATGGACCTTTGAAAAGTCCAAACGTCAATACAAAGTGCTACCCAAAGGTCGTTTTAGTGTTAATAACAGTGAAGCCATTCGTCAAGCACTGCTCTCTGGTTTAGGCATAGGTCAACTGCCCACTTTTCTTGCCGCACGAGATTTAAAGTCAGGGCATCTTATCCCACTAATGCAAGACTATCAGCTACCCGTACATGCTGCATATGCGGTATTTCCGCAAAGAAAGCACTTACCTTCAAAAGTATCAGTTTTTATCGATTTTATTAGCAGTAAACTTGGAGGTGATATCGCATACTGGGATAAAGAACTCGGGATGTGATACTTAGCTCATGTAATCAAATTCCAAAGCACTTTCCCCTAAACCTATGACGCTCCTCAATATCTTGTCCGTTAATCCAAGTTATAAACAGTGAAAAGCAGTTAAATTCGGGGGAAATTATGAAGCACTTTTTACCATCGAGCGTTATGCTCACACCCTTTTTGGTAAAGCATTACGATAACGAATCAGATGAGGATGCTCAGAACGAAGAGGGTCATGAGGTCACTAGCGAGAAAGATTCCTCACAAAAAGATTAATTTTAAGTAGGCCACTTAAAACAGTGCTATACCCTAATCATGGATAACGTTGACACCTTGCTCGGAAGATTGAGCTTACCGAGCAACCGTCATTAAGCACTTTGGAAGGGAATAGCATGAAAAGAGTAGCCGTCATATTAAGTGGCTGTGGTGTCTTCGATGGAAGCGAAATCCACGAAGCCGTTCTCACCTTACACGCCATTGAGAAAAGTGGAGCAACATGGCATTGCTTCGCACCTGATATCGAGCAATCGCACACCATTAATCACTTAAGCGGTGACGTTGACGAGCATAAGCGCAACGTACTGCAAGAGTCTGCGCGAGTTTGTCGAGGTAACATTCAAGATGTGAGTAAACTCCATAGCGAAGAGTTCGACGCCTTGGTCTTACCGGGAGGCTTTGGCGCAGCGAAAAACCTCACTGATTTTGCGCTAAAAGGTGCAGAGTGTAGTATTAACGCCCACGTTGCCTCTGCCTGTCGAAGTTTTTGCCGAGCTGGAAAGCCCGCAGCCTATATGTGTATAGCACCGATAATCATTCCGATGATCTACCCCAAGGGAACAAAAGGCACTATTGGCAACGACAGTGACACCGCACAAGCCTTTGAAACAATGGGAGGAGCGCATATTTCTTGCCCCGTAGACGACTACGTGTATGACCAAGAGCACAAAGTCTTATCTACCCCTGCATATATGATCGCAGACAACATTTCACAAGCCGCAAGTGGCATTGAAGCCATGATTAAAAAGCTAGTTGAATTGGCGTAGTGAGAGCGTTCTATAAGACCTCAGGAATGGCATTTTACAACGTACTTAAACACGCTTGTGGCTTTACCAACCCAAAACAAGCAACGCATACAGAACTATTAGAAATCTTTTCACAAGCCATGTCGTTGTTTCCATTTCTGAATACGCCTCCCAATAAGGGAGGCTTTTTTAATCTCTATTTTTTATCACTTCGTACTAAAGTTAAGTCTAATACAACCAACGACGGAGACGAAATATGAGAATCACTATTGCACTGTGCTTAACACTGATTTCATTTGTGTCATTTGCCAATCAAAGTTCAGTTTACAATGTAAATGGTAATAACTACGAGGGCCACTGGTCTATGGTCAGTGAAGATGCCCCGTTAATTTTACTGGTTCACGATTGGGACGGTTTAACCGATTACGAGGTGAAACGCTCTGAAATGTTAAACGAGCTGGGATACAACGTGTTTGCTGTTGACCTTTTTGGTCAAGGTGTAAGGCCGACAGAAATTGAAGACAAGCGTCAACACACGGGTGAACTTTACAAAGACAGGGAAAAGCTTCGCAATCTAATGGAATTTAGCCTCGCCAAAGCCGTTTCACTTGGGGGAGACCCTAACAATGTAGTCGTCGTAGGATACTGCTTTGGGGGCGCAGCAGCTCTTGAGTCGGCTCGTTCTGGAATGAAAGCCAAGGGGTTTGTCACCTTCCACGGAGGCCTCAAAACACCTGAAGGGCAAAGCCACCAAAATACTCAAGCCCCGATACTTGTCCTTCACGGCACCGCAGATACAGCCATTACTATGACGGATTTTGCGAATCTAGCAGTTGAACTGGAGGAAAACGGCGTACCTCATGAGATGGTAACGTACAGCGGAGCACCCCACGCGTTTACCGTTTTTGATAGCCCGAGATATCGACAAGATGCAGACGAAAAATCATGGGCTAAATTGGTGAATTTCTTAGAAGCAAATACCCTTTAGTCGGCTCTGTTCTAGCGATAGAAAATTTCACCCGTTTGAACATCTAAATAGATTTTGTTGGCTTGTTTTAAGCCGCCACAGTAAACAAAATAAACATCGCGATCTTTATAGCGAAGCGAACGTACCCAGCCACCTAGCTCCTCAAAATCTTCTGGGGAGCAGGTTTTCTCTTTCAACAACCGGTCCGTGGTTTCGATATAGCGCTCAAAATATTGCTTAAAATCGTCAGACTTTTCGATGTATGCAGAAACCGTTTCTATTCGCTCTTCTTTGGTGATGGTTGGCGCGACTTCTAACAGAGCGTTCATAGGAACCCACTCCGCCACTTCAGGTCCCCCTTCTTCATAAACGTAATAAGGCGAAATCCTTCCCCAGCCGTCGCGCTTCTCTAAAATGTGTAGCTTATCACCGCGATAAACCACACTTTCGATAAATGCATCGTGATTTGGGGTTTCTCTCACCCCTAATTTAGGCGGGCTAACGTAGTAATCTGTTACTTCTGGTTTTGGTGGTGCAACTTCTTCCTCCTCAACTGGAGTCGATTCTTCAACCACCTCTTCTTCCTCTGCATTTGCAGACGCAAGAGCATCTTGTTGAGGCTTATAGTAAAATATGTAATATCCACCGCCAGCACATGCTATGCCTACCATTAGCAGCAGAATCATTATTATCTTTTTCATTATTCCGTTTCTATACTTTTGGAGAACCTACAACACCTTTGACACCATAATATGGCAAAACCGCTTTTATTGTTAACGGCCGTTTGTTTTATTTCTTTACCAGTGGCTGCTCACGCAGAACATTGCGACGAACAACACTGGCAAAACCTAGTTTCTCAGCAGCACTCACTCGACGCTTGGTACAATCAGCACGCTGAAGCATTCAATCGTTTTTTAACCGTTTACAAAGAGCACAAGTTTCTCCATATCGAGTTCACCGACCATGAGCTATCGAGTTTTTGGCTTCCGGGCAAACCTCAGTTGCACAAAAAAATGCAACGTCAGATTGAGCTTTCGGATAGCGTTTTCAAGGAAATTCGCATAGAGATTGATAGATTGAGTCAGCGTTTTCCAAACATAGAACAATTACAAGCTCAGTGGGTGTCGATAAGTCGACACTGCAATCAAGCGGCGCTTAATGTCAATGCCATATCCGCTTCCGAGTACGTCGCATTTAACGAATCCCTGAAGCAAGATATACAGCTTCTGATAGATAAACTTTGGCTGTTACAAAACAAGTACTACAACGAAGTTACCGCCCTCACAACAGCAAAGTTTGATCAATCCCAGCCACAATGACGGAATTTCCCTTGTAAAAACTGGGGTAAAACCAATTATACAAACGCTTACGCAAAGCTTTGCTTATTATTAATATTCCGTACGATTCCTTTAAAAATAATACCTTGCGATTATAGTAAGAATCATTATCATCTGAATTACATTCACTATCACGCGCGCAGATTAACTTGTCTATTCGTACTCCTAACAAATCTTTACTGGCAATCTGGACTACTGGTATTTCCCTTGCCATTAGTGCTGTCATTTCGGTTGGAATTTACGAAACTAACCGGCTTCAAGAGCAAGTCAATCACCACTTTAACAACAAGGTTAACTCTCTAGATCTTGCCTCTGAAGATCTCTACGAAGTAATGAAATCTACCGCTGCCTTTATCAAGAACAGCAATGCGCCAACCGTCACTCAGTTCGAAAGCTACTTGAGAAATAGAACGGGAATAGATACTGGTGTTGACTCCGTTCTCTGGCTTCCAGCAGTATCCGTTGCCGACACTGCTAACACTGAAATCCGAGCCCGGAAAATGGGGTTATTAGGCTACCAAGTTACCCCCTTCCCGAAGCAGGTACCAAATTCTGACGCTTGGTATTCAGACATCATTTTTCCAGTACTCTATGCCTCGCCAAAATTTGAAGGCAGCGATTACTTGGGCAAACGAATGGAAACAGAATTCGAAACCAGAAAGGCAATGGAAGAAGCCGCTTTTTTCAATCGACTCACCGTTTCTACCTTTAATCATGAAGGAATGCCTGGCCTGCGCTTGATTCTGCCGGTTTATAAATCTGAAAGACTATTAGGCTTTGTTATTGCAAACTTAGTCATTCACGAATTTTTAGGCCACGCATGGAAACAGGAAGTCAACTCTCACAGTTTTGATTTAACCGTCTATGATGAAAAGCATCACAACATGTTGTTTGCCTCTCACTTAAATCAAACCTTGAAGACTGAACATTTGTTCCAGCACAAAGCGTCCAGTGAGCATTTAATCGAGCCACAGCTTCTCAAGCAAAAATGGCATGTCTCGTTATCTGTCATCAGTAATTCTTCCGGTTTTTTCATCTACGGTGGTCTGGCGTTCCTTCTTATTATGGCGCTGACCGGTTCGGTTTCGACCGCCGTTCGTTTTTACATGATCAGACTAAGAGTGTCTGACAAGGTTATCGAAGAGAAAACGCAAACCTTAGCTATTCAAGCGATCAAAGACAGTTTGACAGGTCTATTTAATCGACAAGCGTTGAGCAATGAAGTAGAGCTTGAACTCAAGCGCATTCGAGAAAATGAAATAGAAGGGTTCTCGATTTTGTTCGTGGACCTCGATCGCTTCAAAATGATCAACGACTCTATGGGACACTTACTGGGCGACGAACTGTTACAACAAGTTGCTCAACGCCTAGTAAAAAACTCTCGAAATGAAGACATCTGTTTTAGGTTTGGTGGTGACGAGTTTGTTGTATTGCTCAGTGAGCAAACCTGTCAGCATCAACTGGCCCGCATAGCAGAGCGCTATGCCAGCCTGCTCTCTGCGCCCTATCAAGTACAGGGACAAAGCTGCCATATTGGGGCAAGCGTTGGCGTCTCTATTGTTACCGACCACGATCAAGATCTCGCCAGCATTCTGCGAGAAGCAGATACCGCTATGTATCATGCCAAAGGTTCAACTCACGAAAAGGTGGTCTTTTTCCACGAGCGCATGTTTAACAACGCTAAGGAAAGGTTTCAGCTCGAACAAGATTTAACTGTCGCCATCGAACTGCGACAGATATACCTAGTGTACCAGCCAATATACTGCATCCATTCAGATTCTATTGTTGGCTTTGAAACTCTGTTACGTTGGAATCACCCAAAACGCGGGCATATTTCTCCAGCCGAGTTTATCCCGATTGCAGAAGAAACGGGGCTCATCATTAAACTTGGTGATTGGGTGCTAAAAGAGACCTGCAAAACGCTTCAACGCCTGTGGCACAGTGACAAAGTAGACCTGATACCGCGATTTAACGTCAACGTATCTGCTAAGCAGTTTGAATCTCAACACGTGATAAACACAATTGAACACTTACTCAAAGAATGTGATTTTCCTGCAAACAGGCTAGGTATCGAGCTAACGGAATCTATCTTATTAGACGAATTCGCCGTGTGCGCGACAAACCTGCAAAAACTAAAAGATATGGGGCTCGTCATTTACCTCGATGATTTTGGAACGGGATACTCCTCCCTTGCGGTATTAAACGACTATCCCGTTGATATCGTTAAAATGGACAGAGGGTTCGTTAGCAAAATCGACGATGAGAACATTACCTCAAACAACTTGTGTGAAGCCGTGATCAATATGGCACACACCATCAATATGAGTGTCGTCGCCGAAGGTGTAGAGACAGAAAAGCAGCTTGCCCTTTTGGAGAAATTCCGATGTGACTACATTCAAGGGTTCTACAAATCTAAACCAGTCACCGGCTGTAAGCTCCTTCAAACATTAAACCCGCCAGCCTTGCACCTCGTCGATTCTGAAGAGAGAATTGCCTAGGGAGTTAAACAACGCAAGCAAGATGTTTTGGCTAAGGACTCAACTGGTCGCATTTTGCAGCACAGATAAAGTCATTGCGGTGAAGCCCCTTAATCGAGTGGCTCCACCAAGTTACCGTCACGCTTCCCCACTCTAGGACAATACTAGGGTGGTGAAACTCTTCTTCCGCCATTTCGGCTATTTTGTTGGTAAAATCCCAAGCGAGTTTAAAGTTCTTAAATCGAAACTGCTTTTCTAGCTGAGGAACTCCCTCCTTCTCTATGAGCTCCCAGCCCTCTATCTCAGTCATTAACAACTCAATGTCTTTACTGCTAAGCGGTGTCGCTTCTTTGCCACACGCTTCGCAACGCAATTCTTCAAGCATGGTCGATTTCCTTAGGTTTAAATAGAGGTGGTAACAGCCCCTTTTTGTCCGCTAGATGAACATCACTCATCAAGTCTTTTTGACTTAGGAGGTATAGGTCACTGATGCAATCCAAGCAATAATAGACAGGCTGCATGATATCAATACGATAAGGTGTCCGCATCACGGTCAACAGGTCGAACGCTTCTCTGTTTGGCTTGTCGCTGTCTAAAGCGTAGAGTGTTTCTCCGGGTGACGATAAGATTCCTCCGCCATATATTTTTGTTTCACCCGACTCTTTAACCAAGCCAAACTCAACCGTAAACCAATATAGCCTTGCTAAAAAAACTCGTTCTCGCTCAGTTGCACACTTACCTAACTTTCCATAGGTTTCAGTAAATGCAGCAAAATCCGGATGCGTCAGCATCGCACAATGGCCGAATATTTCATGGAAAAAATCCGGTTCTTGCAAGTAATCAAACTCTTCTTTGCTTCTCAAAAAAGTGGCCACTGGAAACTTCTTTTCAGCGAGTAACCCAAAAAATCGATCAAAGTTAATAAGCGCTGGAACAGGCTCTACCTGCCAGCCTGTTTGTTTTAGTAAAACGCCATTGATTTCTGGAAGTTGTGGTACGCGATCCCGTGGAAGCTTTAACATATCAAGACCATCCAAATACGCCCTACACGCTCGTTGATGGACTATGGATAGCTGTCTTGATACTAAGTCGCGCCAAACCTCATTTTCATGGGGCTCCCACGCTATTAAGCCGTTAGAATTCACTGGTTTGGAGACATACTTCGCCATAGCAAACTCCTTAACAATATCGTTACATTAAGCCTATCCCCTCCTTTCTCTGCTGCCAATTTGATCTTGTTACGTCTAACGCCGAGATCTGTAACAATTATTTTACATAACTGCGTTTTCTTCTTATTTTTCAGCAATATGATTATCGGTAAAAGTTTGACTTTAGCTAGTTCATCATCAAGACTTATTTAAGGCATTAGGATCATACCGCGAGGACGTCATGGAAGACTCTCTACCGCTTTGGGTTCCAAGCAAGCAACGAATCGAAGACTCCAATATTCAGCAATTTATCAAACATATAAATATGCAAAGCGAGCATATAGACAATTTTGAAATGCTCCATGATTGGTCAATCAAAAACAAAAAGCACTTTTGGTTGGAGATTTGGCAGTTCTGCGATGTGATCGGATACAAGGGCGACTGCATTCACGGGGAGGCCATTGCCAAATGGGGTGAGTTTTACTCCAGCCGTGACACTATATGGTTCCCTCAAGCTCAACTCAACTATGCAGAAAATCTACTCTCTTACGCATTCCAAGCACCAGATGAAATTGCAATTTGGTTTAAAAACGAAAGAGGCCAAAGCCGAAAG
This sequence comes from Vibrio sonorensis, assembly GCF_001854765.1. GTDB lineage: Bacteria > Pseudomonadota > Gammaproteobacteria > Enterobacterales > Vibrionaceae > Vibrio > Vibrio sonorensis. The sequence continues at coordinate 189,511 of NZ_LJJE01000063.1, read as the reverse complement.
ATAACTTGGCAACAACTTTGCGACCAAGTCTCGGTTCTGCAGCAATGGCTTAAACAGAACGGTGTCGAGCGCGGTGACGTCGTGGCGGGATACCTACCCCATATGCCTGAAACTATCGTTGCCATGTTAGCCACAACCAGTTTGGGCGCGATGTGGACGTCAACTTCGCCAGACTTCGGGGTCGACAGCGTTATTGAACGCTTTGGTCAAGTCAAACCCAAAATACTGTTTTGCTGCAACGGCTATTCGTTTGGTGGTAAAACTCACATGATGGAAGAGAAAAACAGCCAGCTTGTTCACGCTATCGACAGTATCGAAAACACTTGTCAGATTGACTATTTACAGACAGGTGGCAGCGACACCTTTTACAACGAATCCTTTTCTGATTGGGAAGCCATTTTAGCCAGTTATATTCCCCGCGGACTGCGTTATGAAAGAGTTGCCTTTAATGACCCTTTGTTTGTTCTCTATTCATCGGGAACAACCGGTAAGCCGAAGTGCATAGTTCATTCAGTAGGCGGAACAATTCTCAATCATTTAAAGGAACATCAACTGCACTGCGACGTTCAACCAAAAGATCGAGTATTCTACTACACAACTTGCGGTTGGATGATGTGGAACTGGCACGTCTCCGCGCTAGCCAGTGGCGCAACACTGGTCATCTACGACGGCAGCCCTATGTACCCTATGGCGGGCTGCCTGTGGGATCTCGCAGAAGAAGCGGAAGTGACCTTGTTCGGCACTTCCGCTAAATATATAGAAGCGTTAGAAAAAGCTCGCTATGACCCCTGCCAATACTATTCGTTAACCCACCTCAAAACCCTTTGTTCTACTGGTTCGGTACTTTTCCCAGAGCAATTTGATTTTGTATATTCAGCGATAAAAGCGGATCTCCATCTTGCATCAATTTCAGGTGGCACCGATATTTGCGGGTGTTTTGTACTAGGTAACCCCATCTCTCCAGTGTATCGAGGAGAATGCCAAGGGCCGGGATTAGGTATGAATGTACAAGCCTACAACAACCTTGGGGTTGCCGTTGTCAATCAAAGGGGAGAGCTCGTCTGCTTAAACAGTTTCCCAAATCAACCGCTAGGTTTTTGGCACGACGACGGCGAACGCTATCACAACGCGTATTGGAGTCGTTTTCCAAATACGTGGCATCACGGTGACGAAGTGAAAATAACGCCAAACGGCGGTATGGTGTTTTACGGACGAAGCGACACGACATTAAACCCCGGTGGTATTCGCATAGGTACAGCAGAAATCTATCAGCAGGTGAACCAATTAGATGAAGTGTTAGACAGTGTTGCTGTTGGGCAATTGGTGGATGGCGATGAAATTATTGTCCTATTCGTAAAAGTCGCACAACACTTGGATTTTGATGAATCCATACAAGAGAAAATCCGTAATCGTCTTAAAAACCACTGTTCACCCAGACATGTACCCGGTCGTATTTATGCAGTAAGCGACGTGCCTAGAACTAAGTCTGGCAAACTGGTCGAACTTGCCGTAAAACAGGTGGTGCATGGGCAGCAGGTCGTGAATCGAGGGGCCATCGCCAACCCCGAAGTCTTAGATGAGATTTCTGAACTGTTTCGCTAAACCCTATCTATTCCTTTGTTGATCATCGAAAAACCCAGCCTAGGCTGGGTTTTGTATACAAAAAGGAAATCAAAGACTACTTTTTGCCAATCCCCATGACCACATGCATTTCGCCATCAGGTGTATTTACAGAAAATGGGGTAGTGACCTGAACCTCAGAAAAGCCGACGCTGGTCAATACGCGCTTGACCTTAGATTCGGTGAAACCACTGCCTAGGTTGTCACTGTCGACTAACCAATCCCAGTGAACAAACACGCCGTCCTCTTCCAAAATACTAAAAACAATATCGGCAATATCAGCAAAGTTATTTAAAAACCCACACACCGATGAGGCAACAACGAGATCAAATTGACCGCGGAACGCGGGATGCATAGCCACCAAACCACGTGTGAGCATGTCTACCACTGGTTCAACATTGTCTAACTGTTTGGTGTCTAACTGCTCGATCATCGATTCTGACGCATCGAGAGCTACGATATCTTTTGCAACAGGGGCCAGCTTTTCACTTAGTAACCCTGTTCCACAACCAAAATCGAGTACGTGCTTACCTTTCACATCGTACACTTGGCGTAGTGACTCAAATACTTTGGCTGCGTACTCTGCGGTCGCTTCTTGATTATCCCAGTCCGCTGCAAGAGCATCCCAATCAATTGTCATCTTGATCTCCCTATAACATTTTGCACTTGGCATCTGCCCCAAGAGTAAACCAAAACCTATGTCTCTTCATAGCTTTATCCCTAATAAAACGGACAATTGCCCTTTTTTTGGTTAAGATTCTTTCAATAAACGATTGCGTCTCATGGATCAAAGCTAGCCTATGAACTTAACTCAAATTGAAGCCTTCTGTTCTATCGCGGATACCGGTTCTGTATCGGAGGCTGCTCGTCAGCTAGAGTGCAATCGAACCAAACTAAGCATGGCAATAAAAGCACTAGAAAAAGAGCTCGACATAGAGCTATTTGTTCGCTCAGGAAATAATGTAACGCTTTCCGAAGCGGGAAAAGCCATCTATAAAGATTGCCAGTCCCTATTAATTACGACGTCCCGAATACGTCAGACCTGCGCCCAAGTTCGCGGGGAGTTTAACGCAGAAATATGGATAGCGCGTGATGACTCCCTTCCCGACGACATGTGGCAGGAGTTAGCGCACCGGATAAACGACAAGTTTCCCGCCACCTCGTTTAACATTGTTCTCGCGTCTAGCGGTGACTATCCAACCTTGTCATGACACATCAAGTAGACTTTGCCTTCGGTGTCGATTACGAACGAATCGACGATCCTCACACCGTTTCTCATCCTCTGGGTAAGATTCGAATGATGTCAGTATGTGCAAGCAGTAATCCATTGAGCAAAAAGAACCGAGTCACCGACGAAGATCTGAGAGGTTCAATGCAAGCGCTGATGGTTTATTTAAGCGAAAAAGACAACCCTGAACTAGAGCCTCTTTCTAATCGTCATATTGGTTTTTCTAGTTTTGATTACATGCTGAGCACCATACTGACCGAAAATGCTTGGGGCGTTCTACCTGAGCCTTTAATTCGCCATCTTCTGCGCAAGCAAGAGTTAGCCGTTATCAAACACACCTACGGATTAAACCAAGAAGACTACTGCATGTTTACTGCTGTAGGCATGAATGAACACCCAGCCATGACTTGGTTAGCCGATCAATTAAACGAATATTTATTCGATTTTTAACCTCTATACTGGCTAAATATCAGTCAGCGTCAAAAATACTGGCACACTATAATCACTGTAAGATACTGTAATTAAAAGACTTTGCTAATAATTGTACATGCACACCATTCCGGAATGGCATACTTTCATTGTTTAATTCTGCTCATATGCGAACAATAGAAAGGTGTTTATCGACTATGAGTCCTGTATGTGTGCCAATACCAGCAAAAATGAAAATAGAATCTTAGGCTTCTCAGCGCTTTTAGCATCAGGCTTTGCGGTTGGAGGGCTGGTACTTGGATTACTGGTTGGTTCATTAGTTATCGTTTTTGATGGCGTTTACTCTTTAGTCAGTCTGCTGTTAACTTTATTGTCACTTGCGGTCTCAAAATACATTAGCGCGCCTTCTTCAAACTATTTTCCCTTTGGTAAGGCCGTACTAGAACCCGTGGTAATCGCTATCAAGGGTAGTGTTATTCTACTTGTTGTTAGCTATTCTCTTTATTCCGCCGTCGTCGCCATGTTCAATGGTGGTCGTGAAGTCGATCCTTCGTTAGCCACTCTGTTTGGCGTTATCAACGTGCTCGGTTGCGGTTATGCTTGGTGGTACATCGCCAGAAAATCTAAACGTTTCTCGTCTGGCCTTATCGATGCTGAAGCTAAACAGTGGCAAATGGACACTTTGCTAAGCGTTGCGGTGACATTGGGTTTTGTTGTTGCTTGGTTAGTGTCGTTATCCCCTTTTTCCGCTTATGCGGTTTATGCCGACCCGATCATGATGATAGTCATGTCTTTTTACTTTGTTAAAGTGCCAGCCCAAATGGTCATCGATTCACTTAAAGAACTGTTAATGATGAGACCGAGCAAGGAAATATGCAGTGCTGTAGACCATGAAATCCTTGAGGCTGATCGAAAGCTAGAGCAAGACATAGAACTAGTGGGTGTTACGAAAGTTGGAAGAGAACTGCGCATTAATATTGACGTTCATACCAACAAAAAACACATTGAAATTGCTGAATTGGAAAGAGCGCGTAAATCCTTGAGCAAAAAGCTCGCTAAGCTCTCCCTTGATGTGCAGCTTACAATGAATATCGCCAATTAAAAAAGTCCGGTTTATCGCCGGACTTTTACTTTGTTCACCCAAAAAACAAATTTACTTTCTCAGAGCGTTTAGCTTGGCCTGTGCAATTCCAAATATCGTATCGATTGGATAGCTCCCTTCATCGCTAGGTGTACCAGCAGGTTTACCTGTAAAGAGTTCTATCGCTTCGGTAACGTGGTCAATAGCCCAGATTTGGAACTCCCCTTTTTCGACCGCTTTAACCACATCAGGCCTTAACATCAAGTTGTGCATATTGGCCCTTGGGATCACCACACCCTGATCTTTGTTCCTGCCTTTGATAGTACAAACGTCAAAGAAGCCCTCTATTTTTTCGTTAACGCCACCAATAGGCTGGGACTCCCCGAACTGGTTCATCGAGCCGGTAATGGCGATATCTTGTCGGTTTGCTTGCTTTGAAAACGCAGACACAACCGCGCAGAACTCCGCCATACTGGCACTGTCGCCATCCACACCACCATAAGATTGCTCAAAGGTAATGGTCGTCGTCAATGGCACTCGTGCGGTTTTGCCAAATACCGAAGACAAATAAGCAGTCAAAATCATCACCCCTTTCGAGTGGATACTGCCACCTAGGTCGACACTGCGCTCTATATCGATAACCTCCCCTTCACCGTAACAAGTCGTGGCGGTGATTCGGTTGGGCGCGCCAAACATATATTCACTGGTACTCAATACCGAAAGAGCATTCACCTGACCTATCGCGCTCCCTTCGGTGCGAATGAGGGTGGTGCCATTAACAAAGCCTTCCATCACGCTGTCTTTCAGACGACTGACTCTTAGCTCTTGGTTGCTCAGCGCCTCTTCAACATGGCTTTGTCTAATCATGTTTGAGTTGGCTTGCCGCGCTACGTAATTAGACTCGCGGAGTAAGTTGGCGATGTTAGCAGAGTGCAATGACAGTTTATTTTGGTCTCCGGCCAAGCGAGAACTGTGCTCAATAATACGAGCTATCGCCTTTCTGTCGCAGTGAAGCATGTTATTGTCATTCACAACACTAGAGATGAATTTCGCGTACTGCAGTTCAGCATTGTCATCGCGCTTCATCTCATCTTCGAAGTCAGCCGTCACTCTGAACAACTCGCTAAACTCTGGGTCGTAGTGCTGCAGTAATTGGTAAGTGCGATAGTCACCGAACAGGATAATTTTGATTTTTAAAGGTATTGGCTCAGGATCTAGTGAGACAGTACCCGTCAGCGTGACTTCTTTTTCTAGCGAAGTAAAACTTAGGTGCCTTGACCTTAGCGCGCGCTTTAGACCATCCCATACATACGGCTGCTCTAGCACCTTCTGGGCGTCCATCAGCAAGACACCACCGTTAGCTTTGTGCAGGCTACCCGCTCTGATCAGGGAGAAATCGGTAAACACGGTGCCTTTAAAGGTTGCTGTTTCAATATATCCAAACAGTGAGTGGTAGTTGGGGTTCTCTTCCACCACGATTGGGAAGCTTTCATCTTTTCGGCTTACAAGAACGTTAACTTTGTACCTTCTAGGCAGTTTTTTGTCTAGTGAGGCGGTCGCTATCTCACCTTGCTCATTACTTTGCTCTAAGAAGATATCAGCATTTTCAACGATATCTTTTTGCAAATCGGTCAGATAACTTTTGATTTCCGGATAAGGCGAATAGTCGACCTTAAGTTGCTTGATAAAGTGAGTAATAACATCAAGCGTTACGTCATCGTTGAGCTTTTTAATTTTCTCGCTGTACGCCTCTTCCCACTCGGTAAGTTGCCTTACCATAGATCGCAAGCGCACCTCTAGCTCGTCAATACTGGTACCGAATTTTTCTTGTTCTTTTTTGCTCAGCGCATCAAAAGAATCTTCAGTATGGAGATCTTCACCATTCATAGCGACAAACTGATAGTCGCCTTGGGACGTAATGGTTAAGCTAATATCTTTGGTTTTCGCTTCTTTACTGATGTTTTCTAATTCAGTCTGCTGTTTCTGCTCTAGCTGCCCTTTGAGTTTATCGGCACGGCTGTAATAAAGTTCGTTGTCGAAGGCAAGTGGCATCGCTTTAAGTAGCTTCGACATTAATTTTTCAATATCTTGCCTCAATCGCGTACCGACACCAGAAGGTAGCTTAAGCACCTTGGGAGTCCGAGTATCTTCGAAGTTGGCGACATAACACCAATCATAGAGAGCGTCGCCATCGTGTTTATGGCGATTCAAATAACGCAGTATCATGGTACGCTTACCCAGCCCATTTTGGCCGATAGCGTAAATGTTGTACCCTTTTTCCTCTATGGACATAGCAAACTCAACGGCTTTCTGAGCGCGCTCTTGCCCGACAATTTCGTCTATTGGAGCCAGTTCCTTAGTTGACTTACTCTCCAATTTTTCTAGCTGCGCACTATGATAGAGCTGTTCAGCTTTCAGTTTGTTTATCGCCATCGCCCTCTCCCCATCCGCTTACTTTGTTGTTGGTTATTTTATGAGTGTAGTTTGATTTCATTTACATTTTAGTGACTTACAGCGTAATTGACACTAAGTGTTCAAATATCGTTCAATTTCGAAGCAAAAACTAACATTTAAATGATAATTATTTGCAATAGTTAATGAATTGCATTTAAATATCAGCGTTTGTTTTTGCGGAGTTTCCTTCATGGATTTACAAGAATGCTGGTCACATTATCTAAAAGCCGAACAATTGCTAGAACAGGGGCATTGGCCTGAAGCCCATTACCTCTACGAGCAGGTATTAGGATACATGCCCGGCCATATTCACTCTGCAATTAGTGATGAGGAGACCAAACCTTGTCAGTTTGCATGTCTACTGACGGGTTTAAGAGACGCCACTGTTTCTCAATCGGAGATCCTAAATCGTTTAGGACAACAGCAACGAGCTTTCGATGCATTAAACCAAGCTTATGGCTTGCTGCAATTTATCTCCCTTGAAACAGGGTCTTTAATCGATTCCACTGCCACCGTTCTTGAGAAACATAGTGAAGACCTGTTACGCCATATGGGTGCATTTTGCAGTGCCCAGCGAAACGCCGAATGGATGTTAGAGTTTGAACACGTTCAGCGCGCTCATCATCATTTCTCGTCACTTAAGTACCAAAACGCGGGGGCGCAAGAAGCCCACGTGATAAATTGATAAGGAAGTACAATGTCACAACCAATTCTATCTGTTCGAAATCTTTCGGTCAGTTTTACCACTAACGACGGTATTGTAGATGCCGTTAAGAAAGTTGAGTTCGACCTTTACAAAGGTGAAACCCTAGCCATCGTTGGTGAGTCGGGTAGCGGAAAATCAGTTTCCACAAACGCATTGATGCAGCTTTTACCGGGCAACGCGATTATTCGTGAAGGTTCAAGTGCGGTTTTTGAAGGTAAAGACCTTATCAATACCCCAGAAAAAGAGATGCTAACCATACGCGGTGACCGTATTGGTATGATTTTCCAAGAACCAATGACGTCATTGAACCCTTACATGAGAGTGGGTATCCAAGTAGCGGAAGCCATCATGTGCCACCGTAACGTCAACAAAACGGAAGCGAAGAAAAAAGTACTAGAACTGTTCGAACTGGTTCATTTGCCAAACATCGAACAGGCCTACACTAAGTATCCTCACGAATTTTCCGGCGGTCAGTTACAGCGTATTATGATGCAATGGCGCTAATTAACGAACCAGACATTTTGATCGCTGACGAACCTACAACAGCACTGGACGTAACAGTTCAGGCCGAAGTACTGCTTCTTATCAAAGAGATCCAAGCAAAGATGGGGATGGCAATCTTGTTCATCACTCACGACTTAGGCGTAGTTAAGCACTTTGCCGATCGCGTTATGGTGATGTGTAAAGGCGATGTAGTTGAAGAAGGTATTTGTAGCGAGTTGTTCGCCGCTCCTCAGCACGACTACACCAAGATGCTAATCAACTCTATTCCAAAAGGGGCAAAAGACCCGATTGATGAACACGCGAACGACTTGCTAAAAGCCGAAGATATCCGCGTTAAGTTCCTAGTGAAATCGCACTTTATTAAGAGCCAAAACCAGTATTTCGAAGCGGTCAAAGGCATTTCTCTTGAACTGAAGCAAGGGGAAACGCTGGGAATCGTAGGAGAGTCCGGTTCAGGTAAATCGACCTTGGGTAGAGCCTTGATCGGACTGCTGCCATGCACGGGTAGCATCCACTTTAAAGGTCGTAACGTTGCAGTACTGAGTGATAAAGAGCGCTTTGAGCTTAAAAAAGACATCCAAATGGTATTCCAAGACCCATATGGTTCGCTTTCTCCAAGAATGACAGTGGGCGATATCATCACTGAGGGACTAACAGTTCACCAGCCAGAAATGAAAAAAGCTGAACGCATGCAACGCGCGCGTAAGGCTTTGGAAGAAGTGCGCCTAGACCCGAATTCAATCAACCGTTACCCACACGAGTTCTCTGGTGGTCAACGACAGCGTATCGCGATAGCAAGAGCCCTAATATTGGAGCCATCGTTTATTCTTCTCGATGAGCCTACCTCTGCACTTGATCGCTCTGTTCAGCTAACGGTAATAGACCTGCTTAAAGATATTCAAAAGAAACACAACATTGGTTTCTTGTTTATCAGCCACGACCTCAGTGTAGTAAAAGCCCTTTCGGACCGAGTTTTGGTGATGCAAAAAGGCGAAGTGATGGAACAAGGTTCTGCTGAAGAGATCTTCCACTCACCGAAGAGCGATTACACTCGAAAACTGATTGACGCGTCATTCGATCTAGACGAAGAAGTTGTCGCTGCTTAATAACGTTAAGTATCAATAAGAAAGAGCCGCTGATAATAAACAGTGGCTCTTTTGCGTTAAAAATAGTGAGAAATAGCCAAGTATCGCTGTTTGATATGTTCAATTAACAGCCTGAGCTTGTTTGGCGGTTGCCGCGTAAAGGGGTATACCGCGTATATGCCCAACTTTTTTCCCACTTGCTGCGGGAAAATATCCACTAGCTGACCATCTCGAATATCGTGATAGACAAGGCATCTTGGCACATAGGCGATACCGTGCCCCCCAAGCGCTGCTTTGCGCAGAGCCGTCGCATTGTCCGTCGAAAAGCTACCAGAAACTTGTACGATATAGTTCTCTTTATCACCTTTAAACTCCCAATCCGCCGCTCCAGTGGTTTGGTAGGCGTATTGAAGGCAGTTATGCGTTGTTAGATCCTTTGGAGTTAGCGGCTTTCCATTTTGAGCCAGATATGACGGAGACGCGCAAACTATCCATTGTGAATCCAAGATATGGCGAGCGATCATGGACGAGTCTTCTAAATAACCCGTTCGAATTACTAAGTCATAACCCTCTTCAACCAAATTGACAAAGCGGTTCTCTAAAGACATATCAACACTTAAGCCGGGGTGTTTATTGCAAAATTCTGCAACGGCATCGGCGAGAATAAGGTCACCGGAAATCGTCGGCACTGACATTTTAATGTGGCCGCTGATGGCTTCACCGTATCCAGAGACCTTGTCTAACGCTTCTTGAGTCGCTTGTTTGACGTTCTTAGCGCCGCTAAGTAGCGCTTTACCCGCTTCGGTTAACGTCAATTTCCGCGTCGTTCTATAAAGTAGTTGCACCCCAATTTCTTGTTCAAGACGGGCAACCCTTTTACTCACAACGGAGTTGGTCAAGTTATTTAACTCAGCAACTTTACTAAAGCTGCCAAGCTCGACCACTTGGGCGAAAAGAATAAGATCATCTGCGCGCATAAGATTATTAAATACTTGGAAAGAATAGCTTCTATTATTTCTAATTCTTAAAGATAAAAAAAGGGCTATCTACCCGTAGTGAGAGCCCCTACCCTTATTAAGTCATTTCAACCAGCAGAAAGACACTATTCAATCACTAAACTGCCGTCATCGTTAAACTGCCAACTATCTGCATAAGCTACTTCCCACAAATGCCCATCGGGATCAGAAAAGTATCCACTGTAACCGCCCCAGAATACGTCTCCAGCGGGCTTCACTATCTTTCCACCCAAACGTTCCGCGCGTTGCAACAAGTCATCCACTTCAGATTGAGTACGCGTATTGTGCGCAAGCGTCACCCCTGAAAAACCTTTTGTCTTCGATGCGTACTCACCACCAATATCTTTACCAAGCGCTTCTGCGGGATACAGTGCTAAACAAGTACCGCGGGTTTTAAAAAAAATGATACCGTCTTGCGGTGATTGGGACGACGTTAAACCCAATGCCGTGTAAAACTCATAAGAGCGCGCAAGGTCTGACACGCTCAAGGTAATAATACTCACTCTTGGTTCCATATTGACATTTTTCCTTTAAAACAAGTTGTAATTAACTGTAATTATTAAAGTTTAGTCTATTTCCAGTCTCTTATACCTAAGGCTATTCACAAATAGTGGAAACAATTTGAAATACAATAAAACAGCGTTCATAATAATCTCCTGACATTAGTGTTCTAGTCTTGACACAGCTTTTACTAATTAACTTTGAGAACTGTGTATGAACAACATTAAACTTTCTGCACTTTGTGCCGCTATTAGCCTTCCTCTTCTTACGGCGTGTGTTACACCGGGTGAGGACGATCCAAATGCTTTAACTAAGCAAGGAGCCGCTGGAGGAGCCTTATTAGGGCTTACTTTAGGAGCATTAACCGGCGAACCTGAACTTGCGGTTAAAGGCGCCATTGCGGGAGGCGTTACTGGTGGTGTCGCTGGCGCAGGGGCAGACATTCAAAACAATCGCGAAAACATTCGCGACGACAATCGCAACGATGCGCTTAGCAAAATAGGTAACAGCAGTCACAACCAGACTGCTCTGAGCAACTGGAGTGAACTAGACAACTTTGTCGGTGAGTGGAACGTCAACATTCAGAATCACGGTAGCCACGAGTCTCAGCTCAATGAACTAAGTGCTGTCGGCTCTTTGGCAAAAACAACACAAGCAGACGTAGCGATAACCAACCAGCACGGTATAGACCTAACTGCACAGTTCTCATTTACCCCTGAAAAAGGTTACCAACTGGCCGTTGCCAACAATGCAAAACAGGTTGATGTCAACTTTGCGGGAGAATTTAACGCCAATAGCAATCGCTATAACTTCTACCCTACAAATATAAATGATGTTATATATCAAGACATTGCAACTGCAGATACGCGTTTGGAATTGAGTTTCGCCGGACAGCAAGTATGGACCCTAACGTCTTACGCATTTTTAGATGGACAAGAACAGCCACTTCAGAGTTTCCGCTTTACGCGCATTTAGAATACAAAGTGCACACTCTATAGGAGTGTGCCTTAACTTTTCAGGGAGAGAGGTATGAAAATCGTATTGCTTCACGGTCTATATATGCACGGTATCGTCATGCAGCCCCTTAGTCAGAAGCTACGTAAACTTGGTTATATTAGTCAGGTTATCACCTACAACACACTTGCCATTGATGAAGAGAAGGTTTTTCGCGCTATAGACAAAGCGATTGACCCGAGTATGACCAATGTGCTGGTCGGCCATAGTCTAGGTGGGTTGATGATCAAACACTACCTAGCCCAACGCAAACCTTCTGTCGACCTTATTTCTCACGCTGTAGCCATTGGTTCACCTCTTCAAGGGGCGTCAATTGTCCACCGACTTCAAGATCTAGGACTTGGTGCTATTTTGGGTAACGCCACTGACTATGGGCTGGAGAATCACCAAGACGAATGGTGTTACCCCCAAAAGTTGGGCAGTATTGCTGGCAATGTTGCTTTAGGTGCTCGCCCCATACTAATGATGGAAAACGATACTCTTTCTGATGGCACGGTGACAGTAGAAGAGACTCGAATTCAGGGGATGACAGACCACATTATCACTGGCCAAACCCATACCAGTATAATCTACAGTCGCTTTGTTCCAGAACAGATAGACCACTTTATCCAGCACAGTAGCTTTCAACACGAATAAAACGCCGTAGAATCAAGTTAAGTAAAAGCAGATCTGTAAATAATAAAAAAGTGGCGAATGCCACTTTTCTATTTGCCGTTTTACTTCGTCGGCGTAAAGATGTATTTCGAAGTCATGCTCCCTTCTCCAAAACTCTGATCAATGCGCTTCTGAATATCATTTAACGTAATGGTCGGAATCGATGTTTCGACATTGGTGATAATATCTAAACCATAACCATGAGTCAGATATCGAGCGTAAAACCAACCTCGCTGGATGTAGTCGTTTTCCAAAGGCAAAAGATCGGCCACCAACTGCTTAGAAACACTATCGATTTCTTGTTGAGTGACACCCGCCAGTAGGTCGGTAATAACTTTATCCATCGCGTTCTCAAGCGTTTCTAATTTATCGTTTTCTACTCTCGCTTCGAAGTACCAATCATTAATTGGTTCACCATCAAAGCGCAAAGAAAATGCCGCCGGAGCGTAGTCCAAGCTTTTTTCTTCACGAACGAATTTATCAAGCCTCTGTGTCAACACGCGAGACAACATATCATCGACGAACGGGGTTATCGCACCGGGATAAGGGGCGTCGGGTTGGACCACTCTCATCACGTAAACCGTATTGTTTTCGTTGTTAATTGCAGAGGTAATTTTTGGCTTTATCTCGTCTTTAAATCCAATGTTAAGTGGCCTCTGCTCAGCTATTTCAAACTTAATGGGAGCGATGTAGCGCCTTAACGCTTCAGCGATGTCTGCTGGATCTAAATTGGCGATAACAACCAGCTTTTGATTGTGGAACTTACCAAATAACTCACGGTGTGTTTGCCGTATTTGATCGCTCATTACTGAATAAATTTCAGCACCAGACAGTAACCAATGCATACTGGAATCTCGATAAGAGTTACGGTTAACCGTTTGGCCTATTTGGCCTTCAGGCGACTTCAAGTACTGCGTGCGATTGTCGTAAAACTCTTTCTTCGCTTTCTCTACCTGACGATCATCGATGCGAATATGAGCCGATGCATTGTAAATCGTCTTAAACGCATCGCCGATTTTGTCCGCTGGAGAAGTAACTTCAAAACCGTGAGATGTGTAGAAAGCAAACGGATACAGTGCGATACCTTCCTTGCTTAGATAGCTGTCCAGCTCTGAGCCATCAAAATCACCAAGGCCACTTCGCGAAATTACTGTCCCAGCGACTTGTAACGAGGGATAAAGCGCCTCAGGTAGCGCGCTTATTCCACCCTTGGCCGAATAAACGGTATAGGCTTGATCTCCTGCTTTTTCATCTCGCTCGTACCAAACTTCAATACCGTTTTCTAGTGTCCACCGATAAAAGCCATTCTGTTCACTGGCCGCAACTATTTCTCCAGTAACCGGTGGCGATTCAAGCCCAGAGTCACTCACCTTAAAAATTAGCGGTTTTTTACCCTTTTCCGCTAGCGTTTGCTTTAACATTGGCAGCGCTTTTTCTATAGCCTCTATACTCTCCTTAGAGTCCGCCGCCATGTGCCAACTCGCTTTAGTGCTCAACAAGCTCTTTAGTTGCTCATTCACTTTTTCCAGTTTTGCTTTGGCAATAAAACTGCTAAGTGTTGATTTGTAGCCTTCTTTCGATTGTTTGATTTGGCCATAGCTTATGGTTTGGATTCGGTTATCGGCATGCGTTTCCGCTGAAATCAGATCCCAATCAGTGTCCAAGTTATCTAGCTCTTGCTGCGAACTCGTTAACACACTATCTAGCTCCAATTGAGAAACGCCGTGATCGCGCAGTGATGCCAACGTGTGTAACAGAAGTTCTTGCGCCTTATCTCGCGATTCCGGAGCAAAACCAAGGTGTATCAGATGGACGCGATCTAGCTCCATGCTAAACCAACTGACGTCCATACTGGCAAGTGGTATCGAGGAGTCGTTAAAAACGCGACTGATTCTTCGGTATATCAGGTCATTGGACAGGCTATCAAACATAGACTGATGCACTGAACTTTCATCGTTGACCAAATGCGTTCCACGTGGGATCAATAAATCTATTGTTGATGGCTCATTAACACCTGCGTGGGCAACAAAATCTTGGTAGTTGATCGCAACAGGTGCTTTCGCTGGTAGAGTTTGTTTTGCGTCCCCTTTCCAACTCTCAAACTTTGCTTTAATCAAGGCTTCTACTTCTTTCGCGTCGACACCTCCAGTGACCACAATATGGCTTAGGTGTGGCTGATACCAATGCTGATAAAACGCCTTTAGAGATTCAGACGTTGCCGCTTGTACTATCGCTTTTGTTCCTAGTGGGTCTCTATTTTCTAGGGCGGAGCCCGAGATCAAATCCTGGTACGATTTATCGATAAACGATTTTTGTTCTGGTCGAGAGTGTCTAAACTCGCCAAAAATTACGCCTTTTTCTTTCTCTACCTCTTCGGGCGCAAAAGTGAGTCCATCAGAGATATCACGCATCCAGAGCAGACCTTTATCCAACTTTGATTTGTCAACGACTTCAAGTTTGTACACCGTCTCTTTGTAACTGGTATACGCATTGATATCGGCGCCAAATGACGATCCATTTTGCTCAAAGAGTTTAAGTACATCGTTGGAAGTAAAATGTTTACTACCATTGAAAGCCATATGCTCAACAAAGTGAGCGTAGCCCTGCTGCTGCTCTGTTTCCACCAGCGAACCAACATTCACAAACAAACGGATAGAGACGGGCTTCGACTCCAGTGGATAGATATGATATTTCAATCCATTATCTAGTTCACCTTGAACCCATAATGGACTGGGAGTTAGCGGCTTAGCGTCATCTTCGACGCTACAGCCAACAGTAACAAATAGTAAAAGGCCCAATAGTAATGTGCGCATGTTCACCTACTTAGAAAATATAAAGCTAGATTCGACTATCGTTTCTGGTGTTAGGCCAGAAAACGAAGATTGAGAGTAAAACAACACCTCTAATCGAATACTAAGTTTGGGTAGACCAAAATTGATTGAACGTCTAGTGGCTTCTCTGTGACTCGCTTGTATCGATACTGAACAAACTGAGTGTTAAGGCCTTCATGAGACCAATTATTATCCTGCAACTCATTGATATACATTATTTAACTACGTTCATCAACAAAAAAGACATCAAGGAACTGACGCAAGCGCGTGGGTGACAAGGTTGAAAATCCAATGAATCAGAGTATCCTTTATCGCGATTCGACGATTAAGGATTGAACTTATGAGCCAATGCCAAGTAACCGATGATTCCATTTTCAAAACTGATGCAAACTGCATCCAACAAGAAGAGGAACTAGCGGCAAAAGCTAAAGCCCTATCTCATCCAGCGAGAGTTCGGATCTTGCGTATTCTAATTGCCATGGATAAAGCCAATGGCTGTCTGAATGGCGATCTGGTTTCTAAACTGGGTTTGGCGCAATCAACAGTGTCAGAACATTTAAGAATTCTGAAACAAGCGGACTTTATAATTAGTGAGCCTAGGCCCCCTAAGGTGTGTTATCGCATTAATCGCAGTGAAATCCATGCCTTCGAAAAACTGTTGGCCAGCACACTTAACTAAACAGCAAATTTCGGACTTTAAACGACCTGATTAATCGTATATCGACGATAAGCAATAGAGAATTCAATATGCAACAATCCCTAGCCCAAAACGCCAGCTCAAAGATGAGTTTTCTGGACCGTTATCTAACCGTATGGATATTTATCGCCATGGCTATTGGCGTCTCAATCGGTGCAATGTTTCCACAAGTCGCAGATTGGAATCAGGCCGTCTCAATTGGCTCGACAAACATACCCTTAGCCATCGGACTTATCTTAATGATGTACCCACCCCTTGCAAAAGTGAACTATCGCCTAATGGGGCAAACCACACGAGACAAAAAAGCCATTTCCCTGTCTTTGATAATGAATTGGATAGTGGGGCCAATCCTAATGTTTGTGCTCGCCTTATTGTTTTTAGGTGATAAACCGGGCTATATGGTGGGGATTATTCTTATCGGCTTGGCACGCTGTATCGCCATGGTTTTGGTATGGAATGATATAGGCGGGGGAAATAAAGAGTATGGCGCCGCACTCGTCGCCATTAACAGTGCGTTTCAAATTCTCACCTACAGCGCAATGGCATGGTTGTTTATCACCGTACTTCCTCCCTATTTTGGTTTTCAAGGTATTGAAGTCGACATCTCTATAGGTGACATAGCGAAAAGCGTTGTTATCTATCTTGGTATCCCCTTCCTAGCTGGCTACCTAAGCAGAAAGTGGTTAACCAAAACCAGAGGAGAACAGTGGTATGAAGAGGTGTTTATCCCTAAGATTTCACCCATTACCTTGATCGCTCTATTAGCCACTATTGTTTTAATGTTTAGTTTGAAAGGCGATATGATTCTCGAACTTCCATTAGACGTGTTTAGAATTGCCGTTCCGCTGACCATCTACTTTGTGGTGATGTTCTTTATCAGCTTTATTGTCGGCCGAAAACTGGGAATCGATTACGATAAAAATGCTTCTATTGCCTTTACTGCAACAGGTAACAATTTTGAGCTCGCCATTGCTGTCGCTATCGCCGTGTTTGGCATCCATTCTGATCAGGCATTCGCCGGTGTGATTGGACCGCTTATCGAAGTACCTGTACTGATCTTCTTAGTCAATATGGCCCTTAGAATGAAATACCCTTCACAAAGATAACAGCAGGGGATATACCTAGACTAATGCGTTGCCCAGTGTGGCGCCATTTTTTCCCAAAACGCTTAATAAAACCTTCCTTCCTAATCACCGGTTTCATCAATACAACTGCCACTCTTGTTTATTGTTATTTAGATATGCCAATTACATTCCTACCAAGAGCTGACTACTCTGCGTTATTTCTAACAACGGTAATTAAAATGGCATTGACGATTTCACAAACCAAAAACTTTGCTTTGATGTTGGGTATCAGTGTAGTTGCTTCCGCTTGCAGCGACAGTTCAACCCCTTTTAATCTAGGTGAAGAAAACAGCCCACATGCGGATAACCAAGCAGAAGATCAACAAAACGATTCCAACATTGAATCTTTCGTATTACCTGCCTTTAACTTTCGTTCGCTCACCATAGAACAGGACGGTACTGTAAAAGCAGACTGGGAAGACGTGGAAGCAGAGGGGAAAAGTGTTGAATACACACTATGCCAAGCCAATCCAGACGATCACGAGGCGTGTATCTATCTTGGTAGTGTGACTGATGCCTCCGAGCTATATATAAAAGTGAACCCTCTTCCCCTGATTGATAGCAAGATGTTCGTCATCGCAGAGGCAGGCGGGCAACAAGCATCGTCTAACCTCTATTCAGTTAACTTCGATTCTAACAGCCTCAATAGCATGATTAAGCAAATAGAGTTGCCCAACAGCAGTGACAACCAATATATGGGGTATTCGGTTGTACTCAGTGCGGATGGTGAAACACTCGCCGTCGCTGCACCCGGCGAGCGCTCTAACGGCTTAGACCCGTTTGATACCAGTCTAACTTTGGCTGGAGCGGTTTATCTGTATAAACGTCAAAATAACGAATGGCAAAACATCGACTACATTAAAGCGCCTTCACCACAAAATGATGATTGGTTTGGCTATCGAGTAGCATTAAACGGCAACGGCAGTACTTTGGCCGTTTCCATGCCCAGAGATCCCAACCTAAACAATCAAAAAGGAAGTGTCTTTGTTTATCAGTATGAAAAACACAACGATACGTGGCAACGAAGTGTCAATCCACCTGCTCTTATCCAACCGGAAAACTCTGCAAGTGATACAGAAAATGCTTTCGGCGAGTCCATTGCATTAAGTGGAGATGGCACAACCTTAGTCGTCGGTGACCCCGCGAGCAGAAGTAACTTGGTTGGAGACAAAGATGTGGTTTACATCTTCCGCTTTGATGAAACAAACGCTTTGTGGAAACAAGAGGATTTCTTTCAATCTAACGACAACATGAACATTGGTGGTAGTAGCGGCGGTTTAAACCCAAACTCCTCCGATGCCTATGGACAATCTGTAAGTTTGAACTGGGATGGAAATTTACTCGCAGTTGGTGCACCTTGGGAAGATTCCGCGTCTACAGGTATTGGTTCCGCACGAACAGGTACTGCGACAAACTCTGGAGCCGTTTATCTATACCATTATTCCAATGGCCAGTGGGATAAGTCCAATGAGATCTACGTTAAAGCGTCTAATGCAAGTGTGGATGAGTTTTTTGGCTTTTCGGTCAGCTTGAGCGGCGATGGCGAAACTCTAGCGGTGAGTGCTCCATTGGAAAGCTCTGATGCAAAAGGAGTTAATGACAGTGCTGCTACAACAAAAACTGGTGTACCCGTTGGCGCGGTTTACATCTTTAGGTACCAAGGGAATAACTGGTACCAGACCGACATAATAAAAGCAAAAGAACCCGAACTGTTGGATCAATTTGGTGCAGATATCTCTTTGAGCTATGATGGCGCCACATTAGCTGTAGGAGCGATTGGTGAGAATTCAGACACCACTGGGATAAACGGCGATACTACTCTCAATACGTCATCAAAAACAGATTCAGGGGCCGCTTACCTGTTTCGCTTTAACGGTGGTAACTGGCAACAAGTTGCTTTCTTAAAAGCGCTTCAAGTAATAGATACCAGCAGTTTTGGAAACTCAATCAGCCTCTCGGATGACGGTAGCACTTTGGCCGTTGGTGCGCCTCACAAAGATAGCACCCACACTAACTCTGGGGCCGTCTTCGTCTATTAGTCGTTGTCATTAGCAACATCCATAGTTGTTTTACTGTTGGGAAATGTCGCTTCATACTGGGTCATAAAATCCTGTCGGATAAGGTGCTCCAAGTGAACGGCATTTTCTGTTGGGCAAAATATCATAAAGTGCACAACTTGCTCTCCCGTCGCCCCGCTTGAAATGTGGATATGAGGCTCTGCGCCGGGTAGATCCACACCTGCGTGCTTTTCGATGATAGCGTTGTATCGTTTTGCCACTTCACTGAAATAGTGGCAGTGTTGTTCAATTTTATTGTTTATACCCGGTAGCATTGGGTAAAGATTAACGAACTCAGGTACCACGATAGTGAAGTTGTGGTATACGTAGCGCTTCATAAAATTGAGATTTTTTACTGGATAGGAAAAAAACATGCTGTTGGGCAATGTGGCCGTTTTTCCCGTGTAGTGATAGTTGCCGTGATACAAGTCGATTTCTTGAATTACGGTCGCCATTAAGTTGTGCTCAATCACTTCACCGCTAAGTTTGCCCACTTCAATCCAGTCGCCAATGCGAAATGAGCGAGAACTGGCGCGCTGAATTGAGCCTGTAAAACAGAGTATGATCTCTTTTGAAGCTACCACAATTGCAACAGCAATCGCGGTCACCGATAGGGCGAATTCACTGATTTCAGACTGCCAAAGCATAAACAGTAAGATAACGGTAAAGGCAAACGTGCCATTTTTGGTACGTGACATCCACTTCCGCTGATCTTCAGTGACAAAGTCGACTTCGCCTCGTATTTTCCAGAGCGTTATACGGCGTATACCCGAAATTATCATTACTACAATGACGGTGAGTACGACTTTATGAGCAAGAAGAAAATCTATAACCGCTTGTACCTTCTCCATCCTCTACTCCTGTTACTTTTACTACTCTTCTGCCAAAACAGAGTTAATAGAGGGGACATTTGTGCCCCTTCCTAGTTATTATTGCTCCGAATTCGGTAACTCGCCTTGTTTAAAAACGATAAAGGCACGCCTATTTAAAGCGTTGGCTTCATTGTTTTGCTCTTCTATTACCGGATCCAGTTCGCCAAAAGATTTAACTTCCCATACATACTGGTTAGGATCTAGCCTGCTTTGCAAATAATGCAGCACAGATTCCGCCCTTTTTTCAGCCAGTACTTGGTTGTAACTTAACGCCCCTTGTAGGTCCGTATGACCAGCAATAAGTACGCGCCCCGTTAATCCCTGAAGATTTTGTGCGAACTCATCTAGCATAGGTTTATCTTGTTCTTGTAACACTGATTTATCAAAATCAAAATGCGAAGTCATAGAGACATACACTTTTCGCTTTGGTTCTGGTGATTTGCAAAGAGGGTTTTCTTGCTCCGTTTGCGTTTGCTCAAACACCACATAAGCGCGTCGATTTTCTGCGTTAGCCTGTTTAGATACACCTTGTACTATAGGCCTTGATTCTCCGTAGTACTTAACCTCCCAGTCGTAACGCGAAGCGTCTAAATGACTCTGCATGTATGCCTTAACGCTTTCTGCTCGTCGCAGAGAGAGCTGTTCGTTATAGCTATCACTGCCTTGGTAATCCGTGTGTCCAACAATGGCAATTTGACCGTGAAGATGTCGAATACTGTTAATCAGCTTGTCGATGGATGCCTTATCCGCTTCTTTGAGTTCAGACTTATCAAAATCAAAATGAGAAGCCATGGCAAAGTGAATGTCACGTTGAGGAACAATACACTCTTGAATCAGGAACTTTTCCACCAACGGATCGCCGAACTTGTCTCTGTTCTCTTCGCTGACGTAAGTGTCCGTTGAACAGCCGACTAGCGTAGACAACATCAAACCGATAACTATAGAAGCATTTACTCTTTTCACTTTCATTCCCTTATAGCTTGCCGACCAAGTTAACAAATACACCTCGTGCGTTGTAATCGTCATCGTTGGCTAAGTTACTGTCGAAACCAGAGAAGTTGTACCCAACGCCTAGTTTAAAGTTGTTGGTTAGGTGTTTGTTTATGGAAAGCAGTGCACCGTGCTCTAGCTCATCGTTGATCGTGTCTGTCTTCCAATGGTATTCCCCAGTAATGTCCCAAGATTTAATAATGTGGAAAGCCGCACTTAAGCCGTATAGATTGATATTGTTTTCCACACGCACGGTCGTTCCCGACTGGCGGTTGAAATCCTCTTGCTTGTCTTTATGGGCATATTTTGAGCTATATCCCAATGTTCATCAATGGAATAGATGCCTTCTAGCTCAATGATATGTGATTGTTCGTTACTGTAATCGACATCTCGGTCTAAGTTGTCTTGGTCAGCGATATAGGTGTAACGGGTAAGAAGGTTTAATCTGTCGTTAAACACGGGTCTGTATGCGAGACCCACTGTAGCCTCGATAAACCTTTCTAAAGTTTCATCGGTTTCTTTGCTCACCGACTTAGAAAAGTTGTACTTACCGAAAGCCGTGTACTCATCAGTTAGGTGCTGGGTATAGCGATTCGTGGTCACCCACTGGTCTATTCGGCGTTTTGAAATATCGACGTTTTCGTTGCCTATATCGACGCGATACTCCACCTTATTTTTAAAACTGACGTTGTCGATATCGATGTTAGTGGTAAAGGTAATGGCCTTTCTTCTCGTGACTTCGAGTTTGGAAGGGTCAATAGCGTTGGGCTTTTCAATTTTACCTTGCTGATAACCGATACCGAAATCGATATCGTCAGTCATGTCATAACCGAAACCAAACGAATCAATCCGACCTTTGCCATTGTTTTCATCGACAAACTGATTCTCTTGATAAAAATCGACATCGGAAGTCAAGTCAGCTCGTTGCCCAACGATAACGTCGTTTTTGCCCTCGTAGTTGTCATTGCTATAAGTGAGGTAGGTAGAATAATCTTGGGTCACATCATAAGTAGCTGTCGCTTCAGTCACTTCACCTCGGTCGCCGTGAGTGTACTCCCCTCCTAGTTTCAAGTCTTCCCATACTCGAAACTCAGCACCTATGGTTGCGCTGTCATTGTCTTCATACTGGTCCGTTTTATCGACGGTACTTTGTCCTTTGATATAAACGCTGTTATCACTATCCCAAATATAGTCTGCTCTTACACCTGCTAATGTTCCTTTGCCCTTTTTCCATTCTTTGTTGAGTTCGTCTATCTGCTTTCCTGCCACCGAGAGTTTGATGTGTTCGCTGACTTTAACCTGCGCTTCTACCTCCGCTTGCTGAGTATCGGTTTTCAGTGTTCTATCGACCTCTCGTTCTTCTATGTCGGTGTAGCGAGTGGCGAACGACACTCTGTCCGTCACTTGCAGACGCAACTCAGTACCAAATGACTCTTGCTCAACGTCGTCACTTTGACTGGCGTAGCTGTAGCCCGCATCTTTCGATTTGTACCAAGCCTTAACATCGTTGCCAACGGCCGAAAAGATCGTTGGAGCAAGATCGTACAGGTTTGCGACGGCTTTAATCTGAACAGAGTCACCTTGTCGTTCTTTTAAACCGTCCCCCACTGGAGAGAATGTTAAGCCGCCATCAAATGAAACATAGTTTGAGTCCGTTTGACGTCCCCTACTATGAGCGAACTCCCCTTTAATATAGGTTCCCTCTGTTGCTCGTAAGGTAAGATCAGTGCCATAAGACTCGTAATCTTGTGCGTCTTTTTCTTCCGTTGTGTAGTTTGCCCCCACACCAATGTAATCGTTCACCCATCCTTTAACACGACCACCATAACTCATTGAATCTCTTGCTTCTCGACCTTGAGGTACGAACTCATAATCGACGGCTAAGTAGTTTTCGTAGCCGTCAGCCGGATCATCTTCGATAACAGAACCAAAGTTGTCCGAAATAATATTGTTGAGTGGTCTAGTTAGAATGATTCGTCCTTGGTAGGGATCAATTTCGTAGTCTCGCCCAGACTGAAGCGGTACTTCTTTCTCTGAGATCCCGCTGTTTTTGTTAACCACTTTTAAGTAAACCTTGTCACTTCCCGGAACCACTTCTCCATGACGTAGGAAATAGAGAGAGCCACCCGTTCCCAGAAACTCATCATGAGCAAACGCAGACTCGGCAGAGGCTGCAAAACCGACCACATTGAGCCGATCGTCACCGAATTTAGTAGTAGAGCGAGTTCGGTAGTCACCTTTAAAACCGTATAGACTTCGGTTGTAGTCATTATTGTCTGTACCTGTGAGTCCGGTGTTGTAGTTCCCCCAAAGCAGTTGTGATTTGTCATACTGAATATCGGCGTAAACTTTACCTTTGGTATTAACCACTTTGTGAATGTTAGCACCGTCGCCGTAATCACCGTAGTAAAGCTCATCATCATCTTCCAATATGTCAAACACGTCCGAAGAATCTGACGCAAACGGATGCTTGAAGATATCTTTTATCTGTCCGTCTTTACTGTCAAAATGCGTCGTAATCCTTAGTTTGTCGCCAAACTTACCTTGTCCAAAATAGGCGATACGGCCTTGGTTATAAACATCACCGAGGTACTGCTCATTAACTCCAAGGGCCCCCGTATTACCTGTCACGCGGTTCTTGCCAATGTAGAAATCGGCTAAACCTGCTTGTGCATAGTATTCATTGGGGATACGGACAGAGAGAACAAACCGTCTTTCGTCACCACTATCAAACACCACTTTGGTAGGAAACTGATATGCGTCGGCGGGCAAAAAGCGCTCTGCGTACAGTTCTCCGTCTTCAACATCAAACTCGTCTTCTCCTATCACGACTTTGTCGACACCAACAAGACCCGTTCCTATAAACTTCGCCAAGCCTGCATTAGTGGGAATATTGTGGCGCATAAGCTCAGCTCGACCATAGGTCCGGCTGTTTTCTTCTTGTCCATCGTTGCGTTCAATTTCCACCGTGTCTGAGTCCGGCTTCACTAAGTCCATCACCCCGATAGTAGTGACATCCATGTTGCCATCTTTATCCCACGCTTTGAGTCGAAATTGCAGTTGCTTTCCACGTTGGAACGGGTATTCGACATCGGTTTTGCCATCCCAACTGATATCGTAGTCATTGGCGACGTCTGTTCCTTCCAAAACTCTCAATGGCTGAGATAAGCTACTGTCTTCACCGCGGTAGATCTCGATTTGATAGTGCGTAACGTAATAACTGTAGTTTGAACTAACGGTAAAACTCACCTCGTCAAGTAGTTTACCTTCTGCGACTTCAAGCTTGTCACCAACACTGACGTCTAACACTGGGTCAAAGCGGGTAATATCTCGGCTAGCCCAAATTGCACCTTGTTCTAGATAGATTCTAGAGTTATCAGCTTGTTTATGAGGGCTCACCTCTACGCCAGTGGTATCGTGATCCAATTGGTTTAGTTGGCTGGTATCTTTAGCCGCCGCTAACATGGGTATAGCAGCCAAAATGCAAATGGCCAATTGGGTTTTCATCAGACGCTTACCCGCTTTTGTTGCGCGACTATTTTTGCTTTTATTGACCATATTACTTATCCACCGACACGCTAAAGTTAAACTTGGTGAGTTTATTTGGAGAAATCACCTGAACCCTTGGGTTTTCACTAAACACTTTCATTCCTGTAGGTAAAGAGTCCGTATCCAGTTTCACCAAAAACTGCTTACCCTTCTTGTCCAACACCCACTGGTCTGGTACGTGGAATCGCCCAAACTGGTCGGTCTCTATCACTATTCCTTCGACTGTCATCAGCCTTACTCCAGGAATACCATCTTCGTAAATTCCCTTGTTTTCAATGATGATTTCCCACAAGTATTTGTCACCATCGCGATAGAGATTCCGCGTGATATCGAGTTCTTCTGCGGATAGGCCATCGGCTTTATCACCGCTGTGAAAATGAGATATTTCGCCATTGGCAGCAAACTCTATTCGGCTACCTGAGTCGGTAGTCACGGTAAAGTGAAAACCTTTATCACTCTTGGTCTCTAGCTGGTAGACGCGTTTGTGAACGCCTTTCAGTGTTCGATTAGATGACGTGCCGAACAACTTGCCAACTCGAACACCGTTTGCCAACGCACTATTGGGTGACGATGAGTGACCTTTGTCGGCAATAAATATCTCCTTACCTTTATCTACCAACAAGGTAGTGTTAGGTACATAATCACTACTATCTAGGTCAACGGTTAACACTACGTTGTAGGCTGTGGCATCCGCTTGGAAACCATCTTTATTGTGGTCTTCAAATACCTTACCTATGATTGAAGCGGTATCAAAAACCTTATCCGGCAAGACTTCTACCGTTGCTGTTGCGGTATTAGACTTATCGACCAAGACGCCCCCACTTTCCCCTTTAGGTGGTGCTTTTGCAGTAGCTGAGTTGACATACTTACCAAACGTTGCCCCGACTGAGACACGCAGCAGATATCGTATTCTCACCTTCTCTGTTATGGTTTTTTCTTCTCCCCCATACGCCAGCATATCCCCTACATTAAAGGTTAACTGCTGGGTAACCGATGGGTCCTCTTTGCGAATGACATCATCGCCCGTATCAAACTCTCCATCTGGCCCGCTATTAACCAGTTCCGTAGATCCTGGGACATATGCGAAGCCGGACGGGAATCGGTCTACCAGCTTAACGTTCCTAAACT
The DNA here is from genome assembly GCF_001854765.1 of Vibrio sonorensis. Taxonomy (GTDB): domain Bacteria; phylum Pseudomonadota; class Gammaproteobacteria; order Enterobacterales; family Vibrionaceae; genus Vibrio; species Vibrio sonorensis. The sequence continues at coordinate 163,971 of NZ_LJJE01000063.1, read as the reverse complement.
CCGATTCATTGTTGTTATAGATGTTGACCTCATACTCAACCACATCACCGACCTGAGCGTCCGTCTGCATCGCCTCTTTTGTTACTAACAGTTCGCCTTCGTTGTCTGAGAAACGTTTCACGTGAATAACTGCATCGTCCGAAGCCGATTTCCCACTAGCTGGTCCGTCACCGTAAAAGTGTTTGTGATGGTGTCATCTAAGCCCTTGTTGAGCTGTCCTACGATAGTGATCTCATAACCGTTACCCATATAAGGAAGAAGGTCTAACGATAGGCCACTATCTGGTAGGTTCAGATCTTGATTACTAAACTCTGCTTTTACGTCTCCAGTTGGCCATTCTTCAATCTTGACTGTCCAATCAGTAAAGAGCGCATTTCCATTGCTGCCAACTAACTGACTCACTTCGTCTAACATCTCTGCACCACTAACCGTCCCAGAACCTTCATTGGTTACTTTAAGGATATAGGTCAAGGTTTCATCATCGTTAGTAAACTCCGCATCGTCCCCTTTGTTGGTGGTTTTATCTATAGCAAAGTGAACGGGCTGTGGTGTGATCATGGCTGAGACAGTGGTTACATTTGCTCCAGCCCTAACCACACGGTATTCACCACTTGTCTTGCGCGAAACCGGAGCCTCTTCAATTTCTTGAGCCACATTGACAATCTCACCCATCGCTCTTGGGTCAACCGTACCAGTAATGGCAAACTCTACAGTGTCTTGTGGAGCAATCGACATCACCACGTCAATATCAGAGTTGATGGCAAACGCGCTTTGACTAACTTGAGTTCGCGGATCTTGCTGGGTTTGCTCTATAACCCAATCGGTGAAAGCTGGTACCACCTCTCGCTTACCTGTTGTTATGTCCGGTCTAGTCGGTACTTTGATATTGGACATTACGTCTCGCACAACAATGTTTTGGGCAAAGCCTTTACTGTCATTGACTAAACGGACACGGAAGGTGCTCTTCTCTCCAGCCACATAGATAGGATTGTCGGCGGTTTTCGTAACCACAACATTCTCTTCTGCCGCAAGTAAACTCGCTTCTGCGGACGCTTTGCTCGAACCGTCAACGGTTACCGACATCGTCGCTTTGTTATCGATTCTTCCACTCGCGTATTCGTTCACCACGCCTCTAATCAAGAACTCGACCGTGTCATTTGGTGCAAGGTCGACACGAGCATCTATATCTTTCCCCATACCTGAAGGGTCTGGCGAGACCGATGTAAGAGGATTACCCGTATTTACCGTAATAGTCCACGTGTCGAACGCTTTTTCTCGTGTACCTTTAACGGTATCTACTTCTAGGGAGTTGATCAGGTCTTTTATCTTGATACCCGAAGCAAACGCTTCGTTGTTGTTGGTTAAAACCACTCTAAAGATTGACTCTTTACCCGGTTCGTAAATCTGTTCTGTTTCCGTACCCGTCTCACCTACGTATTTTTTTAGCGCGACGGATACTGGTCGATGCTTAATCATGCTTGCGCGCTACCCGAATCAATATCACCATCGGCAAAAGACGCAGTATTAACGATATCAGTCGTCGCATAGTGATTGACGATACCTTAATAGTGAACTGGACTTCACTTTGCGGGGCAATGTCCGCCAGGGTATTTATGTCGGGGTTCTTTCCTGTAGGAATATCCGTCAATGTGGTTTGCGCACTAGAAATATCGGTATTGATCGTCCAGTTCTCAAACGCAGTTCCTTCTGAGCCGTCAACTAATGTGACGTTAACTTTGCTCATAAGGTCATTAATTAAAATGTCGTTGGCGAATCCGTCGCCTTCATTGCGCACTGTGACAACAAACTGAGCGGGTTCACCAGCCTGATAAAACTCTCTGTCTGCGGTTTTTACAATTGATATAACGGAAGGTTGCGGCTTGATAACCGCACTTGGTTTTTGTTGCTCACCGTTAAACTCAAGCTGTGCGGTATTGGTGATCTTCCCGATGGCTTTGTTATCGATTTGACCTTCCACTCTGACTTCCACATATCCCAGTGGCGCAAGGTCGATAGTAAGTGCAACGTCACTGTTGGCACTTTTACTGCTCTTATTAGTCACTACTGAGCTATCGTCAGAATGAACATCCAGATTCCAATGAGTAAATGCACTTCTCTCCACGCCATCAGCCGTCGACACATTTAATGTCGAAATTATATCGTTCAACTCAATATCGTTGGCCCAAGCTTGGTCCTTGTTTTCCACTCTAATGATGAAGCCGTTTGACTGGCCGGGTGAGTAGAATTCGCTTAAAGCGGTTTTACTCGCTTCTACTTTTGGAATTAGTGGTACGCTAACCGCTTGGCTTTCGACTCGCTTACCGTCGTATTCAATTGATGCGACGTTTTTGACCTCTCCTACTAAATCCGTTTTTAACGTGCCTGTTACAGTGATAGTCACTACATCATTCGGAGCCACCGAAATTGGGTTATCAATGTACGTCCCTTCGAGGGTTGGAAACTCTGTTGTCCCCAGCTTTGATACTGCAGAGATTGAAACTGTGCCGTCTTCAAATGCAGAAACCTCTTCCCCTGAAATAGACTCGCTAACCACTCGATCGAGTCGATCGACAAGGTGTACATTCTTCGCCCACACTGCTTGGCTATTGGTCAATGTGATGGTGTAAGTTAACGTATCACCCGCGATATACGTCTCTTTGTCGACCGTTTTTTGCAAATCTAGCTGAGCGTCGTAGGGCAAATAGGTTGCCTGTTTGCTTTGTGGGTCTATACCTTCACCAGTAACATTGACGGTATTGGTGATTGGTCCTACAACTTTATCGCCAACAACCCCTTCGACATGCATTATCAGTTTGCTATTGGGGGCGATGTGGTAGATGCCAACGTAGCCGTTTGCCGAATCGAAATCGGACTCGGTTTTAACTAATTGTGACTTGCTGCTTCCCGCATCTTCCGTTTTCACGGTGCCTAGTGCCCAGCGTTCAAATACCTGACCTTCTATGTCGCTGTCCACGACTTCGCTCCGGATGGACTGGGCTAACTCCTCAACTCTAACGTTGCGAAGGTATCCACCTCCCACGTTTTCCAACACAATATCAAAACCGATGTTATCACCCGGCGCATATCTAGCTGGAGACACTGAGGCTTGCTTGGTCAACACCAGTTCACCGTTCTCGGGATAAATAAAGTGTTGCTCCAAATCGTGAGCTATCTTGTCCACATACAGTGTATTGCCAAACTTTCCAATTGCGTCATTGCGAACCGTACCCACTACGTCAATCCTCAATATCGTAGGTTCGCTACTTGCAGCCCCTAGTTTGACCAGAGCATTGATATCACCGGAATTTGGAATTGCGCTAGCATCGTTGTGACTCGCAGCGGCATTGCTAATAAACTCATTGCTAATTGTCCAATCCATTAGAGCGGTTTGCATGCTGCCATCTATGGTTTCAACCATAAACTTGCTGATTTCATCTTCTACTTGGACGTCGACATTTGAATCGGATTTATTGGCCACATACATGGTGTAGCGAACTTCGCCGCCTGGCACATAAGTCGGTGTATCAGTGGACTTAGACGCTAAGACTTGCGCCTCTCCCTGCCCCAAGATAATGGCATTGGTGTCTTGCCCATCGACCTTAGCTACATTGGTGATGGTTCCCGTTGCATCACCGTCTACTGTCCCTTGTAATCCAAATACCACTTTGTCACCGGGCATGAGATCAAAACGAGCATCGAGTGGTTTATTGCTCTGGTAGCTACCACTAATTGAAAAACGCTCTGCTGGTGGTTGCTCTAGAATTGTCGTAGAGAGCGCACTAAACGCCTTACCACCAGACGAAGTCCTAATGTTGTTGAGCTTATCAACAATAGAAACATCGTTAGCAATACCTTCACCCGTATTTTCTATGGTAACCGTATAACTAACTTGTCCTTCTGGGTTGTATTCACAACCTGAACCGGAATTCGAAGGGAAACTACAGCTGCTGCTATCTGCTGTGGTATTCGTCACCAGTTTTTCGAATTCTAGTACTGGTGGCACCGGTGGAATCACTGGCGTTACCGCGTTGTGGCCAGCCGCACTACCTCGGTTAGCATCAATATCGCCCAAGGCATCCGCTCTGATCTGACCGCTAATGGTAAAACTGACGTCCTCGGCTGGAGCAATATCCGCCACCAGATTTAGATCGCTATTTGGATCGTAGCCAGGCAGGTAAGTATCCACCTTACTTCCCAATCCCTCGCTGATGGTATGATCTATTTGATAAGACTCATAAGCGGATTTCGAGCTCCGCCGATCACTTCAACTTTAACGGAGGAGACAAGATCTCGAATCGCAGTTTGGTCCGCCCACACTTTCGCTCGGTTTACGACGTCTAACTGATAAACCACCTCTTCACCGGGCTTGTAAGTATCGCCATCACTGTAAGTCCGTCCGCCTATAGAGACAATTCTCTTGCTGACTTCCACATTTTGAGCGTCGGGCACAATGGTCGATTGGCTAAACGCTTTTCCACTGTACTTTGGACGTGAAACCACGTTTTCCAAGGCGTCGGCGCGAATACGACCTTCAATCACAAAATCTACCCAGCCACCAGCCGCAATAGATAGATTAGGAATGTCGATGTCCAAGTTGCTACCCGATTTAAACTCACTGATTTGAGTGACTAGCTCATCGGTTTTGGTTACGGTTACTGTCCACCCTGAAGGTTGGTATACCGCACCTGTTTGGCTATTTGATTCACCTTCAGCATCTTGAGCTAAGCGTGACTCTATACTGGAGATAGTGTCAGTAAGGGACGCACCATATTCCGTGCCTTTACCACTGTTTTCTAAACGAAGGTGGTACACGACTTTCTGTCCACTATCACTGTGGTTATACGTCTTCTTAATGGTTGTAAAACTTGTGTCGGTATAGGCTTTGTGGATTTTTTTCAACTTAGCCGGCAGCATATCTGCTCGCTCAGACGGTACCTTGTGGTGTTGCTCAATATAGGCAACATTTTGAATACTGCCCACTGCCTTCTCAGATACTTTTGCTTTGATGGTATAAACAATAAATGTGCCGCCAGCAGCAAAAGATTCACTCGCCAGATCAAACTTGGTGTCGATATTGGTATTGTCTGAAACTGTCCCTGCGTCGGTTAAACCACTGCTATCCATTTGAGTTTTTATAGTCCAACTGTCAAAGGCCTGCCCTTTGGTACCATCAAAGTAGTCGGTGGTAATTGAAGATATTTCATCGGTAATGGCAATATCCTTCAAGTGAGCAAAGCTCTTGTTCTCTAGTTTAATTTGATACTCAATATAACCGCCTGGTGTATACCCACCTGACAATTCAGCCACACCATCTTTATCGAAAAACTTAGTGATATGTTTTTCAAAGCTGTACTTATCGGTATCAGGGAAGGACTTAGCACTTACTGTGTCGCCATCTACCTTTAGCAAGTTAACAATCTCACCAACAGCATTAGCATTCACGTTAGCCGTCACGACATAGTCGATCGTCTCTCCTGCGGGTATCGATGCATGGATATCAATATCTTGGTTATCGGCCAAGCTTGCGTCAAAATCGACAACCGTCGCTGTGTTGCCACCTAAAACTTTGGGTTCAATTGTCCACCCTTCAGGGAACGCTGGCCCCGTAGTTCCATCAAGAAGTTCTACTTGGACACTTGATAGCTGGTCAACAATAGGAACTCGATACGCAATACCCTTGCTGTCGTTCTCAATTTTCAAGTGATAAACCAGAGGTTTGCCCGGTTGATACGTTTTCGGGTCAACGAGTTTAGAAAACTTAATGTGATAGTCATAAGGGGAAACCGTGTCATCACCTATGGTGATATCCCCCGCCGCGTCGTTGCGAACAACACCTTCTACAATAAACTGGGTGTAGTCGTCTCCAGCGACATCAATGGTCGTATCAATGTTTTGATTGTCTGCTACCGTGCCGTCGAGCGTGCCGTCAGTCGTTCCTTTACCACCGTTGCTGTCCTCTTTTTCCACTCTCACCGTAAACTGGCCATTAAATGGATTGCCCTTTTCACCGTTGCTAAGCAATACTTGAATGCCCTTGATATCTTCGAAAACTCGATGATTATTTAAATAGCCGCGGTTGGAACCCACCTTCACTTTGTAGGTCAGTGTGTCTCCGGGTGTATAGTTGCGGTTGGGCGAGCCATTGACCAATAACACTCTTGCGGTATATGCACCGTTATCAACGATTTCCATTTCGTGGTGTGAGACATGAGACTCTTCGGATACTTTTTTGTAGTCCCTGAAAATATAGCGTCGTTGCCGATAATGCGTTCTAGTATTCCCGCACTATTTTTAGAGCCTACAACGTTGTCTTTGATTTTCGCTTTAACTTGGAAAATTCGACGTTCACCCGCTGCCAGCGTAAAGGTGTTATCAACGCCACCTTCCGGATAAATCAAATCGTCCGTTGTTTTTGACCGCCAACCAGAACCATCTGCATAATCAAACTGCCAGTATTCAAAAGGCGATTGATCGCCTAAATCTGCAAAGTGATCGTCTTTGTCATTGGCTAGAACAGAGCGTATCTGAGTTAGCGGATCAACCAGTTTTAAATTATCTGCATCGTGTTCACTGTTGTTCTGAACAATGATTTGGTAGGTAACATCTTCACCAGGAGTAAATCTATGAACATTTGCGGTCTTAAGTATCGAGACATTAAGCTTGGCATCGCCGCTATCACCAATTTCAGCCGAAGCCGATTGATCTAAGTTGTTGATTGGGTCGTGGATAGTGACCGTATTTGAGATCTCATCTTTGGCGTAGTCATTTTTTACCTTGCCCCGAATGGTATAGCTGACAAAGCCCATACCTTCACTCGTTTTAGGGTCGATATCTATCTTAGACTTGATGTTTCCATTGTCTGGATAAGCAGATTTTTTATCGGCAAAACTGCCGCTTTGAATCGGCGTGTTGTGCTTGTCCACATTCGACGTAACCGTCCACTCAGAAAAGGCATTCATTCCTCGAATGTCATCGTTTACCGCCACTTCGTTGGCGTAACCCGCTCCTCGGTTATACACCGTAATATCAAAGGTTACCCATTCACCTGGTACAAATTGGTTTTCATCGGTGGTTTTAACCACCACTACGTCAGGCGATTTCGGGTAAACCACTGCCGTGTCAGAAGTACCCGACTCTATCGCAGAATCTTTGGTCGTCACATGGACCGTATTATCAAATCGTCCATAGACAATTTCATCGCTAACCGAGCGGTCAATCTTACCAACGATGGTATATATCACTTCGACGTTAGGTGGGATTTGAGCCGTAGTATCTAAGTCTTGATTGTCTTTAAAATCACCTACATCGGTATAAGTGCTATTGCCTCTTAGGATTGGATCGTCAGACAAGATCTCAGCACTGATAGTCCAGCTTGTGAATACCTTTTTCTTTTTGTTTTCAGGCTCTAGTAGCTGAGCTTCAATTTTTGAAATCTCATCAAGTACCTTGACGTTTGTCGCGTAGCCGTTACCTTTTTCATTTTTTAGACTTATCTTGTAAGTCACTTGGTTTTCATTTTTCGAGTAACCAGTTTGGTCGGCTCGGAAACTGGAATCAGAATTGGTTTTAACAGTCTTATTTACGGTAACTTTAAAGTCATGGGGATCGGAACCGCGGTCTGCATAAACGTCACCATCAACTACTACGCTATTTTGAATATGGCCATTCGCCAGTGGGTCGGTTTTTGCCACTATGGTATATACGACGTAGCTATGAGGCTCAATCACTGCGGTTACATCGAGGATATTAGGACTTTCGATGCTTCCACTTACACCTGTATCGGTTGCACTGGCAGGGCTTCCGTCATTTTTAAACGCTTGTGCCGTAATACTCCAACTGTCAAATGCGGGCATAGTATTACCGTGAATATCCGTGGTTTGTACCGCTGAGATATCATCAATAACCGAAACTTGGTCGGCAAACCCATCACCGTCATTGTTCACCTTAATTGTGTAGGTTAGGTTGTCCCCAGCGGAGTAGTAACGACTGTCCACATCTTTGCTGGCGCGTAACACATCCTGTGGCATCTCGATACCCGAACCGTCTTCCGTCACGTTGTCTGAACAAGCCGGATTGTCATCGACAATCAGTCCAACGCTGGTGTCACTGACTTCGGCAATCAGCTTGTAGTGGACTTGTTCACCCGGCGCAATATCAGGTGACACTGTAACAGCAGAAGTTGACCAAGAGCCATAAGAATATTGACCTGGGTCTGTTCCTTGAGGGTCTTCACCACTTACAACTTCAAGCTTCCAGCGTTTAAAGGCTTGCCCTTGGCCTGCACCACCCGCTTGCTCTGTTTGCACACAAGTCAGATCATCAACCACTTGGAGGTTGTTTGCGAAGTACTTATTCGAGCTGTTAGTGACTTTTATATCGTATTCAACTTGATTGCCCGGAATGTATTGCGACTCTGCGGTCGTTTTGACTATTTTTATTTCTGGATCAGAAACGTCAAGGACGCGTTCGGCTCTGATATTTTCACCCGCTTGCTCGTCTTTAACCAAACTCCCGTTCTCATCTATTACCGATGCGTTTGCACCAGTTATTTTTCCTATGGCGATTGGAGACAACGTAGAGCTAACTAGATAGGTGATACTTTCATTGGGATAAATTGAGACGGTATCTTCAAAGGCAATATCTTGCTGCTTACCTTTCACGGCGTAGTCAGAGACAGAATGACTGCCTATTTCCTTAACCTCAATACTCCAGTGGGCAAAAGGATTACCGGAAACATCCGTTTCATTGTGTTCTGGTTGCAGGCTGTTGGCTAACCCTTGATTGGTAAGCATTTCAGCGATGTTGTGCTTAACGCGATAGTTATGAGCTATACCTAATCCCGTATTTCTTACTTCGACCGTATAAACTCGTTCACCATTGATTAGGTAGGGTTTGGAGTTATCAATGCTGTGCTCTAACTCAATCTGAGCAACACTTGGCAATACGACAACTTGCTCTGTTGATACTTCTCCATCTTTGGTTTCTGACTTGGCCTGTATAACAATATTATCCGCAAGTTGAGAGGCGACAGTAGTAGAAATGGTATAACTAATGGAACCACCACGGCTAATTTTTGCATTGCTAACACTCAAATCACCTGTTGGCGAAAACGTACCTGCATCACTGCCACTCCCCTGCTCGTTAGCAGTAATATTAATTGAGCTAAATGGCGATACTAGGTTACCGTTGATATCCTCTACTTTCAGAGATTCTAAGGGCAAGGATATGTCTAGACCTTGAACTTGATATTCACCCGTATTTGACACGGTTAGTGTATACGTAAGCGGCTTACCCAGTTGGTAATGCTCGGCCGACGCGGTTAATGACATACTGTATTCGTATGGAACGGGCTCTACTTCAAACGTTTTCGTTGGAACGTAGGTTTCACTTTTTCCATCTTTGTTAACGTCGGCTTGTACTAGAGTCGCCCCTAGTGGAATGTTCTCTGTTACTTTTTCGCTTACTTGGGCGGAGATGCGATAGGTAATTTTACCTTTGGGTAGTAACTTAGCTGCAGACACCGAGAAATCAGTGTTATCCGTGGCAATAACACCCGCTTGCGATCCCCAACTGTTACTCGCTGTCGAAGCAATACTAGTGAATGCCCGCTGACCGGAAACCGTGGTTTTCCAGATATCATCTTTAATTTCAATGTCGCTAACCGTCTTCAGCGTTGGATTGCTGACCGTGATTAAATAGTCGATTTTCTGACCGTTTTCATACACTGAAGAATCTGAACTTACTTCTACGGTAAGACCTTCTGCTGCCATCGCAAAAGACGAACAGGCCATAAAAATCAAAGCAAGAAAAAGTACTATTATTCTTTGAGATATCTGAGTAAACACGTGGGTGTCCTTTAATTTTTTGTCAGGGCCAATAGCCACTGAATTGCCAACTTAATAAAGGGGCTAGCGTTTGCATAAAAATGCAATACTGATCACATTATTGATTTCATCGACACTCCTTTGTCACACTTGTGTCAATTTTTTCCAAAATGAAACAAAGTGTGTCAATAAGAGTGTTTGAACTATTTGTATCTAGCGGATGTAATAAATTGTTCGAAGGTCTCACACCATACAATTACGGTATTAAATTCTTCGATATCAACATCATGAGGTAGAGTTAGCGTAAACCGATCAAAGGTTTTTACATCGCCAACGTATGTCATTTGGGCTTTATTAGATAAGAATTCTGATTCGGTTTCGATAAACCGATTGGAGAGGTACAGTTTGTAGTCTGGTCCCGGCGCCAGTTCGCCGACAAAAACAATGGTATCGGCACTGACTGCGACTGAGCCTTCACCCCAATGTAAGAAATCACTGTCTTGACGGCTGCGCTCAAAATTACCGCTATAGCTGGCTTTCTGTATCGCGCTTTCCACCAATGCCATAGGTGGCGCGTCAGGTTGAATGAGAATGGGGAGTAAATACACCCCAAGAGAAAACCCCGCGATCCCCACCAGAGCGTGGGAGATCAGCAATAATATCCATTTCATTAGCCGACCCTATGTAATCAATTACACTCATCAATGTACACTATGACTCATAGGATCGCAGTAGTTTAAGTTAACAGTTATGATGACTTGTTGCGGTTTTTGCTGCTAATGTGACCAGCGTTCGTACGGCAAAATCCATTCCTTGGACAGTGATAAACTCATGAATTCCATGGAAGTTATACCCGCCAGTGAACACATTTGGGCACGGAAGCCCCATAAAAGAGAGACGTGCTCCATCGGTTCCACCGCGAATTGGTTTGATATTTGGCTCTACTCCAACTGTTTTCATTGCCGCTTGAGCTAACTCAATAATGTGGGTATGCGGTTCAACCATCTCTTTCATGTTTCGATAGCTGTCGTTGAAGTGCAGCTCAATGCGATCTTTGTCTCCGGTTTGGTTAAGCTTATTTACCAGTTGATTCATTACCGCCTTGCGGTTTTCAAGCCCTTCTTGATCAAAGTCTCTTAAAATATAATGTAGAGTACTTTTAGCTACACTCATCTCCGCGTTGCTCAAATGATAAAAACCTTCGTACCCCTCAGTGTGTTCCGGAGTCTCTAGTTCTGGCATCATCAACTGAAACTTCGCTGCCAAGTTCATCGAGTTAACCATCTTACCTTTGGCACTGCCGGGGTGCACATTGACACCGTGGAAAATTACTTCAGCACTCGCGGCATTAAAGTTTTCATATTCCAACTCGCCAATCGGCCCACCATCTACGGTGTAAGCCCACTCAGCGCCAAATTTTTCCACATCAAACTTGTCTGCACCGCGACCAATCTCTTCATCCGGTGTAAAGCCAATGCAAATATCTCCATGTGGAATATCAGGATTAGCTTGCAGGTATTCAACCGCAGAGAGGATCTCAGCAATTCCCGCTTTGTTATCTGCACCTAACAGCGTATTACCATCAGTGGTAATAATGTCGTGTCCATGCAGTTTGTGTAGATCAGGATAATAGATAGGAGACAATACTTGGTCACCTTTACCCAGAGCGATATCTCCACCTTGGTAATTTTCCACAATCTGCGGCACGACATTTTTGCCACTCGCATCTGGAGAAGTATCCATGTGGGCAATAAGCCCGATGGCGGGTACGGGGTAATCCACGTTAGAAGGTAGCTTAGCCATCAGATAGCCATTCTCATCGAGAGAAACATCTGACAGTTTCATCTCTTCAAGTTCGGCTTGAAGGGCTTTAGCAAAAACCATTTGTCCCGGTGAACTTGGGCAGTGGTCACTTTTAGGGTTTGATTTGGTATCAAAAGTTACATATCGTAAAAAACGTTCAACTACAGTATTCATGCGTACTCTCACTTTAGAAAACAACCCGAAATGGGTTCTTAATCAGCACATAGCTAATAGTACGCTCACAAAATCAGTGAATATTGCTGTAAATCAGGTTTTATGCAATCAAAACCAGTCCATGCATAATCATAACGCCAAGAGTGAGTTTTCCGCGCATTTCACTGTAACCCGCAGGTTTTTCCTCGTGTTCACTTTGACGTATGGTTTTTTCTGCAAACCACACTGCCAAGTACCCAAATGACAACATGACAATAGCACTGAAATAACTGCCCTCTTTCGTCAGTAACACTCCCCAAGCAATCAGTGCAAAAAGATTACTTAATATTAAAGCGTTACGACTCAACTTATGACTAAAGTGGTCAATCGCATTTCCCCACAAAACGCCGGATAAAAAACTCAAAATCACCGCGCTATAAGCGGTAAACATTTTGTGCCCACTAAGTTCAAATAACCGAACATCAAAAACAATCAGTATCAGACAGAAAACAAAGGGGATCAGCCCTAAATATCCTAAATGAACCATGGTGTCTTTCGCTGTAGCACTCATATCTACTCCTTTAGATGGCTAATACCTAAAGTGTAGTGACAAAAAAAGCCCAGTGTTGAACTGGGCTTAAACTTTCTATTTCGGCTACTACAAAAGAATAAAGATCCCCGCCAAACAGGCACTCATCAAGTTAGCCAGCGTACCAGTAATTACTGCTTTAATACCCAAACTCGCCACTTCTGAACGTCGCTCCGGAGCGATAACACCAATAGAGCCCAATTGGATCGCGATAGAACCAATGTTGGCAAAGCCACACAATGCAAAGGTAACTAGCACTTGAGTATGCTCTGAAAGCAATGCTTTGTTTTCGACAAAATCGATAAAGGCCACAAACTCGTTAAGCACGACTTTTTGTCCGATGTAGGAGCCTGCCATCAAAATCTCGTTTGCCGGAACACCAATCAACCACGCTAGCGGTGAGAACAGATAACCAAATAGACGCTGCAATGTAACACCATCAAAACCAGCAAATGAGCCTAAGCTTTCAAGGCCAGTGTTTACCATGGCAATAACACTGACAAAGGCGATAAGCATAGTACCAACGGCAACCGCGACTTTCATGCCATTCATCGCACCACTGGCTAAAGCATCAATCACATTACTTTCACTGGCTGAATCCATTTCGATGTCCGATTGATCGACAGGGGTGCCTGTTTCAGGAACAATGATTTTCGCCATCAATAGGCTTCCCGGTGCCGCCATAAAACTTGCCGCTATAAGGTATTTTAGTTCGACACCTAAGCCGGCATACCCCCCTAAAACGCTACCGGCAACAGAAGCCATACCGCCCGCCATCACTGCAAACAGCTCTGATCGAGTCATCTTAGATAAGAACGGACGCACCAAGAGTGGCGATTCACCTTGTGACAAAAAGATATTTCCCGTAGCGACCAAAGACTCAGCTTTACTCGTACCTAGAAAACGTTGAATAAACCCGCCAATAGAAGAGATGACCTTTTGCATCACCCCTAAGTAATAAAGGGCTGAAATCAAGGCGCTAAAGAAGATGATGATAGGCAGAACTTTGATAGCAAATACAAAGCCATTGTTAGCAAGGTCACCAAACAGAAAACCGATGCCTTGGTCGGCAAAGCCTAACAGACTAGATACGCCGGAGCTCAAGCCACTAAGGGCCGCTTGCCCCAAAGGAAAATACAATACAAGCGCAGCAAAGCTAACTTGCAACAACAAAGCCCGAGAAACAGTTTTCCAATTGATGGATTGACGGCTCTCAGACAGTAAAACAGCACATAACAGTAAAACTGCTACCCCGATTAGACTAAATAGTACATTCATTAAATTGAACCTTTACAAGCAGTGAACTAACAGCTGGTCCGGTCCGTGGGGTCATTCACATATCCTTGTGACGGCTTGTATTGGCAGAGCAGTTACGCTTAACCGGGCGGAAAGTATAACCATCAAAATTTGATTTTCATCACATTTATTTAGGCAAACGTTCGCGCGGTTAAAGCGTAAACAGTTGGGTGCGCAGCAACTGATATTTATACTTTTAAGAAAGTGAATCCAGTTGCACTAAATTACTGAACCCATATCACATATATGCAATGAAATGAGTAATTTTTAATCGATTAATTTGTAGGGATAAAATTGCACTACTATGGTTTGATTATCCAATAAACGTACTACCTTGAGTTCCCTAACAACGTCAGAGATTTAACAAACACAACAACCATCTTACGCCCCTTAGTACTGTGGGGCTTTTTTTTGCTTATCGCCTTGCTCTGTTGAATGATAACGCACAACACTGCGATGGATTGCTAAGTACTTGCGGATTGCTCTTTCGATTCTGCTGGTTGTTTTGATTGCCCTTTCCACGACAAGGTAATGCAGGCCACAACAATAATAGCGCCACCCAGCAAGGTTATCCAATCAGGGATTTCGTGCCAGAATATGACTCCCCACAAAATGTTAAATGCCAAACCGATATAGCGGATAACCGCTACTACCGCCGCATTTTCATGAGTAAAGGCTTTGGTAAGGAAAATCTGTCCAATAAGGGAGACGACACCAATGCCAATTAAATATACCCATTCAATTTGTTGTGGAACGACAAAGTCATCTTTCATCAAATAACCAGATACCAACATGGCGATAAAGAGAAAATAAAAAACGATCTCATAGGTATGATGTTTTTTACTCAGATGACGAATGGTAATTGAAGCAGCAGCAGCAAAAAATGCACTTGCAACTCCAGCGAGAGCATAGACGTTAAAGGAGTCATAGTTAAATGGGTTGACCACTAATGCCACTCCACACAACACCACTGGGAGCAGTAACATCGCCTTTTTAGGTAATGTTTCCCCTAAAACCAAACTAGAGAGCACTAATACAAAAAATGGCGATAGATAAACTAGAATTGCGGCATCGGCTAACGGAATGTGTGCAATGGTAAACACAAATGCCAGCAAATAAGCAGAACCAAACAAACCACGGGCAATAAGCAGCGGAATACCTTTTGTCGAGAAACTGACTTTGCTGTGCCACATTAATGCCAAAATGAGAAAGCTGCCAATTGCGCTTCTAAAAAAGACGATTTCAGCACTCGGTATCGTAAGACTTGCCGCTTTGATCAGGGCGTTCATCACACTGAATATCAATGCGGAAAAAATGGCAAGCACCACTCCATTGTTCATAAACAACAACCTATTATAGAGACTCAGACGCGAGTGTTCTGACGGGCGTCACATGTGTATGCCCGTGGATACAACAGCCCACATCTACATGAACTTGATAAATCTGCGATAGTTTATCTGAGTCGAGAACTTCATCGGGGTGACCGCTGTACTTAATCACTCCACCATCCAATAACACTAAGTGCTCACAATAACGCGCGGCAAGCGACAGGTCGTGAAGCACCGCTATGGTAATCGTGTTGTGTTGCTTTGTGTATTGACGCGCGAGATCAAGAACTTCAACTTGATGCTTTAGATCCAGAGCACTGGTTGGCTCATCTAATAGCAATACTTCTGGTTTCGACACTAACGCTTGTGCTAGCGAAACCAGTTGTTGCTGACCGCCACTTAACTGGGAAAATTGACGGCGAGCGAGATGCAGCAGTCCTAAGTCTGACAAAATAGAAACCGCTTTTTCTTCTTGCTCAGAGGTGATATTCCAGCTCAATTGGTGAACCAAACCCAGCAAGACAAACTCGATAACCTTTAACTGGCTTGACGATTTATTTAGCTGACAGAGATAAGAAAAACCTTTAGACGGAATGCTAAGACCGTCTTGTCCCTGGCTAATGACCTTACCTTGGTGCGGCAGAATACCCATTATTGATTTGAGCAAGGTGGTTTTTCCGGCCCCGTTGGGGCCCAAAATAGCGGAAAACTCGCCACCCAAAAAACGTGCTTCAACGTTGTTGAGAACAGACTTACCACGAAGCTGACAGCCAAATTTTCTATTGAGAGTGATTTCATCAGTTAAACCTGCGGCTTACCAGTAAATAAAGGAGAAATGGAACGCCAACCAAAGAAGTAACAATACCAATCGGAATGATGGTACCCGGTATAATTAGCTTGGCGACCAGTGACGAGGCACATAACAGTAGAGCTCCCATCAAGCTCGCCAAGGGTAAGTAAAACCTTTGGTCTTCACCGACTAACATTCTTGCGAAATGAGGGGCGACTAGGCCTATAAAGCCAATTGTACCAACAAAAGAAACCGCACCCGCCGTTAACAGCGAACACAAAAGAAACATTTGTAATCTCAGTCGGCTGGTATTGATACCCAATGCCTGAGCACGTTCCTCACCGGATGACAGCGCTGTGAGAGCCCATACCTTAGGTAAAGCCAATGTCAAACCCACTAGTAAAATTACACCAGAGACAAAAAACGACAACCAACTGGCTTTTAACAAGCTACCAAATAGCCAAAAAACAATTTGTTGAAGTACCTCTGGCGAGGCTAAATACTGAGCAAGTGATTGCAAAGCTTGAAAGAAAAACAGCACCACAATACCCGCTAAGATAAGAACCTTGGCATCCATATTGCGGCTGCGGCCAATGGCATAAATAGCCATACTGGCAAGCCCAGAAGTGACAAACGCCGCCGCTGGAACGCCCAACCAAGCAAGGCCAAATAGAGAAAAACCTGATAAAAGGGCCACCGAAGCACCAAAACCCGCTGCAGCAGATACCCCAAGTGTGTATGGGCTAGCCAATGGGTTTGCAAGTAAAGTCTGCATTAAACCACCAGCCAGACCAAGAGAGGCTCCCACAACAAGACAAGTTAATGTCACGGGCAGTCTTAAATCCCAGACAATAGTCGTCGCTAAACTGTCTCCTGAAGGGCCGTTAATCAAAGCTTCTACAACTTGACTGACCCCGATCCAAGAAGAGCCCGTACCTATATCAAACAGAACCGAAATACACACCAATAGTAAAGTGAGTAACAAAACTCTGGTGCGTTGTTGCTGCAATTGCTGATAGAGACTGCCTGAATCACCAGACTTAGACGGCAACTCTTCCGTGACCGAGGTATTCATGGCTTATCCTTCAACTTTGATCATGAACGTGCCTTCTAGCTCTTGTGGCATGTAGTTCTTGAAGAAGTTTTGATGTGACTGTTTAGGGTCGATATCTTTGAATGCTTCTGGGTAAACCGATTTAGCTAGATATTGCAAAAATACGTGGTCGTAAATGGTACGTGTTCCAGAGTGATACATGCCATAGACATCGCCATTTTTAACGGCAGTAAGTTGCTTCCAACCCGCACGGCTAGATAAGGTTTGTATCTGTCCTGAGCTTGCTCTAGCGTTGTGCCATAGCCAAGCAGCGCACTGTCACCATGTTTCACCCAGTGAGCACCGGAAACAAAAATCACTTCTGGGTCTTTGCTTAGTACATATTCTGGCGTTAAGTGTGCAGAGCCTTTGAATTTGCCAGTAGCGATGTTATCTGCACCAGCCATATTGAGGATGTTACCCCACATGGTGGTTGTGTAAGACTTGCCATATTCATTAGGGCCAGCGTTACCAATTTCGACATAAACGCGGCGAGCATCGTGGTTTTTCAGATAAGTAGCGACGCGTTGTTTTACATCGTTCACGGTGTTTTCGTACTCAGTGGCAATGGCCTCGGCACGTTCATCAGTGCCCATCACTTTGCCGATAACTCGGGTACTTGCTACATGTTTTTCTAGTGTTTGGGCGTTAAAGTCAACAACGACAACCTTGATACCGCTCTTTTCTAGAATCGCAACTTTGTCGCCAAGAGATTTAAACTGCCACGCGGCAACCAAGGCAACGTCTGGTTTTGTTGCGAGTAGTTTTTCGAAATCAAACGTGCCCATGTAAATCGAACCAGAGTCGACGATGGTTTCTAGCTCAGGAATAATCTTGCTATAAGTGGCCCACTGAGATTGGCGATAATCCTTCCATGAGTGTCTTGGGAAGATCGCGACTTTTTGATATGCATCTGGCCCTGCGATGGCTAAGTAGTCTTCAAAATAAAACCCTAGAAAAATTCGTTCAGCTGGCTTTTCTAACTGAATGTCTCTTCCGATGACATCTTTGAACTGAATATCCGCATAGGCATGTGAAATACTTGCCAGCGCTAATGCACCTAATCCTATTATTTTTAATAACTTATTCTTCATTTCTATCTCCAACCGACAATTACAATTTGTTACCTTATAACATAACAACGCGGCCGTATTTTATAGAAACGAGATTGATTATCAATACTACATCAAGAATATTTAACCATCAGGTATGCGCTATTGCATTGAAAAATGCTGTTGAAGTGGTACATTTCGGGCACTGCAAAGGTAGTAGCTATATAAAACAGATATGTATTCGCACAGTGGAATTGTAATGTAATCATATCGTTAGCGGCCAGTTTTGGTTTTCTGCTTCCTAATTTTCATTCACGCTTTTTAATTTATTCCAGCCACACTGGTATTGATTGAACGAATCATTACAATGTCGCTATTACAAAAATGTTTTTCTTTAAATGAATTGCACCGACCAATATGAGCAATAGCTAGCGCGGAATCACTATGCAAACCGACTACTCTCTAACCTGTTTACAAACCATGCCTCGCGAAGAGTTACAAACCTTAAGCATGCGCCTTATTCAACGCCTCGTCCCACAGCAACACCTTGAAGAGCTGTTTACCTTTGAATCTGAAGAAGTGGCAGATGATGAAAAAGCATTTGCAGCGAGAATGGACGCCAATTTAAGGCTGACAGCTATCGCTTTAGATACGATTAAAACGGCATTTGCAGATTCGGAAAATGCTGAGCAAAATCAACAGCGAATGGCGCGTCTACTCCTGTGGCACTTTTACGCCATCGCGTTTAATCTAGAAAGTGCGATTTCATTAGAGCAGCACTGCGAGTTGGCTGAAAAGCTAGTTACTAATCCGGCTGGCGATATCTATGGATGGATGAACAAGCTAACCAGTTTGTTACACCAATACTCCGATTTGGCCCAAAATCAATAAGTTGTAACCTATAAACGGAGACAAATACCAAGGTGACTTTCAAGGGATCTTCTTATTGGATTTTAGTTAGCATAGCCTGTACTCCACTGGTATTTGCAGCCGATGTTCCTATTGAGGAAGACCCTTGCCATAGCCGTCAGCAAGAAGCCAGATTAGTCGATAACGCCTACCACTATTTAAACACCAAATTTTGCCAGCCCGCGTTGTGGTTTGACGGCTTCTTTGTCGAAGAACGAGCCGATCAAGATAGTCGCGCTGGAACGATTGTCCGATGGTATAACGATTACTCACTCACCGAAGGAAAAGGGTATGAGTATTCCACCAAACTAAAAGCACGTCTGCACTTACCCGGCTTGACCAAGCGTTTAAAGTTAGTATTCGAATCGGATGAAGAAGAAAGCGTTGGCGACTTGTTCCCATCCACCACTGACGAAACTGAAAACACCCTTGGCCTGCGCTACGATTGGATTTATAAAGCTCGTACTAGCCTTAACTTTCGCGTCACAGCAAGACCGGGGATTGAGGCTCGATATCGCTATTCCTATCCAGTTAGCGACAACACGGTATTACAGCTCACTCAGAAGCTTTATCGAAAACGCTCAGTCAATGGGAGTTACACACAAATAGACGTCGATTATTCCGTCACGCCAAACGTGCTTTTTCGCTGGTCAAACTTCGGCACCTATGAAGATGACATCAGTGGCTGGGAACTCGGCAGTGGCGTAACCTTCTATCAATACCTGTCCGACAAACAGGCGCTAAACTATCGAGCCAGCACCTCAGGGACAAATCGCCCTTATCATCACATCACGCAGAACCACCTATCTGTCACTTACCGTCAAAATTTTCTTAGAAAGTGGCTGTTTTATGAAGTGACCCCAGAATACAACTGGTATCGCGAAGTTTATAAAGATAAATGGAACGAAGCCAAGTTCACCTTCAGGCTTGAAGTACTGTTTGAAAACTTGTAATGCCCAAAAAAGGCAAACCAACGAT
Organism: Vibrio sonorensis; assembly: GCF_001854765.1. Lineage (GTDB taxonomy): Bacteria > Pseudomonadota > Gammaproteobacteria > Enterobacterales > Vibrionaceae > Vibrio > Vibrio sonorensis. The sequence continues at coordinate 144,156 of NZ_LJJE01000063.1, read as the reverse complement.
TCGTGAGAGTACACGAAGCCAGTTTGCCATTCACAAGGCGTAACACCTTAGAACTTTCTTAACGGATCGATAGAAAGAACGATTTTACCTACAGCTAAATACTGCTCACTCCGTTGGTGGGCGTACTTTACAAGATCCAGTGGAAGAACCGTGTCGATAGGAACAATCAATTGCTTGCGATTGTACAGCTCGACCACTTTTTCAAGTTGCTCTTTACTGTTGCTCACCCACATTCTTTCAAAATTGATAGCGTGTTTTGTCGCTTCGCCTTCTGGTAACTCGTTCAAGGTTGAAATAACCCATCCTCCACCCTTGGTTGCAACTAGAGATTGCTTGATAATTTCGTCATTCCCTATTGCCACAAGTGTTGCGTCTACACTCTGATTTACTTGCCAACTTTTGTCCTCGTACGCGTATACCAAGTCCGCACCCCAGCCTTTGACTAACTCGTGTTTTGGTTTTGAGGCGGTCGCAATGACTCTAACCCCTAGCGCTTTTGCAATTTGAACAGCAAACGCACCAACCGCACCGGATGCATTGTGGATCAACATAGTGTCACCGCTGGAAACTTCCATCTGCTCTATCGCTTGATACGCTGTTACCGAGGCGAGAGGTAATCCAGCCGCTTCTATAAAGCTCATATCTTTGGGCTTTTTGATGACCAACTCTGAACTCGTCGCAACGTATTCTGCATTCGTACCCTGTTCACTCACTGGAGTAAACGCCAATACAGAATCCCCTTTTTGCAAACCTTCAACTTCACTCCCCACCTGCTCCACTACCCCAGACACATCCCAGCCCAACACCAATGGCAGAGTATGTATTCCACTGTCTTTCGCCATACCGTTGCGAACGTGAAAATCAACAGGGTTAATCGCGGATGCCACCACTTTGATCAATACCTGATGCGGTTGAATTGTAGGTTTGGCAAGCTCGCCAACCACCAACTGTGATGAGTCTCCATACTCCTTGATAAATGCAGCCTTCATATAGTTCTCCTCTTGGATTTCTTTTTTTAACAGTGACTAAGTGATAAATGCATTATGTTTCACTTGACCTATACCCTCTAATGCATGTTTCATATAGTTACCATTCCTTTTAAGCATGCATTTGTGAGTAAACTAGACCTTAAATTGATCGCTATCTTCAACGCCATCATGCAAGAACGTTCTATAACCGTAGCGGCGCAAACATTAAATATGACTCAGCCTTCTGTCTCAAAAGCCGTGACTAGGATGCGTCATCAATGGCAAGATCCCTTGTTTGTAAAAAAAGGGAGGGGTATTGAGCCAACACCCCATGCCATCACTTTATGGAGAAACATTTGCGAACCTTTACAACAGATAGAGCAGCAGTTTACCCACACCAAGTTCGATCCTCTAACCCGAGAAACGACATTGAGAGTCGCCCTCACCGACGGTATCACTCATATATTTTGGCCCTACATACGCAGCGTAATCGAAAGCCGCGCCAACGCAGTTAATATTCATGCCATACCCTTTAAAGGCAATGGCGAAGAGTTACTGCTTAGCGCTGAAGCGGATTTAGTGTTCGACTGCTATACCAACCCCCATCCCCACATCCACCGAGAGTGGTTGTTTGATAATCAATTTACCGCCGTAGTTAAAAAGGGGCACGAGCTGGCAGGCTCAGAATTAACGTTAGACAAATTTGTGAAACAGGATCACTTGTTTGTCTCTTTGACTGGAGATGCGACGGGAACCGTCGACACTGCGCTATCTGAATTGGGACTGGAGCGCCGCGTCGCCATGACGGTGAACAGCTTTTCAGCCGCGATTGAATTACTATTGCAGTCTAGCTTGATAGCAGTGTTGCCCAAAACCATTGTTCGCGCCTCTACCCAGCGCAGCAACTTAGTAGAGCTAAATTTGCCTGTTTGTATTAGCCCTGCCCCTATATCGATTTCATGGCATCGAAGGAAACATCAGAACCCTGCACTGATGTGGTTACTCGATGAGATTCGATTATGCTTGATCGCCCAGAGACCCGTTCCATGTTTCACGATTAAAAAATAGTGCTGATTCTATATCACCATGGATAGTACCCGAACACGGTGTTCACCCCATTGAGCAACACTAAAAAACAAGCACTATCGATGGCTAAATCAGCTTTAAAAAAGACATCAAAGCACTTCAATCTCATTTGAATTGAGAACAACATCGAGCTGCAAAAAATGAGGGATCTCTTTCAACAGCTTTTCAGACAACTCCTCCTTTTGAGCACCTATCGCAATACAATCTGCGCCACTGGATAACGCTGCTTGAATACCACTTGTGGAATCTTCAAACAGTAAGCAAGATTCGATTGGCACACCAAGTAGATTGGCACACTTCAAAAATCCCGCTGGGTCTGGTTTGCCTTGTTCGACATCTTCCCGAGTGATTACGACATCGAACAAAGGAGCAAAGTTGTGCTGAGCAAAAACAAAACCCACTCTTTCTCGCCAGCTTCCAGTACACAAACCTACCTTGATATTGGCGCGTTTAAGCTTCAGTAGAAACTCTTTGCTACCAGCGATTAAATCGGAATGTGCTTGCTCTTCAAAATTGTTCACCTCTGTTTTGATATCCGCAATAACCTCTGCTTTGAGGTGCCCAAAAAAGTGGCTCATAGTATATTCGGCGCTTCTCCCATGTACGTGCTTTTCCATTTCCTCGTCTGCGATGGTTTGCCCAACGATGCTTGCACCATATCTCCAAGCCTGTTCAATGACCTTTCTTGAATCGATTAAGGTTCCATCCAAATCAAAAATTACTGCCGAGTATTTATTGGACATGTACCGCTTCCTTTTTAGTAGAGAGTTCGATCATTTCGAGATTACCGACAACCTTTTCTTTATAAATGGCTAACGCGTCTTGGTTATTACTGGCTCTACACACTACTGGCAGTACAATCGCATTTTGTTTTAACACGCTCCGTAGTACCGTTCCTGCTTCTTCACTATCTAGCAGTTGCGGCATCACGACCCCATCGATATTGATAAACACATATTGGCCTTTCATTTTGCTGTTCCTTTTGCTCGAAAACTGATGTTACTTTAATCAAGCCAACTCATTCCGTATAATGAACAATATTCCAAATTCAATGAGCAAAAGGAATGGATATAGATTCAGTAAGAGCTTTCTGCCAACTAGCACAAGATGGGAATTTTAGAGTTGCCGCTGAGCATCTTTTCATTACCCAATCGGCACTAACCAAAAAGATTCGTCGGTTAGAGAGCGATATTGACTTGCAGCTGTTTGAAAGAGGTCGATACGGGGCGGTGTTAACTCAATCCGGTAAAGACTTATTGCCAGAAGCTGAAAGACTGCTGCAAAGCGTTAACCAGTTTGCGCAATATACCGATCGTTTGTCTCAAGGAACAAAAGGCCACCTAAGTATAGGGTTTGGTATTTCAACCTATATCCACGCGCCAGAAATCACGGCAAAATTTAAAAGGCGCTACCCCGACGTCCACATCAGCCTTAATGATATGCCCTCTTCACTCCAACAAGAGAAGCTTTTGTCCGGTGATTTACACCTAAGTTTTAACCGACTAGAAACCCTACAGCCTCCCCTGCGTTCAATAACGCTGTTTTCAGACAGCCTTGTAATCGCAGTGCATGAAGAGGTCGATATTGATTTAGACAACTTGTGGGATTCACTATCGAAACAGCGTTACCTACAACTCAACCCAGAACGAGGCAAAGGGCTTCACAGACAGATCACCAAGTACCTGTTACATCACAACCACCACCTTGAAGCGGGACAAGAAGCCGATGATATTTTAACCCTACTAGCGCTAGTATCAGCCAACTTGGGTTACACCATTTTACCCGCCAGTTCCGAAGAAATTAGCCGCAAAAACATTCGATTAATTCCCCTTTTTGAAGAACACTCAAGCTGGGATATCGGCCTTATTTGGAATGACGATAAAGACAACATCACACGTCGCCATTTTGTCGAGTTTGTGTCTGGGCTTCAGTCGAAATAGCAATATCGAAAACCTTTAACAACTTATTTTATCACTTTTGAAATAGATAGTAGAAAAAGTAGAAAAACCTCGTAATAAAACAATAATCCAATTATAAAAACCGGATTATTACAACGTCACTTATTAATACATCTCTAACAATTAAATAGTATTAAAAACATCACCTTTTATTATGTTTTGAAAAATACAAAGCCATAATTACCGACAAAACAAAAGACAGCAAACCGTCTAAACCAAACAAAAAATTATAAAATATAAACATCAAGATAGAAGAAATAAAAAAATCCATTTTCAAGAAAACCTCCATCATTTACCTTATAATTAAAAAGTTAAAGATTTATTTCAAACGAGACCAATACCGTAATAGTAAAGAATATGGTTTTTCTACTAAAACCCACATACACCCCAAGGACTATCGGTCAGATAACTCCTTTATATAATCCTACAATCAATTTTAAACAACATATTACTTATTTATATCATCAGAGATAACTGAACTAGAGATTGATGATAATTATAAAAAACAATATAATAAATTATGCACATTGTAAAAAACACTAAATCTTCACAATAATACAGCGAGACTGGAAGATTTCATTTTTTAGTCAACTTATACAACGAAACCATAGTAATTAACAATGTACCACTTAGTAGGAGGATATAAATCCATTGGCTGTCAACTTCAATAATAAAATTACTATAAGGACCAAAAAAATAAAACCTACAAGCTTCCATTAAAACAGAAAATAAGTTATAGAATGAATGAATTAGCATCGGGATAAGGATGTTTCTATAAATTACATATAGCAGTCCAAATAGCAGGCCAGAAAGTAATGCAATAATCGACAAGTCATGAATAATGCTAAAAAAAACACTCGAAGTCGCAACAGGTATCATTACATGAAACCCCTTGTCAATCATCCTATTGATAAACAATAACCTAAGGAAAAATTCCTCAACAAAAGGGGCAATAAAAATTAGAGATATAATTGATATAATGTTTGGCATGAATAATAATGAACCATACTCTAAGTATATAATTCTAGTGGATGGTTGGTCAAAGTCTAAGTTATACAATCGACAGTATGATAGATATAATACAAATACAGTTAAAAACATACAAAATGAGATTAAAAACGACATTGAAACCTGACTCTTTAAACTTATATGGTGAGATATTATTTCAATTTTGTTTTCATATATCAAAATAAAAGCCAAACACATAAGAAAAAATTGAGCTGGCAAATAAGAAATAATGTCAATCCAATACCAGTTCAAACCAATATCACTATTGTAATAATTAGGATATTGAAAATCACTAAGGATAAATTCTGGTAGTATAAATAGTATGATTATATATCTAACCTTCATATTAATATATTAAAAATCACTTCACCCCCCAAATTTAATAATAACATCTGGATAGGTGCATTATTATAAACCTCGTTCTACTTGTCACCTACAGCCCGACCTAAAAGAGTGTTCACATCATTAAATTTTCCGTTGTAAAATCCATTTAACTCTGTGTATGTAGCATTGTAGATATCGACATTTACTTTTGCCTACATGACCTAGTAAGGAATTTTCAATTTACTGAAAACGAGTTGTTCCATTTTTTGTCTGAATAAATTAGCAACTTCAACTATTTCACTTTATACGATTACATGTCAGATACTCACACAAGTTTTGGTCAGTTTTTGTCTAAGCCATCAATAATACAACTGTAAATAGTTCTTCACGACAATAGAGTACAGTAATAATAGTAAGTTCAACTAATAACTTTGGGGGAATTTTGACTTAATGTCACCTTTAGTTATTTGTATTAGATGAGAGGGTTTATAATTAAAATAAATTAGCAACTGCAGATTGAACTACTATTAGCTATAAAACCAACGAACAGTACCATTTGACACAGTTATCCCTTTATAGAAACTAGTAGCACATTCATCAACTACACTTTACTTACGCTGCAACTAAGGCAGGCTTTGCATAAAGTCAACCAACCCCTTGTTGTCAAAATTGCCATTAGAACGATTGAACAAGGGTGTGGGATGCGATCTACCACATCGGTTGCTATGAAATTACTTTCCAAAAACTCATACTTTTTAGCACACTTAATATAAGCATCTACTAACATTAAATTACAATTTATTAATTCATCAATAAAGAGGCAAATATGAGTAGTGTATTTAGCTTCAAAGCAAAACTGCTTTCGAGTTATGCGTTGATACTCGGGCTAATGTTGATCGTGACAGCCACCGTGTTTTCTAGCGTCAAATCTCTTGATAGCAATTTCAAGTGGGTAAACCATACACATAACGTACTTGCCGAAGCATCCAGTATTGAAGCGGCTGCTGTCGACATGGAAACCGGAATGCGAGGTTATCTACTCGCTGGACAAGACGACTTTTTGGCCCCATACAATAGTGGTGGTAAGCGATTTGGCACTCTAGTGGGTAAGCTTTCCAACACGGTATCGGATAACCCAGATCAGGTACGCTTGCTCCGTGAAATCACCGACACGATTGAACAATGGAAACTCAACGTGACCGAACCTACCATTGAGTTGCGCAAAATGATTGGTGATGCTCAAACCATGAACGATATGGCTGCCTTGATTCAGCAGGCGAAAGGCAAGGTTTACTTTGATAAATTCCGAAGCCAAATGGCGACTTTCATTAAGCGCGAGAAAGTACTACTTGAACAGCGTCAGATTAAAGCGAGAAATAGTACTGACATTTTAGAAATAAAAGAGTTAAACCAATGGGTAGAACACACTTATAAGGTTCTTGGGAAAGCCCAGTCAATAGTGCTTGCCGCCGTTAATATGGAAACGGGAATGCGAGGATTCCTGTTAGCGGGCCACGACGAATTTTTAGAGCCTTTTAATCAAGGAAAGTCGCAGTTTTACACCCAGATTGATGGTCTTGCTCAAACCGTCTCAGATAACCCTCAACAGGTAACCCTACTAAAAGAAACCAAACAAACTATTGATGATTGGATGTCCAATGTCGTCGAGCATCAAATAGCTCTTCGCCGCCAGATTGGCGACGCCAAAACCATGGATGACATGGCCGATATCGTGGGACAGGCCAAAGGTAAAGTCTATTTTGATAAGTTCCGCGAACAGATAAAGCTATTCAAAGATAGGGAAAGTGCATTAATGGCGGTTCGAATGGACTCACTTGAAAGCACACAGAATACCGTGTTACTTGTTACCACTATCGGAACGATCGGGGCGATAATCGCGGGGCTCATCGTCGCTCTTTTGCTAACCCGTCACGTTATGAGCCTCCTTGGAGGTGAGCCCATCTTTATTGCAGGCATAGTTAAATCTGTCGCTTTGGGAAAACTCAATGTTGATACCGAGTCCAATGTAAAAGCACAGGGTATTTATGCTGAAATGCTCAATATGGTGAAATCTTTAGGTGACAAAGCTCATTTAGCTAAATGTATCTCTGGTGGTGAGTTAAACCATCAGGTCAATTTGGCTTCCGATGATGACATTCTAGGTGCGGCTCTAAAAGAGATGAATAAAAACTTAAATGAAGTACTATCCGAAACACAACTCGTAAGTAACGAAATAACCCAAGGCAGTGGAAGTGTCTCAGAAACAAGCCATAGTCTTTCAGAAGGTTCATCCCAACAAGCCCAAAGTTTAGAGAACATCTCAGCCTCATTAAATCAACTGGTAACACAAATTAGCAGCAATGCAGGCAATGCAGAGCAAGCTCAAAGTTTAACCGTTAGTGCTCGCAGCGCAGTAGACACAGGTAAATCGCAAATGTCTGATATGGTCCAAGCTATGGATGAAATTTCAGACGCCAGTGAAAGCATTTCGTCGTTTGTGAGCACAATCGATGACATTGCAGAGCAGACTAACCTATTAGCGCTCAACGCAGCTATTGAGGCTGCTCGTGCTGGCGAGCAAGGTCGCGGATTTGCCGTTGTTGCCGATGAGGTACGAGCGTTAGCGGCTCGCAGTAGTGAAGCGGCAGAACAGACTTCAAAACTCATTGCCAGCTCAGTGGATAAGACGGCCAATGGCAGCCATATTGCAAAAGAAACGGCCCAGAGCTTGGAAGAGATTTTTGATAGCATTAATCAGACCACTGAACTTGTTTCAGAAATTGCCAGCGCCTGTCGAGAGCAGGCAATTGGTGCGGAAGAGATTAATAAAGGGATCTCAGATATAGATACAGTAACACAGCAAAACAGTGGTATCGCACACCAAAGTGCGGCGGCGGCAGAGCAATTAGCTCATCAGGCTAAAGCATTAGAACGCATTCTATCGCGCTTTACTTTGATGGAACGTTGAACCAGGAGTACATAACCGTATACGAGTGAGATGGTCACCATTTAGGTGGCCATTTCATGTTAATCGGTATGAGTTTCTACCTGATCGGACAATTTTCTGTTAAGCCACATTTCACGAACAGACCTTGTGGGCAAGGCGCTGCTAACCTGTTTTTACATCGTAACTAATCTGCTTATCAACTTTCTTTAGTTGAACCCCAACCTTTTCGAACGCCTTTTGGATAACGATGGAGACGTGATACGGGCCTTCCCCTGATAAAAATTTGGCTCTATCTTGAACTGTTTCAAATACGCAGATGATGTTTAAGCTTTCTGGAAAAGAAGAGTATTTAACCGTATGAGTCACCCAGAGAAAACCATCGTAGCTTTTTAATGTGTCCTCACAAACCTCGGTCAACACTTCTCTAATCTGGTTTTCTATCTTCTTATCTGTTTTACGCATTCGGTTTAATTCCTATATTACATCTTCAAATCGCGTTGTAGTTTACACGGTATTAGGCGATATTAAGGATTGTCAGTGTTTCTTATTCACAGTGCCTATATCAATAGCTTCGATTTTTTCCTTTAGTTTGGCCCTAACTCACCATTTTATGTCCCGCCCCATGTCTACAAACTTTCCGTACCAAGCTTTGCGATAACAAAATCTAGTAATACTCTTACGCGCTGTGGCTGGAAGTCTCCACCGCGATATAGGGCGTTTAACGGGTAGTTAAGCGGCTTAAAGCCGATATCTAGCTTTTGTAGTAGGCCCTTTTCAACATAGGGTTTTACGAGAATATCGGGCTGATAACTCGCTCCCATTGCAGAGAGCGTTAGTTTTCTAATTAAGTTTGGGCTATTGCTTTTAAATACCGTATTTACTGCAAGGCTGCTTGTATTGGCACTTGTGCTAGAAGAGATTTCTAATGGCCAACGTGCGGTTGAGTGGATATTGGTATCAATTAAACAAGGTAATTGAGCCGCGTCTAACTCGCCTTCATATTGCTCAAGGAGCTTTGGGGCCGCATACACCGAACTTTGCAGTGACATGATCCTTCGGTATCGAAAGTTCGAGTCCTCTAGTTCGCTAGCTCGAAACGCAATATCTATCGCATGCTCCACCAAATCAAGTTTTTGGTTGGTAACAATCATGTCGATTTGAATATCTGGATAGCGCTTGTGAAATTCAGGTAAAACAGGGCTTAATAGCTCTTCTGCAAACCCCTGAGACGCGGTGACACGCAAAGGGCCTGACGCTTCTTTGTTACTATAGTGAAGTTGGTGATAAAGCCTATCTGTGTTTGCCAAAATCTGTTGTGCGTGAAGGTAATACTCTTGACCAGCTTGATTAACGGTAAGCTTGCGAGTCGTTCGATGAAACAGCTTTACACCCAACTGCTCTTCTACCCGATTTACGTATTTGGAAGTTAACGATTTAGAGATCCCTAACCGCTCCGAGGCCGCTGTAAATGAGCCCGTTTCAATCACGGCGACAACTGTTCTCATTCCATCAATAGTATCCATAGATTATCAACGCAGTGGAAATTATTATTCCATGTTAACTGGGTTTTTCTTCTTGGCAAGCTGTTCTTAAATGTAAAGCAGACAAGCAGTTAGGAGTTAACATGATTAAATTATACTGGCACCCCCTCTCAGGCCACGCTCATCGCGTACATATGTTATTAAGTTTTCTTAATTTAGAGTATGAGCTTGTAACCGTCGATCTACCCGCAGGTGAACACCGACAAGCAGAATTTTTAGCACTTAACCCTTTTGGTCAAGTCCCTGTATTGGTCGATGGTGACACGGTTATCGCCGATTCCAATGCCATTTTGGTCTATTTAGCTAGCGTGTATGATGATCAAAACACTTGGCTACCAAATTCTCCTGTTTTAAGAGCAAACGTAGAACAGTTTTTATCATTGGCCGCCCATCGCATAGCAGGTTCAATCGCTAAGTTGCGGGCAGCAACTTATTTAATCGTCCAGTTGAGAATGAATCACTGGTTAGTGAAGCTCATCAAGTACTTGGTCAGCTCAACAGCTATTTGGCTGGCAAAGAGTGGATGGTTGCAACAAATCCAACTATTGCCGACCTCGCCTTGTACAGTTACATCAAGCTCGCACCTGAAGGTGGCGTGAGTTTGCTAGACTACCCAAACATTGAGGCATGGCTTATTCGCATAGAGTCCCTTACGGGATTTGTACCTATGCAGCTTTCTGTTGTTGGATTGCGAAAAGAAATCTGAGTTTAGCTTATGCAGATTGTATTGGTTATTCACTAATTTCAGGTAAAAAAAACGCTCCTTGCAGAGCGTTTTTTAATCTTGTTTTATTCCCAATCAAGAATAACTTTGCCCGACATGCCGCTTCGCATAATATCGAAACCTTGTTGGAAATCATCCACTTTGAAATGGTGGGTGATGATAGGCGTGAGATCTAACCCAGATTGGATCAAGCTTGCCATCTTGTACCAAGTCTCGAACATTTCTCGACCATAGATGCCTTTAATAACTAAGCCTTTAAAAATCACCTGATTCCAATCGATACTCATATCCGATGGCGGGATACCTAACAAGGCCAAACGACCACCGTGGTTCATGGTTGAAAGCATGTTGTTAAATGCAGACGGTACACCAGACATCTCCATACCGACATCGAAGCCCTCTGTCATGCCAAGTTCTGCCATCACATCTTCTAGCTTTTCTTCTGCTACGTTCACCGCACGGGTCACACCCATCTTGCGTGCAAGATCTAGTCGGTACTCGTTTACATCAGTAATCACTACGTGACGAGCGCCAACGTGTTTGGCTACTGCGGCAGCCATGATACCGATAGGGCCTGCGCCAGTAATCAGTACGTCTTCACCAACGAGGTCAAAAGACAAAGCCGTGTGAACCGCATTGCCAAATGGGTCAAAGATAGACGCGAGATCATCTGAAATTTCGTTAGGTATCTTAAACGCGTTAAATGCTGGAATAACTAAGTATTCAGAAAAACATCCAGTACGGTTTACACCAACCCCTATCGTATTGCGGCAAAGATGTGTACGACCACCACGACAGTTACGGCAGTGTCCGCAAGTGATATGCCCCTCACCAGACACGCGATCACCAATTTCAAATCCGCGTACTTCTTGGCCAATACCGACCACTTCACCCACGTATTCGTGCCCAACAACCATAGGAACAGGAATGGTTTTTTGAGACCACTCATCCCAGTTATAGATGTGCACGTCGGTACCACATATTGATGTTTTCTTAATGCGGATAAGCAGATCGTTGTGTCCAACTTCAGGCTTTTCCACTTCAGTCATCCAGATGCCTTCTTCAGGCTTTAGTTTTGAAAGTGCTTTGATTTTCATTATTTGATTAACCCCATATCGCGGCCAACGGTAATAAAGGCATCAATGGCACGATCTAATTGCTCACGGCTATGCGCAGCAGACATCTGTGTACGAATTCGAGCTTGGCCTTTCGGCACTACTGGGAAAGAGAAACCAATGACGTAAATCCCTTTTTCTAATGCTCTTTCGGCAAACTCTGCTGCGACCTTTGCATCCCCAAGCATAATTGGAATGATTGCGTGATCGGCACCCGCCAGTGTAAATCCAGCTTCTGTCATACGAGTTCTAAAGTGCGTCGCGTTCTCCCATAAGTGTTTACGAAGATCACCACTCTCTTGCAGTAGATCGAGAACGCGAATGGAAGCGTTAACGATTGCAGGTGCAACGGAGTTAGAGAATAGGTACGGACGGGAACGCTGACGAAGCCATTCAATGACCTCTTTTTTACCTGACGTATAGCCACCAGAAGCGCCGCCCATTGCTTTGCCTAGCGTGCCAGTAATGATATCGATGCGATCGATTACGTTGTGGTACTCGTGAGTACCTGCTCCGTTTTCGCCCATAAAGCCCACGGCGTGAGAATCATCAACCATAACAAGAGCGTTGTATTTATCCGCTAAATCACAAATTGCTGGTAGATTGGCAACCACACCATCCATTGAGAACACACCGTCGGTAACGATCAGTTTATGGCGTGCACCCGCTTCATTAGCGGCAACTAATTGAGCTTCTAGCTCTGCCATATCGTTGTTTGCGTAGCGAAAACGCATCGCTTTACACAGGCGAACACCGTCAATAATTGAGGCGTGGTTTAATGCATCTGAGATGATTGCATCTTCTTTGCCTAGTATTGTTTCGAACAATCCCGCATTGGCATCGAAGCAAGATGTGTAAAGAATGGTGTCTTCTTTACCCAAAAAAGTAGAGAGTTTTTGCTCGAGTTCTTTGTGGATGTCTTGAGTACCACAAATAAAGCGTACCGACGCCATGCCAAAACCATGCTTATCCATACCTGACTTACCTGCTTCGATAAGCTCTGGGTGGTTCGCTAAACCAAGGTAGTTGTTAGCACAAAAATTCAGCACTTCTTCCCCCGATGAGATTTTTACGGCGGCTTGCTGTTGTGACGTGATCACGCGTTCGGATTTGTAAAGACCTTCAGCTTTGACTTCTTCAATTTGCTGTTGGATCTGTTGATAAAATTCAGAGGACATTTGCCATTCCTTCCTAATTAAATGTCGATTATTGTCCGACTTATTAATAAGCCTAAAATCTATATGGCTTAAGCGTTCAAAAATTTTAAGCGATTACTCAATAGTGTAATTCATGCGATCTAAAACAATTATCCCTCAGCTCGGAAAAACATTGATGAATCTGAGGCATAAATCAAAATTCCGTACGGTTTTGTGACATATATTATTCTTATTAAACAATAAGTTGGTATTATTGGTCGGTATGAAAAAATTGTTAAATCGATCAAATATCAACCAAAGAGCCAAAAGATCGAGTTAAGCCTCATTGAGAAAAACTTATGAAACGTTTATCTATATCCTACAAAATTCGGTTACCGCTCATCGCTATTATGGTGAGTTCTCTAGTGGTAACGGTTCTGTCTGTATACCTTGTCAATGCTCAACAAAACCTCGGAACAACGATTAATTCCATCGTTTCGCCAGCACAAGCGAATCTGCAAGACGCCTACCGCGATCTGTATCAGGTCAAAGTTGCCGCCAGAGGGATTGCTGATGCCAAAAGTCAAAGTGAGTTAGAGCACCATATTACCGAATATACCGATAACGCCAGCAAGCTCGTTCCTCGATTGGAAAAAGTCACAATGTTGAATGACGCAAACATGCTTGATCAAGAGTCAGCCAACGCGTTAAACCAACTGGTCGTCTTGGCTAAAAACTGGGTTGCTCTACATCAACCACTAGTCGAAAACACTGACGATGCTGCGACTTATTACGCCCAACATCGAGACGCGCTCGAAAAGGATTTTATTCACATGACGAGCACTACATCTGATATCAATGATCAGATAGAGCTATTGAATCAGTCGTTCCAACAAGAGCTAAGCCGTATTAGCTTTTTGATTGCATTAACCGTAGAGATTGGCTGTGTTATTGTGTTGCTTGTTGGATTATTCGCCTTCTGGGCGACGGCTCGTTATGTTGTTAAACCAGTCAAACGCATCAACTCGGTTATGAACGAAATTGCCAACGGTGAAGGTGACCTTTCACAACGCATTTCTGTCGAAAGTGAAGATGAACTCGGTTCCGTCGCTGCCGCTTTCAATCGATTTACTGGTAAGATCCACCAAACCGTTGAACAAGTGATTATCTCCTCCAATGCCGTTCGTTGCGAAATGGAGAACATCAAAACCCTGACTCAAGGTATTGCTCAGTTTAGCAGTAATCAGCAGCAGGAAAGCGAAGCCGTCGCCGCAGCCGTCCATCAAATGCAACAGACCAGTGAATCAGTCAGCAGTAATGCTCAGGAAGCGGCAGAGGCCAGCGGAAATGCAAACTCCGAAGCAGACCAAACCAGCAACACTCTAGAATCTACCGTCGACTCTATCAGTATGCTTTCTGCGGAAGTCACCATGGCAGGCGAAGTGATAAACGATCTTGAAAGCGAGGTGTCTAACATCGTTTCTATCTTGGACGTCATTCGCGGTATCGCTGATCAAACCAATTTACTAGCGCTGAATGCCGCAATTGAAGCAGCGCGCGCAGGTGAACAAGGTCGTGGCTTTGCTGTCGTTGCAGAAGAAGTTCGCTCATTGGCCAGTCGAACTCAGTCAAGTACTGGTGAAATTCAGGCGATGATTGAGAAACTCCAATCAGGGGCCAATCAAGCCGTTGAAGTAATGGATTCGAGTAGAGAAAGCGGCGCAAACACCATTGAGGCAGCAGGTAATGCCTCGCAGTCGCTGCAGAATATTCGCTGTTCCATCGAGCAAATGAATCGCATGAACACTCATATCGCCACTGCGGCTTCTCAGCAGCTTAGCGTTAGTAACGAAGTCAACAGCAATGTTCACCGCATCGCCGAAAACACCACTCAAATGGTAGAAATGGTTAACAGCGCCGACAACGCATGCGCTAGCCTTTCTCAGCAATGTGCCCATCTAGATGCATTAGTGGCTGAATTTAAAGTGTGACCCCTCTTAAAGCCCGACTCGTTCGGGCTTTTTATTAATGACGTTTAACCTAAAATATTCAATAATTTTAGTTAAAATCCAAACTGTCATTCTATATGCTTAATCACAAGTTAGTTGCCCTGTTACCTGACCTCGCCGCTTTTATCCAAGTGGTGAACGAAGGCAGCTTTACCGGCGCAGCAAAAAAACTCGAAGTTACGCCCTCGGCATTAAGTAAGCTGATCACTCGTCTTGAAAACGCACTATCGGTTAAGCTTTTTGAAAGAACCACCCGCCAGCTCATTATCACCAACGCTGGGAAAAAGATTTACGACCAAGCGTTAGTCATGGTTAACGCCGCACAACAAGCGGTCGATATCGCAGATCAACAACACGAAGAAGCAAAAGGTTCATTGACAATTGCAGCCCCAGAAGCCTTTCTTAATTCGGTGTTGCAACCACACGTGGTTCCCTTCCTCAAACTCTATCCACACATTCAGTTAAAACTCCGCGTAGCCGATGGAGAAATCGACCTTTTAAGAGATGGAATAGACATCGCTTTTAAACTGACTGACCATCCAGATGAAAATCTCGTTCTCAAAGAAATCGGAAAAACCAATTTGGTGTTGGTGGCTAGCCCTTCGTATCTGTTTGAGAGAGGTGTACCTGTCCATCCTACTGAACTGCTCGACCACGACTGTCTCTACTTAGCTGAAACAGACAAAGACAACGTGTGGGACTTCCTAAAAGACGATGAGTTTCACACCGTTAAAGTCAAAGGGAGATATGCGGTTAACCACTCGCAAATGCGTCTAACTGGTGTGAAGAATGGTTTGGGAATAGGCCTGTTCCACGATTTCGTGGTGAAAGAAGCCCTAAAAAGTGGCGAAGTCATTAAAGTACTCGATGATTGGACTGTAAAAAGCAGCTACCACGGCGCAATAGCGATGCAGTTTGCCCAGAGCAAATACATGTCAGCGCGAATGCGAGTCTTCATTGATTACATCCATCAAGCGTTGACCGATTAGACAATAAAAAAGCCTGAAAAATCTAAAATAAATCGGGCGATGCAAAACCCGTTAGCCATCGGCGCACTACTCAAGCCCCAGTTTGTATCCTAAGCTTTAAAAAAGTTGATGGCTTCTGGGGTAAAATTTGAAAAAGAACTATACAAAGTTAGTATTGAAGCGTTTTCTAGTTCTCCTGCTGTGTTGCTACTCTTCTGTCTCTTTAGGTCAAAGTGATTTAGCGCGAATTCTCGTTCTTCACTCGTACGACCCTTCCTATCATTGGACAAAAGATCTCCAAGAGGGAATTGATTCGGCTTTATTACACAGCAACAAGGAAACAAAGCTATCCATCGAGTATATGGATAGCAAACGAAACCTATCTCCCGATTACCTAGAATCTTTTAAGCAATACTTCGAAGATAAGTACAAACACTATAAGTTCGATGGCGTTATCATTACAGATGACAACGCAGCCAACTTTTTTCTAGAACTATATCCCGATGGCATGCTTGACACTCCTGTTGTCGCTGTGGGAATAAACAACTCTCAGTTCAATGCCACTGGCTTGGGTAAACGCTCTAAAGTGTTCTTCTCAAAAGACAACATCAGCAGTAACTTGACCCTAATTAAGCGAATTATCCCAAATGTAAAAAACATCTATTTGTTTCACGACCTGACGACTAGCGGCAAGCTTTTGTCAGAGCAGATAAAAAAAGAGCATGCCAAAAGCAGTGTCAGCGATATTCCTTTGTTAGAAGTCACTGATTTATCTTTAGAGGAAGCAAAAAAGTTTGCCAAGACACTCGAACCCAACGACGCCATTCTACTCACACATTTTAATACTCAGCTGAGTGAGAACATTTACTATACCTACAATCAGGTTAGCAACACCCTTGGTCAAGAAAGCAACGCTCCCATTTTTGTATTGTGGAATTTCTATCTGCGCAACGGTGTTTTGGGCGGGTACGTCAACCACTCCAAAAGGTTGGGAGAATTGGCCGTGGAATCCTTAAGTCAATTTATCAACTTAGGCGTTCAAAGCAACGACAAACCAGACACCTCTTATAGACCTATCATTGACTATAGAGCCCTGATTAAACACCAAATTCCTGCAAAGCTATTGCCAGAGAATACGCTGTTAATCAACAAGCCAGTAAGCATCTGGCAAGAGCACTGGGTCGCTATCATTATTGTTTCCGCGGTTTTCACCATCTTGCTACTCGTTATATTTCTTCAGGCTGCTTGGATTAGAAACAAGCGAATTATTGCCAAACACACAAGGAAGATACTTGCACTCAGGAACAAAACGTTGGCGGTACAGAAAGAGATGATTCTAATGCTCGGTGAAGCGATAGAAACTCGCTCCGGTGAAACCGGCAATCACGTTAAACGAGTGGCAAAGATGTCTGCTTTACTGGGTAGGTTGTATGGTCTTTCTCATCGCGAGGTCGAGATGTTAGAGATTGTTAGCCCCATGCACGATGTTGGCAAAATAGGCATACCAGAAAACATTTTGGAAAAACCGGGGCAACTGGATAGTGAAGAGTGGGAAGTGATGAAAACTCATACGACTATCGGCTACAAAATGCTTTCTAAAAGTGAAGGTGAGCTCTTTTCTCTAGCTTCTGCTGTTGCGCATGAACATCACGAAAGATGGGATGGAAACGGCTATCCGAACGGTTTATTAGCCGAAAACATCCACGTATTTGCGAGACTTACTGCTTTAGTCGACGTGTTTGACGCCTTGCTGAGCAAACGCTGTTACAAAGAACCTTGGCCAATCATAGATGTGATAGCGCTGGTTAACAAAGAAGCGGGGCAACAGTTTGATCCTGTTATGTCGTCCCTGTTGTTAGATCACTTAGATGATTTTATTGCCCTTAGAGAGTGCTACCCAGACGAGAGCGTTCAACATTCGCAAGGCGTTAAGGCTTGATAACGACTAGTACAACTTAACAGGCTCGAAGCGTTAATATTACTCTTACACTTCGAGCCGATTAACTTAATTGAAAATGCAAATGGCATTCAATAGTTAAGTCGATTTTTTAACTAGTCACTACTTAGGGTGTTGTTGCACTTGGCTAAAACAAACTCACCTTATTTAAAGACTAGCCATATACAACTCTTCCACTTGATTGCCGTCCATAGGTCTTGGATTCCCTCCCATACACACGTCATCTAAGGCCTTTTGTATCCAGCCGGAGATATCCTGCTTCTCTATTCCCAACGCTTTAAATCCAGTGGGAATTTGAACTTCTTCCGACAGTTTTCTTATTAGTGATACGGCGAGATCAGCCGCTTGTTCATCACTTAAATTACTCGTATCTCCCCCCATAGCTTCTGCTACCCTTCGAAATGCTTCCGGGAAGGCTTCAGCATTAAACTCACAAACAATGGGTAACAATATAGCGTTACACACACCATGAGGTAGGTTGTGCGTTGCACCTGGTTGGTGTGCTAGCGCGTGAACAGCACCGAGGCCCGCAGAGTTAAAAGACATACCCGCTAAAAACTGCGCATCCGCAAGCGCTGCTCTAGCTTCAATGTTTTGTCCATCTTTTACAGCAACAGGAAGCCATTCACTAATTAGTCTTACCGCCTCTAAAGCTGTTGGAAGAGTCAGACGATGTGCTCCCGGCGTAACAATAGACTCAATGGCATGAGTTAACGCATCCATACCAGTCGCTGCCGTTACTGACGCTGGTAAACCGACCATTAACGAAGGGTCGTTAACGGATACATCAGGAATTTGCTTAGGATCGACCAACACCATCTTTATCTGTTTTTCTTCATCAGTTATCACTGAGTTTGACGTCATTTCAGCGGCAGTCCCTGCTGTAGTGTTAATCGCAACAAAGAACTCTCCATCATTTTCTACTAGACCTACCCCCGCATAGTCACAAATGTCACCGTCATTGGATACCATTATGCGAATTGCTTTAGCACAATCTATTGGACTGCCACCGCCTACCGCGATAAAGCTATCGCAACTTGAACGGTCGTAAAATTTGACACCCTCTCTAACCAACGACGCCGTTGGGTTTGGCGTTACTTTGTCAAAAATCGAGTAATCAAATCCCTTCTTGTCTAGCTCAGCAAACAATGAATCTAGTACGCCTAAGTCCAGTAAGTTTTTGTCTGTCACAATCATGGGTTTGTTAACTGATTTTCTCTCTAAAACCGCGATGGACTCTGCTACTGCACCGACTCCAGACAGTGTTAACTTTGGCAAATTAAGTGAAAAAGTTGACATAGTATTACCTCAAACTCTGATAAAAAATTAAAAAGCCTGTATCGAAACAGGCTCTATGTTTTATGGATTATTTCTCAACTCGCAGACCATAGGTCTTGAACTTGTCTAACACGTGGTTCATTTCCTGTTCTGGTAACACTGGCACCTCTTTTTGCACTGCCAAACATTTGAGGTAGAGTTCTGCTAGTACTTCTGTCTCATGCGCTAGCCACAACGCTTTCTTAAGGCTGTCTCCCACCGTAATCATCCCGTGGTGTTGTAATAGAATCGATTTGCTTTTCTTAATACCCTGTTCAACATAACCAGCGAGTGCAGGGCTACCAAAAGTGGCATACGGGACACACGGGATTTCATTTGTGCCAGACGCGGCAACCATATAGTGAATAGCCGGAATTGGACGATTTAAGATTGAGACAGCAGCACTGTTAATCGCGTGGTTGTGGACCACCGCTTGACAGTCATTCCTCGCCTTGTAGCACGTCATATGAAACGCCCATTCACTTGACGGAATTTTACCCTCTTCAAACTCACCATCTTCGGTTACATAAACAATATGGTTTGGTGTTAGCTTGTCATACTCGATACCAGTTGGGGTGATCAACATACCTCTTTCATAACGGACAGAAACATTACCTGCAGTGCCTTGATTCAATCCAAGGCGGTTCATTTCTAGGCAGGTTTCTATGATTTCTAGTGCTAATTTGGATCTTTCTACCGACATCTCAATTTCCTCTAACTGGCGTTACGCCTTTCTTTAAAATAATGTTCCCGTATTTCGCCGTTTCTCCGGTGACTACGACGGCAAAACACTGCTCAACACGTTGATAAAATTCAAAGCGCTCCATCCTCTCTATGGCCGGCGGCTCAGCCCCTGTAGAGCAAATTGCAGCGATGTACTTTTCTTCTACTGATGGGTCCAATTGATCACCAGCTACGGCTTCCATCATGACTAAAGGGTGAGTGACGTACTGGTCTAACTCGAAAAGCTGCATGACTCCAGTGAGCAAAGTGTCAATACCTAGCCCGTCCGCTCTTAGGACGATATTCTTGCCAAACGTTTCTGCGGGAAAATGAGCATCTGAAAAGAGAATCTCGTCTCCATGCCCCATGCGGCTCAATACCGACAGTAACTCTGGGCTAATTGCTGGGTGAATACCTTTAAGCATGTCTGTTCTCCATAATGGTTTGGTACTGGGCGTAGTTTTTCCCTGGGTTAACAAGGGTATAGGATGGTTTCATTGCATCTTGTGCTGCATCTGCATCCGGGAACACCCCAGCGCCTGCAAAAGCAAACATTGCCGCACCTGTTACGGTTGATTCAGGTTGGTCAACGACATAAATCGGCAGTCCTAATACATCTGCTCGAATTTGATTCCACAACGTGTTCTTTGAACCACCGCCGACCACCATCAAGCCTTCTGGACGAAATCCACTAATCTCAGATAACGTTTTTAAGCTACGAGCCAATTCAAAAGCTAGCCCCTCAAGTGCCGCGCGATAGATTTCGCCGCGAGTGGTGTTGATCGAAAGCCCCTGAAGTGCGCCGTGGCCTTTTTGCTCACCATCCAATAAAAAAGCGGGATCAAATGTGGTTCCATTGCAGCCAAGCGGTGCCGCTTCGCCTTCTGCAACCATTACCGCATATTTGTTGTCTTGATTAATCACATCGATGAAGAAGGTCTTCGCGACCCATTCCATTACCGCGCTAGATAGCCATTGAATTGCTGGATTGTATATACCAGGTTTTGCATCTAACTCGGTTGTCATGCCCTGTTCAAGATAGCTTGAATCTAAGCTTGGCTTCGGGGAGCGGGCCATCAATATTTCCCAAGTCCCAGAGCTTAAAAAGGGTTGGTTCTCTTTTGCACCTGAACCAAACAATGCAAATTGGGTATCATGCCCCGCCGATATCACTGGAATATCCTTTGGAATACCCAACAAGTAGGCGATATCTTCACGCAGAGAGCCAACCTTCTCACCCGCATCCACCAAAGGTGGGAAATGGTCAGGAGTTAGGCACAGATAACCTAAGGCTTCTTGGTGCCAGTCTCCGCTGTCCAACTCAGTTAACATTGACGTTCCGGCCATAGTGCGGTCTGTTGTGAACTCACCAGTAAGTTGATGAGTAATCATAGATGAGATGAATACCCATTTATCCATGCGAGCATAGACGTCGGGTTCATTCTCTTTTAGCCATTTCAGCTTAAATAGGGTGTTGAACGAATAGTCGCCGATGCCGTTCACTTTATACAGCTCACCGCGGTCAAATTCTTTGGCCACTTTTTCCATCATAGGGGCGGTGCGAGAACACTTCCAAGAGATGACTGGGTAGATCTGCTGTCCGTTTTTATCAAATGGAGCGCCATCTACACCAAATGTCGTCACTGAGACAGCAACAATGTCGTTCGCGTTGATTTGAGCCGTCACTTTATGACAACACTCCACCAATTTTCGCCAAATTTGTTGAAAATCCCAAACGTGTTGAGTGCCTGTTTGCAAAGTCTCATTAGCAATGTAGTGAGACGCGACAATGTCACCCTGTTCATTGACAGCGATCGAACGTACGTTAGTTGCACCACAATCTAAGATAATGACAATAGACATAGATTATTCCTTAGAGATACCCGCCCTAATGGACGGGTATACGACAACGTTTTTTACTTGTAGATAGGGCCGAAGTTTTGACAAGCGCGATAGTCTTGACCTTCAACATCTTGACCAAATGCAGACCATGTATGTGGGCGGAACACGTCTTTGCTATCGACGTTATGCATGGATACTGGGATTCGTAGCATTGCTGCCAGAGCAATCAGGTCAGCACCAACGTGGCCTGATGTGATCACACAGTGGTTTGCACCCCAGTTCGCCATAACATCGTAGACTGACTTAAACGCGCCTTCACCCGTTAGTCGAGGAACGAACCAAGTCGTAGGCCATGTTGCGTTTGTGCGCTCATTCAGAATGTGATGAACGTCTTCAGGTAGCTCGATAGAGTGACCTTCCGCAATCTGAAGTACAGGACCCAAACCATCTATGATATTCACTCGGTGCATGGTAAATTTCATACCACCTTCAGTTAAGAACTGAGATGAAAAACCGCCCCCACGGAAGTACTCCTCTATCGCAGGGCACCACTTAGTGGCTTCAAGTGACGCTTCCACATCTTGTTGCGTGAGCTCCCAGTGAGGTTTCATTGCTGGTTTACCATCTTCATCTTTCGCTTTTCCAGCGCCGTCAAGCGCTGCTGAGCCTGAGTTAACTAGGTGAAGAAAACCGGATTCAGGACGAGTGCCAGTCACACGCTCAACTGCGTCTTCAGACCAGTAAGTGCGAACATCATGGAACACTTGCGCTTCACCTGTTAGTAACTTACCAAACATCATGTTAACGCCATTAAGCGCGTCATTTTCTGTTGCGATACAAATAGGCTCTCGAATGCCGTTCCAATCAAATGATGAGTTAAGAATGGCTTCAGAAAAGTCACCATTTGGTAGGTGATCCGTCCAGTGGCGTTGACCTTGGAAACCACCCAAGATTGCATTGCGACCCATTGCTTCTTCACCAAAACCAAGTTCGGCGAGTTTTGGGTTTCCTTGCATCAGATCACGCATGATCATGGTCATCTTAACCACGGTTTCCCAGTCTTCTGCTTTGCGTTCTTCTGAGAATGGTGTGCCGTTGTAGTCTTTCCCCTCTTTGCAGTACTTTTTAACCCACGACATCGCTAGTTCAAACTCTTCTTTGTCGTAAACTTCTCGGTCAATACGACGTTTGATCTCTGTCATATCAACGTATTCATTGCGCATACCTAGATATTTTTGGAAGAATTCTGGGTTAACCACTGAACCTGCGATGCCCATTGAAACGCTACCCATTGATAGGTAAGACTTACCTCTCATCGTTGCGACAGCTAGACCAGCACGACAGAAACGTAAGATTTTGTCTCGTACGTCAGTTGGGATAGTTTCATCACCTGCGTCTTGTACTTCCTTACCGTAGATAGAGAAAGCAGGAAGACCAACTTGAGAGTGACCAGCCATTGCGGCAGCTAGATATACAGCGCCCGGGCGCTCAGTACCATTAAAGCCCCAAATTGCTTTTGGTGTATGAGGGTCCATATCAATCGTTTCTGTGCCGTAACACCAGCAAGGGGTTACCGTTAACACTAGTCCAACATTTTCACGTTTGAACTTATCCGCAGTCGCTGCTGATTCCGCCACACCGCCAATACAAGAGTCTGCGATAACACATTCCACGTTTTCCCCGTTAGCATGGCGAATATTCTCTTCGATGAACTTTGCCGCTCTTTTTGCCATACCCATGGTTTGGTCTTCGAGAGACTCGCGAACGCCCATTTGACGACCGTCGATGGTTGGACGGATACCAATTTTAACTAAGTTACTCATAATATTTCTCTCGTAGTTGAACTCATTATTTTTCAATTTTGTAGCCTTTAAGGCCGAAATAAACTAAGTAGATAAAGCCGATGAACGGAATCACAAAGGCCGCTTGAATACCGAAGGAATCAGACAGTTGCCCCATTAACGCGGTGAGAACTGCGCCACCTAGAATTGCCATGATTAAGCAACTGCCACCAAACTTAGAGTCAGAGCCTAAATCCTGAAGGGAAAGTCCGAAAATAGTAGGGAACATCAAAGACATACAAGCAGAGATACCTATCAGTGCATAAGCACCGGCTTCGCCTCCAATGGTCATTAGCACCAACACCAATGCAGCTGCGACAAACGCTAAAGCAGCCAATAGTTTTTCAGGTGCGATGTACTTCATAAGACCAACACAAATAAATCGGAATGCACTGAACACCACAATAGAAGCAAGCAAGAAGTTTGACGCTTCAGCTTCACTTCCGCCGACTTGAGTCATCACATATCGGATAGTCCAAGACCAGCAGCAAATTTGCGCCCCAACGTAGAAGAACTGACCAATAACTCCGCGTACAAAGTGCTTTTTCTTGGCTAAACGCGCAAAGGTTGCTGAAAGAGAACTGTCGTTGTTACTCGCAATGACTTGTTCTTTCGCTTGTGGCATTTTTGTAAAGGCGATGGCTAGCCAAACAATGACAATGACAGCAGCCACCGCAAGATAGGGCATCATTACCGCGTTAAGTTCAGCGGATTGAATTGCCCCAAGCTCAGTTGCGGACATCGCTGTTCTCTCAGTGTCTGTAGCAGGATTTAGTTGGGACAAAATATAGAACTTTCCGATCAAAACACCCGTAATTGAACCCACTGGATTAAACGCTTGTGCAATATTAAGTCGGCGCGTTGCGGTTTCTTGCGGCCCCATTGCAATTATGTACGGGTTTGCGCTTGTTTCTAATATGGACAGTCCACCAGCGAGAACAAATAACGCCATTAAAAACGGCATGTATTCCATCATTTGTGCCGCGGGATAAAACAATAATGCACCAGAAGCAAACAAGCCCAACCCAAGTAAAACCCCTGCTTTATAACTAAATCGTTGAATGAAAATAGCCGCTGGTAATGCAAGGACAAAGTATGCGCCGTAAAATGCTGTTTGCACCAATCCAGATTGCATATCCGTCAGCGTAAATACTTTTCTAAACTGAGCAATAAGAACGTCTGTCATATTATTTGCTAGGCCCCATAATGCGAAGCATGAGGTCAATAATACAAAGGGGATAAGAATCGATTTCGGTATCACTCGACTACTTTCCTCGATACCTTCTCTATTGTTTACTGATATATCTGTCATTATATTTTCCTTGATGTAGGGAACCCCACTTCACGAAGTGTGATGTGAAGTTAATAGCTATTGGATATAGTTTTTAGTCTTTATTTGTAATTAAAGTATCAATTTCTTTTAATTCACATATTTTAATTAGGCTTTTTTTCTTATACTTATTTTTATCCGCCATTAAAATTGTTTGTCTAGATGATGAAATTAGTGTTTTTTTAATTTCATAATTATATTCGTTTGAATCCCAAACTCCGGTAATTTCATCAAAACCTTCACAAGATATAATACAAATATCCAAAGTCAGCTCTGATAATGTCTTTTGTGGAATTCTTCCATAAAACGCTTTATATTTTTCGGAAAAAACACCACCGAGACTAATAATGGTTACCTTTGTTTTATTTGCCAACGCTGTAATATTATTAAGAGAGTTAGTAACGACCGTACACTCTATATCTGGTAGAGACTGAGCGACCAACCAACTCGACGAACTGGCATCGAGTCCGATAACTGAACCTTCATATATATAGGGTATTACCTCATCAACTAATGATTTTTTCTCACCCACGTTGTGACCAGCTCGTTTGTTGAATGATGTACCGATATCTTCATTTTTCTTTTTTATCGCGCCGCCGTGAACGCGAATCAACTCTCCCGATTTATCAAGTTTTTTCAGATCTCGGCGTATTGTTTCTGGAGAAACCCCTAACTCTTCAGTTAGATCAACAACCGATGCCTGACCAAACTCAGAAATCACTCTCAATATATGGTTTGCTCTTGTCGCGGCCTTCATAATTTTCTCTGGGTCAGTCGTTGAATTAATAGGGAATTTGTCATTTTAAACGCGTTATTTAAGTGACTTTGATCACTCAAATTGCGGTTTGTGACTGAACATGACCGATAAGTTGGTTTTGGTCACAATTAAACGGGCAGAGGGTATATATATCGGGCACTTTTACTAATCTACTGGTTGCAGTGCGCGTGAGAATTTTCTAAAGGAAGGGAATGCAGCAGCTTTTGATAACAGCACTTGCAAAGTCCCAAACAGTTTTAGAATGAGAGCTCTCTAAGCGCTTTGCTATTTTTGAAGTGTTAGCCTATTTCACAGACGTTAGGTAAACATGAATACTGGGATCCGATGGCTATTCGTTCGACATTATTATGTTTAGATCATTTTCGCTAACATCCTTGCGGTAAATAGCATAAGATACACGGCCTTTATCAAGTACTGAGCCACATAACGCAATGACAGATCAAACACAGCTAGCGACTTTTGCTGATCTTGGCCTTGTTCCTACTCTAGTTGAACGACTAGAGGAGTTGGAATACAGCCAACCAACACCGATTCAATCTCATACTATTCCTTACGTACTTGAGGGGAGAGATATTGTTGGGGGAGCTAACACGGGTTCTGGTAAAACCGCCGCTTTTTCATTGCCTATTCTGCAAAAGATTATCAAACAAAATCAATCCAGTAGTCGTCGTGGCAATTTTGTTTCTCACCTCGTTTTAGTTCCAACTCGGGAACTGGCTTCACAGGTGGCATACAACATTAAATCCTACTCTTATCACCTAAGAGATAAGGTCAAAACGGTAGCAGTCTTTGGTGGCGTATCGGTCAACCCTCAAATGCTGGCACTTCGCGGTGGCAGTGACATTATTGTCGCAACGCCGGGCCGACTCCTCGATCTCATTTCTAGCAATGCTATCAAGCTAGAACAAGTTGAAACACTTGTTCTCGACGAAGCTGACCGCATGCTTAGTCTCGGATTTACCGAAGAACTGAATAAGATTTTGGCGTTGTTACCAAAGAAAAAGCAGACACTGCTCTTTTCTGCCACCTTCCCTGAGAAAGTCACAAGCTTAGCGCAAGACTTACTGAGCAACCCAGTTGAAATTCAACTGCAAAGTGCAGAAGCCAGCACTTTGGTACAGAGAGTATTTAGTGTCAACAAGGGTCAAAAAACCGCTGTACTAGCGCATCTTATCAAACAACACCAATGGCGACAGACCTTGATTTTTGTTAACGCCAAGAATGCCTGTAACCACTTAGCTCAAAAGCTATCTAAACGCGGTATCACTGCTGAGGTTTTTCACGGTGATAAAGGTCAAGGCGCTCGTACTCGCGTCCTAGAAGGCTTCAAGTCAGGAGAGATCCAAGTCCTTATTGCTACCGACATCGCTGCACGCGGGCTAGATATTGAAAAACTACCCGTGGTGATTAACTTTGATCTTCCGCGCAGCCCTGCTGACTATATGCACCGCATCGGACGCAGTGGTCGTGCTGGAGAAATAGGCCTAGGGTTGTCGCTTATCGATTACGATGACTACCATCATTTTAAAGTGATAGAAAAGAAAAATAAGATTCAACTTGAACGAGAGCAAGTTGAAGGTTTTGAAGTCGAAGAAGACCAAAGTGAAGCCTACTTTGCGCCAATGAAGCCACGCGCAAAGCCCGCTGGAACTGGTAAAAAGAAGAAAAAACGCAAGCAGTAGAAACTGGCCCCTGCGTTACTCGCCTCTCTCATTACTTTGAATATGCAATAGAGCCTTAGCTGATAAAACAAGGCTCTATTTTTATATCCGACTACCGACGAGAAGGACGTCCACGAGGTGAGCGCTTCTTAAAGGCAGATGCAGCTTTGGCCTGTGATTTCAAAATAGAATCAACGGTAAGCGCCATAGGCTCTTTAGGTTTCAGTCCATGGGGAAATGTGCGCGCTCTAGGAGGCAGCTCATACTCTTCCGCACTCGCACGTGGCATGCGTTTAAACCGATATAGGTAAAAGTTTTCTAACTTTTCTCTCGCCCATTGGGTTTTCTTTAAATACTTCACACTACTCGCAATCGAAGGCTTAGTGTTGAAACAGTTAAAGCGCATCGCAGTATCTAAAATATCCCAGCCATAGAAGTCCACCAACTCTTGCAACATGGTTTCTAGCTTGAGTCCGTGCAACGGGTTGTTTTGTTGCAGTTCAATTCTTTCTTCATCAGTCATCATTGTATTGGTTTCATCTATTAGAGCGGAGATTCAAGAAGTATACAGCGCAAAAATACCGTTAGCCACGGCCGAAGTGAGGGGCTTGGCGCAATTGGACGAAGCTTGCACAATTACCCTAGCCTGTCATCGCGTCTTTCTACCTGCAACCCAAAGAGGTTTACTTAAAAAATATTAAGCCCAAATACGCCTTTCACCTCTCTTAACACCCGATTGGTTTTCTCGCGTGAAACCTCACTACCGCGCTTTAATAAGTCAATTAGCTGTGCCTTATCGTCGAGGTACTCCATTCGTTTTAGTCGGATGGGTCTGAGCATCTCTTGTAGACACTCTTCTAATATCTTCTTGGTGGTTCCATCACCTAATCCACCGCGTTGATAGTGCGCTTTAAGCGATTGGACATACTCGTGGTCGGGATGAAAAGCATCGAGGTAGGTAAATACAATGTTGCCCTCTACTTTGCCCGGGTCTTCCACTTTTAAATGATTTTCGTCGGTATACATGGATTTAACCGCTTTTGAGATTTCCTTTTCTGATGCCCCCAAGTTGATCGCATTGCCCAAGGACTTTGACATTTTGCTTTTACCATCGGTACTGGGAAGCCGCGGAGCTTTGCTCAATAACGGGCTGCACTCGTTTAATACACTGCGACCAGCCAAAGAATTAATTTTTCGCACGATCTCATTAGTTTGCTCCAGCATTGGCAGTTGGTCATCCCCAACTGGCACTAACGAGGCGTTGAACCCTGTAATATCCGCCGCCTGCGAAATGGGATAAGTGAGAAATCCCGCCGGCAAGGAGCGCTCAAAACCCTTGCTTTGAATTTCGGCTTTTACTGTCGGGTTCCTTTCCAGCCGGCTAATGGTGACGAGATTGGCGTAATACATGGTGAGTTCAGCCAATGCCGGTAACTGAGATTGAAGACAGATAGTCGTTTTCTCTGGGTCTATTCCAACGGCCAAGTAATCGGCCACAACATTGAGTATGTTGGACGACACTTTTTTCGAATTATGCGCGTTATCAGTTAGCCCCTGCATATCTGCAACAAGAATGGTTTGCTCGTATTTCTGCTGTAAGTCAACTCGCTGCGCTAACGAACCGACATAGTGACCAAGGTGTAAAGGTCCGGTTGCTCTATCACCGGTTAAGATTGTTGGTTTGCAGGTCGCCGTTTGGAATTCCATTGTTATATCTCCTAGTTAAATAGTTTGCTACTGGAGATACAAAAAGAGATGACATTCTTAGGCTACCTTCCAGCAGCGTAAGAATGTAAGAATTCTGTGCCGCTCTAAAGAGAGCGCCACCAGAAAAAGAATGATGTGAAGATTGAAATTGATTTCATCACTTCAAGCTAACAGGAAAAGGCAACTATTTCCAGAGTAAATAGTTAGTTTTGACCTGATAAACAATAGCGTTAATCACCATAAATTACTCAAAAAAAGTTACTTACAGTTAGTCGGATAGAACTCGGGAGCTACACCTATATAATAAGTAAATGCATCTACTAGTTTCTTCTCATCCATATAGCCAACTCGATAAGAGATACGCTCAATAGTAAAATCACTACATTGCTTAAGTATTGTTTCAGCTTTCTTTACGCGAACCTCATCGACTAACTGCGAATCAGTTATTGAAATCGAGTTCAAAAACAGATCTCTCGTATAAGCTTTATCAACATCCAAATACTGAGATATCGATTCATCACTAAGATCATAGAAATAGTACAACCGAATAAATTTAAAAGCTCGTTTCAGTTCATTCGGCAATTCAGGATATTTTTCACCTAAGCATTGCTCAAAATACTGCTTATCATCAACGTTTGTTTTATCTGGGCATAAAGCAAACCGATAATTAATATCTTTTTGTTGAGTTGATACACAACCGAACAAGAAAACTGATAAAAGTAACACTATACGAATCACTCTTCCCCTCTCAGTTAATTGAAATAGTTAACCTACTATAATTTATCAATCTTTTAAAAGCATCTAAAATAGAGTTCAGTAATCAATCATCAAACAATAATGTATCAAGTCCTGCTTGCTTATAATCTATCAGTAACTCTTGATGCCACTGCTTGGTATTGCTCAGAGATAATCTTGATAAACTCCATCGGTTGCTCATACATTGGTGTATGCGCTGCGCCTTTCACTGTTATCAGCTTGAGTGAACTAAAAATGCCTGAAAACTCCGACCAACATGAAATGGGAGCAATACTAAAGTCATACTCACCATAGATAACCGTAACATCTAAACTACTATCAAACTGATTTACGTTGATATCGCGAAACACCTTTCCCCATAAGTGATCCAATAGCATAGTATTTGTGTTTACCCCATCCCAGAGCTTCGCCTCATCAAAACTCGGGTCCGCCCAACGCATTGGGCCTAGTCTTCGGCAGATGTGGACAAATTTTCGTTCAGGGTCATCAGCGATATCCTCTTTTAACATGGCGATGCTCTTTTCTAATAACTCGTGTCTCCCCTTTGAGGCAAAGTCACGCCAATGGGCTAACTGCTCGGCCTGCATACTCTCTGACAAACTTGGCGCTGCACCAACTAAAAAGACTTGATTGATGTTAATCTTTGTCTGAGTAGCGAAATGGAGCGCCATGTAGGCATGCCCTGAATGCCCCAAGAGACAGGTGTCTATAATCCCAAGTTCATTACAGATCATTTGGATATCATTTGAGATGGTCTGCAAACTTACCCTTGTCTCGGGTTGGTTTACTGAATGCTTTGCAAACCCGCGATGATCTAGATAAATACAGGTGAAATATTGATGTAATTGTTTGGGCACGACTTTTTTGTAGTAATCGACGCTACCTATAATCAAAAGGTTTGGCCCACTGCCACACCTTTCCACTTTGAACTGATACCCAGAATGGCGAAACACACTTTTTGTCATGTTGTTTGACTTTCCTTTTAGCTATTAAAGCACTGGCGTCACTTTACACTTCACCAAAATCCCATTAAATAGGATAAAATGGGAATCTATTACCTGTATATTGGGATTATTATGTTGGATAGAATTGATAATATATGGCTACACGCCTTTGTATGTGTTTACGAGCGCGGCAGTTTTGCTAAAGCGTCAGAGCATTTAGATGTTCCCAGCTCCAACATCAGTCGATACATTCAGCAACTAGAGTCCGAACTTGGTAGCAAGTTGTTTTATCGAACCACTCGTAAGGTATCCCCTACCAATACAGGAAACATGCTGTACCGAAATGTTAAGCAGCCTCTGTATACCCTTAATCAACACCTCAACGAAGTGTGTCAAGCACCAAGCATGCTTCAAGGAACCATTAGACTGAGTTCTCCAGATATCCCGATGATTGGAGACGTGTTGACAGACTTCGCTCTCAAACATACCAACATCCAACTACTATGTGAGCACAGCACGTCATTAGAACACGCCATCATGAATGAACCTGATGTGGTCATTAGCTTTGAAAGAGGCCCGTTAGATGGCAAAGATTGGGTGTCAAAGCCACTTTGTGAGTGGGAAAGTAGCGTATTGGCATCACCAAATTGCTTAACACGCCTTGGAACCCCTAACACTCTAGATAAGTTAAAACAGCTCCCCTGTATTTCAAGCTATAAAGCATTTGGCGGCAACCCTTGGGTATTTCGCCAGACAGGGTCAACCGAATACCAGAGTCTTAAGGTCAACTCGATTTTTAACGCTGACGGCGGATTTATAGCAAAAGCGGCAGCTGTCAAAGGTATCGGCTTTGTCGCATTACCAACCATTTTTTGCCGAGAAGAGATTCAAAAAGGAGAACTGATCGAACTGGCTTTAGATGAGCCTTTGGCACCATTAACCTTGTATGTTCACTTCCGTCCCATAAGCTATCAATCTTTCATTACCAAACAGTTGGTGGAGTTTATGCATCTGCATCTATCTCGGTAGGTCTTCTGACGATTCAGGTCGAGCTAGAGGTTAGTTTTGCTTCACCGCACAACTCCCCTTAGCCGAACGCAATCAACTACTCTAAGTCGCTCTCTTTTTGCTATACCTAGTAATAGACCCTCAATAAAGCGACATTCAAAAATGACATGGAAAGCCTTCCACACTAAAAGTGTCATGGCGAGATATACTGCTCAAGCTGCCTTTATTCTTCTGGCCTGTTCTTTAATCATGGGCAGTATACTGCTGGTACTCAATACTAAATATCAGGTCAGTAATCGGTACGATACCGCACAGCAACAACTTTCTGGGCTAAGTAATGTGCTTGCCCTCTCTTTGTACAATGTCGATCCGGTGCATACACAAACGATCGTCAATGGATTGGACGCCTATGACCTGTACAGTGACATCACTGTAAAAGATGTTACCGACATCAGCGTCGCTCACATTCACTGGTCGAGACATCAAGAACACGCGCTCTACCCTCTTGGTTAAACGAGTGGCTAGCGGGAAATACCAGAAACAAAATCAGTTCAGATATCATTTATCTAGAGCCAATTGGCGAGAGCACCAGAAAGATTTACGTCGGCAGTTTACAAGCACGATTAACACGACCGTTAGCTCTACTATGATTGTTGAAATACTGCTTTCAACTCTGGGAACAGTGATGATTGAGCTGTTTATCCTCACTCTAGTGTTTATTCGTTTGTTTAAACGGGATGTTGCGCAACCACTTCAAGAAATCGCCAGTCAAGTTGAACAAAGGTGGCCACCTGAGGATGGAAAAACCCTCACTCCCATCGACTTACCAAAAAACCACCAGTTCGATGAAATTGGTCAGTTTGTCACTGTATTTAACCGTTCATTAAAACTGACCTCTGATTACTTGAGTTTTCTTAAAGAAGACTCTGACAAAGCCTACACACTATCCAAAACCGATACCTTAACAGGGGCGCAAAACCTAAGGGGAATCAATCAAAAGCTCGATGAAGTGATCAAGAATTTGCAGAATCATTGGCTTATCGCTGTTATCGATATCGACTCTTTTTCTCAGTTCAATGATAGTTTTGGACACGACCGCGGGGATGTTGTTCTCGCCAAATTGTACTTGCACATCGAAGAGAGTATGGGGAACTCAGGTTTTATAGGTCGATTAAATGGCGGAACCTTCGTTTATATTACCTCTTCACACGAAGAAGGGTTCAGCGAACCACTTCACCGGTTGGAAAAAGTCACTTCATTAGAATTAAATGAAATGGTACTGAGCTCTACGTACACCCTGACTTGCTCTGTCGGTGTGCTTAGAGTACAACCGCATCAGTACCACGACCCGAGAAAACTATTAACCAACGCCAATGCCGCGCTGCAAAAAGCCAAAAGCAGCGGCCGTGGTTGTGTAAAGCTATTCGACCGCCAACTGGCCGATTCCAATACAGAGCGGCAAGCCATTCGCATCCAACTGTTAGATGTGATCAAAAATCAATCTTTTGAACTTGTATATCAACCCAAAATAGATATGAGAGATTATCAGGTCGTTGGCTGTGAGGTGTTACTACGCTTACCTGATTTACCGAACAAAGCCCCTTTCCAGTTGATAGAAATGGCAGAAAAAACAGGTCTAATTGTCCAGCTAGGTAGTTTGATATTAAACAAGGCGATTACCGAACTAGAGAGTATTAGCTCTCTTTTACCGCGCAACTTCAAAATCAGTATCAACGCCTCACCAAAGCAACTGAGTTCGTCTGCTTTTCAAGATGCATTTATCGACATTATGAAAAATAGCTCGTTGAAAATGAGCCAATTGGACATTGAAATTACCGAAGTGACATCACTTCAGGAAAAGCCCGAAACCTACGAAAACTTTCGCTGGTTGAGCAAACAAGGTTGTTCTTTAACCCTTGACGACTTCGGCACCGGATTTTCTACCATGGAGTACCTGATCAAAACTGGCTTCGACCAGATGAAGCTCGACCAAAGTTTTGTGAGATCTCTACCCCACGATGAGAAGTCGGTTAAAGTCATTTGCGGCATCCTGTACTTGGCGGACCTATTTAATTTGAGCATTGTGGCAGAAGGGGTAGAAACGGAAGAACAAGAAGCTTGGTTGTTGAGTAAAAAAGTCCATATAGCTCAAGGGTTCTTATACGCTAAAGGAATTAATATTAAAGCGTTTAAGAACTTATTAGAAAACAAAAACAGTATTAGGAATACAGTATGATTCGAGGTGCTTTACTCGCTCTCATTGCATCATTCTCCCTTTCAGCCAGCGACAAAGTGGTTTTGCTAGAACTTGACTGGGCCAGCCAACGGGTACTTACTCATGCTTTACACCAGCTTTTCCAAACCGCCGGAGTAGAAAGCGAAATTCTAACGGCCCCTTCAAACGGTCAGTGGTTTTATCTCACCAGTGGCGCTGCCGACGTTCAAGTTGAAATTTGGCAGGGCACAATGGAACACAAGTTCTCTCAGCTTGTTGAGGCAGGTAAGTTGGAGCAGGCGACAGTGCACAACGCCACTACGCGAGAAGATTGGTGGTATCCTGAATACGTAGAGACACTCTGTCCCGGATTACCTGATTGGAAAGCACTCAGATACTGTGCCGCGATATTTGCCGATGGTGGCACAAAGGGAATTTACTATTCTGGACCTTGGGAAAAGCCTGACATGGCAAGAATTCGAGCTCTCAAGTTGCCTTTTCGGGTAGAAACTTTATCCAGTGGCGATGAAATCAACCAGATGCTCATTAATGCCATTAATAACAAAGCGCCAATTCTCATCTTCAATTGGAGTCCCAACTGGGTAGAAGAAACTTACGCCGGTAAATTTGTCGAGTTTCCCCCTTATGAGCAAGCGTGTGAATCCAACTCGTTATGGGGGATCAACCCCTCTTTGCCTTGGGATTGCGGCAACCCTTCTGGCGGTTGGCTCAAAGTGGCTAAATCCACTCACTTAAACAAAAAATCTCAGTGTGCTGCCGATATTACCAGCGCATTTAGCCTATCTAACCAAGAGATCGCTTACGCGGCTTATCTGCTCGATGTTCAGCAATACTCCCTTCCCTATGCCGCGCAAAAGTGGTTAGAAAAATATCAATCGAAAATATCTGGATGGATAAAACATTCAAGTTGTGAACTTACAACAGACAGAAACTCATAGGGTGTTAAACTGGATCAGAAATGACAACTTTACTTCTAGGTCGCTAATTTCCCAATGTTTAATCGTATTCATCACGTCGCAATCATCTGCTCAGACTACCCAATATCCAAGCGTTTCTATCATCAGGTATTAGGCTTATCCATCTTAGGTGAGCACTACCGAGAAGAGCGAAAATCCTACAAGTTGGATCTCGCATTACCAGATGGCGGACAAATAGAGTTGTTTAGTTTTGAAGGCGCACCAGCCCGACCAAGCTACCCCGAAGCTCAGGGACTGAGGCATCTCGCCTTCGAAGTCGATGATATTGAAAGAGCCATCACGTATCTCGCTAAGCACAATGTTATGTGCGAACCAATACGAATGGATGAATTTACTGGAAAAACCTTTACCTTTTTCAGTGACCCTGATGGCCTTCCCCTAGAGCTTTATCAAAAATAGAAGAGCCAGCGAATGCTGGCTCTATTTTTTATCTCAGTGCGAGCTTTAATCGCTCTACTCGATTGAAAAGCAACCAATCCAGCACTAGGGCAAGAACAATTGAAGCACCTGCCATTGGAAACGCAAGACTTATCGCAACTAGGGTAAATAACCCAGTTTTCCATATCCCAGCAGATTCGAATCTCGGCGGTACACCCAGTACGTTTTTGCCCTTAGGCCTGCGCATCCACCACATCACAACGCCAGTTATTGATACCAAGATAAACGCCAGACAAAAGATAACATTCGCTATTTTGTTTACAAGGCTCAGGTCGCCTTGGTGCAATGAGGTTCCCGCCGCCATAAACTTGGCAAACGTACTGTAGTCTTCCCAAGTTACGTCAATCAGTTTTTGGCCTGAGTATTGGTCAATATGGGTAGTTCGATCGTCTCGCGGGTCGTGATATCACCGGCCATTGTGTTCGCCGCTATAGTATAGACACCTGTCTCACTGGTAGGGAAAAACACTTTAAAGTAGCCATACCCCAGTTGTTTAGCTGTAGCTACCACGTGGTCAATATCTACGGCTTGTTCGGACATCATATGGTGCTCACCATGCCCCATGCTTGAATGATCGTGTGATTCTGGGACTTCGGCTAGCTCAAGATTCCACGGCAGCTCTTTCTCCGCACCGTGATTTAAGTGCGCATGAGTCATGTTAGATTCTGGCTTTTCCCCCCAAGTATAGAAATTTGGAAAAGTATTCCATGGCTGAACTAACTTCGCCCCCCAAACACCTGCCCAAGCTAAGCCCGAAATTAAGAAAAACAGCAGAACTAAAGAGAGTGTACCGCCGAGGTTAGTATGGAGATCTCGCATCAGTATTCTTGTACCGCTCCGCCGGCGAAGCTTTAGAAAACCAGCTTTCGAGGCGTTGTCTCGCGGCAACCACAAGTAAATGCCACTGACTAACAGCAGGATTGCCAAGCTCGCAGAGATCTCAATAAGGTAATCTCCCCACTTCCCGATAAGCAGTGTGCCATGAATATCTACCATAAGGCCGTAAATACTATTGCCTCGATCAAAGGTTCCCAATACCTCTGCCGTGTAAGGGTTAACCGTGGCAACCAGCGACTCTCCACCTTCAGAGCGTATGCTAAACCTTGAAGCGAGTTCTTCACTCTTACTAGGTGCGTATTGGGTAATCTGATAATCCGGAAAGGCCTTTTTCACCGCTTGGAGTTGTAGCGACGCAGGCTGCATTTGATGCTGTGGTTCAACCACTAAGATTTCTTGATAACGAGCCTGTTCAATTTCATCATCGAACAGCATGACCAAACCTGTCACGCACAACATCAGCATAAAAGGGATGACGTAAAGACCGGCATAAAAATGCCATCGCCAAGTCATAAAATAGAGGGATTTTGCGCGTTGCTTAGAGCTTTGTTCGATCTTTTTCTGATCGCTCATCATTACTTTTTCCTTTCTTATACGCGTCAAAACCTCGCATACCCATGTAAAAGGAATGCAATCGGTATTGAGCGACTTACTTTACTTATTTCTGTCCTTCTTGTAGTCCCTGTATAGGGGAAGGATCATAGTTTTACTTGCTTGTAATTTAAGAAAAAGGTGAGAGAGGTGGAGCCCTGGGTATATGCGTTTCATAGCGAACACTTAGAGCCAAAAAAGTGTATCGCTCATACTCCGCATAGCCGCGTTGTTGAAGTGTTAGTGTCGTTGGAAGTCTGTCTTGGTGAAAACTGGAGAAGTGACTGAATGGGCAGGGCTTGCCGTTGTGCGTTTCTGCTTCCCCTTCTTCAATTTGAATCAGTTCAAAACCATTAACTGTACAGAGGGTGGCCCAGACGCCAGCGTTCGCACCATGCGCGTTGATAACAGGCATCATTGTTACCAGTACCCAACTTAGAGCACTGGCAAGTAACATATTAAAATGAAACTTAGAACCTATTCGCATGGCTTCTCTGTTTAGAACTCGATTACCCAATAATGAGTCAGCGTAAAGTTATATTAATATCACTATATAGACTTAGTAGTACAAAGACAGCCGCATGATCGAAAAATCCAATCATGGTCATAGCTTAACCGAAAATTAGGCTCCAAATGCTTGGATTGCGTCGATCGTGATACTCAACTCTCAAGTCATCAACCACTCGTAAGGCTTGCTGGGCTGCTTCTAAATCTTGGTTATCTAAGTGACCTTGTACATCGACTAACGCTGAGTGCAGTTTTTCAAAACCTTGCATATACAAATCTTGTTTTTCAGCGGGATACTCGCCCGTTTTAGATTGCAGTACCAAATCCGTTAATCGCTTAACTGGTCGTTGCATTTCTTCAACATTCGTCGCTTTTGCTGCTTGCTTAAACTCTAACCCCATTTCCTTCATGGCAGCTTTAAGGTCAAAGTCATTGGCAAAAACATTCATGCTTAAGGCACAAGAAAGCAAAATAGCGGCGATTTTTTTCATTGGGTCACTATTGATGTTGAGTTGAAATGCACAGTGTAAACAACCAAGTGTTAAGAGAAAAATTAGAATTGTATCAATTTTATAACACGGCGATACTTTATCTAAGCCAAAGCGATTTAGCACAGCTCAAGTACCAGACTTGAACTGCAATCTAATCTCAAAAGCTATAGAGCAGAATACTCTTCTATCGGCTTGCGGCCGCGAAGCTCTAGAAAATCGAGAAACTGGCGGCTACTACTGGTTATCACCTTGCTCTCAGGTATTGATACATCGTCAAGTAAGCGGCTTACCAGCTCTAATTGACCCACATCTTGACAGAAATGAGCGTCACTTCCCGTGGTAAAAAACGCTCCCATCTCTTTGCCTATTTGGGCGATGTCAAAACACCTTTCGACACTGCCAACACGACTGTTTCCCTTTAGCGTGGTGTTGTTGATTTCCAATGCCACATTATGAGCCACCGCAGCGGAAATAACTCGTTCAAAATCAAAGTCAAAATTTGGATTACCAAGATGCCCTAAAGCATCTACTCGCCCACCTTGAATTACATTAATCAGAGCTTGAGTATGAGTCTCTTTGTCTTGGGGTCGAAACACTGGTTCGTGAAAACTCGCGATGACCCAATCGAGATTGCGATCAACCGTATGATGAATGTCGATTTCACCTTGTGGGTTTAATAGATTTGATTCCACACCTCGAATCACAGCCACCCCTTCTAGAAAGCGTGGCAGCACTCTCTGGTTTGAAAAGAACCAATAATGGGGAGCCCCTGGCATGGATTCAGAGTGATCCGTAGTGCAGAACATTTGTAACCCATTCTCTTTTGCACTTCGCGCATTTTCTATTAACGTACTGTAGGCGTGGCCACTTGCATAAGTATGTGTATGAGTATCGACAACAAGATTCATTTTGAACTAAACGTTTAAGTGAGGTAAGACTAGTGTATCAACTTGTCGCCCCATCGTCTTGCTCAGATACAAGCTTAATTAAAGGTAATGCTTGCTGCCAACCACTGTTGAACATATTGACAAAATCCGGATGTGTTTCAATGGTCACTTTTAATATTATGCTGTTCTCTAGTGGGGTGATGTCGTAAGTCTCTCGGCAACCAATCCACTTCTTTGCCACATCGCTATCAATATCCTGTAAGTGGTCAGGACTGAAGATAGCTATGTGATGATATTCAATCGCTTTGTTTAGCTCTACCCTGTCTATCAAAGCCCTAGTGCCACCGAAATTGGGGTCAAAAAAAGATACGCTTTCACCTTCAAGCCATTGCCCTGAAAATTGGGAATCAGGAGAGAACGCAATCGCCCACTGTTTGTACTTATCAAGTTCGGTCAATACTGACCAGATCTTTTCTGCATTCGCCGATATTTCTATCTGATAATTCAAAGTGATCATGACTATTCCACTGTCTAAACTTTGTACTTTTAGCATAGCTTTTTTGGCGATAAACAAAACAGAAACTGCATATTCTTCAACCTGTTTTGAGAACTCACTTGGTTTTATTACAAAATTTAACCACCTAAAAAATGTCGATTTTTTTGCATAGTCGCAACGATGAACAATACTTTACTTATAAATTTGTAAAGGAGCATTCATGATCAGGCGTCGATACTCCCTCAGTTTGCACATCACTACCCTTTTTGTCGTTATCACTGCCATTATTGGCGCGATACTGATTGCCATTAGTTATCGTCATTCTGAAGCGCTGTTAACTGGTAGCGCCCGATCACTGAGTCATGAAAATAGCTCCACATTAGAATCGGTTTTTACTCAAAATGCCGCTCCTATATTAACAACCTTGGATTACATGGCTCTTTCCGAAGTAGTTATTAAAGATGGGCCGCCGATAGAGGAGCTAAGATTCCTTTCCTTTATCGAGCTGATATTTGAGCGAAACAAGCACTTGGTCGCTTTGTACTATGCCAACCAAGAAGGGGATTTCGTGATGATGCGTCCCCTTCGTTCTATCAAAGACAGAGCGAGGTTTAATGCACCTTTAAAAGCCGTTTTGCTTATCAACTACACTCGAATCGATGGAACCAATGAGTTCTATTATCTAGACGGTAACAACAAGCAAATTGGCTTTACTCGCAGTGATGATAACCAGTTCGATCCGAGAGTAAGACCTTGGTACACCAACGCTGACAGCGATGGGTTAGTACGTTTAACCGAACCCTACTTTTTCTACTTCCTAAAAACAAACGGCGTTACGTTTTCTCGCCAATCGAAAGACACCAAAGCGGTAGTGGGTGCAGATTTCACCTTGGAATCACTGTCCGATAAAATCAGTGAACTTGGCTTTTCAAGAAAGTCTCAGCTGGTACTGTTTGATACTCAGTTTAAGGTTTTGGCACAACATCAGGCCAATTTGAACCTAGATTTAGAACAGAGCGATATTGCGCGAGCGATGGAAGATACTAAGTTTGCACCCGTGCTAAATAGACTTAGTAAGCAGAGCATTTTCGAAATTTACAAAGCGACCAACGGCAACTGGGCGATTACCTTAACCCCTGTTTACCTTAACAAAAATGTTCAACTACTGTTGGCAGAAGCCACACCGCAAGACGATTTGTTAAAAGACCTATTGTCCATGCGAGATAGACAATCAATCGTTGCTTTGTTGCTGCTGTCCGTGGGTTTTGTCGTTGTGTTACTTGCGGCTAAACGGTTGGCATCTCCAATTAAAAATTTGGTCAATTTAACCGACAACATTGCGCGATTCGATTTTAAAAAGACACGCTACCCCAAAAGCCGAATAACGGAGGTAGCTAATCTCACCGAGTCCATCGAACTGATGGAACACACGCTGCACGACTTGTTGCACTTGTTAAGAGAAACCGCCAGTAACCAAGATTTCAACGTATTGGCAAAAACCATAGCCCACCAAAGTTACCTGGTGACCAAAGCCGAAACCATCAAGCTGTTCTCTTTTTCAGAATCAGATAAACAGTTTGTCGTCGCTGCCAACCATGCCATTATTCCTTTTAAGATCAATATCAATCACTTTCTGCTCGACACCGCATGGTTAAAAGAAGATTTACGCAAAGGCGAAGTCGTACATTTAAATCGACATGACAACGCACTCAACCTCTATCGCGAGCAGTTCTACAATTCTGATATCTATCTGTTCCCGTTACTCAATAGAGATTCTCAACTGGTTGGCATTTTGCTACTGGGTTATGAAAGAGCGATTACCAAAGAGCAAAACGACAAACACGCATTTTTAAAAGAACTCGTCAGCTTCGCAGAAATAGCCAAAGAAAACATCGATCAAATGCAACAACAAAAAGCGATGTTCAGTGGGTTCGTCGAATTAATTGCCAATGCCATTGATACCAAATCCGTCTATCGAAGTGACCACTGCCAGCGGATACCTAAGCTCACGGCTCTTCTCGCTGATGCCGTGATTAAAGACGAAAACTACTACCCTCAGTTTGGCATGACCGCTGGACAGTGGGAGGAACTTCAGCTCGCTTCTTGGCTTCACGATTGCGGTAAAATAACCACACCGGAGCACGTACTCGATAAGGCGACCAAACTCGAAACCGTTTACGACCGCATTCACGAGGTACGAATGAGATTTGAACTCGTCAAGCAACAGGCTGAAACAGACTTTTGGAAAGCAGTGAGTGAAGGTGGCGACAAAGAGAAGTTAACAAAAGAGTTAGAAGTATTGCACACTCAGCTCGATGAAGAGTTTGAGTTTATTGGCAAATGCAACCGCGGTGATACCGAGCTCACTGATGACGACATTGAGCGTATAAAAACTATTTCAACCAGAAAGTGGAAACGGACGTTGTGTGACAAAACCGGACTTGGTTGGATGAACGTCAGCCGCAATTACAAAATTGAAAGTCTGCCCGTTTGGGAGTCGTTACTTGCCGACAAAGTGATCCATCAAGTCGCTTGGGACAAATCAGAACGGACTTCTGATCTATGGACACAAGATTACATATTGCAACCGGGTGAGCTGAAATACAATTTAGGCGAAATCTATAATCTTTCTGTTAAAAAAGGGACACTCACTACAGAAGAAAGTTTTTTGATCAATGATCACGTGGTGCAAACCATGGCAATGCTCAACAAGCTTCCCTACCCTGATCACTTGAGAAACATCCCAGAAATAGCGGCTAATCACCACGAAAGGATGGATGGCAGCGGATATCCAAGAGGTTTAGAAGAAGAAAAACTATCCATCCAATCGAGAATAATGGCGATAGCGGATACGTTCGAAGCCCTGACTTCTGACGACAGGCCCTACAAACGAGCCTACACCCTTGGCGAAGCTTTGGAACTCATGACGGAAATGGCCACCTCGGGTAAGCTCGATCCCAAACTTTACATGCTGTTTTTGAAAAACGAACTGTACGTCGACTACGTAAAAGAGTTTATGCCTAACGAGACGCTAACCAAGGTTAGCAACCATCAGCACGTACTAAAGATGAAGCAATATCTAAAATACCAGTTCTAACGCTTGGTAAATCTTCGTTAACAGCGGTGACAACAGTACAAGGCATTTCACCTAACGCCAACGGAATTTAACGCAAGCACCACAATCTATATACCCATCCGCAATAGGTTATTCACAAATGTTAATGATAATTGTTACTGGTTAATATATTGTCCTAGCTTGCTTGATTTAAATAAGCGAAAGGGCCGTTTTACCGAGTAGATTTATCTGCGACGTCGCCCTCTGCAATGTGAAGAGAAATTAGGTTGATAACACTAAAATTTATTGTTTTGTAAAACAGTTAGTTACAAGTTTTTCGTGTCACAATTTAATCGATTGCATTGGAGAGAGTTGATGTAAGTCAAATAGTCGTAGACAATACCGTGCCGATTTTGAAAGGTATTTCCACTTTTTGCTGAGCACAATGCTCAACATTTATTTATAAGTGCCAGTGAGATAAGGGAATTGAATTGGAAAACATGGTTGTCCGGCCTTTAGCTATACTCAGCAATGACATAAAGAGTGGCCAAATGGTATGACCTATTAAAGTAATAGGGAATATCGATTTTCCATCTTTTGGTGTCGTTGATAAGGTTGGTTTCGCTTCTTAAATCATGTCCAGGCACATTACAAATACCTCGTTTTGAAGGAAAGATGATGGTAATACCAGAAAACAGTAGCATCGTAATTTTTGGTGCTTCCGGTGATTTAACTTATAGAAAGCTAATCCCAGCTTTATATCACCTTTTTGCAAGTAATCAGCTACCCGCGAACTTTGCGATTCTAGGCGTCAGCGTACGGAGTACAGCGACGCATCTTACCGAGAAAAACTAAAAAAATCGCTTCAGGAAATGGAGAAAACAGAGCCAGAAATTCTGAACGCGTTTATCGATCACCTTCACTATCAAGCTATCAACACGTCTGATACCCAAGATTACAGTAAACTAGCCACCAGACTTGACCAATTAGCCGACCAGTATAAGTTTGAGCAACGCAATACCCTATTTTACTTGGCAACGCCGCCGAGCCTTTACAGCGTGATCCCAGCGAGTCTTTCGGCTCACGGCTTAAATGACGAAAAAGATGGTTGGAAGCGCCTGATTATCGAAAAGCCATTTGGCTATGACTTGGCGTCAGCTCAAAAGTTAGATGAAGAGATCCACGATCACTTCCAAGAGCACCAAATTTATCGCATCGACCATTACCTCGGAAAAGAAACAGTGCAAAACCTGCTGGTTTTCCGCTTTTCAAATGCTATGTTCGAGCCCCTTTGGAACCGAAACTTTATCGATTACGTAGAGATCACTGGTGCCGAGTTCTTGGGCGTTGAAGAGCGCGGTGGCTATTACGATGGTTCCGGTGCGGTTCGAGATATGTTCCAAAACCACTTGCTACAAGTACTGGCAATGGTTGGTATGGAACCGCCAGCACAAATCAATGCAGATTCTATGCGTGATGAAGTGGTAAAGGTACTACAGTGTCTAAAACCACTAGATGAAGATGACCTTCGCAACAATTTAGTACTAGGACAATATACGGGTTCAGATGTTCGCGGAGAGTTCTTAAAAGGCTACCGAGAAGAGCCTGGTGTGGCAGACGATTCCCGCACTGAGACTTATGTAGGCTTGAAAGCATACATCAATAACTGGCGTTGGAATGGTGTGCCGTTTTACGTTCGTACAGGCAAACGTCTTCCAACCCGCGTAAC
Organism: Vibrio sonorensis; assembly: GCF_001854765.1. GTDB lineage: Bacteria > Pseudomonadota > Gammaproteobacteria > Enterobacterales > Vibrionaceae > Vibrio > Vibrio sonorensis. Next base: position 100,264 of record NZ_LJJE01000063.1, on the reverse strand, counting down.
CGAAGTGGTAATCCACTTCAAACGTACTCCGCACCCTGTCTTTGGTCAAAATGCCCCAGAGAACAAACTCATCATCCGTATCCAACCAGATGAAGGCATTCAGATGAGCTTTGGTTTGAAAGAACCAGGGGCCGGCTTTAACGCCAAGGAAGTAAAGATGAACTTCCACTACGCTTCTCTAGAAGAAACCCAAATGCTAACCGCGTACGAGCGACTTCTGCTTGATGCTCTCAATGGCGATGCAACGCTATTTGCTCGTAGCGATGCCGTTGAAGCATGTTGGCAATATGTACAACCTATACTCGATTTCAAACAGGATCCTCAAGCACTCTTTGGTTATGCTTGTGGTACATGGGGTCCGAAAGAGTCTGACGACCTTTTACAACGCGACGAACGCGCGTGGCGTTTCCCATGTAAAAACCTTACTGATACGGACTACTGCGAACTATGATTGAGAATAGAATTTTTCAAACTGCCAATGAGGTAGTGATCAGCCTAGCGGATGATTTCAAAGCGCTTAGTGAACTCAATCGTCCAGTGCACATTTCACTGTCCGGTGGTAGCACTCCCAAGATGCTGTTTAAGCTTTTGGCAACAGAAGCCTACGCAACTTCTGTTCAATGGCAAAACTTGCACTTTTGGTGGGGTGATGAACGCTGCGTGGCACCAGACGATGCTGAAAGCAACTATGGCGAAGCTAATGCACTTCTGTTTAGCCAGATCCGTATTCCAGCGGAAAATATCCATCGCATTCGCGGCGAAGAGAACCCAGAAAACGAAGTGATTCGATTTGCCAACGAGATGGCAGATGTCATCCCGTCACAAAACAATACACCAGTATTCGATTGGATCTTACTCGGTGTAGGTGCTGACGGACACACGGCTTCTCTGTTCCCGAATCAAACCGACTATGATGATGAGAACTTAGCCGTACTCGCAAGCCATCCAGAATCTGGACAAATTCGCGTATCTAAAACAGCAAAAGTTTTAGAGGCGGCAAAACGAATTAGCTACCTAGTGTTAGGGGCGGGCAAAACAGAAATCGTACACGAAATTAACACCACTGCTGCAAAGGAACTACCCTACCCTGCAGCCAAAATTCAGTCTCGCAATGGCGAAACTCAGTGGTATTTAGATTCAGATGCGGCAGCAAAAATCGTTAACTGAGTTTGCTGCTCGACAAAATATTGGAGAATAAAAGAATGAAAGGTGATATCGGTGTAATTGGCCTAGCGGTTATGGGCCAAAACCTTATCCTAAACATGAATGATAACGGCTTTAAAGTTATCGCGCACAACCGTACTGCGGCAAAAGTTGACGAGTTTCTTGAGGGTCCAGCAAAGGGCACTAACATCGAAGGTGCATACTCTCTAGAAGAACTGGTAGAAAAACTAGAAACTCCGCGCAAAGTCATGCTAATGGTACGCGCTGGTGCAGTGGTCGATACCTTTATCGACAACCTTGTACCACTGTTAGACAAAGGCGACATTATCATCGACGGTGGTAACACAAACTACCCAGATACCAACCGCCGAGTAGCGACACTTCGCGAAAAAGGCATTCACTTTATCGGCACTGGTGTGTCTGGTGGTGAAGAAGGCGCGCGTTTTGGCCCTTCTATCATGCCAGGTGGCGCAACTGAAGCTTGGGAAGCAGTCAAGCCTATCTTCCAAGGGATCTCTGCGAAAACTGACGCCGGTGAACCATGTTGTGATTGGGTTGGTAACGACGGTGCTGGCCACTTTGTTAAGATGGTTCACAACGGTATCGAATACGGTGATATGCAGCTTATCACTGAAGCATACCAATTTATGAAAGACGGCCTTGGCCTTTCTGCTGACGATATGCAAAAAGTTTTCGCGGATTGGAACAAAACCGAGCTGGACAGCTACCTTGTAGAGATCACCGCTGACATTCTTGGTTACAAAGATGAAGACGGCGAGCCTCTAGTAGAAAAAATCCTCGATACTGCGGGTCAAAAAGGTACGGGTAAGTGGACGGGTATCAACGCGCTTGACCTAGGTATTCCTTTGACGCTTATCTCTGAATCAGTGTTCTCTCGCTGCCTATCTGCACTAAAAGATCAGCGTGTGGAAGCAGAGAAGCTGTTTGGTAAAACCATTGCTCCAGTTGAAGGTGATAAGCAGGAGTGGGTTGATGCACTTCGTCAAGCGCTATTGGCTTCTAAGATCATCTCTTACGCTCAAGGCTTTATGTTGATGCGCGAAGCGTCAAACGAAAATGGCTGGGATCTAAACTACGGAAACGTAGCTCTAATGTGGCGTGGTGGTTGTATTATCCGCAGTGCTTTCTTAGGCAACATTCGCGATGCATTCGAAGCCGACTCTGAACTGGCGTTCTTAGGTTCTGATGCTTACTTCAAAGGTATTTTGGATAACTGTCTTGCGGCTTGGCGCAAAGTTGCAGCTAAGTCATTAGAAGTCGGTATTCCAATGCCTTGTACAACATCGGCGCTTACCTTCCTAGACGGTTATACCACTGCTCGTTTGCCAGCAAACCTACTACAAGCTCAACGTGATTACTTTGGTGCTCACACGTACGAGCGTACAGACCGTCCTCGTGGTGAATTTTTCCACACTAACTGGACTGGAACTGGCGGCGATACCGCTTCAACCACTTACGACGTATAAAAATTAAAAGGGGCTGTACAACTCATTCACCGAGTTCCCCTTAGTCAAATTGCAGCCCTTTAACACCCCGGTTTTCCGGGGTGTTTTCTTTCTATCCCTACTAGATAGACTCATCGTATAGATATAAATCCCTTCTCATTTCATGCTCGCTCGAATAGCCAAGTGCACGCCATACATGTCGTCTGTCCAACGAAAATTCTCTAATGATAAACGCTGCCCATTGAGCGCGAGTATTGCTAACTAACTGTTTGATAATATTGACCATATTGACCTCCCTATTGGTTTAGAAATAGGTTAACAAGGCAGGTGAATTAAAAGGCGACCTAATCGGTCAACAATTGATAGTAAATTGGCATCTTATTAAGCCAATCAATAGTTTTCGGTAAAAATGCAGTGAAAAAGGATGAGTATAATTAACGGCCCCACCCCCCAAGTCATACTATAATTTTTGTGTATAGGAGGATGTTAGCTCTTTTAACATCTCCTACCTTTGTGCACGTTCTAAAACTGTTTTAAAGAACGAAATGTTACTTAGGAATAATACTGAGGTTCTACATATGACTATCAACAAGTACTTTGTCTTGGTGCCCAAAGCGATTAGCAATCAACCAAACCCAAAGTCTAAATCGATAAATCAAAGAGAAACTCAACGTCAGAAATTGGTTAAACAGGCTCAGCAGCAAGGTGGTATCGCCTAGCCGAGCCAAATAACTAAAAAGGGCCGGAAGGCCCTTTTTGTTATCTTAAAACGCCTAACGCTCTGAGTTTTCGATAGATGGTATTGCGGCTTATACCCAGAACCCTTGCAGTTTTACTTACATTTTGAGCATTTGCGTTAAAGGTGGAAAGCAAAGTTTCATCAACCGTCTCTTTTAGCTGACACCCTTTGCTAACCCCATTTTTTACATCGAGTAAAGCCTTGTTGAGACCTGAAGGGACATGCCCAATATTAAGCTCTTCTTCATCTCCAGCAATTAAACTCGCCACTTTAATCAGGTTGTCTAGCTCCCTAATATTTCCCGGCCAGTGATAGCTATCAAACAACTGCAAGAGTTCATCTGAAAGGCATTGGCTTTTTGTGTACTGACGATGGATTGCGTGAATCAAGTCTGTTTTGTCATGACGGTCTCGCAATGGTGGCATCTCTAGTGCCAAACCGTTGAGTCGATAAAAAAGATCTTGTCGAAAATCCCCTTTTTCAACCAAAAGAGCAAGGTCTTGGTGCGTGGCTGCCACTATCTGAATGTCGACTTTAATTGGCGAGCTACTCCCGACTGGAACAACTTCTTTATCTTGCAGTACATGTAACAAACGGCACTGCGCAGAAGACGGCATCTCACCTATCTCATCTAAAAAAAGCATCCCTTTGTTGGCTTGTCTTATCCGTCCTTCATATCCTTTGGGATTCGCCCCAGTAAACGCGCCCCCCACATAACCAAACAGTTCCGACTCGATAAGATCTTTTGGCAAAGCCCCACAGTTCACCGTCACCAATGGTGCATGACCACACAAATTGTTTTTGTGAAGAGCTTTAACAAACTGGCTTTTCCCTACACCGGTCTCACCAAGGATAAGTAACGGTACCTCTTTGCCAATTACCTTATTCGCTTGTTGCCACGCCGCCTCTATACGATGGTCGCCATGATGCAATTCGCAAGAAGCGCTAACCACTCGACTGCGCTTGGGCTTGCTTTCTAAATGATGCTTGGCAATATGCAGTTGGTGATCATAATCCAATACACTTTCCAACTGATAACCCAGTAGTTTGCTCGAACGCAACAGATGAGAGGCGACGCGGTTATGTGCCAAGATTTGACCATTGGCATCGGCGATAACAATGCCTTGCCAACCCGACGCTATGGTCTCCTTATCCAGTGAAAGGTCTATGCGTAGCACTCCTTGGGGAACCGAACTAAGTAGATAATTTTCAACCAGTTGAACCATGTTTTGCACCAAAACCTGTGTAGAAACATCGTGCTGGCTTTGCTCACTGGTAATATCCAAAACACCCACTAAATGTCCATGATGATCAAATAGAGGTGACGCAGAGCAACTGATAAACCTATGCTGACGTATATAATGTTGTTCACCCACCACGGTTACTGGTTTTTTCTCAATAATAGCCGTACCGATGGCATTGGTGCCTTTTAGCTTCTCCTGCCAACACGCTCCCGCACTCAACGCGATGGAGGTGAGTTTTTCGCCAAACCGTTCTTGTCCCCAGCTTGCGACAATCACTCCTTCACCATCTGACAGTATCAGTCGACTGTCGGTATGAGCAAACATCTGGTTAAACAGGGGGAGAGCACATAGCTCTACCGCTTCTATAACCAATTTTTTGTCTGTCTGACGCTGTTTGAGCGCACTAGGCGCAATTGGGTGATGATCGGGTAATGAACGTTCGCGCAGACCAGCATCCGAACTTCTTAGCCAAGAAGTCGCAAGCCAATCCGAGTGTGATTGAGTCCGTAAGTCCATATCTGTTCCACCTGTTAACAGTTGGGGTGTGCCATTTTGGAACACTTGAACACCTGTAACACGACATAGTGCGGGTGTTTTTTCTAGTAAATCTATTTGTTACCAGCTGGTAATCATAGTGTTGCAAGAATTTAACAACAAGTATTGTCAACTTGGCTTGTGATTTGCGTTTATCCCTTCGAATAATCAAAACAGTCATCGACTGTTCAAACAATAAGACTTTGGCCTAACGCAAGCCGAAGGATATGAACGAGAAACAAAAAGGAAACCAGTATGATCTACGCGCAGCCAGGCAGTGAAGAATCTGTTGTATCATTTAAAACTCACTACGATAACTACATTGGTGGAGAATGGGTCAAACCTGTCAACGGTGAGTACTTCGCCAACAGTTCTCCGGTAAACGGCAAAGAATACTGTCAGGTTGCCCGTTCTCAACAAGCGGATATCGACCTCGCCTTAGATGCAGCTCACGCCGTAAGGGCTGAATGGGCAGCGACCAGTGCTAGCCAAAGGTCCAATATTCTACTTAAAATTGCCGATAGAATTGAACAGCACATCGAAGAGCTTGCAGTGGCAGAAACGTGGGAAAACGGCAAGCCGGTGCGCGAGACTCTTGCCGCTGATTTACCCCTAGTGGTCGACCACTTTCGTTATTTCGCTGGTTGTATTCGCGCACAAGAAGGTAGTGCTGCGGAGCTTGACGCCAATACCGCAAGTTACCACTTCCCTGAACCCATCGGTGTGGTTGGTCAGATCATCCCATGGAACTTTCCCATGTTAATGGCGGCTTGGAAACTTGCCCCTGCGCTTGCTGCTGGTTGCTGTGTCGTGCTGAAGCCAGCCGAACAAACCCCAACATCCATTCTGATACTGATGGAGAAAATTGGAGATTTACTTCCCGCTGGCGTGATCAATATTGTCAATGGCTACGGCGCTGAAGCGGGCGAAGCACTCGCCACCAGCAAACGAATTGCCAAACTGGCTTTTACCGGTTCAACCCAAGTGGGTAACCACATCCTGAAATGCGCAGCAGACAACTTGATTCCATCCACTGTTGAGCTAGGCGGAAAATCACCTAACATCTATTTTCCAGATATATTCGATTACGAAGATGACTATCTCAATAAATGCGTAGAGGGTATGCTGCTAGCCTTCTTTAACCAAGGCGAAGTCTGTACTTGCCCATCGCGTGTTCTAATCCATGAATCCATATACGACAAATTTATTAATAAAGTGATTGAGCGTGCCAAAACCATTCAACAGGGCAACCCGCTCGATACCGATACTCAAGTCGGAGCACAGGCTTCGCAACAGCAATTTGACAAGATCCTTAGCTATCTAGAAATCGGACGACAGGAAGGGGCGCAGGTCTTAATTGGTGGCGATATTGCCAAGCAAACTGATGGGCTTGACGACGGGTACTATATTCAACCAACTATGCTCAAAGGCAACAACAAGATGCGCGTGTTCCAAGAAGAGATCTTTGGTCCCGTAATCGCAATTACTACTTTTAAAGATGAGCAGGACGCACTCGACATAGCCAATGACACCGAATACGGACTCGGTGCAGGTGTGTGGACGAGAGACGCCAATCTTGCCTATCGCATGGGACGCAAGATTGAAGCAGGGCGTATTTGGGTTAACTGTTACCATGCCTATCCTGCCCACGCAGCATTTGGTGGTTACAAGAAATCGGGAATCGGTCGTGAGACACACAAAATGATGCTTGACCACTACCAAAATACTAAGAACTTGCTGGTGAGTTATGACGTAAGTCCATTAGGTTTCTTTTAATACCAAAGAGCCCCTGTATAACAGGGGCTCAACTCTGAACACTTGAAAGAGAATTACGCTACGAAAATTTTTCTTTGTTTGTTCTTTCACCAAGGTAAATAACCGCGCTAATCACTAACGCAATTCCTGCTATGCTCCATAGCAGGGGCATGTTTAAAACCCACGCCAATACCCCACTCAAGAACGAAATAAATGCACACAAGCGACTGGATGACATCACATGTCCTAGTTTCTTATTCATAGCGCCTCCCCGACGATTTCACCGCTAACAAGGTTTATGAAGCTTCATACGCATTATTCCATTTTGGTAAAAAAGGTGTGCTAAAACGTTCTCAAAAGAGCTGAATTAGTGGCATTGATCACGGCCCAAAAAAGTCTTCCGAATAGATGCTAAGCTCACCATTTAACAAACAAATCCTAGGCGTATACATCCCAAAAAAAGTAGCCTGTCATTGCGACACTGGAAAGTGAAACAAAGTGACGTATAAAATGCTGAGGCATCGAACGAGAGACTCTAGCGGCGACATATCCACCAACCAAAGTACCCAACATCACCACAGCCCCCCTCCACCAGTCAATCGCCCCATCTAATGCGAATATGGTAATAGCGATCAAAGAGACACTTGAAGAGACCAGCAGTTTAAGGCCATTCATCTGATTAATATCACTGTACCCCGACACGACTAAATAACTCAGAACAATGATGCCGAGCCCAGCGTTAAAAAAACCGCCGTAAGCAGAAACAGAAACGAGCAGTAGAACAAAGAAAGCGCTGGTAAGTGCAGTGGCCTTAGGGCTCGACTCGCGGAGTGTGGTTAGTCTAGACGCCAATTTATCACCGAACATAAACAACGCGGTAGCAAACATAAGCAACCAAGGTATTGACTCAATAAAGAGGTGCTCTGGTGTGTTCAACAATAGATATGCACCTATTGCGCCGCCCAATAAACTCCAAAGTACGGTAGAAACAATCGGGGCCTTGCATTCTGCTAAATCATGCCTAAAACCGTAAGCACCGCTTAAATATCCTGCACATACGCTAAATGTATTGGTTGCATTGGCGACAATAGGTGGCACGCCGACAAACATCAATGTCGGAAAGGTAATAAAGCTGCCTCCACCGGCAACGGTATTTATCACACCGCCCAATACACCAGCCACAAATAAAATGCTCAACTCAACCAACAGCAAAACTCCCAGTTAAATATTTGTAAACACCAGGTTACCAATGTAAATCCTTTCGTAAGGCGTTAATAGAAAAATATACCGAGTTAGTCGCTGGGATGAGACCACTCTCTCAATTGCTAGCCTAGATAGGACAAAGGCAGAGGTAGAAAGAAACAGAACAAATTAGAATGTGCGCAACACTATCTTTGCGTAACGAGGCCAGCGATCGTGAGACAACATTCCACTTTTACTATTGATGCGATGATCCAAGATCTTTTCACAACTGAGTTACCGACAACAGGAGCAATACGCAAAGAGTCCGCCAAGTACTATCGGCAGTTGTGCAATAAATCTATCGACGCGGTATTGCCAATGTGCGACCGTTTATTAGAAGCGCAGTCTAGCACCCACTCACTGGTTGCTTTTGATTGGGCGTTCCGATTAAAAAAACAGTATGATCAAGAACTCTATTATCACTTTGAGCAGTGGTTATTCGCCTATATTCAAGATTGGTATGATTGTGACGATTTTTGCACCCATGCGTTTGGAGAACTGTTGTGCCAATATCCGCAACATTTTGAATCAGTAATGGCTTGGACGACACATGAACACTTTGCCGTTCGCAGAGCGGCAGCCGTGGTGTTTATTCTCGCCATAAGAAGCGATCGCTATAAAACGTTACCTTTATTAACCGTCGCTGATGCACTCATCGAAGATCCTCACGACCTCGTTCAAAAAGGTTATGGTTGGATGTTAAAAGTGTTATCCCAAAAAGAACCCCATCAAGTAATTGAATATTTGGAACAAAACCACCGTAGGATGCCCCGTGTTGCCTTTCGCTACGCCTTGGAAAAACTGCCTAAATCCGAACGTCAGCGCTTGATTAATATGAAATAAGTCGCTCTAATTAATCTTATAATAAAGATTCGTCTTCAAGGAGTTTACCAATGTTATGGATAGCCACAAAATACCTTATGACAGCGGGCATCGTAGTTTTGGTCTCCGAAGTTGCCAAGCGCAGTGACAAAATTGGCGCACTGGTTGCGGCTCTGCCTACGGTGACCATCTTGGCTCTTGTCTGGATGTATGTGGAAGGACAAGGAGAAGCGAAACTCGCCAATCACTCTTATTATACTTTTTGGTATGTGTTGCCTACCCTTCCCATGTTCCTTATTTTCCCGCTGCTGATTCAACGATTCTCATTCTGGGTATCATTGGGAATATGCGCCGCTGTGTCGATTTGTGCGTTTTTAATCGTTGCCGCGTTTGTCAGGCAGTTCGGTATTCACCTGTACTGATTAGTGTATGCCGATACATAAACGTTTCGTTGGTCCTTAAAATGACAAGGTTCACTGCTTTCTTGATGATTAGCATATTGTGATGCACTAAGATCATTTAAAGGCCGCTAAATCGCCGCTAATGATACCAACACCTGACTCCCGTAAATCGTACTGTGGATCAAACGCTAAGTTTTTCGTCTCTAGATATACCCTACTACCGTGCTCTGCCATTCTCGCAGCGAAGGATTCTGGCCATCCCCAGAGATATTCCAATGATTCCGGTCGTAAAATAACAATCGTGTTTTTACAGCTGGATGGAAAAAAGCGACTCCATCCGTAGAGAGTGTAATCAGTCAAACATTTTTGTATTGTCCCTTCACTGACGGAAGTTAACTCAGGAGCTATTGCTTGCAATCTTTCAACAGCGGTATCAGAACTGAGTACAACAAGCTGTCTACTGCTTTTAAAAGGCAGGGTGGATAGATAATTCATTAGGCTTTCAATCGAGTGAAAATCAGGTGAGTCAAGACTCAACCAATACTCTTGGTGCGGATAGACCTCAACAATTTCCCTCAGGGATTTGATCATCAAGCCTTGATTGCGCCACGGGTAGGTTTCTCCGTTGTCATAGGTATATCGATAACCCGCATCCAAATCTTGCAGTTCAAGCAGGCTCAGTTCTTGTACCTTGCCGTTACCGTCGGTATAACAGTCGACAGATTCGTTGTGAAAGACCGCGAAATCATTGTCACTGGTTCGGCGAATATTCAGGTAAAGGCTGACGATCCCTCGATTAATTGCATGGTGGATGGCCGGAAAGGTGTGTTCAATATAGGGATTGTGGCTTTCGATTATATTTTCGCTACTGCAAACTTGATCAGATACTGTCAATCCTAGCGATACCTGACCGCCCCCCCTGTAAGCAACAATGTCCCCATAGACATTCGATGACGTAGAAGGTGCCTTGACCATTAAGGCCAGCACCACTATGGCTATCGACAACACCAATAGTCTTATAATCATCGCTCTCCCTTGTAACCGATACGTGCTCACATCACTGGCATTTTTTGTATCACTAACAACTTCAGCCTACTTAGCCCTTGTGTAATGAATCCATACACTTAATTATCTAATAGTAGTCGAAGAGTCGCGCAGTTACCCTTTTCAATAAAAAATTACAAACCTGCCCGACCAAACTAAATTTCAGCCCGCGTTTTTGCCTAAATACCGAGTAACCTGCAAAGTTCTGCGCTATGGGAGTTAGCGCTCGATTAGCAAAGCAAAACAAAAACTTACAACCCAGAGTTATCAATTAAGAAATTGATAGCTATACTAGGGCCCCAAAGTAAACTTCGTTATTCTTGTTTTCACCTTCGAGTAAGTACATGTTAAGAGAAACCATTTCCGCCACTTTTCGCTTTATTCAAGCTTATAAACAGCCACTGTTTACGGCGATGTTGTTCCCTAGCCTTTTGGTTATCATTCTAGACTTATCCTTTACCGAAGCAGAAAACCTTGGTCTCTATATATCGGTACAGCTGTTAACCTTGTTGCTGACCAGTTTGCTTACATTTAGCATTCACAAAGCGGTGCTCAGTGATTTTCGACCGACCTCTTTCTTTAGCAGCTTAAAATTCGACAAAGGGTTCTTTTGGTTCTTTGGCCACGTTTTACTCATTGTTCTACTGTTTGTGGTTATGATAATGAGTGCTTTTATTGCAACCTGGATGGTTGTTCCTGCCATGTTTATCGGTGTTTACATTTCCGCTAGGTGGTCTCTTGTATTTCCCGCGATTGCCACTGGGAAAGCCGTCTCGTTTGGCTACTCGTGGAAGCTCACTGAACCTTTTCAAAGCTACATGATTAAAGTCGTTCTTCTGTTTCCCCTGTTATTGGGATTAGCTATTATGCCTTTAGCTTTTATCGCACCAATTTGGGTGGTCAGTATCTTTGGTATTTTCTCGTCGTTGCTTACCACCGTTGCCTTGTCGGTTGCATACCGATTCGTTCTAGAACACACCCCGACCCAAAACTAATTAAAGTAGAGGTGGAGTAAAACACTCCGCCTCCCATATCTTTTTATCACTCCTCTGCTCACAACAAGCTTGCCAATTTTACCGCGCTAAAAATCTAGCACTGTTTTCAATTTCGAAATCCAACCAAAAAAACACACACCAACGCGAGTAGTGAATGGGATCTTGAGATGGCCCAAACTGTTTGTCATACCGAAAACACTGTTTAATCTTGAGCTAGAGGAGAAATAAACACTCGATATATTTGAATAAAATAACAATAACTTATAGCATCAGTAGAGCAATTTCTTACCTATAGCAACGCACTGCGATAGGTAACAAGACATTATAAACAAGGAGAGTTCGCATGAAGTGTTTAGTGGTTTTAGCTCATCCAGTCAAAGAAAGCTTATGTCATTATTTGTATGACCAAACTGTTTCGCACTTAGCCGAAAAGGGCTATGAAATAACTAAATTAGACCTGTATGAGAATGAGTTTTCCCCAGTATTAACCACTGAGGAACGAAGCAGTTATTACGGAGCTAAGTTCGATTCTAGCTCTGTTGAAAAAGAGATCACACTATTGAAGGAAGCTGAATCCCTAGTATTGGTTTACCCTACTTGGTGGTTTAGCTTTCCTGCAATTTTAAAAGGTTGGTTTGATAGAGTATGGGCACCGGGTCACGCCTACGACCACGATAAGGAGTTAGGTGCCATTAAGCCGCGCCTCGATAACTTAAAAGAGGTGAAAGTGGTCACGACTTTAGGGGCACCGTGGTGGGTAGACAACTTAGTACTTTGGAAACCAGTCCAGCGAGTGCTGAAAATCGCCTTATTAGGAGCCTGTGCTAAAAAATGCTCGCTTACCTACCTGTCACTGTACAAAAGTGAGAATGTGTCAAAAGCAAAAGTAGACGCTTTCGTTGAGAAAATTAAAGCTCGTTTTTAGCCCAACCAACCGTTTTTATTGGGCTAACTCAAAGGCAACCAAACAAGAGTCAGACCTTCGTACTTAGTGCAATCAAAGAGGCTGACTCGTTCGGGCTTAATCCATTCGCAGCATGAATGTATATCTCGAACGCATATGCTAGACATCACAGTTTGTTGCAAATGAAACCTTGGTGATTTATCAAACCTTGTACTATCAATTAATAAACTTTCGTTCGCTTGCAAACACAAGGTTAATGTGATGTTATCCGTACGCAAACGAAACATTAGAATAACTATGCAGTTCACCCTTACTTTGGGTAGAGGTTTTTTGATGCGCTATTTCGCTCAACCGTATACATCCGCAAAGCAGTTAATAGGTATTTTGCTTTTCCTATTAGGTAGTTTTGCTGCTTGCAATACCTATGCTCAAACAGAAATTGTCGTCACTCGTGGTGATGGTAACTGGCCTCCCTTTGAAATGATTCAAGACGGCAAACTCACGGGTTTTCATATCGATTTAATAAGAGCCGTGGCTGAAGAAGCCAATATCCATGTCGTTTTTAAAACTTACCCTTGGCTGCGTGCGGTGCAAATGGCTAAAACGGGTCGTTCCGACGCCGTTTCTTATTTAGCTAAAAATGAGGAAAGACAAGAGTTCATCGTATTCTCGGATAACAATGTACTCTCTGGAACAGACCATTACCTGATCAAATGTAAAGACCGCACCGATATTAGCTTTGATGGCGACTACAAAAGTATAGAGTCTTTCTCTTTGGTACATATCGACGGTTATACCTTTGGTGATGACTTTGACAAAGTGCTTTTTGTACAAAAAGCTGGTGTTAAGAATGCCGAAGAAGTCGTAGAACTCGTTGCCAAAGGACGCTACGACATTGGAATTGTCAGCCCTGCCGATTTAGGAGGAGCCGAAGCTTCAGAGTTGATCGACAAAATAGAGTTCTTAGAACCCGTATTGTATTCCACCACTGTTTACATCGGTTTCTCTAAGGCTGGAGAAAACCGTCACGCGTACGCAGCCTTTACACAAGCCATGAAAGAGTTCAAGAAAAGTAACCGATACCAGCAGCTTCGCTTTAAGTACGGCCTCTAACAATCGCGCTTAACTTATTGTTGCTAAAAGACAAAAACCTATATAAATTAGTCAATTAGAGGTTTAACGGTCAACTAAATACTGTTTGTATAGGCACGCTATGGATATCCTAATTGAACAAGAAACCGCGCTTCACCAATACGATGTTCGCCAAAACATTAGCGAAATTGAGCGTCTTCTACACCCCAGTTTTGTAGAAGTTGGCGAATCAGGTCGCAGTTACAATCTGGAAACCATTATTGAAATGATGAAGGAAGAAAGACCTTCATTAGCCAAAATCCACTCTCAAGAGTTCCAAAGCATTGCCCTTGAACCTTCCGTTCATCTACTCTTGTACAAGTCTGCGGTCATCGATGCAAGTGGCCGAGTAAGCCACTTTGCTAAACGCTCTTCCATTTGGGCATTTACAGGCATGAACTGGCAACTCAAATATCATCAGGCACGGCCTGCCCGCCATTTGAGTTGGAATAGCCAGCGCACTATATGCTGAACGAACAACACTCATAGTACGCTGCGTTAAAGTAGGTTAGAAGAGTGCTTTGATTATGCGTGACCCAATAAGCGGAAATTCCAATTCTCTACGATTCCTGTTTCTAATCGCTCTTCTACTTTTGAGCGCCAGCTATCGGACAGATGTGGTTGGTTAAGCAGTAAAGAGAGCCCTTCTTTATTAAGTGGGTCGCCAAAATAGATGTCGCACACTTGCTTGATGGTCATGGCATTGTCCGGCCTGTGAATAAGCTCAACGGGTTGCTTTACGCTTACCTGCCCTTCCTTAATCACTCGATACAACCAACCACATCGACTAATCTCTTGCATCGTTACCGCAAAATCTTCTATACCCCAACGTTTACTTAATTTAAAGCAAGGGGAGCGAGGTTGGCTTACTTCAATAATCGCATCACCCCACTGGTACTGATCACCGATGCAAACATTGGTTTCCAACATTCCTTCGGAACTCATATTTTCACCCATACCACAAGGCTTCCAATCTACATCAATCTCAAAACGTTCTAACCAATAGGAGTAATGCTCAGCGGGATATTGATGTAATGCTCGCTCTGGCCCACCGTGGAAACGCTGCTCGGCACATTCGTCGCCTTCAAGTCCGGTTTTTGAAAGGAATATCGTCTCTTCTGTCGATGTTTTGTCCATTGCCGTTCGCATTCCAAATCGTTGCGCGATTTTTCCGCGATAGACCCCATTTAATACTATCTGAGTCATCCTGCCCCCAAAATGAAACTATCTATCTTGTGTTAGATTACCAAGCCGATTTTACCGTGCTATAGAAATATGACAAGCTTAGACTTACGTTAAACCAAGTGATAAAAAGACATAATGTGCAAGACTTTGGAGCTCGTCGTACAGCTGGAATCACATCCATTCAAAGCGATATAACTTAATGATTTAACGTTGAAAGTTATCAGTGATAACGGCATCATACACTCTTGGTTATGCGTTTGTTTCTTGCAAGTCTGCTTGAGTCTAGCTAAGAGGTCATATTGTGTTTGAATCAGAAAGAATTACTTTTCGTCCGCTCGATACTGACGATGCATCTATCTTTTATCAATGGGCAAAAGACAAGCAAGTTACCCAGTACAGTCTTTCGTCATTTGCCTACCCACAATCCAAAACGGATATCTCTAATTGGCTGTTAACGATTAACAATACAGACAAATCCGTTTCTTTTGGAGTTTGCTGTAAATCTTCAGGTCGCCTTATTGGTTACGCCGGGATCGCTTCGATAAGTGCACTCAATCGATGCGGTGAATACTTTATCCTTATCGGCAACAAGGAGTACTGGGGAAAAGGCATAGGTACAGAGATCACATCTTGTGTCACTCAATACGGTTTTGAAACTTTGGGTTTGCACCGAATCGAGTTGACTGCATTTTCTAATAATCAAGGGGCAATAAAAGCCTATACCAAGGCTGGTTATCAAAAAGAAGGCGTAATGAGACAAGCGGCTATCGAAACGGTAGCTTCCACGACAAGGTATTGATGTCAGCCCTCGCAGATGAGTGGATAAAACCTGAGTTTTAAGATTGTGGCCAGCAGGAAAACGGAGGCGACTCAATCTATGCTTGATCTAGAGACGAATAAACTTAGATCTTACCATGGAAATATTTTTAGCTGTGCTATTTCAGATGATCCTATTCTGGGTACCTCTGAGACGGATAATTGTCAGAGCTGGGCTCAACCCTAACGTCGCTCTTTTTGTTTTAATCCCATTTGTTGGGCTTATTTTCACACTCGTTTATCTCGCCAGCTCAACATGGGATGTCTCTCTAGGCAAGGAGAAACACCATGAGTGATAGTGAGTTCAAAACCCTAATCAACGCTTTAGCATTTCTATTTTTGATATTTGTTGCGCGACCAATTGCAAAAAAAGCGGGATTTCCTGGTTGGTGGATTATTTTCCTCGCTATTCCAGTGCTCAACCTAATTTTAATTTGGATGTTTGCTTTTATTAAATGGCCGGTTGAAGAAGAAAAATAGCGCCTATTATGTTTTGATGTATGGCAAACGCCCCACTTTTCAGTGAGGCGAGTTTGCAGAGACATCAAACTACTTTCTGGCAATCGGCAGAATATCGAACAGCCCATCAAATTCATCTAAGCAGTTTGCCAATTGAGTGAGCAGTTCTGTTTGCCCATCCACTCTAGCAGTGCCTGATTCGATTAAGCTTTTCAGACTGGTTTCCCCAAGTACCACTTTAGTCAAATCTTCTTTGTTAATACGCAAAACCACATCGGTTTTGGGCAGTTCATCGACTTGAATGTTCGCCATATTGGAGTTGGACACTTCACCGTAGAAGCTCTCATTTAAATCGGGATGCTCTAGACCAAAGTTAAAATTCAGCCCCGCTTGTTCCGCTTTTTCTGCATTCAGTTTAACCGCGACAAAATCTAAGAACATACCCGTCGGTGTGTTTGCAATCACATCCGCAGAAGCGGCTTTTAGGGACGGTCGAATTTCTCCAGTACGCAGCTCAACTGCCCCTTGCAAATACGAGTTACGCCACGCCATAGTTTCCGATTGATAGCCTTGTTGTTCAAAGCTGTCGGCAAGCGCAAAACGGTACTTCACGTTTGATGGTTCGCACTGTACTAAGTCGTTAAACAGCTGTGACGCTTGCTGATACTCCCCCTTACCAAAGTGGATCATGCCCGCTTGGTAAAGGGCTTCTTCGCCTGCCGCTTCGACATACACACATGATTTATCGCGGGTTTGCAGGGGATTTGTGTTCACTGGATTCAAATCGTGGTACCCCAAGTACAAATTGACTACCGCCCTTGCATTATGCTATACGAGCCGTGGTAGCCGTTGGTATGCCAAGTATTCAACTGACTTTGAGGTACAATTTTTTCTATTTCTCTACCCACATCATTGATAGTCACACCATGATTGGCCAAGCGCATTGATTGGTTATGAATGAAACCGTAATTGTCGCGCTGCAGCGTCATGTATTGCGATATTTCATTCACCTCTGTTTCTGGATTGTTCCAAACTGGGGCAGAATGCGCAGCGTGAATATTATCCACTAAACCACTGTCTACAAAACGCAACTTAAGTTCGGTCAGATATTTAGTCCATACCAGTGAATCACGTACTTTCGCTCCTCGGAAGGTGTAAATATTATGCATGCCATCATAAGTGAGTTCAGCGGTATTTAGTGAACGATACTGAGGTACATAGAGCACAATTTCCGCTGGTGCTTCTGCGCCTGGCATATTGATCATATGGAAGTCTATACCGTCAATATTGATCACTTCTTCTCGTTCGACTACCTCGCGGTCAGGAGCCACTAGCGTCACTTCACCTCTCGTAGTACCAAGGCCAAGTGCATTGTCTACTATTCCTTTTGGAGTATTATCCAGTGTGGTGCCATATTGATAATTAGCGCGACGTCCCATCGCTGTACCAGCAATAACGTTCTCATCGGCTAATTCTTTAATAAAATCTTTAGGGGCATAGATCAACGCGTCCTTTGCAAAGTCTCCAGACTCAACAATTCCCCTTGACCCACCAAAGTGATCAACGTGCATATGAGAATAAATCATTCCGGTAATCTTATGCTCGCCATTGATTGCAGGTAGGTGCATTTTTGCAAATTCCCAAGACGCTGTAGACGCTTCTTTAGTGATAAGCGGGTCGTGAATAACATAGCCATTATCGGTGCGATAAATCGTCATATTCGACAAATCTGCCCCGCGAATTTGATAGACGCCATCGGTCACTTGGTAAAGGCCACCAGCAGTGTAATTGAGCATACCTTGTCGCCAAATCGACGGATTCACCGTAGGCGGGATCTCTTCAAGACTCAAATCCGCTATATAATCAAAACGATTTTTGAGTTCTCCCGCCTCATGCGCGCCGAACTCGGCAATCAGCCTTTCTTTGTGCGTTCAAATGCCGTGTTGTCTTCCCATGGCAGTTGCTGTGCTAACTCTGTGTTTGCTATTACCGTGTGATTCGAAGCAGGCTTTCCTTGGTAGTTTTCTAAGCTTGCGTAATCGGCATATGCGTTAAATGACATCACAATGGCAATAGAAAGCGTGGTAGGAGTAAATCGAGTTTTCATAACGGCCTCATTATTTTTTGTGGGTACAAGACCAATTTAGTGCTTTGACAAATAACAATAAAGAGATGAAAATATATACATAACATCACAAAACGTTATGTATAGGTATGGAAAATAAGTTGGATTTGAACCTACTTAGGGTATGTGAAGCTGTTTATCGCAACGGCTCAATTACCCTTGCTGCTGAAGAGTTTGGATTGACCCAACCTGCTGTCAGTGGTCTTCTTAAGAGGTTACAAGCACAGTTAGGTATTCAGCTGTTTGTTCGTTCTGGTCGAGGTATCGCGCCAACGCATCAGGCGGAGGAATTAATTCGCCAGATAGAGCCAGCTTTAGTTCAAATTCAAAACGCCGTTGAAGGTATTGAAACATTTTCTGTCACACATTCCCGTCGATTTGTAGTGTTAGTTACTGAACCAACCATGCTTATGCTGCTGCCCAAGATTGAATCGGATCAATCACTGGAAAACATAACCATTGAGCTACAGCCAACCCTTTTCGATGAAGAATCCCTACTGCACCACTTGAATCAGCAAAAAGCCGATTTGGCGATCGATTTCGCCAATTACTCCGCGCCGTCTTTTTTCTCTGAATATTTGTATGATGACGATATCTGTATCATTGCTCAACAATCCCATCCAAGGATCCAAGGCGCGATTTCACTGGACGAGTTTTACTCCGAAAGACACATAACACTCAAGCTCAGACGGGAAGACGCATACCTTGCGGACTACCATACAAAAGAAAGTATTGGCGCACGGCGTGTCGCCGCTGAATGCGATTCTTTGATGTCACAGATGTCAATGGTATCAAATAGCCATTGTGTTGCAGCGGTGACAAGAAGTATGGCCAACACGTTCGCTCAAAAGCTCGAATTACAGATCTTAGAAGCGCCTTTTACCAATATTCCGGTACGATACAGGTTGATGGCACATAACCGGATGAAACATAGCCCTGCTAACAAGTGGTTAAGGGCCAAACTGAAGTCGTATTTTGCAGTAATAGAATGAACGCCAAATGTGCTTGATTGAAAGAACAGCTTAGCCTCAAAACTCTCTGTTCATCTTTTTCAATATTTCAATTAGGCGCTCACCATCTTCAGGCTCAAAGTTACTGGTTAAGTCTTTAACCAAGTCAATATGCAGTTGATTGTGGCACTTGTGAATTTCTTGCCCCTCATCCGTCAGTGAAACCACAATCGCCCTTCTATCATTTGGGTGGGCAAGGCGCTCTACTAAATTCGCAGATACCAGTTTTTCAATCTGGACTGTTAAAGTTCCTGTAGTAATACCCAACTTTTCAGCCAACTCTTTCATCTTCAATTGGCCGTGATTGCCCAAAACTTCGATCGTGTGAACCTGTGCTAGTGAATAGCCAGTTTCTTTTACCACTGATAACTCCCAAGATGACATTTTGTCGTAAAACTCAGTCAACAGGTGATTAAGGGTTTCAATATTCAACATTATTCTAAATTAACTTCTACAGTGAGGTGCTTAATCTTATCAAACTGAGCCAATTTTTTCTTGTAATCTTCGGCCGATAGACCGCTGTTGGAAACAATGGATATTGCCGCACTATAATGATGACCACTGACCTTCCAAATATGTAAATCAACCACGTCGCCAAAAGGCGCTAGCGCTTTGCGAACACGCTCTCGATAGCTTGCTTCAATATTCTCATCCAGCAAAATAGGACTTGTTTGTTTGAGAAGGTTTAGTGTCCATTTTGAGATCACTACTGCTCCCACGATCCCCATTAACGCATCCAACCAGTTCCAACCGTAGTATTTACCAAAAAACAGAGCAACAATGGCAAGCACCGATGTTAAGGTATCTGCTAGGACGTGTAAGTAAGCGGCTCTAAGGTTGTGATCGTGGTGATGGCTATGGTGATCGTCATGGTGGTCATGTGAATGCCCGTGATGATGATCTCCAAGCAAAAACATGCTTGCTAAATTCACAGCCAAACCAATAAAGGCCACCGCAATAGCTTCATTAAAATAAATGGTTTGCGGATTGAACAGTCGATGGACAGACTCTACTAGCATCAGCAACGCAACAATCCCTAGTGCAATAGCACTCGTATACCCACCTAATACACTTACCTTCCCTACGCCAAAGGAAAACCGTTCGCTGTCTTGGTACTTTTTCGCATACCGGTAGGCAAACAAAGTGATGCAAAACGCAGCCGCATGTGTCCCCATATGCCACCCGTCCGCCAGCAACGCCATGGAACCAAAAACCGTTCCCGCAGATATTTCGACGATCATTGTGGTTAAGGTCAGAATGAGAACATAAATGGTGCGTTTCTCACCCTTGTGGTTGTGCTCAGAAAAGTTATGAGTGTGCGTAGTCGAAGCGGTCACATTGCCTTCCCATTTAGTTTGATAATCAAATATTACTAGCTTAAATATATTTTGATAATCAAACTTTGTCAAAAGATCCTGCTTCCGACTAGAAAACCGTACATCTAATAACGAAAACTTGGGTATTTGTAACGCACGTTCATGTTGCGGTTAAACGTTATTTTCGATTGTCGTAAGCTTCTCTGGCTTGTTCGATCTTTACTTTGTGTTCTTCAGCCCATAACACGAGTTGATATAGCGGATTAACAATACCTTGCCCCATTTCGGTCAGTTCGTACTCCACTTTGACGGGGACTTCTGGGTAAACGGTACGATTGACGTAGCCTTCGCGTTCTAGATCTCTGAGCGTTTGCGTCAGCATACGTTGAGATATGCCATTAATTCTTGATTTGAGGGAATTAAACCTGTCTGGGCCATCCACTAATGCAAACAAAATTAGCATTGACCACTTATCGCCTATCTGCGCTACCACGTTGCGAACCGGACACGATTCATCGTTGTAAAACACTCTTCTCTGTTCTTTCATTGTTTCTCTCTACTTTATGTTGCGAAGAATTTTGGGTTACCAAAATGTGCCTACACCACAATAAT
Source organism: Vibrio sonorensis (assembly GCF_001854765.1). Taxonomy (GTDB): domain Bacteria; phylum Pseudomonadota; class Gammaproteobacteria; order Enterobacterales; family Vibrionaceae; genus Vibrio; species Vibrio sonorensis. The sequence continues at coordinate 79,300 of NZ_LJJE01000063.1, read as the reverse complement.
GTGCCTTCTTGTAACGCAGGTTACTAATAGTTACCATAACTAAAAATGTATACTTCCCAGCTCATTTTATACCAGAGGAGTGCACCATGTTGAAATCTTTTGTATCAGTAATGCTTCTGTTGACCAGTGTGTTTGCTTTTGCATCAGAACAAGAAAAGCTCACCATAGACTTAAACGTTTTACAAAAACCAAATTGGTCGGAACAAGAGAAAGAGAATGCTCGAATCGTGACAGATTTTGTCCAGCATCTTATGAACGACCACGACTTTGAGTACATATTAGAAAACTACAACAGTAGCGCTTACGTTCAGCACAATCGAAACCTACCTGATAAAATTTCCGGTCTTGTCGGATTCTTACAAGAGTTCGTAGAAGACTATCCAGACTATACGTACGACGTTAAGCACATCTATGCAGACGGTGATTATGTCATCTTTCACTCACACGCCACTCTGAACAGAGAAGATAGAGGAAATGATGAAAAAGGCATGAATATCATAGACAAGTGGCGAATTGAAGATGGGAAAATTGTTGAACACTGGGACTCAATTCAGGCACTAGACTTTACAATGCGTTTATATTCACTATTTTCTGGAGGCGACATTCAAAATGCCAATGGCGTGTTTTAACACCAGTTGTATTTCACGTGTGGCGAAGCTTGCTTCGCCCAAATAAAGTACCGTGACATCGCCCCATTATCGCCTAAACCACTTTTTGGCGTAGCGATTTAACCTGACCTTTTTTCTTCTTGTTATCCACACGTCTTTTTTGGGAATTTTTTGTTGGCTTGGTCGCGCGTCTCGCTTTCTGGACAACATTAACCGAAGCGATCATCTGCTGTAGTCTGAGCAATGCATCATCCCGATTCATCTGCTGAGATCGGTAAGATTGGGATTTAATAACAATGACACCATCTTTACTGACCCTCGAGTCATTCAGGCGTAGCAGTTTTTCTTTGTAAAATTCAGGTAGGCTCGATTTGGGTACATCAAATTTCAAGTGGACCGCACTGCTGGTTTTGTTAACTTTTTGACCACCCGATCCCATGGCTCTTACTGCGGTCATTTCAATTTCATGGTCAGGAATTGCGACCTTATTAGATATCTTCAGCATTGTCTTCTTTACCTCAACGGAGCCGAAGAGATAATACCACTATGAAGTGGGAAAAGTGACTGTCAAATCCATGTAATTAAGATGATTTAAAACTTAGTCTCTCGCAGCCAGTTCGCGCTCCCTTATCTCATCAATCGCTTGCTCGATTTTTTTTCTACAACCTTTCATCAAGCGGCCGCGATAAGTCGCATACCAATCATTGCGCTTTCCGGTATCATTTTTGATAACAAAACCTTTGTATTCGACGGTTTGATTCTCTTTATGCTCTTTGACGTTCTTTTCAAAGTAGTCAGGTGGAACGATCACTTTGTTGTCACACCATTGATCTACCGACATCTTAATGTATTCAAGTTTTCCCACAAAACATTTGTCAGCAATATCTACGCTCCAGTTTTCTAAATGGGCAATGTTGCGCTTCAACAAATGACCACGATAAAACTCCGTTCGAACTGTGTTGGTTTTTTTGGCCTTATTGGCACCAATGCCAAATAATTCCATCAGAGACGATGATAGCTTTCCCATACTGCAACCAATACCATTAAAAATGAGACCTTAGTTCAATCTACCAGAATAATAATTCCGTTCATCTTGCATTTTATTTTTTGAGAAACAGGCCAAAATAACAGCACCCCATACCGCAATCATGTGCATATTTGCAGTAATAGCAAGGAATTGAAGAACAAAGCAGTTGGATATAAGTGAGACTTGATGGTGGTGAATCGACTTTTTCAGTTTTGTGTTGCTCTGTAAAATGCAACTTACCGCACAAAAAAAGCTGGCTCAAAATACAAGCCAGCTCCATTCCAATCGTCATTTTTAATCGAAGGTCGTTAACTCTACGCGTCGGTTGAGTAACCGACCGTGACTCGTTTCATTTGACGCAATCGGCTGAGTTTCGCCTTTGCCCGACGTCATGATACGATTTTGACTCACACCTTGGCTCATTAAATAAGAACGTACCGCATTTGCCCTATCAACAGATAAACGCATATTACTTGCAGCGCTGCCCACGGAGTCGGTGTGACCAACCAAATGAACTTTTACTTCCTTGTTGTCCTTCATATAGTCAATCACATCAGATAAAAATTGCAGTCCTCTCGGGCTCGCGCTCGATGAACCAAAATAGATGTTGGTCGCGATGTTTTGCTCAAGCTTTTCTTGATTTGTCAGCTCTTTACGAACCGGCTCTGGTTTAGGATCTTCAACTACAGCGACAGGTCTTGGCTCAACGGATTCTTTGATCGCATCATCTTTTTGCCCAAAGTAATAATGGAAGCCCGCTTTTAGGATCCCAAACTCATCGTTGTCTGATATATCTAAACCGTGGAAATAGCTTAGACCCAAACTGAATGCAGGAGTCAAATAGTATTGATATCCAATACCTAATTCTGGTGCAAAGTCATCAACTTCCTTTATAACACTTTCAAAATCTCGCCACTTTAGACCTAAGTAGCCGGTAAACTGATGTGCATCGACAGAATAAAAGTCATATCCCATTCGCGCAGCGACCGATAACACATCACCATCGATGGCATTTTTTGTAAAATCGCCTATTTTGCCTGCATCAAGCTCCAATCGAGCTCCTTCCGAGAAACGATAACCAAACTTACCAAAATAAGCTAAGCTTGAGTCATCGCAAGCGAGAGTATCATTGGCATCATCGCACAAGTCATACCATGAACTCAGCCCCACATCAGCCCCGACGTAAAAAGCATCCCTGTTGTAGATCTGTTGATCAGCCAGCGCAGATACTGGAACAAAAATCATTGGCAGTATCAACGTTGTCAGTTTATTAAATCCCATAAATATTCAACCTGTTTGTTTTTATAGACAAAAAATGATTATTCAGGGATTTTTGCTACGACAACATATCAATATAATTCTATTGTTTTATTAGTTTGCCTAGAACTCGATCTTTTACTTAGTGCTTATAATAAAAACGGCCTCATAAAATGAAGCCGTTTTTCTAACGCTAGACGTCAATTTAAAATGCGGGTTCTTGGGTAAACGCCAAGGACGCTTTTAACTGATTAAAGTCGCCGACTGGTTGACCATTCACAGAAAATTGGGGATAGGTAGGGCCCGAGGAAAAATGGACAATAATGTTTCTCGACTAAAATCTATATCTAATTTTAGCGTTTGCAATGGCAGTCCTTGGCTCGTTAACCACTGCGCAGCACTGACACATTGTGAGCAATTGTCTTTGCTATACATTTCAATTTTCATTTTAGAACTCCGCATCAAAGCTCAGTTGTCTTTCTTGTGGACGCTTGTATTCGGTCACACGCTTTTCGAAGAAGTTTGTTTTTCCTTCCATATCTAATAGACGCATATAATCAAATGGGTTCTCAGTACCAAATACTGGGCTAAAGCCAAACAGCCCCGCAATAACATCGGCGGTGTGTTCAATGTACTGACACATTAGTTCAGCATTCATTCCGATCAGGTCTACTGGTAGAGCTTCGGTGACAAACTCTTTTTCTATTGAAACCGCTTCGCGGCAGATTTCTTCGAACTGAGCTTGAGTTACCTGTCCTTGACCCAAGGTTTTAAACAGCAGCGCAGAGAAGCTAAAGTGCAAGCCTTCATCGCGGGCAATCAGATCATTACTGGCCGCTAAACCTGCCAGCAATCCGCGTTTGCGGAAGTAGTAAATCGCACAAAAACTGCCAGCGAAAAACAGACCTTCCACTAAGCCAAACGCGATAAGGCGCATAGGTAGCGGTCGATCCGAAGAGATCCATTTCATAACCCACTGGGCTTTGCGTTTCACAGTAGGAACATTATCGATAGCGTTAAACAGCCTTTCTCGCTCTTCCACGTCGGGAATATACGTCTCCAACTGAAGCGCATAAGTTTCCGCGTGAATGACTTCGTTAAACGCTTGAAGTGCAAGGAAGCAACGCGCTTCCGCTATTTCAATTTCACCATAGAAACGCGTTAATAAGTTCTCATTGATCATGCCTTCGCTTTGCGCAAAAAATGCCAATACGTGTCGAATAAAGTGTTTTTCACCTTCTCCAAGCTTTTCTAGATCGGCTAAGTCTTGGGCGAAATCAAGTTCTTCTGTTGTCCAAAATGCCGCCTCGTGAGTTTTGTATGCATCCCAAATCTCTTCGTACTGGATCGGAAACAGGCTAAATTTGTTTTTAACAATCATAATAAATCCTTATTAAGCACCACAGTTCAGACAGTCTTCATCTTGCTGCTGACCTACTGTCACTTTGACGGCGTTGGTCGATGGTTTGGTACGCAGGTAATACATACCTGTTTTTAACCCTTGCTTCCAAGCGTAGAAATGCATGGCATTAATTTGAGCAAAGGTTGGAGTCGCAAGCCATAGGTTAAGGCTTTGTGACTGACACACGTATGGTCCCCGGGCTGCCGACATATCAATGATGACTTTTTGCGAAATCTCCCATACGGTGCGGTAAATTTCTCGCACGTTTTCTGGTATGTCTTGAATATCTTGAACCGAGCCATTATTGAGGATAAGCGCGTCTCTCGTACTTTCGTTCCACAAGCCGATAGACTCCAACTCCTCAACCAAGTAACGGTTAACAAGGATAAACTCACCCGATAAGGTCTGGCGTTTGTATATGTTGCTAGTCTGAGCCTCAAATGCTTCGGTATTACCCAAAATTTGCGCAGTCGAAGCTGTTGGCATTTGGGCAATAAGCAAAGAGTTGCGAACGCCGTTTTCTGCGATGTTCTGCTTTAAAGTATCCCAATCCCAACGGCTACTTGGCTTCTCGCCCCACAAGTCAAACTGAAATTTTCCTTGGCTTAACGGTGAGCCGTCGTAGCTTTCATAGCAGCCTTTGCTTTTCGCTATTTCACAGGAAGATTCCAACGCGGCGTGATACATGGTTTCAGCAATATCTCGGTTTATCTCACCTGCTTTAGCACTGTCGTATGGCAATTTCAGTTTAAAGAAGACATCTGCCAATCCCTGAACACCAAGGCCTATCGGTCGGTGCGCATGATTAGACTTTTCGATCTTATCCGTGGGGTGATAATTGACGTCAATCACTCGATCTAAATTTTTGATCGCCACCTTGGTCACTTGGTGAAGTTTCTCAAAGTTAAAGCCGTTATCATCTACAAATGAAGGCAAGGCAATCGATGCAAGGTTACAAGCAGCAGTTTCCGTAGGAGTAGAGACCTCCATGATTTCTGCGCACAAGTTACTCGATTTAATCGTTCCCAGATTCTTCTGGTTAGATTTTTCATTACACGCGTCTTTGTACAGCATGTAAGGCGTACCCGTTTCCGCTTGTGACTCTATGATTTGAGTCATCAGCTGACGAGCTTTAACCGTCTTGATACCTAAGCCCTGAGCTTCGTATCTTTCGTATAGTTTTACAAATTCTGCGCCATAGACATCTGATAGCCCTTTTGCATTGTGCTCACTAAACAGTGTCCAGTCGCCATCTTCTTCCACGCGTTGCATAAATAGGTCAGGAACCCAAAGCGCCAGGAATAAGTCCCGTGCACGGAACTCCTCTTTACCGTGGTTTTTACGCAGATCCAAAAAGTTTTCAATATCCGCATGCCAAGGTTCTAAGTAGATGGCAAAAGAGCCTTTGCGTTTGCCGCCGCCCTGATCAACATATCGAGCGGTTTCGTTAAACACTTTTAGCATTGGTACAATACCGTTTGAAACACCATTTGTTCCAACTATTGGTGCACCACTTGCTCTGATATTGTGAATGTGTAAACCGATACCACCCGCGGACTTTGAAATTAAAGCGCAGTCTTTAAGCGTGTCATAAATACCAGCAATAGAATCGTCTTCCATCGCCAACAAGAAGCAACTCGACAACTGCTGCATTTTGCATCCAGCATTGAACAAAGTTGGCGTTGCGTGAGTGTAATAGCCAAGACTGACCAAATCGTACAGCTCTTTAATCTCATCGAAATCACTGCCTGCTACTGCTATTGCAACCCTTAGGAACATATCTTGAGGACGCTCAGCGATTTCACCGTTTACCTTGAGAAGGTAAGAACGCTCTAGTGTTTTAAAGCCAAAATAGTCAAAGCGATAATCGCGCGTATAATCAATGATTTCTTGAAGTTGTGTTGCATTACTTTCAACAAATGCCACGTAATCATCGTCTAAGATGCCTATTTTTTGTAGCTGTTTTGTCGCTTCAACAAACCCTTTTGTTTCCTTTTGAAGTGAGCTAACCATGACCCGAGCAGCAAGGTTACTGTAATCAGGATGTTCTGCAGCCATACTTGCTGCTGTTTCTGCAAGAAACACATCGATTTCTGTAACTTTAATGCCATCGTACAAACCGCTAACCACTCGCTGAGCAACTGCGATTGGTTCTACTTTAAGGCCATCTGCTAACGCCTCTGCGCGTCGTGTAACCTTATCTAGGCTTGCCTTTTCCTTTCTACCGTCTCTTTTTATAACGTCCATAACTATATCTTGTGTTTTATTTTCTAGTTAAACACCATATGTGCGCAATTAGATCTAGTTGATAATGATTTTCATTTCAAATTTATTTTACTTTTCTGCTGAGTGATTAATTATTACTCACCGTACTGTTGACACTTCTTTAACCCCTTGCGCGCTATGGATGAGATAATCCTATAACGATCGTAACCTTTGGCCAAAAATACACTTAGTCATTTAATATCAACAACTTAGGTCATTTTTATAGTTTTTTAATTTTGTGATCAATCTGACATTTTTACAATATGCATAAAGTTTAATTGTTGAACAAAACATTGGTCAAAACCCTATTTTCTCTCGGTATTTGTCGGCCTAACATTTCGCTACAATGCGCCGCAATCTACATTTACTAAACGTACGTACCATAGGTACGCCACCCATAAGAGGATTCCCCATGAGCCAAATCGTTGTCTGTGCTCTCTACAAATTTGTCGAGCTTAACGACCATGAGGCATTGCGAGCACCAATTACCGAGTTGATGGAGGCGAATCAGATTCGCGGAACTCTGCTTCTCGCTTCTGAAGGGATAAATGGTACGGTAGCTTCTACCAGAGAAGGTATTGATACCTTGCTAAATTGGCTGAACCAAGAACCACGCCTTAAAGACACCGTTTACAAGGAGTCTTACACCGATCAACAGCCATTTAATCGCACTAAGGTAAAACTAAAAAAAGAGATCGTTACTATGGGCGTCGAAGGCATTGACCCTCGCCATGTTGTTGGTACCTACGTAAAGCCAGAAGAGTGGAACGCACTAATCTCCGATCCAGAAGTATTTGTGGTAGATACGCGTAACGATTACGAAATTGAAATTGGCACTTTTGAAGGCGCAGTAAACCCAGACACCGAAACATTTCGAGAGTTTCCAGACTATGTAAAGAACAATATGGACCCTGCCAAGCATAAAAAGGTAGCCATGTTCTGCACTGGTGGCATACGCTGTGAAAAATCAACTGCCTATATGAAGGAGCAAGGTTTTGATGAGGTCTATCACCTAGAGGGCGGTATCCTTAAGTACCTTGAAGAAGTGCCAGAGGAAGAAAGCTTGTGGAAGGGCGACTGCTACGTTTTTGATGGACGTGTTGCCGTTAACCACCAGCTAGAGCGAGGCGACTACGAAATGTGTAACGCTTGTCGTCTCCCAATTACTTTGGATGATATGCAGTCGGACAAGTACGAAAAAGGCGTAAGTTGCCCTAAGTGCTTTGGAACGCACAGCGAAGAACAGATCACCCGTTTTAGAGAACGCGAAAAACAAGTGTCTCTGGCAAAAGATAGAGGAAATTCTCATGTAGGTGGTGACGCGCATACGCAGGCACAACAACGTAGAGAAGAGAAACTACGCAAAAAAGCCGAGCAAAGAGAGTCGAGAAAATAGTGCTTTTTGAATTTTGAACGCAAAACGGCCGCCTAACTGGGCGGCCGTTTTTCTATCTGAGTAAATTAACCCGTAACGTTTTCAATAAACGTTGCGAGTTCTTCTACTGCTTGCGCATTGGTAGACTGAACAGTCACTTCAGTACCTTTAACCAACTGCAAAGTTTGTAGTTTAAACAAGTTTTTTGCTGTTGCTGATTTGCCGTTAGAAACGATTTCAACATCCTCTGCAAACTTCTTAGCCTCTTTTACGAACTGAGCGGCTGGACGAGTGTGAAGACCACTTGCTGCGGTGATAACGACATTTTTTTTATGCATATAAAACTACCCCTTTACGGATGATCAGGTCATTAAATTTGATACCTTTATAACTACCTAAACTTTTTGCTGACTACCGTGATCTGCCAAGATGTTTTATCTACAAAATGCTCTTTACTTTTGTAATTGTGACATTGGTCATGTAACACGTTGATTTTAAAGTAATCAAATCTTACAGTTATCTTCAATTTAACCATACCAATTGATTCTTAATAATTTTAAGCACCTTTAATCAACTTAGCTGGAGTAATCAAGATACATCCATCTTAATTAGCCAAATTTGGTTAAAACAAGCTCATTCTATACTGAGTAGATAAACCAATGAAATCAAACAGCACAATCGCCGTGTAACTGGTGACATAGTTAACTCAACAGACTTAACCTCTGACGAGTTTGAACGTGTATTGATGAACATTAAAGAAACTCAGGCTTTAATCCAACGTGGAGATCCGAGTAACCAACACAACATTGCTCGCGGGGATGAGTTCCAATCTCTTGTACATAACTTCGAGTCCGCTCTCAACTATGCCCTCCTCTATCGAGTGGGAGTTAAAGCAATGGGCAAAAAATTTGATTGCAGAATCAGTTTTGCTATCGCCTCTGGTGCCTATTTGAGAGATTCAGTTGGTGAGTCCATGGGCCAGCATTTGTTATGTCTGGAAGCCATTTAAAAACCATGAAACACAATCACCTGTCATTTCAAAGCAGTGATCCAGCCATTACGTCGCAGTTTAGTCTTTTTACTAAATACTTAGACCGACAAGTAACGGAACTAACCTCACGTCAATGCGAAGTAATGCTGCCGCTTCTTCGAAGTTTTGGTGAAATTTCATACGGAGAGCTTGCTTCACAGTTAGGTGTATCAAACGCAACCGTGAGTAAATCCTTAAAATCTGCGGGATGGACACTGATAGAAGAGCTATTGATCCAGTTTCAATCACGTCTGGAGAAAGAAAAATATGGCAGCCTTAGCTGATCTCTTAATACCCTTTTTGTATTAGAGCCAAGTCCATCTTAAGATTTGGTGAACTCAGTCAACCTAAACAGCGCATCGGCGCCAAAATGTTCACTGTTTATAGCTCAAAACTCATCTAACTCACCATAATCTCCTCACAAAGTAACAATCTGACTTATAGTTAATATTATCAATTTCACCATGATGGAAGCGACGAGGTTGTTGAAATGAAAACTCGATTTTCAATTTCGCGCAAAATTTATCTGGGTTTCGGTTTGATGCTTTGTATTCTCGCATCTATTGCTACCGTGGCCGTTGTATCACTATACTCCGCTGAAGAGGGGTTTAGCGAATACCGAAGTCTAGCTAGAAACACGAATAATTCTGGCCGAATTCAAGCGAATCTGCTCAGTGTGAGAATTGCAGCTCTGCGATACATAATCCACAACGAATCCACTGATTTAGCGGCTTCTAAGCAGCGTTTCCGACTTTTTAAACAACTCATGTCTCAGGCTAAATCAGAAGCCATCACTGACAACCAATTAGACACCTACCATCAAATCGAGGCTCAGTTTGATGAGTACATTCAGGTGTTCTCTTTAGTCGAAGAAAAAATCGACGCTAGAAACATTATTGTGAGAGACCAACTCAACATTATGGGGCCTCAAATGGAGAGAGCCCTATCTCAAATCTTAGTCACTGCTAAAGAAGATTTTGACATGGAGGCGGCTTACCTCGCTTCTTTATCCATCCGAAACCTATTACTTGCTAGGCTTTACGTCACCAAGTTTCTAGACACTAATGGCAACGATGAAAAAGATCGGGTAACTAAGGAATATCGCGAGCTTAGAAATAACTTAATCAGTTTAGATACGGCACTACAAGACGTTCAGCGAAGACGGCTATTTGAAGAAGTTCAAAAGCTTCTTCCCAAATATATTGCCGCATTTAATGAGCTTACTTTGCTCATAGAAACTAGAAATACCCTTAAACGAGATCGCTTGGATATCATTGGTCAAGATGTTGCACTTATGGCAGAAGACCTAAAGCTAGACATAAAAGAACGACAAGATATTTTAGGTCCAGAACTAGAATCGAAAAAAGAAGGTTTTTTGGTCTTTTTCATTTCAATCAGTCTGATTGCTTTTACCGTTGCAATTGGCTCCGCCTTTATCATCGCCAAATCCGTCACCATACCCATTCAAAAGTCTGTCTCTATCGCTAGGCAATTGGCACAAGGTAACTTATCCATTCCTATCGAAATCAAAAGCAATGATGAAACCGCTGACCTTTTAGCTGCTATGGCTAACATGGTTTCGCGCTTTAAAAAAGTATTAGCCCAAGTGCGCTCTTCTTCAGAACAGTTGTCCGATGAATCAAAAACCGTTAACGGCAATGCCAAAACCATCAGTGAATCTGCTCAACAGCAATCGTTAAATGTAGAAAATACCACAGCAGCCATGACTAGAATGACCTCATTTATCAACAGCAATAGGGAAAGCGCAGTTAAAACTGAAGCGACCGCTTCTCAAGCATCGACCAACACGCAACAAGGCAGTGAAGTGGTTTCCGCCACTGTCGATGCCATGCGTAACATTGCTCAAAAAACCAAAATTATTGATGATATTGCGTATCAGACCAACCTGTTAGCACTCAATGCCACCATTGAAGCGTCTCGTGCAGGAGAATATGGCAAGGGGTTTACAGTCGTCGCTGCTGAAATTAGAAAGCTCGCAGAGCGAAGCCAAGTCGCAGCAGAAGAAATCGGTGTTATCGCTGATAGTAGTGTCATTCTAGCTAACAAAGCGGGCAAACTGTTAGACACTCTTGTCCCGTCTATTAATCAAACCTCTGACGCCGTGAGAGAAATTACCAAAGCTTCAATTGCCCAATCCGAACGAGCGAGATCCGTCAACGAGAGTATGGAGATTATCAGCAGTGTCACTGCGTCGAACCTTCAAACTAGTAAACACTTGTTAATCACCGCACAAAGTATAGAAAGCGAATCGAAGCACCTTAAAGATGCGATAGCATTTTTTGACGTCTCTTCTCTTACGCAAAGGGCGTGAAACGATGACCATCGCACCTCAATACCCCACGCCATTGGACTAGCTTACTTTTGGCTGGCATTGAACCTTTGTGCTTTCAACAACCATTTGTCTAGTTCATTCGCAAACTGTTGGCGATCGGATTGTGACAATGGCGGAGGTCCCGAGGTTTGGATCCCACTACTGCGCAGTGTATCCATGAAATCACGCATGTTCAGACGAGACTTTATATTCTCTTTGGTCATTGCTTCCCCCCTAGCTTAAGGCTAATGCACCCTTAGTAATAACTTCATCCGCTAGGGGAATATCTGACGTTATCACCAGGTCGCCTTCGTGAACTCTTTGCACAATTTCATTGTCCGCCACATCAAAGCCCGCCTGTACTTGAACCGATTTGATGTATTGACTTGGTGGTGTTCGAATAAACTGATTCGCCACTAAGGTGACGCTGGTTTTCGTGCGCTCAGCACCGCGGAATAGAATTTCTTTAATCACAACTGGACAAGCGTCAGCATCGACCCAAATTTGCATTTTGTATCTTCTTAATTGCTTTATTGCATGCTAGTTTACTCGTTATTGTGGCTTAGTGCACGAGAGTATGTATTCCACTACATTTTCGGATATCAAACGATATGTCTCACGCCTTTCAAGCAGAGCAATTGTGTCAAACACTGTTTTTATCGCTATTAGGTTAGATGATTACATCGCAGGTGAAAATGGGGACCTTAGTTGGTTGCACAACATTCCAAATCCTGCCAATTATTGCCAATAAATTCATGCTTCAGGTTTTGGAAAGCGATTTATCTTGATTAGTGTTAAGCCGCGAACAGTACTCAATAAGTTTGTCTATTTTTACAGCTATTGAAACTAACAATCAGCATTTGGCCCCATGGTGGGGCCATATCATTAATTTAAGAAGGTCGAGATTGATTGAATCAGTGTTTCTGGCTCCTCTTCAATCACCAGATGACCAGCATTCTTTATTGTCGAAAGCTGTGCCTGTGGAATAGCGTTGGCGAGACGATAAGCCTGTTCTACAGGGATCCAAGTATCTTCTTCTCCCCACATAACAAGTGTTGGAGTATCAACTTCCGCAAGCTTCTCTTCAATTTCTTGTGTAAAGGCCATGTCCGCTTGAGCAATCTGACGGTAAAAACCAGCTTTGCCTTTGTCTCTAGTCCAAAAGCCTATCGTTTGTAATAAAGTCTCTTCACTGAGTTCTTGATAAGCGGCTGTTTTGATATATGCCTCAACAATAGCCTTATGAATATAGTCCGGTACCCCAGCGAAAGCTTGCTCATATTGGTTTACATGCTTAAAAAATGGAGATCCCCACGGAGAGAATACCACGGGGTCAATAACCACCATTTTCTTGAATCTCTGCTTGTTAAGTAAATGACATCTAAGTACTGTCGTCCCACCAAAGTCATGGCCTACGACGTAGGGTTTTTCAATTCCCCACTCTCTAATTAAAGCGTCTAAAAGTCGGTTTTGAACACCTAGGGAGACGTCGGCGTCAGGCTTGTCTGATTGGCCGTAACCCAACAAATCGAAATAGTAGACTTTAAACCTTTGAGACAATCCCTTGATAAGATGTCTTAAATTGTATGACGACCACGGTGTCCCATGCACAAGGACTAGAGGTTCACCTTGTCCTTTTACATCATATTTGATTGTATGGCCTTCGAATTTAAACTCGCGTTGTAAAATATGGTCCACTTTTTACTCCAAATTACTGTATGTAAAGACAGTAATACTTTTTAACCTATATGTAAAGCTTTGAATAATTGACTGTTTTTCACACAGTCAACTTATCACTATTGATAACTCCTCAACACTTCACCTCCCCAGCCATTTGCCAAAGTTATATTTTCTCTATACTTAGCTAAGCAGTGGATAATCAATAGGACCCTCTGATGAGAGACGCAGTAAAGGTCGTGGTGGGACTTTGTGCTTTGACGTGCTCTTGGGCTTTACACGCTCAAGGTGCAGACACCCTTTTAATAAATGCTAACATTTACCAACATCCGCAAGCTCAAGCGCTAGCAATAAAAGATGGTAAAATTTTGGATATCGGAAGTAATGTCGATATGGCTATCTACCGAGAAAATGCCACCCATATTGTCGACATAGAGAACGCTTTTGTAATGCCTGGTTTTATTGACAACCACAACCACGTTTTTGAAGCGGCTTCGCCCGTTGGTGGGGGATGTGAACTGGCATCAGATGCAACGCTACTAGATCAGGTCCCCTATCTCAAAAAATGCCGCAGAGAAGATCAGACCAAGGGTTGGATTATTGGTTACGGTTTTACCATAGATTCGATCCTAGAAAGCCAGGCAAAAATGACGCCATTGGAAGTCATTGATAGTATATTCCCCGATCAACCCATCATTATTATGGAGCAATCATCCACTCAATGTGGGTGAACTCTGTTGCGCTCGATAAAGCCAAAATCACCATCTTGTCACCCGATCCCGCCGGAGGAAAAATACTCAAAGATCCAGAAACTGGAAAGCTACTTGGCATCCTTTTAGACAACGCTGGTGACAGATTGATGGAGCTCGCGTGGAACAGTATCGATGATCAGTTCGAAGCCAGTTACGAGGGATTACTGGCCGGTTTAGAGCAAGCGGCCATTCACGGCATCACCACAATCGGTGACGGGCGCATGTATTGGAAACGCGGCTGGTATGAAGTCTGGATGGAAGCAGAACAAGAAGGTGACTTAACTGCGCGAGTTTCAGTAAGGCCTTGGATCTATCCCGCCTCACCAATGCTAAACCAACTAAAATACTTTGAATCCATATATTCTGATGACTTAGCTCGTTTATTGATTGTTAATCAAGTAAAAATGTACAGTGATGGTATCTTCATCAATGGAACGGCAAAAACGTTGGCGCCTTACCTAAACACTTATCTACCTGAGCACCCTTTTGGAATCAACTATATACCACCGCAAGCACTTTCAGGATGGTTGGAGTCATTAACTCGCATAGGATATGGCGGACACATCCACGCAATTGGCGACGGTGCAGTAAGAGAAGCCCTAGACGCCATTGAAAACATTCGACTACAAGGAATGGAAACGCCTTTTACTCTAACCCACATTGAGCTTGTCGATGAAAGCGACGTGGAGCGCTTTGCAAAGCTGAACGTAACCGCTGATTTCCAAGTAGGTTCCGATTATGTCGCACAGCAAGACCATAGATGGGCAGAGCTGTTGCTTGGGGCAAAAAGATCCCACGCTTTGATGAACCTCAGGAGCATGTACAACTCAGGTGCTAACGTCACCTTAAGTAGCGATTGGAACGTACACGACATCAATCCTATCGTTGGTATTGCTAATAGTTTATCGATGCAAAACAAAGGACTTCCGGATATTACCTCAGCGATTAACGCCTATACCATCAATGCAGCCGAAAGCTTGGGGTTAGAAACTGTCACTGGTTCCATCGAGATAGGAAAGTCCGCAGATTTCGCAGTATTGGATAAGGATATAACCAAAGCAAGCACACCAGAAGAAATCAAGCAGTCCAGAGTTATTCTGACCCTTCTTCAAGGAGAAGTCGTGTTTGACGAAGTAAGGTGAAGCTTTCTTTGTTCAACAGCTAACGCCATTCCCAGAGACGAGAATGGCGTTAACAATTGTGCTACTCAAATACAATTTGCCGATGCTTATATACATGGTGCCCCCTGTAAAGAGACAAAAAGAGTATTAAGCAAACTATATAAACAGAGATACTACCACCACCGCTACTCTGTTCACTGTAATGAGGTGGCGATTGGTCATTTTGATTCGAAGTGGGGTTAACTGTAGCTAGGTTACCGTTGATGGCTGCGAAGATCCAATCTTGGTAATCGGTCACTTCAGTATAAACAGATGTAGGGTTATCACCAGACATAGTAGAACACGACTTGCTACCAAAACTAATGATGCCTACTTGGATATACTTTCCACTTTCCTGCTCCGATTCGTAATACAGTGGTCCACCGGAGTCTCCAAAGCAAGGAGCCCCAAAAGATCCATTTGAGTCTGAATAGAACTGGCTGCACAATTGTGTATCTCTAAGGTTAGAGCGATAGCCTAAGCATTGATCATGAGTAATAAGATCCACTTCAGCAGAGTGCAAAAAGCTGTTTGCGGTTTTAGAGAATGGGTCCGTTGCCCCATACCCGTTAACATATAGCAAACCATCTTTCGAGAGCATTGAATATTCTGAACGGTAATCTTGCTCATTATCTGATATAGAGATTTTTGAGAGATTTAGTTTTGCACTTTTTGAAATATTTACAATTGCAATATCGTGTACCAAACTGTTTTGTTCATAACTTTCGTGAACATAAACATTTTTGATTTCTAATAATTCATTAGTTAATTGGCTCGCATTTGTTGTACCTAACGCGACAAAAGTATTATCGTCCCACTCATTAAAACAGTGTGCCGCGGTTAATACATGAGTATCGTCAATCAAAGATCCCGAACAAACGGCAAATATATTGCTCGTTTCAGGTTCAATTCTGACAATTCTTGCCATGAAGCTTGACCGATAGTCACTAACTATGTCACCTAAAATCACAAAAGGCTCGTCGCTCGCTAAAGAGAGTTGAGAGTACAGCAGGGTTAATAGTAGAGTTGCTGTTTTTAAATAAATCCTAACTAACGTATTCATATGGCCTCCCGAACATTGACAATGTTCTGCTACTAAATTCGTCATCTTAAAATAAGGCAAAATATTTTTACTATTTATGTATTTGCCTATATCTAAAATTTTGTAGCTGCCATATCAAATAGTCAAACTAAATATATTATAATATTTATTAACTTATAAGCTTAGTAAATATTGCATTTATAAAACAACATGTTATTAAAACTATAAATTACAATATTAGTAAATATTATTAATAGATATTACTATCTTGGGTTAGAAATTGAGAGTAAAAACACAAACAATTGTAATAAAAATGTATCATAGAGCATTTTTATAAATAATTAAATGTTTGTGCTATTTAAGTCGTCTTTAATGCTAAATATCCATTGAAATGAAAGTTAGACCTATAAATCAATAAGTTAAATAGCCTGCATTGCGGCGGAGAACTTAGGCGATGTCTTCTGATGGTAAACGAGATACCTTATATTAATCGTCAACGTTTTTTTGGTAGTGTTCAACAGCAAAGCTAAACATCACTTTAGTTATAAAAAACAGACAGGTACTCGTCATCCAAAGCGGCATATTCATTTGAATGGTCATCGTCATCCCCAAACACAACAAGGTTGCTGCGATAAAGAGCTGCTTGGAATGCCCTCTAAGCAAATTTACCACCACGGCAGAGGCAATGGTAAACGCCCAAACCACAAAAGAATCACTTAAATCTCCACCAAGTAGCCAAGCTGCTAATGGCAGGTGGAAATGAATGGCAATAAAGTTCCAGCGGCTTTTCGGTCGAGCCGCGTAAAAACTGTTGGTACCTTTCGAAAAGTTCGCCACACAACCTGCAACGATATCGGCAATGATGATAAAACCGATCACTTGTGACCATACAGGCACGCTGAACTTAGCATCAAACTGATATATGTAAATAGAGGCTGTCACTAACACGGTAAACACTAGAATAACGCCCGCTTCGAACCAAGTTTGCGTTTCGCCAAGGGCTTCGTGTAAGGCTTTGGGTACTTGAAATGTTTTCATACGTTGTCCTTTGTCATCAATATTGCCCAACACTCTTCTTCGCCAGCAGTGTGGTATAGAAGAGTGCTAGGAAATTTTACTTAATCATTTGCCGCAAGTTGGCCATAAAACTCAGCCAATGTTTCGCCGCCGTAAGTTGGTGCGAGCATGTCTTTCCCACTGACTGTTAAGAAAAACTCTGCAGGACCCGTCCATTGTTCAGGTAGTCGACTCGCTCCCCAAACCAGACCACGTCTCCACCTATCAGGAAGATAAGTCACTCTGGTTTTTTTGTTGATTGCTTCAAACGCTAACTCTGCCGCTTCGCGATGACTGAGGATCTCCGGACCACCGACATCGAGCTCTTTATCTTTCCAATGCATCGCCTGTAAGGTGAACTTGGCTAAGTCTCTACCGTGAATTGGATTTAACCTTTGCTCGCCATCGCCAAATAGGTAAACCCTCCCCTGTTTGGCCATATTGAAAAGCTCAGCCATATCACAAAAAAATCCGTTCGGCCGAATTACACACCCTTCCAACTCTTCGGTGTCTAGCAGCGTTTGAGCGAACTTTTCTTTGGCATGTAGCAATCGTACTTGTTGATTTTGGTTGGCGTTCAGTGCGGAAATATAAATAAACTTTTCAACACTGGCACTTTTCGCTTCTTCCAGCAGATTTATGTTTGCTTGATAGTCGACGTCCATATAGGTCAGGCCATCTCGTTGGCGTGTAATACCCAAACAGGAAATCACCACGTCAAAGCCATCGCAGCACCCAACTAATGACTTAGGATCGGTCACTTGGGCGATACAAATTTGCTCATCACGTACACCTTGTTTGAGTAATTTGTCTTTACTTCTCGATAGCGCAACAAAATTGGCGTCGCTAGCCAGTAACTCTGAGACAATATGTAACCCCAGATAGCCAGTTGAACCTGCTATTAGTATTTTTGGTTGGCGATCCATATTTACTCCTCTAGCTTGCTGAGCTGAAAGAAAAAATGCGTAGTTTTTACAACGTGTTCATTTAACTCATCTGGGCTTAAGCACATATAACCCGTGAACTTTAGCTGATCGTAAAATGGGCTGATCCACAAGTGATAAAGCATTCGTCCTAGTTCTAACTGACTAAAACTTGAGTGCGATAAACCGGCTTCGCTTAATAACTCGCTGATCTTCATTTCTGCTTTTCCGGGACCCATTTTGTAGACCTTTTTACGCAATGACGCAAAGCTGTCTCCTGATGCGGCCATTGCGTTATCAAAGGCAACAATTTCCGGTTGGCTCAACAAGTGAACCAGTTGGTGTCCAAGTTGCACTAACGACGCCTCAATGTTTGCTTGTGGGTCATTGGTTCGTTCGAGAAGTAAGGCCTGCTCGGTCAGTGTTTCTACATACGCTTCGATAATGCCTTCTAAGCTGCCGAAGCGGTTGTACAGCGTGACCTTAGATACACCAGCCAGCCTTGCAATTCTCTCCATAGAAAGCTTTGCGATGCCTTGGCTAACAAATATTTCATTAATCGCAGCAAAGATTCTTTCGGTTTTTTTGTTATCGATTGGTCTTCCTGCTTGAGACGACGTTTTGTTTTCGTTCATCGTTCCCCCCTCTTCGTTGCATAAAAGATATCCAATTAGATTATTGTACGCAACCGTTCAATAATAAATTTCAAAAATGATCGCACTCGCGAGATAGCCGCTTGACTATTAAACACTTCACATATAGAGTTTCGTGATCAAAAAACCCAACAACATTATGAAAAACAGAAACTTAGCTAGAATCTATTGGTTTAATCAATCTTTTCAATGGTTTGCTACTGGTCTACTTTTACCCGTCATGACCCTAGTTCAATTGGATAAAGGGCTCTCACTTGCGGATGTTGGACTATCTTTAGCGATCTACTCTGCAATGACTATTTTGTTCGAGCTCCCCACTGGTGGCTTAGCTGACGCGATTGGTAGACGCAGAGTATTTTTGACTTCTGTAACCGTCACCTTCTTTGCCGCTCTCGCTCTATTACTGGCCAACTCGCTGATTGGTGTCATGTTCTCTTTTGCATTGCTAGGTGCGGCGCGCGCCTTGATGTCGGGAACAATAGATGCGTGGTTTGTAGACACTTATCAAAAGCAAGCACCTGAAGAAGATCTCCAACCCATATTTGCTAAATTGGGCATTTTTGTCACCTTGGCATTAGGGGTCAGTTCTCTGTTAGGCGGTTATTTACCTCAAACCGAACTTGCCTTATACATCGCTGAAAAAACGTGGGCTGACCAATACTCTTTAAACCTGTTGAGCATCATGTTTTTGATGATTTGCCAAATGGGGCT
Source organism: Vibrio sonorensis (assembly GCF_001854765.1). Classification (GTDB taxonomy): domain Bacteria; phylum Pseudomonadota; class Gammaproteobacteria; order Enterobacterales; family Vibrionaceae; genus Vibrio; species Vibrio sonorensis. The sequence continues at coordinate 60,030 of NZ_LJJE01000063.1, read as the reverse complement.
AACACTATGGCTTGTAAAAGAACCCAAAGAGAATCATGGTGAACAGGGGATTTTGAATGGGTTGAAGGCCTTCCCGTCGATTATTTCTGATGCTGCTACCTTTGGGGTGAAAAACAAACACGTACTCGCACTGGTGATTTCGTCTAGTATGTGGTGCTTTGCTATCGCCGGTGTCGAGATGCTTTGGCAGCCTCAAGTAAGAGATATTGCCGCAGAAGAATACTCTACAGTGATGCTTGGCTATTTGGGTGCGGGGTACTTTCTTTTTGCTGCTGTGGGCAATGCTCTGGCTACGCCATTCAGCCGCCTGTTTCGCTTTAACCACGCCAAGCTATTAACGGTAATGCGACTGTTTATGGGTGGTGCACTTATCGCCTTGGCAGTAAGCAATACGCTTTATCTTTTCGCGCTGTGTTATTGGTTACTATTTTTGATCAATGGCGTGAAAGAATCCCCCCATACCGCGATGTTCAACAAAGCGATTCCATCGGATAAGCGGTCGACCTTGCTCTCATTTGAATCTTTTGCCATGCAAATAGGTGGGCTGTTAGGTTCTTTGATTCTCGCTTTGCCGCTGAGCATCAATCGATAGAGTTTTCGTGGCTCATTGCCGGAGCAGTGTTGATGAGTTCGGCGTTGGCCTACGGTTGGCTTGCTTGGCGCCAAAAGGAAGTTGAGTAGACAGGTCTCTACGAGTAATAAGTTACCCAGTGGAAAAACTAAAAAACCCGCGACTGTCACGCGGGTTTCTAATCAATATCAGGTTATTTACCGGACATATAACCAGAAGCAACCAATAAATCGCGTTCTTGTTTAATTAACTGAGCGCGATCTTGTATCAGTTCTAGCAAAGCTTGAGAAGGCTCTCCTGCCACGGTTTTAAACTCTTCAAATGTATTGGCACTTTCAATCTTAACAAACAGAGCCGATATAAAGTTGCGAGCTTCACACGGATTTTCCGTCGTCTTAAAGTACTCGACACTTTTAGCCGCGTTTTTCATTTCTTCCAACAGTTCGACAGGGCTAGAATCGTTAGCAACGACCATATAGTTATCCAATACTCTTTTTGCATAGACAAGCTCATTAAGTGGAATATCTCTTCCACTTACTATCAGAGAATCATTAAGAATCTTGTTTGAATCCATGGTCTTTCCTTCGATCAATTCATATATATACATCAAATACCGCTTCAGTCTAATGAATTCGCACGTCAAAGGGAAGCCATTGAATGAGTGAATTTTAGTTACTTTTAATGAATAGATATTCTGTGGCGAGATAAGTCACTAAGCCAGACTTAAACCACCGTCCACGACAAGTGTATGACCCGTAATGTACTTGGCTTTATCGCTAATTAAAAACTCAATGGCATCAGCTATCTCTTCACAGCTTGCAAAGCGTCCCATCGGTACTTCCTGTTCAACTTGCACTTTCAGTTCCGGTTCGGCTTCGACTCTTTCTTGCCACCTAGGTGACCACGTCACGCCAGGAGCGACAGCATTGACTCGAATTCCCTCAGCCACCGACTCAAGCGCCAATGTCCGAGTCATACCCTCTAGCGCATGTTTAGCGGCACTGTACATCGCAGCATTAGGTGTCGGCCTTAGACCGTTAACGGAACTGACATTAATTATCACGCTGCCTTTCTCCATGAGTTTAAGCTCATGTTGAAGGCTGTATGCGTGCGCAAGAAAATCAGAATTTAGGGTCTGGGTTGCCTTACTAAATGGTAGGTCCCTGAACTTACCCAGTGAAGCGATGGCCGGCGACGCGTTATTAACGGCAATAGTGAGTTTCGAAAACGTCTGTTGAATAAAGTAAAAAAGCTCATCAACATCACTTTGAACTGTCATATCCACGGTTTTGTGGAGTACCTTATCCAACTCAGGATACTGCTGCAAAGCGTGTTGCCAGCTCTCTTTTGTTCTCGAACAGGTGACCACCGTTGCACCTGAAGCCACCAAACGACGAACCACACTTAAACCAATACCTTTTGTTCCACCAGTGACAAGTGCTATCTGCATAATCCTTTACCTTCATTACTTTAGTTAACTATCTTCGGCTAGCTAAACGAACAACCACCGCCACCTATTTTGGAGTAGCTTTAAACCAACTGTGAGTAATTCTGCAAAGAAAACAAGGAAGAACTATCAATATCAGTAAATTACTTTGTAAGCGCTATTTAATATTCTGTTCTAGAGACAAGAAAAATGTTTCGATCTCTTTTGCCAACTCCGAACTACTCTGAACGTGCACATCGTGTTCAGCACCAGCTAATTCTACCCTCTGGCAGTTGTCAATAAGACTACTATCCGCCCTCAAATCCGCCGATGTATACAAATGATCTTCTTCACCTCTGACAAGTAAAACGGGACACTCTATACCCTCGATAGCGGTCTGCGGATAGTTATCAGGATCTAGGTAAGACCACATAGAGAACACGGCAGTAGAAAGGCGTGTAAAACACGGGGCAGGATTACTCTTTTCATATTCTTCGACCTGCTCTGGGAAGTACTCGCGCCAAAGTTTTTCATTCATTTGACTAAATATTTGGTAACCCGGTGTCTGTTTTGTAATTTGACCATGAGCACCTACCGCAACCAAGCCCAATACCTTGTTTGGGTTAAATACGGACAACCGCAAACCAGTAATACCGCCATCGCTAAAACCAACAATGATATACTCTTTGAGTTTGAGTTGATGACAAAGCTCTTCGATGTCTTCTTGATAGACTTGATAACTGAGAGGGGATGAGCCTAGCTCCGATAGCCCGTGCCCACGGAAATCGACACCAATATATCGATAATCTTTTGGCAGAGAAGCCAATAGTCCATTGTACTCGGTCAGATTACCCAATCCTCCATGCAGCAGAATTACTGCAACAGCGTCCTTTGAACCTGTTTCTTCAATATACAGTGATGCACCGTTAACGGCTACATAGCGACCTTTTTGATGATCAAACTTCATATAAACTCCATACAAACAACTGGTTTATATGAAGTTTATAATGTTGAACTGTCAGATTTTGTCAGTAAGTTTAAGCAGGCCTATAAACCTATCGATCATTAATGTAATAACCAATGACCTTCCACTCACCACTGGCATCGGTCACCGTTACCGTTTCCGTTTTCTGAGCAGATGAAAAGTCCGTCACATATTGAATAACACTATACTCACCTTTTGGTGCTTCTGGTGGGTTAACGACGGTTTCCTCTTTAGACTTGGTGCGTGAGACAAGTGTTCCCAATGGCATTCTTGCTTGGTTTAACGCTTGAATCCATTTTTCTTGTGGAACTTGCTCCTTGAAATGTGAATCAGCTTGTTGCCAACTCACTTCATAAGCCCCAGAGTCAACCACTTGAAGCCAAGCCGCCGCTTCTTTTTCCGCGATGTCAGAGGCATTTGCAACAGCACTTAGAAAAACGCTGGCTACTAAAATTTGTTTAATCATACTTTAACCACTCCTGTACCTCTTCCCCAAAAAGAACTTAACGCAAAGATAAGCCGCATTACAAGTCTGTTTTATGGTTTTATTAGCAGGATCAAATTATCAAACAGAGGTGTTAGCTGCCATTGCGGTACTTGATCATCGTCGCCAACTGCTTGTGATCCCAAGCCCAACCACTATCCTTGGCCAGTTTTATCCCACCAACAAACTCTTCATTAGGACGATGCACATATTTTCCTTGCAAACACTGATTGCCTTGCTCGGTTAACTTTAGCTTGTGCTGTAAGAAACTAGACTGACTGTAATTTACGGTTAGAAGAGGAACCTCGCATTGGACTAGAGGTTTCAACATGGCCCAAAACATTAAATCACCTAGGAAAGGAAGAGGTTCTTTACTTTGATATCGGGTAAACAGATCAGATACCGTGATTTCAGGGTTGTCTTTTAATACTTCCAACGTGAGATAACAAGTCATGCTTAGGCCATGACTCACGCTTGGAAGCTGCTGTAAATGACGAATAAGAACCGGATGAATGAACGGGAACCTCGCTTGAGTATTACCGCTCAACAAGCTAACCACCGCCAAAGGATCTGGTTGGCAAAGCGCATTCCATATTTGTTTTGCCAGTTTAACCTGTGAACTTGAAACCTTTTTGCGTTTCTTCCAGCAACTGCGGATGCTTTCTGGTGGCAGTTGTCCTAACCCAATGTAACGCTCACTTCCTGGAAAACTATTCACCTCGATAATCTCTACCTTGCCCAGTTCTGAATCCTTCAAATGGGCCAGCAGATAAATCATCATTAGCTGATCGTAGTTGTCATGCTCAACCCAAAAGACGATCTGTTTATATTGGTCGGAAGTTAACTGAGCCCAGTTGTCTCTCTCCTGCTCAAGAATTTCAGCGGGCGTCGTTGTATTCCCCTCAATCTCATTGAGATAGTGATCATAGACGAACTTGGCCCTAAGCTGACTTTGCTTAGCCGCATCTAAAAATAACGGACCAACGCAAAACGGGTCTATCCAAGGTAAAAAGTCACCGACAAAGCCAGCATCTGAGAGCGTCGACTCAATATCATGGCCACACCGAACGTGTAAGCAACTCAACTGCTCGTCGGGGGCATAGGTCGCGTTGACAATCGCCTGCTTTTCTTTTTCTTGGGTTTCTATATGTTGCTTGAGTTTGGCCCAAGAACTCAGTCCATGCTCCCTTGCAATCATAAGCTGCACGTCGGCAAGTTTAACGGAACACACATCTAACGAATGGTTGGGGTAAAAGTGGCGGAGCTTTTGCCACTGAATGGCATCATTGTTTTTCAGTAATATCAATCTGCGCTTAGCTTGCGACTTAAGAAAATTGAGATTGAGCGAAAATGCATTTCGTTGAGTCATATATTCACCTTTTTATTGTCTCTGCGCTCGCTTTCAGAAAAAGGTAAATAGCGTTTAATCCCTCATCAAATGAAGGCAGGAAAACCACTCTTGCACTTTGTGCTTTCCGCGAGCCGGTGGCTCAGAGTCGAGCCACCGCCAGTATAGCAAAACAACTTATGCCAACAACTTAAAATCCGAGTTAAAACCGCGTATCTCACAAGTAAAGTAGTTATCTAAGCTCGGGCTTGGCAAATTGACGACGGGCCAACGCCGCTTTCTCTCTGGTGACGCATTGCAAACTGTGGTCGTTAATCAACCCCATAGCTTGCATAAACGCAAATGCAGTTGTTGGACCAACAAACTTCCAACCTCTTTTCTTAAGGACTTTGGCAAGTGCCTTTGCTTCTTCAGACGTTGTTCTGGTTTGTGGATCGGGGTAATCCGTTTTCGGCTCAAAGCTCCAAAAGAATCCCGCGAGTGAGCCGCACTCCTCAACCATTTCTACTGCTCGTTTAGCGTTGTTGAGTACTGCTTCTATTTTGCCTCGGTGGCGGATGATACCTTTGTCCAGTAGCAGTCTTTCAACATCAGATTCATCGAAGTTCACCAGTTGGAAAAAATCAAAACCACAAAATGCTGCCCTCAAGTTCTCCCGCTTGGCCAATATCGTTCGCCAACTTAAACCTGACTGAAAACTCTCTAGACATATCTTCTCAAACAGTCGTTGATCATTGTCGACAGGGAACCCCCACTCATTATCGTGGTAGCCGACAAATTCTGGCGCGCCGCCACACCAACGACAACGTGGACGACCATCTTCAGCAACAAAAAGCTCACTCATTAATTGTTTTCCCTATAAAAATACTAAACGCGGATCAAATCGGTAGATAGTTAAAATAGCTTGCTCTTTATTTGCTTTGTTTACAAGCCGAGCACCTTTCAGTCTAAGAATAAAACCTACAACGAAACATTTTTCGCAATAACCACTTATTCGAAATTTTTGAACGAGACAGACAGAGTTCTCCTATTATCCAGATGAATGTTTGCCCCTAAACTGGCTTTCAAACAATCAAAGCCAGCCAGTAACATGGCTTAAAGTAGAATTAAGGAAATTCATTATGTCAAAACTACTCGTTATCAAATCTAGTATTCTCGGCGAGCACTCACAGTCTAACCAACTGATAAACCATGCTATTGAAGGAAGAAATGACGTTACTGTTCGTGATTTAGCAACTGACCCTATCCCAGTATTAAACGCAAAAGCACTAACGGCAATTGGTGGTGGTGAAGATCTATCTGATGAACTACAAGATATTCTCGATCTATCAAATAATTTGGTGGAAGAACTGAAACAAGCCGATACCGTGCTGATTGGTGCCCCCATGTACAACTTCATGGTTCCTACTCAGTTGAAAAACTGGTTCGATATTATGGCTCGTGCCGGTGTTACATTTTCCTATACTGAACAGGGACCAAAAGGTTTAATAGAAAACAAAAAAGTGGTTGTTGTAACAACGCGCGGCGGAAGCTACCAAGGTACAGACAAAGAACACGTGACTGGTTACCTTAAAACCGTGCTATGGTTCTTTGGTCTAACAGACGTGGAATTTGTTTATTCTGAATCGCTAGCCATGGGCGAAGAAGTTGCCCAAGCTAGCCGTGAAAAGGCACGAGCAGAGCTAATCGCCAAGCTATAAGACGCAACTTGGCATTGGAAATTTAGCCCTGTAGCAATACGCGGTATTTACTTTCCAATGCCTTTAACGCTTCTTCGGCACTGGGCTGAGGTTTGCTTAAGTGAAATACCAGAGTCATAAAATATGCGTCTAGGATGAGAGGAACAATCTCTTTAATCTGCTCCGAATCGCGCAGATTTGAAAAGAGCGCGTGATTAAACTTCTGGTAATAGTCCATATCCCACAACACTTCTTTCAATAACGCGCGCGATAGATCCACGTTATCAAAATAATATCTGTAGTAAACATCAGCAAAAGCCATACCGATATCCAGCAAGCCACCTTGTTCTGAAACATCTATTTTTTTTGCGAGATCATTAACTTGGTGACTTACCCCTTCGCGAAGCATGTCCAACTTAGAAGGAAAATGACTAAACACGGTTCCGTCAGCAACTCGCGCAGCTCTTGCGATTTGTCTTGTCGTCGTCACTTCGTACCCCTGCTCAGCAAACAGCTGCCACGCAGTATCGAGAATTTTTTGTCTGGTAAGCTGACGCTTGTTCATTTTTCACCGTCCCATATTGATGCGAGTCATCATACATTTAGCCATCTTAACACTCAAGCATTGACAAATTGAGCGCGCTCAATTATAAAAATGAGCACGCTCAATTTAAATGTACAGAGAGACATTATGCAATTACCGTTAGTCAGTCAAAACCCCCTGCTAAGGTTTATTCAAAAGCTGTTTTACTATCCGATCATATTTGCATTTTCAGCATGTATGCTTACTTTGATCGCGCTGGTATTGTTTCCCGGTGGTATTGGCGTACTCGCCATAATTGGCGGACGTGAAGTGAGAGCAGATATGTTCAAAGCCGCGAAGGAGGCCTTATGGTAGAAGAAATCCCATTTCCAGAAGAGTGCAGCATTGCATTTAATCGCAACGGTGACCACTTTTGTGACGCATACGAATTTGAAGTTGCTGATATGACAGCTCAAGCACTTTACCAACACATATTTTGCGACCTACCACCTTTGGTCAAACGTGCCATGACTATCAGAAACCACATGGTTAAACCATTTGGTTTTACTACTTACCCCATCGAACTACCCCAAGATTTTTCGCTGGCGGTAGGGGAAAAATTTGGACTCCACACGATTGAAGTGTGTAACGATCACGAGGTCATTGCTCACGCCAGCGAACACAATATGAGTATTTGGATTTCTTTAACCAAATCAGGCCCTAAAAGATATACCATGGCTTGTGTTGTGAATATGAAGACAAGATTAGCTAGGGCTTATGTTGGTTTTATCATTCCTTTTCATCGGATCGTTGTAAAAATGTCGGTAAAACGCGCTTTAAACAAATTGAAGACCGCCTAATGCCCTTTCTAGAAGCCAAGCTAGCTAAAGGCTTGGCTTTAGAGTTTTTGATCGTCCAACCATTTAAGTAATGTCGGGACAAACTCTGGAGTTAAAGCACTTTCACCCATCCAAATCATTTTAAACCAGTCCGTAACCCCCAGATTTTGACCGCCAAATTGGTCGGCTTTTAATAACCCGTGAGAAGCGTTTTCCAACAGGTGTACGTCAACAAAGGGGGGCTTTGTCCGTTTCCAATACGCGAATTCACTAAGTGCATCGACATTTTTCCCTGTGTCCTATTTTAAACACTCATATCGATATCGTAATTTAGGGTTAAATAGAAATTAGAAGCAAACTTTTCAACGATAAAACCAAAAGTAAAATACAAGTCATTATTAACACATAGGGACTTTAAAAGTCCCTATCAAAAAACAAGTGAGAAAACAAACCAAAAAACAATACATTAAATATATTTAATGTAAATAAATCATAAAGATATCGTTCTGTTTAATATGTGATGAAATACAAAACAATCCACTTAAAGTTGGTTATTAATATGCTTATACTCAACTAATTATTTCTAATTAGAAATTATAAGTGTTCTCATTAAAGGAAGAGAAATGAATAAGTTTTATTTGACCACACTAAGCGCAGGTATTATAGCTTCGTTTTTGCTATCAGGTTGTAATGGTAGCTCAGATGATGGTGCGCAAAACAAGAATCTAACAGCATTTAATCTAGTTGAACTAAAAGCAAGTAAGACAAAGATCAAGGAAATGGAGTTTACTTGGACTTCTGCCGCCAACCTAGCCAACGTTAGTTACACCATTTGCCAAAAAGATACGTCTCAGCCAAATAACTGTAAAGCACTAAACACATTAACAGATACGCTTACGACTAAAGTGCAGTTTGAAAGTTTGTTAAATGCGACCGACGCGGAGTTCTTCGTTCAAGCACGTCGTGGCAGTCAAGTGGTGTCTTCGAATGTACTTACTCCTAATAAAGAAGCAATTACGGCAATGATAGGTTTTGTAAAAGCTTCAAACCCTAGTGCTTCAGATAGATTTGGCCAGTATGGTGTGCTTAGCGCCGATGGTAATACATTGGCAGTATCTGCAATTGGGGAGAACAACGCAGCTACTGGAATAATCTCCAACGGCAGTGAAGTAAATAACTCAGGAGACCTAGCTTCCGCTGGAGCAGTTTATGTTTTCAAGAATACCGCAGGAACATGGTCAAAGACTGCATACATAAAACCTTCGGTTATTGACGCACAAGATTGGTTTGGCTCTAGCATTGATATTAGCGCAAACGGTCAAACTCTCGCTATTGGTGCTCCAGGAGACGATAACGCTGCTCGTGGTATTATTACCAATGGTAGTGAAACAACTGACTCAGGAAATGCACAAGACTCAGGGGCCGTTTATATTTTCGATTTAGTCAATGGAAAATGGAATCAAACCGCATATATTAAACCATCAAACACTGATGCATCAGATGGATTTGGTAGTGCAAATAGTCTATCCCTAAGTGCTGATGGACAAACCTTGGTTGTAGGTTCACCAGAAGAAGACAATGCGTATAAAGGTATAATTACCGACGGCAGTGAGATTACAGACGCTGGTACATCTACATCTTCAGGCGCCATTTACGTTTTTAGTAAACCATCAGGTCAATGGTCTCAGACCGCTTACATTAAGGCTTCAAACACAGATGCCAATGACCGTTTTGGAGGCGTTGTTGAGTTAAGTTCAGATGCTTCTACCATTGCTGTCGCTGCAAGAGGTGAAGACAATTCGGCAAAAGGGATCTTGACCGATGGCAGTGAAGCTGTAGATGCAGGCACGTTACTTTCTTCTGGTGCGGTTTACTTATTTAAAAACCAAAATGGAAGTTGGCAACAACAGGCCTATGTTAAGGCTTCAAACCCCGGCGATGGAGATGCTTTTGGTTCTTCTATCGCGTTCAGCACTAACGGCAACATTCTCGCCATTAGCAGTCCTTACGAAGACAACTCAAGGTCAGGTGTTATCACTGATAGAAGTGAAATCAATGAAACGAGTATTACAAGCGATTCAGGTGCAGTATACCTATTTAAAAATCAAGGTAATTCTTGGGCACAATGGGCCTATATTAAAGCGCCAACTTCAAGCCAAACGGACTGGTTCGGTATCAGTTTAGCCATTAACGATAATATGCTTGCCGTGGGTAGTAATGTTCCTTCAACTTCAGACACTAAGGTTCTCAAATTCAACGAGAGTACCTCTAACAAGTCTGGTTCATTACACCTATACAATTTTAATGCTAACCAAATATCAGAGCACGCATTGCTTTTCCCATCAAACGGAAATGGGTTTAGTAATGATTTCATTAGCTTGAGTTCTGAGGGCAACACTATTGCTGTAGGTTCTTCCGCAGAATCAAGTCCGCTGACGGGAGTAACAACAGATTCAAGTGAGCTTTACTATGACTTCACTAAGCCTTACGACCCTGCGGTGAAACAGCAGATATCTTTTTCCGGGGCCGTTTACCTTTATTGATTAACATCCTCTAAAGCCAAGCTAGCTAAAGGCTTGGCTTTAGAGTTTTTGATCGTCCAACCATTTAAGTAATGTCGGGACAAACTCTGGAGTTAAAGCACTTTCACCCATCCAAATCATTTTAAACCAGTCCGTAACCCCCAGATTTTGACCGCCAAATTGGTCGGCTTTTAATAACCCGTGAGAAGCGTTTTCCAACAGGTGTACGTCAACAAAGGGGGGCTTTGCCCGTTTCCAATACGCGAATTCACTAAGTGCATCGACATTGTTGTCTTGTTGCCCCCATAATAGCAGGGTAGGAACAGCAATCTTTTCATGGTCCTTCGACGCATCCGAACGAAAGTTGCTAACAACAAACTTATAGCGCTTAGCGTCCATATTCCCGTCTGGATAGGCACCTTGATACTCGACAAAACTCGGTTCTGAGCTTAAAAAGTCGATTTCTTGGTGATAAGCGGCAAGACTGTTAGAAATGCTTTCTTGGTCAGCACCTTGCATCTGTTGATAGCGACGCGTGTAGTACTCGCCTTGAGAGACCCAATTGGTCGCAAATCCCACTCCGATTAAAAAATCCAATGTCTCTTTGTTTGCCGCCAACTGAGGAAGTACCCAGCCAGCTTGGCTAAAGCCCAAACCTATGACTTTTGCATCAGTTAGAGCAGGTTGTTTTTTTGCAAAACTAATCGCCGCTTTAACTTCTAAGGCGCGATCCGTCATTGTTTGTTCTAACCAGTCCCCCTGAGAGCCACCTACTCCCGGCTTGTCCCAGCTAATCACTGCGTAACCATTCCTCAATAACTGATCCCAAATTAACGGATAGTAGTCATGAGCGTTTGATGTCATCTCACCATCACCGTGCACAAATACGACAAGACCTCGAACTTTCCACTCTCTCTCAGGTAGATGCAATTCACCGCTGACAAGCTGGTCGTTGTGAAGAAACTGTATCTCTTTAGCCACCGATGACTTCGAAGCCAAGACACCAATGAGTAGCAATGAACTGATTATCAACCACGAATTTTTAATCACATTTTTCTCCATAAACGACACTTCGTCGTTTAAAGAATATGTATCCCTATGGGATTAAACGTGTCCACGATTGCTCTGCCTCAATTTATTTTTTCAATTAAGGAGAAGTTGAAAGTAAGTGAAAAAAAAAAGGTGTGGTGTCTCCACACCCTGCTAGACATCTAGCTAAATCACGACGGGTGATCTTAAGAGTCCCTACAGTTTGGGCTCGATAGGGAGTCTCCTCTTAAGGCTGATACCAATTCTGGCGTTCACCATTTAATACGACTTTCGACCACAACAAGATCAAGCATCCTATGTTGAACGGTGAAAAGAGGCCTTAGCCTCTTTTCATTTTTGACTGCCTGCTACTATTGGAGTGATTTAATAATGGTTAGCTATGGCTTCGAACGCTGCTAAACGAGGCTTGTTGGTTTCTCTAGCTGCATTTGATGCACTTTCGGCGGAAGAGAAAGTGGCAATAACAATATTCTTTTCCTGATTGATGTAGAGGTGCTGCCCGAACACGCCTCTGAAAGTCGCTATCCCTTTTTTGCTGTCATGCACCCACAAGTAATTTTTGTAGCCCTCCAGCCACTCGTCGTATACCGAGGATTGTGGATCTTTGTAAATGCTATTGCTCATTTGCTCCCGCTCTTTGTCGGTAAGCTTAAAGGTGTCTTTTACCCAATTTTTTGGAAATATTTGCTCACCGTTGTACTGACCATTGTTAACCATTGCCAAACCAACGCGTGCAAAGTCGCGAAGCGTTGTATTAAACCCGCCAGTAGCGATAGGCATGTACCCCACATCGGCCATGAAAAAAGCATCGTGCTCTGCGCCTAACTTGCTCCAAAAGTTTTCGGAAACAAATGTTTGCAGCGGCTGACCCGACACTCGTGAAATAATCCATCCCGCGATATCGACGTTTGGCGAGTGATACTCAAATCGATCCCTCGGCTCTAAGTCAGGATTTTTTTCAAATTCTGGTAAAAACTCCAAAATGCTTCTTGGGATATCACTTTTCTTGGGGTCTGAAGCCATAATGTCAAAAGCAGGCACAAAACCTAGTCGGCGGAAGTATTCAGTGCTCACTTCTCCCGGCGTAAAGTTTACATAGTCTTCTGAGTAATCTAATGCCGACACCATATTCAGTACATCGCGCACGGTTCTCTTACCAAAGTGGGTATTTTTGAGTTCTGGAATATAGGTTTGAACCATATCATCAACGGACACTTTACCCTGTTCGACCAACAGCCCCATCGCCTGACCGACTACAGATTTTGTACTTGATGCCCATAAGTGATGATCTCGCTCAGTCATACCGTTGAAGTACTCTTCTGCTATGATCTTTCCATTTTTTATCACGATGTAACCGTCTGTTGAATCTGCCGTCATTGCATCTCTAACCGTGTAGGCCTCACCTTGGTATTTGAAACTCAGCGTCGGCAAATTCTCATCTAATGCATAGGGAATCGGGCTGATTTCACCGCCTCTTGGCACCATCAAGCTAGGGTGAACTCCGGCATTGCGAAATGCCCAGTGGTTATAAGGCTGCTCAGTCCAGTTCATCAAAGTCACTTGACCTTCACTCGTAGCTGGGATTGCTTCCATAGCGCCACCGTAGGCTAATCCCGAAATCAATCCTAGAGTTGATAGAGCCAGTTTTTTCATTTTTGTATCTCCAAAACATTTCGATTCGGTCACAAATATAGACTTCAAATCACTGCATATCACATTCATAATGAACGGTAATCACGTTCATTATTTGGATAAAGAATGATTACATTAGATCAGATCAACGCTTTTCGAGCCGTTTTTGACAAAGGCAGCTATAGTGCTGCTGGTCGCTCTATTGGTAAAGATCGGACAACAGTGCGCGAACTCGTTCTCGCGCTAGAAGATGAAGTGGGAAAACCCCTGTTCGAAATTCAGGGTAAAAAGGCGGTACCGACTCAGGTTGCTGAATATCTGTTTCCCCGAGCAAATCATTTGGTTAAGCAAGCTGATGACTTTCAGCATATCGCTTCTACGGCATACAGAATGAGCCTGATGGAAGTTAAGATTTGCTACGATGTGCAGATCCCCAGCGAATTCCTAGCATTACTGGATGCGGAAATTGCCAAGGAGTACCCTTCATTACTTGTGCACTGGTTACACCGAAATCGCAACGATGCTCTACAACTTTTAGAAAATGACGAAGCTCATTTGGCTTTACTGCCTATACTCTCTGGATTGTTACCCGATCAACGGGTAGGCATTATCAATATCGGCGCATGCCAATTGGCCGCCTATGCCCACCCAGATTCCCAGTTAGCAAAGTTAGAAACAGTAACCATCAGAGACCTCGCTCGATACCCGCAGTGGGTTAATGAAGATGTGATTTTAACGGACAAGCAAGTTGTTAAAGTTTCTCCAATGCTGCAAATGGTCAGTAACAACGACCTCGCAGTACGTCTGCTTGGTCATCGAGGCTGGACAGTCTTAAACCTTCTCGACGGCAATCACTATGAAAAGCTTGGAATGGTTAAACGCTTGAACCTAGAAGAAAAAGCCAAAAGCTACCACAACGGAGTAAGCTTGTTTTACAACTTTAGTTACGAGACAGACTCTACGATGAAAAACATCATCAAAATCGTGAAAAAGTGCAGCAACTTGTATTTAGGCTAATAGAGGAATGCGGTCGAATTACACGCCTCTTGGTGCGAACATGATAATCGCCATACCCAGAAGTGCAACGGATGTGCCCACTAAATCCCACGTAGTAGGCTTGAGTCCATCCACCAACCACAACCACAGAATTGCGACAAAAATATAGACTCCACCATAAGCGGCATAAACACGCCCTGCCGCGGTGGGATGTAGGGTAAGCAGCCATGCAAACAGCGCCAAACTAATCGCCGCTGGGATCAACAGCCAAATAGATTTACCTTCTCTTAGCCACAAATAGGGCAAGTAGCACCCTACTATCTCCGCAATAGCAGTAATAATAAATAGCCCTACGGTTTTTAGCTCTGGCATGTTCTATTCCTTGGTACGAGATCGTCGTTTGTCTTACATAGCGCGATGATACATACGCTTAATAAACAAAAAGTTATCAGATGATAACCTTTTTCATTTAACAATTCCCCTCTAGTAAAAACAAAAACTGGTTCGATTGAATATTTGCTAACCGCCCCATAGGAAAATCAGCAAAACGGATTTACACTGAATTTTTGTTGGTCCCCGAATGCAAACAAAGGAATCATTCATGTTTAGACAATGGATTAAACCAGCCCTAATATCAGCTTTGTTTATCGGAGCTATCGGTTCAACACATGCGAGCGACAGAGCAAAACTTGGGTGGGTGCAGATAGAAGATGGCGCATTACTGATTGATGTTCGCACACCAGAAGAATTTGCCTCAGGTCACCTTGAAGGCGCTGTAAACATCCCTTTATCCGAGTTAGAACAGCGATTAAATACAGTAGATAAATCGAAACAAACGGTTTTGTATTGTCGAAGTGGCAGACGCTCCGGTGTTGCTTATGAAATATTGAGAAATGCGGGATACGATAACATTCACAATGCGGGTGGATATAGTGAAATGCTCAGTGTGAAACCTTAGTGGTTTATTTCACTCAGCAATCTTAGACACTTTTTTAGCATTCACCAAACTCATAATAATTCCGAAAGCAATAATTTGGAGTTGTTATGGGTCAGTTTTCCCAGCGAATTTGCCTTAAAGAAATACTCAAGCGCCACAAAGCAAAAGTGGCGTGCACATGGCTGCTTGTTGCCATAGAAAACGCCATGATGGTCATGCTTCCCCTTGTGCTCGGCATGACCATAGATGGGCTGTTAGAGGGTGAAGCCTCAAGCTTATATCAGTTAACCATTTTAGCTGGCTGCTTAGTTCTACTTTCAGTAATACGCCATCTGTACGATACCCGAGCTTATGGCGCAATACGGGTTCAGGTTGGCACCCAAGTCCATAAGAACTTGTCACATTTGCCCGTTTCATCCTTAAACGCGCGACTTTCTATGTCGCGTGAACTCGTCGATTTTTTAGAACACGAATTACCACCTATGATGACGGCGAGTATTCAGCTAATCGCGTCTGTCATCATTTTGTCTACCTTCCACTTTTGGATGGCCCTTTCAGCCATAGCGGCTGGAGTACTAATGCTGATGATTTACGGGCTATTCCACCAGCATTTTGTCCGCCTTAATACCGCGTTAAACAACCAAATGGAACGACAGGTAAACATCCTTGCCTTTGGCCGTTTACTGGGCGTGAAGAAGCATTTAGAAAAAATTAAGCGACGAGAGATTCTTCTTTCGGACACCGAGGCCATCGTTTACGGTTTGATTTTCGCCCTGCTTTTTGCATTTGTCATCGTCAACCTGTGGTTGGTTACCCATTTTGACGCGCCTACTAGCGGTCAAATCTTCTCTTCCGTCACTTACTCTTTAGAGTTTTTAGAAGCCGCAATTCTATTGCCTATCACATTGCAAAGCTTCTCTCGTCTAACAGAGATTACACACAGATTAAACGGCGCTAACGCCACCAATTTAACACACGGTGAGGTATCCCATGGTTAACAAAAAACGCTTACTCTCTTTGGCGTTTGCCATTTCAATATTTGGCGGTGCGGTCGCGCTAATTTTTTACTTTTCGCCAATAGAACCAAGGATAACCAAGCGGCCAAAAGCCCTAATGCCAGTAAGTATCATAAGCGGTATTCCTACGTCGTTTGCACCAGTTCTCACTTTTTCGGGAACCACAAAGCCGAGGTGGAAAACTCGAATACAATCCCCAACTAACGCCAAAGTTGAGTCTTTGGACACCAGCCTTGAGCCAGGTTCCTATGTCGATAAAAATCAAACCATGTTGGAACTAGACACAACGCATCTAGAGTATCGATACGCACAAGCGCAAAGTGAGCTGCAATCGGCACAGTTAGACTTAAAAAAACAGCAACATGAGCAAACCGTTGCGCTAAAGATGCTCAAAGGAAAAAACAGCTCTGCATATGCTCGCAAAGAGCCACAGATCGCTGCCTCCAAAGCGCAGGTCATGCAAAACCAAAAGGCTCTCACCAGCGCAAAAAAGCGCTTAACGGATGCAAAGGTTGAAGCGCCATTTGACGCTATCGTACTCGAACGCTTTGTAAGCCCGGGGCAAGAAGTCGAAGAGAGTCAGCCGCTATTTGAAGTTGCCGCCAGCGATAGTATCGACATCCAAGTCCCTATATCTGAATCTAAATGGCAGCAAGTTATCGCAGGCCTACCTTCACCGGAGATTACCGTTAAGGACAGTCACAACCAAACTTGGCCAGCCAAGTTAAGATATGTGCAACCTCAAGCTGATTCAGATACCAGACAAAGGCAAATCGTTTTGTTTGTCGAAAAGCCCTATGAATCGCAGCCCCGCCTACTACCCCATCAACAGGTTTCCGTGGTGGTAAAACTCAACGAACTTCCTCACGCGCTAAAAGTGCCCAACAGCGCCATTACAAGGGACGGCCAAATATGGGTTGTAAAGGAGGACAACAAAATTTATCGCGAGTCGATCAAGCTGTTAGAGCAAGATGTCAAACACAGCTGGGTTTCTTTCAACGAAGCCCCTTGGCAGGAACGAAAAATCGTTGTTTACCCGCTACTTTCCATGTTGGCTGGCCAGTCGGTAGACCCACAACCTATCGATAAGGAGATTTGGTAATGAGCTGGTTATCCCGTTGGTTTATCGATAACCCCGTCGCCGCCAACCTTCTGATGGCAGCGATTCTCGTGGCTGGTTTCCTAAAATTAGGGCAGCTCAGAGTTGAGTCATTCCCCCAAATTGCCCCATCAAGCCTAACCATTACCGTAAGCTACCCCGGTGGTACTGCAAATCAGATTGATAGCAGCATCACACAAAGGATTGAAGAGGCCATTAGCGGTTTGTCAGGCATCAAACGCGTGACAAGTACATCTTCCGATTCCATGTCCATAGTTACGGTAAGAAAAACAACTTCTGCAGATTTAGATCGGTTGATTGAAGATGTTCGCAATCGCGTAAATGGCATAGTGGGATTTCCCGCGAGGGCAGAAAAACCCATAGTTGCGAGAGAGTCCTTCACCAATTTGGCTTCGTTTGTAGTCATATCAGGAGATAGAAATGACAATGAGTTACAACCCGTCGCCCGTCAGGTTGAACTCGCATTAAAGCGGCATCCGTTGATATCTAAAGTTTCAAACTGGGGAAGTAGAGCTCCAATCATCACCGTCACTCCAGATATCGAGCAGTTGCGTTCCTTGGGTATGGATTTAGAAACCCTAGCCCAAAAAATAGAGCAGATGTCACTTGAGGCGAGAACTGGCGAGTTAAAAAACCAAAATGGTCGTATCACATTAAGGGGGGACGGTTACGCCGATGATCTCACTAAGCTATCCAACCTAGAGGTTGTGGCCGGGCCAAAAGGTAAAATCACTGTAAGTGACTTAGCTAAAATTACTCGAAGCTACGAAGCCTCGGGCGCCATCGTTCGCAACAACGGTAAAACCGCGATTGCCCTTATGGTATCCACCAGCCAAAAAGACAACTTGTTGAGAGTTAGCGAAGCCATTGAAGAAGTGTTGCAAGAGCAGAGACGCCTGTTACCCGACGATATTGCACTCGACACTATCGCTGATATGGCACCTTACATTAAAGAGCAACTAGGCCGTTTAGGAGAAAACGCGTGGCAAGGATTACTGATAGTCATTGTTCTATTAGGTCTATTTCTCGAACTTAGGCTCGCTTTTTGGGTGGCGGTGGGAATACCCGTTTCTCTTTGTGGCAGTTTAGTATCCATGTATTTGTTTAACTACAGTATTAACGATATCACTCTGTTTGGGTTTATCTTAGTACTGGGGATATTGGTCGATGATGCCGTGGTGGTCGGTGAAAGCATCTATGATCAAAAACAGAAGATAAGCCCCCCCCAAGAAGCCGCGTGGAAAGGCGTGCATCGGGTTTCGGTCGCCACCATATTTGGTGTGTTTACGACCATAGCCGCTTTTTCGCCAATGTTATGGATTAATAACGATTTCGCTAAGCTTCTGGCTGGTTTTTCGGCAGTCGTTATATTTGCACTAGTATTCTCTCTTATCGAAAGTAAATTCATTTTGCCGGCACACCTAGCAGCCATTAAACCCAAAGCCAAAAAAGAAGGCTTTATCTCAAGAGTGCAAGGCAAAGCTCAAAACAGCTTGCAGCGATTTACTTATCAGTTCTATGGCCCTCTATTAGAAAAGGCAATTAAGTATCGCAGCGCCAGTTTTATCACCTTCGCGGCCTTTGTTGTGCTTGGTTATGGACTATGGTCAACCAGTGCGGTGAGGAGTTCGATCTTTCCCGAAGTACCTGGGCGCTACATTACCGCAAGGGTAGCGTTAGAAGATGGTGCTCCTATACCTTTACAGGCAAAGGCATTAGCACAAATCGAAGCCAATGCAGTTTCTCTTTCTGAAAAACTGTCCCAAGACTATCAATTAGATGATCCGCTACTGACTAACTTATTAGGCTGGTCTGATGGATATGGCAGTATTGAAGTAACCGCCGAAATCAGCAATGAAGCGCTTAATCAACTTCCCGCCAACCTTTTGTTAAGTGAATGGAGAGAACACACCGGTCTTATTGAGGGCCAATATTCTGTTCAGTTTACCGCTTCTGAAGAGCCAGCAGGAGGAACCTTGATTTCAGTATCCGGCGCTGACCGTGAACTCGCCGTGTTAGCTGCCGACTACATCGGCGATCATCTAACCAGTTTACCGGGAGTATCGGATGTGTATCACGATGGAAAAGGTGGACAGCCCCAGATCCGCCTAACATTAAACGAGCATGGACGACAGTTAGGGCTCACCCAATATCAAGTGGCTATGATAGCCGGACAGGCCTTTGGTCAAAGAGAAGTGCATCGCCTGTTGCAAAATGGTCAGGAAACCAAAATTGTTCTGCGCTATGCAGATTCAGACAGGCAAACGTTAGATCAGTTAAAACAAACGCCCATATTGCTCAAAAGTGGAAAGACCGTTCCGTTGGAAGACGTTGCTTACCTGACCATGGAGCAACAGCCAGAAGTGCTATATCGCAGAAACCGCGAGCAAGTCGTCAATATTTATTGGCGCCAGAATCGCGATATACAAGGTCCAGAGCAAACACTGACCCAACTGCTGCCGACAATTGAGAAGGCGGAAAGCATCTATGTGGGCGTAAAAACTCAAGCGGGTGGAGAGTATGAAGAGTTGTTGGAAGTTCAAAGTGGATTCAAATCAGCTCTGATCCTCACCGTTTTACTGATTTACATTTTACTCGCTATTCCACTTAAATCTTATTGGCAGCCCCTGATCATCATGGCCGTTATTCCTTTCGGCTTCGCGGGAGCAATATTTGGTCATGGCTTTATGGATCTGCCTATCAGCATACTTTCTCTATTTGGCATGATGGCCATGGCTGGAATCGTGGTCAATGATTCTCTGGTATTAATTACTCGCTTTAATGAGTACTACCGAAGTGGAATGGAGCGAAAGAAAGCGGTCATTAAAGCTGCGACCAGCCGATTAAGAGCTATATTCCTAACCACCATTACCACAGTTTGTGGACTACTACCCTTGTTGTTGGAAACCTCAGAGCAGGCACAATACTTAAAACCTGCCGCCGTTTCTTTGGTATTTGGTGAACTATTTGCAACCTCGATCACTTTGATATTGATTCCGCTTCTTTTACACCTAACCAGTAAGGAACAGCAAAAAACCGAGGGCACAACGTACACCAAAGCCGTAAGCACTGGATAGAATTTTCATTTTTCTTTAAACTGGTAGACAATTTCCGTGTCGCCAGTTTAAGGATAATAGCGATGAGCCACTCCCCTGCCTCACCCTATGTATTAGTTCCTGAATACGCATTGTTAGAATCACTACCCAAACACCAGCAACAGCGCTTCGCAAAAGCGATCGATATCATGCACTACCAGTTGTATGACAGCCTTACTTGGGAGCAAATAGCAGAAAAAGCGGCCATCTCGCCTTTTCACTTCCATCGGCAATTCACGGAGATTTTTCACGAAACACCGGGAAGATATTTGAGTCGTCTGCGTCTGCAAATCGCCGTCGACGGTCTGGTAGATTCCAGTAAATCCGTTACGCAAATCGCTCACGAAGCTGGTTTTTCTTCGTCTCAACCTTGGCGAAAGCTCTAAAACGAGAACTTGGAGTCACGGCAAAAGAGATCCGCAAAACTTATACCGAAGGCACACCGGAGGAGACGGCGCGAATTTTTGAGATGCTAGAACACCCTAGCCAAGGAATGTCCGTTGAAAGAAAGCTTGCTAAAGATCTGCCTTGCGAAGTGATTTGGTATCCGGAGCGTTGGATTAACACCGACAAAGTACCAGATCTTGGCTGGGACGACTTGTGCATCAAATACGGAAAAAAAGTCACGAAAGTCGTTAGCATGACAAAAATTAGTGATCTAGAGAAAGCGTGGAAAGATATCCGTTACTTTGTCGGCGAAAATTGTGAAAACGCAAAACATGGCAATCAGGCCATACCAGAAGGGCATTACTTGTGTTGCGAGGTCTATCTAGTCTCCGATGCGGCTTATGCCGCCGCTATCGAAGGCTTATTTGCCAAAAGTGCCGAGATGGGGTTAGAAATCGAAGATGGCTACTTAATCGAGTTGATTAGAGATGTCGAGTTAACCCTAACTGGCGGTGCCGTCTTCTCGTTTCAGATACCCATCAAAGAGTAATTACAAAAGGTCGTCGGCGATGTCACGCCAATCTTGTAACTCTTCTCTAAAGTGACGCGTTTGCTTTTCGGTCATACTATTAATAATCGCTACAGTATAGCGGTCGCCAACCGCTTTATTGTGCTCAACTTTGCGATTCAGTTCATCGCTGTAAAAACTGGTAGGGTTAAACAGCAGTGGTTGCAGGCTTTTGTTAAAGACCGAGGCACTCGCGCGCTTCGCCAATAACGTTTTGAGTTCTATACGCATTTTGGTTTGGTGTTCAATCCAATCATACGAAGTGATATATAGCTCCTTAGTCCACTCACTCACCAACTGCTTTTGGCTTCTCTCTAGAGAACCTAGCCAGTTTTCAAAACTCTCTTCAATTCTTTCGGCGTAATTTTCACGGATTTCCTCATCATCCAGCTTTTGATACTTCTTTTTATACTTAGTATGACGGACGCGAATGCTATTCATCAGCTCTTCAGTTTGCTCATCTGACAGCAGGGTAGCCAGATCAAAGATATTGGGCTCGATTTGGTTAAGCAGGCGTTGTCCATGCTGCTGGAACAGAGTCTGTTGAGACTTTAAATCTTGCAATGAGAAACTTGCGGGTTCCACTCTGAGTAACTGATCAATATGCTGAACGTATTTGGGAACTTCTTGCTCTCGATGCCAAGAACTTAATGTCGCAATTTTATCGCTTAGAGCTAATTCTTGCTCGTCGTTCAACTCGACAAAATCTTCTAGGTAGTCAATCACCAACCAATCTAGATTGTCGTATACAAACTTACCTGTACAACCCGCTGCCAACAAACTCGTCAACAGTACCAAAATCCATTTTTTCATCCCCACCTCGACGTTGATTTGCCGCTGAAAAACTAGGACAGCAACTTTAAGGCCAATCTTTATTATTACGAAGTATAGCTTCTGCCGATCATCCGCATCGATGAGTGAACTTTACCCTTGCGATGCACAGAAGCAATAAAAGAGCGACAACCAATATGTATCTGACTGCTTACATAGTCAACGTTACAACAGATTGAGCGCCGTTGTAAAAATCTTTATATTCCAAGAACTCCCCCCTTTAACCTTCTTCCCAACTCTTGATTGAGATAGAGTGTGGGATTAGTTCATATGGAAACAGGAATCGTTAATGAGCATAGATACATGGATGTTGTTTTGCTTGGCCTACTTAGTCACGACTTTATCTCCGGGGCCAAACGTACTACTGGTGCTAAAAAATAGCGTCCAATATGGTTGGACTTCCGCCACCATCGCAATACTCGGTAACTTAATGTGTCAGATGATAATCGTTGTTTTGGTGGCGGTTGGCGTCGGAGAGCTACTTCAACAACTTCCTTTCTGGTTTGTGGTGCTAAAAGTGTTAGGAGGCTTGTATCTGATTTATTTGGGTATTAAAAACCTACTTGCTCTGCGTCATTCAACTCCAACTCATCTCCCGACATCAAGTGAAGAGCGCAGTACCAAAACACGTAGCCAAATGTTTTGGGAGGCGTTTTTCGTTTCCGCCAGCAATCCCAAAACCGTAATATTTCTTTCCGCTTTCTTGCCCCAGTTTCTGGACACCGAAAAAGCTTACAACTTACAGTTTGCCATTATGTTCGCTTCTATCAGCGTGATAGTTGCCGTTGTACACCTCTGTTACGCAAAAACGATCGCCTTGGTCGGAAATAAGCTGATAGAAAATAACTTCGAACAACGCTTAGCCAAGCTAACTGGTGGATTGTTTATTACTATGGGCGGAAGTGTACTCTTGAGTTCAAGAGCATAACACTTCCCCATTTATCGGTTGGATATCACTGTCAGTGATATCCATTTAGCGACATCAAGCAGCGCCCTTTAGACTGGCGTTACGTAATAACGATGAATCTGAAACTCACCCTCATCATTCAAAGTAACCGTCCAGTTTTGGTTAAACAGCTGATTGATGTTATTTCCATTTTGCAGTTCACCTTGAACTCTCACGCGTATCGTCGCCAGATACGTATCATCAGATCCTGATTCTATTTCGACCTGCTCAATACGATGAGTCACTTCTGGTTTAAATGCAGCTAGAACTGACTGATACCAATCGGTAAAACCTGCCTTACCACGATAACTGTTTTCAGCGTCCAACAGCTCTAGCTCTTCTGAGATGTATGGAAGGAACTCGCTACTCTCTTCTGGCAGACGATCGAATCGATCAAACCACTGCTTTGCAAACAACTCAAATTGGGCTTCAGTGGAGTAAGCCAGTCTGTCTATTTTGGCGATTAACTCTTCTGCATGCTCTAAAGCTCGCTTCTCAACCGCTTGTTGCGTGTTGTATACATTCGGGATGTAAATCATGCGATAGGAGTAAACAGGCGACTGGTAAATCATACCAGCGAGGTAACCCGTTTGCTGTAGTGGATGCAAGAGTTGCTCAACAGCGAAGTGGTTATAACCCAGCGGGTCATAAGATTCCTCGGGCCCACCTATGGTCAGAGAGAGAATAAGGTGCTTATCTTTTAGCTTGTCTCCCTCTGGTCCGTATGCAAAGTTAAATCCAAACACATCATCCAACCACTTTTTCATAATTGCCGGAACGGAATACCAGTAAAATGGGAATTGAAGAACCACGATATCAGCCTCAAGTAGCGCCTTTTGCTCTGCTTCAATATCGATCTGATAATTTGGATATAGAGTATCCAAACGTCGGATATCTATACTCTTTATCTGTTCTTCCAAGGTATTTAGGATAACTTTATTGGTCCATGATTCAGACAAATTTGGATGGCCTGAAATAACAACGACTTTACTCATAACAACTCCGATAAAAACTCTAGTAACTGGATATGGAATGAGTTTACTCTTCTACTTTACAAAAAATAGATGAACAAAGGCTATTTGATTGTTAGCATTAACCTAACAATGGAGGGCGTATGAAATGAAAAGCGCTAGCTACAATCAAATTGTCATCTTTCACACCATCGCTCAAGAAGGGTCCATTAGGGGCGCTGCTAGAAAACTGGAAATCGCGCCTCCCTCGGTGAGCCAGTCTTTAAAATTGTTGGAGTCTAAACTTGGCATCCCCCTTTTCCGCCGCTCAACACGGCAAATGAAACTGACCGAAGCGGGTCAGTATTTACTTGAAAATACAGCCGATGCCATATCCACCCTAGACCAAGCGCTTGAAGGAGTGCAGACGCTTTCTCGCGCCCCATCGGTAGGGTAAGTATCACGGTGCCAAGGTTCGTTTACCAGACATTGATAAAACCCATCTTCCCAGAGTTTTGCTTGCGTTACCCTGACATTGAGCTAGAAATCTCTGTATCAGATTCAACCATCGACCTTATAAAAGAAGGTATCGATATTGGTATACGTTTTGGCGATCTAATTGAAGAAGGTATGGTGGCAAAACCCTTAACCCCGCCAGCGCCTGACGCATTGTTCGCGTCCCCTGAATACATAAAAGAGTTTGGAGAACCAAAAACGCCCGAGCAATTAGAGAACCACAAACTGATTCAGTACCGTTTCGGAGCCTCTAATCAGCTCGCCCCGCTGATATTGAACAAAGATGGAAACTCAATCAGAGTAGAAATGCGATCGGCCGTAATTGTCAACGACACTGACCTCTGCGTCGATGCCGCGCTAGCGGGATTAGGTATAGGACGAATTATTTCTAATCTAGTTAACGACCACTTAGAAAGTGGAAGCTTAATGCCGATACTCCGTCCCTACTGGAACGAAATATCGGGTCTTTACATTTACTTTTCTCAGAACAGCCAGAAAGCAAAGCGCGTGAGGGTATTGATCGACTTCTTGTTAGAAAAAATTAATAAGAGTGAAGAGTTGCCCAATACAACTAATTTGTAGTAACCCATGCTCGGTTCGCAGTCGTCTAATCTTTGTCTTCTCAACGCATATTAAAAATGCCACGCGTTACGAATCACTCTTGAGCAACTTGTTGTACCACGTGGTTGAAGATAAAATGACCAAAATAAAGACCACTTTAGAGACCGAATGTATGACTACTAGAATTTTAGCCGATGTCGCTGCAAGCATTACTGAGTTGAAAGCGAACCCTATGAAAGTGGCAACTAGTGCTCACGGCGAACCTGTTGCTGTACTAAACCGAAACGAGCCAGCATTTTATTGCGTACCTGCCGAGGCGTACGAAATGATGATGGACAGACTCGACTTCAAAAAGAGCGCACTCAAAGAGTGGAAAAAACTTGGCTCTACTCTACAACAACAATTCAAGAAAAAGCTCATCGAGCGCTTACAAAACCCACATGTTCCGGCTTCAAAACTTTCGGGAGCTGACAACATGTGTAAAATTAAACTCCGCCAATTTGGCTACCGTCTCGTCTACAAAGTTGAAGACGATGTCATCATTGTCACCGTCTTAGCTGTTGGAAAACGCGAACGTAACGATGTATACCTTAAAGCTATAAAAAGGTTAGATGACTGACTGACTGACTGAGGTATAATACCCTGTTGAGGGGTGAGCAACGCTACCACCGGATCTAAGCTATTGCGCCGTAATCACTAGAGCGAATTCAAGCCAATAATGCCAAGCGTTGCGAATCACACTTAATTGAATAAAAACAGTGCTAACAGTCTTTAGAGCAGCACCAATTTAATCAATCTGCCTGCATTTGGCACTTTAAGGTTTAGAATCTGACAGATTGTGTTCGGACTCATTCACTTAGTTTTTAGCCAGTTAATCGCTAACCCTACGCCTCGACTAGGGATAGAAACACCTGTTGTGATTCTGTATTAAAACTCAACTGCATATCGACGCAATCTATACCTTCCCCAAGGCCATTAAACACGACTCTGCTGGTCATAAACCCGCGCTTCTTGTAAAAGCCTTCTGCATGCTGCGAGGTTTGGATTTTGATAATATTGACCGCATCGTTGTACTTTAAGTAAGACAGCCTAAGTTCAGCCAGCCGTTTTCCATATCCTTGCCCGTGAAAATCTCGGTGTACCATTCCCCAAGCCAATGAACCAACGTGGGCGTTGACTTCGATGCCACCACACGCAATAACGGTACCCCCATTGGTGCACACATAATATTCATTCGCGTCTTTTAGGCTATCCAAAAAGTCGATAAATTCTTGCCGTTCGCTTTGGTCAAAATATTTGCCAAGGTTGCTATCAAATGCAGCGATACACCCTGAGCGATGCGTCTTGTTATATTGCTGAAAATCCATTTTTCACCTTCATTTCTGATGGAATATAGTTTTAGCCACCGCGCTACAACTCATCAGGCGACTTCTAAAGACTCACAGCTTCCAGTTTTTCTTTAAGATAGCAGGCAACATTAATCGATTGGTTGATTTGCTCCACAACCTCGTCAAACATTTGAGTTAAAGGGTCGATTTCAGGTACAGATTTCTCAATAGTGAGGGACTTCCCAGACACTTGCACTGTTAAATCAGGAATGTCTAGAGAAGAAAGCTTGTCGCAAACTTCGTCATAGCGATCCGCTTGTCCTAGCATCATCACTTTGACGACATTTCCGAAGATTTGATGGATGATTTGAGTCTGTTTGTCGGTCTTATTTGGGTAAAAACGAATCCAACTGTTTCCAGCTGCTCTCGGTTTGGAGGCTTCGGGGTTTAACTCGGGGTAGTTAAGCGAAACGTAACTGAGATATGCTTGTGCAAACGATGTCATTTCGTCGCTAATAGTCGATTGATAACCTCTTTTTTGTTTGTCTATTGCACCCTTAATAAACTGAGCTTTGTAGCGGCTTCTCGCGTCATCCGCGGCAACAAAAAAAGCCATCAACTCTTCATAGGAAATCTTTGCATCGTATACTTCGCTGTCACTATCGAGGTATTTTTTCGGTGCGACTAAACAAGACTTGAAATCGACCCAGCTTCCGTTTTCAATGCCCTTTTGCCCCCGCTGTTGATAGCGTAAGCTTTGCTCAAACTGAGGCTGGGCATCAATTTTATTTTCGAGCAAGATAGCTTGATGCGACTCATCTTCTGCTGTGTAAACAATGACCAAATCAGACTCCCCCAGATGACTGTCTGTCACTGAGTGCCAAGCACCAACAAGGCTAACTTTTGAAGGTAGGCCCGTTATTCTAGTGACTAACCAGTTGGTAAAGTTCGGGGAAACATGGGCCTCTTCTAGAAGCAGTAAGTCCACATCTCTTTCTTTGACCGATAAAAATGTTTGCAGTTCTAGCATTAGGTACCCCAATAACGGTGTTTGTACTCTCTAAGTATCAAAGACATAAACCGGACCTTTGGCTGTATGGCAATCGCCATTGATCATGCTTTGCATATGGTTTGTGTATTCGTTGAAACTGGCGACGACAACAAAACCCGATCGTTTATCATCTCTGAAGGAAGCCTGGTCTTTAAAAACCCACACCTCTTCCCAATGAAACTCGTCGTGTTGTATCACTCTCGTTTCTAGCCAAGCACTCTCATCGTAACCGCACTTGTCGTAGATTTTTTTAAATATCAATGATTGATGTAGCCTATCCATTGCCGTTTTACTGGGCGTGCCCGCCCAGCTTTCAACAATGCGTATACTGGCGTTGTCGGTATTTTTGTCGTCTATGACTAATCTCAATGGCGATTGTTTTTTGGCGTACTGTTCGTTCACTGCAGCCAAATCTGAAGTATCGATCCCAAACGAAAAGCAACCACACAAGGTCAATGTGAGTAATGAGGCAAACACGTATTTCAACATCATAGTTCGACATTTCACCTTAAAGACAAACAATACCGATGTACTTCCCAGCCATTAACTCTCTATAGAGCGCTTAATCACTGACGCGAGTTGTTGCGGGTTTTCCCAAGCCATGGAGTGTCCAGCATTCGAAATCGTTTCAACCTTAACTCCGTGCTTAGCAAGCTCGTCATAATCAGGGTCTGGCAGGGTGAACTCCCCAAAAACATACGTTTTCGGCGCGGTGAATCCGTAATAGACCTCTCGCCAGCTCGGCGTTCGGCCCTCGATTAATGATTTCGCGTTTCGATAGATGCCTTGTGGTGAGCTGCTCTCTAGCCTGCAGCCCATTCAGTGTTTCCACTCGCTTTGCTCTCTTCTATCACTTTGTCATAGCCCGACTCGACAAACTCTTGCTCGCTAAAGCTGACAATCTGTTTGCTAAAAAAGCCACCGCCTGAATCTAAATTAGCTTCTGTAAGAATGATGGAATGCAATTTATCGCCGAGTCGAGAAGCCAGCTCTATAGCGACTGCGCCTCCCATACTATGCCCAAAAACAACGACTTGAGATAAACCAAGATGGTCTATTAGGGCCGCAAGGTATTCCGCATGAGCGCTTAACTGGTAACTAAACTGCTTTGGTTTGTCACTAAAACCTGAGCCTAACAAATCGACAATGATTCGTCGGTGACAAATCAGTTCTGGCATGGCGGCGACTTGAGGGTAGTCAAAAGAAGAGGCACAACCCAATCCATGAACAAATATGATGGGGACTTCCTCACCGGGTAAGTCATGATATCTAACGATGGCATTTGGTGTTGTTAACTTAAACTCTTTCATATTTCCCTACTTAAACGCTTTCAATATCTTTGAAAGTCATAACTTGCACTGCACCAAGTAGAATACCAATCAAATCTATCGCATATCAAGCATCGGTTTCTGGGTATTTGTTTCTTAAAAACATACCCTTAATGCGCTCAATCTCCAGAAAAAGCTATCTCATACATTCTTTCAATCAGCTTTGAGCGCAATCGGTAGTCTAGGTGAAAATTGTTGATAAATAAGACGATGCCACATCCGTGTACGGGGGAAATATAAGCCGTAGAAACGATGCCGGGTCCACCGCCATCGTGCCCCCAGATGGTATTGCCTTTGGCATCGTAGTTTTTAAACCAACCGAGTCCTAGTTCATTTCCAGTGTGACTGTCTTTTCTACTCTGGGTAAATATCGAGCGCACGGTTTGAGGTTGAAGGAGTTGATAGCCGTTTACTTTTCCACCGTCCAGATGGGCAAGGAAGAAGGGCAGAATCGATGTGAGTGATGTTCCTAGAAGTCCCATCGGATAAACTGGCGAATAGTAGTCACAGCGAAAAAAGTCGATAAACGCTCGTCCACTCGGCGCAGATACCGTCTGTTTAGAAGCATAACCTTGGTCAAGCATTGCCTTTGTATAGACCTGCATGATTGGCGCTCTTGGGCTGTACTCCGGCTCGTAGTGAGTCATCCAGTTTAATGGTTTCTCTTTACTCCACGACGTTTGATTCATTCCACATGGTTCGAAAATGGCGTCGTGACAATACTCCTCGAAGCTTTTACCTGTCATCCTTTCCACTATATAAGCAGCAACAACTGCATTGAGATTGGAATAACCAGAGATAACGCCAAGAGGATCAGGACTAACGTTTTCAGCGTCTCCCGCTTGATAGTCGTTAAAGGCTTTTTGGGGCTGGTAGTTTTCACTTTTTGGAGAAAGGTGTTGCTGTACCCAAGCTTCCAATGACTGGCCAGTATCTAAACAGAAGGAGTCTGCCATCGGATAAGGTGCTGACATCAGTTTTCGCGAAGAAAGCGACGAAGTATGGGTGATCAAATGTCGAGTCGTTATTTTACTGTCAGGGAAATAAGGTGAGCGCATGCCAAATCCAAGGTAACGGCTGATATCTTCATCCAGCTCTACCTTACCTTGCTCCACCAACTGCATTATCGCAGTCCAAACAACCAATTTTGAGATTGAGCCGATAGATTGCCACGCGCTTTGGCTAGTCATTGGGGTCCGGCTCGCAATATCTTGGAAGCCGTAATCTTTACTCCACAATACCTGCCTGTTCTTAAATATCGCAGCGCTAATACTCGCAGCAGGAAGATCGGTTATGGCACTGTTTAGCGCCTCATCGAGTGCCACTAAAGGGGCTTTTAGCGAGTTGTAGCCATAGTTCACACCTAAACCAACACAGCTTGCTGCCGCCCCTAGCTTTAACACACTTCGACGAGTTAACAACACAATCACAGCTCCTAAACTAAATTTATAATGTCACGCTAAGTTGCACTACGGCTTAACGTTACTCATTCTGGGGCGATGCATTCATCGGTTCCCAGTTGACTGACGCTTCCTATACTCGCTTCGCTTTATGGTGCTGCGGCACTTACATCTGACCCTATCTAACCCAGTTACTAACCAAACAACTCTATTTAGTTCACGATTTTTTTGGACCTTGCCTACATTCTCTATCGACTTGCTTTAATAGTGTAGGGAAGCGATGCTTGCCATGCATTGAGGCCACTAACTCGATTGCTTGAGACTCTTCGATCCCAATAGCAGTTACATACAAGGGCTTTTCGCTCTTTCCTCTGTACACTTCGGATTCTGCTTTCGAGTCTTTAAACGCTTTTTTTGCCACGCCAACAATAGGGATTTTCTTATCTAACGCTTGATAAAGATGCATACCTAGGCCGGGCTTAGCGTCGTGGCCCAAGGAGACAAATCCATCAATGACAATAACCGTTGGGCTTAAGTTGTGGTCATTGATCAATTGCAAAATGCAGGGCATTTCGCGTTTATAAAACTGACCGGGTTGATAGTCCGCTACCTTGTTGATCGTCGAATAAACAACACTCTCAGGCTTTTCATCTGTCCAATTTCGGAAAAGGACGCCTGCGGCTAACGCGCTGTCCTCACGATAGTCGACATCAATTGCTAAAATCACAGTAAACCTCTTTTGTTATCGCTATATACCCGCTGCTTAGCCGCGTATTAACCACGTTTAACCCAGTTTAATAATACAGGCAATCAAACAACATTTACTGTTTAAAATCAATTAGATATGAATTAACCTCTTATATAAATCGGGCTAAAAAATAAATTTCTAAGCACTAAGCCTTAACAGTTTTTCACTAAAAGCATGCTGTATTTTAGGCCTGATAGGCTTTGATTTAATTGATTAAAAGCTATAGCGAAAGTTTATTGGAGTAAAGTTAAGCTTTGTTCATGTTTTATCGGTTTTCCCTAGCCACTTAGCAGTGAGTTCTTTGGCAATACCAAAAGCTCTCACGGCGAAATAGTACAAATACCTAGATGAAAAATCGCCCAAAAAATGGAGAAAAATTCGATCTGCCTCTTTTCGTGTAATACCTATGTCTGATTGATATTGAAGCAGAATGTCATGAATAAGAGAGGCATAGTAAGTTATCGGTTTTTGAGTGTTTACAAGATTGCGACCATCGGGCGTTCCGAGTAACCAAAGATCAAAGAAGTTCCATTTAGGGCTGCAACCATCCCAAGCATAGCCATGGCTATATGAACCTTTAACAACAATGACCCCATCGCCCGAAATTTTAAGCCAGTCATTTTCAAACTCGTAGTTCAGTAATTGCGTTTCATAGGTCAGATCTTGGTGAGTAACAAACTTGTAAACCCCTTTACGCTTTTTTGCCGGTTGAATATTCATCATTCACTCCTTATTGCACAAAGGCACTCGATAATTGAAACATTAGACAGTTAGATAGAAAAGGGCATGACGTAGATTAAAAAGCAACGCAAAATAATGCCGCGGGTAACACGTCTATAGAACTAACTTAATCTTGCCGACTATTTGCTTTTAACTCTTCTGCAAAGCAGATGAGCAAACATCAACAGCGTTAGAACCACCACGCCACAAAACTCAAAGTAGAGATATCGATAGGGATACGACCAACCACCACCAGAAAACTGATTTCCCATCAGTGCGGTACTCAAAACAAAGAACAGCCCTACCCCAATGGCCGTCGAGCGCAATAAGCGACTAGGATACTTGGCGTATAACCATTGAGTCACAAATGACGCCGGTAACATGCAGAATGAAGTATAAAAGACCGTAATGCCCCACCCTACTCCACCGCGTTGGCGACGACCCAGTTCACGAGCAAGTTCGCTACCTTCACTGTAAAAGTAAACCAATGCCAGCATCGCTAAAAATGATACCAAGGCATAGAGCAGAACCTTGCCCAATAGTATTAGTGGAGAACTTGAATTATCTTCCATCTGACTCGTCTAATGCGATTCTCGTTTAATCCGCAGATAGCACGCGGAAAACTAACGCCAAGTTATTATTTTAGTTAATAAAAACTAATAATATGAGCAGTTAAGGAAAAATACTTTGACCAGAGAGGCAAAAGAGAAAATCACATCAAGCATCTGATTTATTTAATAAAACTCAAAGCTCTTTGCAAGGGGCTAAAGCTAGATATTTGCTGATGGTGAGAAACCTTACTCCCGACAATAACTAAGTTAACATTCAACTCGTCACACGCTTTTACATCCCAAGCAGCATCACCAAAGTAAGTGATGGGTAAACGCAATGAAGCGTCTGCTTTTGATTGTGCAACAGACATTATTTCCGTTCGCGAGTAGTGGTCGTTGGACGATGCCAATACCAGTCTTTCCGTATCAAAACCTGCTGATTGCAACTTTAAAAGTGCAGATTCACCCCAGCCACCAGTCGCAACCGACACTATGTATTCTGGGCTATCAAGTAAGTGGTTAACAAAAGCGGCGGCCCCTTCAATTTCCTTAACGGGATTGTTTTCTATCGCTTCTTTAATATTACTAACAAACACCGGTTTAACGGCTTGTTCTAACTCTTGCAAGGTATATGGTAAACCGCGTTCATTGATGAAAGTTTTCAAAATTCCCCTGTCAGTAACATAAGGATACGCCCCCCAGTTGCTATCAATTTGCAAATCTGTCACCGAATAGATGGCATCTACTAAACACTTTTCATCAAACGCCTGCGATTGAATCAAAGTGCCATCAATATCTAACATAACGTGTTTCATACTCTACCTGTGATATCAAATGGAAAACTAAGGGTGGCTGTTAGGCTCAGCGCCTTGCGATTATCTGTTGTTACTACAGTCGGCTAATTTGGCTAAGCCTAAATCGATATGTGCCACTATATACCCATACTCTTTGTCGGAAAGTTTGCCGTCTTGGTATGCCTTCTCTGCTGATTTATGATCCCAAGTGGTGTTGCAGGCAGGCGTAGGTATCGACGTATCGATGTCTAGTAAATACTCTTGTTTAACATCGAGATAATGGCCGTTTTTCGTCGCTTTATGCGCGCATAAAGACAGCACATACTCCACGGCATACTTGTCCACTTTTGGTAGCCCAACAAACTCTGTTTTACAGCCAATCTTTCGATCTCCAGCTTCGGTTGTGTAATACAGCTTACCAGTGGTACAGGCTGCTAACGTTATCGCCATTAGTAAAATAGAGATCGACCTAATACACATTTATTCGCACTCATAATAAACCGCATCATCAGTTTACTGGGACGCCAATCAGATACAAGTATCTCCTACAAAAGGGATGGATTTACACAATCGATTATCGTGTACGGCTTATCAGCGAATTAGTGCCACTTTCAAGTCGCTCGCTTCGTAGATGATTTCACCATCAAGCAGCACCAACCCGTCGGCAATTCCCAGAGGCATTGGCTTTGCAATCACGCGTTTTATGTTTAACTGATAGTGAATTTTTCCCGCATCAGGATATATCTGACCAGAGAACTTTACTTTCCCGACACCAATCGCTCGCCCTTTGCCAGAAAGCCCTGACCACCCAAGGAACACACCGAGTAACTGCCAAAGGGCGTCTATTCCCAAGCACCCCGGCATAACGGGATCGCCTTTGAAGTGGCAATCGAAAAACCAGTGATTGGGTTTAATACTTAGTTCTGCGCTAAGGGTTCCTCTATCAAACTTTCCCCCGCTTTTAGAGATGTGGTTGATCTTGTCTATCATCAGCATATTCGCGCTTGGTAATTGGGCATTACCATTTCCAAAGAAACCGCCTTCCGACATTTCTAGAATTTGTTGTTTTGAAAACTGCATGTTCACTCCTCGTCATTTGAAGAGACAGTTTTCCTTACCGATGGGATGATTTATTGGAAAAATCGGACATAAAGTAAGAAACCAGTTCTTTGGGGCTTACTTTAAGTCTGTCTTTAAAGTCATTGAGCAAATGAGCCTGATCAAAATAGCCGAGTTCAAATGCAAGGTCAGACACCGCCATATCGGAACGCCACAACTTTTCACAAACCAATTGTATACGCATCGCTTGAAGAAACGACTTTGTGGTCAATCCAGTATTGTCGTGGAAAATTCGGCTCAACTGTCGGCTACTAATACCAAGAGCCCCCGATAGATGGCTAACCTTGGGTACACCACTTTGGCCATAAATATTGGCGAGAGCAATCTAAAATTACCTCCCTTTTCAACTGTGAGCTTATTGATTAGCCAGTTATCACAAAAGTCTGCTCGCAATGAAAAATCTGAGCATTGATACAAAGGAGCATGCAGGTTTAACGCCTCTTTAAACACTTCAGATGCATCATAAACCTCTGAAGAAAAGCAATCTGCCTTAGTCTTAAAAAAACGATTCAGCCCACCAGCGTAAAAGCGAATACCAAAATATTGATCGGGCACTTTAATATCAAGTTCAACCGCCCTATCAAGTACGCGGCTGACTTTAACGCCCTGCGGCGAAATATAAAACGCTTCCATACCATCGGGCATGATGATGTATTGGGTTGGTTTTGTGGTCGTTATTTGCAGATAAGAATGAACGATACCTTTCAGTGCATCGCTAGGTTGGCGCACTTCCAACGCAATGCCTTTTTGTGCCAAAACATCATGGGTTAGCAAAGGCTGAAAAGGTTCAAAGTGGCAATTCATATCACTCATAAATCTGCTTTTTCAAAGTGGGACCACCTAAGATACCAAGTTGCGGTCTACTTGCCAAAGACAGCTTAAGGTCGATTGTATTCCGACAGGTTCATTTTCTATGATACCAAAGAGAAAAAGGTTAGTTGGGTGAGACGACTCTCACCCAAGTTTTTAAGCAGACAAGTCGACGTTGCTGCTTTTAGTCTACTAGACGCTTTTTTTTGTCAGAATTTCTATGTTCTCTTCTGTCAAATACGATACGCCCCCACCCCGAAGTAAAAAGTACAGTTTGGCGGTTTCTTCTAACTCTTCCGCATTATCTACCGCATCTAATAAGTCTTTCCCTGTCACTACAGGCCCATGGTTAGCAAGCAGATAAGCCCGATAATCGGGGGCGAGTTTTGCTAGCTCAGCGCCTATTCTTTTATCGCCGGGATTGAGATAGTCGACCAGCGGTAGCTTGCCTATTCTCATCACGTAATAGGGAGTGAAGGGTTTAATTACGTTTCTGCGGTCTAAGTTGTCTAGACAGGACAGCGCGGTTAGATAGGTGGAGTGCAGGTGAACAATAGCCTTCGCTTGCGGCCTATGTCTGTATATCTCAATGTGGAACGTCACTTCTTTCGACGGTTTCTCACCGCTCAAATGTTCGCCATCCATGTTCACTAAGGACAAGTTCTCCGCCGCTAGCCGACCTAATGAAGAACCGGTCGGCGTCGTTAGTAAAAGTTCATCATCAACTTTCACCGAAATGTTACCCGCACCGCCAGTCGCGTAGCCTCGGTCAAACATGGATTTTGCGAGGCTCACAAGTTGTTCACGCTGTTTTTGCTCATTCATTTAAAAGCTCCTGTGCTTTGCTAAAGAACCCTTTGTCACCAAAGTTTCCAGATTTCAGCGCAAGCTTTAGATCGCCATCTAAACTCTGCATCCATGGCACGCCCGGTGCAATTTCTTGTCCGACGTGAAAAGCGTTAACCTTTAGCGCTTGTGTCACCGTTCCAGAGGTCTCTCCTCCGGCACTGATAAAGGTGTTGTATCCTTTTACTTTCAGATTTTTCACCAACTTTTCAAACAAAGCTTCCACCATGACAGAAGCTTGTTCGCCATAGGTCGATTGTATTTGGGCCAACTCTCTCGGCTCGACCGTTGCATAGACCATAGGGAAATAACGTTTATCACTATGGTTAAGAACCCAAGTTAAAACGTTATCTATGTAACTCTCGTCGCTTACAGTACGATCAATGTCTAACTTGAGACTTTCGGTTTTATCGACATAGTCGGTTACTTGTTTGTTGGTCATTTCCGAGCAAGAACCGGAGAGCACAATCCCCTTGTTATATGTATTTGCCAAACTATTAGATCCGCCATTGGTCATAGTAGAGTTGGCTTCTTGTGCACAAATATGTGCGATCGCCCCTACTAAGCCTGAACCACCAGTCACTAAACGATGGGATCGACCAACCCTTGCAATCACCTCTAAATCCCTATCGCTAATCGCATCACATACTATGTGCTGCGTTCCATTGTCTGACAGGTTTTGAATATGAGTTTCTACAAAGAGCTGACCATTGGACACTACGTGCAAATCAATCAACCCAGCTTTTCCCTTCGTTTGCTGTTCGACCAACCTAACAAGGTTTGAATCTGTCATTGGAGTTATAGGATGGTTTTTCATTCCAGACTCAGAAAGCAACTGTTCAAAAACAAACAAGTGTCCTTGGTAGACCGTTCGACCGTTAACGGGTAAAGAGGGACAATAGAGCACCCTATCTACACACAACACATCCATTAACGCTTTTGTTACAGGCCCAATATTGCCTTTCGAAGTGCTATCAAAAGTCGAGCAATATTTGAAATAAATCAGCTCGCACCCCTGTGCTAGTAACCAGTGACATGCATTTACCGATTCCCTGACGGCTTCCTCTACGGGGCATGAGCGACTTTTTAAGCTCACCACAAGCGCATCGGCCTCATGTTCAAAAGCCGCGGTGGGAACACCTGATAACTGAATGGCACTCAACCCACCCCTAACAATAAAACTCGCGGCGTCTGTTGCCCCAGTGAAGTCATCGGCAATCACTCCTATCTTCATAGTTTGCTCCTTTGAATTTGCTTGAAAAGTTAGCCCACTTCGCTAGGGTCACTTTGCGTTGCTTTCTCGTCGTGTTTCTTTTTGATGTAACGAACCAGTAGTGAAAAGCCGATGGTTGAAAACATAATTAATGTCAGCACTAGAGAGATAGGACGCTGAACGAAGATAGCGAGACTTCCTTGGCTAATAATTAAAGATTGCAAAAAGGTGCTTTCTGCCATTCCACCTAGTACTAATGCCAACACTGTTGCGGCAGGAGAGTACCCATAAAGCTTCATCCCGAACCCAACTAACCCCATGATTAGCAACATAGAAGTTTCAATAATGCTGTTATTAAGCGCATAGGCACCAATCACACATAAGATCACAATGACAGGAACAACCAGCCGATAAGGGATGTCCAAGAACTTAACAAATAGTGGTATAGCAACAATGCTAAGCGCCACCAATATCATGTTGCCCATATACATACTGGCAACTAGTCCCCAAACTAAATCTGGGTTTGAATCTATCAACATTGGGCCAGGCTGTAGCCCCCACATCATCAATGCGCCTAGTAAAACAGCGGTTGCACCTGAACCGGGTATGCCCAGTGAAATAAGTGGCACCATTGCACCAGCAGACGCCGCATTGTTCGCCGTTTCTGGTGCGACCAAACCTCGTATTTCACCTTTGCCAAAAGCTTCAGGATCTTTGGCCACTTTTTTCTCAACCGAATAGGCCAAGATGGAGCCTATCGTTGCCCCCGAACCGGGCAATACACCTGCAATAAACCCAATAACTGACCCTCTTACAAAAGTAAATTTCGAGCTGATATAGTCGCGTTTTGTCGGCCAAAAATCCTTGGAGCGAAAACTGAACTGAAGGCGGTCATTAATCTTTTTATGTTGCCCCGTGTAGATGCAATAGAGTAGCTCTCCTATACCAAATAGACCGATAGCGACTGGTACGAAATAGATACCGCCAATCAACTCTGGTGAACCAAATGTATAACGTTGAGCGCCACTAACAGAATCAACGCCAACCATGGCGATGGCGAATCCAAACAGTGCAGATATCACACCGTTGAGTCGGTTATCACCCATCATTGTGGTCAGTAATAGCAACCCCAACATAATGATAAGAAAGTACTCGGAAGGGCCAAAAGACGATGCAAAATTGGCCAGTATTGGCGCAAAGCCACAGATAAGTACAACGCCTAACGTGCCGCCAAAAAAGGAAGCGATTGCCTGCATGACCAAAGCCGGACCCGCTCGTCCATTTTGTGCCATGGGATAGCCGTCCAGTGTCGAAGCCACGGTAGCCGACTCTCCGGGGGTATTAATAAGAATGGAGGTTATGGTTCCACCATACATAGAACCGTAATAAATCCCAGACAGCATAATGATCGCTGTAGTTGGATTTAGTCCAAATGTCATGGGTATCAAAATCGCAATACCCGCTGCGGGCCCAAAGCCGGGAAACAGTCCTACGACCATTCCCACCAGAGCACCAACAAGTAAAAACAGAACGTTTGTGGGCGTAAAAGCAACCGACAAACCAAAAGTAAGATTGTCAAAGATTTCAGCAAAGAACATAAGTTTATCCCTTGTGATCAAAAGAAAGAACGCAGCAGTCCGTCAGGCAATCCAGCCTGTAACCACACGTCAAATAGCAAATAAACACACAGAGGAAATGCCAGTGAATACAACCCGTTTTGCCAGTGTTTTCCTCGATTAAAATAAGCTAGAAATGACATGCAAAACGCCACCATAGACAAAACTGCACCAAGGAAATTTAGTGTGAATACCAATAGTGAAATACAAGCAACCATGACCACTGTATCGCTGATATAAAGTGATTTTTCATCCCCATCAGAAGAGGATATTCGATGCCTATTTTTCCCATCTTTGAACACATTTATGCTGGTGCAAATCACCAAACCCATGCCAATGATTAAAGGAAAGTATCCCGGCCCCGGTCGACCGTTAAAATCAAACAAGTCGAGAGTACTGATACCCATAAGCGTAAAACCTACTGCAAATACAAAGGTGCTCAATGAAAACCAAAAACGCATAACAACTCCTCGAAGGTGCAGCTAGCAACTGCACCTTCTGATCCAGTTACTTGATTGCACCAATCTGAGTTAGCACTCGCTTAAAGTCAGCATTTGTCGAGGAGAGATTGGTTGCAAAGTCATCCCCCCAAACCGTGTTTCCAGACAAGCTATTTGTCGTTAAGTAATCACGCCATTCCGGCGTTTCTACTACTTTTTGTAAAGTCTGCACCCACCATTGCTGAATGTCTTTATCAACACCTTTAGGCATCACTACCCCTCTAGGTAATGAAAACGCAAAGTCATAGCCTTGTTCTTTAAAAGTAGGTACATCTTTGTAGACGGTACTGCGCTGAGCCTCTGAATATGCCAAAGGTCGAAAGTTACCCGCTTTGATTTGACCCGAAACTTCGGAAGGGTTAGCGACAATGGCATCAACGCTTTGTGAAGTAAGAGAGGTCACCATGCCGCCGCCATCCTGTGACGGAACATAGTCGTAATCAAAGCCTGCGCTTTCAGCAAAGAGGCTAGCGACCACGCGTTCTGGCCCAGCAGCACCTGTTCCACCGATAGTCACTCGATTCTCCTTGGCATAGTCGACAAAGTCTTTTGCCGTCTTAAAGGGTGAATCCGCACGAACCACAATAAACATAGCATCCTGTGCTAAAAGGCCAATTGGGGTGAAGTCTTCATATGTCCAACCGGTGTTCGACACTAAAGGAGTACCGAGGAAATTACCGCTGGTCGAAGTGAGGTAATAGGGATTTCCACTTTGCTGCGCAACATAATTAAAACCGACAGCACCACTACCGCCAGCAAGATTGTCTACGCGGATTGTTTGGTCGTAAAACTTGTACTTTTTTAGAATTTCCACAACGGTGCGAGACATAAGATCGTTCCCTCCACCAGGCCCAAAGGCAATGGTGTAGTTCAATCTTTCACTTGGATAATCCGTCTCGTCTGCCAAAATTGTAGGTGATACTACCAATGTTGCACACGTCAATAGCGCAACAAATTTTTTCAATAGGGACATGAGTATTTCCTCTCTGTTCATTTAGGTACTTTACTGTTTCACTTATAGTTTTGATTATTGATACAACTTGGATTTACGTTAAAAAGGGCTATTAGACAGGTTTTTTGCCACCGCTTGACTGAACGCCTTGCAACCCAATTTCCCGCCTAAATCAGGGGTTCGATAGTTGGGATTTTCAAGTGTCGCGTCTACTGAGGCGGTTATCGATTTCGATGCGGCTATCAAGTCCGGTCTTTGATGTTTGTCGCCCATCCACTCGACGAGCATAGCGACGGACAAAATCATGGAAGTTGGATTCGCGATATCCTGCCCCGCTATATCTGGAGCGCTGCCGTGTTGAGCCTGAGCGCAACAGTGCTCATCACTAGCCATCATAGAACCTGCAAGACCTAAACTGCCTGATAGCTCACTGGCTAAGTCACTAATAATGTCGCCGTAAAAGTTGGTTGCGACCAAGACGTCGAATCGTTCTGGGGTGCGGACAAGATGCGCGGTAGATGCATCGACCAACAAGTCATCGACTTCAACTTCTGGGAACTCTTTTGCTATCTCATTTACCGCTTCTAAAAAGAGGCCATCTGTCATATGAAAACTGTTCGCTTTGTGTATGGCGGTCACTCTTTTATTGCGTGACATCGCCAATTCAAATGCTTTTCTCGCGATCCGCTCTGAACAATGACGGGTAATCTTTCTTATCGATAACGCCATATCCGGTGAAGGTTTTACTTCCCCCCAACCTTCTGTCATGTTTCGATCAGGATAAAACCCTTCCGTCGCTTCACGCATAATGACGAGATCTATACTTTTGCCTTCGCTCATATTGGTGGGAAGAAATTCGCGAGAGCGCGCCGGACGAACGTTGGCATAAAGATCTAAACCTATTCTGAATCCGGCCGACACGTTACGCCCCCCTTGTTCTGGTTTGGGGTAATCGGCGTGAGACTGCGTGCCTAATATGATGCCGTCATAAGTTTTTGCCACTTCCAACGTCTCTTGTCTTAACGTTGTTCCATACTTTTTTAAACTATCAAAACCAACGTCGTCATAATCGAAGTGCAGCCCAAGCTTGTATTTATCATTTGCTGCATTCAAAACGGTAATGGCAGCTTGTGTAATTTCGGGGCCAATTCCATCCCCTGGTAGAACTAATAGTTTCATTGGTATCTCTCACGTTTTAGGGTTAACTCGACAGTGCTTTCTTTAGGTAACGAACCGCGCATTCTGGGCTCGACAAAACTGTTTTTTGACACTTTTTCTCAATCAACGATTTAGCAATAGAGGAAGAGAAATGAGCGATCATAATGACCTCTGAATCTGAAAGGCGCTTTGCTCCTTCCAACAGCTTTTGATTGTGTTTATCTGTTTCTCCGGCCAGAAGCGCATCTCTGGCTTCGCTGACACACAACACACTCAATTTGGTCGCCGAATGATTACTCGCAGCTAAGAACTCTTTTTCCATTCCTTTCATGGCAGGTGAAAACGTTCCTAGTAAACCGACTTGACTAGCGGAGCTGATAGCCTGTTCAAACATCGCTTGATTAGGCGTTATCACCGGAATATCTGCGTTTTTGGCAACCTCCTCTATCGCACTTCCGAAGGCTGAGCAGGTAAACATGATCGCATCCACTTGAGACGACACCGCGAGGTCATACAAAAGCGCTATGCGCTTGTACAAAAATGGAGTCAGCTCGGCGCACTTAGCTCGTTCAATACTTAATGTCTCATCCCACAGATGGATGATGTC
Source organism: Vibrio sonorensis (assembly GCF_001854765.1). Classification (GTDB taxonomy): domain Bacteria; phylum Pseudomonadota; class Gammaproteobacteria; order Enterobacterales; family Vibrionaceae; genus Vibrio; species Vibrio sonorensis. The sequence goes on along the minus strand of NZ_LJJE01000063.1, from coordinate 18,307 downwards.
AGTTTCAGGCCATAGTTCATTAAACGCCTTGGTGATAGGCTCAATCGCAATGTCTACTGCATGTATTAAAGCTATTCTGGTCATAATAAATTGTTCTTTGTGATTCCAAAATACATTTTATTACCTAGCGATAACATTTTGTCAACAATGGAAAGAGGGGGTAGATTGACGAAAAATCGATGGAACTAAGATACTAATATCTATAAATTTCAATACTATATGTATAAAAAGATCTTTCTTGAGTCGAAATTTTCATTCTAAAACAAACATTGATTGTATTTTGAATATGTGAAATACAACACAACTCTTAAGCAAAAACACACGAATAATACAAAGTATTCACAAAATACAATTTATCAGTAATACTGTTGAACCGGCCAAATGGTGTCTGGCGATAAGCGGCAATAGATAAAAAGAATGTCCTTGTGTGGGCAAAAACCTAACGAGTGGAATATGAGCCAAAGTAAACCAACGTCTGCGGAAATACTTGCGAGTCGAGTGATCGAACTTGTGATTAAGCAAGGCCTTAGCCAAGGGGCGCACATTAAAGAAGTTGAGTTTTCAAAGGAACTTAAAGTATCGAGAACCCCAATTAGAAATGCGTTTCTCGCTCTGCAAGAGTCTGGATATTTGGTTAAAAAACCCAACCAAGGATTTTTTCTAGAAAGAGTACCAAAAGCGAATCACACACAATCCCCCTCTCATGAAAGTAATCAATATCACGATTTAGACCCAATCTGTTATCAAATTGGCCAAGACTACCTTTCAGGAAAGTTAGACAAAAACTTTACCGAAAACGATTTAATCAAACGATACTCGCTTGGGCGTAAAAGCGTTCAAGAAGCGTTAATCACCATGGAAAAGGAAAGTTGGCTAACGCGAAGTTTAGGTTATGGCTGGGAGTTTAACGAGTTTATTTCATCCCCCTCTGCTTATATGCAAAGTTACCGATTTAGAAAGCTCATCGAACCCGAAGCATTGAGAGAACCGAGTTTTCATATCGATACCGCTCAAATACAGATGTTGAAACTCGCGCAAATCGAAATCTTAAACAACAAGCAAAAACTGGTCTCCGCTGCAGAGATGTTTAACGCTGGCGTGTTGTTTCATGAATCCATTGTCGCTATGTCTGGCAACCTTTTTTTGTTGGATGCATTAAAACGGGTCAACCGCCTACGCCGACTAATAGAATTCAACGTGAATGGAAAACGCCCTATTCCTAAAAAAGAGTGTGAAGAGCATATACAACTTCTCACGTTGATCGAAGAAGCAAAGTTAGCTGAAGCTGCTGATTTTCTCGAACTTCATTTAGAAAGAACTGCAAAAGAAAAAGAAAAGATCGCCGAAAGTATCTTCGGTTGAGGCTGAGCTGGCCGCATTTTCCAAACCCCAAGCTGCGGTAAATCTTACTCGATCTTACATACCCGCTGGATCGTCGCGAATGAAAATACCGCGCACGCCAAATTCTCTTCAAAACCCACCATGAGCAACTGGCCGCACATTTAATGTTTGCGTCTACTCTTAACCATGTACCGAGTACTTAGTACAAACAGTTGGCTAAATTAAACCAAAGGATATGTTATGAAAGAGATAAAATGTCAAGTTTTACAAGGTGTCGCAGATTTAGAAGCTATTTATGACCCTTCCGCACAGGATGACACTTCTGTTTTTTTCTACAAAGGAACTCCCGAACATTGGTCATTGACCTATGGCCAGTTGCGACAAATCTGGGCAACACGCAATTTCAGTGTAACGTCCAAAAGCAACAAGGAAGATCGAGGCTTATTTAACATCGGTCCAATGAAAAACTGGTATTACAGTCACTCCTTGTTCAATACACCGTACAAGCTAGAACTCCAGATACAAGATATGATCCAGTTTGCCTTAATAGGCACTACTCGTAACAGCCTAAATCAAGTAGAAGAACATGAGGAAGTAACTGCTTAGAAACTTAAGCAACTGAAGGAGTGAGATTTTCTTAATTTCTCACTCCTTTCTTAGAAATAGCAGTTCTGTACATAACAATGCCTTGAAACCTTGAACGCTGTTAATTTACGTGCCAAAGTGACACATAGATTGCTTATTGCACATTTTAAGATCATAATGACCATGTGACATTTTCCCACAATTGGAGATAACACATGGCTACTACTTTGCCTCGTATCACTGCTAGAGTTGATGCCGATACACAAGACTTACTTACTAAGGCTGCCGCAATAGCTGGCATGTCTAGTATCAACTCATTTGTTCTAAGCGCTGCAATCGAAAAAGCAAAACAAGTCATCGAACGTGAACAAGCTTTAAAGCTGAGCCAAGCTGATGCTATGTTGCTCATGGATGCATTAGACCGCCCCGCAACAAAGAACTCAAAACTAATATCTGCTGCTCGTCGCTACGAGAGCAAAACTCAATCATGAATACAATACTGCTAGATAAAGCTAAGCACGATAGAAACCGATTCAACTGTGGCATCGAAGCTCTCAATAATTACTTAAAAGTAATGGCGAGTCAGCAAGCCAAGAAAGACAACACCAGAACGTTTGTTTTAGAAGATGATAATGAAAAATCACATATCATCGGCTTCTACACACTAACAATGACACCAATTGACCTAAAGACATTGCCCGATAAGTTACAAAAGAAGCATCAATCATCTACCTCTGGTGGTCTCATTGCTCGTCTCGCTGTGGATGATCGATACAAAGGGAAAGGGTTTGGCGAGTGGCTGCTTATCGATGCTCTGCGAAAGCTATTAACTGCTAGTGATAGCGTTGCATTTCCAGTTGTTATCGTGGATTCCAAAGACGGTGCGAAACATTTCTATGAACGTTATGGTTTTCGCGAATTTCAAGACGCTGAAAACAAACTGTTCATCACTATTGCAGACATTAGATCAAGCTTAAACGAGTTAACCACTGACCATTGACAAACCAATCATTTAGTCCAACGAAGCAAACCAAGCGCATCAAAATACCTGTTTTCGAGACGCTCAGTAAGACAGTTTGTTCTCGTAGAGTGATCTTTCTAAACCAAACACCACAACTACCGCCATTAAGAGCCACACTAACCATTGAAATGCATTTTGAACTATCACTACATGAATTGGATTTCCCACAACCCAATCCATAAGTGGTTGCCTTATAAACGCGCCATGGAGCGCCGCTAACAACACTCCCAGTATTAAAGAAGCGTTAAACCTGCCAAAAGTTATAAGTCTTTCTCTCGCTAATACATAGAGTAAACTCGCGGCTATGCCGTATTCTACTGCCGTTAGCAAAGCGACAAATCTCACGTTCCAAGACGGCTGTACAGTCAGCCCTTCCATTTGAGTAGCCACCCAAGACGGAAGCCATTCAACCGTGGCGACATGAATAACAAAGCTGCACGAAGACGCAACAACGGAGATTAAAAAAAACGTAAACAATTTCATTGTACTTCCTAGGTTCAAACCTTTGGTTAATCATGCTTACTGTTTACCAGTGCGTATTAAGGATTAGATGCGGAGTTATACTTCAGGCACCCTTATACAGGGCAAAACAGATCTATTGATAACCATTTGTACTTTAGCGGCTTTAAACAATCAAAAATCTGAAGAGAGTCAAACAATGACAAAATTTAGCTTTAAATAACAGCAAGTTAGACAAAAAAAGCCAACTTGCTGTTTCTATCGCTATTTCTTAGCTACAACGCGCATCTCTACGAGCGCATTTTCTGGGATAAACTCCGATACACCAATGGCCGACCACGCTGGATAAGGCGCTTTGATGTATTGGTCTTTGACTCTTGAGAAGACATCAATGTGCTTTTTTAGCTCGATGTGAAACGTTGTCATTTCTAGGATATCGTCATAACTCAAACCCGCCGCTTTCAAATAGATACCAAGCTTGTAAAAAGCGTCGTGAAACTGCTCTTCTGGGTCGAGACTAATGAGTTTATCTTTGCGCGCGGCAGTGACACCAGAAAGGTAGCAAGTACCATCTGCTTCTATAACTGGCGAAAAGTGCCAATCGTCAAAGTAATGTCTAAATTCTTGGGGAACAATAGATTTTTTCATAGATGCTTACCAATACTGAGATGTTAGAGGCTGATACCAAATAGACAAACAACAGTGTCTAATCGCAGTGTTTAAAGCAAGTTATTCGTGCCACTATTACAGCAACTTATTGATTTTGCGATCAACCTAAAACGTCATTGCTTAAGTAATCAGCATCTTAAACTCAATAATCTCCTGCAAGAAAAAACAATTGTATTGAACTGCAATATTCGCTTATCAACTCGCCTTATCTATTCTTCGCAGCTCAGTATTTATTAAGTTTGCATATTTATCTTCAGCCATTGCGCAAAACTTTAGCGTGGAATACGATAACGTAAACTTAAGCTTTAGGGGAATCCAGTGAGGGCTACTGTTCGTGATATCAATCAGCGTTTTTGGAACAGCAAATCTATTCCACATTTGACCATTCGCACTACTTATAACAGTACGCAAAGTTATAAAGCTCACTACCATTCTGAGTTGTCAATTGGGCTAATTGAGTCGGGCTCGACCTGTCTATCAATGCCAGAAGAGCAAATAATCCTCGACAAAGGCGACATTGTTATCATTGAGCCTAATATGGTTCACGCGTGTAACCCTGTTAATGATATCCCCCGCAGTTACCACATGCTTTATGTCGACAATGACTGGTGCTGCGAAATGCTTTCTGCGCTATATGGGTATGAGGTCACTCAATTTCGCTGTGATCAATACAAACTGGATCAGCAAGACATTGGTACCCAGCTCTCGGCTTTGGTCAGCACACTAAGTGCCCAAGGAGCTCAAAACGTTGCTTCAGAACTGGATGCACATCTGCTTAACTTGCTGAGTAACTTCTGTTCCCCGCAACGGGAAGCCGAGAATAGTGACGAGTTAGCAAGCAAATTGAAACACCGCTTATTGAGGGATATCGCTCAGCCCTCTCCTTTAGACATTATGTCAAAAGAGCTCGGACGCTCTAAAGAATCATTAATTCGTAACTTTAAGAATCACTTTGGTATCACCCCTAAATCCTTTTTAAACAATAATCGTGTAGAAAAAGCGAAGTTACTTTTGAAAAGCGGTATGAACATCGTTGATGTGGCTACTGAAGTTGGCTTTTCAGATCAGAGCCAGCTCCACCGAGCTTTTGTTAACTATACCGCTTCAACACCAAGACAATATCAACAGATGACGTCAATTTTCGACAATAATTTGTAAGCGAAAAATCCTATAGTCCGAAAAATTTTTGATTATAGGTAAAGACTTATGTTGTTCTCATCACTTCTTCCCGCCGCTTTCCCAATGCTTGCCTTGGCTCATTTCGTTGCATTGTTAAGCCCAGGGCAAGATTTTTTTCTAATTGTCGCCCATTCACTTCGTCATCGGTTGCGTGGTAGTCGGTATATATGCCTTGGAATCGCAATTGGAAATGCAATCTACATTGCAGTAACAATACTGGGCTGGACTAGTATTCGTGACAATCAAATGGCCTTTTCTTTCGTTGAGATATCAGGGGCCCTCTACCTTCTTTGGATAGGTTCCAAACTTATTCAAAGTAAAAAAAGTGACGCCATTTGGGATACAGAGCAAGAGAAAGTCCCCTCTGCGATCAAGCAACTGCTACTTGGGCTCAACTCCGCAATACTCAACCCCAAGAATGCTCTGTTTTATATGAGTCTTATGGCAGTCATTCTAGGAAATGAAGTCACGCTTGCTCAGCAAATTACGTCTGGCGTCTGGATGTTCCTCATTGTTTTGCTTTGGAATTTACTCATTGCAGCCACGATTGGACAACCCCGCGTGCAAACATACCTCGCGAAAGGGATACACATAATTGAAAGAAGCGCAGGGGTGATTCTGATTTGCTTTGGTGTCATCGTGTTTGCCAGTTATCTCCCGTAATTGACGTCCAAAAACAATGGCACAATGAAACTTGCTGGCATCTAGTATATCAAGTTTACCTAAGCAAAATATAAAGACAGAAAAAAGAAAAATCGAGCAATAGCAACTTATTAGTAATAAGCTCCGTACTTATATGCGCAGTACTGGTAAAAAGACAATTCACACTAATTTAAGAGACTTGTTTAATGATTTTAATATTACACTCATCAGTAAAACGCTTGTTAATAGTTTCCCTTTGGAGCAATTCACTAGAAAATCGCATTTGACTCACCTCATGAATGCACGCTTAAAAAACAGGCTACCATTGAGGATTGGCCAATAATTTCAAAGGCACTAAAAGTGCCTTATTTGATAACTTTATCAAGAACTTAGTGCGGAAATTAATTATTAGATTAATGATTTACATCAAGTAAATTCCACATAAAGTTCTGGTGTTACAAAAAGTGTTAATTTCCACACCAATACCCACTTGATTGCTATTGCCTCAGTAGCTATAAGACATGACTCATATATAAAATTCAGTTAGTTAAATAATAAATGAGTTAATAAGTCTATGAAAATTAAATTCATTAGCAGTGTAATTAGTATTGCTATACTGTCAGGTTGTACAAGTATTATCCAGAAAAATGACTTCGATAGCTTTAATACTAAGCTTGATTCTGGTGATTTTTCGGGGGCGTCCAAGGTGGCTTTGGAGCATGCGGGTTATGACGAAGAATCTGGAGAGACAGATGATCTACTTTGGACATTACAAGCTGGAGCGACGTTAAACTACGCCGGTGATTACGAGTTGTCGACGAAGTTGCTTGATGCAACCGAGACAATGATGAAAGAAGAAGACACCGAAAGCACAGTTTCAGAAGGAGCTGAGTTTGTTGGTTCCATGATCGGAAACGACGCAATGTTGGCTTATGAGCAATCGCATTACGATGGCATCATGACTAACACTATTAAAGCGTGGAACTTTATAGCAACCCATGATTTTCAAAATGCTCGTGTCGAACTTAATAGAGCAGAAGAGCGTCAGCGTCGAGCTGCCCAACATTTTGCAGATATCATAAAAGAACGAACTGAAGAAATAAAAGAAGAAGCTGGCGAATCGAGTATGCTGGTTAAACAAACCATGGAGTCTGGTTACACCAAAAAGGCACTCAAAAATGCTGGCATTGAACAAGGTCAATGGAAACCTTATGAAGGCTATGTAAATCCTTTTACTACGTATTCTTACGCCCTTAATTTGCTCGTTACAGGTAAATCTAAGTCAGACTTTGAAAAAGCCTCCAACTCGTTTAAACGCGTTTACTCTCTAACTGGTTCTCCAGTAGCAAAAGCTGACTATCAGTTGGCTCAGAGTATGGCGAAAAGTCGAAGCCAATCAAAACTTGAAGATCAAGTTTGGGTCATTTTTGAAAACGGGAAATCAGCAATTAAAGAAGAACGACGTCTAGATTTACCAATTTTCTTGCTCTCTAATAATGTCACATATGCAGGTATTGCAATACCGACACTAAAAGAACGCGGCGTCGCTTTTGATAACATCACTGCTAATGGTTCTAAAACAGAGACTATTGCAGACATGGATAAGATCATTAGCGCTGAATTTGATCAGGATTTCCCGTACATCTTAGCGCGTGAAGTAACAAGAGTTACTTTGAAGACAATCGCTCAAAAACAAGTTAAAGATGAAAACGCTCTACTTGGCGATGTATTTGCAATTTTCCAAATGGCAACCACTGGTGCGATATTCGAACTTTCTCTGCGCTGCCAAGCGAGTTTCAGGCAACTCGGGTTAAAGCGAAAGACAACAAAGTAGAAATTAAAGCGGGCTCTTTCACTATTCCGGTTGAGCTCGATAGCGAGTCCAAGAAACATATTATCTACGTAAAAGCCGTATCTCCGATAGTCCCACCATCTGTAAAAGTCGTAAATATTTGAGGAAAACACAATGAAAAAATTAGCTATTGCAGCTGTAATTGCCGCGATGAGTTTAGCTGGCTGTAAAACAACAACATCTTATATCGATGCTGCAGATACAACAAAAAACGTGGTTGCGGCACTTTCTTATGCTGACTTCTCTAAAGCGGCAAACGAAATGGCGGATGAAATCATCGCAAGTAAGTTGATGACTCACCCACAAGCGGATGTAGGGGGGCGTTATATTGTTTATGTGAGTGATATTGAGAACGACACAATGCAGCGCTTAGACACCGACCAGCTAACGAAATCGCTACGAGTCAAGTTACTTCAATCCGGAAAATTCCTCGTCACCACCGCGTTTGGTGAAGATGACGCTACAAAGGAAATGCGTGAGTTGAAAGATTCAAAAATGGTCAAGCAATCAAGTGTTAAAGGTGATAACCAAGTTTTAGCACCCGACTTTAGCCTATCGGGTAAGATCCTTCAGCGCGACTCAACTTTAGACAATGGCGACACCCGTATAGAGTACTATTTCCAGATGTCGTTAACTAACATTGAAAACGGTCTTGCTTATTGGGAAGGGGAAAGAGTCGTCGGCAAAGTAGCCGATGGTTCAAGTGTTAGCTGGTAATCAACAATGAAGAATAGGCAGTATTTACTGCCTATTACTTTTTAGGGAATAAGTTGGGTAAATAATAATGAAATTGAACAAGTTACTTGCAGCATTGTTGGTGGCAGGCATATCACTGCCGACGGTTGCATCCGAGGAAGAGAAGTTAGTCAATACTGCTGTGACCGCTGAAATAACCGAAGAAGTCGCGGGAGAGCAAACAGATAAAGATGTTGTTCAAGTTAACAACGACGTCGATACTGCTGACGTCATTGATGAAAAATTAGAAGCATATGTCGCAAAAGTAAAACGAACTTTGCATAACCAAGGTAAGCAGCATCGTGTTTTTGTCTATTCGGGTTCTGCAGAGATTATGGCGGAACGCAACGATCCTAGATGGACAGAGTATCGAGCCGCTGCGTTGGACAAAGCAGTATTGGAAGCTCAAAAAGCGTACTTGCAAACGCTGAACACCAGTGTTGAAAACAATATGCTTTATTCAATGACCAAAAACAGCGGTTTACCAACACCGACAGAAGAAGACTTCAAAAGTGACTCTAAGATGGTTAGCTTCTTGGACAAAGTTGTTGCAGTGCTTGAAGGAAAACTCGACAAAGAGCTCCAAGAGATGGGTATAGATCCAAAAGAATTTGAAGCTGCCCCACCATCGATTAAGCGAGATCTATTCAAGGAATCTGTTGTTAAACAAACAGTTAGGTCTTCTTATGGTGACTTAGCTGGCATGATGGTTATCAAAACATTCGAAGAAATAAGGGATTCAGGCCAAGGCACTGTCGGGGTTGCACTTGCACTGTCTGCCAACAAGCGCGATCAAGTGCGCGCTATGATCGATTCTGAAGGACAAATCGCTCCTCAGAAGGACAAGGCAAACCCGAACATGAGCTCTATCTATGACATGTTCTATAACCAAAAAGACAGTCTATATCTGAAAGTGGGCACTCAAGTCTCTTATGACTCGGAAGGTTACCCAATGTTAATTTCTTATGGCCAAGCAGGGGTCACTTACACTACTTCTGCCGCTGAAAGAAAAATAGAACGCAAAGCGGCGAAAAGCTTTGCTACCAATAATGCTTGGGCAAGCTTAGCGCAAACATACAACTTAAACGGCGATTTCCAAGAATCAACTTCAGAAGAGAACCGAGTCAGTAAATCCGAACAATTTGACTTGATCGCAGGCGCAGTTCGAAAAAAATCGTCAGGTCTAGTTAATGAGTTGATAAAATCGGTACAACAAAGTGCGTCGATGACTTCAAACGTTCAAAATATGACTGGTGTGAGTACTGAATTTGAATGGCGCCGCAAGCATCCAGTGCTTGGGCATGAGATGGTCGGAACGGTACTGGTTTGGCATCCCAAAAAGATCGTTAGTGCGAAAAATATGGCAAGTGGTATGAGTGCTGAAAAGTTGGATCAAGAAGCACTAAATGCTGAATCTCCATCTGATAGCATTAATTCTGCCGAATCAGAAGATATGTTTGATGCAGCGGATTTCTAATCATGAGTAAGCGTTTTATATTATTGTTTGTTGCGACCGTATTTTCATTTGGCTCATTTGCAGCAAGTTATGAAAAGGTTCTAACCACAGGACAGGGTGACACGTTAGACCAAGCGATAGACGTCGGGTTAAGACGAGCAGTAGAGCAAGTATCTGGTGTTTCAATTGAAAGTTCTCGTTCCTCATTACTGTTGTCAGCGAGCGACGGCAAAACTAAGCAGCTAGTTGACGTGATGGCAGACGGAACAACCACCTACACGCGAGGTGACGTAAAATACAGAATTTTAAGTGAAAAGTGTTCAAATGATGCTTGTAAAGTTCGGTTAGAAGTCAGAGTTAAAGTTGATCCTAGAGACAAGATTAAAGACCTGAATGCCAACAGGAGAACGATAGCGGTGGGCGACTTCTCCGGCCCTAAAGGAACGACTATTGGTAAGAAAGTCGAAGAACTCTTAGTTCAAGATAGGAAATTCAAAGTACTTAACAACAAGCAAGATCCGTCGTTACAGTATTTTGTATACGGAAAAGTTATTGAAGCCAATACGCAAAAACGTGTGGTTGATAAGTCTCGCAAAGTCGAATTGACAGGGGAGAGTATTAAAGACGTTAAAACGTACTACGACTCCAAAGTTTTAGTAGAGTTTAAGATTCTTGACGTCGTACATAATCAAGTCAAGTGGTCATCTACTATTCCTACCACCTCCAGCCGCAATAACTTGAGCCTACTGATTGATATTGCCTCTAAAAAAGTATTCAGCCAACTCAAAGACAACATTTACCCTTTGGTTGTGTTGGTCGGAGATAACGGTTCTTTAGTACTAAATTCAGGTGGCAATACGGTCAAGCAAGGCCAGTACTTTGACGTATTCAATCTAGGTGAAAAGTTCATCGATCCTGTAACGAAAGAGAGCTTAGGTCGAGACGAAATTAAAGTAGCGACAGTCAAAGTAACGAAAGTACTGCCCAAGTTGGCATACATAAGCGTAGTAAAAGGCAATACGTCAGAAATCAAAAACCACAGTATTGCACGCAAGTCTACTTACGCAGCGTCACCGAAAAAAGCAACGACTAAAACCAAGCCAAAAACAGTCAAACCAAAAGAAGAAAAATCCGTAGGATTATTCTCTAACCACCTGATTCATAGGCACCCTTTTCACTCTATTGGGTGTCTATGAACAGAGGCTCTTCAGCAAAGTCGGTGAGTTTATCTGTTAAGTCTTTATATGGTCACGTTACTGTATTCTTAGGAAAAATTAGCAACGCGCGTGTCTAGGAAAGTTGGCCGGACGTCGCTTGTAGAGCATGGTGCATAACTAGGGCGGTACATAGCCCCTACTCTTCCACTCTCACAAACGGTTCTAAGTCCGACTCTCTTTCGAACGAGGCACCGATTTCGGCATTTAAATGCCTGATTATGCTAGGATCATAATTGGCTATGGTGTTAACATCGTAAATACCGCTGTGTTCTTGAATATCAAGGTATTCTGGTGTTTCGTAGCCGCTCATAAATCGCCAGCCGCTATCTACTTCGTCTTCTGGCGTTTCACGGTACATATACAGCACAGGTTTACCTTCTACGGTAATCATATCAGTGGCTAAGCAGGCACCTATCCCAATGACAAAGGGTTTAATATCTGCTGCTTTTAGTTTGAAAGCTTTGCTCATACTCTGATTCCTTAACAATGACAACTACGAGCGTTTATTTCTCTTACTTGTTTTACCTATTCGCGTTTATTTTGTTCGCCAACCTTGTAGAACAACATTTGGACAAACCAATGAGGAAAACTCAAGATAAAGCATTGAGTTTCATATGTTAATCCAACTTAATCTTAGATTGTTAGGGGGTTATCGTTCTAGTGAATAAATTTATCTAAACCCATGAACCTCTTCACATTTCAGAGCTGAGTTATTATTGTAGCTTAAATAGCCGGTGGGATTTGTGGCGCTCTAACTCTGTAAATACAGGCTAAAGCATGATTGACATTACCAGCCCATGACTTAAGGCTGGTAATACAGAAGCAAATGTTCAGATAGACTTGTAACACTCGGCAGGATTAAGTCATTTTTACCTTATATTAGTAATCACAATCTTCGGCAAGTAAACCGTAAAGCACTGAGTCTGAAACGTGTCCATTAATTTCCCAACGCTGCCTTAACAAACCTTCTTTAACAAAACCTAATCTCTCTAATGCCTTTCCAGAAAGAACATTATCTGAATCTATTTCCGCTTCGATTCTACGTAAGTTCAATGTTCCGAAGGCATAATCAATAATGGCGCTCGCGGCTTCAAACACGATCCCTTTTCCCCATGCCTGAGGCTGATACCAAAACCAATTTCTGCTCTTTTAGACTCTTTGTGGTATTGAAAGAGCATAATTTTCCCAAGTAATCCTTGGCTTTCTTTAAGAAAGACTCCTAACGTCAGTTCTTCATTTTTTTGCATGGAATCAGCGCTGCTGCTAATAAACCTCTCTGCGTCTTGCAAAGTAGACCAAGGCTCGGTGTTCCAGTAGCGCATCACGGTATGATCAGAAAAAATAGTAAACAAGTTATGAGCATCGTTATTGTCTAGCGGGCGGAGTACTAAACGTTCGGTTTCAATTTTTGTAGCTAGCATTCAATCCTTACCTATAAAACGTTGTGTTTTGCGACAAACTAATTTGATACTTAAGCCAAAATAGGTCGCTTGTATTTTTAGTTGAGTCCACAGCAAAGGCGTGAGCGCCATAACAGCATAGATTCAGTATTGTTTTAGAATCGCTATAAATGACAAATAGCGTTAGTGGTGTAGATAGGTTTACCCATTGATATGTGGGCAAATTTCTTGTATTCAATGGGTAACGTCAAATTGCTTTGTTTAGGTATAAAGCTTCAATCGACTAAACATCATTTGAGAAAGCAAAGATTTCCACACTCTATTCTCTTGTTAAAAATTACTTTAACGCTAGTTTAAGCCCTTCATGTGTCGCTTTAAAGCCGAGCTTTTCATAAAACCTAATTGCCTCCGGGCGAGCTTTGTCGCTAGTGAGCTGTATCAAGTGGCAGCCTTTTGCTTTCGCACAAGCTATAGCGTGTTCAAACAGTTTTTCTCCAATACCTTGCCCGCGAACACTCTCGCGAACTCTTACCCCTTCCACTAGGCAACGCAACTACCGATATGTGTGAGATAAGGGATATAAGTTAGCTGTAGCATGCCCACTATTTTCCCTTCTAGCTCTGCAATCAGTAGATCATTATTTGGGTCAGCGTTAATCGCCTTGAAAGCCTCAATATAGGCGGGATTTATTGGCGTGGCGTTATCCTCTCTGGTTTTGCCTAAAGGATCATTGGCCAGCATAGAAACCAGCGCAGTTAAATCCCCTCTATGAGCAGTGCGATATTGCAGTTTCACCAATGACTCCTTTTATTATTGCGAAGCTCTACACGTACCAATGAGTCAATCTAACTATTGCTTAGACAAATCGATCCACGTTCCGCTTGTTAACTCGCCTAGATTTTTAGGATTTAATGCAAATACTGAATTTGGTGTACCCGCAGCGGCCCAGATTTCAGCGTACTGTTTCAAATCTGAATCCAGAAGAGTATGAACTTTATCGTTGTGCGCGACTGGGGGCACGCCGCCAATAGCATAACCCACCTTCTCTCTAACAAAAGTGGCATTGGCTTTTTCTAGCGTAATGCCAGTGGCGAGTTTAACTTTGTCCGTACACACCATGTTGGTACCTGAGGCCACGACTAATACTGGCTCACCGGTCTCTCCATGTTTGAAAATCAGAGATTTGGCTATTTGAGAGACGGTACACCCAATAGCATCAGCCGCTTCTGCAGCAGTGCGAGTAGAGGCGGGCATTTGCTGAACAACAAACTCATGCCCGTGTTGAGATAAAAAATCTTGAACCTTCGATGATGACGTTTTTAGCTGCTGAGACATGCTCTCTCCATTCTTTACTTATTGATTTTATAAATAGATCTTAGAAAGGTGTAGAGCAGGTAGAGGAGGAACCACTACCAATCACCTCAGTTTAATGAACTTTGGCTTTATCACATCGACCATCGTCTAGTGACTAAAAGCCACAACAAAATGATAATTAGTTGTTAATAATCATCGTACCCTTGTTGTGCGATTTTTACAAAACCGATTTTTTTCAACCACTTCCGCTTGGCACATCCCTATGAACTGCTTATCCCACGCTAGGACAATATCAAAGGAGAGAGACACTCTTTATCCGTTTGCACTAGTCATTTCGCCGACTTTAGCTTTGCGATAGTCTCTTGGCATTTCAGGCATCGTTTTATCTAACAAAAACGTGTTCCAAATTGCATTAAGCGTACTGTCGGCCAGTTGTTTGGTCTGTTTCACATCCTCGTTTATCAGGGTGTAAGTGCAGGTGGTTTCCGAAAGGCTAGACACTTGATATACGTGAACGTGCTGAGAATCACTCTGATCAACAACATTCACGATTAGTTGACTATTCTTAACGCTCCAAGTACCCACTTGACCAAAATAATGTTCGTCTCCGTCTGGGTATCGCTGCTTAATAAATACTTCTATTTCGCCATTTTTGTGAAAAACCGAGCGGGTCATCCTTTCGCCACCATAAGATAGCTTAACCATGTCATACCAAGTTCCATACAGCGGAGTGAAGTCGATTTTTTTATCAAACAACCTTTGGAACACCTTCATCACAAAACTCCTTTGAGAAGAACTCATTATCAATCATTACTCGATTAAACTAATCAGCATAAAGTCACTGCAAATTATCGAGTTCAAGAAACAAAACCATTAGCAATATACAGCCCTGTAAAAGCAAAGAAATTTACAAGGATATGAGCTGCTATTGGGAAAGAAATACTGTTTAACTTTCTGCTGCAATAGGCCCATAACAAGCCCATAAACGCGGATCCAAACACCAACGGGGCGAATCCACCATACGCAATATCACTAATGGTGAACAAAGCGATATGCCAAATCCCAAACAGAGCAGTTGCAAGCCATAACCCTATTTTTTCGTTATTTTTAAACTCGGAAAGATACAAACCACGCCAATACAACTCTTCTACAAAGCCATTTAATAAAGCGGTAGCAGCGGACAAAACTAGAACCATGAGCCTAATGGAATCAATGTAGGGCAAAAAGTTTACATAAATCGCCCCGCCCAACGGGACAAAACAAGCCAAAGCATAGAACCATGATTTTTTGGAAACGATATCGAAGCGAAACAGTTTCAATAATGCGGTTTTATCAGCTAAAAGTAGAACAGCTAATAGGCAGTACGCCCAATAGACAGCAAAACCAATCAAATAGCCTCGCGTAGGACCAAAAACAGACGTAGTTAGGTGAAAAACCAGCACCATGAATGGGAAAACAAGTACGGACGAAAGTACCAGCAAGCGTTTGCGCCTGTCGCTTTTGAATCCGCGGTTATTCTCAATATTAAAGCGTTCCATACCTAACCGATATCCATAGATTGTCGAAGTTTCACTGCGGCTGAAACAGTAATCGTCGAACTTGATGTTTTTTCCACTTCAAAATACCCACCAGTTGCAGACATTTGCTGTGCAGACAATCGATTCTTATTCAGTTGATTAAACCAATACGGAGCGAGTGAGCACTGCGCCGAGCCTGTTGCAAGATCTTCTGGGATACCAATTTGGGGTGCAAAATAACGCAGGACATAACTGTTTTCTGAACTTTTCGCAGTCACGATCAATGCGTGAAAACCATCGGTGGCTTCTATTTTGTCGAAATCAGGTACAAAACGAGCCACGGCTAATGGAGAAGGTAAAACCAAAACTAGATCGCGTGTGACAAAAGTTTCTACAATAGTTTCGGTAACGCCAAGTGATTGAGGGGCTATATTCTGGGAATTGCCTTCCAAGATGGGAGCGTCAAACTAAAACGCGCTAACGTATTTGTAACGACCACTTCCCCATAAGCGCTGCATAACGTAACCGCGGGTAGTTGATACTTAGATATCAATGCAGCCCCTGCGCCCAAGCTACCATGGCCACATAAATTGATTTCACCATCGAGTGAAAACCAACGAATATTGAAGCGACCCTCTGACTTAACAACAAAAGAAGTCACTGGCTGATTGAGTTCGCGGGCAGCCGAAAGCAAGTTAGCATCGCTGAGCCAGTCTTCTAACTCGAGCACACCACATGGGTTCCCTTTGGCCTTATCTCCAACAAAAACATCGTAAACTTGTGCCTTAATATCCAACCACCCGCCAATAGAGCTTTGTATCTATATGATTAATAAGACTATATCAATCAAAAAAAAACACAACTCCTGTCATTAAAGACAGATAGTAAAAATGTTAAAAGGCCAGAACCGCTCACTTATTCTTAGACGTGGGACACCAGTTAGGGGTACTAGATTCAAAGATATGCTCTTCGCTTGAAGGGGTAAATTCACTATCGAGTAACCCAAGAGAAAAAGAGCGGTACTTCTCATTAAATTCGCTCTTATCTTTCCACTCGATATTAGAGCCACATAGACGGCAGAATGTACGAACGGTATTTTTTGACGATTGGAAAGATTGAATGTATTCCTCGCCCTCTACTCTGACTTTATCCTTTTCGACCAAACCATATGATGCAAACGCTGACCCGTGTGCCTTGCGACACATACTGCAATGACAGTGCATCACATGCCGCACTTCACCCTCGATTGTTAGTGAAACAGCACCGCATAAGCAACTTGCAATATATGCCATCAAACAAACCTCATACAATTAGTATTCACTGAAAGAATGCCTTCACTGGTAGTAGAAATAGCTTTCCAACAATGCGCCTCTATGTCAAACCGCTATATCGATTTTTCCATGCTGAATGCGCAAGATTGACTGCCAATCAGACTCAACGATTTCTCTCACTTCCAACGCTTTACTCCAAACTAATCTCAGATATACAGGGCACGCAACTCAAAATCACCCTATATGGTGCTCACTTATTCCACTTCTTCAGACAATAACATGGTGTGATTCGAAATTAACTGATAATCCTGTCCGCCCTTTACGTAAGTACGCATAAAGTGGAATGTAAGTACTGGTCTCTCATCCGCTTGCTGCTTATCACCACCGGGCCTCTTTACATCAACATAACCAAACACAACTGCGGTTGACTCGTGTATAAGCGCGGTCACATCCCTAGAACGCCTTACACCTCGCCTGATATCACGGGGCAAAGATGCCGACTTTTCGAATGCTACCCTAAAAAACTCCAAAAAGTCGGCTTTGGAATTTTGGATCATTTCCGCCTTGTTATGCACCCACACAAAATCAGGGTGTAGCAACTGCTCAACGGCATTTCGGTCGCCCTCGTTGAGTGCAGTTTCCCATGAACTATCGATTCGCTTTATCTCTTCTACTACGGTAATTTCAGATGGGTTTAGCATTAATACGTCTCGCTTTCTCTGTTTTCTCTTTAGCTTATCAGTTGCTAGACAAACAACCGATTTAAGCAAAAAAACACTAATTTGATGGTCTCTCTCCGATAAATTTTTGCATCTCAGCGTAAAGAGAATCCAAATTTTGGTACCTTGATAGATCCGCCTGAAGACCATTTGTACCAGTGAGTTTTATGGATTTAATGGCGCCCTTTGAACGCTTTACTTTTATCGATTTTACATTTGCCCAATTCAATACTTCGTAGCTATCTGGCTCATAAGTGATCAAACCTTTTTCCGTCACTTCGATATAATGGTGATTCGCGTAGTGGAGAAATGCCTTTCGACCGCGATAATTCAAAAAGGCGAAAACAGTAGAAGCCGCGATAGTGTAGGTTAGCGTTTCCCAACCGACCTTACCGTACATTAGCCAAGAGCCACAAAACACCACAGTGGGCCAAAACAACAAAATAAAAATAGCGCCCATGTAACTATTACGAGTTAATTTATCGGCAATCTTAAACTGCATTGTCTGTACCACTGATTCTTAGAACTAAATTGAACAGGATTAATGGTGATGCTAGAACTCAAAAGCGCCAAGTGTTGCCAATCAATAACACTTTTAATTTATTGTAAGAGTTTGGCTATCTCTTCAGGTGCAGTAACACCAGCAAGCAAATGAGTAATATCAGGATCCGAGATCGGTTCAAGAGCAAAAACAGGTTTACCTAAACCTAGCGCAAAACCAATATCCAACGCGACACTTTTACCGACATAACCATCGAAGTTGAGAATATAGGTCACGTCTGCTTCTTTAATCCTGCAGAGGCAACCATCAATGCCGCCACTTTGTAAGGGGTCAGAAATAGTGACTTCAATATCCATGCTAACCAGTGTTTCAAACACTGCATGCATACGATCTAAATTTTTAAAACTTCCTGCTAAATAGACGGATTT
>NZ_LJJE01000062.1 GCF_001854765.1 Vibrio sonorensis | reverse complement strand
TGCGAATGATAAGGCCGCTATCAGTGGTGATGTCAGCGGCGGCGTGACCGAAAACGCGGCGGACAACACCGCGACGGGCACCTTGACCTCAAAAGACGCGGACAACACCGACAACGTGTTCGTGGCGAATGCCGGTGAGAAAGGCCGTTACGGTACGTTCAGTGTGGATGCGAATGGCGAGTGGACCTACGAGCTGGACAACGGCAACCAGCAGGTCAACGGGTTGAACGTGAACGATACTCTGACAGAAAGCTTCACGGTGCAATCGGAAGACGGCACCGAGCAGGTGGTGACCATCACCATCAATGG
>NZ_LJJE01000061.1 GCF_001854765.1 Vibrio sonorensis | reverse complement strand
CGTTAATAATCTGTTCTTCTGTATAACGTTTTTTCATTTTGAGATCTCCATTGATTTTAGTGTATTAGAAATCTCATCAAAGTCATGGCGTTAATTTAGGGGGAAAGGTCACTACAACACGGCTTTGTTTCCTAAATCGGGGAACTAAATCATTAACCTACGATCTGATCAGCTAAGTTCATTCAAATACTTAGACCAATGCCCAAGCCTCGCTACAAAACAACTATCGGGAAACAATATAACCAAGCTTTGATCAATCGTGGTTCTCTGACATTTTGGATTGACGAAGAGACAATCCAGCACTGGAAACAGGTTAAGCAAGGTACCCGAGGAAGATCCCGTTTGTTTAGTGACTTAGCCATCACGACCGCTCTCATGGTGACGCGCATCTTTCCCTGCCCTTAAGGGCACAACAAGGCTTTATAGATGCAGCATTGAAATTGGCGAATGTTCCATTGGTTTGTCCTCACTATACCTGTATAAGCCGACGAACCAAGGATGTGGTCGTTAATTTCAAAACCTCAACACGAGGCGCTATCCAACGCCTAGCTATGATGCAGCTGGGCTCAAAGGTATACGGTGAGGGACAATGGAAAGTGAAACGGCATTGTGCAGATGGCGAACGTCGAGTCGGGCGTAAACACCATCTTGCGAGTGATACCAATACACGTGAAATTGTCGCCGCTGGCTGACGCCCTCGCGTGTGACCGATGCGGAAGTACTCCCCAATCTACTTAAACAAACACGCCGAACCATCAAGGAAACCTCGGGAGATGGTGCAAACGAGACGAGAGAGTGTCACAGAGCAATTAGGGTTAAGAGCGCGACACCTTTCATCCCTCCGCGCGAAGGTGCCGCTTACTAGAAAAAAAGCGTCCTCGTCATCTGGCAGTTGGCTGCCAAAAGCGCTATGGCTCGAACAAAAAGCGGAAACAGAAGTATGGTTACCCTAAGCGGCCATTGCCGGAGACCGCGATGTATCGCGTCAAACAACGACTAGGTGCTTCACTCACGCACCGAAATGACAACGCACAAGTGGGTGAGACCTGCGCCATGGTTAAAGCACTCAACCAGCTATCTGGGTAGCTAGCCAAAAACTCGGCATTATGGTTAAGATACGAACAATTTAACTAGGGTCCGCTCTTTCGCTGGATTCGGCAACAATGACAACAGCGGTTAAAGGAATTACTGTTGATGAACGAATGATGTACTAGAAAAACGAGCTAAGCTCATTGACTAAGCAACAAACTAAAAGTCATTCCTGCGCCATCGACACGGCGTTCCCGGAAACGCACGTACAGCTCTGTGTCGTCCACATAGTGCGAAACTCGGTCAAGTACAGACTACAAAGCAGTGACGACTGACCTGAAGACAATCTACCAATCAGCCACAGAAGACGAGGCTCTGCTGGCTCTAGGGCAGTTCTCTGAGCGAGGGGGTTTTAAGTGTCCTCGAAATCAGTCGCGCTTGGACGGCGCGTTGAGGCAACCTGAACACCCTGTTTAACTACCCAGAGGATATTCGCCGAGCCATTTACACGACTAACGCCATTGAATCTCTCAACAGCGTAATTAGAAAAACGATCAAGAAGCGTAAGCTCTTCCCAACGGATGAATCCGCTAGAAAGGTGGACGATGCTGATTTGAAACTGGCGACAAGCGCTAAACCGCTTTAATGATTATGTTCGAAGATCGACTCACTGAATACATGTAACCCGACAGTTACACAGAATTAAATACAGGGTCCTAGAGGACTTTGAAAAAAGCAAAGCATAAATCTCCATCAGGACACCCCCATTAAAACCCCACACTAATACATCTGTGAGGGTCTAGTAATCCGGCTATGAGCTAAAGAATGGCAACGGACAATGCGCAAAAGAGTGCGGTCTGAGACCCTACAGCTACACATATTCTATAAAAGATTTTTTAAGTGGAAAGTTTAGATTCAATAGAGATGACAGAAGCCACAAGTAAATTAACAATCCCACTACGCATGCCATGATACTTATCGCAATAAACATCGCAATGAAAATCCAACATCCTAAAAAAGCCCCAAGTACGCTCATTAAACGAGTCGAGAAAATAAAGGCCCAACTAAAAGCCGGTACAGCAAAAATTCGGAAGACTGAGCGTTATGGCTATGCTACGATAGCCTTGGAAAGTATGAACGAGCTGTGCTGCTAAATGACATGATGCTCATATTCAATAGCCACAGTGCTTATGAGAAGT
Organism: Vibrio sonorensis; assembly: GCF_001854765.1. Lineage (GTDB taxonomy): Bacteria > Pseudomonadota > Gammaproteobacteria > Enterobacterales > Vibrionaceae > Vibrio > Vibrio sonorensis. Next base: position 2,431 of record NZ_LJJE01000061.1, on the reverse strand, counting down.
TTATTAATTCAGCTCGCTAGATGTCCCAAAAGATACAATAGTACTAGTTGTCTTTTTCCGGTTTGAGTACATCATAAATTTTACGAATGGTATTGATTGCTCGACCAGTGCCTTTGCGAGCTTCACGCAGTGACAACCCATCATTATATGTGTTGACTACGTCTGGGTGGTCTGACGAAAGCATTGCCTTACTCTTAACTGTGCGGCCTAAATGGGTGCCAGATATCATTTTTTGTTTGGTTTGCCCTTGACGAACTTTTTGACTTTGAGCTCAGTAAACTACTTTTATTTCACTGTCAGTGAGAGAGCTAACTCCTAACTCCTCAAGTCGCATTGATGCTAATCGCTTTTGGGCGACAATTGCATGAAAATGGATCATCAAACTGAAAGCATCAAAGTGAGAGTTCGAAACGACCAAGTTAACTTAATTGAAACATGGAATGTATCTAGGGTTGGTGATGCCGTTTCACTAGTTTCAAAGTCCGTGAACCATCTAACCAATCGCAGGAGGAAATGAAATCTATGGTTGTTATCATTCCACCGCCAGAAGTTTTCAAGAGTCATCCAGAAGATAACAGAACGGTAGAGCAGTTCGAAGAGGCTTGTCAGGTTGATCTAGACTTATTGGTTGTTTCAACTAAGCAGGTATTAGCCAATTCTGTTAGTAACAAGACCAAGGCGATTTTTAATATCAATGATGTTTTCAGTATGCGCAAACCGTTACCGCTTACAGCAACAAGTGAGTTTGTAGATAGACTACTAAACTCAGACCAGTAGGGAAATGCAAAAAAACGTGAACATTCTCGTCACAGAACACAGAACTTGGGAAATCGGAAACCTTTAATATCATGATGGTCACTCCAACAAATAAGAGTGCCACAATGCCGCAACTTCACTGCCTTGACCTTTTTACCAAAATTGGAGGATTCCACTTAGCCGCTCAGCGCAACGGTCATATCAATACTATCTGCACCTCTGAAATAGACAGCTACAACGTAAAGTTCATTGAACGCAACTTACTGCTCGATAACGCCGGAGATATTCAGAACGTAGCTGTACCCGCTTCGCCTTCATCCTGATTTTCATTACGCTGAAGAAAATAATGTCGCAGTCGAAGAAACTTGCTTTACTACACTGACAATGGAAGCCTTCATGGAAGGCGTTTTACCGTAGCCTGATGTCATTTACGGGGGGGCCTTGTCAGGATGTCTCAAGTGCCAATCTCCACGGAAACCATATTGGTGTCGGAGGTGAGCGCAGCGGCCTAGTGGTTGAACAGCTTCGAATTATTGAAGACTTCGAGCCGAGTTATGTCGTCATGGAGAATAGCGACAGACTGTCTAAACGCGGCCTTGCTGACATCTTGTGTGAATTACATAGATTGGGGTACATCGTTGAATGGGAGACTATAGCTGCAGCACATATGGGCTACCCGCACTATCGACACAGAACCTATCTTGTCTGTGCCATCGCCAAGCAAAACAAGCGCGTATTTGATACAGTACGCCAAAGAGCCAATAAGAAACCTGATCATCGTTTTCCATTAATGGACAAAGCCGGAGCAGACTTATTAGAACTGGCGACTGTCGAAAACACACGCTCAATTAAATTGCGAACTAAACGTATCAACTCGCTTGGCAAGGCCCTTATTCCCGATATTGCTAAAGCAATTTTTGACGCCATTACCACTGCAGAAATGGCACAAAGCTATCCAGAAAAACAAGCTGCAGGCCGTAGGACTGAGCACTATCACGCATCACTGATAAAGCAGACTTGGCAACAAATCCAAACAGGCTTGTTCGAAGAGAACATGGCTTGTTGTGTCGATATCCCGTCTCGCGGTTTATGGTGGATGGTCACATGTACACCGGACCAGTTGAACGCAAGCTAAATCCGAAGAAAACCACTTATCAAAATATGTTTTCGACACTGATCTCCAGAAATGGAAATAACAACTTCACCACGAAATCTAGACTCAATCGGCCTGGAAAGCTCGGTGGCTGATCGGAGATTTAATGCGCCTCGGGGCTATAAGGGCGGTTTACCACCTTTGTTCTGTGAGCGCTACATGGGTTCTCCCGATAATTACACTCAATTGGCTGAGTAAAACCATCAACTTTGGAAATCTAAACCGTAGGTTACAATAGTAGTCATCAAGCATTTCAGAGGGTAAAAAAGATGGGCATTCATTTAGGAACCAGTAACCTCGTTGTCTTATCAAACGATGTGACCAAAAGCATACTAGGTATTGCAGATCATTATCCGAGCGCACTCAATGAGCGAGTAAGTGTACCGACCATTGATGAAAAGTACGTAAAGTACGTTGAAGACGGAAAGTTTGAAGCATTTGATACAGAAAAAAAAGGTTCATCGCGGCTTTCCGGGGAAAGCCGCTTTTATCTTTAAGAAGAAGTAATCAGTATCTCGATAA
>NZ_LJJE01000060.1 GCF_001854765.1 Vibrio sonorensis | reverse complement strand
TACTAAATTAAGATGGTGCCCCGGGCCGGACTTGAACCGGCACAACGCGAACGTCGAGGGATTTTAAATCCCTTGTGTCTACCAATTCCACCACCAGGGCACGCAAAATTCTTTGCGATGGCAACACCATCAAAGAAACCGCCAAAGGCCATTTCATTTTATCTGGAGCGACACACGAGGTTCGAACTCGTGACCTCAACCTTGGCAAGGTTGCGCTCTACCAACTGAGCTAGTGTCGCAAATGGAGGCGCGTCCCGGAGTCGAACCGAGGTCCACGGATTTGCAATCCGCTGCATAGCCACTCTGCCAACGCGCCTTTGTATCCTGTCGAGCCCAGCAATAACGCCTTAGTGCTCTTGGGTACGGGATGCATTCTACGGATTCATCATGATGAGTCAATACAATTTTTAATTTTTTGAATCGTTTGACTACTTTGCGATCAAAAGCGCCTATATTGCCTAATTTATTAACGATAAAACACCAAAAATCAGAAAGATAACTGACAAATGTTCGGCATGATATAAAAAAACGGGCTAGCGCCCGTTTTTAATGATGTTCTTCGTCTAGCAGGTCATCTTTGGCTGCCATTAAATATTGAGCCATTGACCAGTAGGTTAATATGGTTGCCGCATATAGAGCTGCGTACCCTAGCCACACCATCCAATCGTCATAACGCCAAATTAATACCCATAGCGCAAACATTTGAGTCAAAGTCTTCACTTTACCAACCCAAGAGACGGCGACACTAGCGCGCTTTCCTATTTCAGCCATCCACTCTCTCAACGCGGAGATTATGATTTCTCTGGCTATCATAGTGACGGCAGGAATTGTGATCCAGATACTGTGGTAATGCTCGGTAATTAAGATAAGTGCCGTCGCCACCAGTACTTTATCGGCGACTGGATCAATAAAAGCGCCAAAACGAGAGGTTTGCCCTAATTTACGAGCAAGCATCCCATCTAACCAATCCGTAAAACCTGCGACCCAGAAAACCATTGCTGCTGCAAACGGTGACCAGCTATAAGGGAGATAGAATACGACCACAAAAACTGGTATCAGAAAAAGTCGCAACATTGAAAGGATGTTTGGGATGTTAAGACGCATATTTATTTAAGGCTCTTATCGTTTGCGTTACAGTCCTGTATAGCCACAGGAAAGAGGTCACTATGGTGCGTGATTTTTCCTATTGTTTCAATGCTTGATATATGTTTTCTGCTAAAGAGTGACTAATACCGGGAACTTTGGCGATTTCTTCGACACTTGCTCGCTTAAGTTCTTGTAATCCACCCATGTATTTCAACAGAGACTGTCGTCGCTTAGGCCCAATGCCTTCTATTCCTTCTAGTGCACTGGTACGTCGTGTTTTTCCGCGTTTAGCCCTATGGCCTGCAATAGCGTGGTTATGGCTTTCATCACGGATGTGTTGCATTAAATGCAAGGCCGGTTCATCGCTCTCCAAGTGAAACTCTTCTCCATCTGTGGTAATCAAAGTTTCCAATCCTGGCTTGCGCGTCACCCCTTTAGCGATACCAATGAGCCTTGGTCTTTTCGGCCAGTCAGACCAATATTGGGAAATGATTTCGAAAGCTCGGTTGAGTTGCCCTTTACCACCGTCGATAAAAACGATGTCTGGTATTTTTTCTACATCCAACTGTTTGGAGTACCTGCGCTCTAGCGCTTGCCCCATTGCGGCGTAGTCGTCTCCTCCAGTAATCCCCGTGATGTTGTAACGTCTGTACTCTTGTTTAACCGGCCCTTCGTGGTTAAACACCACACAAGATGCGATTGTACTTTCACCCATAGTGTGGGAAATATCAAAACACTCCATTCGGGAAATACTGTCCATAGCTAAGACTTCTCTTAACGCTTTAAAACGCTGAGAGATCGTCATCTTGTGGTTTATCTTCGTGGTAATCGCGGTTAGTGCATTGGTATTAGACAGTTTGAGGTAACGCCCTCGGGTACCCGTTGGATTCACGTGAAACTGTATTTTGTGGTTCGCTATTTCTCCAAGTGCTGCTTGAATGGGTGCTACGTCTTGGATCAGATCTGCGTTTAGCAAAATTCGTCTCGGAATATTGCGCGCTTCGCTATGGCTTAAATAATACTGGGTGACAAAACTTTCGAACACTTCTTGCCTTTCAGTATCTGTCGGTATCTTGGGAAAATGGCTGCGACTGCCTAAAAGCTTGCCTTGCCTTATCATCAGAATATGAATACAAGCAACGCCACTTTCTTGCGCAAAGCCAAGCACATCGAGATCGTCCATGCTGTCTTCAGAAACAAATTGCTGCTCTTGAACACGACGGATGGCCTGAATCTGATCTCTAAAACGCGCTGCTTCTTCAAAGCGCAGCGACTGGCTAGCCTGCTCCATCTTGCTGATCAGGGATTCCAATACCTGATTGTCCTTGCCCTGTAAAAACAGTCGAACCAAACCCACTAAATCAGCGTATTCTTTGTCGGAGATGATATCTGTCACACATGGTGCCGCGCACCGCCCGATCTGAAACATCAAGCACGGTCGGGTTCGATTGCTGTATACCGTGTCTTCACATTGACGGACAGGCAGTATTTTCTGTAGCAAGTGCAAGGTCTCTCGAACTGCTCCAGAATCTGGATAGGGCCCAAAATACTCCCCTTTTCGCTTTTTCGCTCCCCGATGCATCGAGAGTCTAGGGTGTTTATGCCCACTAATAAATATATAGGGGTAAGACTTATCGTCTCGGAGCAATACGTTGTACTTAGGCAAATACTGCTTGATGTAGTTGTGCTCTAAGATCAGCGCTTCGGTTTCGGTATGCGTTACCGTCACATCAATGCGATCTATATTGCTCACAAGAGCACGGGTCTTTTCACTATCTACTTTTTTGCGAAAGTAACTAGAAAGGCGCTTTTTGAGGTCTTTTGCTTTACCTACATAAATAACAACAGCCTCAGCGTTATACATTCTGTAAACGCCGGCTGATTTGTTACTGTTTTTAGAAAGGCAACGGAATCAAACTGGGAGGTCACTAGAGCGTCTCAGTATCCAGCATGCCGTGTCGAATTGCGAGGTGGGTCAACTCTACGTCACCACTGATATCTAACTTGTTAAACAAGCGATAGCGATAACTGTTCACGGTCTTCGGACTCAGGTTCAGCTGCTCCGAAATATCCGTTACTTTTTGACCTTTGGTGATCATCATCATGATCTGAAGCTCCCGCTCAGATAAATCCGCAAACGGATTTTCAGAAGCAGGAGAAAATTGACTCAACGCCATTTGCTGAGCAATTTCTGGTGAAATATATCGCTGCCCACTATGGACAACTCGAATGGCATTAACCATTTCGTCTGGGCCTGCACCTTTGGTCAAATAACCAGCAGCACCCGCTTGCATCACTTTTGTTGGAAACGGATTCTCCGTATGAACAGTCAAAACGATGATTTTAACATCTGGATTAATGCGCAAGATCTTTTTGGTCGCTTCTAAACCACCAATACCCGGCATATTCATATCCATTAAAATGACGTCAGTGTGGTTGCTTCTGCACCATTTCACTGCATCTTCACCGCTTTCAGCTTCCCCTGCTACGTTCATTCCACGGACGTCTTCAATAATACGTCGTATCCCTGTGCGAACCAGCTCGTGATCATCTACAAGGAAAACACTTATCAAACTTGTATCTCCACACTTATTTCTTGGTTCTGCACCTGCTTTGCTAAGCAGATAACAGCAATGTTCTCTATTTTAACTCAGATCGCAATAATTGCTTATACTGAATATGTGCCCAAACGCAAAGTTTAGCAAGTACTTATTTTCATAACTGACGCTTAAAACGTTATTAATATATCAATCAATACATTAGCTGATAAAATGAACATGCCTCTCACATTATTGAGACTCGTTAGTTATTTGTGTCACATTCCTTGAAACTTTATTGCATATCCATTATTTATAGGCAGTTACAATTTAATTGTGACCTCTCTTGCCAATTCAGTTGGCGACTGATAACAAATAAGGAAATGTTATGAAAAAGCTTCTCGCAGTGGCTGCTCTAGCTGCAACTCTACCACTATCTCAAGTAGCTATTGCCGATTCAGACATTGGTTGTGGTCTTGGTACTATGGTATTTGATGGCAAGTCAGGCAAAGTATCAAAAATTCTAGGTGCTACAACTAACGGTACGTCTGGTAACCAAACTTTCGGTATCACATTCGGTACTCTAGGCTGTGATGGCACTGGTACTATCTCTTCTTCTGAGAAACTAGCAATGTTCATCGACGGCAACCTAGACAACCTAGCTCGCGATATCGCTAAAGGCGAAGGTGAAACTCTTGCAACTCTATCTGAAGTATGGGGTATTCAAGAAGCAGACAAAGCGGCTTTCAACGAGCTAGCTCAAGAAAACTTCTCTGAAGTATTCAACTCTGAAAGCGTAACTTCTGAAGAAGTGTTTGCAAACCTAAACACTCTAGTTGCAGATAACGACGCTCTAGCAGCTTACGCTATCTAATAGCAAGCTAGCTCAGACAAAAAAAGTGCTCTAATTACGAGCACTTTTTTAATATCCAAAGAAAACTCTACAGTGTGCCGATACCCAAGGCTTTGAAATGATGTAATAATTTCTTGGGTATGGACATTGATTAAAACTAAGCGGTATTGCATGACGCTCACTTCATTTTACAAAGCGCTTCTTATCAGCAGTGGACTCGCACTAGCTCCCAACGCGCTGGCTGATAGTTTCAACATAGGCGAGCTATCTGAAAACTCTTACTGGCATAAACTCGGTCATTACTTGCCCGCCAGTTTTGGTGGAGTGAAAAGTACCATAGACTCCCCTTCTTTTTTTCTTTCTCCAGCGGGAAAGCACGATCCAAAGTCTGAGTTAGTGGCAACCATTGACGCTCTCTATCACAAGGATCCCCTGATAGCCAATGACAATCGATGCCAATATCCGGCTCGTTATACTTGGTTGGAGGCGCAGCAAGGACGAAATGCAAAGCTAAATTGTCCAGAATTGAATGACTGGAAAACGGTATTAGACCCGGCTGGTATGACTTTGGTATTCCCTACCGCCTTTATGAATAACCCTTCTTCTATGTTTGGGCATACACTGCTGCGAGTTGATGCAAAGGACCAAACTCGCCACAAGGAACTGGTCGCTTTCGCAATCAACTTTGCTGCAGAGCCAGAGACCGACGACAACGCCGCACTATACGCGATTAAGGGTTTGGTGGGGAGTTACCCCGGCCGTTTTACCGTGATGCCGTACTACAGAAAAGTTCGCGAGTACAACGACATTGAATCGCGCGATATATGGGAATATAAATTAAAACTATCCGAGCAAGAGGTTGAGCGCGTACTGCTTCATTTATGGGAAATGCAGCACGCGGAATTCGATTACTACTTTATCGATGAAAACTGTTCATATCAGTTACTCTCTCTTATTGAGCTCGCTAGAGAGGAGTTATCTTTAGTCGCTGATTTTCCCCTACATGCCATCCCGTCCGACACGGTTGAAACACTTGCCAACAATGACCTTTTGGAAGAGCCAAGTTACCGCGAGGCATTTGGCACCCGTTTGCTATATCAATCTGAAGCGATTAGCCCCGATCTATTTGACGCAGCCGTTGCCGCAAAAAATGGCCAATATCCAGATAAAGACGATTATACCGATCAGGAAAGAGCGGCCATTTTGGAGTTTGCTTATGAATGGCTTAACTTCGAACTCTACGATTTAGGGCTTGAGCGAGATCCTACCGCCAAGCGTCTCACCGAACTCCTTTACCAAAGAAGTCGAATTAAGGTTGACTCTCCTTTTGGTGACGTGCCTGTACCCGAAGTGTCTCCCGAAAAAGGACACGCTTCTGCACGCTTTGGGTTAGGATTTCAATCTAACAAGTTCTCTAATGACAAGGTGACCCTAGAGTGGCGCGCCGCTTATCATGACTTATTAGATTCGCAGGCCGGCTTTATTCCCGGAGCGCAAATCAGCTTTTTGGATACTCAGCTAACCATTGACGAAGAGAGCAACACGCGTCTCGATCGTTTTTATTTTCTCGACGCTATGGCCCTTGCTCCAAGCAACAAAGTATTTGATAGCCTAGCTTGGAATATTCGCTTCGGATATGACCGTCAACCTACTGAAAACAAAATGGCGGGACGCTGGTTTGGTCAAGGTGGTTTTGGCAAAGCTTGGGGGGAGTCTGACGGTTTGCATCTCTACAGCCTACTGTCCGCTTCAGTAAGTGGTGGTGAGCTAACCAATTACGATGCCGTCGCTGGTGCCGGTATCGAAATGGGGATCCTATATCAGGTTTCTGACAATCACCGCGTGGGCCTTCAAGGCCAATACCTTGCGTTGATCGACTCACCTGCCGATCAACACGCGCAAGCAAAAGCAAGCTGGCATTGGACTCTCGACCGCAACGTGGCGGTTAGAGCAGAAGCCTCTTATCAGCATTGGCACGCTGAAGAAGTCTCAGGAAAAATCACCGGATACTTTTATTACTAACCGATGTTACTATAGAGCTTAACGGCTCTATAGCGATCACCAGTAATAACGAGTATTGTTTGTGACTATCCATAACGGTTTTGTTTTAACCCGACATAACAGAGATGTAGGTAACACGACTCTGATTGAGCTATGGGTAAAAACTGACAACGGAGCTTCTCAGTTGCAGATCCGCGGTGAGCGACCGGTCTTCTTTATTCCTCAGAGCGATATCGAAAAGGCCAACTCGTTGGCATCTCATCGCTTTGCTTGTTTAGAGATATTGCAAAAACCACTGAAATCATTTGACGATCAAGCGTTGGCGGCCTGCTATTTCGATACAATAAAAGAGTCTCAAAGCTGCGCGGAACTCTTTAAGCAAGAAGGTATTCTTGTTCTAGAGTCCGATATCCGACTTGCCGACCGTTTTTTGATGGAACGCTTTATTCAAGGAAGTGTCGTTTTCACCGGAGAACTCGACTCAACGGCGAATTACCCCAAATATGCAAATACTCGATGTAAAAGCGGCGACTACCTTCCTACTTTAACTACTGTCTCCTTAGATTTGGAGTGTTCCGAAAAAGGCATTCTCTACTCTATTGGGTTCGATAGCCCAATGGATAGTCGGGTCATCATGATTGGAGAGCCAGAAGCAGCGGAAACTCCGATACAGTGGGTAAAAGACGAAAAATCGCTTCTACTGGCTATGTTTGAGTGGTTCAGCACCTTTGACCCCGACGTTATCATTGGTTGGAGTGTCATTGATTTCGATTTTAAGCTCCTTAATAAAAGGGCTCAGTTTCACGGGTTAAAGCTCAATATTGGTCGTGGAAGTCAATCCGCTTATTTTCGAACCACCAGTTTGTCACAACAGAATTTTATCTCGATACCCGGTAGGGTCGTGATGGATGGGATCGACACGTTAAAAAATGCGACATATCACTTTCGCTCATGGTCATTAGAAGCCGTTTCCCAAGAGCTGCTTGGTGAAGGTAAAGAGATTCACAACGTACACGACCGCATGTCTGAAATTAATCACATGTTCCGACGTGATAAACCAGCGCTTGCTAAATACAACCTTCAAGATTGCGTACTGGTCAGTAAAATTTTTCAACTCACTCACCTACTAGAATTTGCAATCGAACGCTCCCGATTGACTGGCCTTGAGCTTGATCGAATGGGAGGGAGTGTCGCGGCGTTCACCAACCTGTATCTGCCAAGGCTTCATCGCGCTGGTTATATCGCTCCTAACCTTCAACCAGAAAATTGGATGGCAAGTCCCGGTGGATACGTCATGGATTCTATCCCCGGCCTTTATGATTCGGTATTAGTTTTAGATTTTAAAAGCCTGTATCCGTCGATTATTCGCTCTTTTCTCATTGACCCGTTGGGACTTATCGAAGGCTTAAAACTTCCCTTGGGCAAAGAGGATAAACAAGCGGTAGCCGGATTTAGAGGTGGTCAGTTCCATAGAAGTAAACACTTCTTACCAACGATGATCGAACAACTTTGGCAAGCGCGAGACAAAGCCAAGAAGAACAACGAAAAAGCATTTTCTCAAGCTATTAAAATCATAATGAACTCCTTCTATGGCGTGTTGGGCTCCTCTGGCTGTCGATTTTTTGATACGCGGCTCGCTTCCAGTATCACTATGCGTGGCCACGAAATAATGAAACAAACCAAGCAGTTGATAGAGCAAAAAGGCTATCAAGTGATCTACGGAGATACGGATTCGACCTTTGTTTCCCTAAATGGCAGTTTTAGCCATCAGCAGGCTAGCGAAATAGGACAGTCATTGGTTGAAGATATCAATCAATGGTGGGAAAAACACTTAAAAGAAGAGTACGCACTAAGTTCAATTTTAGAGCTTGAATACGAAACCCATTATCGCAAGTTTTTAATGCCGACGATTAGAGGGCAAGAGACGGGCTCAAAGAAACGCTATGCGGGACTCATTGGCGAAAACGCAGAAAAGAAAATTGTATTTAAGGGGTTAGAGAGTGCTAGAACAGACTGGACGCCCCTCGCCCAAAAATTCCAACAACACCTATACGAATTGGTGTTTAACGGTGACAACCCTTCTGACTATATCAGGCAGTTTGTCGAAGACACATTAGCGGGAGCGTATGACGACGACCTCGTGTACAGAAAACGTCTGAGACGACGTCTGCATGAGTACCAAAAAAACATCCCCCCTCAAGTAAAAGCGGCGAGGATAGCCGACGAAATCAACCAAGATTTGGGGCGACCTTTGCAATATCAAAACAAGGGATACATCGAATACCTGATCACGGTATCAGGCCCAGAACCCCTAGAATACTTGAAAAGTCCACTCGACTATCAGCATTATATCGATAAGCAGTTGCGACCAGTGGCCGAGGCGATCTTACCATTTGTCGGCTTGAGTTTTGACAGTTTGAGCCAACCACAGTTGGGCTTGTTTTAGCGTTCGACGTACTCGACTAAGCGCTCAACATCCAAAGACTTAGCGTAATACCACCCTTGGACCGACACCCTGTCATCTTGAGGGACAAAAGATAACTGCTCTTTTGTTTCAACCCCTTCAATTACAACAGCAAGACTCAACTCATCCGCCACCGACAGAATACTATTGAACACTTTTTGCCCTTTGTCATGAGAAAGGGCCAAAACAAATGCGCGATCAATTTTGATAGCATCAATACTAAATTTGTTAAGGTAACTCAGAGAAGAAAAACCCGTGCCAAAGTCATCGATATAAATTTTCGCACCAATCAAGTGCAGGCGGTTGAACGCATAAGTCAATTGCGCCTCATCAGACAATAGGGTTTCCTCAGTAATTTCTAAGTGGATGTGTTTCGCATAGGGCTTAATGACCTTTTCAAGCTCTTGAAAGTGTGTGGGGCTTACCAAGGTTTCAGGAGTGACATTAATACTTACCGGAAGGTAAATGCCTGATTGTGCAGCATTCTAATATCTCTTACTGCCTTTTTAAGCACCCAGAGATCAACGTCTTTCATCAAACCAGCTTTTTCTAGCCAAGGCATAAAAGAGCCCGGATATTTGAGCTCACCGTCCTGAGCTTTCGCTCTGATCAGCGCTTCACACCCGACCGCTTTTCCTGTCAGTGGTGAGATTTGCGGCTGATACTCTAGACAAAAATCGATGTGGCTCAAGTTCTCTAGCGCTCGTTCTACCTGTCTTGTTTCTTTCTCTTTTTGTAAAGATTGCGCAATAGGATCGTCCAACAGTATTTTGGCCTCTTCCTCACGACGCGTGTAAACAGTATCAAGCGCTGACAACTTGATCTCTTTCATCGCAGAGCTTCGATTCATCATTTTTACTGCAGGGTAATAGATGGCGACGCCGATCAAGACATTGGCAACTTGTAAAAGTACCGCGCCCCAATCTCCGCCAGTGGCCACCCACGCATTGACCAACACGGGGCTATTGAATGGTACAGATACACTTGGAGAAGCGACCAAACCAAGTGAAACCGCAAACATAGCCACCACCACGTTGACCATTGGGGTCAGGAAAAAGGGCAAAAACAATCGCGGGTTAAAGATTATCGGCAAGCCAAACAGCAAGATCTCATTTACGTTAATCATACCGATCGGAATACTGGCAATCGCTATCATGCGAAGACTGCGCTGCTTACTAAAAATCAATAGCGCTAACACTAGCGAAAGCGTTGCGCCACTCCCACCGATAAAGACAAAGGCTCCCATAAAGGAGAGGTTCATATGGTATTGGCCAGCACCGCCAGCGAGGACAGTGGAATAATTTAAGTTGCTGGCTTCTTGCAGTAAGTCAACAAGGGGCAGTAAGGCGTAGTAACCGTGAATACCAAAAAACCACAGAATAGAGTTCAAGGCCGCAAACAACATACCAAACAAGGTAGGTTCATTGGCGTAGTCGACAGACAGATAGTTTAAGAATGATATCGAGGATAGTGTGGTAAAGATTAGGTAATCAACAACAAGTACTACTGCGGCTGTAATAATGGCAGGAAACACCATGTTAAGTGATTCTTTGACTAACTGCCCTGCACTCTCACTGCGGGTCAGTTTTAGCGAATCAAACTTAAGCAAAAAAGCAATCAAAGGCACGGCGTATAAAGGAGTCACGATGGCCATAATGATGTTAAAGGTCAGTACGGTTTGTTCTTCGGGCAATACCTCGCCCACTATTAATAAAAGAACAAGAGATATCAGAGCGATAGGTGGTCGCGGTAGGCGCCACTGCATTGCCATAACATAGGAAATCGTAGCGGTCATCAGCAAGGGGAAATAACGGGCGATCACTCCGTGGATGTTGTAGAACTGAGAGACAAGCCCAGTGCGATAACCATACACAAACTCGCCAATACAGGCGACAAACAGAACAAATGACGAAATCATTAAACATGGGATGAGCCATATCATCCCTTCTCTCAAGGCTTGCAATGATGGGGTCACATAGCGCTCAAACAGAGATAGTGGGCTCATTGAGCCAGAACGCGTATTAGAATCGTCGAGCATAAAGCACCTCGTAGGTCTACCTATATAAACCTAGCACAGGTGCTGACAAATACATCAGTAACAGCTAATAAAAGTGATTTTTTATGGGGAGTATTGGCCGTAAACTTGTTTTGCTTACAGACTCAACCAATGCGAAATTCAGTCTTCTTATACTCTTTCACCAGCCACTGTCCGAAACCATCAAGCAGTCCGACAACAGATCGTTTAGGAATACAGCGCTGACCAAGCAAAATACCCAAGCGTTCGATTTCCACTTTTTTCTCTGGGTGATATTGAAGAAAGACCTCCCCGCACTTTACAGGAGAATCAAACCATCGCTTATCTTTAGGCATGACCACTGAGTAACTGGCTCGCAACAGTTTTTTTGCAATAGCTACTTGAGCTTTAATCTGCTCTTCTGCATTCGCAGCTCTGGCAATTCGATGCCGATAGACAGCTACCCAGTCTTTCACGTCCATATTCCAGTGTTTAGCTATTTCCCAACTGGGTTCATAATCGCCAAAACATTCGGCCAAGTTTTCACCATACACACAAATGGATGTATGGCGTAGCATAAAGCCCCACGAGAACAGTGAATCTAGACTGGCCACTTCTTTTGCAAGAGCCGTTTTAAATGCCAGTTCAGTGACAAACGGGTAACGGCGCTGGAACTGCCATTTTATAGTGTTAAACAGCGTTGTTTTTTCTTGAGTAAAAACGTCGTGCGTAATTACCACAATATCAACGTTTGATTGATGAGGTACGGCACACTTTCTGGCGACACTGCCGCAAATATAAACGCTGTGAAGATTGTCCCCTAACCCGCCTTTTAGGTAACCAACCAAATCTTTAACCACTGGTTCATATTCAGCTTGTAAAGGTTCTTTAGAATCAATGGGGGACAGCAACATGCTTACCAGTCTACTCGGCCTAGAAAAATCATTGGCACATGTTCGCGCATAGTTGGGAGCGAATCAAGCGCTTCGGCACCTATAGCCCATGATTGTGCTTTCTATCCGACTAGAACACTAGAATTATGGGTTTTCATTGGCGCTCTGGCTTCACCGTTCGGCGAACTACTCACAACAGATTACAGGACTTTATGGTTACTTGGTGCCCTGATATAATGCGGCGAGATTTTCAGACACGTAGAAGGGACGTTTACATGCCAAAGGCAAGTGAATTAAAAAAAGGTTTTGCGATTGAATCAAATGGCAAAACTCTCCTAATTAAAGATATTGAAGTAACGACTCCTGGTGGACGCGGTGGTGCAAAGATATACAAACTTCGCTGCACTGACCTGTCAACTGGCTCACGCGTCGATGAACGCTATAAGTCTGATGACGTTTTAGAAACCGTCGATATGAACAAGAGAGGCATCTCTTTCTCGTACATCGATGGCGACGAGTACATTTTCATGGATAACGAGGACTACTCTCAATTCACTTTCAAACAGGGTGACATTGAAGATGAACTGTTATTCATCACCGAAGACATCCAAGGTCTGCATGCTGTTTTGGTTAACGGTAATCCAGTTGCCATTGAGCTTCCTGCTTCCGTTGAGTTGGTTATTGAAGAAACTGACCCTTCGATCAAAGGTGCTTCAGCCTCTGCACGTACTAAACCCGCGCATTTTGCTACTGGCTTAGTAGTACAAGTACCAGAATACATCGCAACTGGTGACCGTGTAGTAATCAATACTACTGAGAAAAAATACATGAGCCGAGCGTGATCATGAGTGAATTGATTTCTTATGATGAAGCGATAGATGTCGCTTACGATATCTTTCTAGAGATGGCGCCGGACAATTTAGAGCCTGCTGATGTCATCTTGTTTACTGCGCAATTTGACGAACGCGGAGCCGCTGAACTGGTCGAAGTACGAGATGATTGGGCGAGTCATGTAGGATTTGACGTAGACAAAGAAACTTACGCCGAAGTCGTTATTGGTTTAGTTAACGATGAAGATGACGTTTTAGATGATGTTTTTGCTCGTCTACTGATAAGCAGAGATCCGGACAACAAGTTCTGTCATGCGCTTTGGAAGCGAGATTAAATCCAATACAAACAGAAACACCCAAGCTAGCTTGGGTGTTTTGTTTTTCTCAATCTCACATACTGCATTTATGTAGATTGATACGCGAACAAGGTATCAGACTAAATTAGTCGACTTTAATTTGCTCAACTCGGGCCTTAAGTTTTTGCCCTGGTCTAAATGTGACCACACGTCGAGCACTTATTGGAATATCTTCACCCGTTTTCGGGTTTCGACCAGGACGTTCGTTTTTATCTCTTAGGTCAAAATTACCAAAACCAGACAGTTTTACCTGTTCGCCACTTTCCAGTGCTTTACGAATTTCTTCGAAAAACGCTTCAACCGTTTCCTTGGCATCCCGTTTACTGTATCCGAGTTTCTCAAACAGGTTCTCAGCCAGATCGGCCTTTGTGAGCGCCATAAAACTTTCCTCAAAGCTGTGTTAAACATAGCTGCCAACCGACAGCGCCAAAGCATTTCGCCTCGCCAATCAACAACATATCGGCTTTCCTTGGAAAGTGTATGCCAAGCTTCTGAGTTACGCCAACTTTTTTCTTAAATTCTGTACCTAAAATCTTAAAAAACAAGAACATAGTCTTTTCATTTGACCGGATAATGTAACTAATTATTTTAAATTATTCTTTCAAATCAAAACATTAGACCTTTATTGATAATTAACTCAGTATAAGTCTCTAAAAATGCCTAAAAGTAAAAATTATGATTTTACATTGAAATGAGTGAAATCAGTCGCTTACGCATCTAGATTAACCAAAGCCAAAAACTAGGCGTTCGCCATTAATTTGTCAAAAAAAACGTCGACCTAAGTCGACGCTTTATCAAATGAGATGCTGTGCATTATAAGAAGTGGAAAGTGGCATTAAGAGAAAAGTTTTTGATATCTTCTTCTTTCATAGAGAAAACACTGTAGCTCGCCCCAACGGTAAAGGGACCCATGATAGAATACTCTGCGCCAATACCGTACATGGTATCGATTTCATCTTCTAGGAAAGAGTTGTTTTGTCCTTTCAAGTCGTATGAATGCAAACCAGCTTTGCCGTATAAATGCAACGGTCCTAGATCTAGGCTAGGTTTAACAGCAAAGTAAACAGAGCTCGCCTCTAGGTCGATGCTTTGGAAAACACCGTAATTAACGTTGTCAAAATCACCGTGATTTTGGTAGCCCGCTTCCAAACCGATAAACGGCAAAATGCCAGTACCAGCGTGGATGTTCATCGATGTGGCCGTTTCTCCACCAAGATCGGCTTGACCGACACTGACTCCACCGTAAATCCACGAATCTGCAGCGGCAGTTGCCGATACCCCCATTAATGCAAGCGCTAAAAGTGTCTTTTTCATATTACTTTCTCTCTTCACCTTGTGTTATAGGCAATGGCAAGGTGTTGCCTACCAGTGTCAGTTTTCCAACTTATATTGGAATCGATGCAATTTGTATGCCTAGCACGCATCAATCGCATTCTTTACTCTTTTGTCCGATACAGGATACGGTGTTCCTAGCTGCTGCGCAAAATAACTGACTCTAAGTTCTTCAATCATCCAACGTATCTCTTTTACCTCGGGTGGAATCTGTACACCCTTCGGAATTTTGTTTAACAACTCTTTATAGTCTTGAACAACCGCTTCAATTTTCAACATATGCAGGCGATCTTTGTTCGGATCTATGGGCAACTTCTCCATTCTGCGCTCAATCGCCTTCATATAACGCAAAATATCCGGTAGTCGCTTCCAACCACACTCTGTAGCAAACCCTTTGAATATCAAATTCTCAATTTGTGCCTTGATATCCGATAGTGCAAAGGCCATTGTAAAATCGATTTTGCCTTTCAGCTTTTTATTGATGTTGAAAGCCGTCGTGAGAATTGTCTCCACTTGCTTAGCGATATCAACAACCGTATCTCCCAATTCCGCTCTGACGTGCTCTTTCAAGCTTTCGAATCGATCAGATTCCCAAACCAGCCCACCTTGCTCTTCGATCAACTTGTCGATGCCACAAGCGATACAATCGTCGATAAGATCGAGTACTTTTCCATATGGATTAAAGTACAAGCCCAGCTTGGACTTATTGGGTAGGTTTGAATGCAGATATTTAATCGGCGAAGGCACATTCAACAAGATTAAGCGTCGCTGACCTGCCATCATCGCGTTAATTTGCTCTTGCTCAGTTTCAAAAAGCTTAATCTCTACGCTGTCTTTGTTGTCCACAATCGCTGGGTACGCTTTTACATCATAACCACCGCGCTTTTGTGAATAGACTTTTGGCAGTTCTCCAAAGCTCCACGTATGCAAACCTTGTTGCTCGATATCGTCGTCGGCAACTTTAGACAGTGTTTGCTGAACTTTTTCCTTTAAGCTCTCTTTGAGCTCGTAAAGGTCCATGTTTTCTTTCAGCTTGCGATTTCTGTGGTCAACTGCGCGATAAGTGACTTTCAAGTGTTCTGGGATCTGGTTCAGCGCCCAATCCTCTCTAAGTACTTCAACACCTGTCATTCGTCTCAGCTCTTTTTCCAGCGCATCAAGCAAAGGCACTTCCATCGGCGTCACTCTGGCTAAAAAGGCGTCTGCGTAGTTGGGAGCGGGAACAAAGTTCTTGCGCAGAGTCTTGGGCAAAGACTTGATCAGACTAACCACCAGCTCATGACGCAAACCCGGAATTTGCCAGTCAAAACCGTTGGCATCAACTTGGTTTAATACTGGAAGAGGAATGTGAACCGTTACACCGTCGTTGTCTTCGCCCGGTTCAAACTGATAACTCAGCTTTAGTTTCAGTCCATTTTGATGCCAGAAGTTGGGGTAATCCAAGTCGGTAACATGACTTGCATCGCCTTTAAACAGCATCTCTTTTTCAAAATTCAGTAGGTCTGGAGTCTGTTTGGATACCGCCTTCCACCACGTGTCAAAGTGTCGCCCTGAAACGACTTCAGTACTGACGCGTTGGTCATAAAAATCGAACAGTTCATCGTCGTCGACAAGAATATCTCTACGTCGTGATTTGTGCTCTAGCTCTTCAACTTCTGCCAATAGCTTTCGATTTTGCTTGAAAAAGGCGTGCTTTGTTTCCCACTCACCTTCAACTAGCGCGCTTCGAACAAAAATCTCGCGACTGACTACAGAGTCTATTGCACCATAGTTTACCAATCGTTTAGGCACGATCGGGATCCCATAAAGCATGACTTTTTCGTAAGCCATGACTGCGGCGCGCTTTTTAGACCAATGAGGCTCACTGTAACTGCGTTTAATTAAGTGTTTAGCTTGTGGCTCAATCCACTCAGGTTGAATTTTGGCAATGATACGCCCCCAAAGCTTAGACGTTTCAACCAACTCCGCCGACATGATCCACTTGGGCTGCTTTTTGAACAGTCCTGAAGCAGGGAAAATGTTGAAACGAGCATTCCGAGCCCCTTGATACTCATTCTTTTCCTGATCTTTTACGCCGATATGGGAAAGCAGTCCCACCAAAATCGCACTGTGTACCGCTTGATAGTTCGCCGCTTCTGTATTGAGCTTAAAGTCCATTTCACGCATAGATTGGTGAATTTGGAAATACACATCCTGCCATTCTCTAATGCGAAGATAGTTGAGGTAGTCCTGCTTACACTGTTTTCGGAACTGATTACCAGACAATGCCTTTTGCTGCTTTTGCAAGTATTCCCAAAGGTTAACAAAAGTTAGAAAATCGGATTCCTCGTGGAAGAATCGGCGATGCTTATCATCAGAAGATTGCTGTTTATCACTAGGGCGCTCTCTCGGATCTTGAATCGAAAGCGCAGAGGCAATAATCATGACTTCTTTAAGTGCGCCGTATTTTGGCGACTCTAAAACCATGCGCGCTAATCTAGGGTCAATTGGCAAACGCGCCAATTGGCGACCAACAGCAGTAAGGCGTTTCTTCGGATCTTTGGCTAGTGGGTTAATGGCACCAAGTTCTTCCAATAGCCTCACACCATCTTGTATATTTCGCTTGTCTGGTGCTTCGACAAATGGAAAAGCTTGAATATCGCCAAGCCCCAACGCTGTCATTTGTAAAATAACCGATGCTAAGTTTGTTCTCAGGATCTCTGGGTCAGTAAACTCGGGACGTGACACAAACTCTTCTTCAGAGTAAAGGCGAATACAGATGCCCTCTTCAACACGTCCACAACGACCTTTCCTCTGGTTCGCACTCGCCTGAGATATTGCTTCGATAGGTAATCTCTGAACCTTAGTTCGATAACTGTAACGGCTAATTCGAGCCGTACCCGGATCGATAACGTATTTAATACCCGGCACGGTTAATGAGGTTTCAGCGACGTTCGTTGCCAACACAATTCGTCGACCGCTATGGGGCTGAAAGATTTTGTTCTGTTCTCCCGCTGATAGACGAGCGTAAAGAGGTACAATTTCGGTACTCTTTAGGTTTCTCTTGCTCAACGCATCCGCGGTGTCGCGGATCTCTCGCTCACCATTCATAAAGATTAGAATATCGCCTAATCCTTCATCGCAAAGCTCGTCAACTGCTTCGAAAATACCTTCTAACTGATCTCGATCGCCGTCATCGGAACCACTCAATGGGCGATATCGCGTTTCCACGGGATAGGTACGCCCTGACACTTCAATAATAGGCGCGTTACCAAAGTGCTTAGAAAAACGCTCTGGATCAATGGTTGCCGAAGTAATAATGACTTTTAAGTCTGGGCGTTTAGGTAGTAACTCTTTCAGATAGCCCAAAATAAAATCGATGTTCAGGCTGCGCTCGTGGGCTTCATCAATGATAATAGTGTCGTACTGGTTTAAGTATCTGTCATGCTGGATCTCAGCCAGTAAGATACCGTCAGTCATTAGTTTGACTTGTGTGTTTTCAGAGATTTGGTCGTTAAATCGAACTTTATAGCCGACAAACTCACCCAGTACAGATTCCATCTCTTCTGCAATGCGATTTGCAACCGACCTAGCTGCTAACCTTCTCGGCTGGGTATGACCGATTAGACCGTACTTACCCCTGCCGAGCTCAGCACATATTTTAGGAAGCTGAGTCGTTTTACCAGAACCCGTTTCACCGGCCACAATAACCACTTGGTTAGATTCAATAGCAGCTGCAATATCGTCTTTCTTTTGGCTAACGGGCAATAGCTCTGGATAATTGATAGTCGCTTGGTTGCCGCCCTTTGTTCTGCTTGCGACATTGACTTGGCAATGTCTAACGCGATCTCATCGAACACCGCATTACGAGATGCTTCCTTTTTGATTTTAGAGGCACCTGAAATTCTTTTACTTAATCGGAATCGGTCACGCAGCATACACTGTTTAAGGGCGTGACGAAGGGTCTGAGCACTATTGGGTTGTGCTTTGTGATTCTCTGGCTGTGACGAAGTCAAAGCGTTTCCTACTTAATTACTTTTAAAAACTGGCGGGATTGTATCACAACTGACGAGCAAGATGACTAACCTAGGCTACTCGTAAAAAGAAAGGTTTATCAGCAGGTTTAAACGGCGAAACAACACAAACAGCGGAATGGTCCGCCGCCTGCAACCAACATCTAAAACGTCCACTGTAAATAGATGGTGTTGTAATTACTGCCCCCTTTGATTCGCCCATATTGAGAAGCCTTTTCAAAGATCGCACTGCGGTGATGAATAGAGTAGCCAAGCCAAAGATTATCCAAATCCTTATTACTAAGTAGATCACCTAAGTTAACATCAATAGAAAAATCTAAGTAATTCAGAAGATTGCTAGTATTTGTGTACTCTTTTTCATTAATCAGTTCGTTGTATTCGATGTACGTGACTGAATCAATGTATGACAGCCCCTCCGCTACACCAAATCGCCACTTCGTTGGCCAATCAAAGGTATAATAAGCTTTTACCGCGAGTATGAATTCGGTACTTGAGGACTGTACTTGCGAAGACCAATGATGCGCGATACCCGGCGTTAGGTAGATATCTAGAGGAACGCCAAACAGCTCGTCGGTTAATGGGTGTCCATAGAACAGTGACGTCAATTGATTATTGTAAGGATCTTTTTCGGTTTCAAAAGCAAGGATTTGTCCAATATTTGATGGTGTAGCCCAGCCGTGAGCTACTCTTAAATAAGCGCGGTTATCTAAGGCAGGCTTTCTCGGTTTGTCGATATCGTTGAAGAAACCAAAACCTAAGTAGAACTCTCCTTGATAGCGGTCCACCACGATTTCAGTTTGATAAACGCTGGATTCGAGGGAAGTAACGCTGGCAGCCCCTAATAAATACAAGTTCGACACCACGTGATATCGAGCCTCTATACCAAGGTTGACGTCTATACCTGCACCGATCTTTTCATACTCAGGTCGATAGTCTGAAAAAGCGTAGTAGGTGCTGTTAAAGCCCGCATCCTTCCACCTCAGTGTCGCGGAAGGCGATAGCCACCAATCTTCGAACTGATAGTCCCCTTTTAATCGAAAATTACTGTGCCAATTAAAGGACTTATCACTCATCAACTCACTTTCTAGCGACCAGTTATCCCGCCATTGATACTTCAACTGAATACCAAAATCAAAGGTATCGCCCTGTATCGCGTTTTGGGAAGAGGCCGGAATATCGACAAAGCGCATTCGAGACAAACCACTCACCGACCACTTATCATCTTCTGACTCGTACAGATAGACTCCGCCCTCCGTCCCACTAGCAAAAAAGTATTCGTTGTCAAAATAGAGCATAGGGACAAACGTGCTGACACTTTGGTCGGCACTATCAGTACTAAACGGTATGGATGCCATCCGAAAAGCAGCCGCAATGCCCCATTCTTGTTCTTGGTAGTTAGAAGCCAAGGCAGCAGAGGTATAAATAGGACTTAAAGCAATCACTATCGCACTAGCGAGTTTTGAAAAGTTGTTCATTTATTTACCAAAAAACGGAGCTTTGACTCAATTTACACTCTATTGAGCCATGATTATTTAGGTTTCAATCCCATTCGCCGTTACAATAAAAAGATAATGTAGTTTAAGTAGTGTTACTGTGAAAGCGTCTGAACTTAGGGATATCTTAAATTCTTTACCTGAAGATGTTAATCCCGATATTGTCACTGGTGAAGAGTGGCTACCTGAACAATTGACTCAGTGCGACCATAATGGTCAGCATTTGTTTCTACAATTTGACAACGCTCCAGAAGATATTCAGGGTGAAGAGGAGGGGCGTGGCTTTGTCGAACATGAAATCGAGATGATACGACACAAGTTTGAACAGATACTGGATGATGCAAGTGACACCAAAACCAAAGCAGATGCGATGTTAGCACTGTTTTTAATGGGTCATGAAAAATCCAGCTCCGAAATCATTGAAGTTTTGGAAGATCCCGAAGTACCTAACAGCCCAGAATAGTTCATGAACTCTACTTTACCTTTGATCTTAGCGGGTCCTATTTTAAGAAAAGCCACATCAAAAGACTTGGTGTTTTGGTTGGCAACCAGTGAGCCACTGCAAGGAAGTTTTACCTTATTTTCCCAGCAAGGCGCTCTGTTTCAATCTGACCTCAGTCAATGCCAACAGATACGAGTCGGGCAACACGCCTATGTCGTATTGGCACACTTTCAGGGAGAGTTTCCAACTCACCTTGCTTTGAGTTATGAGTTTGACACCCAACATGGACCGCTTAGCAGCCTTAACCCTCACCTACTCTATGAAGATGAGGTTCGGCCGCAATTCACTATTTCCACCAAAGCAGATTATATACTGCACGGCTCTTGTAGAAATCCTCATCACCCTAGTCAAGACGCTTTAGTACAAGCAGACAAAAAAGTTTCGATACAGTCCTTAGAAACGCGCCCCGATATGCTGTTAATGAGTGGCGATCAAATCTATGCCGACCACGTTTCGACACCTATGCTTGATGCGGTAATACAAATAATAGAACGATTAGGCCTCTATGATGAAGAGTTTGAACAGGCTCCATTCAATAGCGCGAGTGAACTCTACCAACACCCTGACTGTTACTGCGGGAGAGAACGACTTTTACCGAACAGCGAAAAACAACGCTCATTATTAACGCGATGGCTTCCCAATCCCCAAGTCCCCATTTTCAGCTCCAGAGAAAGTGAAAACCACCTTATCTCACTCGCTGAGTTTATGGCTATGTATCTGCTTACATGGTCACCGGTGGTTTGGAGTTTGGTTGATGTCAAACGAATCCAGTCAAACCGCTTTGAGGTAAATGGACAGACGCTCTCAACAGAGTGGCAAAGTAAATGGGATGAAGACCTTCCGCACTTGCAAGGTTTTATTGATGGGCTTCCTTCGGTAGCCAGATTGTTAAGTCATATTCCAACTTATATGATTTTTGACGATCACGATATAACCGACGACTGGAACCTCACTATAGGTTGGGAGCAAGCCGCCTACTCGAATCTCTTCTCCAAACGGGTCATAGGCAATGGACTGATTGCGTATTGGCTGTTTCAGGGCTGGGGGAACGAACCCGACAACTTTAACAGTGAGTTCCTTGGCGTGGCAAATGCCTACTTTGATCAACCTTCACTCAAACATCAAAATCAGTTTATTGACTATTTGTACCGCTTCGAAAAGTGGCATTTCTGTATTCAAACCACTCCAAAAGTCGTCGTTTTGGACACTCGAACTCGACGATGGCGCTCAGAGTCTAGAATGAACAAACCTTCGGGTTTGATGGACTGGGAAGCACTTATCGAGTTTCAGCAAGAACTGATGCACCAAGACAAAGTTATTGTCGTTTCAGCGGCTCCTATGTTTGGTGTCAAGTTTATCGAGGCCCTGCAAAGAGGCATGACCAACTTGGGCTACCCTCTTCTGATTGACGCGGAAAACTGGATGGCGCATCCGGGAAGTGCGAACACCTTGCTGAGTATCTTTACTCATACTAAAACACCTAGCAGCTTTGTTATCCTTTCTGGTGATGTGCATTACTCGTTCGCTTACGACATAAAACTAAGGTATCGAAAATCGAGCCCAAACATTTATCAAATCACCTGTAGTGGCATTAAAAACGAGTTTCCAGAACCCCTACTGTCTGCTTGTGACTACATGGATCGCCTGCTCTACTCTCCGCGTTCTCCCTTAAACTGGCTAACCAAACGCAAAAGGCTCAAGATTTTTAAACGCAAACCAGACAACAACTCGGCGAAACTTCTCGTCAACTCAAGTGCCATTGGAGAGTTGCATCTCGATCCTCACGGAAAACCTGAAAGTATCACCATTCTTACTGGACGTGGTGACTCCGTTAGTTTTCCGTCAATTGACTCAAGGTGACTTGTTATTTAGGTGATCCAGTGCCATGTATAAAGAGATCTATAAGATAACAAGGTGACGCTAATGCTCAATTCAATCACTTCTCTGTTTAAACAGTTGCTGGAAGGAGAAGACCTCGCCCACCAAGGGGGAACGGATTCCAATCTAGCCATTGCTTGTCTGCTATGTGAAGTAGCAGGGGCAGATTACCAGATCGATGAAAAAGAAAGATTGGCAAAGTTGGATTTACTTCGTCGATTACTTGGCCTAGATGAACAAGAAGCCAAGGCGCTGTTAACACGGTCGGAAAGCCAAGTTAAAAAGTCGGCGTCTCTCTATGACTTTACTTCTCAGCTACGAGCACTGAGTCAAGAAACGCGAATCGAGCTCATTAAAGCCATGTGGGAAGTCGCCCATGCTGACGGTGAGATCGATCCACTGGAAGACGCGGTAATTAGAAAAACAGCCGAGCTTCTCTATGTGGATCACAGTGAATTCATTCGAGCAAAACTGACAGTAACTGGGGATAAAACCTAAAGCATGGTCAAAGCCAGCTTAGCCAAATTGTAAGCATCGACATAACCGGAGTGCTGGCGCCCTTCCCATTCAATATTCTGATTGTCTTGCGCTTCTCGGTGGCCAATGCGCTTATCCTTCAAGCGATGCTGAATGCGGTATAAGGTCGCCAAGTTAATAAACTCTTTAAATGGCATCTCTATACCTTTAGCCTCACACTCGCTTTTCAAAATAAGATCATCACGCCCCCACGAAGCGTATATTTTGTTTGCGCCGCCAAAGTTTTTGACCATAGATTGAAGAACAGACTCTAAAGGCCGGCCCTGTTTTTCAATTTTCCGTGGAGTGATGCCCGTTAGCTCAACACAAAAAGCAGAGATTTCATCGTTTTCCGGTTTTGCATAATATTGAGCGCGCTTAACGATTTCACCTTTGACTAGATCTATTTCAGCCAAGCCGATTTCAATAATTTCGCCTGTTGTACCTACACCATTTTCGTTCCAACAGCACATTTCCAAATCGAAACAGACAACGCGATTGTGATTCATAACTTGCCTTTGTTAGGTGTATTGCAAAAGTGGCAGATTCTACAACAGTGCCCGCTAAATCTCGACCTGTCCAACAACAAAAAATTGCGAAAAACCACCGAGTTCTATTCAAGCATGGACTTGCTGGTGAAATATCACCCTATACTAACGGTATTTCTACCGGCTTCTTTGCTGTAATAAAGCTGAGCATCAGCCGCTTGAAGTAATTGTTCAGCATCTTCATCCAAACGAACCACGGCTCCGACACTCATTGTAACCACCAAGGATTCACCGTGTAAATCGAGTGGTGATACCTCAACCTGATGGCGTATGTTTTCCAGATAGTGGTGCAATTCTATGGGATCGGTTACTGCGCTTAGGATACAGAACTCGTCTCCTCCCATGCGAACAAACACATCGTCTTGTTTGATATTTGCTGTTACCACGGTGGATATATGGCATAAGATGTTATCACCAACCACGTGTCCATAATTATCATTAACGGTTTTAAAGCGGTCGATATCAAAGCCCACTAAGGTGAAATGTTCATTACACCTGATACGGTCTCCCATAAATCGGTTAAACGCCCGCCGGTTGTATAAACCCGTTAGTGCATCGTGGTCGACCAAATACTCTAGCTCTGCTGTTCTTTCAGCTAACATAACGGCCAAATGCTCTCTTTCGCGGGTTTGCAAAAAAACAACATAGGTCAGCAGCAGAGCGATCATAGCGCCAGCTAAAGCGAGCCCTAGAAGCAATAGCTTGTCTTTGGTCGTCAGTACTTGTGGAAGTTTAAACTCTATACGCCAAGTACGGTTGGGAAGGAGGATAACTTTACTCATCTGTAATCCATCCGAGTCAGCCCAATGAGGGCTTTCAAATAGAATAGGAGCGTCTTCCGAGTCATAGCCTTGATCGACGACCCTCACCATTAAATGTTGCTCCGCCGCCGTTTTTACCAATAACTTCTCAAAGTAAGCCGTTGAACGGATAACACCAATTACAATGCCTGCCAATTCGTGATGAGAAGATCGCGTGTAAACGGGATGATAGACTAGCAAACCATCTTTTCGAATGTCCGAGCCCAACCCGTCCTGAATCAAGCGCACTTTATCGGATACGCTGGGCTTGTGTCGCATAGAAAGGTTATCCACTACCCTTTTGAAACGCGATTGAGTCGAATAAAAACCTAGTAGACGCCTGTTTTGCTCTGATAAGGGGTAAATATCAGAGGTCACAAATATGGGCTCTGACCTATCAGCTAGCTGTCCATACAACTTCTGCCCCTGAGAAGCGACGGTATACAAAGCAGCGTCTGGAAAGCGTTTTTTTAACGCCTCTTCGTGTTTTTCGATATCAGAGAGTTCAACTTTAGGTAGCCATTGCAGCGCAATCAAACTATCTGACGCTGCGACTAGCTGCGAGGCAAATATCTGAAAGCCTATCCAATCATCTGAGTCAGTGGAGTGAAAAAAATTGGCACCAGCACCAATATATTCAATATCGCTGTGTAAAAACTCCTGCAGTGTTAAGGCTTCTCTAGCCGCTAAGTTGTCGAACAGGACAAAGCGATACTGTTTCTGTCTATCGTGGACGACAAACAAGAGTAAACAGGTCAGAAGCACTGCTACCAAAAAGGTGACCAGCGGGTAGCGAACTTGATTTTGAGACAGACTCTTCATAGCTATTGATCGCTTTACCATAACCCCTTCATTTTAGCGGAAGTCTCAACGTTAAAAAGTGGACTACAACAAAATATTCTTCAAACAGATTAATTTGCTGTGCCACAATAGCTTCTCTGCATTGCAAAGTGTCTAAATTTAACTCACTTAAGCGCTTCAAAGCCCAATTCTCAATGGTTCAGCACTTGAATGTGATACCATTTGCCCCCAAATTTAAACTCATTGTCTTCAAGAGAAAGTCAGTGTTCTCTTGATTTATTGCAAGATTGATGCGGCCGGCGCACTGCGTTGAACGCTTAATAGTTGAAAAGAGTAAAACTATGACATTTGACCTACAACTGATTCCTCACACTTTCGATATGCTACATGCAGGTTTGACTGCATCTAGTCTGCTATTACTTATCGTAGCGGTCTCTCGAAAATCAAACGTCATTGAAAAAGTAGTAGAAAAACCGGTTGAAAAAATCGTCGAAGTCGAAAAGCCAGTAGAAAAGATCGTCGAAGTTGAAAAAGTAGTCGAAGTGGAAAAAGTGGTAGAGAAAGTTGTTGAAGTAGAATCAAAACTCGCTACTGCTGATACGGATTCTGCCCTACAACTGCTTTCACTTCTGCAACAAGAAGCACGCCTAATTGATTTCCTTAAAGAGGATGTCAGTGCCTTTTCTGATGAAGAAGTCGGCGCTGCAGCTCGTGTCATTCACGCAGGTGGTGAAAAAGTGTTGAATGAGTACTTTGTTCTTAGCGCCGTACGCAGCGAAGAAGAAGAAAGTCGCGTCACACTTGAAGAAGGCTTTAACGCTCAAGAAGTACGTCTAACTGGTCAAGTGACAGGCAGCGCCCCATTTACTGGCACATTAGTCCACAAAGGTTGGAAAGCGTCGGACGTAAAACTGCCGAAGCTGGCAAAAGACTACGATTCCAGTGTGATCGCACCAGCAGAGGTCGAGCTGTAATGGAAAACTCACCTCGCTACAGTGTTGGGATTGACTTAGGCACCACCCATTGTGTGTTGTCCTTTTTAGACACCCACAACGAAGACGCAAAAGTTGAAGTAATGCCTATCGCCCAGCTTACTGCTCCCGGTAAAGTAGAAGAGAAGGCACAACTGGTTCTTTCCTCTACCAACCACACGAACATGAAATGAACCCGACGTCACGTGTTTTACCTTGGTCGCAAGAGCCTAAAGCGCTCGTTGGTGCCATAGCTAGAAATCTAGGGGCAAAAACACCTATCCGTTTGGTGGCCAGTGCCAAATCATGGTTGTGTCACGGTGGCGTCAACCGCCATCAAGCTTTCCTTCCTACCGGAAGTCCGGAGGAAGTAGAAAAAGTTTCACCGGTTCGCGCCACCGAACTCTATCTTGAGCACCTAAGTGCCGCGTGGGACCATACCCACCCCGAAGCACCGCTTAAAGAACAAGAAGTCACCATCACTGTACCGGCTTCCTTTGATCCAGCAGCGAGAGAGCTGACCGCCGAAGCAGCAAAAGCAGTGGGCTTTGAACATCTGACACTACTAGAAGAGCCGCAAGCCGCTCTTTATAACTGGATTGACAACGCAGCGGACACTTGGCGAGAACAGGTCAGCGTTGGGGATATGGTACTCGTGGTCGATATCGGCGGCGGCACAACGGACCTTTCGTTGGTAGAAGTCAACGAAGATCAAGGAAACCTAAGCTTCAACCGTATTGCTGTTGGCGAGCATATTCTGCTGGGCGGTGACAATATGGATTTAGCACTCGCTTACCGACTGAAAGTAAAACTCGCCGAGCAAGGAAAAGAGCTTCAACCATGGCAGATCCAAGCAATGACTCACGCTTGTCGAGATGCAAAAGAAGCCCTTCTCAACAACAGTGAACTGGGCTCAGTTCCCATTGTTGTTCCAAGTAGAACCTCTAAATTATTGGGCGCGACCCTAAAAACCGAACTCACTCAGCAAGAAGTTCAGCAAACCCTTGTTGACGGATTTTTCCCTGCTGTCGGTATTGAAGAGCACCCAGTACAGCGCTCCCGCGGAGCATTGACCCAAATGGGCTTGCCATACGCGCAAGACGCGGGCATAACACGCCACATTGCCGCTTTCTTGACTAAGCAAGCCAATGCCCAGGGGGCGAACTCAGCGCCAAACTCCGCCTCTTTCGATCCGTTTGCCAATATGCCGGGCATGGGAAGAAGCTCTAACGAGTTTATCAAACCTACGGCTCTGCTTTTTAACGGTGGTGTACTCAAATCTTCTTTACTCGCTCAGCGATTGACTCAGACCATCAACCAATGGCTCACGCAGGCTGGTTCGACGGAAGCTAAGGTGCTATCAGGCGCAGATCTCGATCTTGCTGTCGCGAGTGGAGCCGCATATTACGGCAACGTTCGCAAAGGCAACGGGGTACGAATTCGCGGCGGTATTGCATCGAGTTATTACGTGGGTATCGAGAGTGCTATGCCCGCTATTCCCGGTATGCCCGCCCCAATGGAAGCCTTGTGTGTTGCTCCTTTCGGTATGGAAGAAGGCACCTCTTCAGAAGTACCAAGTCAGGAGTTTGGCTTGATTATTGGTCAGCCTGTCCATTTCCAGTTCTTTGGCTCTACCGTAAGGCGAGAAGACACTGCCGGAACGCATCTTGACCATTGGGCTCCAGAACAGTTAGAAGAGCTACCAGAGATTCAAGTGACACTGCCCGTTTCAGAAGGTCGACGAGAGGGGGAAGTCGTTCCAGTAACGTTGGCAACACGCGTCACCGAAGTCGGCACTCTTCAGCTTGAAGCGATAGCGAGTGATAACGGCCAGAAATGGCATGTAGAGTTCGATGTTCGAGAAGAAGCATAAGCGTTTCTTTGCACTTTAATGGGTCTGGCGGCATAAATTGATGCCGCCAGACCTTATCCATTCTGTTTAATCTCAAAGAGGAACATATGTCAGCACCTTGCTTTCTCGTCGGCATAGATTTAGGGACGACCAACACCGTAGTCGCCTTTTGTGAAATCAATGATGATCTTGAAAATTCTCCAGTGCAGCTTTTTGAGATTGACCAGTTAATTGGACCAGGTGAAGTAGTAAGGCGTCCTCTGCTTCCCTCGTTTCGCTATCATGCAGTTCAAGGACAATTTTCTCAAAGTGACCTTGAACTACCATGGGATCAGCACTCAGTTGGCGGTGATATTCCCAGTGTCATTATTGGCGAGTGGGCCAGAGAGCTCGGTGCCAAGGTAGAAGGCCGACAAGTTTCTAGCGCCAAAAGTTGGTTATCTCACCAAGGCGTTGACCGCAGAGCGGAAATCCTACCTTGGGCCAGTAAAGATTGTGAAAAAGTCTCCCCTCTTGTGGCCAGCGCGAGTTATTTAAACCATATACGCCAAGCGTGGAACCACCGACACCCTTCAAATCCTCTAGAGGACCAAGACGTTGTGGTGACAGTACCCGCATCGTTTGATGAAACTGCGCGAGCACTGACGATTGAAGCTGCCCATCTTGCGGGATTAAATCAGATCCTTCTACTAGAGGAGCCGCAAGCCGTTTGCTATGACTGGTACTCACGCCATAAAGACAGTGCTAAAGAAGTTTTGGCTAACCTACCTTTAGTTCTCGTTTGTGACGTGGGTGGGGGCACCACCGACTTAAGCTTAATTCAGGCTAAATATCACCAACAATCGTTGAGCTTAGACCGCATTGGTGTGGGCGAGCACCTTATGCTTGGTGGTGACAACTTAGATTTAGCTTTGGCGCACTTGGCTGAACAGAGATTTAGTCAAAGTAAAAAGCTCAATGCCACTGCACTGACTAAGCTCATTCAGCAAACGAGAAGTGCGAAAGAATCGCTCCTCTCTCCTAACGCTCCAGAATCAACAAAAATTACCATGTTGGGTAGTGGTTCTAAACTCTTGGGTGGAACAAAAAGCGTAACCTTAGCCAAAGACGAAGTTCATCAGATAGCGTTTGATGGCTTTTTTCCTCTCACTGAATTCCATCAATTACCTGACAAGAGGCGAAGTGCCGTTGTCGAGTTTGGATTGCCTTACGTTTCTGATCCAGCAGTCAGTAAACACCTAGCTGAATTCTTAAATCAGCATCAGCAAGTTTCTCGGGATGCGCTTCGCGATCATGAGGGGTACGACGCGAGTCAAGCGGCTATTCCCGTGGCTCTGTTGCTCAATGGCGGTGTGTTTAATAGCCCACTTGTTACTGCTCGCATAGAAAAATTGCTGTCCAACTGGTTGGGACGTTCAATTACCTTGTTAAATAACCCCTCCCCTGACACGTCCGTGGCATTGGGTGCAGTCGCTTTTAGCAAGGCGCGTCGCGGGGTTCAACTAAAAATAGGTGGCGGTAGTGCTCGTTCCTATTTTTTGCACTTGCAAGAGAAAAAACAGAAATCTAAAGCCCTATGCTTGTTGGCGAAAGGCACCGAAGAAGGACAAGAGATCCGTTTAACGGGAAGGCGTTTTTCATTGACCCTTGGCGAACCCGTTAAATTTAATCTGCTGACTTCCACACATGACCAGCTTAGCGAAGAGTCCAAAATCGTTAATGGGCTCATGCTAGACGTCAACCCTGATCTTTTCTCTCCACTTCCACCCTATATTTCTACTCTAGAAGGCAGCGACATCGAATTGTCTGCCAATCAAAAACAACGAGTCGAAGTTCAGCTAGCCTGTCAGTTAACCGAAGTAGGCACGCTAAAAATGGAATGCGTTAGTGTTGAGGACGATAGGCGTTGGTCGCTCGAATTTGAAGTTCGCCATCAGCAAGTTGAAGAAGAGATAGAAACAAGCTCACCTAAGCTATTGGAATGTCAGGACTTAATCGCTAAGGCCTACAGTGGAAACAAAAAGAGCGATGACGGGCTGATCATTAAGACTTTAAACAAGTCGTTAGAAAAACGTCTGGGCAAAAAAGAAGAGTGGGACTTCCATACTCTAAGAACACTCTTCGATAGTCTCAGTAAAGGCCGAAAACGTCGTCGCCGTTCTGAGCAACACGAAAAAAACTGGTTGCGACTGGCGGGTTTTTCTTTGCGACCGGGCTTTGGTGATGCCACAGACAGTTGGCGCATGGAGCAAATATGGGCGTTGTACCAGCAAGGTATTCAATTTAAAAACCACCAAGGCTGGACCGACTGGTGGGTATTTTGGCGACGAATTGCCGGTGGCCTTGACATCGAGCAGCAAGAAACCATATTGGCTGATATCGCGAAATACCTTCACCCTGGCGCGATGAAGAACCCTAAGTCAGCCAAAGCGGCACAGGATATGGGTTACGAAGCAATGGTCCGCCTTGCCGCATCATTAGAACATTTGGATATAGAAGACAAAACCCTCTTAGCTACTTGGTTTATGAGTAAAGCGCTACATCAATCTTCTTACCAATCCGCCCACTGGTGGGCCGTGGGTCGCCTTGCCTCACGCGTTAGCTTATACGGTAGTCAGCACAACATCATCCTCGGGAACAAGCTCAGCAATGGTTACCTTCGCTACTTGAACAAGATTGGCAAAAAGAGCCTATGGTAGCATTTGCCACGGTGATGATTTGTCGAAAAACTGGTGATCGACAAATTGATATAGATGAACAGTATAGAGATCAAGTGGTGGACAAGTTGGTGCATACCAAACAGCCACAATCATGGGTGAAGTTGGTAAGTGAAATTAGTGAGTTAGACCAAGCGGAAAGTAAACGTGCTTTTGGCGACGCTCTGCCAACTGGTCTGCGACTTCTTTAGCTAAAAACTCATGTGATTTCAATCTGGCTTGAGTTATCATGACAACAAAGGAACCAAACACTTAGGTTATGCTGGAACGTACCACTTCATATTTGACTGCACTTTTTACTTTACTGGCTTTTGTTGTCGCCAGTCAGGTTTCTGCATCTCAAATAAGTGACGATATTCTTCCAGCACACCCAGACACCATTCAACTTGTCCAAGTTGCCGAGTGCCCTTCCCACGTCACAACAACAGCAAGTAAAGTACCCCACGATGGCTGCTCTACGGTCTGTTTACTCAAAGTGCCCTGCGGTCAATCGGTAGATCTACTGGAAAACCCGCTCACATCACTGCTTCTTATTTCTGCAGAACCTGCATTTAAAGCAATTGTGCGTGCTCGTTCGTTGTTTCGCCCTCCTATCGCTTAATTCTTCTCTTAACACATTGTTTAGTAAAGCCTGATTACGGCTATTTAGAATTAACGTAGGAATATATTTAAATGCAAAAATTCATTGCTCTATTTGCGGGGCTTATGCTCGCGTTTACGGCTCATGCCGCTCAATTTAAAGAAGGCGAACACTACACGGTCGTCAACAATCCAAAATCATCGACATCGAAAGTTACCGAGTTCTTCTCTTTCTACTGCCCACACTGTTATAAGTTTGAGGCGATCGTTGAAAACTTAAAACCGGCGCTGCCGCAAGAGACGCGATTTGAGAAGGTCCACGTTGGATTTATGGGTGGAAACATGGCTCTACCAATGGCGAAGGCCTACGCAACTATGGTGGCGTTGGAAGTAGAACAGACTATGGTTCCTGTTATGTTTCGTCAAATCCACGATCTTGGGCAAGCGCCTCGCGACGAACAAGATCTGCGCCAAATCTTTATCGATCACGGTGTCGCAGCTGACCAGTATGACTCAGCCTACAACAGTTTTGTCGTCAACTCGATGCAGCGAAAATTTGATAAAGAGTTCAAAAAGAGCACCTTGACCGGAGTACCCGGCGTGCTGGTAAACAATAAATACCTAGTGACGGGCAAAGGGATAAAAACCTACGATGACTACAACCGATTGGTCAACTACCTTTTGACGCTATAGCCCAAACGCAAAAGCCAGCATTTTTTCTATGCTGGCTTTTTTCTTTTGTCAGGGTTATCCAGATACTCGTGCTCTTATTTCGTCAAGTGTCGTTCTTTGCAGGACTTTGCCATTTCGAAATACCGGTTGTAACTGGTTAGTCCTAGAGTCAAGTTCATCTAACCTCACCGTTTGCCACTGTTCACCTTTCACTACCGCTAAACGACCTTTTTTAGACGCTTTATTGGGATCGGTGACTGGGTTCTTGTATACGTCTTGCCACCGCCCTTCAATGCATACCGCGGATGCTTTCATGGCAAACTTCATCGTGTCTCTATTAACCTTCTGCAGCAGTTCCGCTCCCATGCCAAACGCCAGATTATCTGCACTGATTTCCTTCGCTTCTAAGTTAGAAAGTATGGCTTTAATACTATCTAGTGAAATACCATCGCCTTGAATAACGCGAACACACGAGGGCAAGACCTTGTAACCCTTGGTATTAATTTCATAGCCAAACTTGTCCATCAGTCGCTCTATGGTTGTGGAGACGATTTCAACAGGGTCGCCTGAATCCGGCCTGACAACCAAAGTGGCTCCGCTATCCATCACCTTCTGTTTGAGCTCCTCTCCCCACAGTTTATCGATAGCATGATACAAGTCGTAACTGTCACTCACTACGGCAACTAAGCTGCCCGGTTTTGCAAACTGAGTAAGCATGTTTTTATAGGCGTCGACTTCCCCGTCTTTACCCCATGCCGTAATCGTACTGTGCTCTGCGGCCGGTATTGAGAAACCCGCTATATCACAATGATAATAACGTTTACCATAAACCAGTGAAGCGACCGTATCTGTCCCTAGAAAATTAACTAAGTGCGCCAATCCACCAATTCCAGCAGCTTCGTTACTTGCCGCACCACGAGCGCCAAAATCGTGTAGCTTAAATGGTAGGCCTTCCAATGAGTCCGCGGTTTTTTCTAGGTACTGAGCTATCACTTGCTTACAGGCAAAGGATTTACTTGCCACTGTCATCGGGTACCAAATCGCTCTTAGCAGTGCGGTTTCTAAATAGCTGGTTAACCAAGCGCAATTCGGGTCAGTGTTTTTGATTTGAACCAATGCAGTATGAGCTGGCACAACCGTACCTTCAGGCAAGGCTTCAATTTCTACTGGCAGATACCCGTCGCACTTCTCCAAAATATAATCCCACCCTTGTTTGTTAAATGGGACACCATGAGCAGAATAGATTTGGGACGCCTCTTCAATATCTGCTGCGGTTATTGGGTGACAGAGGTAGGCATCTAAAAACATTTGCAAACCAAAAAACACACCATTTTCATAGGCGCCACCACGCGATTCAATGTAACTCGACACATACTCTGTTCCCTGCGGATATTGAAGATAGTGTGAGGTTTTGTATGAATCGGTATTCAAAATGATGTTCATGGATTTACTCCTTCGTCACCTATAGACTGCTTGCGGTTAACTCGTTTTCATTTACATCGCGGGAAGGGTTCAATAATCAAAACAAGATACTAAAAAGAGATACCTACGGCTATTAGACCTTGGTCATTACCCTTCCACAAATGAGATAAGTTCTCATTATGTAAGATCCTCACTCGTTTTGTCATCCGCTTTCAACACATTAGACTCTGAGCCTTGTATGTCTTATCCTCGTCCTGTTACCAACAATGAAAGATTTTAAGGTATTGAAATGGAAAAATTTGATCAGATATATCAACGTGCTTGCCAAAGAAAAGGTGGTATCGACCAGCTAGAGGCGAGATTGTCTGATTCTTTGTCCTATGAGGAGATCGCTTCAATCGATGAAGCCCAATGGCTTTCTGCATTTAGCATGAAAGTCTTTCAGTGTGGTATTTCTTGGTCACTGGTGCGAAAGAAGTGGCCGGATTTTGATGAGCTGTTTTTCAATTTCAACATCGAACCTCTGCTCATGCTCAGTGATGAACACTGGGATAACAAAGCCAGTAACCCTAAAATCATCCGTCACCACGCTAAAGTTATGACCATTAAGCACAATGCTGACATGATCTATCAAGCCCGCTTCGAACACGGTTCTTTTGGCGAGTTAGCTGCAAAACTGGCTTCACAAGACATCACCCAATTGTGGCGTTACCTCAAATCTCATGGCAAACGCTAGGGGGCAATACGGGGGCTTACGCGCTAAGAGAGTTAGGGGTTGATACTTTTATTCTCTCTAGTGATGTCGAAAACTACCTAAGAGCACACGACATTATTACTGGCGGGCGTGACTCGCTAAAATCTCATCAAGCTGCGCTTAAGGCGTTTCAGCACTGGCAAGCTGAATCGGGTCGCTCTTTCACTCACATCAGCCAAATCATCGCATTTAGTCAAGGGGAAAACAGGGTCTAACCTCTCTGTTGCCGTTTCTTTGCATTAATGTCGTGAGACGGCTTTCGTTACGGTGCTAACACATTACATTCGATGCTTTATTGACCATTGTTTTAGATGACATTGTTTACCTAACTATGTTATACCATTGTAAATATGAGGAATTTTGATGGAAAATCCACTATTCCTCTCCGTTTAGGCTCAATCTGGTCCACTGATAAATATTGGCTAGTCAAGTTTGCTCTCTTCCCTGCAAGCTTTAATGTTGAACCTTTACCACAATGACGCAACTTCTAGTAATCACCACAGAGCACACTCTTTGCTTGCTAACTTAGTGTCATTGCCTTGTACAATAAAACGTCATGGAAGGCTTTATGTTTGGTCAGGTAATCGGAATTCTGTTCCCAGTGTTTGCATTGGTGCTGGTAGGCTACAGTGTAGGGCGCTGGTTAAAGCCTGATTTTAAACCTATCAACCGCATTAATATGGAAACCTTCACACCTGCGCTAGTTTTTTCTAGCCTAGTTTCCATGCCTTTGGGCGAGCAACAGTTTCCCCTGCTGATCGCCGCTTTAGTCGCGGTACTGATTCCAGCGCTTGTTATGCTGCCTATTTGCCGTTTAATGAAGTTGAATTACAAGGCTTGGACGCCGCCACACATGTTTAGAAACAGTGGAAATTTGGCCATTCCCTTGTTCACCTACACGTTTGGTGAAACGGCTCTTGGGGCCGCTGTTCTGCTTTTTGTTGTTTCCGCTTGTACTCATATCAGTATCGGTTTGGTTATGTTGAGTAGCGGCAACCCAGTCAAGCAAATCGTAAAAATGCCCGTATTTATAGCGGCGGCATCTGCGCTAGCACTGAACCTTTTAAACGTAGAGGTGTGGAAGCCCTTGTATGACGCTACTGCCCTATTAGGACAAGCCGCTATACCAGTGATGCTATTGTCTCTTGGAGCGCAAATGTGCCATATCAAACTGAGTGGGCTACGCGTTGGCTTGCTTTGTACCCTTCAATCTTTGTTAACGGGCGCCATCGCTTTTTCAATTATCTATTGGTTTATTCCACTCTCAGTGATGCATCTGCAAATGATGGTTCTGTTTTCTATGCTACCACCAGCCGTGATGAACTATCTGTTCGCAGAGCGATTTAGTATAGAGCCCACTAAAGTCGCTTCTATGGTGTTGTTTGCCAACTTCTTTAGTGTCATCACACTGCCTATTTTACTAGGGCTGGCGTTAACTTTGGAGTGAGTGCCCTTACACAAAATCAATGAAGGGCTTGTTACATCTTTAACGTAAAAAGTTTAGATGAACTTCTGCTTATGCTGAGACTTCGCGTCTTTTTCATTGCCGCGCTTATAATTTCCTGTCATTCGAGCCATGACTTGCTGCTGCTCTTCAAAGTTAAGCTCTTGCATATCATTTGCAAATGTCAGAGCTTTAGTCCCCTTTAACACTGTTACCGTTTGACTGTCGCGCAGTATGACGCATCGACCATCTTGAATTCGATAGCTAAAACCTAAATCCGCTTGTTTATTTTTCATAATGACCTAACCCCTGATAATCACATTTGATTCATTACAACTAGTGATTTGTATTGATATCTCTACGAGTCAGGGCTGCACCCTTGCGACTCGTGTATACAGCCGACAACACTCTTATATCACGTTATTCACCAACTTGTAGTCATCGATAAGTGGGATTAACGGCAATTTGTGAACTAGGGGCGAATGCAATGCTATAAACGGGGCATATATATAAAAAGCAGCTGTAAAGCGTGTTTTGTCATTAACGCGCCCTTGGCCTATATCGAGCGCGTATCAAAGCAATCAGAGTTAGGCGCTTCGGGCGACCTTTCTCACCGGAGCCGCTGGTTGACGAACAATAAAACCGATTCCACACAAAAATAATCCACACGCAACCATTTGAACTTGGCTTAAGGTTTCATCGTAGAACCAATATCCACAGATAAGCGCAAATACGGGCACAAGCAAGGTAAGTGGCGCAACGGTGCTCATTGGGTATTCCAACACCAATCGGTTCCATATCCAGTAGCCAAACAGTGTTGTCGGGTAAGCTTGGAACAGAACCGCTACCGTGGTGTTCCAATCCCAATTGGCAACAGAGGATGAGATAACGTCTGTACCGTGAATGGCCATTGCCAGCACCACGAGAG
Source organism: Vibrio sonorensis (assembly GCF_001854765.1). Taxonomy (GTDB): domain Bacteria; phylum Pseudomonadota; class Gammaproteobacteria; order Enterobacterales; family Vibrionaceae; genus Vibrio; species Vibrio sonorensis. The sequence continues at coordinate 157,607 of NZ_LJJE01000060.1, read as the reverse complement.
GCAGAGGGGCAAATAACATTCCCCAAACGTTAAAAGCGAATGCTCTCTTTGCTTTGGCCGCTTTGACGATAATTCCCATCAATGTCCATGAGGACGCGGCAATACTGATAAGAAATAGTCCGGGAAACGTCACGTTGCCGTTGGTATACATCACCGAGACAACCAAACCTATCATCGCTAAACACACGCCGATAGTTTTAAACAAGTGAATTTTATCCTTGTATAAAACTAGCCCTGAGACCACGCCAAACAGCACGCTACTTTGCATTAACACAGACGACATGCCGGACGACAGACCCATAGTTATCGACCACGAAGCCATTCCCCAAATTCCAACGCCAAACACTACGCCGTAACTAACCAGATAGCGCCATGCGACCTGAGGTCGTGCAATAAAAAAGATAACGGGAAACACCGCCAATGAGAAACGCGCAGCAGTCATGATAAGAGGGTTAACTTCGGTTACCGCGAGTTTGATCATGGTGAAATTAAACCCCCAAATAAAGGTGACAATTAAAGCCAATAGTAGATCTTTTTTCTTCATTTTCACTTCCTGTATGTTTTTTTATAGTGTGTCTTGCGCGCAAAAAACAGTACAGATACAATTTAAAACAAAGAAACCAGTACAGATTAGTTATGCCTAGATACCAACAGCTCGCAGACATGGTCATCGAGAGTATTCAAGACGGCCGTATCCCAATAAGTGCAAAACTTCCGTCGCTAAGACAGTTTGCCAAACAGCACGATATTAGTGTCGCTACTGCGGTTTCGTGTTATCAAGAGTTGGAATCCCTTGGTTGGTAGAGTCCAAACCCAAAGCTGGTTTTTTTGTTCAAAGACGTCATAAAGCCATTGCCTCACCTACTTTGACGCAATTCAAAAGTCAAATTAGTACACCTAGCTATACCGGCATAGACAACAATGGCATACCGGATGGTCCTCTCGGCATTTCCTCTACACCTTTAGATAACCAAGCGCTTTCTGATATCGATCGCTGTTTTAAGCGTTGTAGCAAACGTATTGGCCAACGCTTAAATCAGTATCCGGATCGACAAGGGGAACTCATGCTGAGACAGGCCCTGTCCGATCACTTTTATCAACAAGGCTTTGGATTTACCCCACAAAATGTTGTTGTCACTCATGGAGGAATGTCTGCGGTAAAAACCGCTTTGGAAAGTTGTACTCAAGCGGGTGATACCGTCGCGATCAGTTCACCTTGTTTTAGTGGTTTGCTTGAAATCATCCATCAAATGAGACTTAGAGTAGTTGAAATACCGTCGACAAAAGAAGGCGTTGACTTAGAACAATTTGAATTTCACTTGCGCAATAACAACATACAAGCGGGATTGTTTTGCACTTCGCATATGAATCCGCAAGGGATTAATATGTCTGCCGATCAAAAGCGAAAACTGGCTTACTTGGCAGCGAAATACCAAACGCCAGTCATCGAAGATGATGTCTATGTAGAACTGTCGCATAACGACGAGTTTCCTCTGCCCGCAAAACACTATGATACTGAAGGCTATATTTTGTGGTGTGGCTCTGTCTCTAAAACGCTATCTCCGGCATATCGTCTTGGCTGGTGTCTGCCGGGGCGGTACTTGCAAAGCTACATCTCAGCGTTTTCCACCGCAAGCTACGGTGTCGCCTTGCCTATTCAAGTGGCCATCGCTGACTTTATAGACAGTGGCCTCTATGGCAAATACGTCAAGCGAAAGCGCACCCAGTTGCTACAACAAAAGCACCAGTACACTGACTTTTTGCGACAGCACTTACCATTAGGCAGTAAGATAAGCAGCCCAAAAGGTGGGCTGGTGCTGTGGGTACAAGTCCCCGGCTTAACGAGCGAAGCATTGTCGAACGCCAGTATCGCGAAGCAACTCGACATCAGAGCAGGAAAAGTCTTTACATCTCTTCCTCTTTACGGGGACTGCTTTCGCGTCAATATGGGTCACCCTTTTAGCCCTGATGTTAAGCAAGAGTTGGAAAAACTAATAACCGTCATTGAACAAGCTCAAACGCACATCATTGAACCTAGTAAGAGTTAGATTCACCTCAATTGTCACTCTCTGTGCCAAACAGGATCGATCTCATAGTGCTGCCTGTGATGCTCAAATCGCGCACCAACCACACCTTATCCCGTGCGCCTTGATGACCCTGAAAATGTAACAATATGTGGCTTTGAGCCCTTGTTGTAACACGCTTCAACCACACTTCTAATACTGTGAATCCAACCCACTTCAAAAAAACAAAAGTTATATTTGCGCTATTTATGTTTTTAACAATAATGCGTGCTGTTACAAATATGTAACGAACACAACATCATAAAAAACAATATTAATATAACTAATTTTCATATTAGACAGGACACAACATGGATAAAAAAACAATGCTGGCGCTAGCTGGTAGCACAGTTGCATTTAATGCATCGGCTTCCAGTTTAGACCAAGCGATTAACGAGGTCGTCGCACCGATCGTCAACCCATTTGTAGGAATGATCTTCTCGACTATTCCTTTCCCCTTTACTGACGTTCAAGTGCCATGGATCGTACTTTGGTTAGTCGTTGCTGCCGTTTTCTTTACGTTTTACTTAGGTTTTATCAACATTCGTGGCTTTAAACACGCCGTTGATTTGGTCTCGGGAAAATACAGTAATCCAAAAGAGAAAGCAGAAGGCGAGGTTTCACACTTCCAAGCACTAACCACTGCCCTATCAGGTACTGTTGGCCTTGGTAACATTGCGGGTGTTGCCGTGGCAATCTCAATCGGTGGTGCAGGTGCAACATTCTGGATGATCCTTGCTGGCGTACTGGGTATGTCCAGTAAGTTTGTCGAGTGTTCATTAGGCGTTAAATACCGAAACACCAACCCCGACGGCTCTTTTTCAGGTGGTCCAATGTACTACCTGAGCAAAGGCCTTGCTGCACGTGGCAAAGCGGCATTTGGTCGCACCCTAGCTGTACTTTTCTCTATCTGCGCGATAGGTGGCGCACTGGGTGGCGGTAACATGTTCCAAGCCAACCAAGCCTACAAGCAAGTTGTTGGAGTCACTGGCGGCGATGCATCCTTCTTAGCGGATAAAGGTTGGTTGTTTGGTTTAGTTCTCGCCATTATCGTAGGTATCGTCATTATCGGTGGTATTAAATCCATCGCGAAAGTGACTGAAAAAGTAGTTCCATTTATGGCGTTAATCTACGTCGGTGCTGCACTGGTGATTATCGGTATCAACTACGATCGCATCGACGATGCCTTCTACGCAATCTTCCACGGCGCATTTACCGGTGAAGGCATTGCTGGTGGTGTCATTGGCGTTTTGATCCAAGGTTTTAAACGAGCAGCATTCTCGAACGAAGCCGGTGTTGGTTCTGCGGCGATCGCTCACGCAGCGGTCAAGACCAAGGAGCCTATGTCTGAGGGCTTCGTTTCTTTGCTAGAGCCTTTTATCGACACTGTTGTCATTTGTACTATGACGGCACTAGTCATCATTATTACGGGTTACCTTGATACCGATACAGGTTTAGCTGGTGTAGAACTGACTTCTGCCGCCTTTGGTAGCGCTATTAGCTGGTTCCCATACATTTTAGCCATTGCCGTAGTACTGTTTGCATTCTCGACAATGATCTCATGGTCATATTACGGTCTAAAAGCTTGGACTTTCCTATTTGGTGAGAGTAAAACCGCTGAGCTGGTATTTAAAGTTAAATTCTGTACCTTCGTTGTCATTGGTGCAGCGATGAATCTTGGGCCTGTAATCGACTTCTCTGATGCCATGATCTTCTCTATGGCTCTGGTTAACATTGTCGGTCTTTATATCTTGGTTCCTGAAATCAAAAAAGATTTGGCAGACTACCTACAGCGTTTAGACGAAGGTAAACTTAAGAAGTACAAACAAGCAACTGCCGAGAGCTAAGGTCGTTGTTAAATCGATATACTATGATAAAGCCCCTAACGGGGCTTTTTTCATAGAGCAACATTCAGCATGCCTCTGGAAAATAGGGCTACAGCGAGTAGCGCAACTAGGCTAAGCGCCCCTGCTCCAAACCTCTCTCGGCCTTTAAACGGATTGACTCCCTGCTCTTTTTTGGCTTGTACGTAGAAGTACAGCCCCGGAACATAAAGCACCGCTGACATAAGTAGATAGTTCAGTCCAGATGCGTAAAGCAACCATACTCCGTACACTGTCGCCCCCAGCCCCACGATTAAAAAGTGGCGATGCTCTTTTTTTGTTATCGATAATTTAAGAACGTACGCACCAACTAGGAAGTAAGGGATCAGAATCATTTCCGAAGCGATAATGAGCAATGTGTCGTAAGTACTGCCAGCAAACATCACCGCAATCAAACTAACTTGAATCCAAACATTAGTGAGTAGCAAGGGACGAACTGGAGTTCCCGCTTGGTTCACCTCGGCATACTTTTTGGGGAACATGCCTTCTTTTGCACATAGGTATGGAGCTTCTGACGCCAGAACCGTCCAGCTCAAGAACGCACCGCACACCGAGATCAAAAGACCGATACTGATAATGTACTGACCAGCTGGGCCAATGATTTCCGTAAGAACCTGCGCCATAGAAGGATTTTGATACTGCGCTAGATCTGTCGCTTAACCACGCCCATAGAAAGCAATGAAACCAGCACGTAAATAGCCAGCGCGGTTAACAACCCTAGTATTGTTGCTCTGCCTATGTCTTTGCGATGACGGGCGTCCTGAAACCACCACCGCTCCTTCAATACCGATAAACACCCAAACCGTTACTAACATGGTGCTTTTCACTTGGGAGAGTAGGTCGTGCTCTAGACCAAAATGCACGCCAGTAAAATCGAGCGTAAATCGTTCCCAGTTAAAGGCGAACAGCGCACAAAGAACAAAAAGTATCAAAGGGAGTAACTTAGCTATGGTTGTCACCATATTAATAAGTGCTGCCGTTTTTACTCCTTTTAACACCAAGGCGTGTACCATCCACAATAATGCTGACGCACCTATCACAGACAAAATGGTGTTACCTTGACCAAACCACTGATTATCAGGTGTATCCGTCATCAAACCCAGTGTGCTAAACACAATGACCAAATAGGAAACATTGGCTAACATAGCGCTCAGCCAATAACCCCAAGCGGAGCAAAATCCGACAAAATCGCCGAAGCCAGCTTTTGCATAACCGAATACGCCACTATCAATATCAGGCCTGCTCATCGCCAGCTTTTGAAAAGATAAAGCTAAAAAAATCATACCGACGCCGGTTATCGACCAACCGATCAACACTGCCGCAGGGCTGGCGACAGAAGCCATATTTTGTGGCAAGCTGAACACTCCCGCTCCTATCATCGAACCTATAACGATAGCGGTAAGCGCACCAAGTCCTAATTTATTATCCATTGTATTTTTACCTTTACAGGCAGCAGCAAAAACCAAATTCTAAGACTTAATAACTAAAATCACAGCGACCTAGTAAGTAAAACGTAAATGGCAAATTCGCTTTCGGTGATTTCTTTGCGGAGGATCAAATGAGGCAAGGATAATTAAGATATAAAATCCAACATAACCAATTTAAACGGAATTTAATTCACTATAAATGCATTTATCTGGATTATACATCCAAATTACCATTTAAATAGCAGTTTAAAATAAATCGGACCTTTCGCGATTATTCTATAGTTTTCAACCGCTAACATTCTGCCCAATTGCCGTCATCAGCACGTCAGTTTCTATGTGCTACATTTAGTCATGTATCTGTAGCACTCCTGTTATGTGGTCGCCTGTTCGGCGGCCTTTTTTTTGCTTTTATTCTAGGTTCAACACGCCCGTTATAAACTCGTGTCCATGACATAAAAAAGCCTCTGATTAACCGAAGTAACATCAGAGGCAGCAGTGTAAGCAGTAACGTTTTAGCGTCACTTTAGTGTCGTGAGCCCGCCGGATTCGATCCAAACTCAACGTGATGATAGATGTCAGCAAGAGATTTAGGCTTGCGAGGCTTTTTACTTCGCTCCGGTCTATCCGGATTTGCACTGCCTTCTTTCAGTGCTTTTTCATGAGCCTGAGCTGATTGAATAAACTCAGGATTAGCCAGCGCTTTTTGGCGCAGTTGGTTAACTCTTTCAAGTGTTTCCCACAGCATAATTTTCTCCTTTGAGTCTAACTGTATATTTAAACAGTATTCAACTTTCCTAAATCTGTCAACAAATAACTGTTATTTTATACAGTATTTATTGTAGATAGGCGTTTAACATCCAAAGCAGTTTTTCTTGTTCGCGAATGTAATCGCCCATTTGAGAAGCGGTACCCTCATCGTCTACCTCTGCTGCTGCAGCAAGAACTGATCTTTGCTGAGTAACGAGTTTGCTAAAGCCGTCCACCAGTCCCTGAACGCATTCAACACCTTGAGTTGCATTCTGATGCTCTTTGATTTCGCTGTTCTTTAAATAGGACGAGAAGCTGTGCTCCGGTGTCGCTCCTAGGGTGAGAACTCGTTCTGCCAACTCATCAATCTTGGTTTGAAGATCCGTGTATATCTCTTCAAACTTAACGTGAAGCTCAAAGAAAGCTTGTCCCTTGATGTTCCAATGGTAGCCACGAGTGTTCATGTACAACACTTGATAATTGGCGAGTAAGGCGTTGAGTTGAACACTCAGTTGGTTAGCGTCTTGTTGGTTTAGCCCGATAAAGTTTGTGCGGTTAGTCATAGTCTCTCTCCAGTTGCTTTTGTTGCGCTATGGAGTCACTTTAAACCCAAACGTTTGATAGGTATATTAGATTAAAACTATAGTATTGATAGCAAATACCTTTTAATAAAAGCCATCTTTGGGGTCGAATTCTGGATATTTAATCAACAGAGCTTCAACATCACTTTGCGCTTCTCTAAGGGCATTGACACATTCCCTGTCCAACTTGCCTTGATTCACCATTTTTTCCATCTCTAACAATGCATGTGGGACATCACAAGCTTGTCGATAAGGCTTGTGCGTTGTCATGGCGTCAAATACGTTGGCGACCGCAACAATACGAGCAGCAATTGGAATCTCTTCACCGCGAAGGTGGTTAGGGTAACCGGAACCATCCATAAACTCGTGATGATGGGCCATGATCTCACTAAGTAGCTGAATACAAGGGTGCTGTGGATGCCCTAGCCTAGCTAACGCTTCATCAATAATATCTAAGCCGTGTCCAATGTGACTTTGCATTGCCACCACTTCTTGAGTCGTTAAGGGCGACTCTTTACAAAGCAAAGTGACTGGAAGACGCGTTTTACCCAAGTCGTGGAACTGCGCAAACATGCTTAAGTGCTCTATGGTTTCATCGTCAAAACCATGCAGATAAGCCACGTGATTAGCAATAATCCGGGTGTAAGCCGACACTCTTTCTTTATGTGCTTGAGACTCTTTGTGATAGCACGGTGCCAACTTTTGAACCTGCTCGGCATAGTGAGAAATAGACCAGACGATTTGACACTCCGAAATGACAGAAAACGCTACCATATCGATATAGGGCTTAAGGTCATGGATGATTTCGATGTCAAAGGCACTTTCTCGATAGGAGTTTAAAAAAACAAATCCGATAAAATCACTATCTCGAAAACACGGGATCGCAGCGCTAGAGCGAAAGCCGCTTTCAATAAGCATGCTGACATGTCGAGAAGGGGGAATGTGTGTAAGACTGGAAAGAATCCTAGGTTGCTTGCTTTCGACACACTTCTTTAGGGTTGGGAGTGAATCCAGCGGTGCTTCGTAATGTGCCTTTTCGAGACTGAGAAAGGTGCTATCAGCATAGGTTCTCAACATGTCTGCGTCGCTGTCGTAAAGCGCAAACGACACCCTGTCTAAGTCGGCGACATGAGCTTGCATTCTCCCTTGAATGGAGTGCATCTGCTCGTTTAGTGACTCCGCGTGATGATAAAAAGTTATCCCTTGCTGATATTGTGTAAATTCCATTTCCCTAACCCCAAAAACGAACAGCGCTTTTATCGCTGCGTATAAGTTTAGGCAACAAAACGAAACTGCACTAAGACAAGGCGCGAATTTTTACAACTTTATTGGCCTTACTTATTCATTGAAGATATCTAAATTCAGTGCAACGGGTTCGCCCAACCAATAGACGTGCTCAGTGTGATCCTTCAGGGCGTTCCCTGTACTGGCATGAATAAAAACCGTTAAACCATTTCGATGTTCATCAAGCCACTCAACGACATTTTCAAAGTGACCTTTATCGACGCTCACCTGAAAGCTCCACTTGGGGTGTGGGCCTACGTTGCGCTCGTGCAATCGGCCCAGCGGTAGCGCCCATTGTTCACCGATAGATTGATAAAGCGCCTTAGCGTGCAAAAGCGTCTCTTTGTCAAAATAGACATGCACGTGATAGTCATCGTAGTCATTGCGAAACATGATTAGTCCACCAAACCATTTTCTACTGCATAAGTCGCAAGTTGAGCGGTACTGTGAAGATCCAGCTTGTGCTTAATGTTCTGTCGGTGGGTTTCCACGGTTCGATAACTGATATCGAGCAAGGAAGCAATTTTTTTACTGCTATGACCTTGTGCCACCATTTTGAGCACCGACTCCTCCCGTCGACTTAACGGGTTTGACTTTGGTGCTGCTGGCGCAATTTCTTGGGTAAACAGAGTCTGAGTAACGGACTCACAAAAATAGGTCGAACCTTGATTCACCGTTTTAATCGCCTGTACCATTTTTTCAGCCGAGATATCTTTAAGCATGTAGCCAACCGCCCCCGCTTGCATCACTTTCATGATGTATTCTCGGTTATCGTGCATGGTTAGCATTAGTACTCGCACTTCGGGGTGCTCTTCTTTGATTAAAGCCGTTGCTTCAATACCGTTCATAATGGGCATACTGACATCCATCAAGACCACATCGGGCTTAAACTTGTTTACCACTTCAACAGCTTCTACACCGTTGCTGGCGGTACCAATCACCTCTATATCGCTTTCTAGCTCCAACCTAGCAATAAAACCGTCCAGCACAACTTGGTGGTCATCTACAATCACTACGCTAATCGGGCTACCATACACCAATCCATCCAATTTCAACAACACGGTTATTTCCGTTCCAAATCCTGGCTCACTCAACAACTCAAAATCACCGCCGATAAACTCGACGCGCTCTCTCATATTGCGCAGCCCTATTCCATTGCGTCTCAGCGCCTCAGATGGGTGAAACCCCACCCCATCATCACGAACCAGCAATTGAAGCATATTGCCCATTTGCTGCACTGATACGGTTACTTTACTTGCACTAGCGTGCTTCTCAATGTTTGTAATCGACTCCTGTACCACTCGATACAGTGTGGTAGCTACTTCTGATTTTAGTTTACCCGGTTGGGTACTGAGAAGAATTTCTAATTCGACGCCAGAATGAGAACGGTAGTCTTGCAACAAAGAGTTTAATGCCGCTTCAAGACCAATATCATCTAGGGCGCTTGGCCTTAACTTGTGTGAGATATGGCGCACTTCATTTATTGCCGTGGTCAACGAGTTGAGCGATTTATCTACGTGAACTTTTAACCCGTCTTCTTGGATTTTATGGCCAAGCAGATCGAGATGGCATTTACTGGAAACAAGAAGCTGGTTAATGCCATCGTGTAATTCTCTAGCGAGATACTTTTTCTCATCTTCTTGGAACATAACGGTTTTGTGGGCCAACTCTTTTAAACTTCTATCGGCAATTTTATGTTCGTGTAGATTTATCGCCAACGTAATCACCAAGATCACCGCTACGGTAACAATCAATATCACGATTAAACTAAAAAACGTTGTTTCAATATTGTCGTTAATGGCCGTTTGCATGGTCGCAATTTCAGTGTGCACATCTTCAATGTAAAGTCCCGTGCCAATCATCCAGCCCCATTTGTCCAACCAAGCGGCATAACTCAATTTTAATACCGTTTCACCACTGGATGGTTTTTGCCATAGATACTGGTGATAACCGCCTCCTGACTGGGCTGCATGGAGCAGTTCTTGAATGAGGTAGTCACCGTTGCTGTCTTGAAGCTCGTGCAAATTCTGCCCGACGAGTTCAGGCAAGATGGGGTGCACAAGGTTAAGTCCATTGGTGTCATACGCAAAGAAATAGCCATCTTTGCCATAACGCAATTTTGTTAATATTGATTTGACTTCCTGTTGGGCGGTTTCCGTATCGAGATCGGGGTCGTTGTATACGTGAGAGATAGCGTCAAATGCCAAGTCGACACTGTCTTTAAGCGCGGTCTCTTTAGATTTGATCAATGAGCTGTGAAAAATGGCTACCTCGCGATCCCCCAAAGTCTTGGCCTGATAAATCGCGATCCAGCTAATGCTAACGGTCACCAACAGCAACGGGACCAAACTCAGCAAAATAAGTTTTGCTTTAAGAGGCATTCCTTCTCCTCAAACGTAAAAAACTGCCCTTTGTTATTACAAAGAGCAGTTCACTTTATCACTAGTTGTCTCATTTATGTTGCAAAATGATCACATTCCGTAAAATTGAGGGAAGATCAACAACGACGCGAGTACCAATATTTGAATCGCGATAAAGGGCATCACACCCCGATAAATGTCACTTGTCTTCACACCAGCTGGAGCGACACCCTTGAGATAGAAAAGACTAAAGCCAAACGGTGGCGTCAAAAACGAGGTTTGTAAGTTCATTGCTACCAAAATGGCAAACCAAGTCATATTGATACCCATAAGCTCAGCAACGGGTGCAAGTATTGGCACTATGATGAAACAGATTTCTACGAAGTCGATAAAGAAACCCAGCACCAAAATAACCAACATAGTGATAATTAAGAAGCCCCACTTTTCACCCGGAATTTGCAGCATCCATTGTTCGACAAGGTGATCGCCACCTGTATAGGTAAAGGCCATAGAGAACGCGGTTGCGCCGAGAAGAATAGCGAAAACCATTGCTGTTACTTTTACGGTCTCTTTGGCTGAGTCGTAAACCATACCCCAACTAAACTGCTTGTAGAGAACTGCCAGTACAATGGCTCCCGCACCGCCTAATGCCGCAGATTCAGTCGGCGTCGCGACACCGGCAAAGATAGAACCGAGTACAACAACAATCAGTGCCAAAGGTGGCACGATAGCTTTCATCGCCGCAATGACTTCTTGTTTACGGCTAACCGATTCGTCTCTCTCAATCGGAGCAGCCGCTTCAGGGTTAAGCTTGGCATATATCAGTATGTAAACGACATAAGCGCCAACCAATACCAAACCTGGCCAAATAGCCGCTTGGAATAGGTCGCCGACAGGTACACCTAAAACATCACCGAGTAGAATCAGAACTATCGAAGGAGGAATAATCTGGCCCAATGTGCCTGAGGCACAAATGGTTCCGCAGGCAAGCCCCTTGTCGTAGTTATATTTCAGCATCACTGGCAAAGAGATAAGCCCCATAGCCACTACTGATGCCCCAACAACACCCGTCGACGCAGCAAGTAACGCGCCCACTAGTACAGTCGAGATAGCAATACCACCTCGAACACCACCAAACAGTCGACCCATAGATTCAAGCAGTTGTTCTGCTAATCGAGTCTTTTGAAGTACCAACCCCATAAATACAAATAGCGGTACCGCCATCAAAACTGTATTTTCCATAATGGATTGGATTCGATATGGCATAAAGGCAAACATATCCATGCCTTCAGCCCAAACGCCAAAGATAAGTGCGATACCACCAAAGGTAAACGCTACAGGAAAGCCCAGCAGCAGTGCAAACAGGGCGACAAAAAACATCACAATACCGATCATTGCAAACTACCTCTTAATGATTGCTTTCACTGCGTATATGAAGCAGGTGTGGATTGAAAATTTTGTTTAGTGAATGAAGAATTAAGCCAACACCACTGATCGCCATAAATAAGAAAGAGAGTGGGATCATCGATTTAATAATCCAGCGATATGGCAAACCGCCCGGGTCGCCCGACGTCTCTCCTAAGGCGTAGCTCTCTTTGGCAAAGTCGATACCATACCAAGTCACTAGCAAACAAAAAGGAAGTAGGAAAAATAGCGTACCGAGCAAGTCGATGATCGCTTGAGCTTTGTGCGACAAACGCTCGTAAAAAAGGTCAACTCGAACGTGCCCCCCCGCCTTAATGGCATAAGGAACACCCAGTAAGAAGACAGCGGAAAAAAGGTGCCACTCCATCTCTTGGAATGCAATTGACACATCATTAAACGCATAACGCATAATCACGTCATACGTTACGTTTGCTAAAAGAAGAACAAACAGAATACTCGATAGCCAACCCAACAGGTCGCCAAATCGGTTAAAAAGTCGTTCGATGTAAATAAGACTTCTCATTCCCTACTCCATGGAATTCAAAATATGGCTCCGCTAGGCGTACCTGCGGAGCTCGTTTTTAGTTGTGTTTTTCTCGGGCTTCCAGTGACGTTGTCACTAGACTATTGCGCTTGGCTATTCAGATACGCTCTATGAGAGATATCTGTCCAAGAGCGAACTTGTTTTAGGTAATCCGCTTGAGACTTCTGGATTTGCTTGGCAAGTTCATCAGACTCAGCATGCTTTGCGAGCAGGCGTTTGTTCGCGTCACGCATGGCTTGCATTACCGCTGGTGGGAAGTCTTTTACTTCTACATCAGGGTACTCAGATTTGATAGATACCCAGTTTTTACCACTTTCATGAGTCGCTTGAGTGTACATGTCGTACGCAGCGGTTCTCATTGCTACACGCAAGATTTCACGAAGGTCTTCTGGAAGGTCTTGCCAGACTTTTTTATTCACTAAGAACTGAAGCTCGGAACCTGGCTCATGCCAACCGGTGTAGTAGTAAGGGGCAATTTTGTGGAAGCCCATACGTAGGTCTAAAGAAGGACCAACCCATTCAAGCGCGTCAATTGTGCGACGTTCAAGAGAGGTATATAGCTCACCCGGAGCGATGTTCGTTGGTTTCGCGCCAAGCTCAGCAAGGATTTCACCAGCAAAACCTGGGATACGCATTTTTAGGCCTTGCAGGTCATCTAGTGTATTAATCTCTTTCTGGAACCAACCACCCATCTGGATATCCGTGTTACCGCCAGGGAAAGAAAGCAGGTTATGAGGAGAGTAAACTTGCTCCATCAACTCCATACCACCACCGTGATAGAACCAAGCGTATTGCTCTGCTGGTGTCATACCAAAAGGCATAGAGGTGAAATAAAGTGTATTTGGTACTTTGCCCTTCCAGTAATACGAACCAGAGTGGCCCAAATCGTACTGGCCAGATTTGACCATATCGAAAATGCCTAATGGCGCTTTGTGTTTGTTGGCTGAATCAATCGTGATCACTAGGCGACCGTTAGACATCTTGTTCGCCATTTCTGCCATGTTCTTCGTCGCATCACCAAAAACTGGGAAGTTAGGACCCCAAGTTTCAGCGAGCTTTAACTTGTAGATTTTTTCCGGTTTGGCAGCCGCTTGAGTATCTTGCGCTTTCTCTTCGCCACAACCAGTAAGAAGTAGCGTTGCCGCAATCGCAGCTAAACCACCTTTGAACACATTTTTCAGTGAACGATCGATCAGACTCATAGTTATTCCTTTCTCTTATTCGGTACCTTTCAGGGTACTTTTGTATTTAGAGACAGCCTAGCTTGACTATCCATACGTATAGAGTGATCTATCCATAAGGCAAATTCATCAGCGAGAACACTGAGTCAAAATCGCTAAATTTTAATGCAACAGACGTTAGCAGTACGTATTTGTACGTAATCTATTTAGTCAAAACTTTTAATTACTATTATTTTCAGAGAGTTAGACAAGATTGAAAATGAAAGAGAAAAGAGGAATACGTAGTGGCACTTTAGAGAAATAATTAACAGAGTATTGTAGAATTGTGACAAATGAACAATCGACAAGTACTAAAAAGCCCCGCTTTATATGGCGAGGCTTAAGATTGAGTACAGTGGCGAATTAAAGAGCTTTATAGATAACTTTGTTGCCGGACTGTTGCTCTTTAGCTACTAGGTTTTCTTCTAGTAGTTTCTTAAGTGCGCCTGTCGCCCAAGAAGCCGCTTTTGCTTCTTCTTGGCCAGCCGCTAGGCCGATACCTTTTGGATTGATACCTTCAGCATTTGCAGCAACGATATCTAACACTTGTTGTTGTTTTGGTGTTAGTGAAACAGCAGATGTTTTTGCCGCTGGTTTCTCTGCTACTGGCTTAGCTGCCGCTTTCTTTTCTACAACTGGCTTAGCTACAGCTTTTTTCTCAACACTGGCTACAGTTGCTTTAATGCGTTTTTGCAACTTTGACTGCACTTTGCGTTTATGAGCAAGTCTCATCGAATAGGTCTCCATTTCACTGCATACGGCGCAGTGCTCAAAATGTGAAGCGCGATTTATACCAAAAAATGGCACCAATTTGTAGACTTCGACGCGGATTAAGAGCTAAAAATGCGCGATATAACCAAAATGGACTACAAATTAGCCACATGTGACGCTATTTTAAAAAGATGGTCGGAACAAATACATGGTACTAGAACATTTAAAAAGTGATCTTTTTACCCAGTTACCAGTATTTAATATCAATGGCTTGCAGTTAAAACGTGGTACAAAAATGGAAACAACGCATCTTGTTCATCAACCACTCAACTTTGGTTCGACTTTTGGGCGAGTCGTGCTTGCGTTTTCTTTTGTTGGTGCCATCTTCCTACTTAGCCTCGCTCCGGGACTACCCCAGTTACTTTTTACATTGGCGGCAATTCTCTGCGCAGGTTTGTTTGGCTATTATCTGATTCGAAAAGGGACTGTGCAGTACACTTTGACCCCGACGCACTTTCAACAGCATCTGTTCAAAGGGGGATGGGTAGTTAAGTGGAACAACATTAGTAAAATCGGCGTCTGTCATTACCAGCAAGATGGATGGCAAGAGCCACTGCCTTGGATTGGGATAAAACTCAAGTCCTACTCCCCCTACATAGAGAGCATCTGCCCTAGGATCACAACAGAGATTCTTTTGAGTCAAAGAGCCCTGCTCTACCTCGGGGCCAAACAAAGTAATGACGAAACTAAATTCGAAGATATGGTGCTAGACTCATCTCACTTCACCAGTGAAACGGGGAAAAAATACAAAGGCCTACAGGCCATGTTGGCAAACCGCATGAGGTATCAGAGAGCCTATTTTGACTACGACATCTTTATTGCGGCTGGTGATTTGGATAGAACACCGGATGATTTTGTTGGCTTTGCAAGACGCTACCTAGCAGCGGCTGATCCAGAAGAGCCAAAAGTCTAATAGATAAAAAAGCCAGTGCTGAATCACTGGCTATTTCTTGATTAGTAAAGTGGCATTTCGTCGGCAACGTATGGGTTGGTTTGTCTTTCGTAGCCGAACGTGGACTCCGGCCCATGGCCCGGTACAAATCGAACATCATTACCCATTGGCCATAATTTGGTTTTTACTGAGTTAATCAGCGTGTCGAAATCGCCTTTCGGGAAGTCCGTTCGACCGATACTGCCGTTGAACAGTACGTCACCCACAAATGCGACCTTACTTTCGCGGTTAAACAAGCTGACGTGTCCAGGCGTATGACCTGGTGTGTGATAAACCTCCATCACTTGATTACCGAAAGTGACCGTATCACCCTCTTCTAACCACTCATCGGGTTCGAACGCTTCACAAAGTGGAAAACCAAACATTTGACTCTGCCCTTCGAGCCCTTGTAGCCAAAAGTTATCGTCTTTATGTGGGCCAATCACTGGAACGCCATCCAACGCACGCGCAAGAGGTTGAGTACCACCAACATGGTCAAGATGGCCGTGAGTCAACACCAACTTAACCACTTTTACACCCAGCTCTTCAATCAGCATGTTTAGTTGCTTAACATCACCACCAGGATCGACAACAATCCCTTCCATGGTCTCATCGCACCACACAATGGAGCAGTTTTGCGAAAATGAAGTAACGGGTACAACTTTATATTCAAGTGACATACTGAATTATCCTGCAAAAAAAACTGCGAGCACTATGACACTGACTGCGCCATTTGACAACTATCAAGCCCAGTATCTAACAGGGCCGGTATCAATGTGGATAAAGTTGCTTCTGGGGTAATAACCAACGCCACCCGCTTTTAAGCTCCTCGCAGCGTCGCGTACGCGTTTGAGGTCAACCCCTTGCAAACGAAAATCGAGAGCTTGACCCAACATGTGGTAGCTCTTTTTAGCGACTTTAGATGATTTATTGCGAAGGGCCTGATTGGTGGCAGGTGAGCGATAACCTGAAATGATCTGTACCTCTGCTTGAGTGCCCAACACGGATTGGATTTGAGCCACTTGGTCAAACAGGCGTTTGTCCATAGGGTGAACTTCGTTGCGTCTGAAATCTCGACAGATTTGATCGATACGAGCCAGTTCACCGGAGAGGTATTGCCGTCCATCAAAGTAACAAGTTTCGAGTGCTTCACCGGTATGAAGGTTGTTTAAAGCCAAAGATCTTGGCTGGTCTGGATAAAACGCTAGCGCGGTGCTCGGCATGCAAGCCGCTACCACTAGGCCACTTCCGGTTACTTTTAAAAAATCTCGTCTTGATAACTGCACGTCTACTTACCTACTACTCAATTATGCGTCGGGGACACTACCCGACTCTCGTAGTAAGTGCAAATGCATAAAACATGCTAGAAACGATAAATTCGCCTACGCTTTTTGCTTAATTATTGAACAGAAAGGAAATTTAACTTACAAAAGTCATCCGTAAAATTTGCGTAAAACTTATCCTTTTATGTAACTGGATCTGTCGTAGCGATAGATATCATCACGATAGTGAATCAAACCATCTTCAAACCAAGCCGTTTGATAAATGATATGAACTGGGATCCTGCGTTTAAATGGGATGGCCTGATTTGACTCTTCGATAGGTTCACTTGTTTCCTTCGCAAAACTCATACCTTGATTCGCCAGTAACAACGAGGCGAATTGGTCTGCATTTTCTACTCGAATGCAACCAGAACTGTATGCGCGAGTCGTTTTGTTGAACAAATGCTTACTCGGAGTATCGTGTAAGTAAATGGCTCTTCTGTTAGGGGTGTTAAACTTGTATAAGCCTAGGGCATTACCATTGCCTGATAATTGACGCATTTTATATGGGAACGCTCTGGGGTTGAGTGTTTGCCAATCAATTACACTTGGGTCCACCACTTCGCCATTGCGCCACGCCGTGACTATCTGAATGTGATTTTTAACCAAGTACTCAGGATCTTTTTGCACCAGAGGAATAATATCTTCAACCATGATTTTCCACGGCACATTCCACGTTGGATTTAAAATGAGAGAGTCTAACTTAGTTGTCATCACTGGCGTTTGTCTTGTTTTTCGCCCCACCACCACTTTAGTACTGAACTGCTGTTCACCAGAGTACCAGTAACGCATTTCAAAGCTAGGAACATTAACCAAAATCAGTGCTTCTCGCTGAGATGGCCAAATTCGAGCGCGCTCTGCGTTCAGCGCTAACGTCACCAGTCGTTTTTCCGGTGATAGGTTCAGCCACTTAAGCGTACTAGGACCAATCACACCATCGACTTTAAGCCCGTGAATTCGTTGAAACTCTTTTACCGCCCCCGCCAATGTGACGTCGTACCAATTGATATCTGGTGTCACCTCTGAAGTATCGACATCGACAATGGCTAGGCGTTGAATCAAGGTTTCCCTTTCTCGCATTCGCTGCCCCACTCTAAGCGTCTTACCCGGTAAGAACATCGGCAAATCAAGCTTTTGATACTTAAGCAAATGCAAATAGGTGTTCACCAAATGCTGGTAATCGGCACTGGTAGGAGTAAAGTCTTCAATGAGTTCACCGAGATACTGCGTATCTATCGCCACCATAGTGTCGAGTAGTACCCCTTTTGGTGGTTTTGGCAACGCTTGAGTAAGTTTGTCGGAGAAGAACCAGTCTTTGCCATCTCGCGCAGCGTGATAAGAGTAACTCAGGTAAAGCAATAAGGTATCTGTTGCTAACACATCATACTCTAACCAGCGATTACTCTTTCTGTAGAACTGAAGATAACTCAGTTGACGAGAGAACAGCGGACTAAATCCGGCGGTCTGAATGATTTCTAACTGGAACTCCAATTTGCTGCTTTGTTGTAAATCCAACCAGATCATCTGATTGTCATTCTCTATATAAAGCTGCTTTACCATTGAAGGATATTGAACAAGTTCGTGAACCTGACTCTCTGGTGCTATCCAACCTAACTTAACAAAATGCTCAAGTGCCATGCGGGTGTAGAGAAAGTAATAATAAGTAGAAATTGTACGACGCGTTTTTGAGTCATTGGCCACTCCGTTGTCCTATATCACTATGACAATGCCATAGAGTTATGACATAGAGTATGGCAAAAAAATTATCGTTGCGTTGCAACTTGCCTCAATATTTTAAATAACCGCAGACCAATGGTTATCCCACTGTACGTTTGTGTTAATTGATTGTTTTATCGACAAATCTTGTACTTTCGTCACGGTACCACTTCCCGAACTTAGTCTGAACTCGTCTCGGTTATACACCACGCCAGATGCATCTGGTAGTACGTTCAGCTCAACCAACCTACCGTTACTTTTACTCCAAATACCGTAACAGTTTCCCCGCGGCGAAGTTGCTAATATCCATTCATCACTTGCGGCGATACTGGCAATGTAATGTTTAAACCTCGCCCATTGTTCAGGTTCTGCTTGCAATAACTTAAGCGTTGAGCCTTTGGTATGCATAGCCAGTAATGACGGGTAATCATCGGGTTCTCCGCGATATTGCTGCCCACATAAAACCGTGTTACCCCCGTCGTGCGCAAGGTGTCGGATACTTAATTTTTTATCTGCAAGAGTGACTTGATCTACCAGCTCACCGCTATCATTGAGATAAGACAAACTGGGTTTCATAGCATCGATATTAAGTGGTTTTCGTCCATCGGTATGTACGCCTCCTACTCCTATCGCCAGTGTGTTATCTGGCATAACAATGACTTCATGTGGCCCCAAGCCAAAGCCAGAAAACTCAGTGACTTTTTGATAGCCCTTCGAAACGTCATAGACCCCTATAATACCGCGGCTCGTACCTACTTCACCCTCGGTCGCATAAAGCCAGTTGCCGTCATTTGAATACGCTCCATGTCCGTAGTAGTGACGCCCATGAGAAGCGGGCGATAATCGTATAGTTTTTCCAGTGTGGTAGTTGAACACCAACATAAAGCGGCCGGGACGACGTGCAAAAGCGACAGCGTGTCCCAAAACGGAATTAATCGCAACGCCGTGGCCGCGCTCTGGAAGGACAACATGTCTTAACGGCATTCCCAAGCGGTCTGCCACGACAACGCTAAAGCGGTCTCGTCCTTGAATACTGCACCCAATTAGACCTGCAGATGCTTGCTCACTAGAGTGTTTTTTAGAAGCACTCACCGCAAAGCTTGTTGGGGCAGAAAGGCTAAAAAGCGCCGCCTTTAACAGGCGGCGACGGGTTTGATCAGTCACCATCGGTTGCATTAAATCCTATAATTACGCCTAACTCGATTGCCACTTCTTCGTGTATTAAATACTTGAGTTGCTCAAGTTTATTGTACTGAGCCAAGATATCGACATATCCATCTTTAGATTGCAGTGCAGTAAAAAGGCTAGGTTCGGTCGGCCAAGTATCAATGGTAAAGCGAAACTGCTTCTTGATACTGTCCGCTAGCGCGACTTTGTTCCGGTCGCGGAGCAACTTATCTAAACCGTTCCCGTTCGCGAAATACAAAAGCTCCATGGCTTCAATATTGGCCTTGAGGTTATGCATAGAGCGTTCCGACCGCCAAGATTCCGAAAAATAAGCCCTAGGTTTACCTGTTTTCGCAAGAGGACGGCTTAACTTTTTCATGCTGTAGTCTAACTGGTTTGAAAGCAAGGCGATGTATTCGGTGTTCCACCCTTTCTCATCCAGTGCTAACCAAGGGTTCGATTTCCACGCGGTGTTGATATGGGTGGCATTCGTGCTCAAATTCTTGGCTATGTTCGCACCTGTTTTACACACTGACGAACCCGTTTCTAACGTAGAAGCCTTGTCATACAAGAGCCACTCCATCGCACCTAGTCCTTGAACGGTAACGCTTTGCACTGAGATTTCTTCTTCTGTCCACACTTTATCTTGAGCGATTAATGAAGACATTTTACGGCCAGTCGTATTCTTTTTGTCTGGCCAAAACTGTACATTCCAGCTCTGCTCAAGTGCTTTTGCAGGGCCCCTTTCTTGACCCTGTAAAGCCATCCAACTGAGCATTGTCTGCTGCCAAGCTTCTTCTAGTTCATCTCTAGTCCCGCCACGACAAAACCGAATAAACGCGTTTTCTAGCTTTTCTGCACGAGATTCAAATACTTTGGCGGCGCTGCGCTCTACCTGATAAACACCATGACTGGCGTGTTCCGACGCTTCTGCCATAACTGGCATAACCATCAAAGCCAGCAAAGAGAATGACCAGTTGATAGATTTAATCTTCATATCCGTTCCCTATAGAGAGTTAAGGAAAGCAATAAGGGCATCGCGCTCAGTTTTACTCAGCTTCAATACTCGTTGCTTGGCCGCTTCGGCTTCACCGCCGTGCCACAAAACCGCTTCCATTAAGTTTCGAGCACGACCGTCGTGGAGAAATTGGGTGTGTTCATTCACTTCTTCCGTATAGCCAATACCCCAAAGCGCTGGTGTTCGCCACTCTCTACCATTCGCCAAATATTCGGGTCGATTATCAGCTAAGCCTTCACCCATATCGTGCAACATTAAGTCGGTATAGGGGTGTATTAGTTGCTCGGACAAGGCGGGCAGCTCAGGTCTTTTTGCCGTTTTAACGTTCGTTTTATGACAGCTTTCGCAACCGACGTTTTTAAATATCTTCTGCCCAAGTTGAACTTCCGGTGCGTCTATATTTCTTCGCGAAGGGACAGCCAAGTGCTGAGAGTAAAACTCGACAAAATCTAATATGTTATCGCTAACCTCTGGACTGCCTCCGTTGGGTAGCCTAGCGCAAATATCTTGATTACTGGTGCAGTTCTCTTTTGGAAATAAGTTGCTTGTCAGGCCTAAATCACCATTAAATGCGGCGGCATTTTGCTGCATCAAATTCGGTTGGCCTGACTTCCACCCAAAGCGACCGATGGCGTAGTCATTCTTAACGACATCCCATACGCGGTTCACTTTCCCTGAAATACCATCACCGTTTTCATCGTTTTCATCCGCCCATTCAAGCAGTGTTTTATCCGGTATGCTCTCTAATAGACCCAGCCCAATCATTGGTGGAGCGATACGAGCAGACATCTGAGTATCTGGGTGCAAAGGTCCATATCCGGGATCGCGGATTTCGATATGTGGTTTCCTAAGAGTCACAACCGTGCCATCTGCGAAGGTGACAGGCACATCACTATAGGTTAAGTGGATCTTGCCTTCTGGCGCGTGGTCTTGAATGGCAAAATCTTGCAGTTGCCCGCCATAAGTCGGTTCTGGAAGCACTCCATTTTTTATAAAGTCGGCTTTTTGTTCTGGCGTCATGGCTGGAATACTCAACCTCACCAACATGGAAACCGAATGAATGTCACCCTCTTCCGGTGGATGACCCCTGCCGTCTTTGATATGGCAGTTTTGACAACCGTTAGTATTAAACAGCGGTCCCAATCCATCTCTCGCGTCCGTTGACGCTGGCGCTTGGACCCAAGGGTTTCTGAAAAAACTGTTTCCGACACTAAAATCGAGGCGTTTGCTCATCGGAAGGTTAGCCGCTGGTAAAGAGAAAGCGTTAGGGCCTTCTTTCTTTACGGTTGTATTTCCGCCGGTTTTGGCTTCGTTAGCGATTGAAGGAGAACTCAAGGCCAGCAGTGTTATAGCGACTAAGTATTTTGAGAACAACGTCATACTCATACACTCACATTTATTATGGTTTTTATAAACACCAAAAGGGCTCTACCGAGCCCTTGTTGAATTGTCTAGAAATTAGACAGCGACAGCTAAAAATTAAAACTCGTGATCAGCTGTGTCTGGGTTTAGGCTGTCAACACCTACGATACCGGCAGCTCGCTCGATGGAAGCTGTTTGAGCAACAAGTGATAGGATAGTTTCGTTAACAATCGCGTTACCCTGTGCGTTGCCCGCGGCAATCAGCTGATCGAAGTGCTGGTTGTTCTTTTCAGCAGATACGACTAGTTGACCGACTTGAGCACGAGTCAGGTCAAACTGCTTTTGGATTTCTTGTGCAGCTTGTTGGTCTTTTTGAGACACTAGATCGTGGATGCTAGGGCCAGATAGAAGCGTGCCGTCTTCGCGCTTGTACAGACCAGTGTAGACGTTGTAGATACCCTGCTCGTTGTAGTAGTGCGAGTTGTGAGTGTTGTCAGAAAAACAGTCGTGCTCGTCTTCGGTAGAGTTAGCTTCTAAAGCAACCTTCATACGCTCACCAGCCAGTTCTCCTAGAGAAAGTGAGCCCATACCGAACAGCATTTTACGCAAACCGTTGTCAGCAGAACCATTGAGTAGCTCTTCGCGATAGTTACCTTTCTCTTCGCTAGACCACTGTTTCTCCATCCAAGCCAGATCTTGAATCAATAGATCCGCAGCGGCGCGTAAAAACTCACCACGTCGATCACAGTTGCCGTTTGTACAGCCAGAGCCAACCACGAAGTCAGTGTAAGCACGTTCACCAGCACCCGCATTAGTGCCGTTTAAGTCTTGGCCCCAAAGTAGGAATTCAATAGCGTGATAGCCAGACGCAACGTTGGCTTCTGAACCACCGATTTCATTTAGGTCAGCGATAAGCTCAGGTGTAATTTTTGATGTGTCTACCGTAGAAGCACCAATAGTCAAAGAAGTGTTAGCTACGATGTTTGCGATAGCGCCTTCGTTACCAAGTTCGTATTGGTAGTCAGCGGATACGTAATCAATTAGGCCTTCGTCTAGTGGCCAAGCGTTTAACTGACCTTCCCAGTCATCAACGATCGCATTACCAAAGCGGAAAACTTCCGATTGCTGATAAGGAACGCGAGAGTCAATCCAAGCTTGCTTAACATCAGCAAGAGAAGACTCAGAAGGAGAAGCTAGAAACGCTTCAATCTTGTCTTCTAGCACTTTAGCTGTAGTCAAAGAGTCAGAAAATACCGCATGAGCAATATCTGCGTAATGCTCGACCACCTGATCTTTAGTTACTTTTGCGGCAAAAGCTGAGCTACTCGCAAGAAGCAGAGAAGCAGCGACAGATTGAGCCAGAAGTGATTTTACATTCATTTTGAAAGTATCCTTGTTGAGCTTATTTTAGTTAGAGTTATATCAAGTGCTAATCATTCTCATTCGCACTTACTTTGAAGATAATACAAATTTACAATTAATTTTCAACTCTTAAACGAAAAAAGCCACACAAATGTGAGGCTTTTATCAATTAGGATACAATTTGTTAAACAATAGCTTATAGGTTCAGGTTGTGCTTACCGTGGCTTTTCTTAGCCTTTAAATAGCTTTCGTTGCCATCTTTAACGTGTGCTGATGTATTGACAACTTCATCAATATTGATTCCGTGTTCGGTAAGTTCACGAATCTTTTTCGGGTTGTTTGTTACCAAACGGATAGTATCAATCTCAAGGGCCTTGAGCATTTGAGCCGCTTCGGTAAAGTCGCGTAAGTCATCCCCAAAGCCCAAGTGATTGTTCGCCTCATAGGTGTTCATTCCTTCGCTCTGAAGTTTGTAGGCATCAATCTTGTTGTAAAGGCCAATTCCCCTTCCTTCTTGTCGAAGGTAGAGAATGATACCGCCCTTCTCACCCATCAGGTTTATGGTCTCTTCCAACTGCTCTCCACAGTCACATCGAGAAGAGTGGAACACGTCTCCGGTTAAGCATTCGGAGTGCATTCTAACTAAAGGAGGCTCAGCACCTTGGTCAGCTTTCTTAAAGACAACTGCCACATGTTCTTTTTCTGTTTTAAGTCCATGAAAAGAAAGAAGCTCTGCTTGTATTTTGCTTCCAATACCGACTTTAAAATCTACTCTGGCTCTTACTTCCGCCATCAATCTACTCACTTGAATCGCTTTATCTGTAATTGGCTGGTACATCAGTAGCACCCCTTTATGTCCCTAATATGGGGGTACTTACTCCATTTATCAACATTTGGATCACAAATGTTATAATATAACATTTTCCATCACAGACAATAAAAAACCTCAGTGAACAAGAATTCATCTGAGGTCTGTAGAACCAGAGTAACTGTTAATGTGTTTGATTACGCTTCCAAACCGATAACTCAACCCACACATGCTCTAGTTCCTGCAACTCTTCTTCTGTCAGTAAAGACAAAGTCGGTTGAGATTGTGGAAGTGTGCAGGACTGGAGCGAGCTGATTTGCGCATAAAAGTCTTTTTTTAATTGCGTTAGTAATGAATCCACTGCCTAATCCTAGAAAATTTAAATCCGTCTTAATTCTTAAACATAATATCATTTTGATTAAAACTTGCACTTCAAAATCAATATTATGGAATATTAGTCACAGTTATTTTAAGGAATTAAATATTGTTTAGCAATGGTTTTTTTATAACGAATAATAAAAGTCGCTATTTAGAATAATTCTACACCGTCATCACCGAAGTCATCTTCTACTAATTTCCCTGCTTCTAGTAACTCCTCATATACACTCACCTTATTTCGACCGTGCTCTTTTGCATAGTAAAGCGCCTTGTCCGCCTTATCGAGAATAGTGGTTAATAAGTCGTGTCGGTGGAATGAGCATACACCCGCACTGAAGGTAAGGCCGTCAATCTGCGGAAACTGAGTATTAGAAATATAAGATCGAAATCCTTCGACTTCTTTAATTACCGGATCTTTTTTACTCGGAGGGAAAATGATCAAAAACTCTTCCCCTCCAAATCTGAATAATTGCTTGGGAGAAGAAAAGTTACACTGCATATATTGAGAAAATAGCAGTAATATTTCATCTCCAATCATGTGCCCATGTTGATCATTTATCCGCTTAAAATGATCAATATCTAAAATAACGATCCAAGCCCCATCTTCATCGGTTTCATTTGCCGAACTAAAATCAAAACAAAATTCCATCCGCTCTTCGAGGGTTTTCCGATTTAGTAGACCGGTTAATTTATCCCTCTCATTTTCGTCCAATAACAATAAATAATTGCGATATATTTTTGTAAAACCATCGATCAACATTTCATATTTATAAGGGGAGGTTTTAAGTGTTAAAGACAATCTTGCCGACTGATTTTCTCTAATTGGAATTGGAAACTCACATTGATAACAACTTTGTTCAACCCTTGTCACTCTTACACTCGTCTCTTGATGATTATGCCTGGGCAGGGGGTAGAAAACTTTTGATTTACCCAAGCGATATCTTGTTTATCGGCACCCACTTCTATCTTCGCTGCCAACTGAGCACCAGAGCCTAAATAGTGGTACATACTCGCACTTGTCACCGGCAACATTTCCACTAGTGTCGCGAGCACACTGTGAGCAAGTGATACCGAATTTCGTTGCTCTGTTAACGCCACCACCGAGTTAAGGATCTTTTTACTGCTCATCACGCTTTCTCTCACATACATGGATCGATAAGTATAGTGCAGCTAGATCCTTCTATAAGCATTGAAAGGCATAACATCTCAACTATAGTTTGAAGAGGTTAGAGAAAAGTGAATCAACGGTAAGGCAAAGCAACAACGTGAGTTTAGGGGGCTCCCATGTATTTAGTCAGACTTATCTATGCAAGTCGTATTAGCGATGGCATGTCAAATCAAGATATCGAAAATATTTTAGAAAGTGCCAGAAAAAACAATCGAAAAGAAAATGTTACTGGCGTTTTGCTTTTTAATCGAAACTACTTTCTACAATGCATAGAAGGCTCTAGAAGCAAGGTAAACCAGATCTACCACAAGATCCTTAATGACCAACGTCATCAAGAAATTGTGATTCTCAGCTATGATGAAATCAACAAACGCGATTTTTCCGATTGGCACATGGGCTATATCCCTGAAACAGCAGTCACTATGCCGATAACCCAGCAGTTTTCTTCTAGTGAAATCTTTAACCCCTATGAGATTTCAGGCGCTAGTGCACATGGCTTATTACTCACCTTAAAAGAGGCGATTAAAACCATCTGATCTATATGCGTACGCTTTGGGTTAACCATTCCCACCAGCTTTATCAAATTCATACTTAAGATTGAAGAGTTCACCATAAGCAACAAAGCAATGTCACAACTAGAAGTAGAAAGCAAAGCACCCCAATAGTGAATTCCAACTATTGGGGTGCTTTTATAACAGAGGTGATCTTCTATTAAACCTTAGCTACGTGTTCCTAGCTTTACTTGCCCTTTGTCATTAAACCAGAGAGCTTGCTTACGTCTTCTAGCAATCAAAATCGGTCCGTCGTCATAGAACAGAAAGTTCTTCCAGTGTTTTTTGAAAGTCGACCATTTGGTTTCGATGACGTTATACTTTTCATAACAGAAGTAAACGGTCACATCATCTTGCCAATCAATGTGTGCCAGCACTGCTTCTGGCAGACTATCCGTTTGTTCACTTTCCCAATTTGCCATCCAATCGACAGCTTCTATCCAGTTGTTTTCGACACTAGGCCAGTCCGTGCTGCTCAATCTCTCACTGTCTGGACTATGAGCACTGATGTTTTCTTTCCACAATTGGGCACTTCTCGCTTGGGTCATTGGCTTAATTTCAGCTAACGACCCTTCGGGAAGTGGCATTGATTGATGAGTAAAAATCCATTTTCTTTGGTATTCGTCCAAAGTGAGATAGGACATCGGTTTTCCTCTTTAATCTCAGGTAATAGACGGCTATTTAAGCCAGCCTTTTTTCGAAGCTTGTGAAATTATACTTTGGGCTTTTTGCCAAAGTATGGTTGAACCTAATTCAATTTTATTATTAACCGTTAAGGCTTGTTGCGCTGTCACTCCGTGCTCTTGCCAGCTTTGCCCGTCATTGTGGAAATTCAGCAGCATAGGGATCAGACGGTCTAAAGCTTTGGCAAACTTCGCATCCGCCGTTTTTGCGTTTTCAAACTCTAGCCACAGCTCCAGCAACGGTTTTCCTTGATCTTCTGGCAAAAGAGAGAAGAGTCTTTGAGCCGCTTTCAGCTCTTTTTCCGCCTGAGCAGCAATCGCTTTTTGATCATACACAAACGTGTCTCCCGCATCGATTTCCACGATATCGTGCAGAAGGAGCATTTTGATCACTCTCGTTATATCAACGGGTTCATTGGCGTGTTCTTCTAATAGCAACGCCATAAGTGCAACATGCCAACTGTGCTCAGCACTGTTTTCCAAACGCCCTTCAACGGACTTAACTTTGGTACGTCGCAGTACGCCTTTCAACTTGTCCAGCTCAATCAATAGAGCGAGTTGTTTTTCTAGGCGTTCATTCATTGTTTTTCCTTCCATTTACTGTTCACCAAAGACGTTAAAACATGGTCTTCCCACTTGCCATTGATCAGCAAATAGTCTTCAGCTAAGCCTTCTTCTTTAAAGCCCAACCGCTGCAAAACTGCCCCACTTTTCACATTTCTCGGAAGGTAACCAGCCATAATTCGATGCAAATTTTGATGTTCAAACATGTAGGCCACTGCGAGCTTAATCGCCCTAGTCATGATCCCTTTACCCTGAGCCGTTTCTGCAAGGGAATAGCCCATATTGCACGCGTGAAATGGGTAGCGTGTAATATTGCTAAAAGAGACCGTACCTAACATTTGACCACATTGCTTGTCGACAATAATCAGATAGTAGGCCAACCCCATTCTGTGCAATTCATGAAGTTTAACTAGCTTCTGTTGCCAGTCTTCAAGAGTGTAGAAAGTGGCGGGCCTTTTAGGCTCCCACGGCATGAGATGATCTCGGTTGTCAATAAAATAGTCCAGAATCATCTCTGCATCTGAAGGCTCCGCGGTGCGAAGAACAAAGCTTTTATCTTCTTCGTACACTTGAGTGGTGTTACTTAAACTCATCAGTTTTTTCTAATACCGTATTCGCGCAATTTATTGGCAATAGAGGTATGAGAAACATTGAGGCGCTTTGCCAATTTTCGACTCGATGGGAATGACTGATAGAGGCGTTCGAGAATTTGCGACTCGTAATCTTTCATAATTTCATCTAATGAACCATCAAGATTTAGCGTTGGAGTGTTACCATTCGACGCTTCTAACTGAGGTAAATGGAAGTGTTCAATGACCAAAGCTTCTTCTTCTAACTCAGTAAGTGCTCGAAGCACCATATTCTCTAACTGCCTCATGTTACCCGGCCATTGATAGCCAGCCAATTGATCAATCAGCTCTTCATCCCAGCTCGGTTTAACCATGCCCAACTGTTTAACGTACTTATTGACGAACAGATCCAACAGCGGAGCTAGGTCATTTGAACGCTCTCTAAGGGCAGGGATACCAAGCGTTAAAACATTTAGGCGGTAGAATAGGTCTTCGCGAAACGACCCTGATTCAGCTAGCACTGCAAGATTGTGTCTTGTCGAGGCGATAACACGTACATCGACGTGCATTTCGTGCTCTTCACCAACACGACGGAATGTACCGTCTTGCAACAAGCGCAAAAGCTTAATTTGAAGATGGGGGCTCATTTCGCCAATTTCATCGAGAAAAACCGTACCACCATTGGCTTGTTCAAAAATACCTTTATGCCCTTGCTCGTGGTTGAATGAACCCGGAGCGTGACCAAAGAGCTCTGTTTCTGCCACATCGTCAGGCATTGACGCACAGCTGAGGACTAAAAATGGCTCAGAACCTCGCTCAGAGCGATTGTGGCAAGCGCGAGCCAGCATTTCTTTACCTGTTCCCGTCTCACCTTGAATCAGTAGCGGCTGGTCGAGCATAGCAAGCTTCTTAGCCTGATTGATTAAAGTCTTATGTTTGTTAGACACACCGACAAAATGCTCGAAGCCCAACTCGTTTTGCTGAGGTAAAAATTGTTGAATCACCGGGCTTTCTTGTTGCGAACGTATGATCATTACCGCGCTGGCCAAATTCGATTCGCCAGATTCATCCGTGATGTGAACAGGCATCAATTCGTACACGTAATCCAGGCCGTTAATCACTACGTTTTCACGGTGACGAGAAATGCTTTCTTCAAGCCATTGCGCTGTATTAAAGCCGGGAATAAGATGCGCCACTGGCAGGTTGAGGATCTGCTCTTGTGTCGTATTAAACAAGGAAAGTGCCGAATGGTTAGCCATATCGACATTGCCTTTTAAATCAACGGCAAGTACGGGTTCTGGAAGATTGTTAAGCAGAGAAATCAACTCGGTATTATGCCTTTCCATTGGCATAAACGGAATTTTTCTCACATCGCGAACACCGGATATACGACGGATTTCCGCCATAAGTTCGCTAAAGGTTTCAAAATCTATATCTGGGCAGTTGAGATAAATAATGCCTGTAACATCGATTTCAATACCGCGTAAATCGATAGTTTTTGAGGCCAGAATGTCCAACAGTTCTCGGGTCAAACCCAGTCTGTCTTCACAAAATACTTCTAGACGCACTGAAATAATCCTAATTCTAGGTGTCACGAAAAGTTGACAGTAGTTTGAATCATGCCTCGCAGTGCGTCAAGTTAGCGATGCGCTCTCACTTCACTATTTGATGGTTATCTCCGCTATTTTGCTCACAATCTGCTTTCTGATAGCACCTAGTTTAACTTTTCTGTCTTGGTGCCAAGGGATTGGGCGTAGCAAGGTCATCGCTTTTAATCCCAACCGCGCAGTGAGGATACCCACCCCTAAGCCCTGACCAGCTCTGGCTGATACTTTACCAGCTAAATCCATCGACATTAAATCCATACTGGCATCGATGGCAAGTTCACTCGCCCCTGCGGCCGCCATATTCACTAACGTCGCTTTCAGCAGTTTTACTCGGGACCAATAACCCAATTCGACCCCATAAACCTCAGACAGATTATCGATCATTTTGAAGTTGCGCCATGCCACCAACAACATATCAGCGATGGCTAAGGGGCTTATTGCCACCAGAGCAGCAGACTCTGTTGCGTGCTGAGTTATCAGTTTGGTTGCCAACTTATCTTGCTCGGCGACGACCATAGCGTCATACATATCTAATATTTCAGCATCGCTGTGCGCTTGTGTCACCGCATCTTGCCAACGCACAAAAGCAGACGCTTCTTTTGGTAAACCTGCCGCTTTGGCAAGTGAGTAGCAAAAATCTTTGCCTTTCCCAAAGCTGTCTGCGTTGATTAAAGCTTCACTCTCTTGCTGTTTATCAAAGTGATTTTTCAGCCTTTTCAGTTTCCAAAGCTCTTTACCTATCGCGCCAATACCAAGAGCAGCTAACACGGCGACAAAGCCTGTCCAACCTATGGCCAGCATGTCACCGCTTAACAGTGCTTGATAAGCACTGTCTCCGGTTTGCCAAATCGTCAATCCAGTGAACGTAGCTAGCAGCCCTGTGGCCAACCTTCTCCTGCCAACTTTGGGGCGAATTACTTGTTCCAGTTTAACTTCTTCAACAGGCGTTTCTTGTTCCACTTTTACTGGTACAAATGTCTGTGTCTCTTCGAAAAGCTTAGATTCGGTTATCGATGCATCGAGCGACTCGTTAAGAGACTCAGTGAACACTTTTTTCTGTTTAAATTCACTCATTTCAGTTTGTCTCCAATCAAAAATTCTAGCGCTTTATCGATTCGAATGTGTTTTACCGGTTCTCCCTCGCTTTGCGGCTGTGGACGAAACTGCACAAAATCAAAACCGCTCTGTTGCCAAAATTTGCTCTCGGGCAACTTACTTGGTACTTCGCCGGGAAATAAGGTCAATGCGTCGCCTTCAATCGTCGTACCTTGTACAGCGGGATAATTGCTATCCGATGAAGAAATATAACCGGCTTGTGTCGCTTGAATAGAAGCAATGCTCATGCAACTCATCTCGATATTCTCGTACGCCGCCATTTGCCATGCACCTTGGGTCATCTGCTGTAAAAGCGACACAACATTTGTATGCTGCTCAGGCGTGATATGGTCTGCCTTGGTCGCCGCAAATAACAGCTTGTCGATGCGTGGAGAAAAAAGTCGTTTGATCAGATTGCTTTTGCCGTAGCGAAAACTTTGCGTCAATTGCTCAATCGCCATTTTCATATCTTGAAAAGAGTCGTGACCAGCATTGAGTGGAGACAAGCAATCTACCAAAATAATTTGACGGTCAAAGCTTGAAAAGTGGTGTCGATAGAAGTGTTTCACCACTTTTTGTTGATACTCTTTATAGCGCGCTTCCAACATCGCATAGTTGCTAGTTTTGCTTGCTTTTCCTTGGTACAGGTATGGGAAAAATTGTAAAACTGGTGCTCCTTCTAACTCCCCCGGAAGAACAAATCGACCCGGTTGCACCCAATGTAACCCCTCGTCTTTACAACGATGGAGATACTGAGTAAAAGACGCCGCAATCTCGGCTAACTGATTCTCGCAAGCTTCGGCTTCGGGTGCGAATGTTTCCAGCGCTAATAGCCACTGTTTGGCAAACTCCTTTCGCTTCCCCTGTAGAGCGTTGAGCTGAGTCTCACTCCACTCATGAAAACTCATATTAAGCAGGGGTAAGTCCAGCAGCCACTCTCCCGGATAGTCCACGATGTCCAAGTTCAGTGTTGCGGTTTGGCCCAACAATTTTTTTGCTCTTTTAGTCGGCTTGAACTTTAACGCTAAGCGGATTTCACTGACGTCACGCGTGGGAAGTGGCCATGTAGGGGGTTCACTCAGCACCTGTTCTATCGCTGACTCGTATGGGAATCTAGGAACCAACATGTTGCTTTGAGGCGTACGCTTTGCACCTAGTAAGCGTTTGTCGCGTGCAGAAGCGAGCAATGGTAACTGATCGTGAGTCGACGTGTGTAACAACTGATTGACCACTGAAGTGATAAACGCAGTTTTCCCCGCTCGGGAGAGTCCTGTTACCGCCAGTCGAACATGGGAGTCTAGGCTGCGGGAAACTAAATCGTTCACTTCTTGTTTAATGCTGATCATTCAGGCTCCATTGAATCTTGGGTTTTGAGCATCTTATGTTTGCCAATCTTAATAAAAGATGAACAAAAAAGCCCCTCTGCGGGGCTTTAAGTTCAAAATTTGCGAAATCAGCGAACCAATCAATCGTCTTCTATCAGCTTGTAAATGACAAACAGCGCAACTTCCAGCAGTAGCAATAACACGCAAACCATGGTCACATACTTTTGGTCAAATATGCTGATGCCGTGCAATACAAGATCATAACCGACGAAACTACCCACTACGACAGCGAGCAGAACTTGCAAAATCTGTATAAAACGCGTCATGGCTATCTCCTAGTTTAATGAAAAAAAATTCTTAGCCTTATGGCCTTTGATACTTCGCTATGGTTAACGAGTATACATAGAAAAGGTGCAGCCTAAGCTGCACCAATGTCAATTGTTTGCTAATTAAGTCAGTGGTTTGTCACACACTTTCACGCCAATCATTCCATCTCTGCAATTTTCACTTTCCAAGTATCTGGTCCGATTTGGTGAGCGTTAGCCCCTCTAGAGTCTACCGCTACCGTAACTGGCATATCTTCCACTTCAAACTCGTATATTGCTTCCATACCAAGGTCTTCAAACGCGACCACTTTGGCCTTCTTAATCGCTTTTGCAACTAAGTAAGCCGCACCACCTACTGCCATCAGATAGACAGCTTTGTGTTGCTTGATAGACTCAACGGTCGCTGGGCCCCGTTCAGCTTTACCAATCATTCCCATGATGCCTGTTTCATCCAGCATCATATCGGTGAACTTGTCCATACGAGTTGAAGTTGTCGGGCCAGCGGGGCCTACAACTTCATCTCCAACGGCGTCCACTGGACCGACGTAATAGATAAACTTCCCTTTCAGGTCAACACCCTCTGGAAGCCCTTCTCCATTTTGCATCATGGTCTGCAAACGTTTATGGGCCGCATCTCTACCAGTTAAAATCTTACCCGATAGCAATAAAGTCTCACCCGTTTTCCACTCTTGGGCTTCTTCTTTCGTCACCGTATCTAGGTTTACGCGGCGAGTGCTCTCTCCGGCTTCCCAAGT
The DNA here is from genome assembly GCF_001854765.1 of Vibrio sonorensis. Lineage (GTDB taxonomy): Bacteria > Pseudomonadota > Gammaproteobacteria > Enterobacterales > Vibrionaceae > Vibrio > Vibrio sonorensis. Next base: position 124,595 of record NZ_LJJE01000060.1, on the reverse strand, counting down.
GATATCTGGCCAATCTTCTAATTTTGGTGGTTGAAGATCAGCAGGGCCAGAACCATCCAAAGTGAAGTGTACATGACGAGTTGCTGCGCAGTTAGGGATCAAACAGACAGGCTTAGACGCGGCGTGAGTTGGCGCCGTTTTGACCTTCACATCGACAACCGTAGTTAAACCACCTAACCCTTGGGCGCCAATGCCTAATTTGTTAACACGGTTAAAGATGTCCAAGCGCAGCTCTTCTTCGGCATTTTGCGGGCCGCGCTCTAGAAGCTCGTGAATATCGATGTGTTCCATCAAAGACTCTTTCGCCAGTACAGCAGCTTTTTCTGCCGTGCCACCAATACCTATGCCCAACATGCCGGGAGGGCACCAACCCGCTCCCATGGTTGGCAGTGTTTTCTCTACCCACTCAGCAATATCGTCAGATGGATTTAACATTACCATTTTGGTTTTGTTCTCAGAGCCGCCGCCTTTTGCCGCGATCTGGATTTCTACTTTGTCACCGGGAACCATGTTGATATGAACCACGGCAGGTGTATTGTCTTTAGTGTTAATGCGCTTACCCGCAGGATCCATCAATACCGAAGCGCGAAGCGGATTATCAGGGTTTGTGTATGCCTGACGAACACCTTCGTCTATCATCTGTTGAACCGTCAAATCAGTAGAATCCCACTGAACAGCCATACCAATATTGACAAAACACGTCACGATCCCGGTATCTTGACAGATAGGTCGATGACCTTCCGCTGACATGCGCGAATTTATAAGGATCTGTGCAATTGCGTCTTTAGCCGCTTGGCTTGCTTCTTCGTGATAGGCTTTTTCTAGGGCTTGAACAAAATCGAGCGGGTGATAATAAGAGATGTACTGGAGTGCATCAGCCACGCTGCTGATCACGTCCTGCGTGCGAATTACCGTCATTGCTGGCCTCGTTATATTTATGCTTCCGTATACTTGCAGTTTAATCCAGCTTTGTTGTTTTCGCTGACCAAAAGGTCAGGTCATTGCTACGGATTAAATGCCAGTGTTAGTTTTGGTTATTTGAGCTATATGTTACTCTTGCTTCCCTTGATGCGCCACGTAAGCAACACTCTCTTTGTCACAAATTAAACAAATGAATAACAACCCTGTGAATCTGTTAGAAATCAAAACCCTTAGTTACTCCCCTTCACTTGCGTCACAACAATTTTTGCCGTTGGAATCACTACCTTGGTCAATGTTGTTAAAGTCTGCATCGACAACCCACGTCGATAGTCGATTCGATATCTTGGTTGCACAACCTATTGCAACGTTAACGACAAGCGCAATGGAGACGAAGGTAACTACCCCTGATGGGGAGTTTCACAGCAGCGATGACCCATTTGCACTTATCAAGAGAACCGCTGACAAATACCTACCAAATATGGATTACCAAGGCGAACTTCCTTTTATTGGGGGAGCACTGGGTTACTTTGGCTACGACTTAGGGCGTCGAGTTGAAAAAATGCCTCAACTGGCACTACACGATCTAGCCACACCCGACATGATGGTTGGCATTTATGATTGGGCAATAATTGTCGATCACAAGCTAGAGCAAGCCTTTATGGTTGGTGTGAATCTCGATGAAAAGCAAAGTTGGTTAAGCTATCTTTCACTCCCGAATCAGCAGCCTTTCTCTCTCACTGGGCAATGGCAATCAAACATGACGCCAAATGAGTACAAAACAAAGTTTGATAGTGTCCAAGAGTACTTAAAAGGTGGTGACTGTTACCAAATCAATCTAGCTCAACGTTTTACAGCGGGCTATCAAGGCAGCGAATGGCAAGCTTATCAAGAGTTAGAGCAAGGAAACAAAGCGCCATTTTCCGCTTTTATCCGCACCGAAAAAGGCGCAATACTCAGTGTTTCACCAGAGCGTTTTTTACAAGTAAAAGGGAAGCAAGTAGAAACTAAGCCCATCAAAGGCACTCGTCCCCGATCTTCTGACCCGCAACTCGACCGAGAAAACGCCATGGCTTTGGCAAACGCGGAGAAAGATCAGGCGGAAAACTTGATGATAGTCGACCTACTCCGCAATGATATTGGCCGAGTGGCTAAGCCGGGTTCGGTCCACGTACCTAAATTGTTCGACATTGAAAGCTTTCCCGCAGTACACCACTTAGTCAGCACAATTCGAGCTGAACTCGATAAGCAGTTTCACTGCGTTGATCTACTTCGCGCGAGTTTTCCCGGGGGGTCAATCACTGGCGCGCCTAAGGTGCGCGCAATGGAAATCATCGAAGAGCTAGAGCCGCACCGACGAAACGCGTATTGTGGTTCCATCGGTTATATCAGTGCACACGGCCAAATGGATACCAGTATTACAATTCGCACCTTAGTGGCTGAAGCTGGAAAATTACATGCTTGGGCTGGTGGTGGCGTGGTAGCTGATAGCGAAAGTGATAGTGAATACCAAGAAACTTTAGATAAGTTAAGTCGAATACTGCCACTACTTAGCCGAGATTAAGCTTTTTACACCACTTCTCCATCGTCACTATGAGATCTGCTGCGGTATAGGGCTTGGTAAGAATGTCATTCATACCACTTTGGATACAGCGTTCACGCTCTTCCAAAGTGGTTCCCGCCGTAAGGGCGACAATCGGGCTTTCATACCCTTGTTTGCGCAAGTAGTCTGTCGCTTCAAAGCCATCCATTTCCGGCATACGACAGTCCATAAAAACCACGTCATAAGGTTTGCTCTGAGCCAGTTTTACCGCTTCCAAGCCGTTGTTGGCAAAATCTGGGGTGATAGACATTTTTTTAAGCATTTGGTGAATAATCACCTGATTCATTTTTATATCGTCGACAACCAAAACCGATAGACTTTGTAATTCGCTCTCGCTGTAAGTCTTGCCTTTTTTCCTACCCGCTTGAACATCTTGTTTGCCTAGCTTGAGCGGTACAAAACAAGTAAATGTCGTTCCTTCTCCTACTTCGCTTTCAAACTCTATATGCCCATTCATCAGTTCTAGTAACTTGCTACAGATCGACAACCCGAGGCCAGTTCCCTCAAACATGCGCTTGGTCGTTCTGTCAGCTTGAACAAACGGGTTAAATAAAGTCTCACGCGCCGATTCAGGAATGCCAATACCCGTATCGGTGACTTGGCATATCATCTTCTCATCTTTCCAATCTATTTCTAATGTTACGCTGCCCTCAAGCGTATATTTGATGGCATTGCCCACCACGTTAACCAAGATCTGGCAAATTCGGTCAAAGTCTCCAATTAACTGTTCGGGTAGTTTTGAGGAAACCTCGATATTGAAGGCGAGCCTTTTTTCCGCCGCTTTCGGCTTAAAAATGCCCTCAATGGTCTCTCGAAGAGCATTTTTGCTAAATTGTCTCGGCGTTAGCTCCAACATACCAGCGTTGATCTTACTGAAATCGAGCAGGTCATTGATGATATGGCGAAGTAGTTCCCCTGACTGAGTCATATTGTTCAACATTTCCATCTGTGACTCAGATAAACCGCTATCACCAAGCAGCTCCGCGCTTCCCAACAAGCCATTTAGCGGGGTTCTTAACTCGTGATTTATCATGCGACAAACTCGCGTGTCGCCTTTTCCGACTCTTCTGCTCGGTACTTATCGGCTTTTGCGTTAGCCAAAATTACTTCGCGACTTATCGCGTTGCAAAGCAGCTCCGAAACGATCGTTAAGCGGCTTTGAATAAAGGCTCTCTCTATGCCTTGTAAGTCAACCACTAGCTCCAATTGTCCAATGCTGCGATAGTCAATCTCTATCGGCAACACTAACCGATTGTCATACCACTTGGCATAAACCAGAGGTTCTGCTCTGGCATCGACTAGAGTTCCAATTTCTTGAGCAAGGTTTGTAGGTTGTGGTATTTCAAAAAACCACAGTCCGGCAGATGCCACTACCCTATTTTCTTGAATACGGCTTAGGTAACTGCCAATTAAGCCGTCATCGAGCGAACGACTTAAGAAAACGCGCCCAAAGTGAATTAAGGTATCGTTAATTTGGTCATCGAACTCAAACTTCTGCACGTCATGCATGTTTTGACGCTTTAATTGCACGAACGCGTGCTTGAGCTGCTGGTTGGCTTGATGCAACTCTAGGCTCTTCTCTTCAAGTAGCTTCTCAGCCGCTTTTCGTGAAGCTATTTCTCTAGCGAGTTTTCGTTCGTTAGCAATATCAGACATCTGGGTTGGCTAGGCCTCATTTAACGTCACTACAAATCGTACTGTATCACCAGACCCGTCTTTGGGATCCATCTCAACTCGCAAAGATTGATCAAAAAAGTCTGCACAACCTTCGATTAGCCCCAAACAAACGTGAGCCATGCATCTTGCGCTTAAGTAATCGAACTCCAAAACCGTTTCCGTCTCAGAAATAAAAACAAACTTGGGCGGGTTGGCATCTCCGTAGAGTTTCTTTACTTCTAAGTGGATGTGCTCTTCTACCAAACGAATAAATTGAAAGCAGTTTTTGCAAGACTTTAAGTTAGCGGATTCAGGAACACTTTTATACAAGTTCATAAACGTCGCTTTTCCAAATACGGTTTGCAACGCTTCTGGGGCTATTCCTGTTTCTTTGGATAAACTAACGATCAGCTTGACCAAATCTTTGTGGTCATAACTGCCAACGGAAGTATAGATACCTTGGTCATCCGCGTCGGCAAGCACTCGGTCCAAAAGTTCTAATCCGAACTCTCTTTCAACCAGTTCCATAAACTCGGTAAAGATTATTCCCTTCATAGATTGCGCTATCCTTTACTTGATACCTAACCAAAAGCATGATGTATAAAATGATGTTTTTCAAATTGGAATGTGGAGCTAAGGTGTTGTGGAAGTTAGATAAAAACAAACTGATCCAAAATTTTCAGATGCGTCAAACCGTGGACTACCACCGAGACGCGCTGAAAAGAGTTGATCACTTACCCGCTGACAGATTGCGAAAAGCCTCAGTCTTGGTCGGTTTTGTCGAGCGAGAAGAAGGGTTGCATATCATTTTTACTAAACGCGCAGCACACCTTAAACACCACCCGGGTCAAGTCAGTTTTCCGGGGGGAAAGTTTGAACCACTAGATAGCGATCTAATTCACACCGCGTTGCGAGAAACAGAAGAAGAGATAGGAATTAGTCACAATCACGTCAAAGTTTTTGGTCAAATGCCTGAACTCCCTACTATCAGCCGCTTTTCAGTGACTCCCATTTTGGCCATGATCTCTCCTGAGTATTCACCCAACATAGATAAAAACGAAGTAGAGCAGGTTTTTGAGGTACCCGCCCGTGTAGTACTCGACCCTAATCAGTTGCACAGTGCGACATTTAGCGTTAACTCAAATCGCCATCGAGTGTTTGCAGTAAATTACCAAGGGCACTTTATCTGGGGTATGACGGCGCAGATTATTCAAGCCATGCAGCGACACCTCCGTTGAACAATTTTACATACCTATTATCGGTTCCAAATTTGGAGCTATTCGCCCTATTTTGATGTTAATAAGCGGTCAACAAACTTTTCATTTTCTACACATGATTCAATTCAATTTGCATAAGCTTTAAAACTTACAAACATTCTTCTGACATTCCTCATATGCAAACGTGCATACGCATTAGTTTTACTAATCAATAAAATCAGTAAAAATCATGCGTAGCACGATGTTTTCGTGATTAAAAACAGGTTTTTGTCCTATTGGACTATCACTCGTATCAATTTATGACCTAGATCTAATTTTTCTGCAAAAGGTTTATGCAAAATACACTCAACTTGTTTCCTGTTCCCAAATAATGAGTAATCCAATATGAATACAACTACAACTACGGTCTCTTCCGTACACAATTCGAGTAAGTTTACTTACAAAGACTTCACTTGGTGCCTATCTTTATTTGGTACTGCCGTTGGTGCTGGCGTGTTATTTTTGCCTATCAAAGCGGGTGCTGGAGGATTTTGGCCATTAGTTATACTAGCCCTAATCGCCGCACCAATGACTTGGTTTGCACATAAATCTCTAGCACGTTTTGTTCTATCTGCAAAAAATCCACAATCGGACATTACTGACACTGTTGAAGAACATTTTGGTAAAACTGGCGCAAATCTAATCACTTTTGCCTACTTCTTCGCCATTTACCCTATTGTTCTAATCTATGGTGTTGGTATTACCAATACTGTTGATTCTTTCTTGGTTAACCAAGTCGGCATGGAATCTATCCCTCGCTGGCTGCTATCTGGTGCTTTAATTGCTGCAATGACTGCGGGCGTTGTGTTTGGTAAAGAGCTGATGCTAAAAGCCACTTCGATCATGGTTTATCCACTGGTGTTTATCCTTTTAGCGCTCTCTTTTTACTTAATTCCCGATTGGAACACGTCGATGATGAACGTTTCTCCAGAATGGTCCTCAGTACCGTCTATTATCTGGTTAGCGATCCCTATCATTGTGTTCTCGTTTAACCACAGTCCAATCATAAGTCAGTTCACTAAAGAACAGCGCATGCAACACGGTGAAAACGCGGTTAAGAAAACTGACGCAATTACCGGCGGCGCAGCAATGATGCTAATGGGCTTCGTTATGTTCTTCGTATTCTCCGTTGTACTCTCGCTTTCTCCACAGCAACTTGCTATGGCACAAGAGCAAAACATCTCTGTTCTGTCGTATCTTGCAAACGTACACGAGTCTCCGCTGATCTCTATCTTAGGTCCTGTCGTTGCCTTTGCTGCAATTACATCTAGCTACTTTGGTCACTTCCTCGGTGCTCATGAAGGTCTGGTAGGTTTGGTGAAATCTCGTTCACAAAGTCCAGTTAATAAGATTGAAAAGATGTCGCTTATCTTTATCGTAGTGACCACTTGGATCGTCGCAATTATTAACCCAAGTATTCTGGGTATGATTGAAACGATGGGCGCACCAATGATTGCCGCTATCCTGTTCCTAATGCCTGTATTTGCAATGCACAAGGTACCTGCAATGGCGAAGTACAAAACTTCTGCGCCAGTACAGATTTTTACAGTAATTTGTGGTGTTGCAGCGATTAGTTCTGTAATCTACGGCGCACTTTAATGACAAATCACTCAGTGATTAATCAAACGAAATAATGATAATAAAGAACCTCCCTTGCTCGGGGGGTTCACTTTTGAGGTAATCGATATGATTAGTGTATTTGATATCTATAAAATCGGCGTTGGCCCTTCCAGTTCACACACGGTTGGTCCAATGAAAGCGGGTAAGGAATTTATTGATGACTTGCGCTCAATGGGTAAATTGCGCGACATCACTAAAGTAACCGTCGATGTTTATGGTTCACTATCACTGACAGGGAAAGGTCACCACACGGATATCGCCATTATTATGGGTTTAGCTGGAAACTCCCCAGAAAAAGTCGATATCGATTCAATCCCGAGTTTTATTGCTCGCGTTGAAGAAACTGAACGTTTACCTGTCGGCATGCACTGTCATACTGTCGACTTTCCTAAAGATGGTGGAATGAACTTCCACACGTCAAATCTCGATCTTCATGAAAATGGTATGCAGATCCACGCTTGGGTTGGCGAAGAAAAAATCTATTCCAAAACCTACTACTCCATAGGCGGTGGTTTCATCGTTGATGAGGAAAACTTTGGAAAAGAGCAACAAAACCCAATAAAAGTTCCGCACGAGTTTACTTCCGCTGAAGAACTTGTAAACCAGTGCAAAGAGCACGGTCTCTCTATTAGTGCTTTGGTTATGAAAAACGAAAATGCGCTACATTCAGACGAAGAGATACGCACCTACTACGCGAACATTTGGAAAACCATGCGCGAGTGTATGGAACGCGGTATGAATACAGAAGGTATTTTACCGGGTCCACTACGCGTACCTCGCCGTGCCGCAGCGCTTCGTCAACAGTTGATGACGTCGGAAAAAATCACCAATGACCCTATGTCTGTGGTTGACTGGGTAAACATGTTTGCCTTTGCTGTTAACGAAGAGAACGCCGCTGGTGGTCGAGTGGTCACTGCGCCAACCAATGGTGCCTGTGGCATTATTCCAGCCGTTTTAGCCTACTACGACAAATTTATCCAAACGGTCACCGAGCGTGACTATACCCGCTACTTTGCCGCATCCGGTGCTATTGGTGGACTATACAAGCGCAATGCTTCAATTTCTGGTGCAGAAGTTGGCTGTCAGGGTGAAGTAGGCGTGGCCTGTTCAATGGCGGCAGCTGGTCTTGCTGAACTAATGGGCGGTAGCCCAGAGCAAGTGTGCATGGCTGCAGAAATCGCAATGGAACACAACCTAGGCTTAACCTGTGACCCTGTTGCTGGTCAAGTTCAGGTCCCTTGTATTGAGCGCAATGGTATCGCCGCGGTTAAATCGATTAACTCATCGCGTATGGCACTGCGTCGTTCTTCGGACCCTCGCGTGTCTCTAGATAAAGTGATTGAGACCATGCTTGAAACTGGAAAAGATATGAATGCTAAGTATCGCGAAACTTCTCAAGGCGGCTTGGCGATAAAAGTCGTATGTTAAGAGTTTGCTTATGCAATGTAAAAGCCCAGACAAATGTCTGGGCTTTTTGTTATTCTTCGCCGGTGTAAATACAACCCGCTGTACAAGTCTCTTTTATCTCGACTTTACTCAGTAGCGGAAGGTTGGGTTTAAGCTGTAACCAGATCCACCTAGCTAACACTTCACTCGTTGGATTTTCCAATCCTTCGATATCGTTTAGGTAGTAGTGATCAAGCCGATCATAAATTGGTTTAAACGCTGCCTTAATCTCCGCAAAGTCAACAACCCAACCTGTATGCGGGTCAACTTCACCCTCCACGTAGAGACGAACTAAAAAAGAGTGGCCATGTAAACGACCACACTTATGTCCTTTCGGTACATGAGGAAGGTGGTGCGCCGCTTCAAACATAAACTCTTTGTATAATTCTGTTTTCATTTTGGATCTCAAGCTAAAAATGACACGACATACTAAGGATTATTGTAGCGTGACACAAGTCTCATTCACCTTTGTTTGCCCTAACTGGACATTTTCAATTTGCGCAACTTTGTAGCACGACGTTTTTCTGTCGGCGCGTCAAACATTTGGTTACATATCGCTTACGTCACAATTACATTACCCACACATTGTCTATGGTCACAAACTTGAGAATTACCACTTTAGAACTAATACTCTTTTATTAGAAAATAAGCGATGCCTATTCCAATAATTACAAATATTTATTCTAATGAGCTCAACAATAACAACGAAACTGTTGGTAACCTTAGTTACTGTTTTTGCACTGGTTCTTGCTGGTTCCACCAGCTACCAATACTTACAACAACGCGAACTTATTTATTCAGTCATGGGTGAGCAGTTGCACGACAAAGCGAGCAACTACTTCGACAGCCTAAACATGATGATGTTAACGGGCACTATGTCGCAAAAAGAAACCCTGCGCCAAAAGGCATTAGCACAAGACGGAATTGAACAAGTTCGCGTACTGCGTGCCGACGCGGTCAGCAAACTCTATGGGCCGGGTAATGAAAACCAGAAACCCATGGATGATATCGACCAGCGCGCCCTCAGCGGAGAATTGGTGATAGAGCCAATTAAATCAGACTGGGGACGTGGCATTGTGGTTGCCTTGCCGATGAAATCGAGCGAAAACTATCGAGGCACTAACTGTGTCTCGTGTCACGTCTCGCCCGAAGGTGAAGTTCTTGGTGCTATTCGACTGGAATACAACCTGTCTCACGTCAATCAGATGATCAGCAACGCACTCTAATTGCCGTTGGAATCATGTCGTCTATTGCTTTTGTCGGCTTCTTGATCACTCTAAGTCTGATTCGCAAGTTTATCGTACGCCCTATCCAGACGACTTCCCGCTTTATGAAAAGCGTTAGTGAAACCAAGGATCTCTCTCAGCGTTTGACCAATGGTAAAAAAGACGAAGTGGGTCAACTGGCTGGCGCTATCAACTCATTTATGGATACAGTAAACGAAAGCCTAGCCAACGTAAGGCATACATCACACACATTAACCGAGTCAGCAGGCAAGTTAACCGGCGTCGCCCAAGTCACCGATAAAGCCGCAGATAACCAACAGTCGGAAACCGCTGAAGTGCAAGTCAACATCAGTCAGATGCAGCAGCAACAAGATGAAGTTGAATCCGCCACCAGCAATGCATCCCAGTTGATAAGACACACCACCGAGATCGTTGAGAGCAGTTCTGAAAAAGCGCACTCCTCTAGCGAAGAGATCAAAAGTTTGGTTTCCGATATTGAAGGGGTAAAAACCAACATCGTCGAGCTCAATAACCAAACCGGAGAAGTGTCTACCATTCTTGAAGTAATAAAGAGTATTGCCGAGCAAACTAACCTGCTCGCCCTTAACGCGGCGATCGAAGCAGCTCGTGCAGGGGATCAAGGTCGCGGCTTTGCCGTAGTCGCAGATGAAGTGAGACAGTTGGCCAGTCGAACTGCCGAAGCAACCGGAAGTATAGAAACCATTATTGCTCAATTCCAAAAGGACAGCGAGACCTCACTTGCATCAGTGGATAAGGTTTGCGAGACCGCGCATCAACGCTCAGACGATATCGAATCTCTATCTGTAGCAATGAACGAAGTCGCCGAAGAGATGCAACAAGCGTTAAGTCATGCAAATAGCATTCAAGAGCAAACTAGTATTACTTCCAATGTCAGCCACGAAGTTCAAGCTAAGATTGATGTCATTACTCGTCATGCCAACGAAACCTCTGAATCGGCTGCTCAAACTAGGAGCATTAGCGAAGATCTTGAACACCTTTCAGAAACCTTAGAGTCTCTTTTAAATCAGTTTACCCTGTCGAAAAAGTCGTAATTGGTGAGCAGTGATAAGGGTGGCAAAAGCCACCCTTTTTCGTTTTTACTCTTTTTTGTCGATTCGTCCCTTATCACTGCTTATTCCATCCCTTCCCTAGATGATTTGTTAGCGGTATCAGTTTGCATGGTTGAAATGGGTTTGAAGCATGTGAATAGCGGTTTAGTTCAGCAGGTCCATCGAAAATCAGCGTTTTTTAGTAGCTTTGACGCATTTAATGGTTGAAGCTGACAAATTGACAGGTAATATGTGGCTTTGATATCTAAAATTCGTTTCAGCCCAATGCCCCGTTTATCCGCTTACAAGTATAAACGCCAGCATTGGGTTGAATTTTTACCTCAATGGAGATTATTTCTAACATGACATACGCGCCTGTAAAAGACGTTTTGAGCGGTAAGCTTGCCGTTGACAGTGAAGTCACGGTTCGCGGCTGGGTTCGCTCGCGTCGAGATTCCAAAGCTGGGATCTCTTTTGTTGCCATTTATGACGGCTCTTGTTTCGACCCGATACAGGCCGTGGTCCCAAATAATCTTAATAATTACGAAGAAGAAGTTCTTAAACTGACGACTGGCTGTTCTGTTGAAGTAACAGGTAAAATCGTTGAGTCTCCGGCTAGTGGTCAGGACTTCGAGCTAGCGGCGACCGACGTAAAAGTAGTTGGCTGGGTTGAAGATGCAGATACCTATCCAATGGCAAAAACTCGCCACTCTATCGAGTATCTACGCGAGGTAGCACACCTACGTCCACGTACCAACGTTATTGGTGCTGTAGCCCGTGTTCGCAACTGCCTATCGCAAGCGATTCACCGCTTCTACCACGAGCAAGGTTATTTTTGGGTTTCCGCTCCGCTAATCACAGCGTCTGACGCTGAAGGTGCTGGTGAAATGTTCCGCGTTTCAACGCTAGACATGCAAAACCTACCATTGACTGACAAAGGTGAAGTTGACTACAACGAAGACTTCTTCGGAAAAGAGACTTTCCTAACGGTTTCCGGTCAGCTTAACGGTGAAGCTTACGCTTGTGCCCTAAGCAAAGTGTACACATTCGGCCCGACTTTCCGCGCTGAAAACTCAAACACCAGTCGCCACCTAGCTGAGTTCTGGATGGTTGAGCCAGAAGTTGCCTTCGCTGATTTGGAAGACATCGCTAAGCTTTCTGAAGATATGCTTAAGTACGTATTTAAAGCAGCGCTTGACGAGTGTCGCGATGACCTAGAGTTCTTTGCCAAGCGCATCGACAAAAACGCCATTACACGCCTAGAGCAGTTCGTATCTTCTGACTTTGCACAAGTTGATTACACTGATGCTATCCAAATCCTTCTAGATTCAGGTCGCGAGTTTGAGTTCCCAGTTGAATGGGGCATCGATATGTCATCTGAGCATGAGCGTTACCTAGCTGAAGAACACTTCAAAGCGCCAGTGATTGTTAAAAACTATCCGAAAGACATCAAAGCGTTCTACATGCGCCTGAACGATGATGGCAAAACTGTCGCCGCGATGGATGTACTTGCACCTGGCATCGGTGAAATCATCGGTGGTTCTCAGCGTGAAGAGCGTCTAGACGTACTGGATGACCGTATGCGCGAAATCGGTATCGACCCAGAACACATGAACTGGTACCGCGATCTGCGCCGCTACGGTACTGTACCGCACGCTGGTTTTGGTCTTGGTTTCGAACGTCTTGTTTCTTATGTCACTGGCATGGGTAACGTTCGCGATGTAATTCCATTCCCGCGTACACCTCGTAGCGCGAACTTCTAATCGCAAGAAAAACATCACAAGCCCTCTGCTTTGCAGGGGGCTTTTTTTGTTCTATCTACTCGCCATTCACACTTTCGGTTTCAAGCGGACACTTGATGCAAAAAGCCCTTGCTGCTTAGATATATATTATTGATAAAGTTTCATCGAACTATATTGAAATGAAATAGATGCGGTCACGGTCTTATGCTTTTAATAGAACAATACTGGCTTTGGGCGCTGTTTCCGTCCCAATCATCGTCAAACTGGTTCGAATAACAACGTTTTTGGCTAAACACCACTCAGAAAAATAATGATACTGGGTGTAAGGACATCAAGGCTTAACTATGAATCACTACAACGCCTCACTTACGTTGCGACTCTATGTTGTTGCGGCCTTTATATTCGGTACCTATGGCAGCAGAGTGTGCCCAATGTTAGAGACATTGAGCGCTAGAGAAATCTTGTTCCACGTTTCGATAACTTACGGTCTTGTATTTCTAGTTCGGCATTTTCTTTTACGTACACATTCTTTAGTCAAAGAACAGAAGCACGCTCAACTAGATACCACCCTTTTCTTTTTGGGTAGCCTACCCTTAGCGGCTTTCTACAATTTACACTATGACTTTCCATTGGACAGCAATTTAAAAGTGCTATTTGGTATGACGCTATTTGGTTTTTTCACTGGAACCTTATTGCAGCTAGAGAGCAAGTTAACGCACTTTGACCGAATGTCCGAGCAGGACTCTTTTGCCCTTTCACTTTTCGGACAGCGCCGCTCACTGGTCAAGCAAATGATCTCATTGATGGGGCTACTGCTGCTTACCCTAACAACTATGCTCGCCATGGTTGCTTTGAAAGATATTTTTTGGTTGCAACACAACCCAGACCGAATTGTTGATGGCTCCGGTGCAATTAGCGTGGTTAAGGAGTTTCTTTATATCTCTCTTGTACTTGGCGGTTACGTTATCGCCATCTTGATAATGTGGTCTAAGCTGATGAAAAAGGTGTTGCTGAGTCAAGAGTGCACCTTAATGGAGATCACCAAAGGGAATATTTCCAAGCGGTTACCTGTTTTTGAGCACAATGAACTCGGCTCCGTTTCCTCGCTTACCAACACAATGTTAGACAGCCTTGAGGCAAGCCAACAAGAAGTAAAAACGACCAGAGACGTTGCCATAGTCAGCCTATCGGCGCTCGCAGAATCAAGAGACAATGAAACAGGCGCGCATATCCTTCGCACCCAAGAATACGTTAAAGCACTGGCAATAGAGATGGCGAACAAAGAGAAATACGCACAAAAATTAACCCCTGCGTATATTGAACTCTTATACAAATCCGCCCCACTGCATGACGTGGGTAAAGTCGGTATTCCCGATGCGGTTCTACTAAAACCGGGCAAACTTACCGCAGAGGAGTTTGAAATTATGAAGGATCACCCTGAAATCGGTGCTCAAGCCCTTTCTATCGCCGAGCGACAGCTAGGCAGTAGTTCTTTCTTGCGCGTCGCCAAGGAAATCTCCATTACCCACCACGAAAAATGGGATGGTAGCGGTTATCCAAATCAGCTATCTGGTGAAGATATACCGATTTCAGGTCGATTAATGGCGTTGGCTGATGTTTATGATGCCTTAATATCGAAACGAGTCTATAAACCCGCTTTTAGTCATGAAAAAGCCAAATCAATTATTTTAGAGGGCAGAGGCGGACACTTTGATCCCGAAGTCGTCGATGCATTCCTCTGCGTTGAACACGAGTTCGTTGAAATCGCCCGCCGCTACAAGGATAAACAAGAAGAGGAGTTTGAAGCCTTACCCGCATGAGCGCATTAAAATCGACTTCTACTGGTACAGCCAGTAGAGGTGATTAGTTATAAAAATGTGCTTTTTATCCCTCTCCTACTCCATGAGCTGACTTTTTTTCTATTTCCCTCGGTATTTTGTTGTGTCAAACCCACCTTAAGGGTATAAATAACTAAATATTTCTCCCTTCGATTAACATGGATGACGATTATGTTTGAAAAAGTAGTTGCCGCTCCGGCTGACCCTATTCTTGGCCTGACTGAAGAGTTCAAAAAAGACACTCGCGCAGAAAAAATTAACTTAGGTGTAGGTATCTACAAGAACGAAGAAGGCCAAACGCCTGTTCTCGCTACAGTTAAGAAAGCAGAAGCAACACTCGTTGAAACGGAAAAAACAAAATCTTACCTAACAATCGAAGGGACTGCTGAATACGGTCTAGCCGTTCAGAAACTGCTATTTGGTGAAGAGGCAGAGATCGTTTCTAACCAACGTGCTAAAACGGCTCAAGCTCCGGGTGGTACTGGTGCTCTACGCGTCGCAGGTGAGTTTATCAAACGCCAGCTAGGCGATGTTAAAATCTGGATCAGTAACCCAACTTGGGCAAACCACAATGGTGTGTTCTCTGCTGCTGGCCTAGAAATCGCTCAATACTCTTACTACAACGCAGAAACAAAAGACAAAGACTTTGCTGCAATGCTGGCTGACCTTGAAGGCGCTAAGCAAGGCGATGTTGTTCTTCTACACGGATGCTGCCACAACCCAACGGGTATCGACCCAACGGCTGAAGAGTGGGAAACCCTTGCCAAGCTAGTGGCTGAGAAAGGCCTGCTTCCAATGTTTGACTTTGCCTACCAAGGCTTTGCTAAAGGCGTTGAGGAAGACGCACAAGGTCTACGCACTTTTGCTAAGTACAACAAAGAGATCCTAGTCGCTAGCTCATTCTCTAAGAACTTTGGTCTATACAACGAGCGCGTGGGTGCATTCACTCTAGTTGCAGAGTCAAACGAAGTGGCGACACAAGCATTTTCTCAAGTGAAAGCCATCATCCGTTCAATCTACTCTAACCCACCTGCGCATGGTAGTGCCGTGGTAACTCAGATCCTAAACAGCCCTATCCTAAGAGCTGAATGGGAAGCGGAAGTAGCAGAAATGCGTGATCGTATCCAAGAAATGCGTGAGCTATTTGTATCTACACTGAAAGCAGAAGGCGTAGCCGCAGACTTTAGCTTTATCGAACGTCAAAATGGCATGTTCTCATTCTCTGGTCTGAGTAAAGAACAGGTAGGCCGTCTAAAAGAAGAGTTTGGGATTTACATCGTGGGCTCTGGCCGAATCAGCGTTGCGGGTATGACTAAATCAAATATGGGACCACTGTGTAAAGCGATTGCAGCAGTACTATAAGTCTCTGACCAATTTAAAAGAGCTGACTACAATGTCGGCTCTTTTTTTTGGTTATCGATACAAGAACTTGAGTGAAACACCACCTTCATTAGTGGTTCGCGTATCATCGTCGCGATGGCGATAAAATCCGCCTAGTAAGAAACGTGGAGACAACTGATAATCCGCGCGCGCGAGAAAGATCCATTCGTCAAACAGGTTACTTCTAATTGTTTCACCTTCCAGACGCGCTTCCAACTTATCGCTTACGGCATAAGCGATGCCAAGGTTCGCACCCCATGCAGTTTTTGTTTCGCTAAAAAGCTCTTGATCGGTAGCATCTAGAGTAACTCTTTTTCGCTGGTATCCGCCCTTAATCTTGGTATACAGGTCTAAATCTTCAGACAACTCAAAGCGGTAACCTATACCCGGTAAAAGGCTATACAGTTCTTCGGTTTCTGTATCACTGTGAATAAAACGGGCGTTGTAATCGAGTACGAAAAACCAATCAGTTGTCATGGTGTAATGACCACCAACACTGAATGTTGTACCCTTATTGTTGTCTAGTAAGTCATCGCTAAGTGAGCCCGCAGAGAGGTCGGCATATAAGTAATCATAGTGAATATTGTTTGTCGTGGAATCATCGGCAAATACCATTGCTGGACAACCCATTACCCCCAAAGCGACTAAAAGTGATTGGCCCAGTTTCATTGCTTCCTCTGCGTTACCGTATTCATTCCCTATTAAACTTTAATCATACCTTAATCTCGGGTAACAGAAAGTCGCTTATTGAGCAAATTGCTCAAAAGCTGTGACCCAAACGAAGAAACCACTCTGAAAAGAGTGGCTTCTGTTGGCTAGAGTTTGATTACGATTTGATCTTGAGGACTTGGCGCAATGTCCGCGTGTGTCTTCTCCCTCAGCCAGTCTAGCTGAGTGAGTTCTAGTTCGTATGGCATGAGTAGAGTTATCTCGTCAATACCCTCACACTCCGCCAATTTGACCAGAGTTAACAAATTAGCTTCATCACTGCGGCTGGCCGAAAGCGATTTCATTGCTTGATCCCAAAGCCTATCTTCTGCCGTACTGACTTCTTGAATGCTGTTTTTCCAAGCCAGACCAAAGATGGGAGCAACGGTACTCATCGCTTCTAAAAACGTCCATTTTTTGCTGCAGTTTGCTCCTAAAAAAGTCGTGTAATCGAAAGTAACACTTGCCTTGCCTTGATGCTCCATATCACCCCCCGTGACAATAACATTGAGACTAAGACCCGAACGGTACTTCCTTCTCCGTTTGGATAACTCCACTATGAGTCAAGCAAAAGGATATAGCAATACGATATAAAACAATCATCTTCTATACCGATTCTAGAACAGGAAAAATTATATAAACACCAATGCGGTAACATTAAAAAAACAAACCAATCCCATATCAGTACTGGTATTTAATATTTTGAATACCAAATAATTAACCGCGTTTAAGATGATAAAAATTCACCTATCTACTGATTGTAAGCTCATCAACGAACATCGATGATTCGGCTCGATTTTCTATACTGAACTCGCCAGCCACCCCACTTTGGCAGTTCCCAGCGTTTGGGGTCTTCTTTTCGCAATCCATCGCGATATACAACGTGTACAAGCTTTTTACTGCAATAATATTCGACGTCGAGATTCAAATTTCCAAGTGCGAGTTCAAAGGGAAAGCTCTGGGAGAAATCTTCATATTCCCAATAAGGTATTCCTTCAAAGGGAAAATCTTCCTCACTAAACATATCCAGCTCTTCCATACTGCTTAATTCGAGGAGATTTAGCTGCTCAGTGAACCACTGCTCAAATGTCTCGTCTGCGTGTTGCTGATGCGACTCACTAAGCCCTAATTCGACATACAACTTCCAGTGGTCGATCTCATGGGTTCGTTTTAAAGCAAATCCCGGCAGTTTTTCTCCACTAGTCACTGCTTCAACCAAAGGTTTAATCGCTAACTTGCCGTCGAGTTCTTTGTACCGAGTCGCTACTTTCCGACCAGCATAAATCAACTCCATACACACCTTTGCCTCACCTTGAACGTCAACCACTTCGCCTTGCTTCCACTCACCCAGCTCAAGCTCTTCAAGTAGAGAAAGGGAAATAGGCATCGTCACTGTCGCCAAGTTAAGGGTTTGCTTCACTCCCCTACCTGGTAGCTGTAAGTATCTAGCACTAATGCGCCATGTTGATTGCCTTTAAAGCGGGATTGTCTCCCTAAGGCCACTTCCATTTGCCCATTTGCAAATGCCTGTTCACGCTTTTCCCGACGAATAAATACTAGTTCTGGGTGCAAACTTGCTATGGCATGAGTTAACGAAGTGTGGTCGTATCTAGACGCTACTTCTAACTGCGGTAATTCAAACAGTTCTCGCATTTGCACTGCCAATTGCCGAGCCTCATTTAATGCCGTTTCGTCGACTGTAATTGCAGAAAAACGCACTCCTCTGATCAATCCAATCAAAAGTTGTGCATCGCACCCTAATGGCTCTTCCTCATCGAGTTTTTCCCGCTCAATCTCATCGCCTTTCAAAACGTATAAATTTGCTGGAGTCGCCAATGCCGCAGTCAAATCCACCATGGCTTCTTTAAGTGGTTTACGTTCAATACGGGTCACTAAATCTGCATATACCGCATCGATGGGCAATGGATACATTCGTTTGCCGTGTTCCGTTGCCAACCCGTTTTCGTCTATCGCACCCATGGTAGACAATAATTGCTGAGCAGCGGCAAGAGACTTCTCTGGCAAAGGATCTAACCAGTCTAGACTGACGAGATTATGGTCACTGGAAGCCGCCGCTAACATGGCTTCTGTTAACGCTTCTCGATGCATTTCAGGAGGGGTTACTGGATTTAACGCGGCGTGCTCTCCGTACAAGCGTATGCATTGGCCGTTACTCACGCGGCCTGCACGTCCGGCTCTTTGCGCTGCGCTTGCTTTCGAAATGTGTTTCAAGCTCAACGTTGTTCTGCCATTGCGCTGTTCCGTTCTTCTTTCTAAGCCAGAATCAATCACTGTGGTCACATTGGGAATAGTCAGTGACGTTTCAGCCACATTGGTCGCCAGCACAACTTTGCGCTTAGGTTGAACTTCCAGCGCGAGCTTTCTATTCTCTTCACTGACAGAGGCGTGAAGCGGCGTAACTAAAATATCGTCCAAATGATTGAGCTTTTGTGCGACGTTTTGAATTTCTTTCTTACCCGGCAGGAATACCAAAATGTCCCCTTGATAGTGGTCATTGCTGAGTTGAGTATTCACTTCATCCGCGATAAGTAACTCTAGATTCCTTGCGTCGGGTAAGTGGCGAGAGTCATGAGCTCTATGTGCTATCTCCACTCTGTAATTTCGACCTTTCGAGGTTAACAGCTCCGCCCCTATATATTGAGAGAGCTTGCGGCTTTCCAGCGTGGCAGACGTCACGATAAGACGATGGGACTCTTCTTTCTTCAACAATGCTACGAGTAAATCGGTATCCCAGCGCCGCTCGTGAAACTCATCAACCATTACCACATCGAAATGAGCGAGCTTGTCCTCAGCATACCAGCGCAACGCTACGCCGGGGGTAACAAATACTATGTCTGACTTCTCACAAAAACAGTTTTGAAGTTTGATTGCAAAACCTATCCGATTGCCGATTTTTTCCTCACTCTGCTCACATAAAAACTCAGCGAGCGAAGTACAAGCAATCCGCCTAGGTTCGACAACGAGCACCCGCCCCATTTCTGAAGCCCATATAGGCAAACGCGTCGACTTACCCGACCCAGTTTCAGCTTCGATTACTAGGTCGCTTTTTGGCAGTTGTTCAACAAAAGAAGTATGGAGTGAATCAATAGGAAGAGATGACATGCTAGGCGTTGTGCTGGAATTAATGTCGGCCAGTATACCTTAGCTTTGTTTCTGGTATCGAGGTTTTGATGTTATCAAGTTGAGTTAACCTTGGTTTGTGACTTAACATTAAAGGGTTTAGCGGTTTACATTACGTTAGTGAATCCCTAAAATTTTCCTGATCCTACATACCCTATAATAGGCAAGCAATGAACAACGATAAACGCCCACTTTATATCCCTTATGCCGGTCCAGCACTGTTGAGCACACCGCTGCTTAACAAAGGCAGTGCTTTTACCGCAGAGGAACGCTCTTCTTTTAACTTAGAAGGCTTGCTACCGGAAGCGACAGAAACCATACAAGAACAGGTTGAACGCGCCTATCAACAGTATTGCAGTTTTGAAAGCGATATGGATAAACATATCTACCTTCGCAACATTCAAGATACCAACGAAACCCTGTTCTACCGTTTAGTACAAAACCACATTAGCGAAATGATGCCCATTATTTACACGCCAACCGTTGGTGCAGCGTGTGAGAACTTTTCTAATATCTATCGCCGTGGTCGTGGTCTCTTTATCTCGTACCCCAACAGAGACAGAATCGACGACCTGCTAAACAACGCCGCAAACCACAACGTAAAAGTCATCGTTGTCACTGATGGCGAACGTATTCTTGGTCTCGGCGACCAAGGTATCGGTGGTATGGGTATTCCAATTGGTAAGCTGTCACTTTACACCGCATGTGGTGGTATTAGTCCTGCCTACACTCTGCCAATCGTTCTAGATGTCGGCACCAACAATCCACAACGCCTTGCGGACCCGATGTACATGGGCTGGCGTCACCCAAGGATCACAAGTACTGAGTACGATGCATTTATTGAAGAGTTTATCCAAGCGGTTCAAGTTCGCTGGCCTGATGCTCTTATTCAGTTTGAAGATTTTGCCCAGAAAAACGCAATGCCACTGTTAGAGCGTTATAAAGATCGCATCTGCTGCTTTAACGACGACATCCAAGGTACGGCAGCTGTCACGGTTGGCTCACTGCTAGCCGCGTGTAAAGCCGCAGGAACTCAACTGAGTGAACAACGCGTTACTTTCCTTGGCGCTGGTTCTGCTGGATGTGGTATCGCCGAAGCAATTATCGCTCAGATGGTATCTGAAGGTATTTCCGACCAACAAGCGCGTTCTCAAGTTTACATGGTTGATCGCTGGGGTCTGTTGCAAGAAGGTATGCCCAACTTGCTAGACTTCCAACAAAGACTAGTGCAAAAACTTGAAAACACTTCCAATTGGGAAGCAGAGGGCACGGCTTACTCCTTGCTCGATGTTATGCGCAATGCAAAACCAACAGTACTTGTTGGTGTTTCTGGGGCTCCGGGGCTGTTCAGTGAAGAAGTCATTAAAGAGATGCACAAACATTGCCCTCGCCCAATTGTCTTCCCTCTTTCAAACCCGACTAGCCGTGTCGAAGCGACACCGTTTGATATTGTTCGCTGGACCAACGGCGAAGCCCTAGTCGCGACCGGAAGTCCATTTGACCCAGTGGTACACGAGGGTAAAACTTATCCGATTGCCCAGTGTAACAACAGCTATATATTCCCGGGTATTGGATTAGGTGTACTTGCCGTGGGTGCAAAGCGTGTCACTGACGAAATGTTGATGGAATCTAGCCGTGCGCTAGCAGAATGCTCACCAATGGCTATCAACGGTCAAGGTGCTCTGCTGCCACCACTGGAAGCCATTCACTCTGTATCGAAAAAAATTGCTTTTGCCGTGGGTAAAAAGGCCATCGAACAAGGTGTTGCTTTGGAGATCACCGATGAAGCATTGGACAAAGCCATCGAATCTCATTTCTGGCAACCTGTTTATCGTCGATACAAGCGTACATCATTCTAATCACTAACTCCGCCCCCGCTTGTATCGGGGGCTTTTTCATTTTTTAATCATGTTTAAATTTTTTGCACCAGCGGGTTACCATTTAATCCCTTATTTATCTGAAATTTCTACCGCTCTCATTGCTTGTTTATTAGTGATGTTAGGGGGTGAGATCAATGCGTTTGTTCGCAGATTAACAAACAATCAGAACTTTATTGTGCGTACCTGCGTATTTATCTTGATAAACGCATTTGGTTACGGCTTAATCATAGTTAAAGCCACCCCATATTTGACTCAAGCATTGCGGTCTTTGGAAGCAGGCACCATGTTCTGCTTAATTATCAGTTGCTTTGTCTTGATCGGACTCTGGGCTCAAAGGAATCGTCAAATCTAGTGAGAGATATTTTTCATCGTCCAACGTCATACGAGCGAATTACCCACGCCGTTACTAGAATATTGGCTATACTGCCAATACTGGTGATCGCTGGTGTCATAATCGTAATGGCGATAGATAGGTGGGTATCTTATCAAGCTAAAGACCAGATATATCATCACCTTAATGATATTGAACACTACCAAGTGGCGGTGGTTCTGGGTACTAGTAAATACCAAGGTCGCAGTTTAAACGAATATTATACCGAGCGAATTGGTGCTGCCATCCAACTGTACCAAAGCGATAAAGTCGATAACTTTCTTCTCAGTGGAGACAATGCACATCGTTCGTACAATGAGCCTTGGACGATGAAACGAGATCTCCTTGCTGCAGACATACCAGAAGATGTGATTTATTTGGATTACGCGGGCTTTAGAACTCTAGATTCGATAGTAAGAGCGAAAGAGATATTTGATACGGATAACTTCTTAATTGTTTCGCAACAGTTTCACTGTGAAAGAGCCCTGTTTATCGCTAACAGCCACGACATTCAGGCGCGTTGTTTGGCGGTGCCCGACCCAGTTTCTCATTCTGGATTCAAAGTGCGATTAAGAGAAGTATTTGCTCGTAGCAAAGCATTTTTAGACCTTTACATTCTCAACGCAAAACCAAAGTTCCTCGGTCCAAAAGAGCCTATTGTGTCGCAACCTAGTGAAGAGGCGCTTCTCCCAGAGCCTAAAGACTAACTTCGACTCGGTTTCTTCCTTTGTGCTTGGCTTGATAAAGTGCTTCGTCCGCTCTGGCCATCATGTCTATAGGCCTCTCTTGTTTTAACTCTGCCACTCCCATACTGCTGGTCAACTGGTCACCGTGTACCCAGATATGCTGTTCAATAGTGTGTCGAATTCGCTCAGCCTTTCCAATTGCTTGGTCAATATTGGCGTCCTGACAAAAGATAACAAACTCTTCGCCTCCCCACCGAACTAGGCGGTCAGAGGGCTTTAAAATACCCATAACAACTAATGTAAACTCTCGCAATACATCATCACCCACGCTATGACCATACTTGTCATTCACGGTTTTAAAATGGTCTATGTCGAGATAAATCACTGACAAAGGACCGCCTGTAGCACTGTCCGTTGAGTAGTTCTGATTGAGCCAATCGCGAATGGCATGGCGATTCATTGCACCAGTGAGTGCATCTCGGTGGGCGAGTTCAGCAAACTCGTAATTTTGGGCTCTAAGGGTACGATTGAGATTTTTAAGGTGGTGCTGCCTGTTTTGCTCTTTAACGATTAAAAGTCGACTTCTTCGGATCTCAGCAACACTGTAAACCAGCGCCAAAGAGACCCAGAGGACCAAGAGCAACAACATCAAAGTTTCGCCTTCAATATAGTTGCCGACAAACTCGATGCTATTTATCGATAAGCGATAATTTCCCAAAGCATTGCCTGATCCCGATGCAAACTCGATGCGAGAAATGTTACTAAACTCTGGAGCAGAGTGCTCAATACCAATATTGTTATCCGCCAACCACCAAGTCATCACTTGCAAGTTAGCAATCGGAATATTGATAACGCCTTGATCACTGTTAGGCTGATACTCAAGACCGTTGTATTTAAGAGTGTACTCATTCTCGGGATCAGAGTACGAAGGGTTAAAGTTGCGCAGGTAAAAACGCATTCTTGGAAAACTGTTGTCGTCGAGGTTGACGAAATCTACGTCCAATCGCACCGTGTGGTAGTTCTTTAAAGAAATACCAAACTCTGGATCTTCATCAAATTCAATTCGCACACCACAAAATGGCCAAGGATAGTCACTCGTTTTCAATTCACAGTCGAGCACTCCACCTTGATCATTCAAAGCTAATTTTGCCGTCGACAACCCCTCGACCTCTTGGTCGCTACTCGCCGAAAAATGATAGTGACTTGGCTGTACTTTGTAGACCCTTGTATCACCGTACAGTAAATACAACTGCACGATAGCAACGGTTAGCACAACCAAGGCAAAAACTGACTTATGAATGAATTTCAATACTGGCACCCGAACACTGCAACTACAGGCATTGCAAACTCACCAATGCCTTATTAATAATTTTATAACCTTAATGCCAACTTTTACATGTAACCATTGACTTTTAATCTGAAAAAATGGAGCCGATTCAACTATTTTTGAAAAATACTACTTTTTGTGTTGATTTCTTAATGCGGTTGGTGTTCGTAATATTTGCTACAATAACGACACAACGAGCGGCCAATATAGGCTGCCTTTTATAAAAAATAGAGTAATGTCATGAAGTTATTAGCTAAAGGCACGCTAAGTAAAATGCGTGCTTCCCTCGATGGTTCGGTGAAATATTCCCTGCCAGTGGGTGAAGAAACCGTCGATCTCTCTCCATTTATCGGCCAATCGATCACCTTGTCCCACACCGGAAACATCTATTGCTGCTCTTGCGGTAAGAAAACCAAGAAGAGCTACTCACAGGGTCACTGCTTTGTCTGTATGAAAAAGCTGGCCAGTTGCGATATGTGCATAATGAAACCTGAAACTTGCCATTACGAACAAGGAACTTGTAGAGAGCCTCAATGGGGTGAAGAGAACTGCATGGTGGATCATTACGTTTACCTTTCGAACACCTCTAGTTTAAAAGTAGGAATTACGAGACATACCCAAATTCCAACGCGATGGATCGATCAAGGCGCGACACAAGGATTGCCCATTTTAAAAGTGAAAACTCGCCAGATTTCTGGGCTTATTGAGGTAGAGCTCGCCAAACATATCTCGGATAAAACCAACTGGCGCACCCTATTAAAGCAAGATGGCGAACCAATGCCTTTAGAGGAGCGGTTCAAAGAGCTACTGCCATTGATACAAGCAAAGATTGATGAAGTTAAGGCTCGTTTTGGTGACGATGCAGTAGAAATTCTAGACGAAACTATTACCGATATTGCCTACCCGGTCGAAGTTCATCCGACGAAAATCACCTCCCATAACTTTGACAAGAACCCTATTGTATCCGGGCAGTTACAAGGGATAAAAGGCCAGTACCTAATACTTGATACAGGCGTGATCAACATTCGAAAGTTCACATCCTACGAAGTTGAAGTCAGCGCCTAGCTTCTAGTAATAAAAACCGTGGCGAATAAGGACAGCTAAGTATAACAAAGCCCGACATAGCGGGCTTTGTTTCATTGTTTAGCGGGTAATAATACTTTCTAAGGTATCCATTAGGCGGTCAACTTCGTCAATGGTGTTGTAGTGCATAAAACCGATTCTTACCACGCCCCCTTTATCCTCTAAGCCCAACTGTCGAACTAAGCCCACTGCGTAAAAGTGTCCGCTCCAGACACATATATGTTGATCGGCAAGTGCTTTTGCTACCTCTTCAGGCGAATGACTGTCGAAGGTTAAGGCAAACGTTGGCGTTCTAACTTCTGTATTGGCTTGGGAGATCCCCCACAACTGCACCCCTTTGAGCCTCGAAAGGCGACTCAAAAACCGTTCGCTGATTGCAGTCTCATGTTGGTTGTACAAAGCAAAGGCAGCTTCCAACCTTTGTCTCAATGGTTTGTCTTCTGGACCGTGCTGGGCTAGGTATTCCACTGTCGAAACTAAACCAGCCAATGCTTCAAAACTCTGAGTGCCTGTTTCAAAACGACCCGGACCAATACTTGGCGCAGGTTCGACCTTATATGGCGTCAATCGGTTTAACCACTTTTCATCCACATAAGCGATACCAAGATGTGGCCCAAAGAATTTATAAGCAGAACAAACCAGAAAGTCACAGTTGAGTTTTTGAACATCAACCAAATGGTGCGGTGCAAAGTGTACTGCGTCAATGTATACCATAGCTCCTACGAGGTGAGCTTTTTCAACAATGGCGTGCACATCCACTATTGAACCGGTCGTATTAGACGCTAGAGTAACAGCCACTAGGCGAGTTTTATCTCCAATAAGCGACAGCAAGTGTTCTACATCCAAAGTACAATCACTTGGTTCAACTCTAGCTTGCCGAACGATCACGCCATTGTCTTCTGCGGCCTGTTGCAACTAGATACGTTGGAGTAATGATCAAGTGCGGTAACAACGACTTCATCTCCCTCTTTCCAGTCTCTACTAATTGCTCGACTTAGCTGAAAAGTCAAAGAGGTCATATTAGGACCAAACACCATATTGTCTGAGCTTGGAGCGTTTACTAATACCTGCGCTGAACGGCGAGCATTAAGCATTAATTCCGTGGTCGTTTTACTGGAAAAAAAATGACCACCGAGATTCGAATTGTAGTGACCAAGGTATTCGCTCATTGAGTCCAGAACGGATCTTGGCACTTGTGATCCTCCTGGACCGTCGAGGAATAGGGGTCGAATACCATTTACTTCTTGATTAAGAGCATCAAATTGCGCTCTTACATGGTTAAGATTGAAGTGCACGATTCTCTCCTTTGGCAGTCAATACAAACACATCCATATGCCCCTTTTCCCCGCGTTTAACGGTGCGAATCGGGCTGGCGTTATGCCAAAGCCGACTATCATCCAGCATAGCGACATCGCCGTTTTTTAATACTTGGCGATAAAACGGAGCTTCGTGGCGCTGATTGTAAAGCATGATTTCCCCACCGACGATATTGTGCCTCTCTACACCTATGATAGCGATGTGGTCAAACCCATCTTGATGCACACCCTCTGGCGCTACTTGCGTTTCATCGTAAACCGCGGCGATACGGATTTGATGAATTTCGATTTCCTGACCATCCGCCAGCTCATTACTTGCCATAAACATCTCGCAGATTTCACGCATGCCTTCACTTTGAAGAGTCGAAGAGAGTAAAGGTTCAAACTCGCGAACCACGTCACCCTGAAAGCGGTTAATATCTCCCGTTTGAACAAAAACATTTCTATCCTGCTCAATGACTTTTCCCTTCGAAAAACGAATAACTGAGTAGCGTCTTAAGCGATATTGTCCATCGGCGTGTTCAGTGCTAGGTAACTTAGCAAAGGATGGCGACAGTTGGTTCAGCGCCTCAGGGCTTAATTGGGTGAGATGTAGTGTGCTTTGGCGATTACTCAGCATCATCGGCTCCTTGAAATACACATTGCAACAACCATTGTGCAACATTTGATTTACATTGAGTCTAATCGCATTTATTCCGCCAATTCAACTTTTGACAACTCATAATGTCAAAAAACAATAAAATTAAGACTTATATTCTTCTATAGAGTGATAGGTCAGGTAATTAATCCAAATTAGCAAAATCACCAAAGCAAAAACCAGTCAACTCCTCTACTAAAGAGAGAAATGCTACCTCCAAGCGAATTCTACAGAACTAAATATCCTTACTTAAATTGGGTTCTAATCTATAACGTTTTGTTTCACGATTTGCCCTTGTTTAATCTTTCATTGGCCCAATATTTTCCATACAATCGATCGCAACCATTGCTACGTTACAACAATCATTGGTTCGTTATTTCTCATTAACCTATTGAGAAGCTTGAGTCTGTATCAGGCAGAATACGTAGCATTAGATTAATCATTATGGAGCCTCTATGAGCGACGTGAAACACAGCAAATTACTAATTCTTGGCTCAGGTCCAGCGGGTTATACCGCAGCGGTTTATGCCGCTCGTGCAAACTTAAACCCTGTTCTTGTAACAGGTATGCAGCAAGGTGGTCAGCTAACCACAACAACAGAAGTTGAAAACTGGCCGGGAGACCCAGAAGGTCTAACCGGACCAAACTTAATGGAGCGCATGAAAGAACACGCAGAGCGCTTCGAAACAGAGATATTGTTCGATCACATCAACGAGGTCGATTTAAGTGCTCGCCCGTTCAAGCTAAGTGGCGACTCTGGGCAATACACATGTGACGCTTTGATCATTTCTACTGGTGCTTCTGCAAAGTACCTTGGCTTGGAGTCAGAAGAAGCATTCAAAGGCCGTGGAGTATCGGCTTGTGCAACGTGTGATGCTTCTTTTACAAAAATCAGAAAGTCGCCGTTGTGGGAGGTGGCAACACTGCCGTTGAAGAGGCGCTTTACCTCTCTAACATCGCCTCAGAAGTACACCTTATTCACCGTCGTGATTCTTTCAGAGCTGAAAAAATCCTCGTTAACCGTCTAATGGACAAAGTTGAAAACGGCAATATCGTTCTACATACCGACCGTACCCTTGACGAAGTAGTCGGAGACGATATGGGTGTAACTGGTGTTCGCATTAAAGATACCCAATCTGACAAGGTTGAACAAATTGATGTAATGGGCGCGTTTATCGCCATCGGTCATAAACCAAACACCGATATGTTCACTGGTCAGTTAGAAATGAAAGACGGCTACATCGTTGTACAGTCAGGCTTAGAAGGCAACGCGACTCAAACGAGTATTCCCGGTGTATTTGCTGCTGGTGATGTCATGGATCACAACTACCGCCAAGCGATTACCTCTGCGGGCACGGGCTGTATGGCCGCATTGGATGCCGAGCGTTTCCTCGACGGACTAGAAAACTAAAGCTAACAGATTATTTTCTGCTAGATCATGCTCATATTGCCTCGTAGTATCCCTACGAGGCATTTTTTTTTGTATAATGCGCCGCTCAAACTTATAAAAACATCTATTGCCTTCAAACATGGATAAAAAAAAGCAGCGTAGCTTAAACAAGTGGCTCAAGCAGCAAAGCAAACTCGCTAAGCGCTGGCTTGGTATTGCTGTAGGTTTAGGCGTACTTTCCAGTCTCTTCTTACTGGGTCAAGCCGCCCTACTCGCCTCAATATTGCACCAACTTATTATTGAACAAACAGACAAATCCGAGTTGATAGGTCAGTTTGTTTTACTCGCGTCACTCATAGGAGTAAGAGCCATTTGCTCTTGGGGACGCGAAATCGCTGGCTTCCGCTGTGGGGAGCAAATTCGACTCGTCATACGTCAGCAGATTTTAGATAAACTACGAGAGCTTGGGCCTGCCTACATTAAAGGTAAACCAGCGGGTAGTTGGGCAACACTGATGTTAGAACAAGTCGAAGACATGCACGACTTCTTTGCCCGTTACTTGCCTCAAATGTCCCTGTCGGTCCTTATCCCGTTTGTTATTTTAGTGGTTGTCTTTCCGGTCAACTGGGCCGCTGGATTCATATTCTTGATCACTGCGCCTTTGGTCCCTCTCTTTATGGCGCTTGTTGGTATCAAAGCCGCAGACGCAAGCCAGAAGAACTTTAAGGCGATGCAAAGACTCTCTGGCCATTTTTATGACCGTTTGCAGTCGATGACAACCATACGACTGTTTGACCGTACCAAAGCGGAGACCGAACTAATGCGCGGCGCTTCGGAGGTGTTTCGAAGCCGCACGATGGAAGTGTTAAGAATTGCTTTCCTCTCTTCTGCGGTGTTGGAGTTCTTTACCTCAATTTCAATTGCTTTAACTGCGGTTTACTTTGGTTTCGCCTTTATTGGCGAGCTTAACTTTGGTGACTATGGGTTAGGCATTACACTGTTTTCCGGTTTATTCATTTTGATACTTGCTCCAGAGTTCTACCAGCCTCTTAGAGATCTCGGAACTTTCTATCACGCCAAACAGCAAGCCGTTGGTGCCGCCGAAAGCATCGTTGACTTCCTAAATACAGACGTTGATACAGTTAAATCTGGCGTAACTGTTGTGCCATCAGGCAGTGTTACTATTCAAGCTACCGATCTTGAAGTACTCAGCTCAGAAGGAAAAGTCCTACTTGGGCCTGTCAGCTTTTCGCTTGAAGCTGACAAAACCACGGCTTTAGTTGGCCCAAGTGGTGCGGGAAAAACCAGTTTAGTCAACGCGTTACTCGGTTTCCTACCCTACACCGGCTCGCTTAAAATCAATGGCGTGGAACGCACTGACCTCGATTTGGAAAGCTGGCGTAAAACAACGAGTTGGGTAGGACAAAATCCACTTTTATTACACGGCTCGATCTTAGATAACATCACCCTTGGAAAAAGCGAAATCAACCCTACTTTCATTGAAGAAGTGCTAGAACATTCCCACGCTAAAGAGTTCGTAGAGAGACACGGATTAGATTATATGATCTCCGATCGCTCAGGTGGTTTATCGGTTGGCCAAGCCCAACGCCTTGCTCTTGCAAGAGCCATGGTTCAAAACGGACAGTTCTGGCTACTCGACGAACCTACCGCAAGCCTCGATGCAAGAAGTGAACACTTGGTCATGGACGGGTTACAGCGCGCCACCGCCAACAAAACAACATTAATGGTCACTCACCAACTTGCGCCTTTGAAAAACGTCGAACAGATACTTGTTATGAAACAGGGTCAATTGGTTCAGCAAGGTGACTTCACTGCGCTGAGCCAACAAGAAGGATTGTTTAGCGATATGCTAAAAGCGAACCAGTCACTAAACCAAGCTAATGAGGGGAACTTAGATGCGTGATCTTCTTCCTTATCTAAAACTTTACAAAAAGCACTGGTTTGGTCTTAGCCTAGGAATGCTTTTGGCATTCGCGACCTTATTTGCTTCTATTGGCTTATTGACCTTATCTGGTTGGTTCTTATCCGCGGCTGCCGTAGCAGGTTTAACCATAGCCCGAGAAACATTCAATTATATGTTACCCGGTGCCTTTGTACGTGGGTTTGCCATGGGGCGTACAGCTGGGCGTTGGGGGGAACGTGTGGTTAGTCACAACGCAACCTTCAAACTATTAACGGATTTGAGAATTTACTTCTTTAGTAAGCTCGCTCCCTTAATACCCGGAAGAGTATCAAACCTGAGAGACGCGGACCTATTAAACCGACTGATCGCCGATATCGATGCAATGGACCACGTATATCTGCGACTCA
Organism: Vibrio sonorensis; assembly: GCF_001854765.1. GTDB lineage: Bacteria > Pseudomonadota > Gammaproteobacteria > Enterobacterales > Vibrionaceae > Vibrio > Vibrio sonorensis. Next base: position 93,971 of record NZ_LJJE01000060.1, on the reverse strand, counting down.
TTAGTCCAATGGTGGTAGGTACACTTGGTATTGCTTCCCTTACTGCGTTTTTATGCTGGTTTGATTTAGAAATAGGTTTGACACTAGGTAGTATTTTATTGGTGTTAGTAATTACTTGGCCAATACTTTTCTACAAATTGGGTAAGCGCAATGGCCTAGAGCTAACACAGCACAAGGCCAAGTTGAGAATTGCAGGACTAGATTGGCTCCAAGGATATAGTGAACTCACTCTGTTTGGTGCAGAAGAAAGGTATCGCAACGCCATCTTAGACGCTCAGCGTCGTTTGATGAACAATCAACTGGTCAACGCCCATTTCTCAGGTTTGGCTCAAGCTCTACTAATGCTTGCCAATGGCTGGACTCTAGTATTAATGATGTGGCTTGCAGCAGATGGTATCGGAGGAAGAGCCCCTGACCCACTTATCGCGATGGTCGCATTTGCTACTATTGCTAGTGTAGAGTTACTAATGCCTATCGCGGGTGCATTCCAGCATCTTGGGCAAACCATGACATCAGCTCGACGCCTTAATCAGGTAATCTTGAGTGAGCCTGAAGTGACCTTTCCCGACCAAGAGACCCAACACGATGGCAACTACTCTATTGAATATCGTGACGTCTCCTTTGCTTATGACGACCAATCTCCCGCGCTTCAGAACGTGAACCTTAAAATTGAAGCAGGCAGTAAAATCGCCATTGTCGGACAGACTGGTTCAGGAAAGTCGACGCTAACCCAATTGTTAACTCGCTATTGGGACGTGAATCAAGGTGAAATTCTCCTGTGCGGGCAGCCACTTCGCAGTTGGAACGAAAGTCAGCTAAGGCAAGCAATTACGGTAGTTAGCCAACGTGTAGACATTCTTAACGGCACTTTAAGAGATAACCTGTTGATGGCCAAGCCAGAAGCCGATGATGCCGAAATAGCCACTGCATTAGAGAAAGTCGGATTGGCTAACCTGCTGAACGATCAAGGACTTGATACATGGGTTGGCGATGGCGGCCGTCAACTTTCCGGTGGCGAAAAACGACGTATTGGAATTGCAAGAGCGATTTTACACAACTCCCCTATTCTACTTCTCGACGAACCTACTGAAGGCTTAGATAAGCAAACCGAACAACAAATTATGAACTTGTTTGAGTCCCATTTTGAAGGTAAGACGGTTGTATTTATCACACATAGACTCGTGAACTTAGATCAAATGGATGCGGTTTGTCTGATAGAACAGGGGCAAGTCATAGAACACGGAGCACATCAGACTCTTATAGCAAAACAAGGACGCTACTTTGAGTTATGCCAAACTCTATAGTTGGCTCAGCTATATTTCCGTGTAGCTAAACATAGCCCCTTAGTAGTCATACCTCTGTAGGGGCTAGCATATTCATGATAAGTCGAATCATTATGTCTTTTTGCTTGGGGTCAGACTCAGCAACCAGTAACGTTAATGCTGCCAACCCTGCATCATTAATCACAGAACTGCCATCCTCATTGTATAATCTATTGTTTCGATACAAGAAGTCGACAAACAAAAATGCTGCTGAACGTTTATTTCCGTCCGAAAAAGGGTGGTTCTTTACGACAAAGTACAACAGATGAGCCGCTTTTGACTCTAATGAAGGATAGGCAGGTTCACCAAAGACCGTTTGATCCAAGTTTCCAAAAATACTATCAAGACCATCCCCTCGTGGCTGAGCAAAGAGATTTGTTGCTTGCTGTTTTGATATAAGGTCAGCCTTGAGTTCTTCTAGTGCCTGCTGCGCTTTATTAGGGTGCGCTAACATTCCACCTTCTGTACCTTGTGGTTCAGTCAGTAGCCCTTCATCATACCGCTGTAACCACAAAAAGGTATGAGTGTATTTGCTAATTATATCAACGATACCTTTGCTACTAGACAAGGTTAGCTCTGGTGATTGGATGGATTTTTGTACCAGCTTCAATGCTGCTTCCAGTTCTTGAGCGTTTGATTCGAAGCGAGCATGATCGATTGTGTAGCCTTTTACCAAATGCTCTTTTAGTAACTTGGTTGCCCACTGTCGGAATCTAACACCACGCTTAGAGTTAACCCTGTAACCTACTGAGATAATCGCGTCTAGATTATAGTGCTTAAGCGTCCGTCTTACGCTTCTGCGACCTTCTTGGCGAACTACCGAGTAATCCTCGGTAGTTGAGCTTTCAAGTAGTTCCTCATCAATAAAGATGTTTTTTAGGTGTAATCCAACATTATCCGTAGATGTTGTAAATAACTCAGCCATCTGACTTTGCGTGAGCCAAACGGTTTCATTATGGATTTTCACTTCAACACTTCCGGCATCAGTTTCGAAGATTTCGACGTTAATTTCGCTAATATCGCTCAAGAGGCCACCCATATACATCAACTCGCACAAACGGGTATGATAGCACGCTAAGGGCTTACATATAGTTGTTTATCACCGAGTATTTGTTAACAGTGCCCAAGTCAACAACATAACGTTTTTTGGCATAAAAAAAGCAGCCAACTGGCTGCTCTATCTCATTCGAATGCTATTTTTGTCGGTTTCGATTACCACTGGTATTCGTACCGCCGCGCTTCGTTTTTCTACGTGCTGGGTTATTGCTACGGCCACCACCACTGTTCACGCGCTCTTCGTGACGCTTCACCGCACGGCGAATTTTCTGGCTACGCGAACGCTCACGCTTACGAGATGAATTAGCTTTGTTCTGATCCAGCAGCGTTTCTTTTTCAGGGCGCAACTCAACCAAATCGCGAAGGTAGTTGACCTCTTTCAGATCAAGTTCCATCCAACCGCCGCGTGGTAACTTCTTATCAAGGAAGATATCGCCATAACGCACACGCTTGAGTCGACTTACTGTACAGTCTTGAGACTCCCAAAGGCGACGCACTTCGCGGTTACGACCTTCGTTGATCACCACGTAGAAAGTGTGATTCATGCCTTCTCCTCCAGCGTGAACAACATCTTCAAAACGCGCCATACCATCTTCTAGCTCTACGCCTCGAACAAGGTTGCGAACCTTATCTTCTGTGACTTCACCAAATACGCGAACCAGATATTCACGCTCAACTTGGCGACTAGGGTGCATTAGACGATTGGCAAGTTCACCGTCAGTGGTAAACAGAAGTAGACCAGAAGTGTTGGCATCGAGACGACCTACAGAAATCCAGCGCGAGCCACGAATTTTTGGTAGACGATCAAATACAGTGCGTCGACCTTCGGGATCGTGACGGGTACATAGCTCACCTTCTGGTTTGTAGTATGCTAATACGCGACAAATCACCTCTTCCTGAGCTTTCACAGATACGGTGTGACCGTCAATTCGTACGATCGCATTTTCATCTTCCAGACGTTCACCCAGCTTGGCAACGATTCCATTAACACTTACACGACCCGCTTTAATTAGCGATTCGAGCTCGCGACGAGAACCATGACCTGCCCGTGCTAACACTTTCTGCAATTTTTCGTTCATTTATCTACCTATGTGTCGTCTTCACAGACGTCGTTAATCTTCAGCCGCTAAAATGCGGCCGGACATTATGGCAAAAGTCTAAGTTAAAAGCACCAAATTTGTTACTCAAAAGGAGCAGGATCACCCGAGCCAACACGAGCGATAACAGGCTCTTCATCACTGAAATCAACCACTGTTGTCGGTTGCTCACCCAAGTATCCACCATTGAGAATGCAATCTACCGCGTGTTCCAGCTTGTCGCGGATATCTTCTGGATCAGATTCAGTGTGGTCATTGCCCGGCAAAATCAGGGAGGTAGACATTAAAGGTTCGCCTAACGCTTCCAAGAGGTCTAAAGCAATTTGGTTGTCAGGAACACGAATACCGATGGTTTTTCGTTTTGAGTTCATCAATCGACGAGGCACTTCCTTGGTACCCTTGAAAATGAAGGTATAAGGTCCTGGAGTATTGTTTTTTAACAACCGAAAGGCGGTATTATCTACACGAGCGTAAATGGACAGTTCAGATAAGTCTCGACACAATAAGGTAAAGTTGTGTTTTTCATTCAAACGACGAATCTGACATATTCTTTCCAAAGCCTGCTTATTCTCCAACTGACAGCCAAGCGCGTAACCCGAATCGGTAGGGTAAACGACAACACCACCATTGCGAATAATCGCCACGGCTTGGGTGATCAAGCGGGCTTGTGGGTTCTCTGGATGAACATAAAAAAACTGACTCATGGCATTTCCTCATCATCAAGTCTCGCGACTCTATGTTTTTTTTAGACTACTTTTAATATCAGATAGTTGGCTATTAGTTTAAACGCTGTATAGGGATCTGGGTAGTACAATTTAAAAAACAGTTCAGATTTCAACGTGTCGCCAAAACGAAAAATGCAAAGTGATTAGGAAAACCGAGTTGAGCGTTTTGCATTGTGCAATTTTGGTGACTATTCCCTCTACATCGGTTTAGAAACTGTTTTTTCGCGAAACTATAATCAGTAATTAATCGTGGCCTATAAACAAAATCGAAAAACACCGAAAAATAAACAAACATTCATTCCATTATTTCGTTCCCAACTATATCCACACAAAACATATGAAATAGCGACCATTGTCATACAAACATATAATCATAGTTGCACGTTTGTGATTTTTAATCTGAATAAGGTCTAATTAATACACTATATAAATATTATTAATACAATTAGTAACCAATTAGTAAATATGTAATTCAGGCAATTGTTAAAGATAGGCATTAATTTATTCTCACTTATTCTAGTGACATACTCAAAATCAACTAAAAATATAACATCCGAGCGGTTATTCAGCTCTGTAACCCTCTGTCTTATATAGGCTTTAGCATTTACCAAATAAAATTGGCTCAGCGAAAAAAAGTCCTGCGAGGTATCAGAGAATTTAAAATCAGATTTAACTCAACGGATGTTATGCAATGAAAAAAAGTAAATTAGCGGTCGCCGTAGCCGCTATATTCACCATGGGACTCACCGGTTGTAGCGACGATGGCAGCACTATTTTTGTTCCTCAAGAGCCGAGTCAATTTAGTTCAGATAATCAACCATTAGAAAACCCCTATGCCAATCTTTATACCGATACAACCCGACCTGTTTTAACCGCAGATGGCAAATTGATAAAAGATGAGTCTGGCCGAGTGTTGGTAGAGCTTCTCAAAGACAACGAACCCACTGGTGAAAAGGGCATGCTCCTTGTGGAAGAAGATTTGACACCAGTTATAGACGAGGCTGGAAACCTTGACCTCATTCCAGTGCCATTCCCAATTGTAGACGAAGATGGCTACCTTCTTGACGATAGCGGGCAGCGTATAACCACTGACGCTGGCATGATAGGCAAACCATTAACAGATCGCGATGATCATTTTGTTTTTGATATCGACGGTTCTGTCGTTGTCGACATCTATACACCCGATGGCACCCTACATGGCAAAGAGTCAAACACCTATCATCCTGATACTGGCTGGAGTGGTCACGGACCAAGCTTCCTAATATCCGAAGGTGAGATCATTACCGACGGTGACAGAAATATTATTGAAGATCAGAATGGCAACGGCGGCATACCAACCCTAGACGAGAATGGCGACAACGTCAGTTCGCCGGACGGCAACATTATCGTTGATATTGTCGATCCGGACACCAGCGAGAAGACTGGTGAAAAAGGCGAACTCATCATCAACCCGGATGGTAATGGGTCAATCCAACCACTACCTCCGGTGTTGATTGATGACAATGGCTATATTACCGATGGTAACGGTAACCTTGTCGTGACAGAAGATGGCGATTGGCTGAAGCCAAACTATGATTCAGATGGCGATTTGATTACCGACCAAAATGGCCATCCAGTAGTCGATATCATCGATCCCCAAACCGGATTACTGGTCCAAGATGGTGATAACGCCGCAACCACGGAAATGAATTCAGAAGGTGATGTAGAGTTCATTGACGAACGCCCCCACGTTATGGTCTCGCCTGGTGAAATCACCACTGACAGCTGGGAAACCGCTACTATTATTGACGGTGAAGCGAACACACCCGTTACCAACGACGATGGAGAGTATGTTAGATCACCTGAGGGGAACCTCATCGTAGATATCGTCGAATCAGATCCTCCTCATGACCCAGTTGATAGAAAAGGTCAGCTTGTCGTTGACCCAGAAACTGGACTCGTCAGCATAGAGCCCCTACCCCTTGTACTGATCGATGACAACGGATACGTCATTAACGGCAATGGTGAACAAGTAAAAACTGAAGACGGTGAGTTGCTCAAGCCTAACTTTGACGGCGATGGTGATTTAGTCACCGCTCAAAACGGTAACGTCGTTGTTGATATTTATGATCCAAACACTGGAAGCGTTGTAGACGAAGGCGATAATGCGGCCACGATAGAAATGGATCAAAATGGCGAAGTAGAAGTAACGGAAGGAAAACCCGATGTGATGGTTTCTCCAGGTGAAGTGATCACCGATGGAGACAACAACCCTATCGTGGATGAAAATGGCAATGTGGGCATTCCGCAAGTCGATGACAATGGCGACATCTTAAAGGACGACGAGGGCAACATCATCGTCGATATTGTCGACCCTGATACCAATACCGAAACAGGTGAAGAAGGGGAAGTAGAAATATCACCGGATAGTGGAGCAGTCATTGATAGTAGTGCAGATAGCGGAAATGACTTAACCCTGACGGTTGACGAAACTAACAAGCCGACCAATGCGAGTGAAGCCACTCATGTGAGTGCCGTAGTATCTGGTATCGATGATGATATTGACACGGTAGAGGTCACTTATAGCGATGGGGATAGCTCAACGGCAGATGTTTCTGCAATAGTTACGCAAGATAGCAGTGGCAACTGGATCATATCTCCGGCTGATATCAGAGCACTCCTCGATGGCAATATCACCGCCACAGTGCTAGTACATGACGATGCTAACCACACAGCTACAGCTCAGGATAGTTTACTAAAAGACACGAGCTTTGTTACTGGAAACAACTTTGGAGTGACCACTGATTCGCTCATCAATCAAGCTGAAACCGGAAGCGTCCCAATCACACTTGACGACATTGGTGACGAAGCGACCAGTGTTGCTGTTACCTTCACCGATAGCAATGGCGATACCGTCACGGTTGATGCTGAGCTAAATAACGGCAGTTGGACCATTGACAATGCTGACCTAAGCGCGCTAGCCGATGGTGATATTACTGCTACCATTACAGCAAGCGATGACGCGGGCAATAGCCAGTCAGCAGACAGCACAATCGTCAAAGATACCAGCTTCAATGTTGGACAGAACTTTGGCGTAGCTGTCGACTCGCTGATCAACGAAAGTGAAGCTGGTAGTGTACCCATCACGCTCAACGATATCGGTAGTGAAGCGTCCAACGTAGAAGTCACCTTCACCGATAGCAACAATGATACTGTCACTGTTGATGCTGAGCTAAACAATGGCGTTTGGACCATTGACAATGCTGACCTTAGCGCGTTAGCCGATGGTGATATTACGGTGACCATCACTGCAAGTGACGATGCAGGAAACAGTGAATCTGTCGATAGCACAATAGTCAAAGATACCAGCTTCAATGTTGGACAGAACTTTGGTGTAACCCTCGACTCGCTGATCAATGCAACCGAATCCCCGAGTGTACCAATCACACTTAACGATATCGGTAGTGAAGCGACCAACGTAGAAGTCACCTTCACCGATAGCAATGGCGATACCGTCACGATTGATGCCGAGCTAAATAACGGCAGTTGGACAATAGACAATGCCGACCTAAGCGCGCTAGCCGATGGTGATATTACGGTGACCGTCACTGCAAGTGACGATGCTGGTAATACCGAGTCTGTCGATAGCACAATAGTCAAAGATACCAGCTTCAATGTTGGACAGAACTTTGGTGTAACCCTCGATTCACTGATCAATGCAACTGAAGCTCTAAGTGTACCCATCACGCTTGACGACATCGGTAGTGAAGCGAACAATGTAGAAGTCACCTTCACCGATAGCAATGGCGATACCGTCACGATTGATGCCGAGCTAAATAACGGCAGTTGGACAATAGACAATGCCGACCTAAGCGCGCTAGCCGATGGTGATATTACGGTGACCATCACTGCAAGTGACGATGCAGGAAACAGTGAATCTGTCGATAGCACAATAGTCAAAGATACCAGCTTCAATGTTGGACAGAACTTTGGTGTAACCCTCGACTCGCTGATCAATGCAACTGAAGCCCTAAGTGTACCAATCACACTTAACGATATCGGTAGTGAAGCGACCAACGTAGAAGTCACCTTCACCGATAGTAGTGGCAATGACGTCACTGTCGACGCCCAGCTTAACAATGGCGTTTGGACTGTTAATGACGCCGACTTAAGTAGCTTAGCCGATGGCGATATCACGGTTTCTATTACCGCAAGTGACGATGCGGGGAACCATTATTCTGAAGGTGAAACACTCACTAAAGACACCAGTATTCAGGGAAATCCTCAACTGAGTGTTGAGCCAGACGACCAACTTGCCAATTCAGTTGAAGTCATTGACATTTCGACACTATTATCCAACATCGACAACGAAGTCACTGCCATTACTGTTAAGTTCAGCGATGGTGACAGTTCTACCACTGACATTACCGTTGACGCACTACTGAACCAGACAACGAATCAATGGACTGTGCCTCAAGTGGATATAACAAGTCTTCAAGATGGGACCATCTCTGTAACGGCGACTCTAAGTGATGTGGCAGGTAATACCTCTTCGATATCCACAACACTTACTAAGGATACCGTTATTGCAACGCTAAGTGGATTTGCCGTAAATGCGCTCACTGGTAGCGACACTCTGATCAATAGCGTTGAAGCGCAAAGTGTACAGACCGTCATTTCGAATGTGAGTGCTGAGGCTATCAAGGTGGTCGTCACTTATAGCGATGGAAAACAGCAAATTGAACTGGATGCAACCCAAGATCCCGTTACTAATGAGTGGACAGTACCGAACACAGCAATTGACCAGTTAGACGATGGTACAATAACCGTTTCTGTCATAATTACCGACGATGCAGGGAATGAAGCCACTACCAGCAGTTCTTTCGTTAAAGATACCATCGCCAATGGCAATATCTCTGTCAATATTTTAGACACTGACAAGCTGGCTAACCTTACTGAAGTTTCTGATATCAATATCGCATTTGTAGGTATAGATAATGATGTTGATGAAATTTCTTTGACTTTCAGTGATTCAGATACCACAACAGGTGATATTACAGTTCTGGCAAATAAAGATGCCACAACTCAGCAATGGAGTGTCGCTGACACCGATATCTCATCGTTAACGGATGGAAATATTAATGTTTCTGTCTTTGTAACTGATATTGCTGGTAACTCCGCTACGATTGATGAAACGCTGCAAAAAGACACAACGGCAGAAGCCGACGATAACCTTAACACGACCCTAGCTAGTACAGACATCCTGATCACTGGAACCGACGAACAGCACCATGTAGAGGTGACCGTTAACGGTTTTGATGACGATGTATACCGACTACTGGTTACGGTATTTGACACTGGTGTTCACGGATATCAGCCAGAAGTCCCATATGGGGTTCAATCTCTAACGACCAACCCTGTGGTTTCAATCCGCAAAGACGCCACAGATCAATGGTATATAGAGCATCAAGAATCAGACCTTATTGGAAACACCACACTGGTTACTAATAGTGATGGAAGTATCACCATCAGTACTATTGATATCTATGAGCTACTTGATGGTGCATATGGTGTTTCTGTTTGGGTTTCTGATCTCGCTGGCAACCAGTTCACTACGGAGCGTAAAATATCTGGCCATAAATACGTTGTTGACCCGCTACCACCAGTTCTAGTAGATGGCGATGGTTACGTGATTGACGGTAATGGTGTGCATGTGAAAGGTCCTGAGGGGCAACTACTAACACCGCAACTTGACAGTAGCTACACTCCTGTACAGGAACTAGATGGTAGTGTTGTGGTTGATATGCACGATTCAAGTTCAACTGTCACAGGTGGAGCGACGGTTTCGATGTCTAGCGACGGTTCGGTCACGGTTGGCTCTGCTCCCATTATTATTGTTGATGGTACGCTGTTTGATGTTGATGGAAACGATATCACTTACGGCCTAGAAGACTCTCTGTTAAAACCAATTGATGGCGCAACTTCTGGAGTGAATCACGATACTAATGGCAGTGTTTTACTAGAGGTACTGGATAGTAATAATCAACCTACAGGCGAAATTCGAGTTGTACAACCTGATGGCTCTGGTGGCTATGCTCTAAACACTAACGGAGACCCTATCATTGTTAAGCCCGGCTTAATCATTGACGCAAACGACACTGTGATAAACGCTTATGGAAACGAGCTATACAGTTCCAATGGTAACTCGATTCAGTTGCTACGTAATTCTAATGGTGAATTAGAACAAGTGGCTAACGCAGGGTACAAAATTCGTCAGCCAAATGGAATTACCCAAGTCGACGAAGATAATGTGATGTTTGTGAATTTTATTACTGGTGAACTTTGGACGGATTATGACGGTAATGTCGTTACGCAGAAAAACATACCGTTATCGAATGCGTACGAAAATTCGTTGCCTAACCAACGAAGTGTGGACAACACCTATTTAGGGTTTGCTCACCAATCGTTAACCGCTCAGCCAGTGATCGTATCTTCCAATGACACACCAACGATCAACAACTGGGTTAGTAGCTCATTGTTTGTTACCAATATCGATACACTTCTAGGGTTTGGTAGAGGTGCTCAAGGGTTTGTATCATCTATAGCGAATGAAAAAACTCAGCAAATCAACTTATCCGGCGATTTAGAAGACAGCGCTGGGGGAGTAGGTATTTACGAGTATGAAATACATAGTTGTCAGTTTGACGACTCGACCTATATAGATTTCTCAATAGATCACTTTAATGGTACGAATATCATTACTCCTGATAATAGCTATTTCGATCAACTTACCGATGACGAAAAATGTTTACCGAATAACTTGGCTCAAATAGCGACTAATGGTTATAAACAACATGCTCTTAACGTCATGATCACTCACACTAATGAACTTTGGTCAGTCGGAGACAACGTACATGGTTTGGGTGGACTAGTTGGAGATGCTAGAAATATTCCATACAAATATGCGGATAACATTAAAACATCAACCCTTGTCGGGCATGCGGGCGAGTACGCTTATTACAACTACATCCTAGATGGGGATGGTCAGGTATGGGATGTAAATGGATCTCAACCGAGGGATGCCAATAACGTACCAGTATTAGCGACATCTGATGCCGCAAAACCTGAAAATGGCGGTGTCGGTGCTTGGAATAAGTTCCCAGTGATAGACAATGAAGTTATCGTCAATATTAGAACGATAAGAGTAATTAGTCACAGCCATCGCGAACCACTCGCTGTAACAGCTAGTGGTAAGTACTACATGCTGAAATCCGACGGAACGACAGAGCAAGTTGCTATTCCAGAGTTCCCTAAATTAACAATGTTGTTGAGTGTTACCTACAGTGATGCTGATAAAATGTACAAGAGTTCCTTCTTAGGTGACGACGGTGCGATTTACTCAAATGAAGTCGACGGACTTGTTGCGCACAAGCAGGTTGATAGTTACCTAAATTATAGTGGTTTAGTTGGCGCTGTAACTGATGTACCTGATGACGTTAAAATCGCATCAGGAGTCACCTTCGAGTGGGTGAGTGGCATCGGTAACTTCTTTTATGCTCAACTACTCAAAGACAGTCTTGGTAACTATTATGTTCTGAAAGGGCTTTCTGATTTTTATACTTCGTCAAGAACTCAGGTTCTATTAACTGCAGGAATTACTGATAGTACTGAAGCACTATTGCAAGATAGTTTCATTGCAGATCAATCTGTTAAATTGATAAAACTCACAGATGACTTAGAGTACATCCAGTTTTTAAACAATGATACGGATTGGACGTTTGCGAGAAACAATACTAAGTTCTTGTTCAACAATTCAACCGAGGAAGTAGCCTTTATTGGTGGGACGGAAAACATCTCAGGTAGCGGTCAATGGCAGTCCGTGTTCACGAGTGATGTAATAAACTCCGGCAGTAAAACATACGATTCGGTCACTATTATGCCCGATGCCATATCAAGTAAGCTTTTCCATAAGTAACTTTAGTTTAAAATAATGGCTAACCCCGACAAAGGCTGAACCTAGGTTCAGCCTTTTTTGTTTAGTTAAGCGTTTTCCAAACCCCAATCTTTCCATACGGGTTCCACGCCTGACGGAAGCCACAAATTTCTACCAAGCTCCATCCAAGGAGACGGATAATGAAAGTCACTGCCTTGCGAGGCCAACAGTTGGTAGTGAATTGCATAATCAGCCAGATTGCGTCTTTCTTGTTGAGCTTGTTGTGGTTGAGCCACTTCCATTGCATCCCCACCCGCTTCTACAAACGCAGAGATTAAGCGCTTTATCCACTTGGCGGTTAGATCATAGCGACCGGGATGAGCCAACACGGCTTGTCCGCCCGCAGCGTGTATAGCTTGTACGGCGTCTTTCATCGAACACCAGTTCGGCGGCACGTAACCGGGGTTATTTCTGGTTAAGTACTTCTTAAATACTTGCTGCATAGTTTTCGCGTAGCCATTATCCACTAACCACTTGGCAAAATGGGCACGCGTGATTGGCGCATCTCCAGCAATGACTTTTACTTCTTCTAATACTCCATCTCGTGTCGCTTTTGACAACCGATGCGCGATCAATTCGGCACGAGCTTGTCGGTGTTCTTGTTGCTGGTTAATCAAATTTTTTAGAGCTGAAGAGTCTGGGTCAATATTTAACCCTACTATATGAATATCTTTGTTTTGCCAAACGGTAGATATCTCGATCCCGTTAATAATTTTTAAATCCGGATATTTTCCGTCCGCGTATTGCTTCGCCTCAGCCAGCGCTGCAACGGTATCGTGATCAGTAATCGCGAGTACCTTAACGTCAAAACTGACCGCTCTGTCGATCAATTCTTGTGGGGAGAGCCGACCATCGGATGCCGTGGTGTGACTGTGTAAATCTATTTTCATGTTTTTTAATATTTTGGGTTGACTTTTGACCCTTGCACTAGTTAACTAGTACGCAAATACACTATCTCTTAATCAAGGCTTGTATGTTACAAGAATTTAACCAAGACCATAAAGTGAAAGTTTCAGTAGCCCATACTGCTGAGCTGATCTGGTGGCGCACTTGGATTCAATCTGGGTGGGCTTAGAGACGCATGTGTAAAATTTCTTCGTAAAAGCCCGCTCAAATAGCGGGCTTTTTTGTTTTGTTGTGTATCTCACAACCAACTGCTCAAACAACCGCCAATTCGTCCCTCTTTAACATTGGGAATCAGCGATCTTTATGCGAGTATGTTGGACAGGAAGATATAAATCAGAATCAATATAAAAAGGAGGTCTTGTGAACAAGGCCATTGAAATAAAAGCACTTGGTAAGATTGAAGTTATCAATACTTCAGTGCCATATACTCAAGATCCGACGCGTCTTTTCCATACTCTATGTGAAAAGAAAACGGACAGTTTATTGCTGGAATCAGCCGAGATTGATTCCAAACAAAATTTGAAAAGCCTGCTTATTGTTGATTCTGCCGTTCGGATCGTCTGCTTTGGTGACAAGGTGTCCATGACCGCTTTAACGGAAAATGGTCGTCAGTTACTCTCTCACTTAGCAAAAAATGTAAGAGCAGAAAAACTGGCTAGCTTTGAAGGTAATGAACTCAAACTGCATTTTCCATCACCTAACAAGGTGTTGGATGAAGACTCTAGGTTAAGAGAAGCGTCTTCATTCGATGCACTTCGACTATTGCAGCACAGCTTTGAGTTAAACCAACACGAGCAACATGCCCTATTTATGGGCGGGCTTTTTGCCTATGACTTAGTTGCTAATTTCGAACCCTTAGGCGGGGCAAAAGCCACAAACCAATGCCCGGACTACGTATTTTATGTCGCGGAAACCTTGTTGGTCGTCGATCACCAAACAGAAACCTGTCAACTTCAAGGCTCGCTATTTGTTGGCAACAATCAAAAACATGCACTTGAAGCGCGATTAAATGAGATCAGCCGTCAATGTGAATCTCCAAAGCCGCTTCCCAAGGCGCAAACTATTGACGCCAGCGAAGCTGTGCCAAGTATCAGCGACCAAGATTTCTGCCAGACCGTAAGAGATTTAAAGGAATACGTGGTAAAAGGGGATGTTTTCCAAATCGTACCATCGCGCAGATTCACCCTGCCATGCCCTTCTCCACTTGCCGCTTACCGCGAGCTAAAGCAGAGCAATCCTAGTCCTTACATGTTCTTTATGCAGGATGAACTGTTTACGTTGTTTGGTGCCTCGCCAGAGAGTGCACTGAAATATGAAACGGCAACTAACCAAGTGGAAATATACCCCATCGCTGGGACTCGTCGTCGAGGCAAGCACCAAGATGGCAGTATAGATTTTGATTTAGACAGCCGTATCGAGCTTGAACTTCGCACGGATATGAAAGAAAACGCCGAGCACATGATGTTGGTTGACTTAGCTCGTAACGATGTCGCTAGGATTTCCGAGCCGGGCACTCGCCACGTTGCCGACCTATTGAAAGTCGATAGGTACAGCCATGTGATGCATCTCGTTTCTCGCGTTGTCGGTCAATTGAGAGACGATTTAGATGCCCTTCACGCTTATCAAGCTTGTATGAATATGGGCACCTTGACTGGCGCACCAAAAATACGCGCCATGCAACTTATCCGTGAAGTTGAAGGAGCAAGACGCGGTAGTTATGGTGGCGCAGTCGGTTACTTAACGGGCGAAGGTACACTAGATACTTGTATTGTTATTCGCAGCGCTTACGTCGAAGATGGTATAGCGCAGGTTCAGGCGGGTGCTGGTGTAGTGTTCGATTCTGATCCTCAATCCGAGGCAGACGAAACACGCGGCAAAGCTCAAGCGGTTATTTCCGCAATTCTTAGTGCGCACAAGGAGTAACTAGCAATGGCGGATCTCGTATTTATCGATAACTTCGATTCATTTACCTACAACCTTGTTGATCAATTCCGTTCTCTTGGTCATCAGGTAACCATCTATCGCAATCACATCGCCGCTTCTGACATTGAAGAAGCCGTTTTGTCTCTTTCCAATCCGGTGGTTATTCTTTCACCGGGACCGGGGGCTCCCTCTGAGGCTGGCTCTATGCCAGAGCTAATACAACGCCTCAAAGGCAAAGTTCCTATGATAGGCATCTGTCTTGGTCATCAAGCAATTGTAGAGGCTTATGGTGGCAAAGTTTGTGGCGCTGGTGAAATCGTCCATGGCAAGGTGTCTATGATGGAACATCAAGGTCACGCTATTTATCAAGACCTTCCATCACCACTTGCCATTGCAAGATATCACTCTTTAGTCGCGACTGAAGTGCCTTCGGCTCTTACAGTCACCGCTGAAGTCAATCAACTCGTCATGTCAGTTGTTCAAGAAAACGATAAAGTTTGTGGCTTCCAGTTTCATCCGGAATCCATAATGACCACTCAGGGAGCCACGCTATTGGGCAATGCAATAGAGTGGGCACTAGAGAAGAACGCTGCTTAATAGGTATAAGGATATAGACATGGAATCAATTCTAAATAAGCTTTATCAGCAAGACTCGCTTACTCAAGAAGAGAGCCAGCAACTCTTTGATATTATTATTCGCGGCGAGTTAGATCCGATTCTAATGGCAGCAGCACTCACCGCGCTAAAAATAAAAGGTGAAACGCCACAAGAGATAGCCGGTGCCGCTAAAGCGCTTTTGGCGAATGCCAACCCCTTCCCTCGCCCAGATTACGACTTTGCGGATATTGTTGGCACCGGCGGCGACGGCCACGACACAATCAATATTTCAACGACGGCGGCATTCGTTGCGGCGGCGTGCGGTTTAAAGGTTGCAAAACACGGGAACCGAAGTGTTTCGAGTAAGTCGGGGTCGTCTGATCTGCTGGCTTCGTTTGGTATCGACCTCGCCATGAGCGCCGAAGAAACTCGCAAAGCGGTCGACGATTTGGGCGTCGCTTTCTTGTTTGCCCCTCAGTACCACGGTGGTGTCCGTCACGCTATGCCTGTGCGTCAGACAATGAAGACAAGAACTATCTTCAATATTCTTGGCCCGCTGATTAACCCTGCAAGACCGAATATTGAGTTGATGGGCGTTTACAGTGAAGAGTTGGTCCAGCCGATTGCTGAAACCATGTTAGAAATGGGCATGAAACGCGCTGCTGTTGTCCACGGAAGTGGTTTAGATGAGGTCGCAATTCACGGTGTAACGACAGTAGCTGAAATTGTCGATGGTAAAATTCAACGTTACACGCTCAGCCCAGCCGATTTTGGCCTAGATTCTTACCCACTGGAAGCGATTAAAGGTGGTAGTCCAGAAGAGAACAAAGCCATCATAACCAAGATGCTCACAGGCGAAGGTACGCCTGCTCAAGTTGCGCTGTCGCTGCCAACGTAGCACTACTTATGAAGCTATTTGGATTCGAAGATCTAAAAGCAAACACGCAAAAAGCAATTGATGTAATGAACTCAGGCAAGGCATTTGAACTGGTCAACGCCTTAGCACAAAGAGGTTAATATCCATGACTAGCAAAACAGAGCAACTATCAGAACACGTTTCTAAAAAAGAAGCGCAAATGGCTGAAGTACTGGCTAAGATTGTTGCCGACAAGCGCATCTGGATTGAAGAGCGCAAACAAGCACAACCTCTAGAAAGTTTTCAATCAGAAATCACTTCTTCAGATAGAGACTTTTATCAAGCACTTAGAGGTGAGAACAGCGCGTTTATCCTTGAGTGCAAAAAAGCATCACCGTCAAAAGGGCTTATCCGAAAAGACTTTGATCTCAACTATATCGCATCTGTATATGGCAAACATGCCAGCGCGGTATCTGTGCTTACCGATGAAAAATACTTTCAAGGTAACTTCGACTTTTTGCCAACCGTGCGCAACCAGTTAAAGCAGCCAGTGTTATGCAAAGACTTTATGGTTGATACCTACCAAGTACACCTAGCGCGCCACCATCAAGCTGACGCAATTTTGCTGATGTTATCCGTATTAGATGACCAAGAATACACCGAGCTAGCAGATGTGGCCCATTCGCTAAATATGGGTATTTTAACCGAGGTCAGTAACGAGCAAGAACTTCATCGCGCCGTTATGCTGGGCGCTAAAGTCATCGGCATTAACAATCGAAACTTACGCGATCTCTCCACGGACCTAAACCGTACGAAGGAACTTGCTCCTCTCATTCGCGAGTTAGCACCAGACGCTGTAGTTATCTCTGAATCGGGGATCTACACCAACCAGCAAGTTCGCAATTTAGCGGTGTTTGCAGATGGCTTTTTGATCGGTAGTTCTTTAATGGGTGAAGAAGACCTAGAAGCGGCGGTAAAGAAGGTTATTCTGGGAGAAAACAAAGTATGTGGTCTGACTCGAAGTGAAGATGCTAACCATGCGTATCAAGCTGGTGCTGTGTTTGGCGGGCTTATTTTCGTTCCAGAATCACCGAGACATGTTTCGGCTGAGCAAGCGTCTAAAGTGATCAGTGGAGCACCGTTAAAATACGTTGGTGTTTTCCGCAATCGCGCTGTCAGTGAAGTGGCTCAGTTGGCTCACCAATTACAACTTTCTGCCGTTCAACTCCACGGTGACGAAGAGAGCCAGTATATTGAACAGCTGCGCGATGCGCTCGATGATTCAATAGAGATCTGGAAAGCCTATGGCGTGAGTGACGCCGCTCCCAACAAGCTCTCTGCTCCTATCAATCGTCACCTATTCGACAGCCAAGTGGGCTCTCAAAGTGGCGGCACTGGGCAGACGTTCGATTGGTCTTTGTTAGAAGGTGTCGACGACGTTATGTTAGCAGGCGGTCTTAACCCAGAGAATGCACGACAAGCCGCTGGGTTAAAAACCTTAGGTTTAGACCTAAACTCGGGCGTGGAAAGTGCGCCCGGAAAAAAAGATTTAGATAAGTTGCAACAAGCCTTTGCTGCGATTCGTCATTATTAAACAAATTTAAGAGTAAGGAATATCACCATGGCAAAACTCGATGCCTATTTTGGCGAATACGGCGGTCAATACGTTCCTCAAATACTGGTCCCAGCATTGGAACAGCTTGAAGACGCTTTTATTGACGCTCAGCAGGACCCAGAATTTCGCAGTGAATTTATGTCACTGCTTCAAGAATATGCTGGACGCCCTACCGCGCTAACGCTTACCAAGAACCTAACAAAAGGTACAAAAACTAAGCTTTACCTCAAGCGCGAAGATTTACTGCACGGTGGTGCGCACAAAACTAACCAAGTACTTGGTCAGGCACTGCTTGCCAAGCGCATGGGTAAAGAAGAGATCATCGCTGAGACAGGCGCGGGGCAACACGGTGTTGCAACTGCCTTAGCCTGTGCACTACTTGGCCTTAAATGCCGCGTCTACATGGGTGCAAAGGATGTTGAACGCCAAAGTCCAAATGTTTTTCGCATGAAGCTAATGGGCGCTGAGGTAATTCCTGTTCATTCCGGTAGTGCCACGTTAAAAGATGCGTGTAACGAAGCACTTCGCGACTGGTCTGCCAGCTATGAAGACGCGCACTACCTACTTGGTACTGCGGCTGGCCCTCACCCATTCCCAACTATAGTGCGCGATTTCCAACGCATGATTGGTGAAGAGACCAAAAATCAGATCCTTGCCAGAGAAGGTCGTTTGCCAGATGCCGTTATCGCATGTGTAGGTGGTGGTTCCAATGCCATCGGTATGTTTGCTGATTTTATCGAAGAAGAGACCGTGCGTTTGATCGGTGTTGAGCCTGCGGGTAAAGGTATTGATACCGACCAACACGGCGCTCCTCTCAAACATGGTAAAACAGGTATTTTCTTTGGTATGAAAGCGCCGCTAATGCAGGATGAACACGGTCAAGTAGAAGAGTCGTACTCTGTTTCGGCTGGCCTAGACTTCCCGTCGGTTGGTCCTCAGCACGCGCACCTCAATGCGATTGGCCGAGCGGAATACGACAACGTAACCGATGACGAAGCGTTAGACGCGTTCCAAGAGCTTGCGAGAAACGAAGGTATTATCCCTGCACTTGAGTCTTCACACGCACTAGCGCACGCGCTAAAAATGGCGCGCAATAACCCAGAAAAAGAGCAACTACTGGTAGTCAACCTGTCTGGTCGTGGCGATAAAGATATCTTCACTGTCCATGCCATTCTAGAAGAAAAAGGAGCGATCTAATGGACCGTTATCAAGCCATGTTCCAACGCCTTTCAAGTAAAAACGAAGGGGCCTTTGTTCCTTTTGTAACTGTAGGCGATCCAAACCCTGAACAGTCTCTTCGCATTATGCAGACGTTAGTGGAATCTGGTGCCGATGCCTTGGAACTGGGTATCCCGTTTTCAGATCCTCTCGCTGATGGCCCAACCATTCAAGGCGCCAATATCCGTGCATTAGAATCTGGCTCTACACCAGATATCTGTTTTGACCAAATCGCTAAAATCCGCGCTCAGTACCCAGAACTTCCGATTGGCCTACTCATGTACGCTAACCTTGTTTACTCACGAGGCGTCGAAGCTTTTTACCAGCGTTGCGCCGAAGCGGGTATCGATTCTGTGCTGATTGCCGATGTGCCGACTAACGAAAGTGATGAGTTTGTCGCGGCGGCTGAAAAAGCGGGTATCCACCCTATTTTCATCGCCCCACCCACGGCAAGTGATGAGACACTGAAATCAGTATCCAGCCTAGGCGGCGGCTATACGTATTTGCTATCTAGAGCTGGTGTTACCGGAGCTGAAACCAAAGCCAACATGCCTGTTGGAGACATGCTTGAGAAGCTCAATCAGTTCGACGCACCGCCAGCCCTACTCGGTTTTGGTATCTCTGCTCCAGAGCAAGTTAAGCAAGCTATTGATTCGGGCGCAGCTGGAGCGATCTCTGGTTCAGCAGTCGTCAAAATTATCGAACAAAATCAAGACAATCCAGAAAAGATGTTACAACAACTTGGCGATTTTGTATCAAACATGAAGGCTGCTACCGCTAAGGGTTAACCTCCTTCTTTATTCTAGCTATGAGATCGATTTCTTAGAACCGAGAGAAATCGATCTTTTTTTAACATTTCCACCTATTTTCCGCCTCAATCAAAATCAACACCCCTCTAGATAAAACCACCAAAAACCATTAACCCCACAAATAGAAAACGTTTGCTTTGTCTAAAAAACTATCATTCGTCAAAGAAAGCGCGATTAAATGCGAGCTATTCCCTATTGGCTTATTGCTAATTGTGAAATTTAAGTGTAAAAACCAAAGCGACATTATCATCCTTAACTGTAGATATAGTTAGATGGTAATGCTGGGAATTTAAAATTTATTAGCACAGAGGTTATGGAAGTGTTAAAAGAAAAGAATTTACTAAGCAATATTGGTGTTCAAGTTGTGATTGCCATGATTGTAGGTACTGCAGTCGGTGCCGCAATGGGCGAAAGCGCAACCATGTTTGCTCCTTTAGGTGCGATTTTTATCAACCTAATTAAGATGCTTGTTATCCCTTTGGTCGCTGTCGCTCTGATTTCAGGCGCTGCTGGTCTAGGTAACAGTGCTAACGCAGGTAAAGTTGGCCTTACTACCCTAGGTTACTTTGGCCTTACATCCGCTCTAGCGGTTGCACTCGCTCTATTTATGGGTGAAGTGTTTAAACCGGGTATGGGTATCGATGTTTCTGGCGTTGAAGGCATGTTCTCTGCTGAGTACGCTTCAAAAGGTGAACTACCCACTTTCTGGGCTACCGTCACTGGTATGATCCCAACTAACGTTTTCCAGTCACTAAACGAAGCAAACATTCTTCAGATTTTGGTTTTCTGCCTGTTCTTCGGTATCGCGATTTCTAAGCAGAGCAAAGAGCGTCGCGAACCAATTATGAACGGTGTTAACTGTATCGTTGATGCAATGGTTTGGATGATCAACAAAGTTATGCTAATTGCACCTCTTGGTGTATTTGGCCTAATGGCTGAAGCCGTTGGTACATTCGGATTCGGCGCACTAATGGTTGTGTTCAAGCTATTTGTCGTTTACGTTGCTGCGATCCTTATCTTCGGTTTTATCGTTTACCCAGCAATGGTTCACGTATTTACCAAGACTTCGGCTAAGAAGTTCCTATCAACGATGAAGAAGCCACAGGCTGTTGCACTTTCAACTGCATCTTCAATGGCAACACTTCCAGTTACTATGGATACTGTTGAGAACGAACTAGGCGTACGTAACTCTACGGCTTCTTTCGTGCTTCCATTGGGCGCAACGATCAACATGTCTGGTAACGCGATTTACTACGGTTTGGTAGCTATCTTCTTTGCACAGCTGTTTAACATTGACCTATCAATGGGCGCATACATCGCTATTATCGTAACAGCAACGCTAGGTGCAGTTGGTCAGGCGGGTGTTCCGGGTCCTTCTTTCTTGGTTGTAGCGGTACTTCTAGCGGCTGGTATTCCTATCGAAGGTCTACCTCTGTTGTTCGCTCTTGACCGTATCTTCGACATGATTCGTACTGCACTAAACATCACTGGTGATGCTGCATGTGCCGTAATCGTTGATTCGCTAGTTGAAGAAGAGAAACAAGAAGAACTTAAGCAGCAACAAGCTTAATTTCTAAAATTCGTTCTATTTAAAAAGCCACTTTCGAGTGGCTTTTTTTGTTTTTAAGTTCAGTAAGTTAGTATCAAAAGGTTGGTGAAACTGTTTCGTAGTTTGAACAAAACTAGGCTCGACCTTACTCATCCACTGGTTAACAACCACTCAATCATACAATAGGCCTACTGTTACCGTGACTCACAATTGGACATAAACGTTTTAGGTGCATTGCCCAATGCCGTTTTGATCAGATTAAAAAAGAGCCTTGAACCCTCAAACGTTTGTTGTATTTCTAGTCATCGTCTGGTGCATATTTGTGGAGAGGGTTTATAAGCTCAAGAATAGAAACAATCGTATTGTTATATGCTTCATAGTATTCATCATCGTCATCTTTACAATACTCTTTACCATCAAACCAATTACTTAGCTTTACCAATTCTTTCAGATATTTTTCCTCAAACTCACTTGAGGTTAATTTACCTGAGTCTTCAAGCATTCTCTCCAATGCATCTTTTTCACCCAAGTCATAATTATCACCATCCCAAGGAGCTATTCCATTGTGTAGTAAGAAATCGATTTTTCTTTCTATGATTTTACCTAATGATAAATCCCCGATTACCATAAATGCTCCTCATTCGAGTGAAATAAACGCTATCTATACGGCTCCAAGATCCTCTATCCCATGCGTACAGTTGTTTTTAACTAGAGAGGATATGAGGTGCTCAGATTTAACTCAATGAAATCTAGCTTCTTTCTTTAGTGGGTGCACACAAATTGATTCTATCTATACGACTAGTAGTTACTTAATTGTTTATGCATTCAATTTCTACTGTGGCTGCATCTATGAAAAGGACAACTGCCATAGGCTTAAATGCGAGCGTAACAAACTTCGGGGCAGAAATCATTCAGAGCAGAAGTCTGGATTTTATTTTTCCCAAAACAACCCCATTGTCCCCAGAAGCTAAATCAACCTAAACCGTTCACTTCCCACACTAGCGCTGCCGAAAACGTTTGCGCTTCCAAGATGAATTTGACACGACCATTGTCCAGTAAATAGATAGTCAAACAACCAATGTATTCTTTTGTCGATACATCAACATTTACAGCGTATTAAAATATAGATACAAAAACATTTGTAATGTATGCAAAATTAGATACTATTTGTGTTATAGCGTATTTAATCAGAGATACAGAGTTATGAAAAAATCCGGTGTCTATGCCGTTGCACTCAAGCAAGTCAAAGCAAAAATCAGCGCTTTACTCGATTTGTCTGTGCCTAAACCGCCGAAAAATGGTTGGGTGCGCAGTATCCGTGAGGCCTTGGGGATGTCGGGCGCGCAATTAGGTGAACGTCTTAATCTCTCTCGTAATCAAATCTCCATATTGGAGCGTAAAGAAGCTAATGAATCAATCACACTCAAACAGCTTAAACAGCTAGCGAGCGGGCTCGATGCCGAACTGGTTTATGCGATTGTTCCGCGTCAGTCGATTGATGACATGATAGAAGCGCGCGCTATGGAGTTAGCCAAGCAGCGTTTGACCATGAGCCACCAATCGATGTTTTTAGAAGCGCAGCATTTAACCTCAGAGCAACAACAGCAAGCGCTGGTTCAATTAGCCAATGAGATTAAAGCGGGCAGCACCCGAGATTTGTGGAAAGTCAGTTTGCAGGAGAAGTACCAATGAGTCTGTTTGTTGAACCAGAGGGCGCAACCGAACTAAATGCCGACGATGTTGCTGGGCTAAAATTTGATCACATCACGACTCGAGAAGAGCTTAATGAGCTTGAAAATGCCAACATACTGCAAGGGTTGAGTTGGTTAGCCACGTCGCCTAAAACCAGCATGGATGACATTCTTTCAATAGCGTTTGTGGAAGAGTTGCATCAACGTTTGTTTGGTGATGTGTGGGAATGGGCCGGCAGCTACCGTCACCGAGAGTTGAACATTGGTGTCGATCCGCTGAATATCCGGTCAGATTTACACAACTTACTCGAAGACATCAAATGTTGGATTGAGTTTGAACACTTTGACAGCCTAGAACTCTCGGCCCGGATTCAGCACAGATTAGTTAAAATTCACCCTTTTCCTAACGGCAACGGACGTCACTCGCGCGTGATGACGGACTACATACGAATGGTACTACTCAAACAAAAGCCTTTAGTTTGGTCCAATACAGATTTGGATAAACAAAGCCAAGAGCGGGGTGAATACATTGCGAGCTTACGCCAAGCTGATGCCGGCGATTATGCGCCTTTTATTCAATATCTTCAGGCGAAAGGTAATGTGACTTAAACTAAGCGCTAAGAGCTAAACATACAATCGAATTAAAAACCGCTTATCCCAAATACCCAACTTGATGATGTCACTTCTAGCTAGGTTGCGTTTTTACACTTCAGATACACCTGAATCCCTAGATGCAATTATCACTCGATTTCGGGCTAAATTTACCCTATGAAATTCGTCATTTGTTACAGGCTTCGTTATGACTTAACATCACATTAATAATAAAGATAGGTTCTTAAATAGGACAATTAGCTATAGTAGAGCTCTATTTTTTGAACCAAAAGATGGATGTTCGCCTCTCTTTACTGTTTCAGTTTCAAAAAAGTGTGACTGCCCCTTCGACTTGAATTGAACCGAATCACACTGCAACCCCATTCGTTGATATAATCCATTAACAATACATTGTATTGATAACAAACATAATAAAACATTAATTTAACGTTAAAATAGGTTGGCAGTTTTGCAGGATGCGACAGTACTTCTCGAACTATTGGATCAAAATAGTTTCGATAACGCATTGTCGTTAGTGTTATTTCAAGCACTAGACGACTATGTAGACAACAATGCAACGGAGAGCCCGTTTAGAGTCATTGTAAACTCTCGGGTAGAGCAGTTAACGGATCTCTCCTCTTCTAACACGTCTCACAACTACGATTATCTCTTCACTTCGTCTCAGTACAAAGGGTTACTGTTTAGCGACCATCAACCTGATGTGCTTTGCGATTTATGCAAAACCATTGAGCTTATTGGCTATAAGCACTTTGGTTCAATTTTGGATTTATGGGCGCGGTACGAGTGTTACCGAATCACCGGAAAAGCGTGTTTAGAAAGGACAAAAATGGGTTTATGCCGAGATGACAACGCCTATTCGGGGCTAATCATTGACGATATATCCTCTCAAACCTCTCCGGTGTTTTCTCCGTTTCACGATAAGCCTATGTCTCTAGCCCAAGCCGTTGTCTTATCTAATCTCGCACTCTTTGTTATTGAGCAAAAATGGTATGAGATGCTGCTCAGTATTGATCTTTCAAGTAAAGGGCAGCACTTTGTGCTTTTCTTCAACCAAGAGGGTCGGCATCCGCTTCTAGTTTCAAGTGCACTAGTACAGGACAGTCATAAACTTGAGCACTGGCTTAGCCTCACTCCTTTCTTCCAGCACTCTGGTTGGCAGCTTATCGCCAACCAGAAAGCTTGCCAATTGATTGCAGATACTGGCGTAATACCTTCCCTACCACTGCACGGAGCTTCAGATTTAAAGCAATTTGACGAGTTGTGTTGGCCCAATTTGATTGAGCCAGAAAAAGTGGTTGAGATCCTCAGGCTAACGACTGCGGGAAGGCCCACTGAAAGAATGTACATTCTCTATCTGGTTCAAAAAAGGATCGCTGAGACATTCAGTAGCCAAGGCTATAAGATGATTCTGACCATCATAGATCAACCCTGGCTATTGCTGTTTTATCAAGGCCTATCGGAAGGGGCGTATATTCATATCGCCAAGATGAAGATCAACAACAGTAACAATCACACTTATCGAGGAGCTTGGCTCGTTGAAGAGTTTGCTCGGCAAAGTCTAAAGCACGACTTCCAAAGCTATAAAAGTATTGTTGCTCAGCAAAAGCAACTGAAGGTAGTGTAACATGGAGAACCTGACCAACAGCGCATGGCCTTATAGCCCGTACTCATTCTGTTGATGGCAACGGCGCTTATCGTCGCCGTTTGGCTTGGCCACTTTGTTCGCACGGTGAGTAAAAGTGATAGCTATGAGTACGAACGTATTGCGTCTCCCTATGTGCTTTATTCCCTGTCGATCATGATATGGATATTGTCGAACGCCTATTTCCATTCGCCTCTTCTCTTATCACTAGACAAACAGACCGCTATCTCGATGGCGTTAATCGCCAATATTGGTTCCTACTCGGCTTTCGCGTTTGCTTATGTGGTTTCATGTCGACTAGTCGCGAGGCTTAATAAACAGTCTTTGCCTGTCTCTACCGTTGTTTTTCTCGCCGTCCTGAGTACTCATGCATTTTACGTGAACGTAACGCCGGGGCTCAGTGTTACCGATATCGATATTATCGCTGTCGGTAAGTTTACTCTGCACTTTGGTGAGTCAACCAAGTGGTTCTTTGCCTCTGGTTTACTGCTTGTTGGACTCACGTTTAAAAATTTGTGGATCCATTCAAGAAGAGCAAAACCCATTCAACAGTTAAAGTCGCTGTACATGATTTTTGGTATCAGCGTCTTTATGGTATCTACCGCTGTTATCCACGTTGTGGTTCCCTTTATATGGGCCAATTTCTCATTGACTTGGCTTCCACCAGCGCTTGCCCTAACAGAGATGCTTTTAATGGGATATGCGTTGATCACATCTCGCTTCTACAGCAACCGCTATATCGTTTATACGGGAAGCGCTTTTCTGTTTAACTGTATTATCTTTTTGATCCCTCTAGCGATAGTAACAAACGCGTTTGCGGTCAACGACATTCTTCCTGCTCTGTTTATGACAGGCGTTGCAACGGCGCTTCTATGGCCTTGGATGCTAAAACACTGCCGAATATTGTCTAGTCGTCTTATTTACGGCAGTTCTGTTACCCCTAAAGAGGCGATCACCTCTTTAGCTGACGAGTTCCAATACTCTGCTGATTCTGCCATAAAACGTCTGGCAAGGATTTTAAATATCGAGGCCAACGAGCTACAACTTATTGGTAGCTCTCACAATGACTCCTTGTTCGAATCGCACTTTAAAAGAAAAAGCGGTGCCCTACTTCTTGATGAACTCGCCGATAAGGTCAATCTCAGCAAACAAAAAAATGCCACTTTGATTGCGCTTTATGAGCGCATGTCTCGCAATAATGCAGCATTAGTCATCCCCATTTATGACCACTCCAATTTAATGACTCATGTGCTTGTTGCGAACTATAAAAAAGATGGCCGTTTGTTCTTTAGTGAAGAGATCGACGCTTTGCAAAGCGTTATGTTAAAAGCGCAAGGCTACATCAATGCCGATAGAAAAGTTCGACAAGCTCAGGCCTTAGCCAACTCTATCGCCCATGAAATGCGCAACCCTTTGGCACAAGTTCAGCTACAGTTTGAATCTTTAAAAGCAAGGTGATCAGCGGTACTGATACCCCCTCCTTGCTCAACAGTATTAATTCTGGCACCTTGGCGGTTGAGCGTGGAAGGCAGCTTATTGATATCATTCTGCGCGAAGTCAGTGATTCGTCCCTCGAACAGGAGCCCGCTTTCACGATTTCGGCCAATGAAGCGATTTGTCAGGCCATTAAGCAATACGGTTTCGAACACGAAGAACACCGAGCCAGAGTGAGCCTTAACTTGTCTCACGACTTTGCGATTAAAGTGAATGACACACTGTTTAATTTTGTAATTTTTAATTTGCTTCGCAATTCCATCTACTACTTCGATTCTTATCCTGAAAGTCAAATTGAGATTCGCACCGAAATCCAAGAATTCGAAAACTGTATCTACTTTAAAGATACTGGTCCGGGGATCCCTAGCAACTTGCTCAGCCAAATCTTTGACGACTTTTTCTCCCACAATAAGAGTGGCGGCAGCGGGTTAGGTTTAGGCTATTGCCAAAGAACAATGCAAGCCTTTGGTGGGCGCATTGAATGTGAATCAGAAATTGGCGAGTACACTGAATTTAAACTGGTGTTTCCTCCTACCAACTTTACCTCTCAGTTCAGTGATTCCGTCATGAGAGAAGATATTCCACCGTCGGCGACCACCCTGAAAAAGCCCTTAACGGTCATGGTGGTTGATGACAAGGAAATTCAAAGAACCTTGGTAAAACTGTATCTCGACCAATTAGGCGCCAACGTTATCCTCGCAAACAATGGCCTTACCGCCTTTGAAAAAGCGCAAAAAAATCATGTTGATCTGATCCTAATGGATATTCAAATGCCCGTGATGAACGGCTTTGATGCAACCAAAAAGATTAAGCGCTTTGACCACAACATTAAGGTGGTGGCTTTATCCGGTGAATCTGGTGACAGAGAATTGGCGATGATAGGTGAAATCATGGATGGAAGATTAGAAAAGCCAACATCTAGGCTCGCTTTGCAATCGCTTCTTTTTAAAGAGTTTCCTCAGTTCTTTAGAAAGGTTGAGGAACACGACGCTGATCTTGCCCTTAATTAGTGGCACTGAATATGCTTCTTAGCTGATACCTGTTGATCGGGCGGCAACATCAACCCGCCGCCCTAATCTTGGAGTAACAGCTATGGAAATTCATCGTCACACCTATTACCGTTTGATTCATCACGGTATTAAGAGTTTGTTAGTAGACAGACTAGGCCACTTCACCGAGTGTGAATATCACGAGTACCTTTGCTTAATGACTGGCAAATCGAGCTGCTTTTCTATGAGTGACGATGAACTGGTTCTCACCGTCGATAACCTTAAGGAAGAAGGTTATCTGGAAGATATCAAACGCACCATCCCGAATTAAGGTAAATATCGTGTGCTGACTACAAGTGGTCTTTTCTGTTGGCGAATAGCAATCGAACCACTCGCCCTATTGAGCTAAACAAAATAATTGCTATATACTTCTGCCATTCTTGCGGCGACCAAATTGGTCGCTGCTTTCGTTTGATGAGGTCGTAATGAGTCAAGATATTCAATCTCCCAAAGGGCAGCTCCTGCTAAGAACGTTAGCCATGCCAGCAGACACAAACGCCAACGGGGATATTTTTGGTGGATGGATCATGTCCCAGCTCGATTTAGCTGGCGGCATTCTGGCAAAAGAAATTTCATCCGGTCGTATCGTGACCGTATCGGTGTCTAGTATCACGTTTAAAAAGCCGGTAAAGGTCGGCGACGTGGTTTGCTGCTATGGCGAGTGTACGCGCATTGGCAACACCTCTATGAGCATAGAGCTTGAAGTCTGGGTCAAACCTGTTAAAGAAAATGGCGTCGGCGATCGCTTTATGGTGTGTGACGCCACATTTAACTATGTTGCAATCGACAGCGAAGGAAAACCGAGGGCCATCGTTAAATAACAATATGAACTTTATAGAAGTTATTTCCCACAATGCTGTATATTTCTAAAAGATTTAGCGGTAGATTTAATCAAGCTATCTAGACACCATGATTTAAACTGACAACGGATAAGGAAAAACGAAAATGTGGTATGTCATTTTTTCACAGGACGTAGAGAACTCACTTGAAAAACGTTTAAGCGCTCGACCTGCTCATTTAGAAAGATTACAAAAACTGCAAGATGAAGGTCGCCTACTTACGGCGGGTCCAACGCCAGCTATAGACTCAAACGATCCCGGTACAGCTGGTTTTACCGGTTCGACTGTTATCGCGGAGTTTGACTCACTAGCGCAAGCTCAAACTTGGGCAGATCAAGACCCATACATTGAAGCTGGTGTTTATGAGAATGTGATTGTAAAACCTTTTAAGAAAGTATTTTAACCATGAAAAAATGGATACTGTTTGCGCTAATCAGCATCACTTTAGTCGGCTGTAGTTCAACTGCTAGTGAACAAAGACAACTGGAATTGATCGCTGCCAATCGCGCTAGTCTGCTCTCTGCTGAGCTACCTATGGAAGTCGGTCCACTCAATATTATGCGTGCCAATGCCAAAGGTACTTCTATCGAAATGATGATGGTCTACAACCAAGACCAAAGGGGTGCTAAGCCGTTAACCGCTCTTATGCAACACAGTATCAATAGTTACTGCACCAACCCCGACACAAGAGCCAATCTCGATGTCGGGATCACCTATCGATTAAAGGTGAGAAACTCGCGCGGCCAATTGATGGTAGATCAATTGGTCAATAAGCAGAGTTGCCAAGCCAAGTAACCACAAAAAACTCCCTAACGGGAGTTTTTTTCTGCTGTTACGAATCAGCTAAGCAGTCTAACAATCTCTCTTGCAGATTTTCATCTGACTGATTAAAGATAAACTCGACGCGGCTTTCTCGACATTCATCTAACTCGATTTCCATCAAACCGTCCGAAGTGTAGTTGTAGCCAACAATCCCTTCTTCGGTAATAAATACCGCCTTGATTCGTTCCGCTTGAATAGTCGTTAGCAATGTTCTGATTTTAGCTAAGCTAAAAATCTTCTCTGGTGTAAACCGCCACCCCACACTTTGATAACCTTCACCAGAGTTTTCAGCTTTGAGATAGCCTGACTCTGGAATAGGAAGGTCTGACACCAAAGGGCGCGAATTATGGTGGTCATGGTGGTCATGGTGGTCATGGTGGTCATGGTGGTCATGGTGGTCATGGTGACAGGTTGAGTCATCTTCATGGCAAACACCAGTACTTCCCGATAACACTGCAATTGGTATGTTTCCACCCTCAGTAAAATACGTCTTAACCTTCTTTTTCCCTCGGGTTGCCACGTAATCCACTAAGTTTTGCTTTTCATTTTCCCCATAGAGATCGGTTTTGTTACCGATAACGACATCGGCCATCGAGATTTGCTGATTGAACGTGTCATGTGAAGTATAACGAGGGTCAGACAGTTGTCGCGCGTCCACCAAAGTGATGGTTTTTTCTAACAACAGAGCTTCTCGATAGTATTCTGATGTCAGTGTATCTAACACTTCCTTTGGATGCCCTAGACCGGTTGGTTCAATCAGCAATCGATCGGGTTTTGCTTCGCTGAGCAGTTGATTAAGCGCTACTTGCATCGGCAACCCTGCGACACAACACATACAGCCGCCGGGTACTTCGCGAACATAGACGCGCTCTCCCCCACTTTGCTTGCCTTCAATCAAGCTGCCGTCAATTCCAATTTCGCCAAACTCATTGACCAACACCGCCCAACGTTCGTTATCCGGCTTGTTCTCCATCAACTGTAAAATGGCCGTTGTTTTCCCCGCCCCCAAAAATCCAGTAATGATATTGGTAGGGACCGCTTCAAGCTTATTTGTACTGCTCATTATTTACTTCCTCTCTTTGGGGGCCTTAGCCCCCAAGTTGGCTAATATTAGCGGTTAAACACCAGTCTCATTGCTGCGTTCGACGTATCCATTACCCCTTGTTTTTCACTGTAGACTAGCGTTCCATTCACCCATGTGGCTTTTATCGAAGCAGAGAAGGTTTCGCCAGCGAACGGTGACCATTCACAGTAGTAAAGTGCATTCTCGTTGGTTACGTGTGTTGAGCCTTTACCGTCTACCAATACCAAGTCTGCAAAGTAACCTTCTTTGATATAACCACGCTTTTCTATTCCATATCGAATCGCTGGATTATGCGCGGTTTTTTCTACTACTTGTTCGATCGTCATTTTGCCTTTATTGACGTGCTCTAACAGAGTAAGTAAAGCGTGTTGAACTAAAGGTAAACCCGCTGGAGCCTGTTCATAAGGAACTTGTTTTTCTTCCCACGTATGGGGAGCGTGATCGGTAGCAATAATGTCGATTTGATTAGAATGTAACGCTTTGATCAGTGCGTCCCTATCGCTGGGGTATTTCACAGCCGGATTACACTTAATTTCATTACCCCGTGTGGCATAATCTTCATTGCTAAACCACAAGTGGTGTACACAGGCTTCCGCGGTAATCTTTTTACCTTCAATGGGGCCCGATTCGAACAGTGCTAACTCTTTCTCCGTCGTAATGTGCAACACGTGCAAATCACTTTGATACTTTTTCGCTAGTGTGACTGCATAGGAGGAAGAGGCGTAACACGCTTCGTCATCGCGTACAATTGGATGATCATCAATGGTTAGCTGAGACTTTGACTCTAGTACCTTCGCCTTGTTTTTCGCGATCACATCACCACTTTCACAATGGGTCACGATTAACACCGGTGCCTCGCGGAAAATGGCTTCTAAAGCGTCTGGTCGTTCGACCAAAAGATTGCCCGTCGAAGCGCCCATAAAGACTTTTACCCCACAATGACTTGTTGGATCTAACCTTTTAATTTCTTCTAAGTTATCTTCTGTTGCACCTAGGTAGAACGAGTAGTTTGCAAGTGAGCTTTGCTCCGCGATTTCGAACTTATCTTCGAGCGCCTTAATGGTGGTAGTGGCTGGATTGACATTCGGCATCTCCATATAGCTTGTAATACCACCAGCCACTGCCGCTCTTGATTCTGATGCTATCGACCCCTTATGGGTCAGTCCCGGCTCTCTAAAATGAACTTGGTCGTCTATCATACCGGGCAACAAATAACACCCTTTCGCATCAATCACTTCGTCAGCTTGTGTTTCAGGTATATGCTTTTTAACCTGAGTGATCACTGAGTTTTCGACTTTTACATCGGTCTCTAGCACTTGGCCTTCATTCACCACTAGGGCATTTTTAAATAGTGTTACTGTCATGTGGAACATTTATCTCCGTAGGTCTTTCGCCTTAAAACAAGCGTGAACTTTGTCAGTGCGAATGTTGATTAGTCCTGATGTAGGCCAAGTGCGCTTACATCATTTTTTCTTACGTTGTTTTATCGAGCTGTAGCTATTAGAAACGCAGAGTTAGGCGTCTTGATTGGCACATGCTTCACATAAACAGTTAATCTCTAACTGCGGACTTAATAGGGTAAATCCCTCGTTGTGAGCATCCGTCGCAATGTGAGTCATGGTAGAAGGGTTAATTGTTAACTCTTTAATACTGTTGCACTTGTGGCAAATCAGAAACTGGGGAACACCGTGTTCGTGGTCGCGACAAATATGTTCACACGCGACAAACTTATTGGTGGAGTTCAGCTTATGAGCTAAGTGCATCTGTTCAAGAAAATCCAAGATGCGATAAGTGGACATCGCCGATAGTGACTCGCCAAACTGCTGCTTACAAAAATCGACCAGTTCATAAGCTGAAAGTGCTCGATCTGATCGAATCAACCCTGTTAACACTTGCTTTCGCTTGGCTGTTAAGCGGGTTCCACGTGCTGCACAGTGCTTTTCGGCATGTCTGATTAGAGTATTCAGATCTTCGGTTTTCGAGATTTCCATTATCCTAGAAATTCCATTTCCTAATTGTTCTCAGAGTTGGTTTTATCGAGCTGGGACTTCAACTACTGATAAAATGTTATGTTATAACATTTCTTTACTTAGCTTCAACCCTGTTGGTAATGGCGGCAAAACACACTGCTGCTTATCTGAGGGGAAAGAGAGTTGGAATTGGAAACATGGGCTTACACTCGGAGAAAAAAATGCACTGTTAAAACGCACTGGTTAGTACACCAGTGCGATGGTCTCATGCATCTATTTAACTGGAGTTACAAAGCCTTCTGGTTTTAGCGCGACTAAAGAACAGTTGATTGATTGCAACACGTTCTCCGCTGTATTGCCTATCACAAAACCTGAAACCCCTGTTCTTGCAATGGTACCCATGACCAAAACATCAACGTCCATACTTTCAATGAATTCTGGGATCTTTTCATCTGGCTTACCGTGGAGGTGGTGGATTTTTACTTCTCCTGAAATTTCAGATTCTCCAATAAGAGTAAGCAGCGCTTGTTTGTGCTTTTCACTTTCCTGTTTGATCTGCTCCGTTAGCTCTTCTTCATTGGCGTGAACCCAAATTTGTTCGTCTAGATAATGCTCTAAATAGTGTTCCCAACAAGAGACAATATGCAGAGTTTTATCGCATGAGTCTGCGATGGATCGGGCCAGTTCTATTAAGCGCAGAGCCAGCTTGTGCTGCTCTTCTGTATCAGTGACGGGATCGACGGCGACAGCCACTCTTCTCTCGCGCTTGGCTTTACTATCGGGTCGATGTAGCCACACCGGACAGGGACATTTTCTCAATAACAGCATGTCGGCCGCTTTAAAACCGTCGCTTTTCTCACCTACTGGCTCAGCCTCTTTAATGACCAAATCAATGCCGTGGTGCATCGCTTCTCGAATAATACATAACGCTGGCTGCTCACTGCTTTTTGTCACCAAAGGGAAAGGCACTTGGTCGGCGGAGATTTTACTTTGCTCTCTTAAGGCATGTACTTTTCCATTCAAAGACTCGTGTAAGGCCTGCTCATAACTTTTTTGGTATTCGTAGAGATCGCCAGGGAACTTGGGAAAGGCAATAAGTCCTCGAACTGGCACACCGTTACTCGCCCCCAATAGGATAGCTTGAACCAAAGCATCGCTTTTCCCCGGTAAACCTTGGGTTGCAAAAAGTATGTTTTCAAAACGTCTCATAAACACCTCCCTGTTTGTATAAACATTGACCAATTGCGTCATCTTTTCCAGCTATTTACTGATGTCAGAAATGACAAAAATGACTCATCTATCAATAAGACGTTGAAAAATATGCTGAGTTTAGTGCGGCGACTGTTTAAGTAATCCTCTCATTTAATATGGTTAATAAAAGATTTTACTCAAAGCAGAAAAAAGCCAGTTGCAATTGCAACTGGCTGGAGATGGATTTAGAAACTTATGCGTATTCTTGTCTTAGTTTCTTAGCCGCTGAGACCATATTGGCAAGCGAGGCTTCGGTTTCTGTCCAGTTTCTCGTTTTTAATCCACAATCTGGGTTAACCCACAGGCGTTTCGCTGGAATTTTTTCCGCGGCCTTGTTAATCAAGCCCTCTATCCACTCTTCCGACGGAATGTTTGGTGAGTGTATGTCATAGACTCCTGGGCCAATTTCATTCGGATAGTTAAAGTCTTCAAACGCCTTTAGCAGCTCCATATTTGAGCGAGATGTTTCAATGGTAATCACGTCTGCATCAAGCGCTGCAACTGATTCAATGATCTCATTAAACTCGCTGTAACACATATGAGTGTGGATTTGAGTCTCAGGAATCGCGCTCGCGGCAGACACCTTAAATGACTCAACAGCCCAGTCCAAATACTCTTGGTGATCGCGTTTTTTCAGTGGCAAACCTTCGCGAATCGCAGGTTCATCTATCTGAATGATGTTGATTCCTGCCTGTTGCAGATCCGACACTTCATCGCGTAGTGCCAGTGCCAACTGCTGAGCAATCTCTTTGCGGGAAATATCTTCGCGAGGGAACGTCCAACATAGAATAGTCACTGGACCGGTCAGCATACCTTTCATCTGCTTGCCTGTTAGGGACTGCGCATAAGTCGTCCAGTCTACGGTCATCGGCGCTTCGCGCTCAATATCAGCTACAACGATGGCGGGTTTAACGCAGCGAGAACCATAGCTCTGCACCCAACCAAACTTAGTAGTTTGGAAGCCAGAAAGCAGTTCTGCAAAGTATTCCACCATGTCGTTGCGTTCTGCTTCGCCATGCACAAGAACATCTAAATCTAATGCTTCTTGACGTTTTACTGCGTCGGCTATGTGGCCTTTTAGCGCATCCTCGTATTCTGCTTGCGAGAGTTTACCAGTACGAAACGCGCTGCGTTGAGTACGGATCTCGCCCGTTTGTGGAAATGAGCCAATCGTCGTTGTTGGAAAAAGTGGTAAGCCAAGTGCTTTTTCCTGTTCGATAGCGCGCTGTTCATACGGAGCACTGCGCTCGGCTATATCAGCGGTTAGATTACTAAGGCGTGCTTGCACCTGAGGTTTATTCACGTGTTTTGCCGTCTCCCTCGCTCGAATCGGTTTACTGTGTTCGATACAGGCAGAGATCGCTTCTTTATCGCCATCGAGTGCTTTACCAAGTAGGGCAACCTCAGACACTTTCTGCTTAGCGAAGGCAAACCAACTTTTCACTTCTTGACTCAGTTCTGTCTCAAGCTCTAGATCAACTGGACTGTGTAGTAGTGAACAGGAAGAACCTACCCATAATCGATCACCTAGACGTGCTTTCACGGGCTCCAATAATGAATAGATGGTGCTTAGGTCTGCTCGCCATACGTTACGGCCATTGACCGCTCCTGCTGACAGTACCCAGTGGTCGGGAATGTTATCAACCACCTGCTCCAACTGGTTTCAGCCGCTGAAATATCGATGTGAAGACCGTCTACATCTAGTTCTACAATTTTATCTAGTGTGTCAGACACGGAGTCAAAATAAGTGGTAAGTAGTACCTTTACGTCACTTCGGATCACTTGATAAGCAAGCTTAAAAGCGTCCTGCCATTGACTCTCTAGCTCTAACGCTAAAATAGGCTCATCAATTTGCACCCATTCCACACCTTGCTTGGCGAGTTTTGCTAGGATGGCTTGGTAAGCTGTCAGAAGGCGTGGTAGCAGTGTTAAGCGGTCAAAGTCCTCTTGCACTTCTTTACCCAGATACAGGTAACTCAATGGACCTAACAGGACGGGTTTTACATTGTGACCCGCTTTTATCGCTTCATTCACTTCTTCAAATAACTGTGGCCAACTCACTTCAAAGGTATCTTCTCGACTAAACTCTGGAACAATGTAGTGATAATTGGTGTTGAACCATTTAGTCATATCTGATGCCGCGTGACCACAACCGCAATCGTTTTGAGATTGGCCGCGCCCTACTCGGAATAGTGTATCAAGGTCAGGGAACCCATTTGCATGACGCTTTGGCACATGACCAAGAAGTAGTGTGGTCGTTAGTACGTGATCGTACCAAGCAAAATCGCCCGCTGTTACATAGCTAAGACCAGCATCTTCTTGTGTTTTCCAGTTTTTACTGCGCAGGCCAGCACCGACTTTTTTCAGTTCTGCTTGGCTGATTTCGCCTCGCCAATACTTTTCTTGAGCAAATTTTAATTCTCGTTTTTCGCCAACACGTGGATAGCCAAGTATATGAGTTGTCGTTGTCATGTCCCTGTTCCTTATAATGAATTCGTTAGTGTTCGGTCAGACAATTAAAGATGTCTGGATGGCCAAACTATCTCGCTATTCTCTTTTTGGAACAATCTCCAAATATTCAACTTGTTTATTAAAATTTTTCATGCATATCAAATTAGCATCACTAAACTTCATTATGGAAAACAGAATTTATCATTTAGACGTCCAGATGTTTACACTTCTGAAAATTCAGGGTAAGTTATGAATATTCATGGATAGGATTATATGTGTGAGGAAAACTCATGATTGAGTTAAAACACCTGAGAACGTTAACTTCACTAAGAGATACGGGATCGCTGACGGCGACGGCGACCTCATTACACTTAACTCAATCGGCCCTTTCTCATCAGCTCAAGGATTTAGAAACTCGAATAGGTGGCCAACTATTCCTGCGTAAAACCCGCCCTGTTCGCTTCACTTCTGAAGGGAAAATTCTGCTCAATCTCGCTGACGAAATACTGCCGAGACTGGCTAGTGCTGAAAACGAACTCGCGGGATTAAAAGAAGATGTGAATGGCAGACTACATATGGCCATTGAATGTCATTCCTGTTTTCAATGGTTGATGCCTGCTCTAAAGGAGTATCAAGTAAACTGGCCAAATGTCACCCTAGATTTTTCTTCGGGATTTGGTTTTGAGCCTTTACCAGCCTTGATGAATGGTGAATTGGACTTGGTTATCACCTCTGATATTCAGCCCAGATCAGAAGTTCACTACGAGCCACTGTTCGATTTTGAAATGCGCCTAATCACCGCCGTAAACCATCCCCTCGCCCAGAGTGATCATATAACGCCAGAAGATCTCTCCGATCAAACCATGCTCAGCTACCCAGTGCAAAAACAGCGTCTAGACGTGTTCAAGCACTTTTTACAACCCGCTGGCGTAGACCCTGTAAAATGGAAGCAAGCGGATAACACCTTGATGTTAGTTCAAATGGTTTCTGCTGGGTTAGGCGTCGCCGCTTTGCCAAATTGGGCTATCAGCGAGTTCTCTAGGCAGGGGCTTATCACCAGCATCCCATTGGGCAACGGGTTGTGGAGACGACTGTTTGCGGCCACTAGAAACTCCGAAAAGAGTAAGCACTACTTGCAGGCTTTCTTTACGACAGCTAGGCAACAGTGTCAAAGCCACCTTGAAGGCATCAAGATGGCATAACAAGAAGATTTCAACTCTGGGGTTTATCGGTAAGCTTTGAACTGATTAGTTAAAGGATCGTACTGATACCCCAACATATCTAGCTTGCCAACTAGGGACTCGACATCCATCTCATAAGTGCTTACCAGCTCTTCAAAGCTATCGCACTCTAAGCGAAGTTTTTCGTTGACGATACCAAGTAAAATAACACTGTCTAGGTTAGTCACATTGCTCAAATCCATCACCATGCTCCTTCTATCTACACAATTGAGAGAGTGGTCTCTCGTCTCTTAAGCGTAGCGTCAATTTGGCTGGTGAAAAGTGAGCCAGTTCTAAACCACAAACAATATTTGACCAGAATAGACGCTAGTCAACATAACGAGCTGCGCGAGCGCAAGTAGGGCTTTATTCGGCGCTTTGCCTGAAATTAGATGCCAACACCACAAGAGCGTTGCTGCAACCATAAGTGACAGGGTGATCAACAGAGGTTGGATCAACAACTCGCGCTGCGATTCGTCAAACTGATACGCTTGAGCCAGTGCCAAAAGGCTGGTCAACATAGCCGCACAAACTCCAGTCACTGGCAGAATTCGATGAAACGCCTGTAGCCTTGTTCGAGCAATTGTTAGCAACAAGTGTGCGAACAGCGCGCCACAAAGAAACACTTGAATTAGGGTGTTTATGCCCGCAATCCAAGAGCTTGATTCGCTGGCTTGAATTAAGGTATAGGCAAAAGCCAAACCATTCGCCAAGTGCATTACCCATAGTGGGCCTTCGTCGCGGGTCTTTTTTGTTTGGACTTGGGAAAAGAAATAAGCAATGGCAAAAGTGACTAAAAATGCCTGAATTTTTAATGATGCTATCGCCAACCAGAGAATAGCGATCGCAGGCAATACTTTGTGAACTCGTCCTCTCTGCCCCGGACAAATATCCCCTTTGACCAAAACTAAGGTTAGAACACACTGAGCACCAAGTAACAAAGGGGCCAGCAACAGCAAAATTTCCTGCAACATCGAGATTTACCACTGGATATGAATAGGTGACGCATAATAGCAAATATTCGGCGCTTTAAATCCCATAAATTTTTATGGTTTTGTCACTAGCATTTAAACGGGGGTTAGTTGCTGGCGAAATAGCCGAGTACATCTTGATAGGACACTACCCCGAGATAGTTACCCGCTTCGTCCTCTACCACCCACGGCGGTTTGACACCGCTCCGAACCAATTCGGACATTTGCGTGACCTTAGTTTGAAACGACAAACGGTAGATATCGGTGCGCATCACCTGATTCATTCTTTTGCCCTTTAGTTTGAGATCTGCGGTCGTTTCCAGTTTTGTTCCAAAAGTCGGGCTTAAGTGGTAGTTCATACAAGCGCGATCGACAATCCCGACGCAATAACTTCCATCGAGTATAGGGATAACTTCTAAGTTGAAGTTTGGAGAATCAAACAAGGTTTTGGCGTGTTCTAGGGTATCTTGTGGTTCAAGACACGGCACATGCGTATGAGTCACACTCAGTATTCCCACCCCTCTAACCGAAGACTTGCGTTCTAGATAATCTTCCAGTTTGTCCATATAGGACCAAGCTTGGTCCAGTTCATCCATCGACAAAGGTCTAGAGAAAAAATACCCTTGTATATAATCCACTCCGATGGAGCACAGTACTTCGAGTTCATGTCGACTTTCCACCCCTTCCGCGACGACTTTTACATCTAGGGTATGGGCGAGATCCGTGATCATTTTTACAATGTAGTATCGCGAAGAACCAACTTTGATATGTTTGACAAACTCCCTATCGATCTTCAATAGGTCAAAGTTGCAATCGCTGAGGTAAGCAAAAGAGCTATAACCCGTACCAAAATCATCAATCGCGATACTCACCCCTTTTTGGCGTAAGTTTTTAATAAATGAAGACTGTCTT
Source organism: Vibrio sonorensis (assembly GCF_001854765.1). GTDB lineage: Bacteria > Pseudomonadota > Gammaproteobacteria > Enterobacterales > Vibrionaceae > Vibrio > Vibrio sonorensis. The sequence goes on along the minus strand of NZ_LJJE01000060.1, from coordinate 54,318 downwards.
GATTCACTGTCGAAGTAGGCACTTTCTGTGAGCTCTATGGTGACAAGGTGAGGCGTTTGCGCATACTCTTTGATCATCATTTCCGCGCTTTGCAGTACTTCTTCCGGTTCAAGTTTGGTGTTTAACGAGCGATTGATCGTCAAACCAATATTGTTGCCGTAACGAGATTGTATGGTGTTTAAATCTTTTAACGCTCGAACCCCCACTGCCCAATCCAAATCAGAAATCAAATCGAGATCTTCGGCAATCGTCACCATCTCTTGAGTGTTCATCAGTTTGCCGGACGGCGTTCTAAAACGGCACAAGGCTTCAAACTTAACGATATCCCATGAATGCACATCGACAATGGGTTGATAAAACACTTCTATCTCTTGTTGAGTGATTTGCTTAACCGCCCAATCTTCAAGTTCCTTTCGACGCAAAACTTCTCGGTGAATTGCCCCGTGATAAAAGGCAATCAAACCTTTGGAGTCGTCCCCTTGTTCCAACATCGCTTGTACCGCGTGAGTCACCAACAACTTTGGAGTATGGGTGTCATGGCCCAATACCGATACGCCAACCTTTCCAGTGACTATCGCTTTGTGCATCTCCTTTCCCGACGAGAGGTTTAGCTCACTAAAGAACTTTCGGATGGTTTGATGGATAATTCGGACTTGGTTTGGACCACCGCTTTTCTCACAAACTAAACAAGCGACAAAATGGTTGTTACCTATGTATCCAACATGGCTAGAAACGGGGTTGCGCGCGAGGTGTTCGGACAACTTAGACTTGAGTTCAAAGTGATCACCATCGCCAAAATTTGGAACGAAAGCGAGTACCATAGTTACCTTGTCCTCAGCGGAATCCATCCACTGATTGGCAATAGCGTGAGTAAATTGTCCTTCAGTTGAAAGCTGAGTTAATAACTCGACGCCACCGTGTTCTACGTCGGCGATGCGATAAAGGTGATTCGACAAGTCTAAGTAGTATCCGATATAAAACGCTCTATCTCGCACCACCACTTTTTGAACGGTGAGCTCTTGCGGCACGATCTCCTGCTTGTGGGTTTTAATTAAAATTACACCACTCCAGAAGCCATTTTTCTCGATATCGACTCGCATCGTCTGGTAGAAGTCGTCACTGTGTTTACCTGAGTTAAGCACGTCGACGTTCTGACCGATCAATTGAGCACTACTGTAACCGGTATGACGGCGAAAATATTGATTCACCACCAGAATTTCACCGTAACCATCTGCTATTACAATCCCTCGGTGAGGGTTGTCAAACAGTTGCCTAAATAGAGCGCCCAGCATAGGGCCCGAAGAAGGGAATGAGAGTCTTGGATACAATTCCCCGACTAAGTACCTACTATCACTGGGGCGAAATACAAACTCTACGTAACTGATTTTTCCTTTGTTGAGGTATAACGCGCAGTGGTAGCTCGCTTCTTCTTTCCTTCGATAGGCAAGCTCCATGCGTTCGATAAACTCTCCTTGGTCGTCAAAGCTCATACACGACAGTATGAAGTTATCAGACAAACTGGGAAATCCAGAACCAAATAGTGCTTGGCACTCGGTGACATCGAGTTCCATTCGATGAGTGTCTATGTTCCAGTTCCATTCTACGCAAGGTTGAGAAGGAACGTCGGGCAGGTTTTCCACTGCATTGGTCATATTTCCTAACTCGCAGACAATCCATTAAGGTTGGCAGCCACACTGCTGCTTCTCCCTTAAACATAGTTCAGATTTAATCTACTGACAGAATTATCACCTTATCCAATCTTGTGCGTATGTTTTCGTGCAAATAACGGCTACCCAATGCTGGGCTAGCCATCACTACCTTCGGATTTGCCACTGTGGCGTTTACTAATAAAGTATTTAACCAAATCTTGGTAACAAATCAGCCCGCGGTACTCACCTCGAATATCTGAAATCACCCAAGGAAACGGGTGCCGATCTAGATACCACTCCAGTTCGTTTAAGGAGATATCATCTGACAGTGAAGTAAACTGTGTATCCATAATCGAGTTAACGGGCCGATGCCAAATTTGAGCTTCTTTGCTGGTCTCTAAATCCGTTCCCATATTTGGAGTTAGGCTTAAGTTCAACGAAGCTCGCGTGACTAGCCCTACGCAATGCCTATCTACCACCACTGGCAAAACGTCAAAACGCGGATCTTGCAAATATTCATGAGCTAATCTAAGCGGCTCTCCGGGGTCGAGATGCTGACTCGCTGGGCCAATAAGCCTAGCCAGCGTGTCGATTTGATGACTGCTTTCTACCCGTTCCCAAAGCGCAAGCAACTTGCTTTCAAACTCGCGAGTTTTGTGTATATTTTCCAATGGCACTGGGCGCGAGAAATAGTAGCCTTGCATATAATCAACGCCCAGACCTTTTAAAATTTCAACTTGGCCTTCAGTCTCCACGCCTTCTGCCACTACTTTAACCCCTAGCGTGTGACAAAGACTAGTCAAGGTGCTGACGATGTAATAACTGGTGTTGCCCTTTTCCAAATTACTCACAAATGAGCGGTCAATTTTCAAAATATCAAAATGGCTCGCCGCTAGATAACTGAATGACGAATACCCCACACCAAAATCATCAATAGCCACGCTTGCGCCGAGATTTCGCAATGATTCCAATCCTTCACTTTGGGTCTCGTTACAGTCAAAGAATGCACTTTCCGTTACTTCTATCGTAATCAATCCAGGGCTAATATCACTTTTTTGAATGAGAGCCTCTGCATCGCGAATTACCTCTTCGGCGCCACTTTTAATATTCATTGAACGGTTCATTGTAATGCCAACTTGATAACCCAATATTGCGTGAATTTTCTTTAGCTCTCGCAATGCAATTTCATTCACTAACTTATCTACTTGGCTCACTAAATCCAGATCTTCTGCCACTCCGATAATCTCTTCGGTGTTAACAGGTTCCCCTTTAAACAGAGGGAATCGACATAGAGCTTCCAGTTTAGCTATCCGCCAACTTTGGCTATCGATGATAGGTTGATAGTGAACCGTGAGTAGCTTATCTTCCACAACATGGGTCAGCCACTCTTCTAGCTCTTTTCGCCTTTCTATTTCTTGATGGATTTCTCGGTGATAAAAACTGAATCGACTGGAGGCTCCTGAATGATTTTCCAACATGGCTTGCACTGCGTGATTCACACACTTTTGTGGCGAATCCGCATCTAACCCAAAAACAGAGATACCGATTTTCCCGTCGATCACCATTTTGTAAACCGAACCACTCACGCTGTTTCTAAACTCGCGGAAAAAGTAACGAATTTTTGCTTGTAAAGCTCTGATATAATGGGCTTTGTTTGCACCAAAATATTCAATATTGGCAACAAAAATCCCGTTAGCTAAATATCCAGCGTGAGTACAATGACGATTGGTACTCAATGACAAGGCGATCTGCTTTTTGTCACTGTGACGGCGCGTTTGGTCCAACTCTGGCCTAATGGCCAACACCACACCACAACGCTCCTCATCGTAGTGCTTCACGCTCTCTTCTAGCTGCTTTAAAAACTTGTCCTTAGTAGGAAGTTGGGTGAGTAACTCCATCCCATCTAGCTCGTTCTCATCCACTCGTTGGGGATGATCGGAGAGATCGACGGTAAGCCCTAAAAAGTAATTGCGCCCGCCATTTAAACGCAACCGCTGGATGGTCAGTTCTTGGGGAATGATATCGCCACTGGCATTTCGACTGAGTATTGTTCCCGTCCAATGACCAGAAGATTGAATTTGACGCCACATCCGTTTGAAATAACCCGAGGTGTGCTTATTCGAATTAAAGATATTGGCTCTTAGCCCAATCAGCTCGCTGCGAAGAAAACCAAACTGCTTTTCGTAATAGGTATTACAGGCGAGTATTCGAGTTTGCTCATCGGTGATCACTATGCCGTGGTGGGGGTTTCGAAACCGCATGAAACAAATTTGCCATCTCTTGGCGACTTGGGATGATCACCAGTGGTTGAAAGTGACCGGACAACACATCGTCTTCAATTTCTTCAATGTAAAACTCGCCAAAAACCATAACGTGGTCATTGGGCAGTAAACTGCAACTCAGGTATTGTCTGTTACCTGTACGCCTAGCTCTCACCACGGCCTGTTTAAATTCATTGGCTTGGTCTGGTGTGAAGAACTGAAGTATATCGTTTGCCGTTTCTATCGGTTTATTTGGTCGAAGCAGTTCTTCAAACAGCGCTTGGTCATAGGTAAATTGATTCGATTTTATGTCCCAATGCCAAGAGAGCGATGGATATGGGGGCACTAACTGATTTTTAGCTTGGATTGTATTTTCCATCTCCGCCTTCCTTTGCATCATGGTTTATAAAATCACTTTAATATAAATGTACTAGAACGAAAGACGGTAAATCGTGAGCTAAGGCCAAAACAGTACATATTTTCCCTTATCAAATATGTGCTTATTGTCTGCACTTTCGACAAATGATTGCTACTCTTTACTTGCCTATAGATCCCTAAAGGGCAAGCCGCTATAATTCGCGCTCCGCGAAGCAGAGAACAAAATATGTACAGCAATATCACCCCAATTCACGAGTACAAAAAATACTGGGCCGAGTGCTACGGTATCGCACCTTTTTTACCTACCAGCCGTAAAGAAATGGATGCGCTTGGTTGGGATAGCTGTGACATTATTATTGTAACGGGTGACGCTTATGTCGATCACCCAAGCTTTGGTATGGCAATCATTGGACGTTTGTTAGAAGCGCAAGGCTTTAGAGTCGGCATTATTAGCCAGCCAAAATGGAACGACAAAACCGACTTTATGGCGCTAGGCAAACCAAACCTGTTTTTTGGTATCACTGCGGGAAACATGGATTCCATGATCAACCGCTATACCGCCGATAAAAAGCTACGCCACGACGACGCTTATACGCCTAACAACGAAGGGGGCAAGCGACCAGATCGAGCTACCCTAGTCTATTCGCAGCGCTGTCGCGAAGCTTACAAAGACGCACCCATTGTACTAGGCGGCATAGAAGCCAGCCTTAGACGCGTTGCTCACTATGACTATTGGTCCGATAAAGTTAGGCGCTCAGTTCTCTTTGATGCCAAAGCTGACATTCTACTTTTTGGCAATGCGGAAAGAGCATTAGTTGAAGTCGCTCATCGCCTTGCCAATGGTGAACCCATTAGCGAGCTGACCAATATTCGCGGTACGGCAGTCAATCTAGCTGAAGCCCCAGAAGGCTACACAATTGTCGACTCTTCACGCATTGAAAAACCGAGAAAAGAAGCCTTTGTTCCTACTAACCCGTATCAAGTAGAAACGCAATGTGAGACAAAGAGCAAAACCGAATCTGACGCTAAGCCCATTTCGATAAGACCCTCTCGTCACGATGCAGAAACGACAGCGGTAAGACTGCCTAACTTCGAAAAGCTTAGCAACGATCGTATTCTTTACGCTCACGCGAGTCGCATCTTGCATTTGGAAACGAACCCATACTCAGGCCGAGCTTGATACAACGCCACGGTAATCGAGAGTTATGGGTTAACCAAGCACCGATTCCACTGTCGACAGAAGAGATGGACTACGTATTTGGATTGACCTACGCGCGCGTTCCACACCCGAAGTACGGCAAAGCCAAAATCCCAGCTTATGACATGATAAAGACGTCGGTGAATATCATGCGAGGTTGCTTTGGCGGCTGTTCTTTCTGTTCGATTACCGAACACGAAGGTCGCATCATCCAAAACCGTAGCAAAGAGTCGATTCTTAACGAACTTGAAGAGATTCGCGATAAGGTGCCCGGTTTTACCGGTACAATTTCGGACCTTGGCGGGCCAACGGCAAATATGTATCGCTTAGGGTGTAGCGATCCGAAAGCAGAAGCAAACTGCCGCAGACCTTCATGTGTGTTCCCCGGAATTTGCAACAAACTGAATACCGACCACAAGCACACCATTGATCTTTATCGAGAAGCGCGAAAAGTCGATGGCATCAAAAAAGTCATGATTGCCTCTGGTGTTCGATACGACTTAGCCATTGAATCTCCAGAATACGTTCGCGAGCTGGTCACCCACCACGTGGGCGGCTATCTAAAAATCGCACCAGAACACACTGAAAAAGGCCCACTCGACCTGATGATGAAACCAGGTATGGGAACTTACGACCGCTTCAAAGAGATGTTTGAACAGTACAGCCGCGAAGCGGGTAAAAAGCAGTATCTTATCCCTTACTTCATTTCTGCTCACCCGGGAACCGAAGACGAAGATATGCTAAACCTTGCCCTCTGGTTAAAGAAGAACGAGTTTGAATGTGATCAAGTGCAGAACTTCTACCCTTCACCAATGTGTAACGCCACCTCGATGTACTATTCGGAAACCAACCCGCTTAAACGTGTGAAGTACAAAAAGCGAGAAGATGTCCCAGTGGCAAAAGGGGAACGCCAGCGTCGATTACACAAAGCCCTACTGCGTTATCACGACCCTGCGAACTGGCCGCTTATCCGCGAAGCCTTAACCCAAATGGGTAAAAAACACCTGATCGGAGACAAACCTAGCTGTCTTGTTCCTGCTGAAGATAAAGAAGCACAGACTCCAGCTCAAAGAAGACGTTCTGGCCGACATGGTGCAAACCGCTTTGCGACCAAACACACTAAGAATCAACCAGGTTTCTCTGGATTTAAAGAGAAAAACCAAGGGGACAAACCTGCACACGGCAAACCTAAAAACAAAGGTAAATCAGGCCATAATCCACACAAGGGCCGCACCGGAAAACCTAAGCATCGTCAGGCTTCTCACTAGTCTCCTCTCTCGAAATAAGCGCAGCATTTACTGCGCTTATTGTTTACCCACCCTTTAGAAATAAATTCGTCAGTTATTTTCTGGCGAAGTGTGAAATAGGCACCATACTTAGGAAGTCAAAACTAAACCTTAGTTGGAGTGCTCGCGCATGAATATAAAGCTATCTCAAGCTCTCTATTTAGGCTTCTCTATCATTATCATTACTACTTTGGTCTTGGCATTTGTCGTCTGGTCTCTTGTCAACAAATCCGCAGGGATTTCTTCTGAAATTAAATCCGATGACGTGCCCGGCGTGCTCGCCTACCTCAATGTGCTCGATGAAATTGGAGATATGCAAACCAATGCCCTTGAGTATCTCAACGGCGAAGCCGATGAATCAGCGAGCTTTAAAGAAAACGCCGAAGAGTTCAGATTTTACTACGCAATCTTAAGGCCGCTTGAGTCATCTAAGCCGACCGATATAGAAAAGATGGATAAGATAGAAGCGTATGCAAACCGATATATCGATACGGTTAACCAAGAAGTGTTTAGTAAGTACAACCCCGACGATGAAAAAAAGGCTATCGACAAGATCTATCGACTGACCAAGGAAGTAGGTGAGCCCCTTGAAAACTTGCTGGATAAGCTAAAAGAAGATGAGTTTACTGACGCCTACAAAACGACTAGTCTCGCCGAATCTCTCAACGATGACCTTCCCGGTGTGCGCTACTACTTAGAGTTGGTTGATGAAGGCGGCGATATGATTTCATCACTAAATGCTTACATCATGGGTGACCCTAACGCCAAAGAGGCATTTAACAAAGATGCCGCTTCCTTTAGTGACTATCTGGAGCGGCTAAGACCGCTGGAGAAAAGGCCAAACGAAGTCAGAGACATCAACAAAATCGAGCAGTATTACTTTGAAATCATTCAAGTGGCACAAGAGGTGTTTGATGGCTATGACCCAAGTACCAAGATCGCTGCCAACGCTTTAATTGATGACCTAGAACATCGAATTATCGGCCCTCTCGAAGACATTTTAGACTCTTCTTCTCAAGAAGAGCGCGACGACGCCATTAGTGCATTAGAAACGCTTAACATCAACAATGAAAAAATCGTCTTCTGGCTACTGGTCAACGTTATTGTCGTTGTCACAGTGGGCAGCGTTGTTGCTTGGCAAATGAGCACAATGATCAACAACCGTCTAAGAGTCATTGCGGTGAAAGCACAAGCCATCTCTGACGGGGATCTCTCTGGGCCTGCCATCAATGAAACCAACCGAGATGAACTGGGCAATCTATCCCGTTCAATAGACGGTATGCAAAATTCTCTACGCGAGGTAATTTCTAACATTACCAATGTCGCCACCGAAGTAGCCAATAGTACTGGTGCGGTGGACGATATGAGCAAACAAGTCGCTCAAGGTATTCAAGCCCAAGCAGATAAAGCGAACTTGATTGCCAGTGCGGTTGAGCAAATGACGGTCACCGTTAACCAAGTCGCTGACCAGAGCACCGATGCGGCGAAAAGCGCTCGTCAAGCTGGAGAAGAGGCCGAAAATGGCGGTAAGTTGATGCAAGAAACGGTCAACGGCATGAATCGAATCTCGGAAGTCGTCAACGAAACCGCGACGACAGTAGACAGCTTAGGCAAGCGCGGTGAAGAGATCGGCAACGTGATTCAAGTGATTAACGATATTGCTGAGCAAACCAACCTATTGGCACTTAATGCTGCAATAGAAGCTGCCCGCGCTGGTGAATTAGGGCGAGGGTTTGCCGTAGTGGCTGACGAAGTTCGCGGTTTGGCTGAGCGCACCTCAAAAGCCACCGAAGAAGTGGGCGGCTTGATCACCTCCATTCAGCAGGAAACTCGTCAAGCCGTTGTACGAATGAGTGAAGGTACTCAACTTGTCGCTGAAGGGGTTACTTTGTCTAACTCGGCGGGGGATGCCTTAATTCAAATTGTCTCTCGTGCTCAAGACGTCAACGGCATGATTGATATGATCGCAACCGCTGGTACTGAGCAGGCAACGGCTACACAAGAGATGTCGAAAGACATTAATGCCATTAGCCAAATCGCCGACAGCTCAGTAAGAACCACACAAGACGGTGCTGATGCTGTCTCTCAGCTTTACCAAAAAGTAGAAGAGCTCGAACAAGTGGTATCGAGATTTAAACTTTAAACCGATAGTTCTAAAAAAGCAGGCTTAGCCTGCTTTCTTTACCACCAAAAGTTACATTGTAACCTCAATCGTCAGTTTTACCCTCACTGGAATGAGACAATAGATACTCAACAAACTCTTTTTCTCGCAAAGGACGGCTGAAATAATAGCCTTGGATGTACTCTACTTCTTTCGCTTTTGCGTAGATAAGCTGCTCTAAAGTCTCTACACCTTCCGCGACTACGGGTTTGTTTAAGTTCGTTGCCAATGAAGCAATAGAGTTGAACACCGTCTGCAACTTCGCATCATCAACCACATTCGTTACAAAAGCCCTATCGATTTTTATTTCGTCGAAACTCAATCGGCACAGATAACTCAGGCTGGAAAAGCCAGTGCCAAAGTCATCAATCGATACTCTGAAACCTATTCCCTGAAGCTGCTCTAATACTTGATTTACATAGTTAAAATTATCGATCAAAGCCGATTCGGTAAGTTCTAGCTTAATTTGACTGGGGAATAGGTTGTGCTGATGGATACTGTCGACTAGCTTGTCGACAAACTCAACGTCTAGGATTTCAACCACACTAATATTCAGCGCAAACAGAAGCTCCATAGTGTTAACGCCTTGGTTTTCTAAACTAGCTACAAGCTGACCTAACTTGTGATATTGAACTGGGTTAACACACCAATATCACCAATTTTTTCCGCAATGGGAATAAACTCCATTGGAGAGATGAAATTACCATTTAAAGTCCAACGAATTAGACATTCTGCACCGGCAATTTTTTCTGTTTCCGAGTCGTGTATGGGTTGGAACACCACAAAAAAATCGTCCTGCAAATCGGTTTTTGACACCGCGGCTCTAAACTCGGTTTCTAGGTTGTTTTGGTGTTCAATCTGTTTGGCTAAATCTTCTTGGAACTCAGCTAACCTCACTCTTTCCGACAGTACATCAAGTATCGCCATCTCTGCTTTATTTAAGCTTTGTTCGTGGTTATCTCCTTTCTCTTCAACGTAGTAACCCAATGCCACATTGCTAAAGAAATGGCGCCCGTTAAAATGAAAAGGCTCGTTTAGCAAGGAGTAAAAACTTTCCACGTCCAGTTGAAAATCTTTGGGAATAAAGATGTTAAAGCTGTCTGTTGAGTGCTTGCTGCACACTGCCCCTTCAATTTCGTTACTGACTCGCGCCAGTATCTCCATAAAAACGAGATTGGCGACTGCTGTACCCCAAATTTCGTTAATACGTTGATAGTTGCAAATACGCACGCAGCACACTAAGCCGTGGTCGTGCTCTTCATTAATTTTTGCTAAAAACGCCTCTCTATAAAAGAGTCCCGTGTGCGGGTCTTGCATCGAAAGCTGTTTGTTTAGTCGCCTCGCGGCCACCAGCTCACTGATATCAACCAGTTGGATCAAGTAAGCACCTTTGTAAGCAATCAATGACAGTCTTACCCACTCCACATTCCGATCCGGATAGCTGATCCCCAGTTCAAAATGACACTCAAGCCCCACTGATATAGCCTGTTTTAGATGCCCTAAAAGGTCAAAATAGGAAAAATTTTCATCGACAAACTTGATGTCTGACTGGAACAAATTTTGATCTCTCGCCACTCGGAATAAGTCACTCGCCTGCGGTGAGAGCTCTTTTACGCTAAAGTCTTTGTCAACGATGGTATAAGCGATACTCATCGCTTCAATTTGATCACTGAGGTTTTTCATAGTTTCACCATCGCTTTCTGAACCTGATAAGGGAGGAGATCCAGAGAGCAAATCTTGCCGACTCCACCTTTTGCTATCGCTTCTTTGGGCATTCCAAACACCAAACTAGACTCCTCATCCTGAGCGAACGTTGCCGCTCCGGCCTGATGTAACTCTTTCAAGCCTTGAGCGCCATCATCCCCCATACCGGTTAAAATCACGCCGATCCCACGATTTCCTGCATTTTGAGCCGCAGATCGAAACAGCACATCCACGGAAGGTTTATGTCTTGAAACCAAAGGCCCATCCTTTAATTCTAGATAGTATTTGTGATTTCGACACTTTAGTAAGGTGTGCACGCCACCGGGGGCAATGTAGACGTGCCCTTGATGTATCTCTTGGTCGTTTTTAGCTTCGACCACCTTGTGTTTTGTAAACTCATTGAGTCGCTCGGCAAAAGCTCGTGTAAACAGTTCAGGCATGTGCTGAACCACGACGATGGGCGGACTATTTACCGGTGTGTTGACCAAAAACTCTCGAATTGCATCTGTCCCCCCTGTCGATGCCCCGATAACAATAACGTGACTCGCCTCTTCATCTTGGCTCGGTGCTTGAGGCTTGAGAATGACGTCAGCACTCTCTTTTTGTCGATAGCTGTCAGTACTTGTGTACTTCAATGTTTTAACTTTGACTTGATGTGCTTGCTTTATTGAACTGATGATTTGTCGCGCTTCTGGAGACTGCAAATAATCACTCAGTTGGGATTGTGGTTTATTAATCACCTCAATCGCTCCGGATGAAAGTGCTTCTAGGCTCAGTGCAGGATCTTGCTCGGTCATTTGTGAGATGATAATGGTAGGTGTGGGACGCGTTGACATGATTTCTTTTAAAAAGGCGATACCATCCATTTTCGGCATAACAATGTCGAGAAGTACCACATCTGGCCAATGCTTTTCCATCTTTCGCCTTGCCAAAATCGGATCAGGGGCTGTTCCGCATACATGTATCCCCGGATCTTTTTCTAACATTTCCCCTAGCACTTGTCTGATCACGGCGGAATCATCAACAATAAACACATTTATCGGTTTCATTTTCCTGTCCTTCGGTAGATGCAATTTTCGATTTGCACTACTTCACTACGTCCGCGTAACACGTTTTCACTATGCCCCAAGAAAAGTAAACCGTTGGGCAGTAATTGGGACAGCACGTTATCGATTATGGTGCCCTGCTTATGTGAATCAAAATAAATCAATATGTTACGAAGAAAAATCACGTTGTATTGGCTGTGAGCGTCTGAATTCATTAAGTTGTATTGCTTAAACTGACAAAAGCGCCTGATCACTTTTGACATAGTAAAATAGCCTTCGTGCTCCCCTACCCCTTTCAAGCAGTATTTCTGTCGATACTCACTAGGAATTTTGTCAGCCAGAGAAAGTTCATAGCGACATTTTCGCGCTTTTAGTATCGCTGCGGCAGAGACATCACTTCCAACCAACGACCAATTGGCACTGCCACATATATCATCGAGTGTCATCGCGATACTGTAAGCTTCTTCACCGGTCGAACAGGCCGCACTCCAAGCTTTTACCGAAGAACAGGGCATATCCGTCAATAGATGCTTTAGATGTTCAAATTGATAGGCTTCTCGGAAAAAGCTCGTTTCGTGGGTGGTTAACTTATCTATAAACCAGTGAAACTCGTCTTCATTGTTCCCAGAAGTAATGATGCTTAAGTACTGATCAAAGCTTTCACAATTGGTGAGTTTTAGCCGATTGGCTAAGCGATTCTCCACCATCACTCTTTTGTGTTGCCCTAACCGAATACCCGTATTTTGCTCCAAAACCGTTTGAACACATGCAAACTGAGCCTTAGTTAAGGGTTGCGGCGACATCAGCTCTCCCACTTCGCTAAAACACCACTTTGAAATGTCAGCATTTGGTCGTTAATGCTCACACCATCCATCATGGCCGACATGACCAACACCGGGACTGTTGCCGTATCTAACTGGACCATTTGCCAAATAAACTCGTTGGGAATATGTGAACCAAATGCAGGCTTTTGATAAAAGTGCTCTTCTTCTACCGACTGAATCGCCAGTACCCGTGACACCACTAGACCCACGATCATGGTTTGCAGCGTTTTGGGGTTGACCGTCTCGTGCAAAATAATGCAGCTGTACTTGTCGTAATCTTGGGGCATGTCCAATCCAAGGCGACAAGCCGCATCGACAACGGGAACCACACTGCCGCGCACATTGATAACGCCGCTAATCACCGGTGGACACATTGGCACTTTTGTTAACTTAGAGAACTCGATAACCTCTCTTACTGATTCGATAGGGATAGCGACGACTTCAGCAGATACATTGACTAACAACAGATCCATATGAGTAAAAGAGACGCTTTCTTGTTCAGTCGCCATTCTCCGCCTCCTCTAATTTTTTCTGTTCAGTAAACAGCCATTTCCACTGTTGTTCGCTCAATAGCTTGTCGGTATCCAGAATGGTTAATAATCTATCCGGCAACTTAGCTAAACCTCGGATAAGGGGAGATTCCATCACTCCTCCAAGCTCTGGTACCGGTTCTAAATCTCCGCTCGATATATCGATAACTTGCCGCACCAAATCCACTTTGTTGGCCACGACAAATGAGTCCCCTTTGTGATGAACTTCTGTCACTATCACACACGTTTTAGAGCCTACTGGACAATACTCATGCCCTAGACAGCACGACAAATCGAGCACAATAACCAAACGTCCCCTTAGATTCATGATCCCTAGCACCGAGTCGGGGGCACCGGATAGGGATTCGATATTCGGAAACTCCATAATTTCCCGAATAGAGGATATCGGATAGGCGTAATACTTATCGGCTACTTTAAACTCCAAAAATTTCTTTTCATCCGCCTCAATATTTGATGCCATATAGCCCCCTATTCATCAAAGGGTACAAAGCCCGATTCTGGCTCAGCTTTTTGCGGCACCACAGTTGCTCTTGGTAGCCTTCTTTCTCGATTTCCGACACTATCATTGTCGTTTAACTTAAAGTAGTTCACCGTATTTCGTATTTCTCCCGTTTGCTCTTGAACCAAAACCGCTGTCGCGGCCAGTTCTTCAGAAGCAGAGGCGTTTTGCTGAGCGATCTCATCGAGCTGAGAAACGGTTCTATTAATTTCCGCTACGCTGGTACTTTGCTCAGTTGAGGCGGCTGTAATTTCTTGAACCAAATCGGCCGTTTTTTGAATGTTTGGTACCATTCGATTGAGCATATCCCCCGCGTGCTGGGCCACTTTTACACTGTTGTCAGCTAGAGTACTTATCTCTTGTGCCGCTACCTGACTTCGCTCTGCTAGCTTGCGCACTTCATCAGCAACCACGGCGAAACCCTTGCCGTGCTCACCTGCACGCGCCGCCTCAATGGCGGCATTAAGTGCCAACAAGTTGGTTTTATAGGCAATGTCTTCAATGATGCCGATTTTCTCAGCAATTTCAGTCATGGCATTTACCGTGTCGTTAACCGCCTTACCGCCTTCGTTCGCTTCCGAGCTCGATTGAGTGGCAATGCCGTTGGTCACTTTGGAGTTTTCCGTATTCATGGAAATTGATGAGCTCATTTGATCCAAAGAGGCGCTGGTCTCTTCGACGCTCGACGCCAATTGACTCGATGTGGTACTCAACATCTGAGAGGTTGTGGATACTTCGTTGGTACTGTGAGAGATGGATTCAACAGACCGCTGAATATCTAGCAAAATACCCTGTAGTCTTTCGAGAAAGCCGTTAAAGCTCTTAGCGGTTTCACCAATTTCATCGCCGCCAAAATCGGGAATTCGCCGAGTAAGATCCCCTTCACCTGAGCGTAAATCTTCGGCAGCCTCGGACAGAGCTTTAATTGGCATCACTATACCTTTGATAAGGAACAGAGCGGTGACAAACGCAAGTAACACTGCCACACCCAACAGGCCCCAAACTAGAGAGATACTCTCTCTGGCGGCTTCCACTAACTGCTCCAACGAGTCATTGGCCTGAGTGCTCGCTTTTAAAGTAATGTCATCGAGAATGGTCTCTAGCTTGTTAAACACCTCGTGTTCTAACTTATCGATTTCAATCGCAGCGTCTAACTTGGATCTCGGGTTGTATGTCGCAATTATCTCTCGCCCGCCGTTGTACAACTCTAAATAGAGTTGTTCCACCTGAGCTAAGCTTTTAATTTCTTGAGGTTTTCTCTCTAGTGGTTTGATTTCTTGTAAAAACGCGGCAAAGTTGCGCGCTTCATTTTCAAACGCATTATCAGCGCCTATTTCACCGCGCATATAGGCGTTTAGCGCCGCCATCATGTCGCCTTCTTCGTCGATAAGTTCAAGATAGTAGCGCACACCGGAAGGTCATCGTTTACCACTTCTTCAAAATCCCCTCGTCCTGCATCTTCTACCTCTTCTTCTTTTAATGTGTCCAGAAGAAGCTCCAACGGTTCGGCATACTCTTTCACTAAGAAGTTATATCGATCGACAGCTTTACTTTCCAACGAGGGGTCGAATCGCTTAAACACCAGATTTTGCATATCGTCGTAGTAGCGCTTTGATAAATCATCGATCTGCCTTATCAGCACTCGGTCGACTGAATCCAACTGGCGCAAGTTTTCGAAAAATGTAACAAACTCCGTGTAGTTGGCAGTAAAATCTTCTTTCTCTTCAATTTCGCCGGTGATGAACTCCAGTACGTTCGAGTTCATATCACCGAGTTCGTCTAGCATGCTAAGGGCCATGGTGACCTTGGGTATTTCTTCTTTACCCACTCCGATGGCGTATCCTTCGATGGTTCTGTTTTTGAGTTGTACCGAAACTGCAATCACAAACAGCAAAAATCCCATGGTGAACATTGCTAGAATGATTTTATTTCGAATCGATAATCGTCCTATCATTTCGAGTCCCCCTGTTTTAAGCAGTCGCTATGACTGATTAAAACGCTCTACATTGATTCGATCGTTTTGGTTTAAAGCCGTTTGAATAAGAGCGAAAATATCCAAGATGACTGCCACGTCACCGCTTCCCAAGATGGTCGCTCCACTCACCCCTTTTAGTCCTTCAAACAAGGGGCCCAGTGGCTTAACTACCGTTTGAAACTCACCTTTTAACGCATCGACCACAAGCCCTGCGCGAAAAGACCCAAATTGCACAACGATAAGCGCTTCTTCTTCGAAACTGCTTGTCGCCTCTATACCAAACCATTCTGACAAGCGCACAAAAGGCAGTACCTCTTCACGCAAATTCACAAACTGTTTTTGTAATGATTCGGGGTCAGCGATTTCTTGTAACTCCAAGCACTCAACAACATTGTCCAGGGGGATTACATAATCGCCATCTCCGACTTGGAACATAAAACCATCAATAATCGACAGCGTTAGGGGTAATCGGATAGAGACTCGACTGCCTTGTCCTGCACGTGTTTCCAGTTCTATGTTTCCTCGCAACATTTCAATATTGCGCTTTACGACATCCATTCCGACACCGCGCCCCGAGAGATCGGTCACTTCGTCTCTAGTGGAAAAGCCGGGCTCGAATATTAATTGGCGAATGTCACGAGCTGATAACGAGCTTTTCGCTGCTATCAAACCTTTTTCCGTAGCTCTTTTTAACACCTTTTCTTCATCGATCCCCCTGCCGTCATCAATCACTTCTATCACGATTGATCCAGAGTCATGGAACGCATTTAGCCGAATCATTCCCGTGGCTGGTTTGCCGTTTATTACCCGTTCTTCGTGACTTTCTATTCCGTGATCTATGGCATTTCTGACTAAATGGGTCAGGGGATCACTCAGCTTTTCGACAAAGGTTTTATCCAGCTCAGTTTCAGCCCCGCTCACCACTAGTTCAACCTGCTTACCCAACTCAGCGGAGGTGTCTTTTACTACCCGTTTGTACTTGTTAAACGTGTCGCCAATTTGCACCATTCGAAGCTGTAAAGAGCTGTCGCGAATACTCTCAACTAGGCGTTCAAGTTGTGCCATTGCCTCTGTCAAAGGTTCACTTCCCGTCTCGTGGGCGAGGAGGCTGGTTCTCGCGCCAGTTATCACCATCTCTCCCACCAAATCAATCAGTCTATCGAGCTTATCGGCTTCAACTCTGAGTGTTTTTGCTGGTTTGATCGCGGGTTGTTGCTTTTTAAGAGCCGCGTTGAGCACTTCTTCGGGTAGTTTTTGCTCTTGTTGCATCACTTGACCAAGAAGTGGCTGGCGATTGGTCGCTTCGGCAACTTTTTTTTGGCTCTTTAATCCAGAGTTCAATTCTTGCTCTGTAATCGCCCCTACTTGCAGCAGTATTTCACCGATTTTGTGGTCGGCTTCCGGCAGGCGGCGAATCAGCTCTAGATATTGCTCTATTTGGCTATTGGGTGGGATTAGAATGATTTGTGCATCGTTTTGAATAAATTCAAACACTTCCATTAATTGGTTTCGGGTAACGGCGCCTCTAAAACGAATTTCAAAGCCCAGGTAACAGACTTCTGGATCAAATTGTTCGAGGTTTTTATCCAGCTCGTCTAAAACCATTCTCGCTTCGACGACTTCCCCTAAGTTACTGAGGTAATTAATAAACGAAATCGGGTCCAGCCCATCTTTAAATACCGTTTCCAGTGGGCGGAATGAAATATGCCAAACACCAGACAACACATTTCCTTCAATGTGCTTTTTCGGCGCTGGTTTAGATATGGGGTCGGGTTCTTCTGGAAGCCACGTATCCAGTTTATCAATAAGCGCATTAACCTCTGAATGGGACGAAATTAGATTGCTTTCTCCATCCTGTAGATCTAAAACCTGTTTCTTGAGTTGATCGCCACTTTCTATCAGTAAATCAATCAGCTCTGGGTTGCCTTCCAGTTGATTGGTTCTAATTCTGTCGAGCAGTGATTCCACTTTGTGGGCCAAGGCAACGAGCTCGGTTAAACCAAACAGTCCTGCGCTTCCTTTAATGGTGTGAATGTTTCTAAATAGCAGATCTGTTGTACTGGCATCTAAGTGGTCGCAATCCAAAAGCGTTTGCTCTACATCCTCCAATAGCTCTAACGCTTCGTTGATAAAGGTTTTTAATGCGCCGTTGAGTTCGTTACTCATTGCTGCCTCCAGCCGATGTCCAGTGCATGCTAAACATAGATTGGAAATGCGCGACTTTATCGCTCATCGCAATAATAGGAGAATCGATACCTCTGTTCTCCGCCCAGCGTGAAAACCAGACCAATAGTTGAATGCCCGCGCTGTCGATCTCTTCAACCGCCGAAGCATCCAAAACAAGCTTTTGCTCACTTTCTAGCAGAACCCTTAGCTCTTGGTACACATCGGTCACTTCATAGATACTGAGTTCTTCTGGAAGCATGTAGGTTTGCTCTTCCATACATCACCTAACAAGAGAGTATTTTTGAAACCGCTTGCAGCATTTGATCGGGCTTAAATGGCTTCACCATCCAAGCTTTTGCTCCGGCCTTTCTACTCTCTTCCATTAAGTATTCCTGTGTTTCGGTAGTCAGCATAATGATCGGGGTAAACTTATACTTAGGTAAGGTTTTAACCTGCTTTACAAAGTCGATACCGTTCATATTTGGCATGTTTACATCGCTGATGATCAAATGCACTTTACTTCCATCAAGCTTGGCTAATCCCTCCACGCCATCGCGGGCTTCCAACACCTGAAATCCCGCTCCAGATAGAGCAATATTGACCACTTGTCTTAATGATTCTGAGTCATCCACAATTAATATTGTTTTCTTCATCTGTTTACCTTTGGTCAAAAATAGGTGACGCTGCCTTCCTGATGAGGTTCTTTTTTATCTTCACTTTTTGTACGCTGCTCGATCAGCAGTAGTGCATCCCGTACCTTAGATTCATCCCAATTTGGGTTATCTTTGTCGTAATGCCTAAGTTCATTGGCGATCACTTCCATCCCTTCCATAACGCCAGCTAACTTCTGCTGTAGCCGGTCGCCAAACTGGGCCAATACGATAATTTCTTGCTGTAAGCGTCTTATTTTTTTTAACTGCTGCTCTACTTTTTCCCTGTTTGGTTCCCTTTGAGACATTTCATTGATCGTCGCGTCAGTACAGTGCTGTAGCTCGATAATTTTTTCCGTCAAATGCTGAATTGCGGCTGACGAAAACTGGTAGCTGGATTCCAACTGTCTACTGAGGTGGGGAATAAGTTGCTGTTCGAGTGATTCAACTGGAGGCTTACTTGATTCTTCACTCTCTCGTAATGCATATCCGTAAAGTGCCAATACAAAAACGGTGATCAATGCACTAGTTAACAGTGTCATCAGGTTCACACCCAGTAACACTGACTCAATAATTGCGATACCGATAAAAATTACGCCAGCAGAGATAGCGACTTTCACACACTCTTTCCCTATGGAGCCCCATTAGTAAAAAGCCTAGTCCAAAATATTGAGAAATGAATTAATAAGGAGGAATTAATGAAGAATTAGAGGGACTTTACAAAAGTTGCACAAGGTAAGACTCAGAGGTGGTTTTCAAATCCGCTACAAAAGAAAAAGCCGAAGAACAAGTCTTCGGCTCTGAGCAAGTCGTAAATAACGTTAGGCGTTTTCTGCTTCAAACTCTCGCATAAAGTCGACTAAAGCTTGAACTCCCTCTAGTGGCATCGCATTGTAGATGGATGCGCGCATGCCACCAACAGCTCGGTGTCCTTTAAGTGCAACGAGA
Source organism: Vibrio sonorensis (assembly GCF_001854765.1). Taxonomy (GTDB): domain Bacteria; phylum Pseudomonadota; class Gammaproteobacteria; order Enterobacterales; family Vibrionaceae; genus Vibrio; species Vibrio sonorensis. The sequence continues at coordinate 35,022 of NZ_LJJE01000060.1, read as the reverse complement.
CCGCGCTGCTCAGCAAGTTCGAGGAACTGAGCATCCAGTTCTGGCTTGCTTAACTGAAACGGAACGTTCATACGAGAACGGTTGTCGCTATGTACGTTGTTAACGTAAAAATCTGAGTTATCGATATAGCTGTATAAAAGCTGAGCTTTTTTCTTGTTCAACTCTTCGATCGCCGCGACGCCGCCTTGCGCTTTAAGCCACTTAAACACCAACCCCGATAAGTACCACGCAAATGTTGGTGGCGTATTGAACATAGAGTCTTTCGCTGCCAGTACTTTGTAGCTAATAAAGCTAGGAAGTAGATCACTTGCAAGTTCTAACAAATCATCACGCACAATGGCAATGCATAGACCTGATGGCCCGATGTTCTTTTGCGCTCCCGCATAAATTACGCCGTACTTAGACACGTCAATTTTACGAGAAAGAATGTTGGAAGACATGTCGGCAATAATTGGCTTATCTGTTTGCGGAAGATCAGAGATCTCTATTCCGTCGATAGTCTCATTTGGACAGAAGTGAACGTAAGCCGCTTCTGAGTCAATTTTCCAGTCGGATGCAGGGTGAACGGCAAGCTTGCCATCAATTTCAGTTTTAGCTTTAAATACGTCAACATCACAGTATTTTTTCGCTTCGGCAATCGCACTTTCTGCCCAGTAACCAGCATCGATGTAGGAAGCTTTGTTTTTGCCACCTAGCAAGTTAAGAGGTACAGCAGCAAACTGAGCACGAGCACCACCTTGGCAAAACAGCACTTTATAGTTCGCTGGAATATCTAACAAATCTCTTAAGTCTGCTTCTGCTTGTTCTGCGACTTCGATAAACGACTTACTACGGTGACTGATCTCCATCACCGATGTGCCCAAGTTATTCCAGTCGATAAACTCTGACTGAGCTTGCTCCATCACTGGTTTTGGCAGCGCTGCGGGACCCGCACTAAAGTTAAAAATGATGTCCTTGGTATCGCCCATGACTTACTCTGCTCCTTGCTCTTAATTAGATTAATGTGATTAATACCACTTTTTTGAGCATATAAAAACAAAAAAGAGGTCTTTAGACCTCTTTTTTCTGTCAGTAACGTTTTTTTGCCATTGTTATTGAAGCAACAGTGGCATTAACAAAGCAAATACGGGGATCTCTTGTCCGTTGCTAAAGATCAGTTTTCCATCTTTTAGGTCGGCTTTCATCCCATAACCACCCTGAATTTGCTCTACAAATTCCATAACTAAGCCCTCGTCGACGGTTTGACGCACAAAAGGATAGTTAGCCACCAGCTCGTCGGAGACAAAGGTATCCATATTGCCAACCAACGCCGGAACGATTTGCATCGGGTCATGTGCAATACCTGTTGTGCCTTCTGGTACAGCGACTTTCCAATGAGTCTTAAACTGGCCATCGTCCACCTTGAGCTCTAAGCGTTCCATCGCCAAATAGAACCCTTTCTCCAACAAGGTCTCCACCATAGGTACCGCTTTTTCAATGTCGGATTCACTCAATATTGAATTGTGTGCATACAGATCGTAAAGCTCGGTAAGAGATTGGTTGTCGATGTCGCCAAAAGAGACATCAAGAGCAAAGTCACTGATGGTGGCATCCGGCGCTTTTATCGATTCAATCGCTATCGCGTGCTTGCTATCAAGACGAGATGTGGACTCATCTACAGACGTATTCAAAACATACGAGGTGTTATCCATTTGGAATTGCACCGCATCATTGAGATCGAGCGCTTTCAACGATTTGATTTGATAGGACTGACTGCCAAGCCAAAATGCACCCGTGTATTTTCCTTGTCCTTCACCTAACCAGTTTTCGAGCCTGACACTCTCTCCTGAATGAAACTGAACATTGACCAAAGGCACATCAAAGTCGAATGTCATATCGCCAGTGGTGGTGAGGTGTCCACTGATGGTTGATTTAGCCACTTCAACAGCAGCATTTTCTTCCGCTTCGATAACCGTGGACCACTGGTCGAGCACAACCTTAAAGTCCGTATCTCCGTTGAGTTGAGTTTTTGTGGTTATCGTTAGTGGCAGCTCGTTAAAGTCTTCTATCTTTGAAACCGAAGTTAAGCTGACTAGCCCGTGTTTAACTTCACTGACAACCGTGTACTCCGTAGGTAAACCGTCTGTAGTGAGTTGCTCTAACAACATAGGGTCGGTCACTGAAAACTGAGTCGTCACTTTTGATGACAAGTAGCCGCGGTCATAGCTGACTAGCTCACCGGAAACAGAACTATTGTTTAGTTGCTTCATTCCGTCGGTAATAACGCTCTCTCCGATTTGTCCTACGGCTAAGGGCCAACACAAAAGAAGAGATATACCACCACCGATGGCTCCGTATTTTTTTAGTTCATGCATAATTTCATGTTCTTACTGAGATTTTCTCCTAGTCTACAACAAAATCGGTGCATTTTTTCAGTCTAATGTGACCTTGGCTAAATTTCGTATGAGTCGCAAACAAATCTCGAACCCAGCTCTCAGCAAAACCCTCCCCTGCCTGTTAAGGTGATAACGAGTAAACCGCTGATTTGAGAGGATACGTTGAACCCCTTTGCCATTTTGTGTTTGGACAACAACCCGACAAGTGCGCAACAGCTAAGCGATGAATTGAGTTCATTTACTGGACACTTCGACCTTTATTCCGCATCGACATTGCAAGAAGCGCACAACACCCTGACTTGGTGCCAAGATCAAGAGCAAAGCGTTGCACTTGTGATCGCAGCTCATGACGAAGGGTTCAATGGGGCCGATTTCCTGATCCATTTAGACAAGATCCCACACACTCAGACGGCGCGAAAAATTCTGCTCAGCTGTGGTCAAGATATCCAAGCCATTTTGGCCGCCGTCAATGAAGGCCGGCTTGACCACTGTTTGACCAAGCCGCTACAAGACAAGCTGGTGTATCAGACTGTCAAAAAAGAGCTGACAACCTTTGTTATGGAGCACGATAAAGACAATCTGCTCAGCTATAGTCAAACACTGGAACATCAAAGGCTGCTTCGCGCTCACATTGACAAAAAATTGCGCAGTTACCGCGAAGGTTTTATCTCCGACCACCACAAACTCACCGATAGCGAGCTCGCCGAACGCGTGATCAATGCTCTTCATCAGTTTTTTGACAAAAGTGATGAGACAAGGGCAAGAAGAACATACTCACCTGAGCACCTTCTCACCAAAGAAGGAGAAGCCAATCGATTTTTGTGGTTCATTACCGATGGAGAGGTTGCCCTGTATAAAAAAGACGAACTTGGCATTCAGCGCGAAGTGGTCCGACATACTAAAGGCAACATTGTTGGAGGCATGTCTTTTGTTACTGGCGAGGCTTCCTTTTCCACCGCGATTACTTTGACATCTACCGAAGTGATTAAGCTCGACAGAGAAGTATTTGCAAAAGTCATGCATTCTCACACTGAACTGTTGCCGCTTTTCACCAACTTGCTGTTGAGACATTTCAATCGTCGTTTACAGCGCAGTATCACTACAAAAATTCAATTGCAGCACACACTTGAGTCTTTGGAATCCGCCCATCAACAACTCATTGAGAGAGAAAAGATGGCGATGTTAGGACAACTGGTCGCTGGCGTGGCTCATGAACTTAACAACCCAATAGCTGCGATCCTGCGCGGAACAGAAACTTTGAGCAACAGTGTTGACCATTTGATGTCTAGACCGAGTGATCACCAAGATTTAGCTCAAGGCGCAGACGTACTTAGAAGAGCTTTAGAGGCAAGCCCCTTATCTACCGCAGCAGAACGTGAAAAAACCAAATCCATATCAGAAAGGGTTACTGATCGTCGAGTCGCCAAAAAGCTGGTTAAAATGGGGCTGGAAGAAGACCCTGACTTACTTCATCTGTTTGACCGCGATCCCAACCATGCCAAACAACATATCGAAGAGCTGGAAAACTACCATTTAGCAGGGAGCACTCTTCGCTCTATCAATGTGTGCGCTCAAAGAATTGCCGACATGGTAAAAAGCCTTAAAGGCTACGCCCGCCAAGACGATGAAACTTTCCACGAATGCGACTTGCACGAGGGAATAGAGGACACATTAGTCATCTTTGAAAGCAAATTAAAAATGCACCAAGTCATTAAGGATTACGGTGAGTTGCCCCCTGTATCTTGCCTACCCATTGCTTTGCAACAAGTATGGACAAACTTAGTTTCGAATGCGATTGACGCCTTTCCTGCAAAAGGTTGCCTGACCATTAAAAGTGCTATTGAACATCGCAATGGACAAGAGTGGGCGGTTATTCGCTTTTCTGACAATGGCAGTGGTATACCCAAAGAGATACAAGAACGCATTTTCGCCTTGAACTTTACGACCAAAAAAGAAGGCAATTTTGGCTTGGGTATCGGGCTATCTGTCTGTCAGCAAATCGTCAATCAACACGGTGGTGAGATTAAAGTGGAGTCCACACCAGAGCAATCCACTACTATGGCGGTTTGGTTGCCGTGTAACCAAGACCCTTCATCTTCTTTTCACCTAAGGAGTGAACAATGAATAAGTACTTAATTCTCTGTGTCGACGATGAGCGCGAAGTTTTAGACAGCGTTATCCAAGATCTAGATGAATTTGAAGAGCACTTTGTCGTAGAAGCGGCAGAGTCCGTTGCAGAGGCCAAGGATATCATTGCCGATTGTGCCAACGAGTCGACACCTCTGGCATTAATTTTATGCGACCACATAATGCCAGAGCAAACAGGCATAGAGTTTCTGATTGAACTGGCCCAAGAAGAGGAGACAGAAAACTGTCGAAAACTGCTTCTTACTGGTCAAGCAGGGTTAGAAGATACGGTCGAAGCCATCAACCACTCTAGCTCGATTTTTACATTGCCAAGCCTTGGCGTGGAGATGAATTAAGAAAAGTAGTTAAAGATCAACTCACTAGCTACATCATCGAATGTGAACCAGAGCTGATGCCTTGGGCCTCTATCTTAGACACTGAAAAAGTATTAAACGCGATTGCAAAAAATCGTATTAGCTATGGGGAATAAGACCGAAACTTTCATTGAATTGGTACACGGCTTGCATAGTTCAAACAATTCGACAAAAGAATGACATTTGTAGGTGACTCTAACTTCAGATGTATTATGATGTCGTAAATCATTGTCACGACGCTTTTTTCGCGTTTTAGACCAAGGAAACTAACAAGGTATAGGTTAACCGTCCTTATGCGTAAAACAATTTTAGCGACAGCGCTTTTGCTTTTGTCAGGCCAAACTTTGGCAGAAACCGATCCGAACAGCCCTTCAGTAATGAGCAACTTTAGCTACGATTACGTTGAGGCAAGAATTGGTGCTAGCCCAGTAACCTTTGGTGCTGCTTTCAGTAAATCTATTCACCCTAATGCTCACCTCATTGGACGAGCTGACTCTGAGTTTGAAGGTGATTACGACACTGGTATCGGTTTTGGTTTCCACGCCCCTATTAACAACTGGGCTGACCTCACCGGCGAAATGCTTTTCCGTCTAGTTGATGACGGTGCAGCCAAGGGGACAGATACAGGAATGGAACTCAACCTTGGTGTACGTCAATGGTTAGGTCCACAGCTAGAAGTTGGCGGTAAAGGCGGTTACGTTTCTATCAATGATGACGACGAGTGGACAGCTTCCATCTACGGCCGTTTCCATTCTACAGAGCTGTTCTCAATTGGTGCAGAAGCGCGCTTTAACGACTTCTATGGTGACCAGTTGATGTTCACCACGCGTTTTAAGCTGTAATACTGACGCATCTGATGTAAAAAAACCGAGGTGATTAAACCTCGGTTTTTTGTGCTCAATTAAGCAAAGTGACTAAGAAAAGGCAGTATCAAAAGTCAATGCTATTGGCACCCAGCAAGCAACTGGCGTTTACGCGGCTCTTCGATGAGCTTCCAATGAATGCCATCAATGGCGCCTGCAAACTTCCAAAGTAGTTTCACGTCGACATCATTGCCATACGCTTCACGAACTTTGGAAAATACCTCCGAAGCACCTAGTGCCATAAAAGTATCAACATCATCAACTCCTGCTTTTTTCACCATACGCTCAAGAGTGAGTTGCATATTGGGTAAGTCGCGTAGACGGCGATTCGCAGAGGACTTTTTAAAGTTGCGTTCTGATACTGAAAACTCAATCGACTGCTGAACAATGCTGTCCAACGAATCGTGCTTGCTTTCTAACAGGCTAGTAATATCGTAGTAATTTACTGTCGCTGTCGTTTGTCTTTTGACATGTTTGTATTTTTCGCACCCTAAGCCAGTTAGTTGTGTATCAAGCTGTTCACCACCGCGGATAAATACCTTATCGGTACTCATTAGCGAGAACATAGCATCTTCTTGAAAAAGACCTGTCCCACCAAACATGGACCTTTTCGTAAAGTTACCAAACTTACTGACATATTGTACGAACATTTGCTCTGTCATATCCATTGATCCTTGTAATCAAAATAACCCCGATTAATACGATCACCAGATACCAGCAGCTTTAAGCGATAAAAAATAACATCTTCGACCAACAAATGATTTTTTAATATGACGTTGTATCGAATTAAAGTACTAGAGATGATAGTTAACGTTGCAAAATAAGTCCGTGCACTCGTCACATGATTTCGATCTCAAATTCCCCAATTAGTGACCAGAATCACAAGCAGAAACAGTGGTATTTTTTCGCGCAAAAAAAGATTTCCAAACCGAACCCAGTTTTATAAACTGACATACATTCAATTTGCTGCAGTGATAATTTGCCTAACAAAGACATTCGAAGTTACACTATAAAACGGTTATGCAACGTCAGCACATTATATGAATCATCTATCTTTTTATTGGCTTCCAGAAAATAATGACCTTCTAATAAAAGGCATCGAATCAGAATTTGCTCAGCTCATCGAACAATCGATCAGTACGGGCAAAATTTCTCTTCCCCCTATTCCCGAAGTTGTTCTCCGAATTCAAAAGCTCTGTACTCAAGATTCCACGTCTGTTACCGATGTTGCGGATAGTCTTTTGGAAGACCCCGGTCTCGCCGCGATTGTTATTCGCGTTGCCAACTCGGTGATATTTAACCGAAGAAATATCACGTGTACTGACTTAGTAACTGCCGTTTCTAGGTTAGGTATTCTCAGAGTAAGAGATATTGTTACTGCTCAAGCTATTGAACAGCTTAAGCACTCGGTCAATATGAGTAGCCAGTGCAACCGCATATTGATTGAAAGTGCCGCAAACTCAAGGGAACTGGCGGCGACTATGGTCATGGTCGCGCGCGGATTTAAAGAGAGCGGCGATGTACGTTACAGGAACATTGAAACGGACAAAGCTCTTTTGGCAGGTTTGCTCGCTGATATTGGACTATTCTGCATTGTCAACGAGTACTATTACTACCTAGAACGCGGTAACTACCTTGACGAAAACATCGCTTTGCAAATTTTCAATAGCCAATGTGCTCAAGCAAGTAAACTCGTGCTTTCAAACTGGGGATTCGACGACGATTTTATCGAAGTGTCTATGAACCATGCAGATGCTAACTCAGATTATGACGTAAGTTATCTCGACATCGCTCGAATGGCTAACCACATTCTTATGTTCCGCCGTAAAGATGATCTCATCGATGAACACAAAGTCGAGTTTGACGTGACTGGTGCTGATATTCTTTATAAGCTCAGTAACTTGAGTGATATGGAGTTTGACTCTCAAATTAACGATGTGATCAGTGCAAGTGGCCTTTAACCTTCGGTCGTGACCATCAACAGGAAGTAACATGTTTTCAGGGATGTTGTTTATCTTTGCCCCTCTGGTGGCAGGATATTTTATCGCCGTTGCAGACCAAAAGAAGTTAGAGCGAATCAACTCAGCGACTTCCCATCTGATTTATCTCATTTTAGCCTTGATGGGACTGAGCCTTGCTGCACTAGACAACCTAAGTCAGAACCTACAGCTTATTATACAGTACACCGCGGTGTTCTTTTTCTGTTTAGGCGCCGCCAATCTTGCGGTCTTGCCATTCATAGACAAACTATTTCCCATCGAAACCGACGTTAAAAGTAGCAAACTCCCCCTGTCGAGCATGGCATTAGAGTCACTAAAGCTTATTTTTGTCGTTGGTGGAGGATTGGTTGCTGGCTTGCTGTTGCCCCTCAGCCTGTCATGGGTAGATACCGCCAGCGAGTGGATACTGTTTTTGTTACTGTTTTTTATTGGTATTCAGTTGAGAAACAGCGGTCTCACCCTAAAGCAGATCCTTATAAACAAGCAGGGCATGCTGATCGCTGGAGCTGTCATTGTCAGTTCATTTATTGGCGGCCTAATCGCTGCGGCGATATTGAAACTTCCCTATTACCAAGGCTTGGCAATGGCTTCGGGGTTTGGCTGGTACTCGCTGGCCGGTATTCTTATGGGCGATGCTTTTGGCCCAGTGTTTGGCGGCACATCCTTTTTGATAGAGCTACTTAGAGAGCTTGTTGCTTTAGTGCTCATTCCTATCTTTATTCGTTCAAAACCGTGTACTTCAATTGGTTATGCCGGTGCCACAGCGATGGACTTTACACTGCCAATCATTCAAACTACCGGTGGTGTACGATGTGTTCCGGTAGCGATAGTAAGCGGTTTTATACTCAGCCTCTTAGTACCAGTCTTGATGCTGTTCTTTGTCTCTCTTGCAGGCTAGATCGCAGAAATCTGTACTAAAGTCTCTATTATTCTTCGAATTACTATAAAAGCCATAGCCATAAGGCGACTGGGATAAATGTCAAAAGGAAATACTATGAAACGCATGATTGTTGCTCTAATGCTCAGCGCGACCTCAACGTTTGCCTTAGCAGATGACAATACTTGCCTGTCCAAGAAATACGACGCGTATATTGATGCGTCTTTACACTGGTACGAAGATTTAACGGCCTTAACTGCCGAGCAAGATCCGAACTTAACTGAAGTGAGCCAATGGTTTTTAAACGGCCGTAAAAATCACTTTGAACTGAATCGCGCAGCTGTCCATTACTACTTAGAGAATGACCCATCGAAAGTGGCGACTGCTCAAGCTGTAGAAGGCTGGTTAAAACTAGAGCAAAAAGACATCAAAGTTTTGGCCTCTCGAAGCGACGAGTTAGGACATCTGGCGAGAACGACCTTTAACGATCGTCAATCTAAGCGTCATCACCAGAATTACGAGCTTCGCTCAGCCTTTGCTGACTTGCTTAGTCATCCGACAAAGATTGATACCGCACTTAAAAGATATAACAGTGCAATCAGTAAGTTAGAAGAGATAAAGTGCCAATAGGCCCCCTCTCACTAGGATGGCAGTGACAATTAAAACGGGACATTGGTCCCGTTTTCGTTTAGATTGTCCCGCCTGCAATAAAAATCATTAGAGCAATGTAGCTGTATGGTATCGGAACAAAAAACGGCGGATGTGAGTTTCGAAAGCTTACTTCGAATCTTCACCGTTCCAGAAGGACCTGACTCCACTCTTACCAAAATGGAAGAAGAGTTATCGCGCAACTTAAATAAGTTTTTGCGCGAGCATATCGTTGCGGAAGAAAAACCGCTAAGAGATATCGAAAAAGACTTTTTAAACCCCATTATCCCAGAACAACCAGAGTTTGTTTCAGAACATACCGAGCACTTGCTAGATACGCTAGTTGCCCAATCAGTTCATACTTCTGCCCCGAGCTTTATCGGTCATATGACGTCGGCACTTCCCTATTTCTTGATGCCGCTTTCCAAGATTATGATCGCCCTTAACCAGAACTTGGTGAAGATCGAAACGTCAAAAGCATTTACGCCGTTAGAGCGTCAGGTGTTAGGCATGCTACATCGCCTGATTTACTCTCAAGATGACTCTTTCTATCAAAAATGGATGCACAGCGCTCAGCACTCGTTGGGGGCATTTTGTTCTGGGGGCACAATAGCCAACATTACCGCGCTATGGGTTGCGAGAAACAATGCCCTTAAAGCGAATGGAAACTTCAAAGGCGTAGAGAAAGAAGGCTTGTTAAAAGCCATGAAGCACTACGGGTATGAAGGGTTGGCGGTTCTCGTTTCAGAACGCGGACACTATTCGTTGAAAAAAGCCGCCGACGTTTTAGGCATAGGACAAGAAGGCTTAGTAGCCGTTAAGACCGATAACAACAATCGCATCTGTCCAGACGCGCTAAGAGATAAAATCCGCGAGCTAAAACAACAGAGTATTAAACCTTTTGCCGTTGTTGGCGTCGCTGGTACGACAGAAACAGGCAGTGTCGATCCGTTGCAAGATATGGCAGAAATTTGTCAGTCTGAAAACGTCCACTTCCACGTTGACGCTGCTTGGGGCGGTGCCACACTGATGTCGAATCGCTACCGTCACTTACTCAAAGGGGTTGATCTGGCCGACTCGGTCACCATCGACGCACACAAGCAGCTCTACATCCCTATGGGTGCCGGAATGGTGCTGTTTAAAAACCCCGACGCAATGAAGTGTATTGAACATCACGCTCAATACATTCTTCGCGAAGGCTCAAAAGATCTCGGAAGCCACACTTTGGAAGGCTCACGTTCGGGAATGGCGATGCTGGTCTACGCGGCTATGCACATTATTAGTCGCCCCGGCTATGAGTTATTAATCAATCAAAGCATTGAAAAAGCGCACTATTTTTCTGATTTAGTTAAAAGCCAAAGCGATTTTGAGCTTATCTCTGAACCCGAACTGTGCTTGTTAACTTATCGCTATGTTCCAGCTCCTGTTCAGAAGGCTTTACGCAAAGCAAATCCTGAGCAAAAAGCGCAGCTTAACGAGAAGCTCAATGAGCTAACTAAGTTTGTGCAAAAGCGCCAACGGGAAACGGGCAAGTCTTTTGTGTCGAGAACGCGTCTAAACCCTATCGAGCACAACAAGCTCAACACCATAGTGTTTAGAGTCGTACTTGCCAACCCACTAACGAGCTACGAGATTTTACAAGCCGTTTTAGATGAGCAACGCGAGATAGCAAGTCAAGCACCACGCTTATTGGAAGCGATTAACCAACTCGCCGAGTCTATTTAATAATATGTGTTTGAGCTAACTGGCTGAAAATTTCTTTCTTAAGAAATGTAATTTATCTATCAAACATCCTTAAATTTTGGCTATTTTTACCGATATGCATCACCAAATCCGTAGTTTAGCCAAAATAATGTTTGAGGCTTGTCATATTCTTATCAATTGAGCAGCACAAATGTTACTGTAAACCTTTGCGTTAGGTTTATACTGGAACCATGGCGCTGGTTAGTTGCTGCCCATTTGGAAACACATGATTTCCCCGCTTGTGCTACAGGCACTCGGTATAACCAGCGAGTTGTTCTCTATACCCCTGTGAACACTATGAACACATTAGAAAAAATTCAAAAGAATCTAGAAAATTTCAGCAAGTCTGAAAGAAAAGTAGCGGAAGTAATTATGGCTTCTCCGCAAACTGCTATTCATTCTAGTATTGCTACACTGGCTAAAATGGCCGATGTAAGTGAGCCCACTGTTAACCGCTTCTGTCGTCGTTTGGATACCAAAGGTTTTCCAGATTTCAAATTGCACTTGGCGCAAAGCCTTGCCAATGGCACGCCATATGTAAACCGCAATGTTGAAGAAGACGATGGCCCTGATGCATACACCCACAAGATTTTCGAATCGACTATGGCTTGTTTGGACGTTGCTAAAAACAGCTTAGACCCAATGCAAGTCAACCGAGCGGTGGATCTTCTTACTCAGGCCAAGCGAATTTCATTTTTTGGATTGGGTGCCTCTTCTGCCGTTGCAAAAGACGCTCAAAACAAGTTTATCCGATTCAATATCCCTATTACCTGCTTTGAAGATATTGTTATGCAGCGCATGAGCTGTATTAACTGTACCGACAATGACGTAATAGTACTTGTCTCCCATACGGGTAGAACTAAGAGCCAAGTAGAAATTGCCAACCTTGCCCGCGAAAATGGCGCAACGGTTATTGCGATCACTGCGAAAGACTCACCACTTGAAAAAGCGGCATCTCTATCTATCTCATTAGATGTACCAGAAGACACGGACGTATACATGCCAATGGCAAGTCGCGTAGTACAGATGACGGTGATTGATGTGCTGGCGACTGGCTTTACACTACGCCGTGGAACGGGATTCCGCGAAAATCTAAAACGCGTTAAAGATGCGTTGAAAGACTCGCGCTACGACAAGTTGTCGCACTTTTAAGTGAGCACTCGCCACAATGTTAAACGGAGCCAATTGGCTCCGTTTTTTATTGGCTTTGCAACATACCTGATTCGTTTACCAAGTTCGCGCTGCTGTCCATTGCCGAATCGGAATCGAGCACTTGCTGGCATTCACCTTGGCAACGACACACTTGATTGAGAATGTCGATAAGGCGCTCACTGGTTAGGGGGATAGGATTGCCACGAATTGCGACGGACATCAATGCGTCAGAGGCGACTTGCTCGAAAGAAGTGGAACACACACCAAATTGGTTAAGCTCGGGGATCTCAAGCTTATCCAACATCATTTTAATCCAAAGCACACCGTCTTCTTTACAAGCGTTGTTGCGCCCCGTCACTATTGCGGAGATACGCTGATAACGATGCAAAACATCTTGTCTGCCGAGTTCTTTTGCCGCTTTAATGTTTTCAGACATGACATGAGGCGCCAACCTCGCTTTAATTACCGACGCCGGAGCGTTGAGCTTTCCGCCTAATGCAGAAACCAAACCATGAGCAGCCCCTAGCTTAGCATTTGTGGTCGCCATTCCCCCTAACATTGCAGCAAATGCGAGATCGGCTCTGGCACTATGGTCATCGTGTAAGCATCCTGCAAGAACAGAGCGACTTAACCTGCGCAAACCCTCCTCGCATATCATATCAGTCAGGGGATTAGGGTCTCCACATACATAAGCTTCCATTAGGTGAGCAAAAGCGTCCATCGCCCCTCTACCCGACAAATATCGATTCATACCATAAGTTAACGTCGGATCGACTATCGCCACGTCAGCCACCATATCAGGGCTTCTTAAACTGACTTTTACTTTATCTTGCCCAGAGCGCAGTACCGCGTTTTTCGTTACTTCCGCACCCGTTCCTGCGGTCGTTGGGATTGCGATAAAAGGCAGCGGCTTAGATTTAAGTGGCACCTCTCTACCCACTACTTCAACATAATCGTAAACGTCACCTTGGTTGGGAACGATGGCGGCCAAAGCCTTACCCATATCGATAACGCTTCCCCCACCCATGGCAATAACCATATCCGGCTGAAACTTACGACTGACTACCGCCGTCTCTTCAATCATCGTAATATTGGGTTCGCCTTTAATGGCGACGTGCTGATAGCGAAACTTTTGACTCTTTAAATAGTGAATCAAAGGTTCACAACGCTTGGTAGACTGGCCGGTAACAAGAAGTACGCTGTATCCGTAATGATTGATTTGCGAGAGAGAAGAGTGGAAAGCGCCTTCACCAAAAACAATGCGCGTTGCGGTCATAAATTGAAACATGCTGCCATCCCTGTTTTTACTTATGCCCCGAATAGTCGGTGCCAAAAAGGTGTGCCTTGCTATACAAGCTTGCTACTAGATCGAAAAAAAATACTTGAGCTAGTACGACTTCTCACAAAGTCCTTAGCTATAATATGGGCTTTGTGCGACTTAGACCACATCTGACGAATATTTAACCCCCAATGCCGTGCTTTTGAACGATAGATTTTACCTATTAAAACGAAAGGTAATTGCTACTTTATTTCCTACCTTCAATCGGGCATAGTGACACTATCAAACAAAGGAGACCGTCAGGGCATTAACGTTTTCGAATCCAGCCCGACACCTTCAGTTAACAGATTCAGGAGAATTACCCTATGTTCGTTGTTATTTTCGGCCGCCCTGCTTGCCCATACTGTGTTCGTGCAAAAGAGCATGCAGAAACTCTTAAAGAAAAACGCGATGACTTCAACTACCGTTATGTTGATATCCAAGCTGAAGGCATCTCTAAAGCTGACCTAGAAAAGACCGTTGGTAAGCCAGTAGAAACCGTGCCGCAGATCTTTGTAGACCAAGAGCACATTGGCGGTTGTGACGACTTCGAAGCATACGCAAAAGAAAACTTAGGCCTTTTTGACTAAGTTACCGATTTTGTTGAAAAACCCGCTCACTTCGAAGCGGGTTTTTTTATGGCAAAAGTACAAAAAAACTAATGCGAAAAGCCTAAGTTAACTACTTAAATTTTTGCAATATTCGGATACAATTCCCACACTTACTTTATTCATTCTCGCTTAGCTTAATAGAGCCGCTCCGTGAACATAGATGTTGTACTCTTGCTCGATCAAAACCCTATCTTATTGATATTTGTTGTCCTAGCGATAGGACTGGCCATTGGCAAAATTCGTTTTGGTAACTTCCAACTTGGCAACTCCATAGGAGTGCTATTCGCTTCATTGGTGATGGGCCACTTGGGATTTAGCTTCAACGCCGAAGCGCTCACCATCGGATTTATGCTGTTTATTTATTGTGTTGGTATCGAAGCGGGCCCGAACTTCTTCGGTATTTTCTTTAGAGACGGTAAGCACTATTTCTTGTTGAGTATGGTGGTACTCTCTTCCGCACTTTGCATCACTTACTTTAGCAATGTCTACCTTGGCCTAGATTACGGTTTGTCAGCGGGCATGATGGCCGGAGCGTTGACCTCGACACCGGTTTTAGTCGGGGCACAAGATGCGCTTATGTCTGGTTTGGCGACCGTACCGAGAGAACTGAGCTTCTCGGAAGTGTTAGACAGCCTATCCGTTGGTTATGCCATGGCCTATTTAGTTGGGCTATTTAGCATGATCACCTTTGCCAAACTCATGCCTAAACTACAAAAACAAGACCTTTCCGACTCCGCTCAACAGATAGCGCGTGAGCGCGGCATCGGTAGCTCTGGCCAACGCAAAGTGTATTTGCCAATTATCAGGGCATACAGAGTAGGACAAGAGCTGATCGATTGGACTGATGGAAAGAACCTGCGCGAGCTGGGTATCTATCGACAAACCGGATGCTACATTGAACGTATTCGACGCAACGGTATTCTCGCCCATCCCGATGGCGATGCCATATTGCAAGAAGGCGATGAAATTGCGTTAGTAGGATTTCCTGATAGCCACGCTCGACTCGATCCAAGCTTTCGAAACGGCAAAGAAGTATTCGACCGAAATTTACTTGATTTAAGGATTGTAGAAGAAGAGATCGTTGTAAAAAGTGACTCTATCGCCGGCAAGCGACTTTCTGATTTAAACCTTTCTGAATACGGCTGTTTTCTTAACCGCGTAGTCAGAGCGCAAATCGAGATGCCAATGGATCTCGATATCGTTCTCGCCAAAGGGGACATCCTTCAGGTCAGTGGAGAAAAAAGCCGCGTTCACGGCCTTGCTGAGAAAATTGGTTTTATCTCCATCCACAGCCAGATGTCCGATCTGCTGGCATTTTGTAGCTTCTTTATCCTCGGCGTTCTGTTTGGCTTGGTCACTATGACATTTGGACAAGTCTCTTTTGGCTTAGGTAATGCCGTTGGCCTGTTGTTATCCGGAATTACACTTGGATTCTTACGCGCAAACCACCCTACTTTTGGTTATGTACCTCAAGGGGCGTTAAACATGATTAAAGATCTCGGTTTAATGTTCTTTATGGTTGGGATTGGATTAAGTGCTGGTGGGAAAATGTTTGAACACTTAACCCAGTTTGGCTTACAGATCTTGGGGGCGTCATTCTTAATTTCGGTAGTGCCGGTAGGATTAGCCTACTTAGTTGGGGCTTACATGTTAAAAATGAACCGCGCGTTACTCTTTGGAGCCATAATCGGTGCCCGCACATGCGCGCCTGCAATGGACATTGTAAACGACTACGCTAAGTCGACCATACCTGCTCTGGGTTATGCGGGAACATACGCAATCGCCAATATTCTTATGACCTTAGCTGGTACAGTGTTGATTATTCTCATATAAGCCCTCACCTCTACTTGTTGTAGAGTCAAAGTACCCACTATTAATCGTAAAAAAGGCGCTCTACTGAGCGCCTTTTAGCTATCTAATTATCAACTAGAGTTTAGATATTGATAAAGTCTGTTTCCACTAGTGGGTTAACATCTGCTTCGTAATCAACACCTTCAACGCCAAAGCCAAATAGCTTCAAGAACTCTTCTTTGTACTCAACGTAATCCGTTAGTTCTTTCAGGTTCTCTGAAGTGATTTGCGGCCAAAGGTCGCGACAGTGGTTTTGGATATCGTCGCGAAGTTCCCAGTCATCTAGGCGAAGACGGTTTTTCTCATCAACTTCTGCTGCACTGCCATCTTCTTTGTATAGACGTTGGCTGAACATACGATAGATTTGCTCCATACAACCTTCGTGAATGCCTTCTTCACGCATTTTCTTAAACACCATGGCGATGTAAAGAGGCATAACTGGAATTGCAGAGCTTGCTTGTGTCACTACAGACTTTAGAACAGCAACGTTTGCGCTACCACCAGTGGCAGATAGCTTCTCGTTTAGAGCCGTTGAAGCGCGGTCAAGGTCCATCTTAGCTTTACCCAGAGCACCTTCCCAGTAGATAGGCCAAGTTAACTCTGTACCGATATAGCTGTATGCCACGGTTTTACAACCGTCAGCCAGTACACCAGCTTCTGATAGTGCATTGATCCAGAGTTCCCAATCTTCACCACCCATAACGGTAACAGTGTCTTGGATTTCTTGCTCAGATGCTGGCTCGATGCTCGCTTCGATAATCAAGTCTTTATTTGTATCTACCGCAGTAGAAGTGTAAGTATCACCGATAGGCTTAAGCGCTGAACGGATTACTTCACCTGTTTCAGGTAGCTTACGTACAGGAGAGGCAAGTGAGTAAACCACCATGTCTACCTGACCTAAGTCTTCTTTAATAAGATCTATGGTTTTTTGCTTCGCTTCATTTGAGAAAGCATCACCATTTAGGCTTTTAGAGTAAAGGCCTGCTTCGCGAGCCAACTTGTCAAAAGAGGCTGCGTTGTAGAAACCCGCTGTTCCCGGTTTCTTTTCTGTGCCTTCTTTCTCGAAGAAAACACCGATAGTAGAAGCATCGCCACCAAATGCCGCAGCGATACGAGAAGATAGACCGTAGCCACTTGAAGAGCCGACAACCAATACACGCTTAGGTGCATCTTTGATAGGGCCTTGTGCTTTAGTGTAAGCGATTTGTTCTTTTACGTTAGCTTCACAACCCACTGGGTGTGTTGTGGTACAGATAAATCCACGAATTCTAGGTTTGATGATCATATTCAACTTCCTTCAAAAATCCCCGCTAGGATAAAAGGTTCATCGTTAAATCGCATCTAATTTCTTTAAAATCACTGCAAAATAATAAGTGGTTGGAGCACTTAACCTAAAATTCATCAAAAAGGGCACCCTAAATAGGTGCCCTTGCATTGGTCTGAAGCTAGGCGACATTATTGAGCTTGGGCTTACTTGAGGTCTCGTTTGTCCTCACTTCACTCATATCATGGCTAAAGTGATCAACCTGTATCGCTTTATAGCGCAGCTCTTCGGCTCGCTGGATTTTAGCGACTTCTTCCGCGGTTAATACTCCTGCCTCTAGTGCTTGTGATAAGCGAGCAGTAAGTAGACCTTTTTTCTCTACTTTGCCTTCTTTAGCCGCTTGGATTAGTTTGCGCTCTAGTCCTTTGATCTCGTACATCGCAAGGAAAGCTTTCTCCATCAAGCCCACACTGTCATCTTCTTCTTTACCGATGTAACAAAGGTGTGTAAGGCGATTTCGATGAGCCCCTGGCGTCATCAAGCTCTCGGCAAGTTTAACAGTCAACTCATCGCTGGGTTTAGCATAGTGATTGCCCAGTGGGAAAATTATCGCTTTCAACAAGGTTCCAACCCCTGCCACTGGGTAGTTCGTAAAGGCTTCTTGTAACGACTTGGCTCCGTGGTACAAACAGTGTTGAACAGCATAGTGCACATAGTCTAAGTCTTGTTGCTGACGACCCTCATCTTCGTACTTTTTCAGCGCCGCTGACGCCATGTAAAGATACGCTAATACATCTCCCAAACGAGCGGAGATCATCTCTTTGCGCTTGAGATCGCCCCCTAGTGTTAACATCGCAAAGTCTGCACTTACTGCCAGCGCTCGACTTAGGCGAGTCATCTCTTTGTAGTACTGCTTCGTCGCACCACTCATTTCTGCTTTAACAAAACGCGAACCCGTCAGGGCCGCACCCAATGCGCCAAATGTGTTTTTAGTGGCATGGGCAATGTGTTTGAACAGTAGTTTGTCGAACTCTTTTGCCGCCTCTTTTTCATCTGGAATTTCGGCAACTTCCATCTCTTTGAGGACGTAGGGGTGGCAACGGGTTGCTCCTTGGCCAAAAATCATCAAATTGCGGGTCAAGATGTTCGCCCCTTCTACGGTAATCGCTACTGGAATACCGAGATAGTGGGTCGCTAAGTAGTTCATCGGCCCGTCTTGTATCGCTCGACCGGAATGAATGTCCATGGAGTCATTTAATATGGTTCTGGCCATTTCGGTCATATGGTACTTAGCAATCGCGGTGACAATACCGGGTTTCTCTTTCATATCCAATGACGTGGTTGTTAGGGTTCTTGTCGCTTCGAGAAGATAGGTTAAGCCCCCAACTCTTCCCAAGCTTCTGCCACACCTTCAAACTTGCCAATCGACATACCAAATTGCTTGCGAACATAGGCGTAAGCACCGGTCGTGCGCGATGTTAAATGGCCGATAGCAGTACCTAAAGCGGGTAACGATATACCTCTGCCTGCCGACAGACACTCCACCAGCATACGCCATCCTTTACCTGCGTATTCTTGGCCGCCAATCAGCCAATTCATTGGAATAAAGACATCCTTACCACGCGTTGGGCCGTTCATAAAAGCCAAACCTAGCGGATCGTGCCTTTCGCCGATTTCTACACCAGTGTGGTCGGCAGGGATCAAAGCACAGGTAATACCCAGTTCTTTTTTATCACCTATGAGTCCGTCGGGGTCATACATTTTAAAGGCTAAGCCGAGTACCGTTGCCACTGGGGCTAGTGTGATGTAGCGCTTGTTCCAGTTCAGACGCACCCCTAAGACTTCTTTGCCTTCGTGCTCGCCATAGCAAACGATGCCTTCGTCGGGTATGCCACCTGCATCGGAGCCCGCTTCTGGGCCAGTTAAGGCAAAGCATGGAATGTCGGTACCATCCGCTAAACGCGGCAGCCAGTAGTCTTGCTGTTCTTGGGTACCGTAGTGAGATAGTAGCTCTCCTGGGCCGAGTGAATTAGGTACCATAACAGAGACCGCAGCACTGATACTTCTGGTAGCGATGCGTGTCACTATGGTCGAGTTAGCCAGCGCTGAAAACTCTCTGCCACCGTATTTTTTAGATATGATCAACGAGAAAAATCGTTCTTTTCTCAGGTATTCCCACACCTCGGGTGGTAAATCTCTGTCTTGTTTAACGATTTTGTAGTCGTCTAACATGGCTAACAGCGTTTCTAGCTGCTGGTCGATAAAGCCTTGCTCTTCTTCGCTAAGTACTGGCTTTGGATAGTGGTGAAGCTTGGTGAAGTCTGGGCTACCGGAAAACAGTTCCCCATCCCACCACACGCTGCCAGCTTCCATCGCTTCTTTTTCGGTCGTAGAAAGAGGAGGAAGTACTTTTTTAAACATTTTAAATGCAGGGTCACTAACCCATTTTCTTCGTAGAGAGCACATAATCAGATCCTTTTGTTCACTTTAAGCACTGCAGTGGTGCCTTTGCGTATCCGGTTTTTTTATTATTGATTTAGTCTGTCGCTGATTTATTGTCTTTGCTTTTCAGCGATGTTTATTTTGCGGCAACTCCCGCCGCTAAAAACGGAATAAGTCTGTCGATAATCGCCTTCGAACTCGCTTTAGACTCAAAGTCGTTTTCTGCAATTTCTATCAACGCCTGACTAGAGGCCATGGTAAAGACGCAAGTACCAAGGGTGAAATGTAAGCGCCAAAACAGCTCTTCTTGTGTGAGATCTGGATTGGCTTTAAGTACTGAACGAGTAAAAAGAGATAGGGTTTCTTGATAGCGAGTTGTAATAAACCATCTTAAGTGGCCTTGAACATCGGTGTACCCTCGACCAATCAGCAGCATAAATCGACTCGTTCCATCTGGTCTGAGTTCGTCTAAAGAGGTCAAAGGCGAGCGCAGGGACTCAAATACTTCTTCCATCTGATAGCTATCATTGAGATTGAGTGTAATTAAAGCGTCCTGTACCGCAGGCATAAATGCTTCCAGATAGCGGTTGAGCACGGCTCGTACCAAGGTTTTCTTGTCGCCAAAGTGATAGTTGACCGAAGCGAGATTAACCCCCGCCTTACTAGTGATAGTCCTGAGCGAAGTATCATTAAAGCCGTGTTCAGCAAACAGCGCTTCCGCAACGTCGAGGATTTTGTCTTTGGTTTGATTTCTGGATGTCATTTCAATCGCTCGTATTAAACACCTGTTTGAAATATACAAGCGATACATTTAATTAACAACTAAGTAACATCACATTTTTTGGCATTGGTCCGACCACACAAAAACGCCATCACCTAACCTATTGATAGTAATGGCAAATAAAAAAACATTACGAAAACTTAAATTTTTTCTGAACTGTTTTGAATTTGCCCGGTCTGAATTAGTGTAGTTAGCAGAGCATTGTTAGTTTCACAGGCCGTCAAACTGTATTCCTTCTGCTAATACCAAATACGCTGCTTTTTCTAATTTAACTCCTATGTTTGTATCCGCCCAGAGCCAATTTGCTCTGGGCTTTTTTTCATCTAAGACTTAAGACAATCCGCACTTTAGTGGCTTGGGATCAATACAAATCCCCCACCATCACGTAAACTAATCCAACAAGTTAGGAACAAACCCATTGCTATGAAGCTTTCAGAAAGCCCCGTTACTCAGCATCAATTTGGCGAGCTGACGTTTTTCCTTAAACGTGATGACCAGCTCCATAGTCACTTCTCTGGCAATAAAGCCCGCAAGTTTATGAGCCTACTCTCGCTGCATAATCCCAAGATCACTACGTTAGTGGCATATGGCAGTGCTCAGGCAAACTCTTTGTATACGTTGGCAGCTTTAGCAAGAATCAAAGGATGGCAACTAGACTTTTACGTCGATCATCTCCCGAACTGGTTGAGAGAACGCCCAATTGGAAATTATCGAGGCGCACTGGATCTGGGCGCAAACATTATCGCCCTTAATCAAGATGAAAGCGGTGAGCGCATCCACCCCAGAGACTATATAGAGCAAAACCAACTGGCAAACGAGACTACGGTTGTCGTTCCCGAAGGTGGACGCTTTCGAGAAGCTGAAGAAGGTGTTCAGCAGTTAGCAAGAGAAATATTGAGCTGGAGCCGCTTTCAGCCAATGAAACATCTCACCGTTGCTCTGCCTTCTGGTACTGGCGTTACCGCTCTATATCTACACAAACATCTCAAACCACATGGCATTGAAGTGATAACCTGCCCTTGCGTCGGCGGTAAAGACTACCTGATCAAACAGTTTGAAGAGCTGGGCGAAGACGACTTTCCACAGGTTTTGGAGCTGAATTACAAGCATCATTTTGGCAAGCTATATCACGACGACTATTTGATTTGGCAATCTCTGCTAGAGAAAACCAGCATTGAGTTCGACCTTCTTTACGACCCTATGATGTGGCAATGCCTTGTCGATTGGAGAAAAGAACATCCTGAAAAGACTATACTTTACGTTCATCAAGGGGGCATTCTCGCAACGAGAGTATGTTGCAAGGTACGAACGAAAATATGGAGCAATTGGTGCAAACCAACCCTACTAGGCAAGGAGTAAAACCATGAAACGATTGTTTATTTTGCTTTTTTTACCTGTGGTGGCTTTTGGTAAAACCATCACAACACCTTCTAAGGCGATTGTTGGTGTAAACGCTACCGACGCTGTAAAACGCGTCTGCTGGTACCAAGACAGTGCCTATTCCGAAGGCGCAATTTTGCAAGTTGGGGAGTTCTACATCAAGTGCCAAGCTGCCAATGATTTTGAAACCAATGGCGCGCTTAAATGGGTATCGATAGCCAATGATGCACCTGCAAAGAACTAGTTCCTTTGCTTTGGCGAACCAGTAGACTATCGATCAGAGGTTATATCCCGCCGATCAACAGATACTGTTCTTCTAAGTACTCGTTGATACCCTGTTTGCCGCCTTCACGCCCCAGCCCGGACTGCTTCATCCCGCCAAATGGGGCGCTGGCTGTTGATACTATGCCTTGATTAATACCGACCATGCCCGATTCCAGTACATCGCTGATGGTGAGTGTGCGGGATAAGTTTTGCGTGTAAACGTAACTAATTAAACCTGATTCGGTACGGTTGGCTCTCTCGATAATTTCATCGTCACTACTAAAAGAGCTAACGGCTGCTAAGGGGCCAAAGGTCTCTTCTTGGCTACAGAGCATGGTGTCATTCGCCTCTGTCAAAATGATCGGCGTAACTATGTTGGAACCGACTAACGGCCGAGTGCCAAAACGCAACGTTGCGCCTTTACCTATCGCATCATCGAAATGACTCAGCACTTTTTCAACCGCATCGCTGCGAATAAGTGGCCCTATATCGACGCCTTCAAAGCCATTGCCAACTTTTAACTTGGCGACTCTATCCACCAGCAAATTAACAAACTTGTCGTAAACTTTTTCATGCACATAAATGCGATTGGCCGCGACACAGGTTTGCCCACCATTTCGAAACTTAGCTACCATCAGGCCATCGATCGCACTATTGAGGTCTGCGTCTTCAAATACAATAAATGGAGCATTGCCACCCAGTTCTAACGAAAGCTTCTTAACGTTGCAGGCGCTCTGAGACATCAGCAATTTGCCAACATTCGTCGAACCTGTGAAAGAGAGCTTTCTCACCCGATTATCCGATGTTAACCGCTGACCAATCAGCACTGCATCACCCGTGACTACTTGTATCACACCAGCAGGAATACCCGCTTTATCCGCGAGTTCGGCCAACGCGAGCGCTGTCAATGGCGTATCAGGGCGGGCTTGAGAACTACTGTACACCCTGCGGCCAAAGCTGGTGCGAGTTTACGTGTCACCATTGCCGCGGGAAAGTTCCACGGAGTAATGGCCGCAACCACTCCTACCGGCTGGCGTTTCACTTGTATCTGCGCATGTTCCGTCGCTGCGGGAATGGTTTCTCCGTAAATACGAACAGCCTCTTGCGCATACCAGTCGACAAAGCTGGCAGCGTACTGAACTTCGCCCTTCGCCTCGCTGAGCGGTTTACCTTGCTCTGAGGTGATGATCTCGGCCAGCTTTTCGCTGTATTGGCAAATCAGTTGATACCAACGAGCTAGTAGTTTTGACCTTTGCGGCGCAGGCGTTTTCTTCCATGTTGTTAAAGCGCTATATGCGCCTTCGATCGCCTGATCAATATGAGGAGAAGAGAGGCTTGGAACCGATGCTATTGTCGCTTGGTTAAACGGATTGACGACGGAGTGCGTCTCTTTGTCACTCACCCACTTTCCATTGATATAGCATTGCTCTTTTAGCAAAGCGTTGTCTTTCAGCGTTCCCACCTTCCACCTCCACAGCGTTTTTCACTAGCATAACGGCTAATGTTAATCTTAACTCAAGGTTTTTAATATTTTGTGAACGAAGCGATATTGGCAAAACCGCGTCTGACAAGTGGAAACAGAAAAGCGGGCAAGCACAAACTGTGCGCCACCCGCTCGTTGGATAGAGTTAGCCTAATTGACTTTGAAGAGGCTCGTCGGAAACAGCTACAACTTGGCGATTTTCTGCGGCCACGGGTCGTCAAAGCTTCCGCCGTTTTGCCAGTGATTAAGCTCTTCTTTGGTTAGGAAACAGCGATTGAGTGCCTCTGTGAATCTCGCGGCTTCATCTTCTTGTCCAATTACTGTTAGGCGACATCGGCGATCGCCAAAGCGGCTGTCTACTGCGTCAATTTTAGCCTGCAGGATAGCTTTTTGTTGTTCGGTGAAGTCTTGAGTTTCATCTTTTAAAATAGGAGCACGCCAAAAACCAACCACTTCGAGCCCTACACTTCCGTTGGTTTGGTCCATAGTAGTGACATATCATCTCGACTCGGCATCCAAAAAAAGCCTTTGCTTCGAAAGACACCTTCGGTCAGATAGCTGTGGCACGTTTCCCAAAGCCGCTGGGGGTGAAATGGTCGGTCGTCGTTAATCACTTTAGCCACTATCTTTTGTCCCGCCTTACCAGACAAGGTGAGCGGCGCATCTACTTGGTCTTTCAGTTCCTTAGACAACTGTTCGACCAGTTCGAAGTTGTAGTTTTCGACCTGAGTCAGTTGCGCTGTCGAAATATTGCCCCAAGACGTACTCATAATAGCGGCGTAAGGATTAATGGGATGCAAAGACTGAGCAACTGCCTGTATTGCATTCGCATCTAATCGGTCGCTTTTGGTTAGGAACACTCGGTTAGAGAACATGATCTGCTCTACCAGTAGATTCTCTACGCCTCGCTTGCCTTTTTGTAAGTTTTCCTGCCATTTGGGGATCAGTTGGGAACCTTGTTGATAGTCGGTGTTTAGCCATGTTGCATCAACTAAGGTAATCACCCCTTTAAGCGCAAACTGCTTTTGAGTTTTGAAATATTGAACCAAGGGCAACGGATGACTGCTGCCTGATGTTTCGATAAGTACCCACGGGGGCATGTTCTCTTTTGCCAGTTTAGACAGTGCAGCGTCGATCTTTTTTACCCCTTCAGGGCTACTAATGCTGTCTCCGCTGATGGTAATAAAATTGCCTTCTGCTTCACTGACAACATCGGTATTCGCGATTAATACACCATCGACGTCCAGCTCACTCATATCATTAACAATCACCGCGGGAATGTTTTCCTCTTGTTTAGCGCGGTTTAATACTTGGCGCAGCAAGGTGGTTTTACCCGAGCCAAGGAAGCCGTGCAAAATAGTGACGGGGATTGGAGACATAGGTGTTCCTTATAAAACAATAGATAAGATTAATTATCACTACGTTATAACATAACGACATATAAATCAGAAGCGAGTAAGGCGTTTATGCCTATCAATATGGCGGTTGAAAAATTAAGGACGTTAGAAGAGAAGCCCAGTGATTTACTTCACTGGGCCGAAGAAGGATTACATCACGCAAGACTGCGCTTGTTGCGCTTTTTCTATACCTTTCTCTATAAGGGATTGAGCATCTGGGTTACCAATCGACTCTAATACTTTGTTCACTATCTTCTCTGCCGAAGATTCTGTCGTCGCATCGATTAAACACTGATACGCATTAGCAAATTGATCGGTCACTTGTGCAAGGGCAAGTGGATCGCCAAAGTCTGCATTTAGAAGCTCATCAATAGATTCTGTTAGCGCTTGAGCTGATTCTGCGGCATCGCCAAACTGACCGAGATCGATCCCAGCCAGATCGACGGATTCGACTTTCTCTTGCACCGAGTCCACCGCTTTGTTTGCCGCTTCTTGTGCTTGGTCGATCATTTTTGTTGCATCTTCACAACCCATCAATGCGATAGCGAGTACAGATGCGAATACGTTTTTTTTCATTTTATGTCTCCTATTACAGGAACAATGGTCAGAAGAGAATGGAACCGTCCGGTGATTAACAATAAGCTCACCTGTCCGTTTCGCCGGTTTCCCTTCAATAGATAAAAACCATATTAGCATCTCATATTGCTGAGTTAATGACTTGCAAACCTCTTGTTACACTCTTATCGCGGCATTAATACCTTAGCGCCAAATAAAATCAAACCCCAGTTTTCGACCGGGGTTTAATCTAGAGTAGTTTCCGTATTTTTAAGGGCTACTGTTTCTTTTGAATACCCGTGATAAAACTGTCGTAGCAGTCCACTTTTACAAATTGAGCTGCATTATCGAGGTCATTCCCTTGGCTATCTTTAGACAGGCTTTGAAGTGCGCCATTCCACAATGAACTTTCGCTTTTTCTGACTCTCTTAGATCATCGGAAAATAGACTCGATTTAGTCTCAACCACAAAATAGAGCTGATCACTCGCGTCGTTATCACTTTCTATTAGTACAGCCCAATCTGGGTTGTAACTTCCCAGTGGCGTGTCTATTTTAAACCACGGTGGCAGCTTGGCGTATAACTTGACCTCTGTTGAGGCTTCTAGCTTTTTCGCAAACTCACGCTCTACGTTTGAGTCACAAACTAGGTGATCGTAAATCGATTTATCCACTGCCAGCATATTCTTTAGGTAACCTGTTAGCTCTTGCTCTTGGAAGAGTTCTTGAGCGTAATACGCATGCTCGCCAATACGTTGATAGCGGATCCCTTCGACCATGGCTAAACGCATTTGTTTTCGGATCACTTCGTTGGTTAGCTCGATAAAACGTTGTGGGTTGTTCTTAAACGACTCTAACTTGTCACCTATACCTAATAAGATCGCGACAATGGTTTTACGTGTGAGGTTTGTACTCGACTCTAGATAGGTCACTATATCTGGCAGTTTAAAGTGACTAGTGTGTTGATAGTGTGTCTTTGACTCTTCACCGTAAGTTGCTAGCTCTGCTTCTGTTACTGCGACTTTTACTTTGGTGTACTCAAATTTAGCACTAGCGACATTCACCGAGGTGTGGATCTCTTTAATACACTTCTCAATCAAGTCGTTGACGTCAAAGTCGACTCGATAAGTCGTTTTGTATTTAATTCGATCCCACAGCGCTTTGAAGTCACTGCCTAATACGACATGCTTACCGTGTTCTTCGCGCAGTTGGGCGTTTTTTTTTCTCTTCGTGCTTTTTGATGCTCAAGCCTTTTGCCAGTTTTTTTAGCACTGCCAATATCGCATCCCTAAAATCGAAAGCATCACTAGGCAAACTCACTGAGTTTGCAGCTAAGTCGCCTTCTAACAATTCAAGGATCTTGCCTTTTTTATCTATGTACCCTTTTGCCAAAAGGTGTTGGAAAACTTGTTCCGATTTTTCTGCGCCTAAAAACGTTTTTTGCCTAGTTCATCTGCGAGAACAATATTGGCGAATTGATGGGGTTCGACTGCACCAAACTTGATGCCCTCTTCCTTTTCGATTTCGCTTTGCAGCTCTGACACAAACTGCTCGTAGGATTCGTTTGCCATTACGGTTAGGGTGTTCACTTCAAATCCGTAGGGAACACGTTCACCGGATTGGTCAACCGCTAAGCGCAAGCCACGACCAATTTCCTGCCGCTTTTTCATCACCGAATTCGTTTCGTTAAGTGTACAGATTTGGAACACATTGGGGTTATCCCACCCCTCTTTTAATGCCGAGTGGCTAAAGATAAAGCGCAGTTCCTCGTTAATTGAGAGTAACTTCTCTTTATCTTTCATAATCAGGTTGTATGCCGACTCATCCGCCGCAGTTTTACCGCTCTCCCCTTTGGAAGAGAGTTTAGATTCGGCAAACAAAGGGTTGCCCGAAGCGTCCTTTTTCTTATCTTGAGCAAAGTAGCCATTGTGAACGGTACTAGCCAACGCTTTTAAGGCCTGCTCGTTAATCTGGTATTTGCCTGAATCGTCTTTATCCCATATGGATGGGTAGAGCACACGGTACTTAGGCTTTTTAAGCTGCTTGACGAACTCTTCTTCGAACCAAAGTGCAAACTTACCCTGAGTAGGCACACCCTCTTTGGTATAACCGCGATAATTCGCTACCTTGTCGATAAAAAATAGGCTAAGAACCTTAATGCCCTTTTGGCTAAGTATTTTGGCGTGATCTTTTTCTTCTGCGCCTGCGGTTATCTTGTTAAAAAACCTCAACTCTTTTTCAAGGTGCTCTTCTACGGTTTTAGCCAGTTGAAGCCGCTTAAAAGTGTCTTGGTCTACTTCACCAATAGACTGACCAAGCGTAAGGATGTCGTCTCGACTGGTAAAATCGATATACTCATTGCCTTGTTCGCAATTGATATCGTTGATGACATAACCTTGATAAACACTGCGACCACCAGAGAGCTCAAACAGATCCGCTCCGCTTTTCACTGTTATCTTCTTACCCGCCTGAAGCTTGCCCGTTTTGGTTTGTGCATCGATCTCTATCTTGGCGGTGATAGGCGATTTCTTATTATCGACACTGAGCAGCTTGATGTAGGCTTGGTTGTGATTGTCTTGAGCTTCAAACGACGCCACTTCTATCTGTTTGACTAATTTGCGTTCGTAAGCGTCGATAGAATCTAGCTTGTACAGCATATTAAAGCTTTCCGTCAGCGTGGCGGAATAGCGGAAAGTGCAGAGTGGGTTTAGGCTCGCTATCGCTTTTTTGCGATTTGCCGTTGATGCGACCGACTGCGGCTCATCGATTAAGACAACTGGATTGCTCGCCTGTATAAACTCTATCGGCTTCATCCCATTTAGGCGATCATCGGCACGGTGGATCAGGTTCGCTTTGGTCTCTTTTTCTGGATCGGTAAATGACTTACTGAACGCATCAATATTGATAACCATAATTTGGATATAGTCATTAGAGGCAAAGTTTTTAACTTGCTCCCGCTTGGCAGAGTCGTAGACAAAGTAGTCATACTGGACGTTTTTGTACTCTTTTTTGAAATGCTCTTCGGTCATTTGCAGCGATTTGTACACGCCCTCTTTGATCGCTACCGATGGCACCACAATGATAAATTTTGTCAGACCATATTTTTGGTTTAGCTCAAACACGCTGCGCAAATAGACGTACGTCTTGCCCGTACCGGTTTCCATCTCCACGGTAAAATCAAGGCTTGGCAATGCGTTTTCGGCTGATTCGGTTTGCGGTAATCCGTTGATTAGTTGGACGTTTCGCGTGTTTTCATACAAAGTTTTGGCACTTAGGCTAAGTGCGTTCGCCACTCCTAACCCTTGGTTTGCTTGAAACATGTCCGCTTGCGCAGATTGTGACACCGAAAAATGGGTTTGAAAGCTCTCTTGCCCCTCGAAAACGCCAACAACCGCATCGATGGCTTCGTTTTGATGGGACAGATTGGGATTAAACTTAATCTTCATTTCGGACACTGGCTATCCCTTAAATGCTTTTGACATCTGAGATGCCAGTTTGCTTTAAGATCTGAATAGCGTTGGCTTTCACCGTATCGTCGGCAAAGGCTTGATCCTTAAACACGATTTGAGGCGCAATACCGCCAAACTCAGTGGCCAGTTTAGCGATATCTTCTACCACTTCACTGGTTACTTCGTCTTCAAGGCAGGCAATGAGTGCACCGGAAGCAACAACAAAGACGGCTTTATCATTGAGTGTTTTCTCTTCCACTTTTGTCGTTAAGCTGTAACCGTATTTAAGTAAGATTTCATAAAGTACATCTTCACTTGTGCGATCACTTTTAATCGACTGCGCAGCCTGTTGAAGCATCTGTTCTAGGTTGTCGAAATCCGCATCCCAAGGGCGAATATTGGTTTCGTCGAGCCTAAAAGATTTGAAACCGAATACCTCGACATTTTCGACACTCTTAAGTCGGGTTGTGGTGGTGTTAGAAATGACTCCTCCACCAGCAATCGGCTCTGGCAGTTGCACCAGAATAAATCGACGTGAACTCTGCTGCGACAGTTTTAGCGCAGCGTGTCCGGTGGTGCCCGAGCCCGCAAAGAAATCCAAAATCAGATCGTTTTCTTTGGTAAAATAGGAAATCAGCTTAGAGGCAAAGTCCACTGGCTTGGGGTTATCGAAGCTAATGTTCATTTTCTTTAGCAAGGCGTCATCACTGCCTGAGAACTTAAGCACCGATGGCACGTTCTCATACATGTTCTCTTTGAGAAGGTACTTTCTTTCTGGCTGTTTAGATTCGTCTTCACCAAATACAACCAAACCTTTGCTAAGTAGCGACGCCATTGTTTCTGGCGGATTTCTCCACCCTCTGTCTGGCACGGGACAAGACTTTTGCGTAACCGGATGGAGCAAAGGAATAAAGTAATCGTCTGGCGCTTTCTTTTTGTTCGGCCACGCCATAGAGACGGTACGATACACCTCGCCGTTTTCATCTATCTTGTTATAGGCCGCTTCGCCGCCAGACAAATAAGATTGTTTACTTACCCAAGTTTTAAATTCTTCGCGAACATCTTCAATAGCATACGTCTTTTTATGCTCGCTTAAATCCAACCCAAGCGAGTATTTGTCATTCAGCTTTTTCAGCTCTGCTGGGATAGAAGACGAACCAATTTTTGAGTACAGAGATTTGGCTTTGGAGAGCATTTTCTCTGCGTTTTCTTTTGGCCGTGAGATGGTGTTGTTTTCTTTAAAGGTATTAATGTCTTTTGAGAAAACCAAGATGCTCTCATGCTGATAGGCGATTTTTGACGAATCCCCTTTGGGGTTGCCCTTGTCCCAGCAGATTTCACCTAAGAAGTTATCTTCTCCATAGATTTCATTCATCAGCATTCTTAGGTGATAGTTTTCATTTTCATCCAAATGAATCACTATCACTCCATCGTCACTGAGCATATTGCGAGCAAGGCGCAAGCGTGGATACATCATAGACAACCAGTTCGAGTGGTAACGCCCAGAGGTTTCCACGTTGGTACTGGTTTTTTTGCCATCGGCCGACAACTGGTGCGTTTGTTCTAAGTAGTTGCTGATGGTTTCTGAAAACGAATCAGAGTAGATAAAATCTTTACCCGTATTGTACGGAGGATCGATATAGATCATCTTCACTGATTTGTGGTAGCTCTTTTGCAGCAGTTTTAATACTTCGAGGTTGTCGCCCTCAATAAACAAGTTGCCGCTTTGCTCCCAATTAACACTGGCCTCTTTGTTTGGGCGCAGTGTAGCATTTGAAGACGAGAGCGCCAGTTGGACCGCCGCCTTTTTCCCCGCCCAGTTAAACTCATATCTCTCTGCTTTATTTACTGCGCCGCTTTCTGACTCTTCAGACAACAGCTCAAGCAGTTTGGCGACGTTTAGGTCGCCATCTGAGTTGCACTCTGGTAGCAGCTCTAGAATTTTTGTTTTTAGTTCGAGTTTAATGTCTAAACTTTTTGCTCTATCAGAGTTTGAATCGATTTTGTTCATTTATCCGTCACGGCTTCATTGTTGTTAAACAATTTGTCAAAGCTAAAGATGCCTACTTTTTTCGGGTTTCCACTATTAAATGTAAAAACACTTACAGTTGATGGGTCATCGAAGAACTCGGGCTCTTCAACTCGCCTATTGTACAAGATAAAGAATCCATCTCCCGTCATTTTGCAAAGATTTTCTAGAACATAAAAATTCGGGAAATCGACTCTAAACGGTGACCATCTGTCTAGTTCAAAGCTTGAGCGCTTTAACTCGATGATGGTGGTTTTGTCACTCTCTTTAATTAGGTCGATATCGGCAACAACGATTTTTTTCCCTAGTTGTTCACGCTGCCAAGAGTGATAGGCACTGCTCTCGGCGCTGTTGATCGCTTTTTTTGTTGGCTTATCAGAAACAGGTAGACCCGTTTTAGCGAATGCATCTTTAAGCTGCTGAAGGCTGACCGTGTTTAACGCACCATCGAAGCTCGCCAACTCGACCGAATCGATTTCTGGTTGAGAGCTGTTAAAACGCACTTGGAACATAGGTAAATCAGCTTTTTTAGCAATGGTGCTCGCTAACGAGACGATTTTACTGTCTACTGCCCATTTTTCATTAAAGGCCAAAACAATCACCTTAGGATTGTTGTTACTATCGCCGTAAACCAAGATCCAAGCGTTCTCCGACACCCAATAAAAATCTTTTATCTTTTTATCTGCTAGCGCTTGGTATATTGCATTCGTTCTGTAAAAACACATTTCATCTAACCTCTGACGTGTTGCTGGGTTAACCCCAACCTATGATTATCTCGCTTTAGCCCACTATGTTAACCCACTTTCTAATAAGATAATGCCGCCTTATTCGAGTTTTAATCAATAGTTTCAGATTGTTAGTTGGGGGGGGGTATGGTGTAGATTAACACAAGTAATATATTGACTTAGCCAATATTTCAATTTAGGTTATATACAAAGGGCTGAGGCTTACCTGCGGTTTGTAATGTACTTCTTACAAAACAAAGCACTCACATCGTTGAAGAAAAAGACACTACCACTCACGATCAAACCATCATTCTCGGACCTTATAGCCGGAAGTACGCCGTCACTAAAGTGTGATGGGGCTAGCTTATTTTTAATGGTTTTAGAATGACTAATAACTCTATCCCAACTACGTACATCCCATTAGAGAAGTTCCATATTGTTCCCTTAACAGGGCTATCTCCAGCAGAGCTCAAAGTCTCTGCGAAGAGAACATCGCGTGACCGTGAAAAAATCACTCATACAACAAAACTAAACGCCATTACTAAATGCCTTGGAATAGCTGGTGGATTTGCCGCTTACGAGAAAGAGTACAATGGAAGCTTACTTCCGTTCATGGCAAAACATAACCTTAAAAAGCGCAAAGACCTACTCAAACACAGAAAAAAGGGCGCGCATCACTTATATTATCCTTTCACCCACCAGCAAGTATCAGAGAGATTGTTCTTCTCTGAAGGACCTACCCCTCAGAAACTGTTTACTGGGCATGATTTTGACTTTTCTAGTGTATTCGGATGGCATAGTGGCGACTTGCATGATGCACTGCAGCAAGACGCTGATTGGGAACAGATCATACTCAACAATTATCACGTACGACAAATCGCCGACAGTAAATTTGATCCAAGCATGCTTCCAATAAGACAACAGGAATTACTTAGCTTGGATGTCGCATCTGAAATTACACTATCTGTGGTGGATAGAACAAACTTGCCTTCAGTATTAGACTATCTAACCAACAAAACCACAGAGCCAGTAGAGCGACCAACCCGATATAAACAAATATCGGTGAAAATTGTCGACCTTATACTGCTAAACAACAGGATTATTACTAGTGGCAGCAGTTATCACCTTCTAGGAAATGCTCTAACCAACATTCCTAGTACCACTGCTCATATCAAACTTTACGCTCAAAGTACCACTCCTGTAGAAGAAGCGTCTCTTGATATCGACTCTCAAAAATATATTCAAACACTTCTCGCAGCACGGTTTAAACATAGTGATGCAGGCTGGGTGAACGTATTGCCTTACAACGAAAAACTGATTTTTTTATCGGATGGCAGAGGAAACTTTGACTTTCTCGTCCAAAACCAACGCGATGCGATCTTTTCTCACGAGGTATATGGTGACAATTTAAAACGTGCAGATATCCCGAGCTTTATAGAAGATTATCGCTTTGAACGCTGGCACTACTTTGAATATGAGGGGAACCGAGAATGGGATAGTCACTGCTCAGAAATGAATTATTACCACAATGGTGGCCTCATGCAAAACTACCCCGGCACCCAGACTATATTGCGTGAGTACTATCAATATAAAGGGATTTATCACCCTGAGCATAAAGGTTCTACCGTTCGTCTAGATGGTTTCAATCAAGTATCCATCGATGAAAAAGAAATGATGGTCTCCGAACTCATAACGATTGGTGATCTCATCTACTTCCTAGAACAAAACGCAGAGTACAACAAAAACAGACAAGGTGATTCACTAGCCCCAGTCAACGCCGAGAGTGATATCACTCTGCCGGCATCATGTACATTTTTTGACGTCCTGGCCTATATTAACTGGTTGGAGAAACAAACGGGGGTTCCTCTTCGTATTCTGAACTACTCAGAATACAAATCATTGAGAGGAGAAAACTGGTCAAAACCAAAACGTGGCCAAGACAGTGGCATGATATTCATCAGCACTACAGGTGACGAATATGATTCTCACCCACCCTACATGGCTCAAAATGACTTTGACAACTTACACCTCCGGTTCCCAAAACCTCTTCACTGTATCGAAGAGAACGGATTGCAGTTTATTGATTCAAACTTCTTTTGTGAGTGGCTACTAGAAGGGGTTCAGATCCGTTCAGCTAGTCTCACTTCGTTCTATATGGACGCTTATGTGTTAAGGGCACATGGTCCTCAAAATTCAACCGGAAAATACAAAGGCATGAAGACAGGCTTCAGGCTCTGTTACGAGCTAAAGACTCATTAATTGACGCATATTGGTGGTGAGTTAAGTCACCGCCAGATTTATGCCTAATATGCTAGGACGCATAAAAATGATAAAGAACGACTCCAAATTAGAAAAACACAGAGTTCATTTCTCATCCAATGATGTAAGGTACAAAGAATGATAGACATAAACTCAGAAAAAAAGATAGCCGTACTAATTGATGCCGAAAACGCACAGTTTACGGTGCTAGACTCAGTTCTGAAAGAACTATCTAAACATGGACATATTCTAGCCAAAAAAGCTTATGGTGACTGGAGTTCTGAACACCTAAAAAACTGGAAACAACCACTAAATGAGCTTGCGATAAACCCCATCCAACAGTTTTCATACACGCAGGGAAAAAACTCTTCCGATGCGGCAATGATCATTGATGCTATGGATTTACTGTATTCAAATAAGTTCGATGCGTTTGCAATAATTAGCAGCGATAGTGATTTTACCAAGTTAGCTTCGCGGTTAAAAGAATCTGAAGTATACGTCTTTGGAGTTGGTGAGAAGAAAACACCAGTTGCTTTCAGAAACGCATGCGATGACTTTATGTATACAGAAATTCTCAAAGATCGTTATGCAATCAAGGATGAGACTACCTTAAATTCTGCTGAGAAGCCAAAGCAACCAGAATTGCGTAGTAAGCGCAACAAGCTCAGACAGGATACAAAACTTTTAAACATTCTTCGTGGGGCTGCAAACGAGTATCAAGATGAGGATGGTTGGTCATTCCTAGGACACTGCGGAAGTTTGATAAAGAGGCAATACCCGGACTTCGATTCAAAAAATTATGGCTTTAACACTTTAAGCCAATTAGTAGAAGCAATTGAACTTTTTGATATTGATCGAAGGGCCACAGGTACCGGAGCGGTTCATGTCTACATTAAAGATCAGCGGAAAAGTGCTTAGTTGTACTAATACAGCTTAGTTGTTTCTAATAGTTGAATAGCCATGCAACTTGGCATGGCTGTTACTTTGTAATAAACAAAATCAATTAATAGGAAAATAATTCAAAAATCAACCACAACCTTCAAATACACTCCCTCAG
>NZ_LJJE01000059.1 GCF_001854765.1 Vibrio sonorensis | reverse complement strand
AGCTGAATCGCTTAGAATCGAAATGGGGTCAACAGTACCCGATCGTTCTGCGTTCTTGGCGGAATAAGTGGGAAAATCTATCAGTTTACTTCAAGTATCCAGAGTACGTTCGAAAGGCTATCTACACCACGAATGCCATCGAGGCAGTACACCGCCAGTTCCGTAAACTGACCAAAACCAAAGGTGGGTTCCCGAGTGAAAATAGCTTGCTAAAACGGCTGTACGCTGGGATATTGAATGCATCTAAGAAATGGACAATGCCGATACAGAACTGGAATATGACATTGTCTCAACTAGCGATTCACTTCGATGGGCGCTTGG
>NZ_LJJE01000058.1 GCF_001854765.1 Vibrio sonorensis | reverse complement strand
CCAGATACGGGCAACCCAGTTGATCCTGCAGAGCATGGCCAATTGGTGATTGACCCAGATACAGGGGAAGGTGAAATTGAGCCATTAGATGTACCGCCAGTTATCATTGATGAAAACGGCTTCCTTGTAGACCTAAATACGGGTGAACAAGTGACAACGCCTGATGACGAACCAGTGAAACCGATCATTGATGAGCAAGGTAATGTATTGGTTTCTCCTGATGGCAATGTGATTGTTGATATTTATAGTCCAGATGGTTCAACCGATACAGGTAACAATGGTACGGTCAGCTTTGACGAAAGTGGTGAGGCA
>NZ_LJJE01000057.1 GCF_001854765.1 Vibrio sonorensis | reverse complement strand
TCGGTGCACACCGAAGAGCCTGAAGTTGGAATTAATGTCGAAGGACTGCTTACCACACCAGATGGTAGTGAACTGATCACCGATAGTAATGGCAATGGTGGTAAGCCACTGACGGATCCGGACGGTGGAAACATCACCACGCCAGATGGCAACCTTGTAGTAGAGGTTGTCGATCCAGATACGGGTAACGCAGTTGATCCTGCAGAGCATGGCCAATTGGTGGTTGAAGAAGATGGTAGTTTAAGTATTCAGCCATTACCGGAGCCGCCCATCATGTTGGATAAAAATGGTTACTTAGTTGACAGAAACGGTGAGCTGGTGGTTACTCAAGATGGTGAATTGCTCCAACCAATATTCATTGATGGTGAGCCTCTAACAGACTCTCAGGGGAACTACATAGCGAATACCTATCATCCAGATACAGGTGTAACAACTGATAATGGTGCAAGTTTCGAACTGTCACCAGATGGCGAAATTGAGCTGGGTAGTGTTCCACTGGTCATTATTCAGGATGATACACTCGTTGATCTTTCAACTGGTGAGGCGCTTGAATATGGTACAGGTGGTAATAGCCTCCGACCTATAGATCCTGAAGTGAAAGATATCAATGGAAACATTGTTTTTGAAGTCATCAACGAAGACGGTAGCCTTACTGGTGAAGTGCTGGTGGTGCAGACGGACGATGAAGACAACATAGTGTCAGATAGTCGTGGGCCAGTACTCGTAGAGCCGGGACTGATACTTAATGAAAGCAACAAGGTGATTAATGCTTACGGAGAAGAGTTAG
The DNA here is from genome assembly GCF_001854765.1 of Vibrio sonorensis. Classification (GTDB taxonomy): domain Bacteria; phylum Pseudomonadota; class Gammaproteobacteria; order Enterobacterales; family Vibrionaceae; genus Vibrio; species Vibrio sonorensis. Next base: position 15,484 of record NZ_LJJE01000057.1, on the reverse strand, counting down.
TTACGTCCAACGGTAACGCTATTGAGCTGAAGCTTGATGCCGATGGCAATCCAGTTGTTGCGGATAATGGTGCGGGGTATGTGATCACCCAGCAGAATGGTGTCACCATGTCGCCAGAAGAAAACATTATGTTTGTTAACTTTGATACGGGTGAACTATGGACAGACTTTGATGGCAAAGTAGTGACTCAAAAGAACGTTCCAACGGATGATGCGTTACTCACATCAGCACCTTCCATAAGAACGATCGACGATACTTATCTTGCTTTGCCAACCAAGATCTTGATGTTGAACCGATATTAAGCGCTGTCGGATTTGGGCCTGTTTCGAATGGCAACTCACACAATACCGTTTTTGTTACTAAAAGCGGAGAGTTCATGTATTTTCCAACGTCTGAGTATGTGTCGAACTCATCTGAAACCAAGAAGAAAATCAACGCCAATGGGGAACTGGAAGAGATCGCTGATGTAACAGAATCAGGGATCTATACACTTCCTAATTGTTTAGAAGGAGAATTTGACCCAAATAACTATTTATTGCACGCACAGGCGACACCAGATAAAGCCTATATGGATCTGCCTGAAAACCTTTCTGCACGATGTTTTCCGCCTAACTTGAGTAGTTTTGGTTTTAACATTTTCTATACGGGCATAGGGAGCCTATTGACAAAAACCAATGAACTCTGGGGTGTGGGTAATCCTCGCCAAGGCTTTGGTGGACATGGTGAAATGCGTATAAATGTGCCAATTAAGTACGCGGACAATATCAAGACGCACACAATGTTAGGCGCTAGCTCTACATACCCGTATATGAATAAAGTACTGGATAATGAGGGCAATGTTTGGCATGCCTACTCCCGCCCACGCGATGTAAATGGCGACTTTGTCTTCGGTACTTCAGAAGAGGCAAAATCTGAAAACGGTGGTACTAGTGCATGGGTTAAATATCCATCCCTAGATGGTGAAACAATTGTTAATCTTCGCCTTATTCACACAAAAATAGGAATAGGCACGCCATTAGTAGTCACAACCAGTGGTAAATACTACATGCTTGGAGATCCCAACAATACGTTATCCCGTGATGATGCAGAAGCCAACAATTTGAGGGTTGACGAAGTGGTGCTTCCGAGTGAAGCAAGAGTCGAAATGCTGATTGTCGTAAGTTATCACTCCAATGAAGATGTTTACCGAAGTGCTTATTTGGATCAAGACGGTAGCATCTATTCTAACCAATTAGAGGGAATGTCTGAGCACAAAAAAGTGACTCATTACTACGATTATAGCGACTTGAAAAGTGATGCAACTATTGTCGACGATGGGACTGGTAACTGGAGTCTAAGTCTAGAGAAGTCGAAGACAGCAGATACATTCCCAAGTGACCAAGCCAAAGCGTTGCCCAATGACATTACCTTCGAATGGATATCGAATATCAGTTATAACTTTGGGGATGCTTTGTTTAAAGGAAGTGATGGCGAGTACTATGTATTAGGCGGTAAGAACCGTTACTCTATGTTGTTATCAGGGATCTATTTAGACACATGGTCACTTCTGTACAAAGATTTTGCCAATCAGCAGTTAGCAAATGACACTGATACCAATTATGATCCTGACTATGTAATAGATGATGACAAAGTCGGATTAAAGTTAATTCGCTTGACGGATGATCTCGATTACATTAAGTTCCTGAAAGATAATCCGAACTGGGAGTTTTCACGTCATTTGCCGCTGATATTGGTCAACAAAGTGTCGAGTGAAATGGCGTTTATCGGAGGTGTAGGAAACGACCCTGCGTTGGATCCAGGTTATGGGGCTCAGGGGTATCAAAATATAGGGCATTTACATCGCAGTGGATAAACCTGTTTACGACAGACGCTTTAGCGACCACCTATAACGATTCGCCGACGAAGGAGTATTGGGAGGAACGATTAGAACGCTCGAAGTTCCACCAAGTGACTATGATGCCTACAGCATTGTCGGATATTCTGATGTTAGACTGATCATTTTGCAACGACGATAGGGCTAAAGTGATTTAGCCCTATTTTTTAATTTTGGTAAAAGGACTTAAACCGGATTCACCAAGGTTTCAGGATAGAAGTTGACCCAGATAATCCAATAGGCACCTGCCTTAACACTTTCAACACGCTCTAATTTTCCAAACTCCGTTTCCCCGTAAAAGTCGATCTCTTCGATAGGCTTACCTGTCGTGTTGTAGTAAATCCCCAAACTCTTAAAGTTGTTGTCATAGTGAATGACCACATCTTTCCCACCCAGTGATAGGTTGATAGGTTGGCCTTGTTCTCTGACAAACTCTTCGCTGTATGCTACGTATTCATCACCCACATTAAACCCCCACACTTTTTCTTTACTTGGCAAGCGTGTATCGCTGTACTCGATAGTAGGAAAAGTTGGTTCGTCATTGGTTTCTTGGTGCGCGACGGCCAACTTGAAAATGACTTCCATAATCGGGTCGTAAATGGCAAAAAATGGGTTTTCCCAAAAGGTAGGACGCATGTCTTTTACTAAGTAATCGTTGATGTAGACTTCGCCCTCTGGGTAGGCGTTAGCAAACTGTTCAAAAGGCATGCGGAAAGTTGGCCACTCTTTCATAGAATGCCCGGAATTTTTAATGACATCCTTCTCTTTTTGTCCCCAGATTTGTTGTATAGGTTCATCACTGTTTTTGTCCCACATCACTAGGTTGTTTTCCAATTGTGTCATTGGCGCTAAGTCGAGTTTTTTACCGTCAATTTCTGGCGTAAAAGCCATGCCGAGGTTTGTTAAGCCACAGTAAGTCATAACGACGTCTTCACCCGCAAACTTACCATTTCCCGCTACGTGTGGGCGGAGTAATTGCTTGTCTGAATGTGCACGGGCTTTGCCATTAATTTCTAGTACAATCACGCTCTCATACGGTTTTAAGTATTTTTTCCCTTCTTCAATAGAGACAAATAGGCCGTTATCCATGCGGTCTCGCATCATAAGGTGAGGGTTGATCATGCCGCTGAAAAAGGTAAACGAAAAAAGTAATAATAAAGAGTAGAACGCACCATTGCCGACGAGATGTTTGTCTTTGATTTTAAGGAATAGGCATAGCCCGATACAAAGAAGGGACACCAGCGTAAGTGGCCAGCGGTTGTACCATACCCACATAGTGGTTTCGCGTTCAGATTGAACGACCCATTGGCTGATATCAGCGAGATCTTTAAACAAGAAGATGCCAATCACTTGTGCAATTAGCATGCTAATCCAGAATAGAGGCTTTTGGTAAAGTTTTAGTTGAATGGTCATAAGGTGACTCCGCAAACAATCAATTTTCCCTATGATGGTAAGCGGGGTGGCATTGCGGAAAAACAGCGTTTAGCGCAACAAATTATGCCAATTAGTGGAACAATATTTCTATCCTAATTGTTCTCTATCCTTAATCTGATTGGGGAGCTTGCTACGAATCTCTTCTAATAGCAGAGAGACGCGCTTTGGAATAAATCGCCTAGAGTGATAAATGGCATACACCGTTTGGCAAAAGCGCAGTGCTTCTTGTTGAACTTCTACTAGCTCTCCATTGGCTAGCATTTCTGCAACGCAAATCCTCGGTAGGCATGTTATGCCTTGTCCTTTTTGAGCGAGAGAGCGCAGTAGATAAGGATTGTCGGCTTGGCAACGGATCGATTCTGGTAGAGGCAGTGCTTGTTGGTTCCAAACAAAATCGCCACTGGTAAATTGAGTCAAAACGAGAGCAGGCATTTTGTATAGATCTTTTGATACCAACAGGTTAGGTGAGCAGAAATAACCAAAGTTGAGCTCTCCTACGGGGTGAGCGATAAACGAAGAATCGTTTTGACAACCTATGCTCAACATCAGGTCAAAACGCGTTTCGTTGTAGTGATGAGCGAGGTTTTTACTTGAGTGTACTTCTAATGAAATCGCAGGATGAGTCAGGTAAAACTCGCTGATTTGATCGCTGTTTAACTCTAGTAACAGATCCGGTACGTAGAGGACCAACACTCCCGCGAGTTCCGTTTGAGCTTGTGTGATTTCCGCCTGAGTCTGTTCTACTTGGTTGAGTATATTTTTTGCTTTGAAGTAGAAGGTTTGCCCTGTCTCCGTCATGACAAGTTTTCGAGTGGTTCTCTCCAATAGGCGGGCTTGAACCGCTTCTTCTAACTGTCTAATTCGCCGACTAACAGTGGACTTAGGCATATCAAAGTAGTCGGCCGCTTTAGTAAAGCTACCGCAATCAACGACACGTACAAAAAGCGACATATCTTCGAGTTTCACTGAGCTTTTCTCCTTTCGCCTAGCTGAAGTGCACTATACCACTAAAGTTTAGTTGGTCGTGTGATTTAACTTTGCTTTGAATAGTGGAGTATGAGAAGTAGATAGGTGTAAAAAAACCTCTGTAAAAACAGAGGTCTTTTCTTTTTTCTTTTGATAGTTATAGCGCTGTTTCTCAGCTAAGCCAACTGAAGGTTAGTTAACCAGTCAGTGGGTTAATGATAATGAAAACAATAGAATTATATAACTGTCCAAAAGGACAGGTCATTGACAATAAAGTGTAAATTTTTTAATTATTTATTGGTCTCGACCGCCTATTAAACGTAGATCGGCTTGATGTAGCCACCCAAAATGGCTTTAGTGATGGCCTGACATCGATTATTGCTCCCAGCTTTTGGCTTGCGTTCGCCAAGTGAAACTTGATGGTTCTTTCTTTGCAACCAAGCTCTTCGGCTATCTCATTACTACTTTTACCGTCGGCCGCGAGTGTAAGACACTGTTTTTCACGCTCCGTCAATGAAATCGAGTCGCTAGTGGAATTAAGGGCTAAAGCAATATTAGCTAAGTTTTGAGTGATGAGTGGGGTAACGAGCTGAGCTATGGCTAAATCACTCGTGTTGTCGCTGTTCCACGAAGGCGAGTTCGCAAGGCTTAACATTCCGATCTCCCCGTTGATACCGCGAATGGGAATACTGATCCCCTGTGTTACCTCGCAACAGACAGGAGGCTCAATTTCAGAAAATTGCTTCTTAGCGTTTTTCCATTTCAATGGTATGGCGTTTTCTTTGCAGTATCTCAACATTATCTCTAACTGCGTGTACCTATGGCTACCACAATGGCTGTCTGGGCTAAGGGGGTAGTTATCGATAGTTAAGGTTTGTCCGTCTAATCGTGTTGGCTCAAATGCGACAAAAAGATCGTAAAACTGATTGCCCAATAAGGCACTGACTTTTGTCAGGAGTTTTTCGACACACTTCGGAGTGGAAAGATCAGAATGTTGCTCTAACAGTTTGAGTAAAGAATCCATATATTTCAGGAAAATGGGTGTTGGTTAATTTTATACCAAATAAAAATGCCAATCACAAAGTTATCAGTCACTTAGAGTGACATTGTTGTCACCGCAAGGTTACAGAATGTGTCAATTGTAAGTATTTGCATACAATTGGTTAGTCGTTGACGCAGATTTGGTTCCGTCCACTGCGTTTTGCTTGGTACAACGCTTGGTCAGACCGTCGATAGAGGGAGAAAAAATCCTGATCGGTCCCGTTTAGCTCAGCGATACCGCAGCTAATACTAAATTTAGCTTTTTCTTTGAAAAATTCGTGATTGTAAAACGCTTTGCGCAGCCTTTCGGCAATGTCAGCCGCTTGCTTGGCATTCGCTTGGTGCAGAATCACTAAGAACTCTTCACCTCCGATGCGCCCACACGCATCGTTAGCGCGAATCTGCTGTCTGGCAAAATCGGCCAGCTTCTTGATTACAGTGTCGCCATGAGCGTGCCCATAGGTATCGTTAACGAGTTTAAAGTTGTCGATATCAATGGATATACAGCTTAAGGGATAACTATTATCTCGCGCCAAAGTGAATTCGTTGGCGAAGGTTCGCCACATTTTACGGCGATTTGAAAGTTGGGTTAGATCGTCGGTGTTGGCAAGTACATGAAGTTGTTCTTTAAGTTGGACTAGATCGGTAATGTCGGTCGATACCCCAATAAGGCCGATAACACTGCCATCGATGCTTGAAAGGATCGGGCTTTTTATCGCTCGATAGATTTTGACTTGATCGTCGCTTAACGCTTTAGTTCGTTCCTCACTGATACAGGTTTGCTTAGAGGCGATCACTTGTCTATCGGTGTTGAGGATGTCTTCTATTAGTTCGTCAGAAAAAAAATCGCGATCGGTTTTTCCTTTTAGCGAGCTAAGATCGGTAGCAAAGAGTTCTAATGTGAGTTGATTGGCGTAGAGGTACTCACCTTTGTGGTTTTTTACAAACACATAGGAACCGATCTGATTGAGAACAAACTCATGTAAGGTAAATTGGTTGTTGTCGTATATATCTTCTATACGTTCTAAAGCGATCATAAACACCCCTGCTAAACCTAACCGTTGCCATCGCGCAAATAGGTAGGTTGCGTTAACCTGCTGTGCCTATTACTGACTTGTGTTAATGGCCGATTGAAGTGAAATGACTGTTCGGCTCTATTAAAAATTAAATTACAAACGTATTACTATAACTTTAGCTAATAATGGCATTAACGGTAGGGTTATTGGGTGGGTTTAATCGATGTTTTAGAGCCAGAAATACCATTTAATTGCTTATATTGGCTAAGTAGCACGCCGAGAATAGCGACGAGCGAGCCTATAAGGTGAAAAGTATGTATCTGTTCTTTGGTCAGTAAAACGGCCAAGATGATGGTAAATACGGGTAACAAGTTCATAAACATTGCGCTGGAATCTGCGCCAATATGCTCAATCGATTTTACCCATAGCCAAGGGGCAAGTAATGATGCGGCCATTCCAGCGTAGCCGATAAGCGGAATGGATTCCGGTGTGGGTAGAAGTCGTGCACTGCTTAGCCATAGCGGGGCTAGGAACAAACTTGCGATTACACATTGAATATAAACAAGCGTCCAGTTAGAAAACGGCATCTTCCAACGTTTTAAACACACTCCATAGGTGGCATAGATAACCGCTCCAACTAGCATGAGTATATCGCCTTGAATCACGTCTTGTTTTAAGAAAAACAATGCATCGCCTTGGCCGAGCATATAGCTAAGCCCAGTCATTGAGATCACCGCGCAAGAATACACTGCTTATTGAGTTGTGTGCCAAGTAGGGGAACACTGATAAAAACACTAAAAATAGGCACTACAGAGGTTATCAACGCCATGTTGGCGGCACTCGTTGTCAATGCGGCGTAATATCCAAGGGTTTGATACAACCCCATACCAAGCAAAGCCAGTGTAAGTAGCTTGCCGATATGCTTTTTGATAGCGCTGCGCTGTTTCAATACCTGAAGAATGCAAAACGGTGTTAGCACCGCAGCCGCTAACGCCCAGCGATAAAAGCTCATTGCACTTGGTTCTATTGCACTGGCAGCAAGTTTGTTAACGATGGCATTCCCGCTCCAAATGAGAACGGTAAGTATGGGAAACAAGTAAACCATTTATCTCTCTACCAGTGAAATGATGGACACAGTCTGGCACGTCTAACTAAAAGCAGGTATCTTTGTTCCGACATCGCACGATATAGGAAGACAGCTTTTGCGGAAAGAGACCAAACACCTTCATCCTTCGCTGACTATTGAACAGCCGCCATCCGATGTATTTATGAACTTTGAAGCTTTTTTGTCTAATACAGAAACTCGGATTCATAGTCATACATGGGGACAGGTGCAACTAATTAGTGGTGGGATCCTAGAGATGGAAGCGGAGGGGACGCGATTCTTAGCGCCACCTCATTTGGCTATTTGGGTTCCGCCGAACGTGATGCACAATAGCTTCAACCGCAAGCCTATATCTTATTGTTCGTTAAACGTATCTGCTGATATGGCACAGGCGTTTCCTGATCATACGAGTTTGATTAAGGTCACGCCGATTGTTTCTGCCATTATTGATGACTTTCGAAATCGGCAAGTTAACATTGCTGACACCGAACAAGACAAAAGGTTGGTGCAAGTCCTGTTAGATCAGTTGGCAACCAGAGAAACTGAACGGCACTTCTTGCCGACGACTGATAATAAGTACCTTGGAGATATCCTAACTTTTGTCGAAGAAAACCCTACCGATAATACTTCACTGTCAGAGTGGGCTGAGCGCGTTCACACAACTGAACGAACATTAGCAAGATATTGCCAAAGCGAGCTGGGAATGAGTTTCACAGAATGGCGATTGAGAGTGCGCTATCTCTACTCGATGGAATTACTAAGAAATGGTCACGCGGTCAAAGAGGTGGCTTTGACCTTAGGGTACAACCAAGCCAGCCCCTATATCAGCATGTTTAAAAAATACTCTGGGCAAACCCCAGAGCAATATAAAAACAAACTACTTTAGCTGCTTGGCCACGAAGTCAAGTGCGCCGGTTATCGCGGCTACCTGCGCTAGGTTGCACTCTTGATCGGTGACCTTTGGACTATCGGGGTAGACTTCTGTTGTAGTGTGGTATTGGCAATTAGTAATACCACCGCATAAGCCTAGCTGCTTCATTGGGTACAAGATCACCCCGTTTTGCACTACGTCTGAGCCAATGATTTGGCCGTTTTCATCGGCTGGCGCAATATGGGTGACTTTGGCGACCGATTCGATAATGGCGTTTTGCAGCTCAGGTTGTGGGTTATTGGAATCTCCGACCGTATAGAATCCATCGGGGATGTATCCTTCGATGTACTCTTCGCCATCTCTCGCAGCTAAAGCTGGTCTAAACTCAGACTCGTCTGTGTCTGTCGTCTCGTGCAAGTCGATGTGCACCAGCACATCACCAAGCTGTTTAACCAGTTGCAGTAGGTTTGCTGATTCTTCACTTGGAGAGTTTTGGTAAAACGAACGATTTGGGTCTATCGCCAATGGGTTCCAGCGATTAATGGTTTCGTATCCCCAAGGACTTACACATGGCACGATCACCAAGTTAAAGGTATCTTGGTACTGTTTTGCATGTTGAGCGGCAAACTCTAGTGCGCCATGAACTCCACTGGTTTCGTAGCCGTGAACGCCACCCGTTACCAGAACCGTTGGTTTATTGTTATCCCACGTAGGACTTTTTAAACAGTAGAGTGGATATCGGTCTTGGTCGTAACTTAGAGCACCATACTGATTAAGCTCAAAGATGGTTGAAAGTGCTTTGATTTTAGGTACAACTTCTTGTTGATATTCACGCTTAATACTGGTGGTCTCTCGCCAAGCGCGCTTCTCTTCTTCTTGCCATTTTTTCCCTGAGATCCCTATTGGATATTGGTAATTTGTCTGCATTTCATCACCTAATTGTTGTTCTTAATCACCACTTATACCGGTGGCTGTTACGTATTTGGAAGGTTTTTTTCTGAGCTGGCGTAGCATACAGCGACGCAGGAAGTTTTCACAATGAAATTACCGAGTTCACTTTTTTGACTTCGTTAGCTCTTGAATGACTTGCTTGAGGTTATCGACAGGTTGCGCTCCTGACACTAGGTGTTTTTGATTAAAAATATAGGCTGGAACGGCGTTTATTCCGGCCTCTATCCATTGTTGTTCCGTTGACGCGACCGCTTGTGCCCAACTATCCTCGGCCAACACTTGAGCTGCGGTTTCAGTTGAAAGGCCAAGTCGCTGGCAAACGCTAAGTAATGTTTTTGGATCTGACAGCTCTTTCTGGTCGGTGAAATAGGCTTTGAACAGAGCCAGCTGTAGATCGTGTTGCTTGCCTTGGGATTGCGCCCACATAAGTAGCTGATGGGCGAGCCGAGTATTGTAAATTTTGGAGTCATCGGCGAAGTTAAACTCAAACCCAAGTTCAGCACCAAGGTCGGTGAGTGTCTTTCTGGCAGCGATGCTGGCTTCGACACTAGTGCCATACTTTTCACCCAAATGTTCCCTTAAGTTCTGCCCCTCTTTTGGCATGGCAGGGTTAAGTTCAAACGGATGCCAGTGCAAAGTAACTTGGTTTTCGCAACCTAACTCTTTGATTGCTTGTGCTAACCTATGGTATCCAATAATGCACCAAGGGCAGACTATATCAGAAACGATATCGACTCGAATGTCTTGCATAGGTACTGCTCCTTTGGTTAACCATTGGTTATCGTGTTAGCAATCTCAATACTGTCACTCTACGCCTGTAGACTACTACTTATCAAGTTTATCAAAGGGGGAAGTAGAGTGAGAATTTCTTCTTATAATGTCTGCTAATTAATTCAGTAAGTGAAACGAGCAGGGTATTTAAAATGCAACAAGCTAATTTTAGCAACGTGGTATTGCATGCTTTCGACTGGCCGTATGAACTGGTGAAACAACGAGCAAACACCATAAAAGAGGTGGGGTACGCTTCGGTACTGGTCTCTCCGCCTTTTAAGTCTTTAAAAAAGGAACAGGGAACGCCTTGGTGGCAGCGCTATCAACCGCAAGATTACCGAGTGATCGACAATCAACTCGGGGACACTGATAGCTTTAAATCTATGGTGAATAGCCTTTCTGCATTGGGTGTGAATGTCTATGTCGATGTGGTTTTCAATCATATGGCAAATGAATCGGACATCCGAGCATCGCTTCATTACCCGGGGGAGCGTGAGCAAAATGAGTATAAAACCCGTCCTGAACACTATCAGAAGATTCGTCTGTTTGGAGAGTTAGAAAAACCGCTGTTTAGCGAGAGTGACTTTGTAGAAGCGTTTGGAATTGAAGATTGGCACGACCCTTGGGAAGTGCAAAACGGCAGGATAACGGGAGGTAAATCGGACCCCGGTTTGCCCACATTGAAAGTGACCGACCGGGTAGTCGAAGCCCAGCAAAGCTATTTAAAAGCCCTTAAAAATCTGGGTGTTAAAGGTTTTCGCGTCGATGCTGCAAAACATATGACGTTAGAGCATTTAGAAAAGGTATGGACGAAGAAAATTTGCTCCGACATGCATATTTTTGGCGAAATTATAACTGACGGTGGGGCTGATAATCCCGAATATGATCTTTTCTTAGAGCCTTCTTAGCTAACACTAATATGGGGGCGTATGACTTCCCACTGTTCCAAACCCTGTACGAAGCGTTGGGACCTAAAGGGAGTATGAAAAGTTTAGTGAACCCTTATTGTTTCGGTATGGCGTTGTCTAAGCCAAGGGCCATTACTTTTGCGATTACTCACGATATCCCTAATAACAAAGTATTCGAAAATCTAGTCATGAGTGAACAACAAGAGTCGCTAGCGTACACCTATCTATTGGGTAGAGATGGCGGAGTCCCTTTGATTTATACAGATTTGGATACCAGTAGATTTAAGAATCGCACGGGAAAACCAAGGTGGAAAGAGATCTGGCTTGAGCCAAGTATGAAAGCGCGTATTGAGTTTTACCATCATATGCATGGTGAGCCTATGACAATGCGACAAGCGACCGATGATTTACTGGTGTTTGGCCGTGGTAACAAAGGCATTGTGGCATTAAACAAAAGTAACCGAGAGAAGAGTATCAAAGTTTCCGCACAGGGTGTTTGGAAAGAGCTCCTTTCTGGCACTATATATACTGCGTTGAGCGGTAACATTGAGATTAAGCTGAGGCCCATGTGCGGAGCGATGTTAGTTAGGCATAGATAAAAAGAGGCGCCAAGCGCCTCTCTTATTGCTTACAAGCTGTTTATTCCCTTCTAAACAATAAACTTGTTAAGAATGGCATCTTGTTCACGGATGTTTTCGGTTTGCGCTTGAGTGGCGATGTTAGCGTTTTCTGCCAGCTCAGAAACATGGGTAGACAGGTCTTTAATCTTAACCGTGTTGTTGTTGATTTCTTCTGCGACTAGGCTCTGTTCTTCTGCAGCGGAAGCGATTTGTACATTCATATCGCTAATGCGCTGGATGGCATCGCGGATCTTTTCAAGGGTAATATTGGCTTCGTCCGCTCGCTCAACAGCTTTAGAAGCGGTTGTTTTACTGATACTCATCGCATTGGCGACAGAGCTAGCGCCAGTTTGAAGTTGCTCAATCATATTGCGAATTTCAGTGGTGGATTCTTGAGTGCGTTGCGCCAGTGTTCTTACTTCGTCGGCAACGACCGCAAAACCTCGTCCCGATTCTCCGGCACGGGCAGCCTCAATAGCCGCGTTTAGTGCGAGTAGGTTAGTTTGATCAGCAATATCATTGATTACCTTAAGAATGGTTTCAATGTTATCGGTCGCGCTTTCCAGTGCTTTCACTTCTTCGACGGCAGTATCAATGGTTTCCGATAAGTTACTGATCGCATCAGTAGTGTCGTTAACAACATTTGTACCTAGGGAAGTGGCATCGTCTGCTTCTTTTGCTGCCGAAGCGGCTCCTTGAGCGTTATTTGCTACATCAGCAGAGGTAGTTGCCATTTCGTGCATGGCTGTCGCCAATTGCTCTAGCTCGTGAAGCTGCTCTTGCATCGCTGCTGACGACTCTTGCAAGCCAGCAGAAGTCATTTCTGACCCTCGCAATATCTCTGACCCAATTGCCTTAGAGTGCGTGATTCGCTGTTGGAGAGATTCGGTAAACCTGTTAAATCCATCTGCGAGTACAGCAAATTCTTGGTCCGTATCGGTGTCTAATCGCTTGGTTAAATCTCCCTGACCAGTGGCAACGTCTTGAATGGCTGCGTTTAGTGCATCCAAAGGGCGTAGCAATGTTTTGATCAGTAACAGAAGCAGAATTACACTCACTGCTAATGCAATCACTGTATAAAGAATTGAACTGTTGCGCAGTTGGCTGAGAGATTGATAGGCGATCTCTTCATCCAAAATAACGCCGACATACCAATCTTCGCCTGGTACTTTTGCAAAATCCACGGTATAGAGTTTGTCTTCGATACTAGCGTGTTGTGGCTCGTCTTGAATGTTTACGTCAGTGAGAAATTCACTCATTGGCTTGCCATTTAGCTCGGCGTCGGGGTGAGCGATAGTTGTGCCATCTCCAGAGACAATAAACACGTACCCTGCGTTAAACAATTGTACTTTATTAACCAAGTCAGCAAGGGCGGCCAAACTCACATCATAAAAAATTGCACCGATAAAACTACCGTTATCGCGAATGGGAGTAGCAATCGAGACTAAGATTTCATTGGTTGCCGAGTCGGCATAAGGTGCGGTGATAATTAGATCACCCGCCGCTTTAGCGTCTTTGTACCAAGGTCTTGCCCTTGGGTCCCATGTTGGACCGGGGTTCCATGACGGGTCGTTATTGATGTTTGACCCATCCTTCTCAAAACCCAAACCAACCAGTAAGAAGGTATCTTTAATCACCTTTTGATCCATGACTGCTTGAATGGATTTGGGGGTTAGATCGACTTCAATCAAACTGGAAGCGTATGCAGCGATCGCTTTCCTGCCATTAATTTCTGCGGCGGTGGTGTCACGCACACCATCTACAATCTCAGAGACGCTACTCTGAACCTGAGCTTCTATCTCTTTTTTAACGGTAAAATATTGCTGTAAAGTGAGCGCTGTAACCGTTGCCAGCAGCAGTAACGAAGAAGCAGCGACAATTTTGTGGCTGAATTTCATACTCTATATCCTTGGTGAGTCACATTAATTATACATTTTATTAATAGAGTTATAGCTAGTAAATAACTTTTCAGCCAGTTATATATAACAAATGTTTGCGCATTGTTCTGCCAAGGGAATTTAGTCGTGCTTTTTATCTGAACGAGATGAGCGAGTTTCGAAGCAAAGATTAAAATTGGCCCTGTAAAACAACGCGATGTTTTTCGACCAGTGCTGTTAGGAAATCGGCAATCGCACGCACACGACGTGAGTGGGCGAGATCCGAATGAATGGCTAGCCAAATAGGCTGGTCGCATCCGATATCTGCATCTAAGCAAACTAGGCCTTGAGGCTGGGCGATAAAGTGGGGGAGTACCGCGATGCCAAGGTTGGAGCGAACGGCACTTACTTGGGCTGACAAATTGGTCGTAGTTAGTCGGCAGGGTTTTCCGCGAAGAGTTCTTTCGATCCATTGAGCTGCGGGTAAATGCTGTAGGGCTTCCGACCAACCGATAAAATCGTCGTGCTCTAGAAAGTTGCGTCGATTTTCTCTTGGTCTTCGGTCTAAATAGGTCTTCGAAGCGTAAAGGCCAAAACCCAGATAGCCAAGCCGCCGAATACTCACGTTACCTCGCTCCGGCCTAACCATTCTAAGCGCTAGATCTGCATCGCGACGATGTAAGTTAACCGTGGGCACACTCGTCACAACTTCTAGGGTGAGGTTTGGGTGGCTCTCGGCCAGTAGAGGTAACTCTGGAATGATTAGATGATCCGCTAATCCTTGCGCAGTGGCGAGTCGAACGTGACCCATTACACTTTCTTGTTGGTTTCCTACCGCAGAGCTAAAAGCATACCCAGCCTGTTCAAGCGCTTCGGCATGGGGAATAAGAGCCGTTCCTTCGTCGGTGAGCTTGAAGCCTTGTTGGTCTCTAGTGAACAACCTAATTCTCAGTGCATTTTCAATTCTTTCTAAGCGGCGTGATGTGGTTGCTATACCTAGATTCAATGATTTGGATGCTCCGCTTAGGGTCCCATCTCTAGCGATGGCAAGAAACACTTTTGCGTCATCCCAATTTAGTCTTGATGAATCGTTTGGCTTTCCGATACTGGAAAACTGATTGTCTTTTTTGGTCATTTAAACCTCCATAAGTGAAAAGCATACTGAAAACAGGAACACAAACCAAGAGGATTAAATAATGGAAAAGAGAACTTTAGGTCACGGTTTGCAGGTCTCAGCCATCGGTTTGGGGTGTATGGGGATGAGCGAGTTTTATGGCCCAAGCGATGACAAAGAGTCGATGCGAGTATTAGATGAAGCGGTTTCGCTAGGGTGCAATTTTTTAGATACCGCTGATACATACGGAAATTTCCACAATGAAGAGTTGATAGGAAAATTTTTAAAACGAAATCGAGGGAAAGTTAAAATCGCGACCAAGTGCGGCATTGTTCGACGCCCCGGAGAATATGAAAGGCGAATAGATAACAGTCCAGATTATATACGCACCGCGTGTGATAACTCCCTTCGACGATTAGGAGTCGAATGCATCGACCTCTATTACATACATCGCTTAGACCCTCAATCGTCAATTGAAACCACAATGGGCGTACTTGCGGATCTAGTAAAACAAGGGAAGATCATACATATCGGGCTTTCAGAAGTAAGCGCACAAACGCTAATTAAAGCACACTCAGTGCATCCAGTGACGGCAGTGCAAACGGAATATAGCCTATGGACTCGCGATGTGGAAAAGAAGATCTTACCTACTTGCCGAGAGCTTGGGGTTGGTTTTGTTCCTTACTCTCCTTTAGGTAGGGGGTTTTTAACGGGTCGCTATCAGTCGGAAATGGCGTTTAGCCAAGATGACGCCCGTAAGGCGTTACCGCGATTTTCGTCAACAAACTTGCATGCCAATCGCCCCATTTCTGACGTCGTTGCCGAAATTGCGCGTGATAAGTCTTGCTCTCCAGCGCAAATCGCTTTGGCTTGGTTGTTGGCTCAGGGGAAGGATATTGTGCCTATACCGGGCACGAAAAAGCGCTCTCATTTAATC
>NZ_LJJE01000056.1 GCF_001854765.1 Vibrio sonorensis | reverse complement strand
TTACTTAGATGCCTTCAAAAGTATCGGAACTAAGAAGCTAGGGAGTAAGGCGAGAGAAGAAGACTTGCTCGCTTGTATCTTTGGCAATGGCTCTAATTATGGATTGGATTGCATCACATGTCATCGATATCTGATCGAGCCATTGGTGTTCTGAGAGCCGTTAATGATGGGTACATTCGGCCGGAGACGCGACAAGCGATGCCAATGAAGTGATTTCGGATGCCCTGGCAAAACTTCCGATCTTTAAACATTACACAATCAATGAGTCCACACCCTTTGGTAGTATTGATGGTCAAAAGCAGGCCTGCCGTATCAATACATTCAAAGCTCGATTTTCAGCAAAATACTTCCGTAAGGGCAAAGGAGTATCCGCCCTTACGTTGGTTCAAACCATGTGCCTATCAACACCAAGATCATTTCAGCTAACGAGTATGAGAGACATCACGCTTTTGACTTGCTATATAACAATAGCAGCGATATTCAGCTTAAAGCGTTAGCAACCGATACTCATGGGGTCAATAACGTCAACTTTGCGATCCTTGACTTATTTGGTTACCAATTCGCTCCACGATACGCCAAGTTTAAATATGTCTTCCATGATTTGTTCGAAATAGAGCATGGAGAAACCGTATCATTAAAGCTGCGCCGACTGTTTAACACCTCACTAATCAAACGTGAGTGGGAAAATATTCAAAGGATCATTTGCTCATTAAGTCGTAAGACAACGACACGAAGTACGATCATTACCAAGCTGTCGAATGGTAAACAGAACAGTCGAACATTAGCCGCACTTAGAGAGTATGACCGAATCATTAAGTGCCTTTATATACTTGATTATGTTAACGATAAAGTCCTACGACAGTTTGTCCAGCAAGCTTTGAACCGCGGAGAAGCCTACCACCAACTACGTCGAGCTATTGCGTCAATCAATGGAAATCAATTCCGTGGAGGCAATGATTATCAGATAGATCAGTGGAATGATTGTGCGAGAATTATTGCAAACTGCATCATTTATTATAACTCGGCCTTACTATCCAATCTGATTGAGAAGTTTGAGCAAGAAGGTAATCAGGAAGTGGTGAATCTGATAGCGGGTTTATCACCAGTCGCATGGCGTCATATCCAACTTGCCGGTAATGACACCTTTGGTATCCAGAAAGACAATATTGTTCTAGATAAGCTGCTTGAGAACTTAGAGCCCTGGGGAGAAGAAAGCATGGTCGAACAGGTGACTTAAGAAGGACATTAGAAAATAAGCCATTCCCCTCAGCCCTTACAAATAAAGGCTGAGGGCTTACATTGGACTTTTCGCTGAAATGGG
>NZ_LJJE01000055.1 GCF_001854765.1 Vibrio sonorensis | reverse complement strand
TTGGCATGCCTAAAACTTGTTGTATTGGCTGACAATTAATCTAAATAGGGCTGTTCGGCTTCGAAAATGATTTACGCAACAAAGCCTATAAATGCCGCACAAATTATCTACAATTATGGTAAATTAATAATTATTAATAAGTTTTAATTTTTCACTTTTATTTATTTATGAGCCAAAATAATGGTGCTTTGTTGACGTTTTTCGCAACCATAAAGTTTAAACAAATAAATCCATATCAATAATTTTTAAAACACAAACATTCTAGACATTGAGATCAGGGGTTATTCGTATGTGAATTAAGAAGTTGTGTGAAGTTGAAGTTATGGCATGCTTTTTATTTATTTTTGGTTAAACCATATAAACCATATAAACCATTAAAGTTATTAGGTCGTAAACTTGTAAATTTAGAAATTAAAAAATGGTGAAAATGATGAGTTTTGGATCTTGTTTTTCAGCGGTAGGTGATGGCAAAAAATACTGTCTCATAGTAAATCCAAACGCTGGAGTTGTTAAAAATAGTTTAGGTGACCGGTCTAGGAAGTTAAGTTCATCTGAGATAAAAATAATTATGGCTTTAAAGGACAAAAAAAAAGTTTATAGAGAAGATATTATTAAAATTGGATGGCCGAATAAAATCGTGTCTGTAAGCTCAGTTGGTGTTTCTCTTACAAATATTAGAAAAGTTCTAATTTATATTTTTAAAGGTGAATTGAACTATTTTCTAGAAAGAGGAGTAGATAAAGACGGGAAGTCTTTTTATTACTTTAATGAAAATATAGCAGTCATCATTAGTGATGAAACAAAAGAAAAAAGAAATATAATGAATACGATCATCCATAAAATTAAGGTATTGATATCTAAATTAGATTTTTTGTTAATTTTTTTATTAATTATGATTATAATTTCAATGTTCTTGGTTTTTGGAGTAGTTGGAGGTTAGATTGAATTTTTCTTCTCCTTTTGCAGTGTTTTTGTATTTTACATCTACGCCGTCATTGACCTACTTTTTTACTAGGCAATAAAAAATTAATAATGGGTTTTATATTTATTTATTCTATTATTCGAAGTCGTACATCGATTTCTATGTATAAGTTATTATATAAATTTACTATCTTAAGTTTTTATTTTAGTTAAAGCCCGATTTCAGATAATAAGTGCGACATTCATGGATAGGTGTAGAAGTGGAAGCCAACGACTGAAAGTGGTACGCTCTTCTCGCCAAAGAAACAAGCAGTACGACCATGAATTATCAGCCGTTGACCGAGGGC
>NZ_LJJE01000054.1 GCF_001854765.1 Vibrio sonorensis | reverse complement strand
CGCCCCGTAGGGCGACTATGGTTAGCCTAAGAAGATGTATTTAAGGGCTGCGATAAGTACCGCCACGCCAACACCGAACATGAATTTTTTAATCCATGACAAGTCTGTTTTGATTTCGCTTAAGTCAGCTTTTAAGTCCTTGTGAAGCACTTCAAGATCACTTTTAGTTGCAGCTTCATTGCCATACATTTCACCGAAAAGGTTTACCATTTCTTCGGCTTGCTTTTCATTCATACCCGCGCTTTGTAAACGCTTGATTGCCTTATGTGTATCTAATGGAATTGCGGTCATTTCGTAACCCTCATTGATTAACCTATGACTTTATTATGAGCGAATATCGCTCATGAGTCAATAAATAAATGTGCGATTACTGCACACTTTTTTGTTCTTGTCGGTGTTTAATACCTTCAATAATTAGCTCTACAGCTGTGCGTCTAGTTCGCCACCAATCATAAAAAGTTC
>NZ_LJJE01000053.1 GCF_001854765.1 Vibrio sonorensis | reverse complement strand
GATTCGGATAGGTAAAGACCTAGCAACGCTTTCTTACCTCCAATCGTGAGGCCAAGGATAGTGTAAATCGCCTTGCTGACGTAGCGTCCATCTTCTCGGATTTTTAATGGATGGCATCAAGCCAGACAAAGGGATAAAGTGGGTCTAGTGGACGTTGCTGCCACTCTTTAAGTTCAGGGATTAAGCGGTCTGTCACGCCTGTTATCGTGGCTTCAGAGACATCAATACCATACATATCTTCAACGTGACCACGAATGTCACGATAGCTCATACCAAGTGAGAACATAGACAAGATCTTACGGTCGCTCTCATCAGTGAGCTTAGTTTGGTTTTTCTTGATGAGTTGAGGCTCAAACGAGCCTTGGCGATCACGTGGTGTGTCTAGTTCAAATGCGCCTACTGAAGACTTAACCGTCTTTTTGCTTGAGCCATTGTTGCGGTTTGGTTGGTCGTCATTGTCTAGGTGTAGCTCAAGTTCTGCCTTTTAATGCAGCTTCAGTTATCTGTTTAATAAGGGGAGTTAAGAAGCCATATTTACCTGTCAGGTCTTGTCCTGACTGAAGAGCGTTAATGGCTTGTTCCAGATCGAATTCGTTGGTCATATGTCATTCCTGTTTTATACATATTACTGAAATGACACAGATTTCTAAACACTACC
>NZ_LJJE01000052.1 GCF_001854765.1 Vibrio sonorensis | reverse complement strand
TAACAGACAGTGATGTTGAATTCGGGAAGTTGAAACATAGAACAGATTATACTGGTGAGTTATGGAAGAGAAAGTCACATCAATAACATATATTTCTGGTGAGATATGGATAACTTATGATACCCACAGATGTCATCCGTTAATGTGTGTTGAAGAGAATGAATACATGATGTTTTTGAATGTATCACTCGCGATAGAAGGTATCAAGGGAGACCTATATATCGAAGATATTTTAAAGATTAAAGATCTTCTAAATGCTTGTTTGAAGTAATTAAATTGTGTGATTCATAGACATCCTTTCAACTATACTGGATGTATATGGATAGAGAAACTCAACAAAGACTACAGTGGGTAAAGATGTATGAAGAATCTGGTGATGCAGGCTTCGTATGTTGTCGTTGTGGCATTTCCAGACCTACATCGCGGAAGTGGGCGAATCGATATAAGCAGGATGGAATCACTGTTCGGAAAGCCAAAGCAGGCGTCCTCATTCTTCACTAGATACCAAAATTACCAATGAATTAAGAGCATTGATCCTTGAAATACGCGTGAAGCTTGCAAACAGAACTAATTCGGCTTCACCAAATACACCTAAGTACAGCAACTATCCGTAAAGTATTTCAGCAGCTTCTGTAAAGCCGATCGTAACCTACCGACGTAAGAACGACTTCCAAAGATACGAACGTCCAATCCCTGGAGAGAGAATCCAAATGGATACTTGCAAAATAGCGCCTGGGATCTATCAGGACACGGCGATTGACGACTGTTCTCGTTATCGGGTTCTAAGGTGCTATTCTCGGCGCACAGCAGCAAATTATGATTTATGGCATCAAGTTTCGCCCGAACAAGCCTGGTTCCCCTCACTTAAATGGCAAAGTTGAACGCTCCCAGAAAACAGATTAAAGTGAGTTTATCCGACTATAGATGTTGGCGCAGGGCTAGAAGAGCTGGATCTGTTGCTAGTTGAGTGCAGCACTACTATAACTGGGAACGCCCTCATAGCGCTCTAAAAGGGCTTGCACCGATAGAAAGGGTTATAGAATTATCTGACCTAACACCTTTATCAGAAGAGGTATAGCAAGACTACCAGATATGGAAAGAGAGGTTTCAAGAGCAGAATTACAAGCTTGGTCTTCGGTTAAGAAAATTGAAACCATCTCTATGAATCACACACCTGAGGTATTACCACCTTGAGAAGTTGCACATGGCGAAGGCGAACGGTGACATTGCGCCAGTTAACTATGAAAACTCTCTAGAGGAAGTGTTCGGTTGGACTTGACCAGAATAGTTGATGTTCATCGCTATGTTTATTGCGACAAGTATCATGGCACGCGTAGTGGGATTGTTTATCTACATGTGGCTTCTGGCAT
>NZ_LJJE01000051.1 GCF_001854765.1 Vibrio sonorensis | reverse complement strand
CTAGTCGATCAGTTGCAACTTCCCCACCTTTACCATAGAAGATAAATGAGTTCGCAGCTGTTCCAGTTTTCCACGCATTTAGCCCTTCATGGATCTCCTGACGAAGTTCTTCCGAACCAATGTATCGACATCGGAAGATGGTTTTGATCACCTTGCCCAATTCGGCAAGAGCTTTGTACGTAGGGTGTTGGATATTATTTCGAGTAAAACGACGCAGTATGGCTTCTGGGTCAGCCGTACCTTGTTTGAGCGCAGTTGTATATTTGATCATTTCATCGTATTGCTGAATGATGAGCTC
>NZ_LJJE01000050.1 GCF_001854765.1 Vibrio sonorensis | reverse complement strand
GTACGTTAAATAGACTTACCCTGCTAGACGAATACGGAAGTGTTCATTCTAACAATGTATTATTTTGCATCTTATTGCATAATGAATTCTTTATATTCATCCGAAACATTAAAGAAGGCGATATGGCTAATAACAACTCAACTTTAGTGAACTTGCTCAATGAACTGCATGACGCTATTGATAGTTTTGTATGGCTTGGATTAGGTTTAAGCGTTCTGCTATTACTGATTACCTTTTTAGGGTTCAATTGGGCAATGAATATCCCTTCAATACACAATAATGTCGTTGCTGAATATCTCGCACCGATTCAATACTTAAGGTGGTGCCTTCCGTTAACTTCGGCATTACTCACCGTATTATTCTCTACAAAAATAATTTCTGCGTGGAATATACAAAGATAAGGAAACAAAAATGTCTGTAGTCAAGAAAGTAGAGTTTATCTCTTTTAACGAAGAGGCAACCCTGAAACCAGAAGCCGGTCGAGACTATTTGGTTGTTTTAAAATCATTTGGAACATATACCAGTACACAAACTGCGCGCTATATGCACTGCTGATC
>NZ_LJJE01000049.1 GCF_001854765.1 Vibrio sonorensis | reverse complement strand
AATGATGTCTTAGATCTCTAACAAAAATTAGCTGACACAGAATTCTGAACGCCCTCGTTCTTTTACCGATATCCCCAATGAATTACAGCTTACCCGATACTTTCATTTGGATGAATTTGATTTGGCATTGATCAATAAGCATCGAGGGAAACACAATCGCCTCGGTTTTGCCTTACAGCTGACTTGCGTACGCTTTCTCGGGACTTTCTTTATGGAGTTCGACCGTATTCCTGAAGATGTCTTGCTCTTTGTTGCTGCTCAATTGAATATCAAAAACAGGCTTTGTTTCCTAAATCGGGGAACTAAATCATTAACCTACGATCTGATCAGCTAAGTTCATTCAAATACTTAGACCAATGCCCAAGCCTCGCTACAAAACAACTAACGGGAAACAATATAACCAAGCTTTGATCAATCGTGGTTCTCTGACATTTTGGATTGACGACGAGACAGTCCAGCACTGGAAACAGGTTAAGCAAGGTACCCGAGGAAGACCTCGTTTGTTTAGTGACTTAGCGATTACGACGGCTCTCATGGTAAAGCGGGTGTTTTCAATGCCATTGAGAAGTTTACAAGGATTCATTAATTCTATTTTTAAGCTTGCTCAACTACCGTTGTCATGCCCTCATTATTCATGCATTAGCAAGCGAGCTAAAGCGGTTAACGTCACGTTCAAGACCAGGAAAAAGGCATGATTCAGCATTTAGCCATTGATGCGACAGGGCTCAAGGTCTACGGTGAAGGCGAGTGGAAAGTGAAAAAGCATGGCACTGACGGAAAGCATCGAGTCAGGCGAAAGCTAC
>NZ_LJJE01000048.1 GCF_001854765.1 Vibrio sonorensis | reverse complement strand
CCGCCCCTGCCGCGCCAATGCCCATCATGACCGCTAAGGGCTTAAATACTTTACCCGCACCGCCTAAGACTTTTGACATTACGCCGCCTTTGACCGCATCTCCGCTCAGCCCTAACAGGCCTTTACCTGACGTTTGTACCGTATCGAGCGCTTTACTCATTCGACTGGCTGACTTTGGCCTCATAGATTCTTTGACTTTGTAGTAATCCACGTCGGCAGATTTGGCGCGCATTCTTGATTTGCGGCCTCGCCCTCTTCGCCCTTTCTTACGGCTATAAAAGTCCTCAGCCATATCGAACATGTCCATCATGCCGCCACCAGCGCCACCGCCAGCGGTAGCTTTAATAGCATCCTCGATGTCAGACAACTTATCTATTTGTTCATCATGCAGCTCAGCGCGCTGCTCTGCCTGACTTTCAGCAATCTCCACTTGCTGCTCAGTTACTTGCTCTTTCTCGTGGCGCTCGGATGAATTTTCAGTGAAAATTTCACTTTTCGACTCTTGCTGCTTACTTTCTCTAAGCTCAGATACAAACCCTGCTGGACTTTTAAAGAACTTGACCAGCGATTTGCCCATATGCTTGGCACTGTCGCGTTTTTCTTTTACAGAACTTACCGCCCCTGCGGTCTTTTCCTTAATACCCTCTATGCTATTTAGGCCACTTTCCTCTAGATACTCGGAAGCGCTATCTTTAAAGCCTTTGACCTCTTTGGCGATTTGCCATGCACTATTACCCACCGAAGCGCCGACCGCATCCACGGCGTCAACGTCTTCAACTTGCTTTTTAATTCCACCAGAGACCAGCTTACCGATGGACTCAAACATTGTTGCTTGCTTCTCGTCGGCCTTCTCTTCCTCTTTGCGCTGCTGCTCGTATAGCTCTTTTTGCTTATGGCTGGCAAACGCACCATTGGCTTGTCTTAATCTGCCGTCGTCATCTTCGTAGAGCCCTTCTATCGCGCTTGCCAAGTCTTTGTTAGTCGATTGCTCGCGCGCAACGGCGTCTCTGGGTGTCTTTTCTCGCTTTGGCTTGCTGGTGGTCTCTTTTTCAATTACGCGCTCTGTAGCGCTTTCTGAGTGCGTTTCTCTTAACTCGGAAATTGCAGGAGCGTTAACGTTGACAGGGGCAGGCTCAACATGAACGACAGGCGCGTCAATATCAAAAATAGGCGCTTCATTAAGATCAGCCTTAGCAGTAACGCTATTGCCACTTGACGTTTTATGTTCGCCCGTCACCTCTTGCACTTTAGCCGTGTCAGGCTTAGGGGCGGACGTGTTTTTCTCGATGCGCGCCAGCACATCAAGTTCATCATGACTTGCCTTGTCTACGGCTTGAATGATTTTTGCTAATTCACTGCGAGCGTTATCCACGTCTTCGATCCCTGTTCCTTTGCATCACTCGGCGCTGAATCTCGTCAACAACGTCTAGCGCCTCTTGAACATTTAAGCTTTTAAAATCTTGCGGCGATCTGCCTGTATCCACCCAGTCAATCAAGAATGAACGCCAGTTGATCCGCAGTTTCTTGCCCTTCCAGTTGTAGGCTTGGCATGTAGTCGACAGCTTGAAAGGGGAGCATCAAACGAGTTTTAGCGCCCTCCGTATTGGGGCATTCATGCTCTTGGGTGACGAGCAAAACCCCACCATCCCGAATAACGCAAGGCAGACCGTGACGCATCTCGCTTGCCACTATGCGAACCTTGGCTACTAGGCTTTGAAAGCTTTTATCCTTAAGCGGACGTTTTAAAAACTCCTCTACCCTTTGGTCTGCGCGCTCATCAGGAGACAACGACTCGTCTTCGCCATCTAATTCAACAGAGTAAGCGATGCGATAAAGGTAAATATCATCATTACGCGCTTTGTAAGCTTTGGAATTAATGGGGTGTGAATCTCTAAGATTGGTCAACTGCTCCAACCTTTCCATTGCATAGCCCCGCAGCGGCACAATGACGCCTTTTAGATTGCCAAATTCAAACGGCTCCTTCATCTCACGCCCTGCATAAACAAGGCTTTTAAACAAACTTGCCAAATCAACAGGAACGCCATGCTCTTCATTGCAATATTTACACTGGTAAGTCATCAAAACGCTTCGATCATCTCGTGACAGTACGTATATCCACATGAGAGCGGTAATACGGTCGTATACCGTCCAGTTTTTTGAGTCATGATCTTGGCCGTCACTCAACATATGGTTGAGGTATTCCGTTAGCGCCTTTTGCTCAAGCTTTGGATTAATATCTTCGAACTGGAATGCATCGGCCACGGTAGGCTCGTTAAAGCTCACTTTTGTCGAGCCGTCTTCGCACTTGGTATACGTTTGTAATTTCACTTAAGTAATCCGCCCATCGAGCAATATTTTTTAAAAGTCGCATTGAATGTGCCGCGCTCGCCTACCGCCTCAACACTCAATTTGTAATCGTTGTTTTCTTCACAATAAACCGTGGATTCAAATTCCAGCACCTCGCTGGTGTCGTCCAAAATCCGATAAGCGCGCACATTAAACAGGTAATCAATCGGCAGATTTAACAACCCTCGCTTGTCAAAGATCCGGCCTTGAAGGGATTTAATAAAATCGCTAATTTCGCCTTGCTCGTTGTCGTAAAACGTAAAAGTCTGGCTTCCAGCGTTCTTTTTGCTTGGCCTGTTAAATTCCGTGCTTCCTATCTCAATGCTTGTACTGGTAAGCGAACCCTTGCCGTAAGCAATGTCTTTCGCATACAGCACCAATTTTTCCGGCTGATCGTCAATCTCCACTCTAAAGTTACAATCAAGGCGCGGCTTTTCAGAAAAGGCCGACAACACCGCCGCTTTTTGTATCTTTAAAAATTCAACACTCACTAACGCACCCTCACGTTAGGCAGCACCATTTGATTGCGCATTTCAGTTTCAATTTCTGTCTTTTGTGCTTGCAGTTCGGCCTGAGAGGGATACGCCGACGTGTCATAGTTATTCGCCGCCGATATTCTCGCTTGCCTTTCAAACTCAGGAATGGCGATCAGCACATAAAGATACTTACTAACCAAATGCTCACACTCATTCGGTAGTTCGTATGTGTCTAAATCAACGCCGCTTAAGTTGGTGTAATAGATAAAATCACAAGGGAAAGATGCACGGCTTGGGTTTTCTACAATGAGCGTTTTATTTACCTCATCAACAAACACGCTGACGTGATACCGGCCTCGGTCACGACAGATGATTTTTTCCTTGTAGTCGCTTGGTAGTGGCGACTCTGCACTTTCAAGACGCATCACCTTCCAGCACCCCGCGCTTGCCTCGTAGGTTTGAAGGGCTTGCCTTAAGAAAACGTTAAACTGATTGGTGTCAGTGTTGAGCAAAACGCTAAAGCGCTGTTTTACTGATTCTAAAAGACTAGCTGGCGTCATATTCTTGCATCCACTTAAAAAATATGAGCACCATCATAATGCGAGAGACAAAAAAATGCCTCAGTCTATGATAATCTGAGGCATTTGTGCTCTAGCTAAAGGCTTGGGGGGGGTTACACCTTAACTGGTTCGACCCAGTTATAACCGATCGTCAATGGAAATTTAATCGTACCTGTCAAATCTTCTGTTGCTACGTCCACCGCTTCGGAGCTTAAGTAACATTTCAGCATTTCCCAACTAGCGATAGACTTATACCCTGTATCTTCTGGCGTAATCTCCAAGTCCAGATCGTAGTATGTTTTATTCTTAATCGCATCACCAATGAACTTAGCTGCTTTGCCGTCTAAATACTCTTCAATTGTTACGGTGATATTACCTGCGTTTTTGACATTACCTTGCTGATTTTGCCCCGTACCCATATGACCAAAGCTTTCAATTTCATGACGCATCATTTCAGGGATCTGAGTGGCCGAAACTCGAAAGGTCATATCTGGGTGGTTACGAAACTTTAATCTAAAGTTAGACGTCAGCGCTTTGTCACCTTTCGATAATTGTTCAAGCACAATGGCTCTTGTCGCTGCCATATCGCCTTTTGCTGTACCTTGTAAACTACTACTCATAGTTACGTATTCCTTAAGTAAAAATGTTAGGGATTTCAGAGCGACTTAATGTTGCATCCGTAGAGACCACAAGATCCACGGTATTTTCTGCAAAGTAGCCCGTTGTTGTAATTGGCGCGTTGTAGTCAAAGCCCACACTATGGATAAAGCACCCGCTCTTATCGGTCGAAGGAATAATAATTCTTTGCCCGATATTGAGTGAAACAGGTTGAGGGCGCTGACCGAAGGCTAGTGACTCACTCAACTCAGGGCTACTAAATTGAGACAAGTATTTAACCGGATCGTCGACCTCTAGCTTTGCGTCCGAAAAGGCAAGGAAATGAATCTTTAACGGAAATTTAAGCGCTTCCGCCCCGTCCCAGATTAATTTACTGTTCCACTTCGTAACGCTCGTCTTGCCTGTTTGGTCTTGCCCTAGCGCGGCCACCTTGCTGCCGTTACCAGCAGAATCCCCCTCAAAAGGGGCATTCCACGCTTGGACAAGTTCCATAGTAGATTCTCGACTGACGTAACCGACGACTGTCACCCCGCCCTGCCTCACCCAGACTTTGTAATAGTCTGAGAGGATTTTTTGCTGGTGGACTCCTACAAACATCGGTTACGCCTTACTACTTCATGCCGCGCTGGGCACGCTTGCGATTAGACTTTTTGCGCTTGGCGCGCGCTGCCGCACTATGAGACTTTTTACGCGCTTTTTTAAGCGCTTGCTTTTGCGCGGCTGTCATCTTGCGCTTTTTGCGGTTGGTCTTAACCAGCTTAAGCTCACCGTTTCGCACGACCTTTTTGGTAGCCGACAAAATCAACGACTCTTTGACAGAGAAATCCGCCACCATTTCGCTTGTTGACTCACCTTTTGTCTTTTCTACGACCGCCGCCGCGATAGCGTCTAAAAGCTCGTCATCTTCGCTCTCTAGTGCCTTTTGCACCATCTTGATGTCTTTACCTGAGAACGCTACCAAGGCATCACCCACAACAGATAGAAGATCGTTAAACTCTTCTAGCTCGTCATCGTCAAGCTCTGGCTCTTCGTCACCTTCAGGCTCATCAATTGAACCAATAATAATGGCTTCTAGGCCGTCATAGGTGTGATCGTCTGAACGAGCGAACTCAATCACAATTGATGCCCCTAGAGAGCGCATTTGCTTTTCTGAAAGCTCAGACAGTTCCGACAAAATGACGTCATCATCAACAGAAGCAAGTAATACCTCTTCGGTGATCGTTTCTTGCTCTGCCGCTTTGTTTTGCGCGGCCATCATCGCAGTTGATAGCGCGATATTCGGAAGGCGCGCACCTTCTTTAAATGGGCTCTTGCTCATTTTTAATTACTCTCCATCGTAGGATTTAAGAACGCACTGACCCGTAGAACGACGCATCGAGCCTTGAATATTGGCGAGCCATACCGCCACCAGTAAATCGCTGCCTTTTTCTTCAATCTTGAAGTTAAAAGCGTCGCCGCCTTTTGAGGTTGGGGTGATAATGCCTGCGGTTTTTGCGGCGTCTAAGATAGCAATAAAGCCTTTGGTTAGACCTTCCATCGCCTCTTTGATAGGCTCATGTTTCCATTGCTGGGTGAGCTTGTACCATTCACGCTTCAGGTAGTTGTCGCCAGCAACAATGCCTTCAAAGCGCAAATCATCACTTTTCACTCTGCAAGTTAGGTGGTCATCAATCATTGGCTGACCTTGAGGATTCAAACCAACTTTATTGATGCGCGCTTTTACCATCGCGTCATAATTTGGCGTACCGACATTTTCATTGAGCACTAAACCCGCTCGATTGACCGTCGCGCGATCCATACCCGCAGGCACTTTATGCCACGCACCGACAGGCGCTTTTGAAGCAACCCCTTTCGCTTTTGCCGCAAAGATAAGCCCTGAAACACCATAAGACACATCATTGCCATAAAACGGATCTTTACAGCGATACGGGAAGTGATAGCAGCAAGAATAGTGCGAATTGACAGGCAGTAACTTTTTACGAGCAAGCGCCAACTCATAAGAAAGATTTGGCTCAAGGTCGAAATAATGCCCTATTCGGCAATCTTCCGCATATTGCTCAAGCTCTTTTAGTGCTTGGTCATCATAACAACCAAGGGCGAGCACGGCGTGCGCTTCTGGATCGGCATTGGTTAGCACACGGATCGCCTTGAGATAATCCGCCGAGGTAATTTCTCTCATATTGCCGGACGTACCGCCTTTAAAGGCTAGGCTTTCAAAGTCCGTGAGTTCGGCTATTTTCTCCATGTTCACTTCGCAGCGAACACGTTTTGAATTGGCGTCTAACTTGTCAGAAATAAACGCTGGCGCATCGTAAGTGTCGCGAGCTTCAATATCAGTGGATACCGTGTGACTTTCTAGCTCTACGATTACATCGCCTTGCTGCTCAAACAAAGTGAGAAGCTTCATATTTGCGCCAAACTCTTGCGCGTCTAAAGCTTCTAGCTTGAGGAAGCGTTTATTTTCATTGTCGCCATCAATGAGATAAAAGCTAACAATGTCAGCCACATCATTTTGAACAATGTCAGTGCCGTAAGGCAAAGCCGTGGTAACGGTTTCGTGAGTGCTTCCGACATCGGTTGTTTTGCCGTGCGTGTTATAAAGCGCCGTGGCTGGGTCTTCGTTAGCCACTTTGTCTCGCAGTGTGACTACTGGGAACTTGGCCGAGGTAGGCACAACGCGAACAACATAACCCTTGCCGCCTTCTACCGCTTCATCTAATTGACGCATAGACTCCGCGCCCATGCCGCAACGAAAGTGATAAGGTTTGCCCAATACGTCTTGCCAGTTTTCGCCCACGGTCAGCACTTCAAACGGCGCACCCGTGCGAGAAATGACAACGCCACAAAAGCGCATCGCGTTGCCGCTACTGACGTCAATCGTGCTGACGCATCGGTGGCAAGCACCACCGATTGAGCGACTTGGGATAATTTGGATTCAATTTTCACTGAAAATTACCTCTTTACAGTTGAGTGTTAGCCGCGATTAGTTCAGCTAGAGGCTCTTTGTTCAGCCCTTTCCAGTCTTCAAGCTTCATGTCTTCCGCCATCTTTTCCAGTTCTGACTTGGACTTTTCCATAAGCTCTTTAACTAGCTGGGCTTGCTTTTGCTCAAGCGTTAGTTCACCGTTTGGCTTCAACGCGCCGTCGTCCTGCGTCTTAACCAGCTTAATGCCTTCGGCCTCAAGGTCTTTATCTGAAGGCGCGTAGGCAGCTACGAGGCCTGCATGACCCGTCTTTTTCACCGCCTCGACGAATGCCAACGCATCTTTGCAGCTTGTAAAGCTAAAGCTTTGCTCTTTAGTCGTCTCACGCAGCGGTTTGATTAACATTGCCCCAATGCGGACTTGATAACCTGTCATGTTTGTCACAACAACAATTTGCATAATCAATATCTCTTAGGTTTAAGGGAAAAGGGCAGCGATTTGCTGCCCATAAACGTACGCCCGATTACTGGTTAATAAACTTCAGCTTGTAGATGAGGTTTTGACCATGTTTAGGGTTGATTGTGTTATAGCCACGCGCTGCGGTCGTGTCTGACTTAACAAGGCCTTGGCTGATTTGGTGGTCAATTTGCATTGGTGGCTCAATATCACCTTTTAACCAAGGTGCTCGACCTTCAACGTTTGATTTGCCGTAACCAAGTGCCTCACCTGGTGCTAATTCAGGAATATCTTGAGGAACTTCGTAAATTTTGTATCGATTAAACGCAATACCGACAAAGTGGATGCTATTTAGTTGCTGGTAGCCAGTGGCTTGTTTAAATGAAGGTGTGTTTTTGAAGAATGCCGAAGCTTCACGAGTACAGTACAACCCCACTAAGCCTGACTCTTGTGATATTGACATCATATCATCAGAGACCGCAGTGAGCTGAGTGCGAACCAGTTCGAAACCTTCCATAGTATTGTCATTGCTGCCAGCTTTCGGCGCGCAATTAATAATGGCCTCACGCTTTGCTAGCCATGACAAATTTTTGATTACATGAAGGTCGTCTTGAGCAGCAAGATGATCGCGCAGCGTGGTTAGATTGAGCGCGCGTGCGTCGACGTTCAAATCAGAACGCATCTTCCATAAAGACTGAAGTGATTGTGAAGAGCGAAGAATGCGCAGTGCTGGATTTATTTTAAAGCTAGTAACTTGTTGCGCGATTTCGGGGATAAGGTTAGGTTCGGCTTCAATGTCAATCTGAATCTCTAGCTCCAATATAGTTCCCGCAACTAAAGGAGCGCCACTTGTTTCAACTACGACCTTGCCGCTCTTGTGATCGATGGTAGCCGTAACCGTGAGCGGAGTGCCCCCTTGCACGTACGTACCGTACAATTTGCCAGCTTCTGCTTCCACACCTACGCGATCTTTATTGATGTAGAGAACGACAGAACCTTTTGCAATAGGAAGCATTTTTTTTGCAGGCGTGTCCAGCGCTGAGTCAAAAGAAAACGTCGTAACAGTACCGTTTGCTTTGTCTGGGAAAGCAAAGTGCTGAACCATATTAGAATACTGACCACCATCCAGCGCACCAATAAGATCGCCCTTCTTGTAGTCACCAAAGTCAGAACCCGCCACCGTTTCGATTTCGAAATATTCAAGCTCAGAGGTGCGCTTGCCTGAGATGTAAGTCACTACATCTAGCGTCTGGCTGGCAAGCAGTCGAGGAAGCGCCACTTGCGCTGTAGTGACGACAGTTGGTATGCCTTGGCTAGTAGTGGTACCTGCTTGCACCGCTGCAAGCATCATGTCTTTGTTAGTACTTACGCCCGAATCAACGTATAAGTTTTCAAGCTCTTGACGCGCTGACGCAAGCAACATGTCTGAAGGTAGGCGACCGTCATTTTTTTCTGAAAATTCGTTAATGGCTTGAATGTGAATCATGGCCGTAGTGAGGCCGTGTTCGCCCATTGATGCATAAATAGGATCGGCCGCGACTGCCTCCGCAATAGAAGCGTTTCGCATTTCGGGATCTGCAATGTAGTTAGAGCAGTCATCGAATTGAGATCGAATTAACGTCTGGCGCATTGCATTTGCGTACTCTCGCTGCTGTTGCAGTTGTCGGTTATAAGAGTCAATACTCATAGTTACAATATCCTTAGTGATAGTTGTTAGTGTTGCTTGCTACTTACTGCGCAAATGCAGGGGAAATAGCGGGTTAAAAGTTGTTATCTACACATTGGCGAAGCTGCTCGATGTATACGGCAAGCTCCGCTAGATCTGATTCAGTTAAAAACGTTACGCTGGTGGACTCTGGCACGGCCTGTTGATGCACCACTTGATGAGTGCGAGCGTCCACAACAGCGAGATTGACGCCACTAAAAGAAATAAATTCATTTAGGACGGGCTCAGTCGCGACGCACACCGTCGCCTGTTTCACTGGTGCGTCGCTCAGCATTTCGCACCCGCTTACCAGTAAACTGACGGAAGTAGCCAACAGGATCGGCTTTAGCCATTTTTCGGCGCTCCGCAAGCTCAGTGGCAGAGCGCTTTTTTTTGACTTGAATGACGGTTTCGACGACATCGGCTACGACTCCTAGCGCTTTTAGAGCAACGTTAACGCTCATGCGCTGTCTTTATTTTTTGATTTGAGGTAATTACCCCCAAAGAAATCCCAAACGCTAACCAGCCACCGAGGCAAGCGAGCTTTTAGGGTTTCGGGAATGTGTGCATCAAGCTTTGACACCACGCCGCAAACGCCAATAAAGGCCACCAGCGCCGACGTTAGCCAATTTGGCGCGCCTTCTGGAACCGTCAGCGTAAACTCAGACGCCAGCGCCGGAAGTGCGAGCACGGACGCCATAAAAGCGGCGATAAACAAACCTAGTAGTTTCATTTTTGGTCTTCTCCTTTGAAAAGCGCGTCCACACCTGAAGCCTTACAGCGTTCTAGGTACTCTTCAGGTGAGCCTTTGCCTTTTGATGTGTTGTAGTGTTTTTTCCAATATTCCGCGCGTGCTTCTTGCGTGGTCGGGATGGCCTCTGGGACTGTCCAATAACGCAAGCGAGCGAAGATAAGAGAGATGAGCGGCGAGAAATCAAGCTCACGGTAAGTAACCAGCATCAGGTCTACACCCAGCTTTTTCTTGATGTCTCGCGCAATGCGATGTGACTTGTACTTATCCTTAAGCCAGTCAAAGGTACTTTCATCAACTTGCGCCACACCCGCACCAGCGTAATAAAGCGTTCGGTCTTTTGCGGTCGCTAGTAGCGTTTCGGCGGCGCATGTCTCTACCAGCATTTCAGTTGCTAGGCCGTGGCGTCCATGCCCTATAGCCGCGCAGACTGCAAATGCATAGTCTTTAATGTCTGACTTTCTCAGTACACCGTAAAGAATCATAATTACACCTATTAGTAAAAACTACAGTCTATGATAATGACGGAGACAAAAAAGCCGAACTAGTAATTTGCACTGAAAATTAATTAATTCAATCTTTGGCTTATCTTCTCAGTTAGAAAAAACGTCAGGACTTCCCGACGCCATAGCAGAGCCGCAATCTACAGCGTCCCCAATTCGGCACAATGGGCGACCGTTAGCGAAAACAGTAGCCGAGCCGCTAGCGGCCGAGCCTGCATGACAAGGATGATCGGGAACAACGCTACAGTGCGGAGGCCATGCATCCCCAACGCGATGAACAGGGATACCATTAATAAACACATCACCAGAACCACCAACATTATTGCGCGGCGGGTATGTATCATGCCCTGTACAGCTGTCACCTTTTCGATGTATTGCTGGCATAGTTAAATGACTCCTTTTTGAATAACTGACCAACTACGATAGTTTTTAAGTAGCTCCCGCCCTGCTGACCAATTCGGCGCGATATTAATATCAAATGATTGATTGTAAGTACGCGCGATTTCTTCCGAGGTAGCCGGATCGACAAAAATCACATTGGCGGTAATGTGTATTTGCATAACTAGCATTGCACTGGCGGGGCTAAAGTCGACAATCTCCAATCCTTCGGGCATTACTTCCCAGCTTGCAAATGAAAGCAACTTATTAGCTGTCATGTCTTTTGCTTTAATGTAGTTAGGAGTAACGAGCCCTGCGAGAGAGCTTGCTTTAACGGTTACACCTAGATTGTCCGTGGTGACAACTAGGCGATCTTTCCAGTTGCTTGATAATGAGTAATCGTATGAAACCACCCTTTCATTTTCTAAAGGGGTGTAACTGGCCGTCTCACTCACATTGATAGCGGTTTCACTTTGGTAAATTAATGCGCCAGTAGGTAGCCACGACATTGCAAGCCCTTAGTTGTGATGAATTTGCGCAGCGCTATCACGCATAGTACCGCCCGATTTTCTGGTGGTAGTTCCTGCCACATCAATCTCGTAGTCTCCACCGACCTTTTCTGTCAGATTGCCCGTAATGGTTCGCGTAACATTGCCTTTGACTATCAACTCTAGATTCTTGGTAACTTCTTCGGTTTTATTGCCGCTGGTGGAGTCGTAGCGATCATGTTCAACATGCACGACTAGCTGACCTTTCTTGTTAACGTGAATAGCCGTACCAGAGGGTTTATGCGTTAAACAGTATTCGCCGGACATTGTGAGCTGTTGCAAAAATGTCATTTGGTCAAAAACCTTATCTCCATAGGCGTGTACTGGCGGCGCTGGCTGCTTATCTGTCCGCTTGTGCGAGTATTTTTTATTCCACGCATCTTGTGGTAACAAACTCTCGCCCGTATCTCGCCCATCTACGCTATAAGCCGCCCCCTCTATGATCGGCTTTCGGGTGTCACCCTCTTCAAAACTTACCCAAACCAGATCACCGGCTTGAACAGGCATCATGTCACCCTCTTTCGCTCTCGCACCGAGTGGAAGCATGTATTCTGCCCAAGGCAAATCTCTATCGGCTATGTCGTCCATATAACCAAGCACTCTAACGCTCGCCATATGCCATTTCTTAGGGTGTCGATTATTGACCACCCTCGCCCTATAACGGCCATGAAACAAACCTTGCTCATTAGACAGCTTTCTTTGATTATCCATTGGCTACCCCTACTTCTGCGTCAATGACGTAACGCTCGCCTTGAGTGTAATGCGTCACCCTTGAAATGATCATTCGATTAGGTAAAGACTCGTCTAGTGCTTCGTCGTTAGAAAGGCGCACCAAAATGAGATCCAG
The DNA here is from genome assembly GCF_001854765.1 of Vibrio sonorensis. GTDB lineage: Bacteria > Pseudomonadota > Gammaproteobacteria > Enterobacterales > Vibrionaceae > Vibrio > Vibrio sonorensis. The sequence goes on along the minus strand of NZ_LJJE01000048.1, from coordinate 39,949 downwards.
CATGTTAGACGGCACTAAATCACTAAGCCCGTAACACTGGAACACTAGGAGCGGCTGAAGATATTTAGATAAATTATCAAGACGGCCATGAGGCGTGGTGACTAAAACTTTGCTTTTTCCGCTATTGGTGGTTGCTTGCTTTATGTGCTTATCGGTTGCCCAGCTGAAAAAGCCTTTTTGAGCAACACGTTCAAATTGGTTCTGATTGCCGACAACCTCATGCCTTGTTATGTCAATATCGACGTCTTTTGCATTCAAGCCGACTTTATAGAGGGGCTTTTGCATCATGAGTACATCTAAGGGAACAAAATGCAGCACCCCGCGACACACCCAAACCGCCGCGCCAAAGTCACGCGCGATATTGCGAAGAAGTTTAGAGGGCGTCATATCGTAATTTAAATGATATGTACCAATGCCGGACACGGCGCAGTTGACCACCAGCCCGTGCTTTCGCAAAGCGACTCTAGAATGAATATAAGCGGCTTGTCGGCAAAGTATTTAGGTTTAGAAGCAGGCTCTTTCAACTGCGTGACTGCTTTGCTGAACCCTTCGGCTTTAATGACGTTGTTTTTGATAGGAGCGGCGCTTACCTCAAAAGCCTCGTAAAACATGGCATTGCCGCGACCATCAATATCACCAAATTCAAGCTCTATGACCGCGCCTTTAGAAAGCTTTGCATCATCACGCAGATCGCCCCTGTCATCTTTAAACTCAGCGATGATGCTAGGCGTTGATAAATCCAAACACTCGATGTAAGCGCAGCTCACAAGGCTAGTTTTATCCACTTCCTGACCGTTAACCTTTATCGTTTGAATAAAGGCCTTACTTTGTTTGCTCATGCGCTGGGCGTCCTATCAATCGAGCTTGGAAGGCTTTAGCAATGCGCAGTTTGTAGGCCGTTGCTTTTACTATTACATCTATGGTCATAGCGTTTAGCCTATCTTCGCTAAACGGCTCGCTGATGTTGCTCCCCATGTACGTAAGGCCATCCTGAAAGCTCCAGTCAAACACCAATTTAACACCCGCAAGGTAGAGCTCTGACTTGAAAGTACGCTTACCCTTTCTCATTCTCTCCCTGAAATAAGTAAGAAGGTGAGACGCTAACATGCTCATAGATTCTTTGTGCCAAGAGACAATCGTTAGGCTGTAATTGAGCACGGGATAATAAGCATCTACATCCCCCATGACCTTACCAGTGCCGTCTTTTAGCTGGTGGACGTTGACCTTATCGGCGTCAGTATCACTAAAGCTGATGCTTTGATCGCGAGATAGGTACAGCATCGGTAACTTGGCGAGGAGCTTTTCTTTCTTATCCTGCTCACCAGCGTCCTTGGCAAGCTCTTTTAAGAACGACTTAGGCGAGTCAAACACGCCATAAGCTAGCTGATCTTCAGGCGCTCTATTTAAAAAGTCTTTAATGGTCTTGGTGGTTTTATAGCGCGGGTGGCCGGAACCTATGTGCGGGGCATGAATTGCCAGCGTGTTAATAGCAGACAAAATTTGATGTCCTACAGCCAAATCCACATCTTCCAAATCGGACATTATTACTTTGCCCGTATGTTCTAAAATTTCGCCCTGTATAGGCACGTCATCAATTTTCATTTCTCACCTTATTCGAAAAGCGTCGGATCTGTCAGTGCGTCAATTTCTTCATTAGTGATCACCGAACTGGTTACCAGCTCATCCGGCGCATCAAGTTCTTGGTCAGAGTCAAGCGATAAAATGAGGTCATATACTTTCATCGAGCTTTGCACCCCAATACCACGCGACTGCTGCACGTACCAAGTGACCTCTGTTGTTTTGCCGTTCCCCTTATCCTCTAACCAGCTAATGCTTGATCCATCTGGTACAGGGTCATGGCCTATCCGCACGGTGAGCACGCTTTCACCGTTACTTAGTAGATACTCGCCAGAGTTCTCCATAATCCGTTGTGTCGGCTCGTTGATGTCTGCACATTTAACAGGGATAGGGTCGGCGTACTCGATCACTTTCTGGTTCGTATCCAAATCTCTAAAATCAGACTCGTCGCTGGCCTCTGTTTGTGGGATAGGGATATAAAGCTGAGCATCCCAGTTATCAGGATCGAGCAAAATAGAGGCTTTCCAGTCTTCGCTCACCATGTTGTTTAGCGGCGAATGGGACTGAAAACGGTTCTTTTTTGGCGTGCTATTTACCATGAATAATTTTCTCTACTTGTGCGGGTTTAATTGGCTTACCTATCGCATTACTGACTGACTCCGCCGTTTTCTTAATAATGGCCTTGTCTGAGATTTGCCCCCTAAAGGTGGCAACATTGCCAGCGTGAACCAGCTTGATGAGATCGCGATTTCTTTGTCGCTCTTGCTCCAGCGCCTTGCCTTTTCTGGTTAGCGCTGCCCTAGCCTTTCTCAGATCTTGGCGCTCTGCCTTGCTGGCTTCATCTTTTTTCTTCTGCTTGATAGCTCGTTGCGCGTTTAGGTAACGCTCGTGCTCTTTGCGGAACTTTTCATAATCAATCTTACCTTTGCGCCCTTTGCGCTGATTCTTGATTTCTTGCTCATCAAACACCTTGGCGTTTTTACGATCGTCAGCAAAACCAATCCTCTTAGCTTGCCTTTCCATCTCAACAAGCAGCCTATTAGCAAAGGTGGGAGAACTAATTTTCTTTACCACCAGCAAAACGTGCTTACAGGCAACACCTGTAAGCGTGGCATTGGTTTGCATTGGTGGGCTAAATTCTTTAGGCGGAGCAACGCAATAGTTACCCGCCGTTGCTTTGTACCGATACCAGTATTGATGGCGACCGCAAGAGCAATCGAAAGAGATCCGCCCCTTGATAACTGATTTAACAAGGCGCATGTTTTCTCTACGGTTGTCGGTGAGTTGATTTAGCGCCTCGTCCCAACCTTCGAACCGAATTTTTACCTGATGGTGATCGGCTCCGTTCTTCTCTGACGCATCCACCGACCAAATAAACAAGTTGTTTTTAATCTTGACCATGTTCGCCGTGGTAATGCCCGATCCATCATTGACCTGATTGTTAGCGCGCTTAATGTCGATAGCGCGGGAACTCGATACAATCTGATGAATATGAATACCCGCATTGCCGGAGCCGAACTCTTTTTTTATCCGGTCAGATTGGCGCTTCATATCTATCAGGTCGTCGCGCGTAAACGCGCCGCCTAATCCGCCGTTTCGTCTGCCTAGTTCCGCTAGCTGCTTGTTGGTTAACGTCGCAAAGTTTCGAGGAATGGCATTCCTCGCGCTCCTACGGCGCGTAGCATCTTCCTTTTGGATGATATTGAACGCTCGCAGCCATTGCGTAGGGCTAAGCCCCGCCGTCTTGGGAAGTCCGTTATCTTTGCGCTCTAGGTTAAACTTGGGACGAGGCATACTCTTCCTTTACTTCACGGATAAAGGTGCGGATCACTTGAACGGGCGGAAGTACCAGACGATAGCCAACAGGTAACGGGGAGAACTCATCATCATTGTTAGACGCCAGCACCGCCACCCAGCGCAAGCCAGCATGACCATAAGCACGATAAGCCAGTAAATCAGGGCGGGTTTGCTCGTCTTCTTTGACTTCGTACTTAATGACGTTTTCGCCCTTTTTAATGTACTCCCTGATGAGGCGATACAGCTTTCCCCTCCAGATATGGTCATCAATGGACAAGTCAGACAGTCTAGGATCTACCACTTCCTGCGCCTCCTACTGCGAAAAGTCGCGCTCTGGCTCCGGCTTTGCTCTCGCAAGACTCTCAGTTTTTTAAGGTAGGAAATATCGGTAAGGTCGCAATTGGTGGCGTGGTAACACATAAGCAGCATTGCGCAAACGCTGGCGCTTAACTCAGGAGCATTAATAGAGAATGACGCCTTGCCTTTATCGTCAATCGTTGATTGCGCTATGGATGTTGCATTGATAACTCTTGCGCCTTCACCCCAGACTATGCTTTGGCTTGACTCTAAATCAAAGTAGCTTCTCAGAGCGTCGTTGATAACTGAATTTTCACTGAAAATTAGCGGGGAATGGTCGTAGTTTTCAGAAAACTTGGGTACGGCTTCATCTACATATACTGCCACCCCTTTGCTGGACTGGTCAGAAAGTAAAGATTTAATCTTGTCACTTCTTGATGCAACTACGCCGCTATCGCTCACCTCATCACGAACTTCAAAGGACTCTTTAATGTAGAGCCTTCCGTTTAGGTATCGTCCCAATATGAAATGAACTTTGTTGTTTAAAATTGATAAGGTGCAGAGCGTACGATTCATTGACCATTCCAACTTGAAAGAATGGCTATAGTATTTATAGTGAGATAAAAATGTTCAATCTATGATAAAAAAGAACCCCTAGCAGGGAACTAGGGGCGAGCTGTTAAAGTATCAAAAGGTAACTAACGTCAATTGGCTAGGACTGCATTAGAAACCAATACCTTTAAAAAAGCAAAGGTTCTACGAATCACTTATCTTTTTTAGCGCTATCAAGCAAATTTCTTTAAACGCAAGGTAGGGGATGGGGTGGACATTATTTTGCTTCTCGCCTGTATACTTCATCCATTTTTTAAGATTACCCGTATTAAGCCCACACGCTAACGCCAGCTCAGACCAGCTTTTACCTGTATTTTCGACAATCTTTCGCAAGTCTGTCCCAGTTGGCGCGCGCCATACTACTGCCTTTCGATTGTCAGTTGACCGATACGGCAACAAGAACGCTTGCGGCACTTCTGGATCATCAATGATTTTTGCGATGTCTTCTAATGAGATAAAGGTTTGCATCAAGCGTGCTCCAGACTGTATTGCTCTTTAAAGTGCTTAAGAAAAAAGTAGGTATCTAAATCATTCTCGCTTTCGTACTCTTCAAAAGCGTCATCACAATCAAGGTCTGAGATGTCTTTATCAATTCGATCAGCCAAGCCAAGGCAACTATCATCACCAAACATCGACAGTTTAAGATAAAAAGGTTGTTCATGGCCGTTGGCGAAATTGACCAGCACACACACTTCAGCGGCTTGGTTAAAGTTGCTCATTACTTGCTGGTAACAAAGGCTTTCAAAGCGAGAAATGGTTAGCTCGTCGCCTTCCTCAAAAGCATCAATGCTCGATTCTGTAATAAGAACATCAATCACCTTATGCTTAAACTTACCGCCTAAAAAAAGGCTTTCAGGGAGCTTCTCTTTAGCTTTGTCTAAATCAAGGTAGGCATGAAAGGAATAACCCGTACCAATGCGCATGGTGAGCTGATAAACGCCTTTGGCGTTCTCTCTCGTGGTGAGTTCTGCGGTTTTGTAGCCTAGCGCCTCTAGAAACTCATCTTGCGATGAAACGTGGTGAGCACCAGATTCAAAGCGCACAATGATAAGAGATTTAGATAGAATTTTTTTGATAGCCGTTACATTAGTACGGCGAACTGTTTTAATACTCATGGAATTCCCCATCACGGTCAAGGCTGAAGCCAGACCTTACTTAGATTAAAAAATAGTAGTGAAATATCACTATATCAGCAACTCAACTAAAAAGCTGCCCGTTTTTGCCGCCATTTCCTGACGGCTTTTAACTATCTCGAACAGTGTAATTCCCATAGCCTTGTAAAATCGTATTGTGCGCCGCTCTGAGCCTGCCAATAGCACGTCTTAGCGCATTCTCACTTACGCCTGCTCTGGCCGCTGAGCTTGCCCCGCTCCACCCGCCATTATTATGATAGCGAATGGCCTCTCTCATTTTTTCGGTAAGCTCTCGCTGGCTGTAAAGCTTAAAAAGAGTCTCTAACTGGGTTTCTGAACAAAACACTACACCCTCTCTAGACGTTGTTTTTTTATGTTAATCTTATATTGACCTACCGATAATACTTACCTTTAAAGTCTTTAGCAATTTCGTCGTAAACCCTCGTCCAATCGGGCGGGGATATAAGGCGTAAGACGCAAAGCGGCTTAATCTGGTGTAGTCTGGCTTTCTACATAAGCCTTTAATGTTTCGATTGTTGCACCTCCTGCCGTACAAGCAAAGTAAGAACGTGACCATAAAGCCGAACTTTTACTTTGCCTTGTTAGGTGTGTATTCTGCAATCGCAACATTCTCGATGAAATGGATTTAAGGTTGTTAACCATTACGCTCACTGACAACTTTGGTGGGTATGCTATCAGTAAATGAACGTGATCTTGCTCGCCATCCATCTCTATCAATTCACACTCAAGTTTTGCACAAGCCGATTCAAAAGCCTCCCTTAATTGTTCGATCATAATTCCAGTAAACAACTTGCGTCTATATTTCGTTGTAAACACTAAATGCACTACCAATTTACTAACACTATGCCTTTTCTTGAGATAGCCATTAAGCTGACCATTATCAAACACACTCACTTTACAAACCTCGATTCAAGCAATAGAATACGGGCATTATACACATGAGCACTGAAAATGTTAAGAGCAACAAAAGTACGCATTTATCCAACACAAGATCAAACTGAGTTTCTAATAGCTCAGTTTGGTGCTGTGCGCTTTGCGTATAACAAAGCTTTGCATTTGAAGTCTCACATGTACCGCAAGCATGGTGTAACACTGAACCCTAAAAAGGACATAAAACCATTACTTGCTGTTGCCAAAAAATCACGCAAATACCACTGGTTGAAGCAATATGATTCAATCGCTTTACAACAATCGGTAATCAACCTACACCAAGCATTCGATAACTTCTTTAATCCGAAGTTGAAAGCCAAGTACCCACAATTTAAGCGTAGGCACGGCAAGCAATCTAGCTACCACTGTGTAGGCGTAAATGTTCTTGATGGTTCGATTAAGCTTCCGAAAATGAAACCTGTTAAGGCGAACATTCACCGAGAAATTACAGGCAAGGTTAAGAGCATTACTGTAAGCCTGAGCAAAACAGGCAAGTTTTACGCATCCATCCTTGTTGATGATGAGCTAGAAGCGCCTAGCCTGATTCATACGGTGAGCAAGGTAACAGGTATCGATCTAGGCTTGTCTCACTTTGCGATTGAATCCAATGGCAGAAAAACCGCCAACCCAAGATTTGTAAAACGTGCTGAGAAGAACCTCAGGCGTAAACAGCGTCAGCTATCACGCAAGGTAAAAGGCAGTGCCAATCGTGCGAAAGCTCGAATGCTTGTGGCTAAATGCCATGAAAAGGTAGCGAATGCTCGCGCTGATTTTCAACACAAACTCTCTCGAACTCTCGTTGACGAAAACCAAGCAGTGATAGTTGAGACATTGAAATCAGCAAATATGATGAAAAACCGCAAACTAGCGAAACACATAGCAGATGCCTCATGGCATAGCTTTGTTGTTAAGTTGGAGTACAAACTGAAAGGGCAAGGTAAACACCTAGTGAAGCTCGACCAGTGGTATGCAAGCTCTAAAACTTGTCATTGTTGCGGTCATAAAATGGAAGAAATGCCCTTATCAGTTCGCAAATGGGATTGCCCGTCTTGCGGCACTACGGATATAGATCGCGACTTAAACGCCGCCCTTAATATCCGTGATAAAGGCATTCTAGAATTAAAGGCGGTTGGACGATCGTCTCTGCTTATGGAAGCTGCGTAAGTCTCGATACTATCGAGCAACGGCTAACGAAATAAGAAGCATCGCCCGATTAGGGTGGTGAGTAGTCACTCATAGTGCTGGTCTCCAGCTATGGCCTGCCGATATGGTGGCCTTCTTGGTGTGGTGAGATAATGCCACACTTAAAATGATTGTAAAGTGATATTTATCACTGTTTTTGCTAAAAAGGAAAACTATTTAAACGGTTGAATTTTATTGACAGCTCTATACTTAAAGATAAGTGATTAATTGCTCACTTACGAGTAAAGAAGGTTGGATAAAAGCCTGAGAAAAAGAGACAATGGTAAACACGAGAAGGGGCTCGCCTGTTTACAGGTAAAAAAAAGCCCCCAAGCAGGACGGTTATGAGGGCTTTTTAATTTATGCGTGTGTTCGTTTAAATTAAATAATAGTCTACCTGTCTATGACGCCCTCCTTTTTTCTATTCATGGTAAATGGAGTCCTCAGAAATCAGCTGAGGACTTTTTTTTAGCTGCACTAGCCAACTCACGCACCTAGAAATTTCCTCAAGCGCATGGTTTATTATTTTGTGTTATTCAAAGCGCAACCTTAGAGATATTGTCGCGTATTTTTAGAGAAATGACGTGCTAGGTCAAACATTTCTAAAGGCTACGGCGCTCTTATTTACATTATTGTTATTTCGTACTTAGTTAACCACTCTTTAGTTATTTTTTCACCTACTCAATAAAGGGATGGTTCGCATAAAATTCCATCAAATACGCTCAGCAATATAATCCCCCCATCGACTTATAAAGCATAAGCCTCAAACGGACAGTAAAAATAGATGCCGTTCTGAATAGAAAAAGACGATATATTTTAGCTACTTATTTAAAGCGTTGTCGGTGAAGTGCAAAATAATTGACTATAAACACTTGGCACGCAAGAAAGTGGCCTAGTTTCGGTGCATTTCCTTGATGAATGCCTCAGCATGTGAGCTGAAGTCTTTATTTTTCGATTTGTCTTAAAAATTTGCCACTTATTGCGCCAACTGCCACCAGCGAAATGATAAACCGCTCAATTATTCAACGGATAATTTAAACAATAACACTCGATACGCACCCTCTTTTATATGGCATGGTTGATTATCACTGCAAGCAAAAAACACAAGTTCCCGTCAATTGTCTCGAATTAAGCAAATTTGCCTGTCGCGCAAGGGTACACTCTTACGCTATAGTTACTACAAATACGCATTAAACCAATGCTATAACCTTAATGCGATAGACTAAAAGCAATAACCTATATGCGATAGGAAAGGGCGATAATGTTCATCAGAGCTATTTAAGAGCTTCAACAGACGATCAATTTGCAGGACGAGCACGAGGGATGCTCGATGACTTTGTGAAAGAGCGCGGCCATCGAATAGCCAGTTACTATACAGAGAACGAAAGCGGCACGCAGTTAGCACGACCAGAACTAGGCCGCTTGCTGCTAGATAGTCACAAAGACGACATCTTGCTGGTGGAGCAAATCGACCGTTTGACGCGCCTTAGCAATGAAGACTGGGCAACCTTGAAACGTCAGATTGACGAGCGCGGCCTAAAAATCGTTAGTTTAGATGTGCCGACTTCGTGGGAAGTACTATCAGGCAAAGCCTATCTGAAAACGATGCAGTAACAAGAGCCATGCTGACGGCCATCAATAATATGCTGATAGATATTCTCGCGGCCATCTCAAGGAAAGATTGGACAAGCAGAAGAGAAAGACAAAAGCAGGGCATAGAGCGCGCGCACTCTCTAGGTAAGTACAAAGGCAAACAAGCCGACATCGAGAGACATCAAAAGGTGTTGTACTACCGAAGAGAAAAAGGCCTATCTATTAAAGAAACGGCCGACGCCACCGGCTATAGTCCTTCTCAAGTTTGCCGAATTCAAAAATTGTACTTTGAGAAAGAACCAGAAAACCAACGCTAATTTTGCCAGTCTATGATAACTGGATTTCTTCTTTGTACCGTCGTTAAAGGGGTTGATTTTTAAATTGTTTCTTTCACACCTAGATGGCTTTTCGCTTTTGGGGTAATATCTCACCACATAGCGCATATGCGCCTTTATAAAGTTGTTGAGTCCTGATTTCTTTTATGATTTGATAATCAAGCACTGGCAAAATCCAGTGTCGGAATTAGGAACTCCGTAACTTACTAGGCGCATGTCGCCAGCTTCTTGCTGGTTTTTTATTGCGAAAAATCCGCACATCAAATTATGGTGGGCTGATCTGAGGCAACCGAAAGGTTGGTCGTTTCCTAGTATGCGATAGTTCCTAACTTCGGGTCAGCTCACCACCAGCGAATTAGGAACTTGTTGTGGTGAGTTTTAATTAACTTACTAGGACAGTTACCCCATGAAAGAACCCTTACCAGAGCTTGATGAAGCTACAAAGAAAGTGCTTTTGAGAGTCGTTATCTATGATTTTACGGACTACGTTTCTACGTGTTCAGACGAGCTATTGAGCGAGTTTTTCAACTCTTCGGACATTACCCAAGTTAGCTTTTTCAATGAAGTTATGCACAACATTGAGCAAATTTTAGGTGTCTATTGGTGGAAGGCTTTAGAGTTCATTTCTGAAAGAACACGAGAGATCCAACAGTCTGTATTTGTTCAGCCTTGGGAAAGTTAAGACTTGAGCCCTTCGGGGCTCAATTTGTCCTCTCTATGTCGTGTGCTTCCCTTGCCTTAGTCGCGACACTGATCGCGCTAGCCATTAGCTTTTGGTCATTGGACTCAAAAGCATCTTGCATAAAATCGGCAATATCTTCTGGAGTTTCCAAGTATTTGCTAGGGTCGTAGTCTTTTAATTTTTCCTTGCTCACAACTCAAACCTCCAAAAACACCCTGCTAAAATCAAGCATACACTGTATTTGATATAAGCTAAAGAAACCCAACAAGCCGCTTAAGCTTTTCCTTGTGCTCGATTTCGCGCTCTAAAGCCTTCTGCCAAACGTGGTCATCTCGATAGCGCTTAACGTTATCCTCTATCAACTCAGAAAGCACGGCAGGCTCTAGGGCATCCAGCTCCCAAGAATACGCCCCAAACTGTTCGACGTACCGCTTTGATCTGCTATCGGTTAATTTGGTCGGGTTTGGCGGCGGGTTGTAACGCTCAATCTGATCCATGTTTAAGGCCAGTCTTTTCACCTCAATCGGTTCTCTGGCAAACATAGACAAACGGTTTTCGTTATCCGCCGTCATATCGATGCCGGAAGGGTCATGATCGCCAAGATGTAGCACTATCGGTTTTTTACCTAAGCTGGATTGATACTGCAGACGTTTACCCGCTTGATACATTTCCGATTGCGAGTTGTATCCTCGGCACGCAAAAAAGGCTACATCGAGAGGGCGGCACACTTGGCCGACGACATCGGATAGCGCTTCTTTCTCTACCCACACTTCAAGGTAATAATCTTGATGCTCCCACTTGTCGATCTGATAACTGGAGATAAGCGACTCAATGCCATTAAGTGGTGATGTCCAATGCACATTTGCTTTACGCTGACGGCCACGGTCTTCTATCAATCCCCAGTCTACTTCTCCTGACGCTCTCGCACGGCCGACAATATTTCCTAAGTTGGCGTAACTACGCTCAGTATTCGGGATAAGGTCGCGCGCAACAAACTGATAATAGAGCTGACGCAGCGAAAGCACGTAACCTTCGCGTGCGTATTGATCAAGAACGCTCTCAATTATTTCCACAAGGTGCTGACTCTCTTTTGAGGGTCGCCAGTTTTCAAACTTCTCTTTCATATTCAATCGCGCTGGTGGTGTTAATTTTCACTGAAAATCGGGCTTCTTGTCTTTGCTAACCGATAAAAACAGATCATCAATGGCGGCTTGAAACTGGTCAACTTCTTGTTGTTGCTTGAGAAGCTGCTCTTCCTTGCCGTTAAGGGTTTGGTTTGCTTTTTTGGCGGTCTCCTTTGCCTTTTCTTCTAGACTTGCACTTGCAGCACTTGAGGCCACCAGCAGGGCGATAATGAATGGTTTCATTGTGTTCTAATCCTTCTAGGTTAGGTAAATAATCAAAAGAAAGGTGATCCAATAATGTCGGCTCGATAGAGGCTCGACCTATCTGACAACAAACAAGTTGAGAGTTCAGGGCTTTATAATTTGCTCGCATTGGCCTTGTTCCTCCTGATTGCCGCCTTAAGATTTTTTCTTTCTCTCTTGAGTTCTTCCACCTGTTTAAAGAGGTGCTCTCTCTCCTGCTGCAAGTGCTTTGAATTGTTTCTTAGTGTTATCTCTCCTTTGTGGTACATCATTAACCAGTCGAATCCGTCGACCGTTAATCCACAGTCATTACAACAAACCATGCGCCTTGCTTCTAAAAGAGTTAAATTACGATGCGCGCAACGGCGCTTCTGTTCGTAGTTTGTCTCTTCGACTTGAACACTAGAGCGCGCACCATTAAAGCTAACTATGTTTTCATCACCACTCATTACTCTGAACTCTCTGTTAATGTTTTTGCCTTGATCATGGTTCCTGACTCACTGATAGGGTGAAGACTGGTAATGAGCTGGCCGTTTTCGTCAAAAAGCGCAACGTTTGAAGGCTTACCGAATGTTTCAGCCATGCCGCGCAAGAAGGGGACAAAGCCCCTTGCTTCACACTCTTTCATGACAGCCCTTCTATGCTGCTGGTAGTCGCCTTGCTGGTTTGGTTGGTTACTCATCTTCTGGAAACAACTATTCTCATGGTTAAATTACAAAGCATGTAAAATGAATTAAATATCTCAGTCTATGATAAGTGGCTAATAAAAAAATCATGTTCACCGATTAGTTCATAACAAAGCTCAAGTAATGCCATTTCTGAATGAAACAAGGCATTAAAAGCCGCCTTGCCGCCCCAACTCCCTTTAGCATGGATAGGAACGAGGTATTTATATTCAGGGTGAGCCTGTAACTCTTTAGAAATCGGCACATCATGGTGATAGGCACACAAAGGAAGCTGTTTAAAATGCGCTTTTGGTTTTGTTCTGCCGTCAATGTGATGCAAAGAGACGTTATTAAATTGGCTATCATTCTCTAAGCTGGCAGTAATCAAGCTTTATCTTTCAAAACAGAGCAGCAAATGCAGGGCAGAGCGCCAAGCTTATCCGCTATGCGCTTTTCTTCTGCGGTCGGGGCGCGCCCTTTTAGCCCCCTAGAGGATATTTTAGAGGCTGATTGACCAAACCCAGAGCCTTCTTTTTTTCTCGACGAGCCACTTTTCACAAGCGCCTTTAGACTTTGGCCTTTGATTCTCTCCTTCGCCTTAGCGTCACGTTTGGCGCGAGCCTCTGGCTTCTGGCCTTAGCTTGGGCGCGCGCTGTCCTTTCTTGCTGTTTTTGCCTTTGCTCGGCCTGCCAATCAGGGTTATTCATCTTGGCTAATTGCTTGTCTCGCGCTCTTTGCTTCATGGCTCTTTGAGCGTTGATTGCTTTTTCAAATCTTTCTTGCTGCTTTTGCTCTTTGGTTAGTCTAGCCATAAATCCACCTTGGGTTTCATGAGCAAGCCGCGAAGCTGGATGATTTGATTGGCGCGTTCGTCTCTCTTTTTACTCAAACGGAAGCGGTCAAAGGGGATGCGAGGCACAATGACACTGCCGTTATTGCCTTCAGGAGAGAACTTAACAAGTACAGAGCCAAAATTAGCACCCGCTTTAGGTGTTACGCCATCCACCTCATAAAAATTATAACGGCCGACAGGCTCATAGACACATTCAGCATACGGGGCGACATGCTCAGCCCACCAAGCCGTTAGAGGCTCATAAGGCAAAAGCATCATGCCGCTGTATTTTTTCTTTAGCTGGCTCCTGTAGCGCGCTAGAAACTCTAATTTCAAGTCAAAGGGCGGATTGCACCAAAAATGATTACCCCAATCACTGCAAAGCGCATCAATGCCCACGATGCGAAGAGCGTTACGCTTGCGGTTGGAACGTCCGTAGATGATAGGATAACCGCGATTGTCATCAAACCATTCAGGACTCACGATAAAGCGCTTTACTTTGGCTGTCGCTGGTTCGGCGCACACATCAAGCTCAAAAGGACGACCATACAGGCGAAGCGCATCTAGAAAACATTCCCACGTTGTCGCCCATCGGTTTTTTTCGTCAAGCTCGGTATTACTCTTGTTTAGTGTCGTAACCATGCTAAATACTCATCTGAAGGCGGTTAATTTTTCGGTTAATAGCCACCAGCATGACCTCCGGCCAGCTTGTATAATGTCCGCTAAACTTGGGGGTTAGGTCAGTGGTAAACAACTGATTGGCGGCGCGAATCCGCTGTCTTTCTTCTTGCTCGACTCGCCATTGCAATCAAGACAGCCGCCAGCGTGCTTAATGCGGTGAATTAGCTTTTCTTCTTTGCAGCAAGGACAAACGGCCTTCTTCGTGCTTGCCCCATCAATCAAAAAATAGCTGTAGCTTTTCGCATTTCGCTCAATGGATAACACCCTAATTCGCGTTAGTGTGGTGAGGTACTTAGACGCGCAAGAGTTAGAGATGTTTAGATTTCTAATCAGGTCGGCTTTGGTTATAAAGCCTCGCTTTTCAACAATCGAAAAGATTGCGTTTAAATATTCTTGTCTCATAGATTGGTCACTTTGGTTAGGCCACCAGCTGGCGGCGGTTAATTTTCACTGAAAATTGATAACTTTCCCGCTTGATAGGGTAATTTGCTGCTCCGGCTCTTGTTGCGCTGGCTCTTGCTTCTCAAATGCCTTAATTGTCAGGGCGCGGCATCCAATCTTTTTAGCAACATCAAATAGATTTCTAGAACCAGACCAAGCACGTTCTTTGCTTAACTCTCCATCATGCAATATGAATGCAGTCGCTAGCTTGTTGCTAATGCCTACCATATGGAAAACATCAGGCTCATTGATTTCAAAGGCCACCAGCTCACCGATGAGGCCAGCCTTAGCCAATGCCTGAAAGTCTTTAATAGTTGCTGATACTTTTTGCATTTTCTTACCTCAATAAAAAAGCGGTCAGCTTTTTATAACAAAACCTGACCGCTTTTAAAAATATTAATAGTTCAGTCTATGATAAATGTAAGGAATAAATCTCTTTAGACATGTCACCTAGAAGATGCTCGCCAACCGTCTCAAGTACGATTTTAACACGCGAAGGGGCGCAATTTCTGCAAGCTACTAAAGCACAAAGCGATCCTTGATACTCGATAGGCCTAGACTCTTGACTAGCTTGTGAAATCTCTTCAATGAGTGGGCTAGTCTTTTCTAACTCAATTGTTTTTTGCTCTGGCATAACTCCCCAGTCAGAACTCAGTAGTAAACGGGTAAAATGTTGTCTTATGTCTATAGCAGTGGTAGATAGTGGGGCTGGTGGCTTAGTCTCAGTCTCATTATGAGGGCGAGCTTTCAGCAATACGCGCATTCCCTTTTGTGGATTCCTTTTCTTTTGAGTCTTGTAGCATTTAGAGCGATGCATAGAATCAATAATCACTTTCGCTTGCGCTGGTGTTATCTCTTGCCCACGCTCTAGAAAGAACAAACAAATGTCTTCATTAGAATACCAAACGTTCAACTTCATTTGCTTGGCGAACTGCCCCGTTCTGCCATAACTACGCCTGCCCATTTTTAGCCGTCCACTGTTGCTAAAACCATAGACGGAATTAGATCAAATTATCACCAGTTAATCAAACGACTACGACTTATTTGACATCTCAATGAGCATTTCTATCTGGTTAGTCGTCAAACCATTAGAAATCATCCTTTCAATTTTGTGACGGTGATCTTTAAAGCTCTTAAGCTGCCCAGTTTCAATCAAATAATGCAAAGCGTGAACGGAAAAAACCGCCGCAGGCGAGGGGTTACGGGCTTCCGTCTCCCATTTAGAAACAAGGTCTCGCGTGCATCCAAACTCGTCAGCCATTTGTTGTTGAGTCAATTTAGAAAGACGGCGAACGGTTCCATACGTATTGTGGATCTCTTCCTTTTTATTCTCGTTTTTACTCATAACTAAAATTATTTTGCATACATAGTCATCATAGTGTACTTGAATTTTGAGGGAATGTAACATTTGCTAAATTTTCATGTTAAAATCAATTGGCGTGGCAGTTTAAATTGCACCTTTTTTATAAAAACGAAAGTTAGCAGGTATAAATGTTCGGGAATTGAAATAACGATATGAATAAGAAGCAGGACACTTCTGAACACAGCAACAATGGCTTAAATATGTTGCGAGATCAGAAAAACAAGGTGATTGAGTGGTTATCCCACTTAGGCATCGTAGAATTTATACGCATAGAGCTAAAGGATGCGGCAACCCTCGACTATGAGGAAGTGCTTAGCGTAAGCCTTACAACCAAGAATGCGGATAAAACGGACAGAGAAATAGATGCAACGCTAGCGGAGCAGTATCAACCCCACATCGAAGACATGACAAATAAGCTTCATAGCTACATGTGTTTAGAAATGCGGGATTTTGAGTGCGTTAAGGAAAACATTGAAGAATACATTCTCATCCATTTACCAGCAGCCTTGGCCTATGAGGGTTACGAATCCTGAAGACAGGTAATACTCATGGAAAATATTGAAAATTTAAAGCAGCTACAAGAAGTTAAAGACAAAGTTCGCACGTTGACTCAAGAGCTCATGGAAAAGTTCGAAGGCAACAAAGTGTATAACAACGTCTTTGACCACGATCAGAAAGAACGAGCGCTATTCGTTCTAACCGATCCTACAGATATTACTTTTGCACGACGTCGCCTAGCAAATATCAACAAGAATATTCAGGCGATACTTGATTTTACAGGCAACAAAGTTAGCAAACTTCCTAAGCCTACGCTGGTGGATGATGTTGAGTTTGTTCGTGTCTTTGAAAACAAGAGTGTTACTAGTCGCAACCAAACCACTAGCCGACTTGATGTTATCAAGCGGATACAAGACAGGATAGAACTGCTTGAGCGCGTACCGACTTCCTTAGCGAATGAAACGCAGCTAAACCAGTACAAAGAAGAGCTTGAATGGTTTCAAAGCGACGAGGAAGAGATCTACAGGCTGCGATCTCCAAGCAAACCAGATACGATTTCACACTTGTATCTATCCAATGGCGAGACCATACGTGAGCGTTTGAAGTTTGGTGGTTTATTTATTTGCAATAAGAACGGTGACGTTCCTAAAGTAAATACACCTGAACAGCAATCATCACGAAAGAGTAGGGAAGGGCTTTACGACCGATTAGAAGCCATTCCTTACAGTGGAACGCTAACGGCCAATCTTTACCGAGAATCCGAAGTGATTCGAGAAAAAGAGCGCGTCAATTACGACCACGGCGCGACCGTAGAGAGCAAGAAGAAAAAACGTAAAAATTGGAAATAAATCTTCATTAACAGCAAAGCCACCAGCTTTTAATTCTGGTGGCTTTTTCTTTTGATTTTCACTGAAAATCGACTAGAAAATTAAGCCGCAGTGTCGTCCCAGTCATCCCACTCATCAAATACATCACTAACATCATCATAATCGTAATATCCGTCATTTGCGGGTGTGTAATCCATCAACTGAGCAAAGCAGTACGTATCGAAAATATCTGGTGATGGAATGTTTTCTTTACTACGCATTACCTCTTTTTTCATCATGAGGTACTGGCCTAAATCATTCATGGTGTAAGGCAACTTAGAGCCTTGCTCAATAGTCTTCTCTGTATGCAGCCCCCGTGAAATAGCCAAGCGACCAGCTCTAATCGCATCCCTTACAAGCATGTGAGCCTTGGCGCGCAAGTTGTAATACATTTCCTTTTCATACTCAAGGAATGGCCTTCCGCCCCATTTAAGCGCCTTGACGTCGACGTTAGGCCGCTTCTCTTGCAGTAAGTTAGCCAGTGTTTTACCGTTGCCGTGACCATCTATTACGACCGTGATGTTCGGATATAGCTTACTGTCTATGCATTCCTCTATAATTTTGTTTACGAACACATGGCCTATAACATCAGAAGGCATCTCAATAGTCTTAACTTGTTGCACTTTGCGATTTCGGCCGACTTCACCTTGGACTTTGAATATACTGATCACCGAGCGGTCACGCCCATCACCAACATCACAACAAGCCATCCAGCCCCATTCGCGATCATCAAACTCTATTATTCGGTCTACGCAGCTTTCCACCTCATTACGACCCAAAAGGAAACCGTTGATTTTGTCTGGGAACCGACCTAGAACCTTAATACCAAAGTGAACAGAATTGACGCCGCCGTACTCTATGGCACGATCTTTAATAAACTGAGCGGTCACATGTGGAGAATCCACGGACGACATCGTAATAGCAACCCAAGTACGCGCGGATTGCCTTTTTTAATCTTGAGTTCGTGATGCGTTCGATAGAAGAACCCAGCATGGCGGGTAGGCTGAGAAATCAAAATCATTCGGTTATCGTCTTGCGACAACGCCCCCAGCAATACCCCAAAGGCGTCATCTGGAACGCCCGACGCTTCATCAACAATACAAAGAAAGTGATCGTTATGCTCACCCGCTAGGTTTTCGTAGTTTCCTTGCTGAATAGCTTTTGCCTCGCAGTTCCATCCCTGCTTATTGCTCTTGGCATAGAACATCGTATCAGTAAGGGTAAAGTGCTTTGCTATCCATGGTGCATGCTTTCTTAACTTTTTGTAATGAATGCCTAAGTTTTTCCATACACCCCGACGGGTTTGCTTAACCGTGTTCGATAACACTACGCATTGAGAATTTGGATGAAAGATCATGAACAAGATGATAATCAAACCTTGTAGGTATGATTTACCCGTACCATGACCAGACGACACCGACACGCGACACGCCTCTTTTTGCGCCTCTCTTAATAGCTCTATTTGCTGAGAAGAAAGGGTGGTGACACCAAAAAGCACTTCAGCCGCAAGAACCCAGTCAGCCGCAAGTGCTATTTGAAGGTTTTTATACTTAGGGTGTGCATCTAGAGGTTGGTTTTTCCTTGTTTTTTTAGCCATCAGCTTCCTCGCTTAATAGCTGGGCTAACATTTCACGATTTCTGTTTATCTTGGCTTCTTCTGATTGAGCAAACTCGGCCGACTTCGCTTTAAGCGCTTTTAGCTCTTCCTCGCTAATGCCGCCCTCGCCATCATTACTTTCGTCTAATGCCTCTACTTCTTTATCAATGAGGAGCTTGAGCGTACTTGGTGGCTCAATGCCATCTTTCGCCAGTAGAAGGCCTGCTTCTATGGCCGTGACTTCCTTTTCTGCATAGCTGGTTAATACATCGGCTACGATTTCTATCTGCTCATCACGACTTAACTTGCTCATTCCGTGCGTCTGCACCCTGAGCGCCTGTTGAGTTTGTTCAACCTTGGCAATGTCAGACAGTAATTTAGTTTGTTCTTTATGGCCTGCCATCATTGCGGCAAAGATGGCCTCTTGGAATGTCATTGGAACTTTTTGAAGCTCGCCTTCTTCAAATACTTCTTTGATGTGCGTTCGCCCTTGCTCGTAATCGAGTTGCGTTTGCCTTATCAAATCCGTTCTTATGGACTCCATTAACATGTATTTACTTTTTGCCAGAGCGTGAATATCGGCTAAGGAAGTCTTTGCCCAATTTTCATGGTCATCATGTAAGAAAAACTTTTCTGCGTATCCACCATGAATCAAGCTGGCCGCATTGCCCTTCTTGAAACATCGAGTGCCGTTATCTCGGATCAGATTGGGATCATTTTTTGCTACGTGCGCGCGCCCGCGCGTCGACGGCTTGCCCTGATCAGTTTTTGTGTGATCAGACCCTTCGCCCCTACCTTTCGACTTATTTGATTGATTTTTAAGGGTTTTATTTTTTTTGTTTTTTAGGGCGAGTTTCTGATCACTTCTTGGAGTCTGATCAGTCCTTTTTCTCTGATCAGACTTGTTGGGATTACTTGAATTACCTTTTTCTTCAAGGCTTTTCTTGTGCTTGGCTAGCTCTCTTCGAAAGGAATTAGAGTTCACTCCGCACCGCTCAGCGTAGGAGTTACGGGCTTTGGCGGACTGGTCAGCTTGTTTTAGGAACGTGTCGCAAAGTGCGTTCCAGTCTGTTTTTGCCACTTACATTATTATCCTATATCGAAGTATTTCTTAAGTGGATAATACAGTAAGTTTCAAAACTGATCACTAAATCTCAGTAGGAACGAACTTTAGAAGGGGAAAGCTGATCAGTTAAGCTATTTTGATTAATTATCTCGCCTGAACAGGCCATAAACACGAACTCGTGAGTGTACTCTAGGGATTTATCATTGAGTGTCGTTAGATACGCTCTACGCGCCTTAGAGAAGCTATTTGTTTCTAGTATCATTTCCTGAATTGTTGGCGAGGTGAGAATGACCTTATACAGCATGTTTGTAGACCTCAGCTGTCATTTCACCATCATCTTTCAGGCTCCAGTATTCAAGCAATGCTTTTCGCGCTGCCTCATAGCCATAGCATACAACCACGCAATTACCGTGACGCCTTAGCTTGTCGTGATAACCTTTCTGTTCTTCGCTTGCGCGGCCTGTAGGTGACTTCATTTCGATTTTTAGGCTGCAATAAGCGCCGCGAGAAACATCAAGCGTGACGTCTGGATAACCTTTCTTTTGGCCTTCTGCTCGCATAACACCCGCTGTCTTGTCGTCACGTATGCCACCATTTGGAATAGCGGCCATCATTTCATAGATGTCTGGATAGTGACGCTCCATATCATCAAACAATCTTACTTGCTCATAATGCTCTTGATTGCCCTTTATTTTGCTTGGGTTCCTTGCTAAGTAGGCTAGTCGTCTCGCATGAGGGCTTACATAAGGCTTGGTGCTCTTTGCATTGCGGGTGCGTTTTTTTAGCTTGCCTATACGCTTTGACGTGCCTTGAGCGGCGGTCTCGGTTGACCTTATTGCTTCCCAATCCATACCTGAAGGCTTGCCTTGAGAAGAAGCGCTATTGTCGGCTATTTTGATGCTTGGGTTGTTCTCGATGAGCGCATCAAACTCCGGCTTAGTCATTCGCATGTCGCCCCCATCATTTCCAGATACTCATCAATGCTAACTCCGAGCGCTCTAGCGGCTTTTAAGCTTTCTATTTTACCTTTGGCCTTAAGTTGCCTCTTAAGGGAGCTAGAGCTTGATTCTCGATGCGCTATCGAGTGACCAACCTTGTAATTAACGCCTGTCTTTTTGGATTGTAGTGTTGTGTTGAAAATAGCCATTGGATACCCGCATTAACTGTATTGCTCTTCTGTCCAGTTTTTCCAGTCAAAACCGCACTCTGTACACTTGCCGTCTTCATCTTGGTGCTCTGCATCTACATGACAATCTGGATTTGGACACTGAGGAACTTGGACAATCAACTTTGTACCTACAGGCCAACGCTTGCTATCAAAGCTAATCTCTTGGCTAGTGTCGGTGTCCATATCCCCTTCACACCAAGTTTCAATGTAACGGGAGTGTTCATTACAGTTTTCACCACCATAAACATCGGCCTTAACCTCTGCCCCAGACACTACGTTGTATTCGATTTCTGACATCATTCACCCTTAATCATGCTTGTTTAATTTCGCTCCACTGTAGAACTCGCCTACAGCGTCCGCCTCTTTCTGCTCTTTGGTTCTCGTGTCTAGCTTGGCGTTTAGCCTGCGCAAGCGAATGATTTCCCTCTTTGACCATGCCAACCACTCCCTTTGCTGCTTAATGACTTTTACTGGATTGGATAGCTCTAACCCCGTACCTTCGCAGTTAAAACACTCTGTTTTAGAAAAAAGACCTTCAACGCACCCCGTACCATTGCACGCCCAGCAAATGGGAAGCTCTTTATCTCCACCGGCTTTTGATTCTTCTTCTGAATTCTCTTTATTCAAATCAGATAAAGAGCCACCAGCCTCAATCATCATTTGCTCAGCTAGTGATGCATGAGTGTCATTTCTCCGCTTAATTTTGGCGTCTATTAATCTTTCTTTGTCGCACATAATTTAAATACTTCCGTCTATGATAACTAGAGGGCTAAAGACAAATTAGCCAAACAGAAAAATACCTAGTCAATATTAGTTTCGGGGATAGCGTCTTTTTTCTCTGTTCTCTTACCCCACAGCTGATTTCGAACGCTAAGACCTGAACCTGTAGCCCCCAACGTTAAAAATCCAGCGTTTTTCTGGATAGTGAGAGAAAGACCGCGACGGCCTATCGTGACACTCGATAACCCTTTCTTGCCAAAGTTAAGCCACAAGAAGGGAAGTAGCCTTATTCTTTTTCTAAACTGTATTCTCATGCTGATTTTCACTGAAAATTAAATTATGAGGAACTGGCTCTAGTCTGACTTCTTAGGAATTACTTGCGTAACCTTCTTGCCAATAGGTAAGCCAATTAAAAAGTGAGTGTATTGAGGATAAAGAAGGCAAATAGAGCTTACCATTTCAAAGTTAGGCTTTTTCACCTGACCTTTCTCTACTGACACCAAGGTATCTTTAGGAATATTAAGCGCTTTACTAAATTCCGCTCTTCCTATGCCTTCAGCATCTCGTACAGCTCTTATTTTTTCACCAATTGTCATGGATACCTTGAGGGTGATGATTTTTAACTATGGTGACATGCTACCCCTACATGAGAGTGAAAGCAATTGTTCTTTGTTTGAGTTGAGGGAGTGAAGAGACAAAAAAAGACCCCGACAACAAGATTGCCAAGGTCTTTTAAACTGCATACCAAAAGGAAAAAACCTACATGCAATTAGAACCAGACTTAATCGTGATATTTCTAAATATAGCAATAATCGCTGTACAGCTGTTTACTTTCTTTAAGGGGTAAGCATTACAAAAAGCCATCCTGCACGATGGCTTTTCCTCGACAACTCTGTAATTGCCAAGGTCTTTAAGATGCTAACCTAAAGAGGAAAAACTAATGGAAACGGAAGTATTAATCTTAATACTGAACCTAACTGTAATATTAATCCAACTGCTTGACTTCTTTCTGAGGTAAGCAAAACCACTTACAAAGCCATCGGGCATGATGGCTTTTGTACCCTCTTTCATGTAAGCCATAAAAGCGAATACAGGAAGGAGAAAACTGTATGCTTTTATCTATCACCTAAAGAGGAAATCCCAACTTACCTAGTGAGACAAAAAAGTGCAAACTTCTTCGCTAGCTATTTTTAACCAATAGTTAAATTGCACTTTCAATTGGGATATCCAAGAACTTAGACAAGTCTTTCGCTTGCTCTTCGTCTATTAGGTCAACCCAATATGAAAAGCCTTCCCATAGAATCCTTAGACGATAAAGGTCGCCCTCTGGTGTGGCCGCAGGAATGCTATCTA
The DNA here is from genome assembly GCF_001854765.1 of Vibrio sonorensis. Lineage (GTDB taxonomy): Bacteria > Pseudomonadota > Gammaproteobacteria > Enterobacterales > Vibrionaceae > Vibrio > Vibrio sonorensis. The sequence goes on along the minus strand of NZ_LJJE01000048.1, from coordinate 17,172 downwards.
TTGAAAATTTAGGATTATGCTTGCTGGAAAAGCTTATAGCCCCCGACTCAAAGCAGTTAAATGACCACGTTTCCGGATCGAGCCATTTATTAGGCTTTACCAGTAGCGCCTTATTGTCACCTTTAAGATAAATGGTAATACGCTCTATCTGCATATCACTTTCTAAAGCTTCTTGGTCTCTTTTTTTATCCGTCTCTCGCCAGACCTTAGCCTGAGCTATCTCAAATTCTTCTTCAGACATGCCAGAAATCGCTTTAAGTGCCTTGTCTATTTTTTCAGGCGATACGCTATCTATAAGTTTACTTGCTTTATCTTTATCCATGACGTTTCCTAAATGTTGTATGCCGGTATCAACTGCCCGACACTATATGTTGTATTTTGGCTCTAGCGCTTTCCAGCGTGAGCCTTGAGACCTACAACCTGATTTCTAATTGAATTAAGGTAATTTAAGCAATCTTGTTGATCTTTGCTTCCACCTAGCTTAGCTCTCACATCATTCTCGATACTCTCAATATAAAAGTTAATCTCTTCCTCTGAAATACTGCCAATATCCGCGCGCTCATACTTATTGATGAAAAAGTTTAGATCCCGATCTTCTTGAATCGCTGGCGAGAAGCAGCATTCCTTATCTATGGTTGCACTGGCATTTCGATACACGCGAATATCAGCATTGGTGTGCTTTCCTGTTATAGCGTGCGCAAAGCCTTCTGCCGTTAATACTGCTTGAGCAATCGCGTCACCTTGAGCGTTCTCAATCTCTATGTAGAACTTGCCATTGGTACTTTTAGTTATCGCAACTTTGCCTTGTTCGTGATTATGCTTCATCGCAATTTACGCCCTCATTACTCCCTGAAAGAACCTCAACGATAAGAACGTTTTCAATATACTCCGCTATCTGAACTATATCGTCACTGTTGTTAAGAGCCTCGTTAGATTCTTGCACCCATCCCTCTACCACCAACTGAGAAACCCACATCTCACTATCGCCCCAAACAAGATCGCCAACCTTAGCCCCATCAAGATAACCGTCATAGTCTTCTCTTTGTTGGTCTATCATCTCTTGAGTTAGCACCTCAAATTCATTGATATTCTCGTGCTTTTCTTTGGCGAGTTGAGTTATAGCCTCTTCCATAGAGTTATATTTGAAGTCATTGAAGCTGGTGGCTTCATCCATTAACTCACGAATGGTACTTACTACTTTTTCTAGTGATATTTCTTTCATGGCCACATTCCTTTTAGCGGCTGAAGTAATTAGTTATGACTTATGTCCCCAGACATAGTAGTAACACCCCCAGACACGCCACCGCAAAAAACATCTCCAGACATAGTAGTGACAGAGCGCCCAACTTCACCACATCTAACATCTCCAGATTGAGTGATTATCTTTCCAACGTTTCCCTTTACATCAATCACGTCGCAAGCGTCTGCTTGGAGAGACTCAACATCACCTTCAATGAGTATTGATATTTCCTTTGTTTCTGGCGTCACATCTTTGCCATCTATGATGACCTTTCCGTTACTTACCGTAATGCTGCGGCCAGATGTAATGTGAGTTGTGCCATTAATGCTAATCTTGTTGCTCATTTTAATTTACTCCTATAAGAACATGTAAGGCGGGATACCAAACCTAGCTGATAACGCCTTTATGTGATCGAGTGTCATTGATTTTTTTCCGTTAAGAATTTGAGATAGGTAAGATTTGCCGCCTATCTCTGGGAATTCGTGAAGCTTAAGGCCATACTGGTCGATAATGACATTAAGCATGGCTATGCCTGCGTCAGTGCTTTCTATCGCCTCGTTAAACACCCTGAAGCGCTCCGCCTCATCTTCATAGCGTTCTATCACTGGAAAAAGTAGGTTGATTAGAGTCTTGTTAGAATCGTAATCCTCCACCAGCTCACCCATTAAATTAACAAGCTCTTCGTATTGCTCATTGGTGGTAATACCGTTAACCCACGGCATTACACTCTCAATTTGCTCCGATACTGCTCTTAGCTCTTGTACTTGCATAATTACCTCCGACCTTTCTTGCGGTACTGGTCTGTAATCTTGTCGTATTCAGAGTGGCTAACAATGTTCTTAATGAAACACTTGCCACCAGTGAATTCTATGAATGCAATGAGCCTTAAGTCATTGCCGCCAATGTCTATCACGTACCACTTATCTACGTACTTAAAGTTATCAAGGGTAGGAAAGATAGCTTTTAGCTCTTCTGGCGTCCTAGCTTGCGTCTGCTTGAGCGCTTTAAATGTGGCGTCTAAAGCTTTAGCGCAATTAGGATAAAGGCGCTTGGCAGTTTCGAATGGGGCTTTAGATATTACGTGCATTTTGGCTCTAAAAGTTTACTATTTGTAAACAGTATAGAGCCTTTTGAGTTGGTTTACAAATAGTAAACTAATTGTCACTTTAATACTTGATAAGCCTTCGTCACAAGCCTCCAGCTTGCAGCATCCGTAGCTACAATACGATCAGCCTTGGTCATGTAGCCAAAGGTTATAATAGCGTTATTAATCCCCCGTAAACTCCCCTGCATTACACAGAAAGCCTCCGAAGAGAAAGTGTCGTACATTCCCATAAACCAGAGATACTCACAGTCATAGCCTGCCAACATTTCCCTTTGATTCTCACGCAGCAGAATTAACTTTATTGATTGATTGCCTTTATTCGCGGTTAAGGTGAGGGCGTTTTTGCTGGTAAGTCGCCTCTTTATCTCTGCATTACCATTGGTAAGCATGGATGCGTACCGACTCATTTCCTTGTCATCTTTACAGCCTATGACAATATTCAGTGTCGGCATTGCAGCCAATCCAGCCAATGCAAGCTCTATCAACTCCTGCTCGCTGCCGTACTGAATGTGACAGCGTGGCGACTCTTCTTTACCTTGAATTAACGTTAAAATTCTCATTGCTGCGCCTCATTAGAAAAGTGATAGTGGTGTTCACATTGCTCACCTCCTGACGCGCTAATTTTGGATAGGTACTCTTCTTCTGCGTGCTCTGACATTTCACGTATTTCATCATCGGAACAATCTTCTACACAGAAGCATGAATTCTTACGTTGCATGTCCCTTGCATCTACAAACCCGTCGTACCAGTTGTCGCCGTAGGTAGATAGGGCCTTATCAAGATCGTCCCTTAGCTGCTCTTTTACCTTGTACAAATCAAGTAAGACAAAGAATGACGAACATACGCCCTCCGGCACCTGCCATTGACCAAGCTCATTCATAATGAGAATCTTTGAAAGAGACTGCCTATTAACACTCGCCCAATCAATCGCCTCTTCATCGCCAAAGATAAGCTTATAAGCCAACTCAGCTCTAAGATCGTAGAATCGGAGTGAATTAGAAGGCTCTCCCTCCAAGTTAGACAACAGCCCTTCAGTTCTTGGTGAAAACTTAATATGCCCGCTACTTTCTGGTGAAGTCCAGCCCAAAGCCACCAGCGCGTTAGTAACTGCCTTGTCTTTCAAGTCAATGACTTCCTTTCGCTCCTGTTTAGCCAAGCCTGACTCCTGCAAAGCAAATCCGTCATGTTTTTCTTCAATCTCAATGCGGTCAGGAGATACTTTGGTTTCTATTTTGATTTCCATGATTGTTCTTACCCTACCAACTTAACAAGACACTTGGATGCCTCAAAATATGCATTAGCGACACCATTCCACTTGCCAATAAAATGCACGCTTTATTATCTTCACTCATGCCGCATCCTTCTTTTTAAAGTTGCTCTCAGCGTAAGCCATTGCATGTCTAACGCTGAATTTTAGTAATTTAGGGCAATTGTTTTCAGGCCACGCCTTGCCGTCACATGAACCCCAATCCGTAAAGGACTCAAATACATCATCTCTTAACATTGATAGAGCGTCTTTATCCCACCATTCAGGTTCGTAATACCCTGACGTTTCGCCAAACCCTACAGTTCCGTCTAGAGTCTTTACTTGCCAGTTATGATTGGTAGGAGAATGCGGCTTTCTCTTTCCATAGAAGCTTTTACGCTCCCATTTGTAGCCCCATGTTATTTCTGGGCATGCGCCATCAGTAACGCATTGCTGAACTTTTATTAAGTGCTCAACTCGGCCAGTCCTTTCCAGAATATCGGCCGCTTTCTTGGTTGGTTTTTTTAAAAATTCTGGGGTTCATGCCGCTGACTCCATTTCTAACGCTACATGCCTAATGTTTTTATGAATAACTTCGAACTCGATAACCCAAACATAAGGGTTTTGGTTCCAGTTGCTATAAATGTCATCCCAAACATCCATGAAAGAAGTTCGATAGGGATACCACAAGCTAGATGGCCTAGCTGGCTCCATTCCTTCTTTTTCCGCCTGCTCTTCGGTAATATCTTGAACTCGTTCTATACGAACATCAGTGACCTTTAGAGTTAGGCGGCTTGCCGTTTTAGGCATGTGAATAGAAGGAACCCATTTATATCCACGAACTTCATGATCTTTACAGTTAGCAATAGAATCTCTCTCCGATGCTTTGTATCTATATTCGTGAATGCTTGACAGGTTGTTAGGGTTAACTTGCTCATAATCGTTATGACCTAACGCTGCAAAGGTTTCTCTAACCCAAATCAGATCGCCAACAAAGCAAGGCGCTGCAACTAGATTCGATTGGGGAAAGTCTGTGCCTATTCCTTTCCTAATCAGTGCGCCCCAACGTCCTTTTTTGGGGTGAGAGCTGGTTATTTTGCTCAACTTCCTATCATGAAGCTCCCAGCACTCTGGAATGGTAAGAGGGCGGCGAGTAACTAATTTTCGCCCATCCAGCAACGCCTTAACCATGTCAGTATTAAATATCATTGGAACTTCTTTCATGCGCTCACCTCCTTGCTTTTGGCTGTTTTATTCCTCTCAATCAATCGACAAACGGCGTCGTGAATAGGGGTGGGCTGCATTTTAAAATCAGAAAGATATTCACAGTGCGACTTCATCACGCGAGATAAAGCCTCATAAGGCAACCACTCAAGTAGCGCTTTCACCTCCACTTCATCGAAAAACTGATCATCACATCGAATGTAGGGGTTAAACGAGACGCCATTAACCTGACAATTAAATTGAAGTTGTGTTACCCACGGCGTTACATCAGAAGTTATAGTTACTGACGCTTTAGCGAGCGAGCGTACCACTTCCTTGTAAAATTCCGGCCTTGCCACTAACCCAAGCTCACCATCTAAAACAACGTTAGCAAGCGTTTTAACTATGTCGCAGTCTATGATAAACGCCAACCTAAAAAAATCACGGCAGTTATCCTCTGTCATGTTTTGTTGCGCATTGGTATATCTAGCCACAAAGGCTTCCATTTCCTTTTGCTTTTCTTCGTCTAGCTCAGCGTTTTCAAAGTCCACCAGTCTGCGAGTGTTTGGAGCTTCGCCTTTTACTGCTACCCTAAATCGCGCGGAGCCAACCTCATCAATGTCAGTGATTAGCCCTTCAGAAATAAATGTGCCTACTGGGTAGGGGGGTTCTGGTTGATGCTCGTTAACCCAGCCTTCAACGGCTTTTCGTAGCGCTTGATCTATGTAATTACCAATGCATTCAAGCTCATCAATCCAATCTCGATCACACGGCCACCCGTCGCGCTCTAAGTCTTTTGCCATTTCGTAGCCGTCACAATATCCGTAGTAATGACTGGAGTAGTCAGAGATAAATTTCTCTATGCTCTTAGTGTCACCCCGCTCAATACCAAACGTGGCGCTATTCAACTCTTTAAAGCACGCTTCAATCCCCGCGCGTTTAATTTTGTCATCTAGCGTCGGTCTTGGCGGCACTTCCTTACCACTTTTAGACTTGAGTTTATTGTTAATTTTCACTGAAAATTGCCTCTTAAAACAAAAAAGGCCGGAAGCAAAGCCACCAGCCAAGTAGATTAATGAATATTGTTGCGAATACTCTCAAACAATCGATCCAGAGTTTGAGTTGTTTGAGCGCCCTTAATACAAATTGACTTACCTAGCTCTGCATAGGTTTGCTTGGTTAGAATTCGTTTATTAGCTTTTGCGCTGCGTTCTCTCAACTTTTGAAGGTACGCCGCTTGCTCTTTCGACAATTGAGCGCCAGTAAACAGAGATACCTTTGCAGGCGAGTGAGATTGTTGTAACATTTGTGACTTCAGCATATTAAGCTTTCCCCTTAATTAGTCTGAAACTAAAGCCCGTCAGGTCACTTCGGGCTTTTTTTATGCCTGACATTTATCAATCAAGCTCCAGCACTCCCTTAAGTGATTATCATAGACTGAACTTTACCTAAAAAATAAACATACTCAGGAAATGTATTGCTAAGTTACACCCGACATGTTTTAATGTCCAACAGTTTTTTCTCACTTTTTAATCTTTTTCGCTTTTTATGAGAAACGCTCTCTAAGGTAAATAAAAGAATGAATAGCACGCTCAAACTTAAACAGATTGCTGAAGGCTTAAAAACGCTCTCCAGCTCTAAGAAAAATGACCAACTTCAAAAGACCAATAACGGCAAACCAGTGCGAACTTACAACAAAGCCGAGGCTATCAAGGCTACTGGTGCGCAATACGCCCTAAAACTTGCAGAAGCGTGCGAGGCGCTAGGCATTAACCCGAAAGTAAAGGGAGAGGGCAAGCGCGACCTATGGCGCGTTAGCATTGATGAAGTGCAACGGCTTCGCGAACATTTCGGCTATGCGCCATTTGTTCGTCCACCAAACATGGAACCCGTCACTTATGTTATTGAAACTCTAAAGGGCGGCGCAGGGAAGACCACCGAAACCGCAAATATATCAGTTGGCTTTGCTACTGAGTTAAAAACCAAGTATCGCGTAGGCGTTATCGACCTTGACCCGCAAGGAACATTAACCGCATTACTCAAGCCTAATCTAAGCGAAGGTGATTTTACGGCGGGTGATCTGCTAATGCGCAACTTTGACCTTGATGAAGGTGAAACCTTTGAGCAAGTTTGTAAAGATGCATTCTTACCAACCAACACCCCAAACTTGCGCTTACTCCCTGCCAGCGTTAATGACATGCGCTTTGACCTCTACACCGAAAAGCGCCGCCTTGACGCCAATAAGAGCGGGGAAATGTACAACGCTTACTTGCACTTGCAAGACGTACTTGACGCAGTAAAAGACGAATTTGACATTATTTTCATCGACACGCCGCCTAACTTGAACTCTGCGGCTATGTCTGCCCACTTCTCTGCCTCTCATATATCCATCCCACTGCGTGCTTCTGAAAACGATCGGGACGCTGCATACAAGCACATGGAATACCTAGCTGGCGTGAACGAAATGCTAACCTCGCTAGGTCAACGCGAAAAGAGCGACATCAGCCTAATTCTTTCTGACATAGACCGCCGTTCGCCGTCATTATCGCAAAGTGTCATAGAGATTAGAGAAGCAGTAGGACAGCACTGTTATATGGACGATTTCACGCACTCTGACGCAGTAACGCGCTGCGCAAAAGAGTTTATGACGGTCTTTGATTTGTCGCCAAGCGGCTCTAAGTCTCGCAAGTCCTTAGAGTCGGCACAAAACCAATTCGTCAAAATTATTGAAGAGGTAGAGGTTAAAGCTCTGCGTCACTGGGGAGTAAATTAAGCATGGCAAAGAAAGGAACGAGTCAGGGAATTGCACTAAGCGGCATTAGCGAAGCATCAATGAAAGAAGCCGTTGAACTTGCCAACATGCGAGTAGGGCAAACCTATATGATGCCCATCGGTGACGAAATGGCAGAGTTTGAGCTTGTCCGTGTGGCGCATCATGACATTGAAAAGAAAACGCATGTACTCCCTGAAAATGCTCGCATTCAGGAAGCGCTAAACGCAATTTCACTCAATGACATTCTCCCAAGCATCGAAGAAAGGGGGATGCAAGATCCGGCAAAAGGATACATCGACCCAACAGGAAAGATAGAGGTCTGGAACGGCTCAAGACGCCGCAAGGCATGTATTCTCGCCAAGCGTGACTATTTCATTTTGGTTACTAAAAAAGAGATAAAGCCAGAGCTTAAGCGATTTATCAGCGACATTGCCAACCAATACAAACCGTTTAGTCTTTATGAGCGCGGCGCGATATGGTCAGCCATGCTGGAAGATGGCACCTATCCAGACGCTAAGCAGTTAGCAGAAGGTGAGCAAGTTAGTGAGGCGGTTGTAACTACCGCACGTAAAGCGTTCGGACTTCCTCGCCAGCTAGTGAACATCATGCCGTCAATTAATGACTTAGGCCGTCCGGCGATCAATGAGTTTTACAAGCGAACAAAGGCTCTCAAGGAAGGAAGGCTTGAAGATGCTCTAGAATCGCTTGAAAGCGTCCACCTAGATGCACTAATCGAAGAGTTTGGAAGCAAAGACGGAAGAGTGTTAAATAACGGCCTACTCTCCAAGCTTTACGAACTACTGCCAAAGCCAGCGGTGAAACTCAAAAAGAAAAAGTCAGACATTGACGACCAGACAGCCATTGTACCCGTAGCTATCCCTGAAGGGCTGAACAAAGTTACTATGGTTGATTCTGGCAAGCAAAAGGCATACATAGTAGAAGAAGGTAACGAGAACAACAAAACGGCACTGATTGAGCTAAGCGGCATCCCTAACGCCGCATTAGAAGACATTTACAACTACGTATCTAATAAACTCGAAGGCAATCAGGAGCAAATTATTGATCACGAAGATAGCCCTTCTGAAAGCTATCAATAGCCCCATTAAATCAATAAAAAAGCCCGATTTATTCGGGCTTTTTGCTGCCTGCTTGCTGCGCTTTCTTGTCAGGCGGGTTAATTGCCCTTCTTGATGTGGCTGCGGGTAGTCGCGCGCGGCATGAAACCGCCAGTCGAAGCGACCTAGCCACTACCCTACCCCTTGCCACGCTCAAGCTTTGACCTCAAAGCGTTTTTTGTACACCAAAGCCTCATTCAGTGACTCTTGAATATCGGCCATTGCTTCGTGCTTATACTCTTTAGCTAAACGGGTTTCTTCATAAAGTTCTTTATTCCACATGCGAGCACCGACGTTAATTGCACTTACATCAAACTGACGATAGTACAAATAAGCGTTTAACAGTGGCATTTGCAAAGCGATAAAGAAGCGGTCGTAGTGAATGCCGTTACCTGCCATTATCGCCCCTGCTCCGGCTTTGCGGTCAAATGCACCCACCCCATTACTTGCGAGATGCGACAATAAAATGCGCTCAGCCTCGTCGAGCGTAATACCGCTTTCTCTCACTTCTTTGATAAGGCCGCTTTCTGTATGCGATTCTAACGCCCATTTACTAGAGCGCGCTATCATTTCATCATCTTGATAGACTACCAAGCGTAGAGGCTCGCACAACTCCACCAGCTCTGTATCTGTTACCTTAACGGCAATTTCAAATATCGGATAATACGCGCCGCCTACTTCACCATTTTCTAAACGCCCATTAAGGCCACCAGTCTCTAAATCTATCCAAACGAGTGAAATTTCAGAGCGTGCGTTAGTTACTGGGAACAATGCCCCGAAGTCATATTGTTGCATTTCCATTTTGTTTAGTTCCTGCTTGGTTATGGCGCAACGCCAGAATCATACAAATAAGTGTTATCACCGTCTTCGCCCGACTTCATACTTACAACCCAATCAACATAATCTTTGGTAGGCGCTTCGAGGCTAAAACGATATTCAAGCGTCCCATCATCCCATTCAACTAGCTTGATGATAGGCTTAGTTCCTTTGTGAAGGCGTGCAATTTGATCGAGAACCTATGCTTTATGGTGATCACCGTCAATCTGTCCGTACGTTTCAATGAAAAGCATTGCAAAATCGAAAGGGGCGTAGTCTTTGAATCTTGTGCTAGAAATATCTACCACTTGTTCACCTATAAGCCTTGACATTTTACCCTCCTCTACTTTAACAGCTCAGTAGTGTTGACGTACTTGCTCTTTCCATCAATCACCAAAAGCAACGCCATTCCGTTGCCGCAACCCACTTTATTAGCTGGCGCTTGACCGATTACCTTGCACGGCTTGCCTTTGTAATCAATGGTTTTATATTGCGCAAAAAACATATGCTCTGCCTCCCTGTTTTATTTATCACTTTTTTTGATACATGCGACATTAGCATTAAACATGCTTAACCTTTTCTTTTGCTTTGCATCTTGGCGAGAAAAACGGCATTTAATTTCCGCTTGTTCCGACAGCTCCAGCGCCTCATAACGACCAATTTCAGACAAATCCTGCCCGTCTTCAGCCATAAATTGAGCGCGCCTAAATCCATCATAAAAACCATCACCAAACGCAATAGTAAGGTTTTCTCTTAGAAGCTGAATTACGTCCGCTTGAATCGGCGTGTGACTGCTCGTTAATTCCAGCCATTCAACAATCTCAGTGAGCGAGGCGCTTTTATTTTTAATGCGTTCCGCCAAGGTTGGCACTCGATCAATCATGCTGCCGCCTTAATCGAACTTTCGCTAAATTTGTTTTCAATACGCCATTGACTTACCAGCGCGTCACATACCTTGCGGATGTCTTTTTCTGCCGCCTTCTCTAGCCCGTCGCAGCGTTCCGCCACACGACCTAAAGGCACTTCACACACGTCGTAAAGTGAGGTGAACCCGCCTTTTCGAAGCGGTTCTAAATGCTTGTCTTTGATGCCGTCAAGCTCTGCTAAAAATACCCCTTTCGCCCAATCCACGCGCTTAACGAGATCGGGGTGAGACTCTTTGACTCGCTCGTAGATTTCTTCATGCAAGTCTGCAATTAGACCGTCTGGCACTTCAGCGATTAAAGGTAGCCATTGAGGAGAAGGCAATACAGGAGAAAGCCAAGTAGTGAAATTCACTACAGCGTCAATGCAATAAGTGGTGCGTAAAACGAGATGAAAACCTAAGTCACCAACCAAACGCACGGCGTCGTCCGCCGCATTGGCTGAACCAACTTCCAAGTTGTACCCCATGTAATGCATGTAGAACATTAAGCGGTCATCGCCTTTTGATTGATAGGGCGTACGCAACATCAAGCCATCTTTTGAGCAAAGTCTTTCATGCTGCTCTTCGCAGGTTTCTTTTAGAGATAAAACGTTATCGGTCGCCTTGGCGTAGTTTCCTTTAACATCGGCCAATTCAGCCCGAAGCGTGCGAATTTTGATAAGCTGCTGGCCGATAATATCGCTTTTCTCTTTGAGTTCTTTTTTCTGACTGACGTTTTTAGCCTTAAGACCTTCAGGGTTAAGCTCTTTGAGTGACTTCACTTCGTCCCTTAGCGTACGGATCTGGTCTTTTAATACTTTGCCTTCCGTCGCGGCCATGCTTGCGGCGGCGTTGGCCTCGTCCTTTTCTAAAAGGGCGTCAGCGGCGTTACTTTTTGCGGTCTCGATGCTGGCCTTAGCCTCTCGCAACTGACCTTCTAGCCTATCAACGTGCGAACTAAGATTCTCGTAGTTACCGACTAGCTCGTTATAGTCGTCATAATCTTGATTTGTCAGATCAATCGCCATTTGCTCGGCTTGTTCCACCAGCATGATAGCCGCTTTGACTGAGGTTTCAGCAATGCCCGTTACTTTCCCCTGAGCAATATCTAACTGATTTAAGGCGGGGCGAATGGTTGCCTGTATCTGTTTTGCGGTTTCAGTGAGTTGGATATTTTCGGTCACTTTATCTCTCCATCTACGCGATAATTACACTTTCATTTTTTCAATACGGTAGCTTCGAACTTGCTCGCAAAGCTCCTCTTCTGGGATCTTTCCTATTATTTCCACACCAAACCGCGCGGCCTCTGACAATGTAAGGATCTTTCTCCCGTTAACCTTCAAGATCTCATTTACACGTTTAAGCGTCCCAGTTGTATCTTCAGTTATGGAAATGCATGTTTTGACTGTGGTCATGATAGTGGTATTCCCTCAGTATTACCGTGAGCACATTCTAAACGGAATTATCATAGACTGACAATTTAATTATCATAGATCGGCGTTTTTTGTTTTTATTAGTTGATTTTGTGGACAAATAGATCAAAGATCCCAATATTCGATCATTGATCATTGATCTATGGGCAAAAATACGGTTAGATCGGTCTAATTTTGATTTCGATTTCTAACGACGAGATAAGAGAAATGTAAAAACCAGATTGCAGATGCGAAAAAGCCCCGCGAATGCGAGGCTTTCAAAAGAAGAGTGATAACTAGCTTTGGTCGGTTCAGTTATCACATTAGCGCTACACCCTATGTAACGTCTGAGATAAGTTTAACAAGACGTTTCTTATAGGGCAAGCTTTGTACACCCTAAAGAAACTAATTATGACGCAAAAAGCTTACATTCGTCACAGTGAACAGCTGATTTCACTAATATTTTTTGTTAAATCCTTTCATAAAAAGTCAAAAGCTTGTCTTGATACTTATGCCGCGATTGCGCGCTATTGGAATCCTCAAGGCAATATCTTCCCCAGTCAAAACACGTTGGCCGAACTGGTCGGCGTCCAGCCGCGCACCATTCGCACCCACATTAGCCAACTCAAAAAAATGAAACTGCTCGACTTTCACCAGCCCAACAGCAAAGGCCAGCCACCGAAAAGCAATCAATACACCTTTGTCATTGAGACGCTTAAACTTTGGGTAGAAGAGGCCAAAAAAGAGCGCCGCGCGCTCAATCGCCAGCTTAAGCAAGAAAGACAACAAGTGCTTGAAGCCAAAGAAAAGCCAATCGAAGAGCACGATCCTACTCCCCCCTTAAAAAATGATCCTCCTATCACTCCTCGTTACACTCGGAAGATAAAAATAATATCACTGGGAGTTTCACCCCAACTGTTTTGGATTTTATTTTTCGAAAAGCACATTTGAGCGAAGACCAACACCGTCATAACTTGATTGCTTTAGCCGCCCAAAAGCGTCATCAAACTAGCTGGCAGAAAATGGAAACACCGAAGCCACTCAGCAAAGAGCAATTGAAGCAACAGGAGCAAAGGCGCAAGGACAATGAGCAAGCCCTAAACATTCAGGCAAGGCTTAATCAGCTTGAAGGGGCGCTAACAGCATGGAGCACAACGGGGAAAGGCTTCACTAGCCAGATGCTCAGCGAACTTAATAAGCTGCGTGACAACAAACTTAGCCCGATGATCAAGCACATTGCAGAGCGATTTAAAAAAGCCCAGCTGGTGAGCTAGGCAATTTTCAGTGAAAATCACTCAGTAGCTTTGAGGTATTCAACATAAAGCGCAGCGTCACCAAGTGTCTCTATCATAACCTTGGCGCGCTCCACCTCAACCGCTCGTGTCATTTCCGCTTCAAGCTTAGACGAAAGCGGATAAATAACCACTGAAGCAATCAACGCTGACACGCCCAATAATAAAAATACTATCGTGAAACCGTGCCGTTTCGCTCTAGCAGAAACCACACTCAGCAGCGCAAAAAACGCCGCGAGTAACACAAATACAATGCCGCCAATCATTTAACGATCCGCTGTAAAGCTGTAACGGTTCCCACCCAAACGCGGGACGACTAAAGGTTTGCTTGGCTGGCTGGTGGAAGCTGGCTGGTTAAATTCAGCTGGCAATTCAGCAAAGTTATCCTCCCCCATTGAGGCAAAGATAGACGCCGCGATTTCAGCGTCATGTTGTGTGCTCATATGGATAAGCGAATGCTTTTGTTCGTCGCTTAAAATGTATGGACACTCATCGAACACTTGAGCGAGTAACATTTCACGTTGTGCTTGGGCTTTTTGTAGCGACTCGTTTTTTTCAATCATCTCCGCCAAAATCAGACCGTCGATACTGGCCTCTTTAAAGTCTGGGTTAGCGTACAAACTGACCAACTGTTCAGCTTTTTCTTGCTCCACCCCCGCTTCTACCACTGAAGCCAGCAACAGAGCGTTATCGTTATCTTGCTGAGAGGCCAATAAGACATCACGGCGATCTGTTGGGATAAAGTTGGGGTTGAATACATAATCAAACCCTGCCAACTCACGCGCCACAGACGCAAAGCCTTTGCCCGTGCCGTCAGTTCCACCAAGCGCCCAGCTAAAGCCGCCGTTTTTGGCCTTGTACGCAGCCAGCGCCGCCTTGCCGTCGTCGGTGTCTAGAAATTCTTCCGTGTGGGTTACGTTGCCCACCTCATCGCATTCAAAGTGAGTACAGCGAATGGCAGGCTCAACCCGAACCTCGACCGCCTTACCATCGACAACGATCCACTCTTTTTCACGCGGCTTGAGCTTTTTGGTTTCTTCTCGAATGGTATGTCCATAAAACCCAATTGCCTCACCGAGCTTGATGCGCTCTTGTGTCTTGGCGCACGATGCAAGCTTTTTTAATGCCGACAATACATAGCTTTGCGGGGCAGTGTTGAACTGACGCCCATCGTTAAAAACGTTAAAGGTTTCGGTCACTGAGGCTAACACCCCAACTTTGTTAGTCATGATTAAATCTCCGATGTCATACTAGCTAAGGCGCTGTCACTTAACATCCGCGCCAGCACTTGCTCGTTAGTCTCAGAGGAATCGTTTGCAAACAGTTCCTCCATAATTTTATCCATCTCTTCCTCTGGAATATCCAGCGCATCCTCAAGAATGCGCCGTGCTAAGGTTTTGCTTTCTGCCGTAGAGCCTTGCTTAATGGCATCGACCACAGCGGCAACAGTGGCCGCACGGTTAGCTTTCTTCTCGCGCTCTTCATCTTCTTTGGCCTGCACGGTCGCGCTCATAGAGTTAAATACCAATTGCCACGGAAGGGCTTGATCTTTTAAGACGGTTTTTTTGTGCTTGTAATACAAGTGCAAAATACTGGCACGCTCTAAAAATGCCTCGACCCCGATTCGTATCATCTGCGCGCGGCGCGTCGATTGAATGCTGGTTTGTAAAAAACCCCCTTCGCCTAACCCGCCGCTCATCATGTCGGCAAAACCCAACATGGTGTAATCCAATCCAATCGAAGCAGTGAGCGATTTGAAGTGAAACAGCACATCTTCAATATGACTAATGTTGGGATTGGCTTCCATCATGGACGTATCAATAGAGCTATCCCCCGTAACAGGTACGATTTTTCGCTCTACCGTGGGGCGCATCCCCCCGCTACGGCGGCGGTTTTCATGAAAATCATCATCGCTTTTCATGGTCTCCGCCAGCTCATCCAGCCAAGCGGCGGCGGCTTGCGGGGTTTTACTACCTAAATTCGCCAATACGAGCCATTCACGCTTACTGGCATTCTCACGACTGCCCAGCAGTGCCTCTAGCGAACGTTTAAATTTCTTATAAGGATCAAGCGATCGAGCCAGTAAAGACTCGCCATAATTTTGAGTTTCCAGCGCCATCTCACGATGCTGCTCATTGAGCAAGCTGTAATAGCCTTTGGCGACGCTATCAGGCTCACGCTCTGGATCTGGAGTGTAATACGGAATTTTTAGCGGAATGAGTTTCCACGGCGGGATCGGTTCAACGCCTCCGCCCATGCTTTTTTTCATGTGCTGACTGGTAAAGAAAGCCAGCTTACCCGCCCTCTCATACTCGCGGATAAACTTGGGCAAGGTGTAATAGTTACATTCAAAATCCACCAGCCCTTTGCCTTCTACCAAAATCGGCCGCACGTACGCCACGCCATAAGTTGACATGATGTTCGCCCACGCAAAGATGTGTTCATTAACCTTTTTCACGACAGTGTTGTTTAAGTCGTCCACCAGCTTTTTAAATTCTGGCTTGGTTGGCGTGTACCAAAAGCTTTTTTTGGTGACATTGTTCGGCGCGAGCGCGTGAGCGATGTGAATGTTTAACCCTTCATGGATATAACTGAGGTCGGCAAGTTCGCCATAAATGGTGTATTTTTCGCCTCTTTCGGTGAGCTTAGCATCAGAGCGTAAGTGATCTTCTTCACTTTCACCGCTTAAAGCTGGCGAGTGATACAAGTCAGCACCACCAGTGAGTGGCGCGTCATTCAAAATGGCCTGATTTTCTGGCGATTCTTGCTCTCGATAACCTTTAAAATAAGAGACTAAGGAGCCGATCACGCCTTTGCTTTCGGGTTTTTCTATTTGCTCAGACACTAAAATATCTCAATCTATGATAATTGGCGTAAGGAATGGAGTCGATAGTAAGGCATGCGACAAAAAGAGAGAAAAAACTTAGTGATTTTTGTCTCTGCTTTTATTATTGATGCGTCTTTTAGAGTTCTAGCTGCGCTTTACTAGACAAGCATTGCTTCCATGAAACTTTTAGCCCCTCTTTGCAGGGGCTTTTTTTTGAGGTAATTCTCACTGAAAATTAAAAGACTTAATCGAGTTGTCCGCCCACTTATCCACTAATATTGTGCATAAGTTTACCGTGTTCTTTTTGGCTAATTATCAAGTCTTAACTCTATAGCTAGTTTTCCCCCAATGCTAATCAATTCAACAGCCTGATCACTGTTTTCAGCTTTCAATCTTGTTAACGTGTATGTTTATTCTTTTTATTAATAGGATTTGCACACAACGCTTTACCAACATTAATCGAAGATAAAGACCGATCTTGGATTTTTAAAGTGATCTCACAAACGCCTGAGCCAGATCTTAATGCTTGTCTGTTTGGTTTTTGGTTGGGTTCGGGTATGACTACCCTTGAGTTATGCAGGGTTCAGGTAAAGGACATACTTACTAAAAGTGGACAGTTAACGAAATGCTTTGCAATTAAGGGAGACGTTGAACGCGATTTCTATTTGTCTAATGTGAAGTTACAAAATCTAATTAAAACGTATCTCGATAAGCGAATGCAGGATGGTGATCACCCTGATTTATACAATGGCCATGATCCAGATGAACCGTTTTTCAAAAGGGCTAACGGGGCTTATTTCAAGATTAAACGCAGGGAAACCGACTCAGGTAACGTTACGTTTCACTGTAACGCTCTAAACAACCACATCAAACGGATATTAGCTGATAGTGGAATTGAGCGCCCCAGTATTCTTTCGGGGCGAAGGACGTTTGCAGTACGCTTGAAACGGCAAGGCGTTGATACACCAACTATTCACTTGATGCTAGGCAACAAAACACTAGATACCACACTCAGACTGATCGATACGGATACGGCTAGCATGTTAGCGATTGCTAATATGGCGTTTTAAATTGATTTTTATGTGCAGATAACGCACACTTTAACTAATTATGAGTGACATACGCGCATTGAGGAAGTAATGACACAAACCACAGAGAAAGAAGCCTTTTCCGCTTATTGCCGTCAGAGCGTAGGGCTTGACGCTAAAGAAGTGGCAGACATGGCGAATGTTCCCCGTC
>NZ_LJJE01000047.1 GCF_001854765.1 Vibrio sonorensis | reverse complement strand
ATACATTGATATAAAAGACTACTCAGCGTCTTTCGAACCTAGCTTTTCTTCGATTTCAGCCAGTTTCTTTTCCATATCATTTAGCTTTTGGCGAGTGCGCATTAGCACTTGAGTTTGCACATCAAACTCTTCGCGGCTAACCACATCCAGCTTGTTAAGCTGGCCTTGAATAACCTGACGTACTTTTTGGTCTACATCTGCACCTAGCTCTTTCACTGGCTGAGGCATAGAGTCGTGGATTTGCTTAGCAATCTGCTCTAGTTTTTTTGGGTCAAACATATCGGCTTAAACTCCTTTAGATTTGTCCTCATTCTATGTAATTGCCAAAAGAAAGTCGCTAGTAAGGTAATAAAAAAGGTCACCGAAGTGACCTTTTTCAACTTATTGAATTGTATTACTGGTGATCCGCCAGTTGGCGGTGAGCGGCTTTCGCTTCGTCAACACGAGCCAGTTTCTCTAAATCTTTGTCTTCGACAAAGACGGGTAGAGGTTTATGGCGTTCAGCTAGGTAACTGTAGATCACTGGCAATACGAATAAGGTAAACAGAGTACCAATCGCAAGACCCGCGACAATAACAATACCAATACTAAAGCGCTGAGCGGCACCCGCACCAGTGGCATACATTAGAGGGATAAGACCCGCAATCATTGCCGCTGTCGTCATTAAGATAGGGCGTAGACGAACTTTTGCCGCTTCCATTACTGATTCGATGCGAGATAGCTTATTGTGCAGTTGCTCTTCTTTGGCAACCTCACAAATAAGAATACCGTGCTTAGTGATCAGACCAACCAGAGTGATTAGACCTACCTGAGAGTAGATGTTCATGGTTGATGCGCCCCAAGCGAGTGCGATCAAAGCACCACATATTGCCAGTGGAACGGAAACCATAATCACTAGTGGATCGCGAATCGATTCAAACTGAATCGCCAGTACTAGGAAGATGATCGCCAGTGCTAGGCCAAAGGTGGCGTAAAGAGCACTACCTTCAGTGACATACTGACGAGCTTCGCCCATATAGTCGTGGTTGTAGCCCGCTGGCAATTTGTTCTGTGCAATGTCTTCGAACCAAGCAATAGCATCACCCATCGCTGCACCCGGAGCCGGTACGGCACCAATAGTGGCAGAGTTAAGCTGGTTGAAGTGTGGCAGTGAACGAGGCTCTGCAACTACGTCAATGGTAATTAAGCTGCCAAGCGGCACCGCTTTACCATCGGCTGCACGAACATAGTAATTGTTCATCGATTCAGGGTTCAGACGCCATTTACGCTCAACTTGAGGAATCACTTCATAAGAGCGTCCATTTAGGTCGATACGGTTAACATAGCCATCCGCCATCATAGTACTAAGCGTGATACCAATATCTTGCATGGTTACGCCATACGCGCCCGCTTTGTCCTTATCGATATTAATCTTCATCGTGGCAGAGTCGTAGTTTAGGTCGAGCTCTGAGTAAACAAACAAGGCGTTGGTTTTTACTTCACCAAGGATGTCGGTAGCGACGGTAAACAAGCTTTCGAATGCGTTTGGTGTGGTAATAACGAACTGAACCGGTAGACCAGAACCCGCACCAGGCAGTTCCGGCATCTGGAATGCAGTCACCGCCATACCAGGCACGTCTTGAACAAGCTGACCCACACGGTGTGTCACGTCGGCTTGGCTCGCCTCTCGTTCACTCCAAGGCACCATAGAAGCGATACCGAAAGCTTGGTTAGAGTTAGGCACACCAGTAAAGACCTGCGCATAAGCCACTTCCGGTTGGTCAGAAAGAATCTGATTCACCTCATTCATGGTGTTTTGCATAAAGTCTAGGTTGCGTTGGATGGTGCTGTACCCATTAACATCACTACGCCTTTATCTTCCGACGGTGCAAGTTCACTAGGTATAAATTTAAACAAGGCCGGTAGACTAGCAAACACAATGAAAGCGAATACTAGAATTACTGGACGGCGCTGCATAACCGCTTTAAGCATACGCTCGTAGCGATTGGTCATTCGATCCAATAAGTCGTGTACTGTTGTTTCAAACTTGCTCGGCTTCTCGTTGGCCTTAAGCATTTTCGAACACATCATTGGCGAGAGTGTTAATGCCACAATACCAGATACAAATACCGAGCCTGCGAGCGTTAGTGCGAACTCTTTAAACAAAGAACCAGTGATACCACCCATGAGTGCGATAGGTGCATATACCGCGCCCAGAGTTAGGGTCATGGCAATAACAGGCACGGCAATTTCGCGAGTACCGATTATCGCTGCGCGGAATGGAGATTCACCAAGCTTGAGGTGACGGTCCACGTTCTCAAGTACCACGATGGCATCATCTACCACCAGACCGATGGCCAGTACCATAGCGAGCAAGGTCATTAAGTTCCATGAAAAGCCCATCGCCTGCATCACCATCGCCACACCAATCAAGGAGAGAGGAATCGTGACAATAGGGATAAGTACCGCGCGGAACGAACCCAAGAACAGTGTGATAACCACAAGTACAATCAGCGCCGCTTCAACGATGGTCTTAATAACTTCGTTGATGGATTCGTTGATCGCAATGGTTGAGTCATACATTACGTTCATTTTGATGTTACTTGGCATGTTGCGCTCTAATTGAGGTAACAGCTCCAGTACATCAGCGGCAATGTTAATCGGGTTGGCACTTGGCGCAGCGTTAATCGCTGCTACCACGGCTTCCTGACCATTGGCGCTTGCACGGTATACATCGTGACTTTTTTCTAGTGTGACCTTGGCAATGTCTTGAAGGCGAATAACTTCACCTTCACCCGACTTAACCACTAGGCTTTCAAGTTCTTCAACATTTGAAACCTGAGTGTCGGCACTACCGTTGTAGAGCACAAACTCACCAATCGCTTGACCTGTTGCTGACTGATAGTTATTGGCATTCAGTACCGTCATCACGTCAGTAGCGGTCAGTTGCAGCGCTGCCATTTTGGCAGGGTCGAGCCAAATGCGCAGTGCGTATTTTAGGCCGCCGTAAAGATCGACTTTAGAGACACCATTTACGGTGAATAGCTGAGGGTTTACCACTCGTTCCAGATAGTCAGTAATCTGGCTCGAAGATAGTTCATCACTGGTAAAGCCGATATACAGAACCGCCGTCGTTGAACCTGTAGACATAGTTACGGTTGGGTCTTCAGACTCTTTAGGGAGCTGAGAACGCACCGAGTTGGTCTTGGCCAAAATATCAGATAGTGCGGCATTGGGATCGGTGTTTAACTTCATGGTGACAGTAATAGTGGATTTACCTAGTACCGACTGTGAAGTCATATAATCAATGTTGTCCGCTTGAGCGACCGCTTGTTCCAATGGCTGAGTAATAAAGCTTGAATGAGATCGGCACTCGCACCGTAGTAGCTGGTCGATACCGTAACCACAGTGTTTGTCATTTCAGGGTATTCGCGCACCTGCATTTTGAAAACGGCTTGCAGACCTAGCAAGGCAATCAAAAAGCTGATGGATACCGCTAAAACTGGACGTTTAATAAAAACATCTGTAAAGCGCATGTCGCCTCCGTTTACAGCATTGGGGTTTCAGCTGGTGGTGTGATGGCATCGCTTTCTACGATTCTCACTTTAGAGTGGTTACTGAGTCGAACCTGCCCCGAAGTTACAATGACATCACCCGGCTGTACACCATCGAGAATATGAGCGATATCTGCGGTACGCTCACCCACTTTCACGACTTGCTGAGTAACGCGTTTCACGCCTTCCTCTTCACGAACTACGTAAACATTGTCCCCGTAGAGCGTAAAGGTAATGGCTGTCTGAGGCAAAGTTACCTGATTCTCTAGTTTAGGCAGAATAATGTTGGCGCGAGCAAACATACCACTGCGCAATTTACCGTCGCTGTTTGGAATATCAGCTTGAACCTGAATCAAACCACTTTGCACGTTAACCGCAGGTTCAATGGCTGAGATAGAACCTTTGAATGGCTTGTCTGGGTAGGCATCAACAAAGATATCCACTTCTTGATCCAGTGTGATACGAGAGATGTCTGTTTGTGGAACCGTAAAGCGCAGACGCATTACAGAGGTGTCTTCTAGACGAACGATATCTGTACCCGCTTGAAGGTATTGGCCTAGGTATACATTTCGAATACCAACCACACCAGCAAATGGCGCTTTAATTTCACGGCGGTCAATAGAAGCGTTGAGGCTTTCGATATCCGCTTTCAAAGAGAAGTAATTCGCTTCCGCTTCGTCGTACGCTTCTTTGGAGATAGATCCCTTTTTGTACAGACCTTGGTAGCGCTTATATTTTGCTTCCGCAGCAGGCAATTTCGCCTGAGTACTCTTAAGGTTGGCTTTCTCTACGGCTGAATCAAGCAAAACGAGTGGCTGACCTTCTTCAACTTGAGTACCTGATTCAAAGCTGATTTGGTCAATAACGCCGCTTGTTTCATTAGCAACGGTGACACCTTGGTTAGGTTCGATAAAACCGATCGCCTCAATCACTGGAACCCAGTTTACCGCTTCTACAGTGGTCACTGTTACCGGGAACTCTGGTTCTGGACGGTTTGCGAGGTATTCAGCAATCTTTTGCTGCTTGAACAAGTTGAAACCTATTACACTTCCGAATAGCAGTAGCGCAATAAGCAGCATAAAAAATGTCCACTTTTTCATTCTGATTAGAACTCCAAGTTAATGTTGAATAATGGCATCCCAGCTGGCTTCTATCGCCGCTTCAAGAGAAGCGTCGTCCAGATGGTATAATCCATGAGCGTGTTTACGAGCGAGCGCAACACAAGCTTCAAGACTCAAGCCTGAAAGCACCTCATTGGCGAGTGGTTTGAACAACCCTTGCTCTTTTCCTTCATTGAAAAGCTGATCCACTTTGGCAAACATTTTTCTTTCTGAATCCCTTGCCGTGCCGCATTTGCCTAAGGGCATAGACTCGTATTGCACACGATTGCTCAGGGTCGCAAGGTTTGAGCCAGCGAGATTCCAAATGTTTAGCCACATGGTGCGATAACGTTGTTTCAAGGGCATGTCACTAGTGACCCCTAACTGAACCGCATCTGCAATTTGTTGTGAAACATGCAGACGAACTTCCTCTAGCAGATGCTCTTTGTCTGAAAAGTAACGGTAGATAGTACCAGCGGCCACTCCTGCTTGGTTCGCCACTTTTTGCATAGAAAGGCCGTGAAAGCCAGACTCGGCAATAAGTTGCTCCGCAGCGAGTATGATTTGCTGATGTTTATCTAGCGGTGCGTTTTTCGTCATTAATCATCACCAGTGAATGAACGTTCATTCATTATAAAGCAAAATGGGGTGGGTTATGCAACAAGGTATTTGTGAATTCAAAAAAAAATCTTGTTGATGAGAGCGTAGTAATCACGCTAAGAGAGGATTATCATAGGCGCCTGAAATTAACCTGATGAGTACACAATGAAGCTGAACCCCCAACAAGATGAAGCAGTAAAATTTGTTTCCGGCCCGTGTTTGGTGCTGGCGGGTGCGGGTTCGGGTAAAACCCGAGTCATCACAAACAAAATTGCTTATTTGGTTCAGCAGTGTAATTACAAAGCCCGGAATATTGCAGCAGTAACGTTTACCAATAAAGCGGCAAGAGAAATGAAAGAACGAGTAGGGCAGACGCTTGGGAAAAATGAGTCCAAAGGGCTGATGGTCTCTACCTTTCATACGTTGGGTCTTACTATTATCAAGCGAGAGTACAAGCACCTCGGTCTTAAGGCTGGTTTCTCTCTCTTTGACGATCAGGATCAGATGGCACTACTGAAAGAGCTGACCGAAAAACAGCTCGATGGCGATAAAGATCTTCTTCGCCAACTGCTAAGTGCGATTTCGAATTGGAAAAATGACATGCTGTCTCCAGAGCAAGCAAAGGCTTATGCTCAGGGAGAACAGCAGCAACTCTTTGCTTTCTGTTTTGAAATGTATCAGAAGCAGATGAAAGCCTATAACGCACTTGATTTTGATGATCTTATTTTGCTCCCGGTGGTCCTACTTAAAAATAATAAAGACGTGCGCGACCGCTGGAGAAATCGAATCCGCTATTTATTAGTAGATGAGTACCAAGACACCAATACTAGCCAATATGAGTTGGTCAAGCTGATCGTTGGTGAACGTGGCCGCTTAACTGTGGTTGGGGATGATGACCAATCCATTTATTCATGGCGAGGAGCGAAGCCGCAAAATCTCGTTTTACTGGGTCAAGACTACCCAGAGCTCAGGCTTATTAAACTAGAGCAAAACTACCGTTCTACCAGCCGAATTTTGCGCGCGGCAAACATCTTGATCGCTAACAATCCTCACGTCTATGAAAAATCGCTGTTTTCAGAGATCCCTGATGGTGAAAAGCTCAAACTCCTGCTGGCAAAAAATGAAGAACACGAAGCGGAACGTGTAACGGGTGAGCTGATCGCACATAAGTTCTTAAATCGAACTGACTATCGAGACTACGCGATCTTGTATCGCGGTAATCATCAGTCTCGTTTGATAGAAAAATCACTGATGCAGAACCGAGTGCCTTATAAGTTGTCGGGAGGCACCTCTTTCTTTGCTCGCGCAGAAATAAAAGACATCATGGCTTATCTAAAGGTGTTGGTTAACCCAGATGATGACAACGCTTTTTTGCGTATTGTGAATACTCCGAGAAGAGAAATTGGCCCAGTCACCTTAGAAAAGCTAGGCAGTTACGCCAACATGCGTGGCAAGAGTTTGTTTGAAGCTAGCTTTGAAATGGGGTTAGAACAACACCTTAGCGGACGCGGGCTTGAAAACCTCAGACGCTTTACTCAGTGGCTGGTGGCGATTGCGGATCAAGCAGAGCGCGGTAATACGGTGGAAGCAGTGCGCTCCCTAGTTCGAGATATTAATTACGAAGACTGGCTTTATGAGACTTCCTCTAGCCCGAAAGCGGCTGAGATGCGGATGAAAAACGTCTCTGATCTCTATTCATGGATAGTCGCAGACTTAGAAGGCGACAACTATGATCAGGAAGAGAAGAACATAAAAGAAGTTGTTCAGCGCTTAACGTTAAGAGATATGATGGAGCGCGGTGAAGAAGACGAGGACAGTGACGCGGTTCAACTGATGACTCTCCACGCTTCTAAAGGTCTAGAATTTCCCTATGTCTATTTAATAGGGACAGAAGAAGGGATCTTACCTCACCAAACCAGTATTGATGAAGACAATGTAGAAGAAGAGCGTCGCTTGATGTACGTAGGTATCACTCGTGCACAGAGAGAACTGACTTTTACTATGTGCCGAGAGCGCAGACAGTTTGGGGAATTAATCAAACCCATCCAAAGCCGCTTTCTTGATGAGCTGCCTTTTGATGATGTGGAATGGGAACAGATTAAAAAGCCCGTGTCACAGGAAGAGAGGATGGCAAAAGGCCAAGCACACATTGCTAATTTGCGCTCGATGTTTAAGAAGTAGTAGAACTAAAAAAGGCCGGTAATCCGGCCTTTTTCGTATGACTGAACTTACATGCCTTCAATCATATGCTCAATAGCAGCGACGATTTCATCGTCAGAGCAGTCCATACAGCCGCCTTTCGCCGGCATCGCATTGAAACCGTTGATGGCGTGATCTGCCAGAACATCTTTACCTTTAGCAATACGAGCAGTCCAATCACTAGCAACGCCAGTTTTAGGTGCCCCACTTACTCCAGACGCGTGACACGCCATACAGTAGGTGTTGTATACGGTCAGCCCATCGCGAGGACCGCTAGGTTCGGCGACAACTGGCTCACTGCCTGCCAGATAAACATCACCTACAGGTTTAATTCTTTCAGCGATCGCATCGTATTCTTCTTGGCTCACGTTAGCTGCAAAAGAGGCGGTCGAAAAAGTGATCGCAGCGACCAAAACGCATAATAGTTTTCGAGACATATCCATTAACTCACTTTACATTCCAGAGAGTAAGTTCGTGCTTACTCATTTATTAGAGTGTAGGTACTGATCCAGCAGGCCACAAAGCTTTGGCTGTTAAATCAATGTAAACAGTGGGTGATTATATCCTGATACTTTGTTGCAATAAACATCAAGTTACTCGCTTCAGGGGCTTTATCACACGCTAACTAGGGATTTGTCACACTTTAATTGCTGAAAAAGACGTCAAACGGGAAAAAAAGTTGAAAAAGTACTAGACGACATTGTGTGATATACGTATTATTCCACTCCGCCGATGGGGCATGCGCCCGTAGCTCAGCTGGATAGAGCGTTGGCCTCCGGAGCCAAAGGTCGAAGGTTCGAATCCTTTCGGGCGCGCCATTTAGCTCTGAAAGAACATCGGTAAAATTATAGTGGTGGCTATAGCTCAGTCGGTAGAGCCCCGGATTGTGATTCCGGTTGTCGCGAGTTCAAGTCTCGTTAGCCACCCCATTTATTTTGTTAATTGGTATGTATTACGAGTTAACACGCTTGAGGAAATAACCCCAAGCATAAAATCAGTGAGTAGCACTTCTAGTACCATTGGTTGAAACATTGTCGGTGAATAGCGCAGCTTGGTAGCGCATCTGGTTTGGGACCAGAGGGTCGGGGGTTCGAATCCCTCTTCACCGACCACTTATTTAAAAGATTGTGTTTTTAACATGATCTTTATTGTTTACAGCAACGTAGACAATAAACAGTTTGATGGTGGCTATAGCTCAGTCGGTAGAGCCCCGGATTGTGATTCCGGTTGTCGCGAGTTCAAGTCTCGTTAGCCACCCCATTATTATATTGATTAGCATTTGATATGCGGATCATATTATCGGTGAATAGCGCAGCTTGGTAGCGCATCATTGATTTAGGAATAAAGCGGGACCAGAGGGCGACCCTTGGTGAAGCTGGATCCTAACAAAACATTGTCGGTGAATAGCGCAGCTTGGTAGCGCATCACTGATTTTAGGAACAAAAGCGGGACCAGAGGGCGACCCTTGGTAAAGCTAGTTCCTAACAAAACATTGTCGGTGAATAGCGCAGCTTGGTAGCGCATCTGGTTTGGGACCAGAGGGTCGGGGGTTCGAA
>NZ_LJJE01000046.1 GCF_001854765.1 Vibrio sonorensis | reverse complement strand
AACACCTTAGGATCTTGAATAATATACCAGAGCCATAAGCACGGTAATGCTCGGCCGACCAAACGAATGCTGACCTTGAACTGATGAACAGCATACTCAACCGGTTCCCGTTTAACGTAAGCGATTAATTCTCAACATCATTCCCATTTAGACCCAAGCCCTGATAATGACAACAGTCATTACTCATGGAGGCTTATATGTTACCTCTACAGTAAACTTTTTCGCGTCATGTCGAGGCATGCCCCCCCATCTCTCGCAGTCACGGTATGGCCTTCTGCTCTCGTCTCACTTGAAGAGCGATTGTCAGTTGTTAGCGGACGGATGTTTTTAGCTTTCGAGGCGTTTTTTTGCGCGACCTTGGTGGCTGCACCCTTTTAGGATTTTTTCCTTTGATGCTTCGGTCGATACGTTTCTCGGTTTTTACACCCGATCGCATTTTCACGTCGTTGTTTCAAACGGCGGAGAGATTTTGCACTTCTCCTTCATGAATAAGCGGGTGTCTCTGAGGTGAAAAGGTTGATTTTTCGTTCGTCGTTGATTCATCTTTACGTGGTTCGCGGTAGAGAAGCCCGGTGTTTTGGGTCGGCGTGTCACGGTCGACGGCATCACGACGCAGCAGGTTTATCGCATCGCAGTTGGACCAGTGCGAATTATCATCCGCCTCACCCTCGCGGCGCGCCTCGAAGTCGATCATTTTAATCCGTTCTGGACCATCATATACGGGCGTCGTCAGCGACGGTGTTGGTCATGCTTTCGTGTTTCATTTTCTTCCGTTCCGATTGATCGTCATCTTTCAGAATTCTAGTGTAGCGTAATTGTTTACGTTTCGGTCTCGGAGGAGCGTTGTCGGTTTTCACCTTCGCCAGTTTTGTCGTTGGCGTAGGTCCAACGAGCGCGCACTTGCACGCATCCATCGAACGTTCCAGTCGTGCCCCATCGCGTCGAAGTCGCTTCATTTGTTTAGCGAGTTCGTCCTCGCCTGTTAGCGAGTATATCGGAGCTAGTTTTAGACTTACACGCAGAATGGTTAGTTGGTAGGCCAGGAGGCGCAGATATTTGATTTCCGTTTTCAGGTCCATCGCTTTTGTTGACAAGACGCGTCGTTTACGACTCCGAATGCGACTAGATTGCCTTGCCGAGAGCGTCGTAGAACGTGGTCGAGTTGGGTCGCTTTCTGGGTTCATGTTATGAAAAGCCGTGAAACGCGCGTTGTTTTCGGTTGCCTGACCAGCGGATTTTAAAGTCGGAGCATCGTGTCTGTTGAGTTCGTTGATTGTCTTCGCGCGAGTTTGCAGGCCACGACACCATCGCAAAAGCGTTGGAGGCTGATGGGTACTTTGCCCATCCTTATAGTTCTTGGGAGCGTGGAGCCAATGAGAATGCTGACGGGCTTTTAAGGCAATATGTGAAGAAAGGAACCGATTTAACAACGGTAACAGGCAGTGATATTGAATTCGCGGTATCACGGATAAATTATCGACCAAAAAAGTATTTAGACTTCAAGCAACCAGCGATTGTCTTTAAAGAAATGGTATTGGCTGCTGGATATTGGAGAGTGTCGCACTTCGCAGTTGAATTCGGGCTTATTCAGTGCCAAACAGTTTTCTAATGCAAAGCAGGCCGCAGCCTTTGTCGGGCTCATCCCAAAGCTAAATGAGTCGGGAAACCTTAAAGGTAGGACGACATTAAGTAAGGTTGGTCCATCAAGAGTTCGCGCTAAATTGTTCTTAGCAGCGGTGAGTGCTAGCACCCACAACCCTGATATTAAAGCGCAGAAACGAAGGTTGCTGGCAGCAGGTAAAACCAAAATGCAAGCGCTTGGAGCTGCAATGCGAAAACTTATTCAGATTTGCTTTGGGGTACTCAAAACACAAACTAAATATCAGCCTAAAACGATCTAGAACTATGCTTGCTGACTAAGTTTAGAGATGGTATCTACATATCGACCTACAATGCGATTCACTTCAGTAAAAAGTGAATCAGCACAAGCCATATCGACAATACGAAAAATTCGTAGTGGTTACATAAAAGAACGAACTGCATGTATGAATCGTGTCGGCTCAATACTCCTTGAGTTCGGTATCAGCTTTCCGAAAAGGCTTTGTTGCGTAAATCATTTTCGAAGCCGAACAGCCCTATTTAGATTAATTGTCAGCCAATACAAACCAAGCCCTGTAAGCTTGTTCAACGCTTTAATCATCGCGTAGGTTTCATCCACTTGGGGTAGTGACCGGGTAGCTGCGATAACCGCCAACTTTTAAGCTGTCATTTCTATGGGTAGTCTTGCGTCCATGTCTAATTCAAATATCCCATAAGGATTGACATGGGCATAGATCAATGGCGTCAATGCCCTGAAATCTTCCTTTTTCATCCTTGAAAACCAACTCGGTTCGTTCAACACTTGTTGGATCATCAAGGTATTTACGTACACCAAAGAGATCTGTAACAAATGCAAAGCCAGTACTGACAATTCTTGGCCTT
>NZ_LJJE01000045.1 GCF_001854765.1 Vibrio sonorensis | reverse complement strand
GTTTGATTAAGTTGTTGTATTTAAATTACTTAATTAAGTTGATGTCCCGATTGTGACCACAACAAAAAGGCTCGCGATTATGCGAGCCTTTTACTTAGTTGCCATTTTCGAGCCGTGTTACTCGCTCGTCCATCTTTTCGAGCATTAATCGCAGCCACTTAACATCCGTCTTAAGCGTTACCCCAACGCCCACACCAGAGCACAGAGAGCTAACCGCAAAGACTAGCAGTGTTTGGTAATCAACCATTCACACCCCCGAACCGTTTTTGTAGCCAATGCTCAAACGCTACCCTGACCATGCGGCGAAAACCGAACGTATCAACGTAAATCATCCCTAGTGCATACCAGTAGTATTCTGGTACACCGTCCAATGCAGCAAAACCCGCATCAACGATGTGCGCCCAATCAGGGATAAACGATAACCCTAGCGGTAAAGTGGTCAGAATCAATAGATATTCATCTTTCCAGCCGCGCTGCTTGATGCTGAGTTCGTCCAGTTTAGCCGCTGAATCATCACCGGATTGTAGTCGTTTGATTTGCGCGTCTAACTTAGCTTGCTCTAGCTGGTCGTCACGCTCTTGCGCTTTGTGCTTTGCTTCCTGCTTTCGCTTGAAGTATCCCACTCCCTCACTGAAAAGGGAGGTAATCAGTCCAATCATAGCCAACCTTGTGTCTTTAAGAATTTAATTGTGTAAGCCGCTACCACCGCACCAACAACGGTGACGGCGATTTTCTTCGCGTCACCTTTGTCAATCATCGGTAAACCACCTTGTCTAGTTCGATGTGTGGACCATCTCGAAATGATACCCAATCACCGCCCCAAACGATTTTGACTTTTAGCTCGCGGGCTGCTTGCTTAAACGCCCAGCTCACTTGCTCGTAGTAGCTAAAGCCCCACGTTACTTTGCCGTCTTCGTCATAGACGACAAAATCCACCGCGTGACCTGTTTGGTGACGGCTAAGTTTTGAATATCCGTCTAGTTGGCTTGCGCCTTTCTTGAATAGCGCGTTTTGCTCTTCTGCTGTGCGCTTGCCTGATGTAATGCCAAAGTCAAACGGCGATAGTTCAATCGCACGTCTAACCACGGCTTTTAAGTCAGGGTGTACGCCCATCATTCGCGCTTCACTGCGGGCTGAAAGCGCCCACTTTGAGATTGTTTTTCGTTCCATATAAATTAAACCTCCTAACAGGCATATACCTGTCAGTCCTAGTAATTTGATGGAGAGCGGGCGCATTACTGCACCTGCTCTAGTTGAGGTTGTGGGTCAGCGTCTGCAATTCGGTTTTCCTGCTCTGCAAGGTCAATTCCGAACTCAGACCAAAAACGGTGACCGCGTGGCACTGTCCATTGCTCACCGCTAACAGGGTGATTACAGATAACTGCCGTGTTTTCTGGATTCGCGTATTTCATTGGTCAATTCCTTATGGTCGAGCGTCTAAGAAACCTGACGCCTCCATAGCTCCTGCATAACCACCTTGAGAGGCAAAGAAAACCCTAGTTCTTGAGACTGATTGTGCGCTTAGTACATCTGCGTAGTTATATACAAATATAACTGCTGGGTTTGAAATCATTGGGTTGAAGTCAATAAATTCCTTATGAGTCCCACCATCAGAGTTTTGTCGCCCAGTAACGGCAAATTCTCTTAACTGACTTAAACATGCTGTCAACTCGTCCGCTTGCTGCCGATAGATTGGCAACTCTGCACTTTCAGCCAACACCAATTTTGTAAACTTGGAGTTATCGCCGCTTACCTCAAACTGGATGTATTCCGCGCTGTCGCTTTGCGCTGAATCCGTACCGCCATTGATTTTGATTTGTGGCGTACCGCTGACCGTGGTCAGGTTGCCGCGTAGGGTTTGATTCGGTTCAACGTTGTTTGGCACAAGCTGAACAATCGAACCGCTCACCAAGCGGAAGCCGTCCACGTCTCGATACACTTCCGCACCGTTTGCGCCCGCTTTCCAGCCGTCACAGAAATACACACCCGCAGCCAATACGCCGTCTGACTCATTGGCTTGATTAATTTTGCCGCGAGGGTTAATCAATAGGTTTTCACTGCTTGCACTGGCAAGGGCTTGCGCGTTGCTTACGTCTGTTTTCAGCTTGGCAATGTCATTGCTTTGCTGAGTAATGGTTGATGCTTGTTGATTAATCGTTGTGAGCATTGAGGTGTCATTTTCTGTGAGACTCAAAATGTCACTAATCAACTGAGCGTCTTTATCAGACAGTGCCAACAGGCGGTCTGCCAGTTGGTCAACGTCTGAAATCGTGGTTTGCGTGTTAAAAAATGGGTTAATGACTTGCATTAATTCACCCCCACAACCGATAGGCGAGCGGTTGAAGTACTGGTATTGACCGCATACAGCTCACCTGTGAATTCCAACGATAGAGAGCCTGTTGCGTGCTTACTCCCCATCACCATTAATCCGCGATTAGACGCGATATTGAAATCACCCACGCGCAAGGTCGTCACCT
Source organism: Vibrio sonorensis (assembly GCF_001854765.1). Classification (GTDB taxonomy): domain Bacteria; phylum Pseudomonadota; class Gammaproteobacteria; order Enterobacterales; family Vibrionaceae; genus Vibrio; species Vibrio sonorensis. The sequence goes on along the minus strand of NZ_LJJE01000045.1, from coordinate 9,556 downwards.
CATCACTAATGACTTGAATTGACACTTTACGAAATCCGCTATTGCAGATTTTCACCTTGGCATTAGGTGCAATTTCAATATCTGGCGTTGTGGTCATTGCGGCGGGTGAAAGCGGTTCGACTTTCAGCCCGTCTGCAACACTCACCGTTGCGGAAAACTCAATAGGTTCAATGATGCGCTGAACCACTAGACCACTGGTTGAGGCGGGTCTTACCTCAAGGTCTGAGATTTGATAATCAAAGGTCACTGTCTGTGACTCTTTGTGTTCTAAAAACATCTTATCGAACTCAGAGACATTGATTCGGTCACCCGATTCAAGTCGTTGTGGTCGCAGGTTGTCAGCACCGATAAAGACAGGTGCGCTGGTCGAGCGCACAATCAAGTATTTACCCTTGCCACCTACCGAAATTGGGGTTTGCTTGTCTGGTTGTAATTCCATTATTTCTTACTCCAGGCTAAAGCCACCATACCCACCGCGAGCGCACCCGACACACCTAACGCAACTTTCGTCATTTGCGGGGCTGTGCCTGTTTGCTCATGGGTTTTTGCCATTTCTGCCACCTTGAGCGCAGTGCGCGTGTTTTCACTGCTTTGCGCTGCTAGGGCTTTCACGGCTTCAATCGCTTCTGAATTGGTTTGTGATACCGCGTCTAATGACTTCTCACCAAAGTTAAGCGAGTGCTCAACGGCTTTTTCATTGGCTTTCAATGCCTCTGAACCAAGATTGCCCGCTTGTTTCATGGCTTCCGTGTTACTGGCAATGGCTTCCTTAGCGATATTTTCAGCCGCTTTGGTTGAGCCGTGGTCAGTCATAGTGACACTGCCGATATTGCCGTTAACGCCCGAAATCATCACACCAAGGTTGTCACCGCTTACCGCGCTTGTGCCGTTGGTATTTGTGGTTTCCGTGGTATTCGCACTTGAACTTGAACCGCCGCCGCCCATTAGCAACCCTCCAAATTCAAAGACAGTACAGAGTCATGCTCTGACTTGCCTGTTAACACGAACCCAAACCCTTTAAGGATTCGAGTCATACCCGCACGCACCGTGTGATACTTGATAGAGCGATAGCCTTGAGACTTAACCGCCTCAATAATGGCGGGCGCACCTTTCAGTAAGCCCTTGCCTGTCATTGCCAAAATCAAGTAGTCATTGTCACTGGTCACGTAGCCCACAAAGCGTAGTGATACGCCCTGTTTGCGGCTAAACAAGTGATACAGGCTTGCCCGTTTGCTAATGACTGCATCACAGCAAAACTCAAACTCTGCCTTGGCGTTATCAACACCATTGAAAGCGCGTTTAATCAGCTTAAATTGAGCCGATAGGTCAGGGCGGTTAGGTCGAATCAAATTGAATTTCATTTTCTTGTCACCGCCCATACCACACCAAGCCCAAGCACGATTAACGGCAAGTTGCTTGCTAGTTGCTGCCAACCGCTACCACCAAAGTTGATTGCGCCGTTACGGATACCCCCAATAGAGTTAGTCCCGTTGGCTTCGCTAGGACCAGCCGAGCCACCGCCCGCGCTGATAGGCATTGAGCCGCCAGCGGATAGACCACCACCAATAGCCGGAATCATTTGCCCCCCTTAATCACTTTGTAAGCGATATAACCGCCGCCCCCGAGAGCGGCTAACTTAAGGGCTTTCGATGCGGTTGAACCCGCAAAGAAACCCCCACCAAACCCACGCCGCCAGCGGCAAGGGCAACCCATACCAATGGCATAAGTCCCCCTTACTTTTTGGCTAAGACGATGAGTAGACCGACACCCAAGAAAGCCCCGACACCCAAACCCGCATAAAGAAGCGTTTTATCTTCCTTTTCTTGCGGTAATGGCGTGACCTTGTTGCCGTGGTCGTCTGCCTGTTTCACCGTCTGTTCTGTGGTTCCCGCGTTCACGGTTTGCTGCTCTGCGGTTGTGGCGGTTTTGACTAAGCTGTCAAAACCTTCACCCACGCTATCGAGCACACCGGAACCAAAATTACTTAGGTCATCCCATAAAGACATATCACCCCCTTACTGGATGAGGTCAGGACGTACCACCTTGACCGATTCAACAACGATTGGAATCGTGCCAACTGCTGAATCCGTTTTCACAGTGAGCTTGAGTTCATTGCTGTGGTAAGTAGGGAATAGCTCGTCTAGGTAGTATCCGCGCATGATTGGGTCAAAGTGGAAAACGCCCGCTTGCCAGAAACGTTTATTACGTTTGGCGCGCATGGTTTCAACGGCGCGTGTTGAGTCGTAAAGCTTCACATAGTCTTTGTGAATCTCTAGCCCATTCACTTCACCGCTCATAAAGTGCAAACGGCGAACGTGAACCAGTGGACCACTTTTTAGATCTAGGAATTCGTTTTCCGTTGAACCTGCTTGCATGGTCTGCTTTTGAATCATTGGTACAACGATTCGCGCAGGTTGCGCAGGGGATACTGTAGCGTGACCTTTTAGTTGCACATCCGGTGAGTCTGCCGCTGGCTTATCAACGATTTCCACTTCTAGCGTGATGTTATCGCCTTGCTCAGTCACTAGAGCTGTGTAGCGCATACCGTTTTTAGTCTTGGCGGTAATGTCAGCCAGTGGGATGTGGTAGAAACCATCAATTGACGGCATACCTTTGTAAGCTTCAAGAGCTTTCATCAATGCGCCGTCTAGGATGATGATTTCATCCGCGTTCAGCGTGATAGAAACGCGCTTGATTTGCTCAGGCGTTAGGTTGGTTTCAAGGAAGATTTCCTCATAAACCGGACCAGTAGACAGGGTCATGGTTGCCTTTTCGCCCCAACCAATACCCGTAAACGAATTAAGCTTCATTACTGAATTCATGTAACGACTCCTTAACCGATTGTGTCTTCAATAGCATCAACGTTGTTTGATGCCCAAACCACGCCCGCCGCGACAATTGCCGCGATACCCGCGATAATGCCGATGTTCTTCGCATCTAGTTTCATGTTTTGTTTGCTCCAAATAAAAAACCGCCCAACATTGGACGGCTTTTACTTAAGCAAGGGATTCACAATCGATTCCTAATAGTTATTGTGAATGGATTGCCAATAAATTTGACTTGGCTCACAAATTACCAGCGAATTACCCCCTTTTCGAACTGCTTTCCATCTTGCAGCAGGTACTCAAGCGGGTTGAGTTGGTCAATGTCATTGGCAGGGATTCCGGTCATTTTTTCCAAATAAATGGCACTGGCTTTGGTCTTTTGCATCATCACACACGCCCGCTGACAGTTATCAATGATGGTCTTGGATACCTCTTGCCCACGCTGAAACAGGTTAATGGTATGCAGGTTAAACTTACGCCCTAAGCGCAATATCTTGCCGTGGTAGCCTGTTGCCTTGCCCGCGTTTTCGCTGTGCTCTGCCACTTCCTCACAGATGATTTTAAGCGGTTTATTGTGCTTACCATTGCCCATAGCCCAAGCCACCTGACAAAACTTGTCAAAGTCCTTGGTTGTGGTTTCATGAGTGGGTTGATAGGCAATCTTAAAGCCTTGTTTGGTCTTGCGTCCTGCAATCAGTGCGGCGGCGAACTCTTTAATGTCGGAATAGCCACGCACCACACGCCCCGCCAGCTTTCCGGTATAGTCGCCCATCGGGTCAAAAATGGCGACTTGGTCAGTCGCCTTGATAAAGAGTTTTTTAGCAGCGGACGTTTTGCCGCTGCCACTCATCCCAACCGCAAAGACATGACCATTTTTAAGGGCATTGTTTGGGTTAATAGGTTGCATTTATTGTGCTTCCTCCGTTGCCTCTGGTTCACTTTCCATTTGCTCAATCTCTTTGGCTCTATCAAAGGCTTTAAGGGCTTTGATTTGCTGTACAGAGGTAAAACCAAGCGCACCCGCCGCACCAACAAAAGTGATTTCCTCCTTGTATTCAGCCAACCAAGGCGGCAACTCACCGTTATATTTCACAAACAAAGGTGCAGCCGCTTCCGCGACACCCTCCGCACCCTCTGGGTCAAACTCAAACGCCTTGTGACCGAACATTTTTAGCCCTTGCTCAACCACACCAAGCACAACGATAGCGGTCTGTTTACCTGCCGCCAGTGCTGCCGCTTGTTTAGGGTCTTTGCGCTTAACTACGCTTTCTGGGTCGAAGTCGTCACCGTTAAGCTCTGCTAATAATGCCTTTTCGTCTAACTCGCTGTGCTGCTCTAGCTGCTCGATTTCTTCCACATCCATTTGATTGTTTTCTAATACTTGCTCGTCCATTACGCCACCGCCTTTAACACTTTAAATACACCACCCAATACAAAACCCGCTACCGCACCAATGCCCACACACGCCGCCGTTCCCATTGGCTTTGGTTCACTATCCGGTTGTGGTTGATTCACAACGGGCTTTGGCTCTGTTTGTGGTTCCGGTTTTGGCTCGTTGAGCTTTGGTTTGCCGTTTTTGATGGTTTCAATCTCAAGCTCAATATCAGCCAAAGATTTAAACCCTTTCATTTTGCTTTGTGCCGCTGAACCAGTGCGGTTATCTACTCCGCACTCACAGCGACCATAAACATACTTCTCACGTTTACCCGAACCCTGCATGATTGCCTTTGGCGTCATGCAGGTACGGCAAGTGATATAGCCTAAAATCTCTTTTTCCATTAGCCGCGCTCCTTTTCCAGTGCGTTTAGACGTTGATTAAATGCCTTAAATAGCCAAACCGTTTTGGTCAGCCAAGGCTTAACAAACCCAAACCCCATAGGCGGCTTATAGGCTTGCGATTCCGAATCCATCTCGTTTAACAGTCGTGTGGTTTCGGTTTGTAGAGTCTTTTGTTCCATTGGATTCCTTACTATGTAGTCATTAATCGCCCGTTTCGAAGTCGCAACGAGGTGTATTTGTCGACGGGGACGGTTGCCCCCAATGATAGAGGTTTGAGCAAACATTGAACCCCTTTAACGCTCCATCCGGTCACGTCCATCAAGGCTTGCTCAAGTGGTGAAATCGTTGATTTTTCGACTTGGTTACACTTATTTTCAGTGCTCCAAGGAGAGGCTCCGCCTCTCTTAAGGTCAAGAGCGCGACGCTTTACGTCTTTCGTTTTGACCAAACTAAAGTGCTCGCTACAGGTTTCGATAACCTTACCTAGCCAGTCGATACCAATAACGCGCTTTACTTTGTCTCCGTACTGGTTGAATTTCTCTTCATAGGCAAGCTTTGCCTTGAATCCAAGTTCACAGAACCCTTTCCAACGCGAGTTGTCCGCATGGTCGCGCAAGGCTTCTAGCTCTTCATCAAATGCCGTATCCATTGCATTGGCGCGGCGCAATTGACGCCATAAGCCACTGATGGAGAGCCAGATTGTGAAAACTGTTTGATTCGGTGAATGCGCGCCCACGCAGTTGCAGAAAGTGCCGTTTGTTTTGCGTCACCCTCTGGCATGTGTGCGCCGTTGATGTTCTTAGAAATGTATTTAATGATGTAGCCCGTAGCCGTACCCAAGGCAGGGTCACAGGCTTTGATAGTGATACGAGGTGTAATATCGAGCTTACCGTCAATGATTAGCTCGTCTTTATCCTCTTCTGTCGCTATGCCCTCAATGATGTCTATGAGATCTTGTTTCTGGTCTGGTCGCACATACAAAAACATGTGGGCGTGAGGTGTGCCGTCCTTGTGAGGCTCTGCCACACGTAGCCCAAACCATTGAATATCAATCTTTGGCTTTTTGAACCAAGCGCGTGCCAGCTTCCACTTTTCCATCATGACTTCGTGGGCTTCTTTTGGCGTGCAGCCGTTCCACTTATCAGAATTGCGGTGATACTTACTTGGTAGCGTCCAGTTAACAAATAAACCCTCATAACCAAGCTCAATAGCGCGCTCTTCATCACCGCGACTACGCACAACCAACTCAATACGGCGGTTTTCTGGGTTAGCCGTGGTGCGTTTAACTACTTCTGCAAGGTCAAAAGCTTGCCCTGACTCTTCACTAAGCACCGACATAGAATTTACAAATTGCTCTGCCTCGATTTGCTTCTTTTCCCAACGGGCATAAGAGCGACTCGATACGTATTTGCGCTGACCTTTACCGCCACCAACGCGCCCCAAAGCAATTTGTGAATACTCGATGTACTGAGTACGAAGAAACTTAAACTTACGCACTAGATAATTGACGTCTAAACAACGGCGAATAGCACGCTCTAGCTCGCGCTCTGCATCTTGAATGGTTTCGTGTTTTTTCTTGATTTGAGGGGCTTTGATATACAAACGCTTCATATCTTCACGAATGCCATAAAATGCCGTTTCTAACGCATCAAGGTAAGCTCTCTCGCCCTCTTCAATTTCAATCATTTGAATCTGGCGGGTAAACATTTCCGCTAGGTTGTTAGCTAAGTGCTCTAGTGCTTCATCACACATCAGCACGCTATGATTTAGCTCGATAGAGTTACGTGCGCCACTGTGAAAACGCTGCCTTTCTGGTGCGCTACTACGCTCATCCACAAAGCTGTATTTGTCCTCAATGTACGGCGACCACTTAAGCGCATGTTTCACCGCATCATTGGTGAATCGCTCAATGTTCTCATGTGTGGCATTGGTGCGGCGTTTACGACGGGAAACCTGAAACCTCACATCATCTTGAACAATGCGAGGTAGGCGGGGCATAAACTCACGAGCAAACAACGTATACACTTAATATTCCTTGTAACGTCTAACAGATTTAACGGTTGGCGGGTTGTTCCAAAGGTCGATAGCGGCTTGAGCGTTAGCTGCCTCTGAACCCTCAAAACCACAGTCATTGCAAAGCACGAAATAACGCGGCGTGTCGTCGAGGGTGGACTCACAGAAAACCGCGCTACTGTCGCACTTGGTACAAGCTCGGATAGATTGAATTGAAATGTGTGTGCTCATGCAAACACCCCTATTTGCATAAATCCAGCAAACACCCCACCTGCAAAAATGCAGCGGCACACCACATCAAACATCGATTTAGCCCCTAAGCCAAGAGCTACGGAACAGAACAAAAATATAGAAAAGTCCATTATTGATTCTCCCACTCAAGCGCATTAACGCTTAATTGACGGTTAGGCTTGCGCTTATTCAAACCATGCTTTTCACGTAGCTTCTGAAGTAGAAGTCGAGAGCGTTTTAGCTTCTCTGGGTCTGGGTCTACCATGCCCGCCATATCTGGACAGGGTAGGTGAATTGGGTCGGAAACCTGCATGTCTACACCTCTAAGCTCTCTAACAGCTCCACGTCTTGTTGTAGCTGTTTGTAGATTGGGTGCAAAAACTGAAACTCTGGTGAGCTAGGGCTTAACCAACTCAAGCGACCTTTAATAATCATTAAGAGTTCTTGAGCTTCGCTCGAGTGTGATAAATCAATATTGATTGAGTGAATAGGTGTTTTCATGTGCTCCCCCTTAAATTGCCGCTTTCCAGTCTTGGTACTGGTCTGCTTGCTCTTCTGCATAAACAGCCAAGGCGTGCATATTGATGTAGTTGCGCCCGCGCTCTTTTCTTTCGCGGCGCAGTAGGGGCAATTTGCCGTTTTTAATTTGACCGTTAACGGCTGCGACTGTCTGACCTGTTAGCTCTGCATACTTCTCAGGTGTCACAAATGGCGCGTAATTAACTGTCATTATGTTTTCTGTTTCCATAAATTCACCTATCATTAACCTTTATTACCACTTAATTGCTAAGTGGCTTCCTTAGAGTTCCTTTATGCTAGGTTAAAAGGGAAAGTTTTGTCAATAGAGTCGGAGAAGGAAAATGAAAGAATGGTTTAGGGGTGTTGAGTTAATTGAGATTGATGGAATGCCGAACACAAGGCAGGGTATTAACACTAATGCCCATAGAAACAATTGGTTAAAGAGAAAAGCAATGGGGCGCGGCAGTGCTGTTGAGTATCATATCTCTAACTTTCATGAAGATGTCCAAAAGCTTCTAATTGAGAAGTACGGCACAGAACAAGATTTAAGGAATGCAAAGGAAGTTATTGAAAGGTTGAGAGTCAACGGATTGGAACTCGCGAGACAGCAGCCAGAACCTAGCAATGTATCTAAAATTGTTCCTCTCAGTGATTATGAGGATTGGGCTAGATTGCCTGTTTACGATGTACATGCAGCAGCAGGGGCGGGAACCTTGGTTCAATCAGAATTTCAGATAGGCGTTTTTAGCATTCCGGTGGCATTGCTGCATGAGTACGGACTGAAAGAAAGCTATTGCTCAGTGATATTTGTGGATGGTAACTCGATGCACCCCACTGTCTCAGATAAAGACCGTGTATTGGTTGATATTCGAGAGACTCCGCACCCTGCCAAAGATGGTGTTTACGTTATCCGCATTGATGATGCTGTCTACATTAAGCGCCTGAATTGGAATATTGCCAAGGGCATTTACAATGTCATATCTGACAACCCTAAACATGAGTCATTTGAGATTAACCACAACAACGGGCGTAACTTTAAAATCATTGGCAAGGTTGTCACTACAGTAATGAAGGCGGTGATATGAGTGTTAAAAAAGACGGTGAAAGCTGGCTTGTTGACATTCGACCCGCAGGGCGAAACGGTAAAAGGTTTAGACGCAAGTTCAGCAAAAAAGCAGAGGCTCTAGCGTATGAAAAACACATTCTAGCCACTGCTCATAATAAGGAATGGTTAGGTTTACCAGAGGATAGGCGACACCTATCTGAGTTAATAGATTTGTGGTGGAAAAAAGCAGGGCAGTTTAAACGAACCTCTGACAACTATATGCAAAAGCTCCAGCTCATTTGCCGTGAGTTGGGCGACCCCGCGGCAAACAAAATAACCACCAAACTATTATCTGATTGGGTGCAAGTGCGCCTAGAGAAAGGGCAAAAACCAGCAACCATTAGGCGGCTAGCTAAATCCCTTAGTAACGTTTTTTCAGTGCTGATTGATTCCGGTGATTACATCGGGGCGAACCCCATTAAAGGCTTGAAGTTGCCAACGGTGAAACAACCGGAAATGACTTACTTAGATAAGCGTCAAATCGTTGATTTGCTTCTAGCGGTTGAATCAAATGAAGAGTTGAGCAAGATAGTTGCAGTTTGTCTGGCAACTGGTTCAAGGTGGCGCGAAACAGTTACACTAAAAACAAGTAACTTATCACCTTATAGAATCCGCTTTACCAACACCAAGACGGACAAGCCCCGCACAGTACCAATAAGTGAAGAGTTGTATAATCGAATCTACCCAAAGAAAGGTACTAAGGTGTTTAGTTACGACCCGCAGCAAGAGCTATACGATATTATGGAGGAGTTAGATTTAGACTTACCAAAAGGACAAAAGGCGCACGTTTTACGGCACACCTTTGCTAGTCACTTCATTATGGGCGGTGGGGATATACTCACATTGCGTGATATTTTGGGGCATGGTGACATTAAGCAAACTATGACTTATGCGCACCTTGCGCCTGACCATTTAAGTGATGCAGTAAGGCTAAACCCACTGACCACAATCGGGTTATAGAAATGTCCACATTATGCCCACTTTCTTTGTCTGTGGTTGACCTTGGTTATTATGCTTATCTTTGTAAGATGCTGAAAAATAAATTCTTTATCCTTAATTATTTTTCATTGTCTTTTCAAATAAG
>NZ_LJJE01000044.1 GCF_001854765.1 Vibrio sonorensis | reverse complement strand
TGATTTCGTTGTGCTCTTCAAGCTCCGCGATCCGTTTCTTTAACTCTCGGATTTCAATCTGCTCTGGCGAGTGGTGAGGCCTTTGGCGTAATGCCGTTCCGCTCTTGTTTGAGCTGCCTTACCCACCTTTCCATAGCCGACCTGCTCACATTCATGGCTTTGGCCGCTTCATCAACTGAGTACACTTGGTCAACGACCAATTGCGCTGCCTCGAGTTTGAATTCTGGGCTGAAAGTTCTTCTCGTGCGTTTTGTCATAGTTCCACCTGTTGTGTACGAGGTGCATCTTAACACCTTTAACCAGGTGGCCAAATTCACTATGCCACTACAGGACCGATATAAAGGGCTAACAAGCGGGACATTGAGTTCGAGATGTGACAACAACGCTCAGGTGGGTGAAATTATGGCGAATGTCAAAGCTATAAATAAAGTCATAAGACTAGGTATGCCCGTTAGAAGCGAACGGCTAGTCGCATATGGTATCATTGTTCTTCAAGCTGATTTGATCAACAACGCAGTGTCCATCTGGACTCTATCACCAGGGGACTGGGCGCTCGTATCTTTGGAAATATTTGTTAAGTCGATAAGTTACTATCAGTTTAACAGAAGCTTCAGATAACACTTTATGGATAGTCGCTGTGCTTAGGTGTACTTGGTGAAATTGGATTAGTTTTGTTGGTCTGGAAATACCACAGCGTCGACAGACAAGGCCTGCATTACCACATTTCTCATACATCTTTACCCACTGTAGACTTTGCTGAATTTCCCTGTCCATAGACATCCAGTATAGTTGAAAGGATGTCTATGAATCACACTCTTTTCTTTTTTTGTTGACTCTGTTTGATGAACCGTTTGGCCATAACCGAGTCTCCCGCCAATATCAGGCCACCATATCTTAATACCATTTCTTCAGAGCACCATCCTGCGGCCTGTTGTATCTGCGGCGTAGACCAGCCCTCTGAGAGGAGATCTTGCGTGGCCCCGACTCGTGCACTATGCCCAGACCAAAGCTTGTCGCTTTTAGTACCCATTGCTTTTGCAGCCCTTTTAAAGATGCGAATAATCATTTTCGGAGAGACCGGCTTTCTAGCGGCTTGCTTGAATGATAGACCTTTGCATTCAGCGCTTGACAGTTTGGTCCTCTGTATCAAGTAAGCCCCCTTGCCTGAATAAACATTGGGGTGCTTGAGATAGCGCTGGATTAGCGACACGGTATCGGGGGGCAGGTAACGATACTCCATTTCTCCTGTTTTGTTGGTTTTAGTGATGTAGACACGAACAGCGGCGGAGCCATCCGCCGAAAACTGGACATCGTCAATGAGCAAGTTCTCAATATTTTGTTTTCGCAACATTGAGTCATAACATATCGACAGTGTTACCAGATCGCGTAGTTGGGTGATGGTCGCCTTATCGTGCCCCCAACACTCAACCAGCTTATTTAAATCATCACTTCGAAAAGCAGCGGCTTGTTTAATGAATTCGCGCTTTTGTACTTTATCATTGATAATCTGTGTAAGGCGATTTCTTACATTAGGATGTTTCGTTGGGTTTGGGCAACCGGAAATTTCATGCGTCTTAGATATCGCCCATAGTTGAACTTTTAAAGTGTTACGGTGTAACCTGATGGACTCGCTAAGTAAATACTTGTCTACCGTGTGGTGAGTACTGGGCAATGCACAAACGCCGTTGCTTGAACACCAGTCAACATAACCTGCCCACGCTGACCGTAAACGTTTTACGCTTTTGGGCCGCAGTGCCCCAGAACGCTCAAAAAATTCCTGCTGGTAGTATTCGATTGCCGAGCGAACCGCCGGATGTGTTTCCACATCAACTCCATCTTTCTTCGCCTGCGCGATACGGCCAGCAAACTCTTCTGGAGAAACCTCTTCCAGATCATGGACAACTATCGGCATTAAATGGGTCACACCACTTTCCTTATATTTACAATACGTCTGAGAATTCGAGTTCTAGGACGTATTGTAGATCAATATAAACCCGATAGTATCATTTGGTGTTTGCTTTTAACGGAGACGACTAACGACTTCGATTAGGAACAATCGCGTAATAAAGCATTTAATCTTTCCAAATGAGTGGAATTCTATCTATATTAGGCCGATGCATGGGAGCATTTAGTGATTGAAGTATTAGGAGAAAATACTTAGATAGATGCTTGAACGCACAGACTTCGATCTCCGTCCGGTTTAGTCTTCTGTACGAATTGCGCAAAAAAGCCCCTTTCCATTTCAAGGTTGATAGGTGTCGTTGCCTAAATCAGCTGAACCTGTTTCAAGTCTTGCGATCGGATCCTTTGTCATGGTTAGAGCGGCGGTGACATGGGTAAAACAAAAAAGAAGATCAGGGTACAATAAGGCTTTGTACAAACGGCGCTCGGTTAGGTTCTGGATGGACGATTCAGTCGTAGATGCACGATTGTATTAGTAAACGCTCGAAGACAGTTCTGGTCAAATGTCGCAATCGGGCTAGAGGGGCGATTCGCCATATAGCCATTGATTCGACGGTTTTGATAAAGGTGAGTGAAAAGCCGTGTCTGGTTGTCACTATCGCTCAATATCTGAGGCCGCAATGTCTCGATGCAAGAGACTAACAAGCGGGACATTGCGTTTGCGAAATTACCACGCTTAAGTGGGCGAAATCATAGCGAACGTCAAAGTTATAAACAAAGCCATCGGACCAGACACACCCGTCAGAAACTAACGGCTAGTCGTATATGCTATCATTGTTCTTCAATCTGATTTGATCAACACCGCCATCTGAGGGCAGGCTTGTAAAGTATAAATTATTGATATTGTTTATTTTTATCTTTTATTTTTTATCAAAGGATAAAGTCTCATAATGGGGACGAAATGACATTTTGTATTATTTTTAATAAAATAATCAATTGGTTTGTTTTTATTGTTTCGTATAGAAAATATTTAATTAAAATAAATTTGTTATTTTTACTGGCGAAGATAAAGGTGAAAAAATGAAAAATAATAAATACAATTTCTTTATTGATTCTGAATCCCAAGTTGTAATAAAAGATGGAGTGCACTATAAGATTAGTAGGTCTGAGTCAAATATAATAGAACACTTTAGGATTAATAATAAAGGTCTAACAAAAACAGAGTTAACGAAAATTGGATGGCCCAATAAGATCGTTAGTGAAAATTCCGTATGCGTAGCATTAAGTAATATTAGAAAATTATTTAAAACTATTTTTCCAAAATCAAAAAATGGCTTAATAGTAAGAAGAACTGACATTAAAGGAACATCTTATTATAATGTTGATGATGATTTTAAAATATTAAATACAAAAAAAAATAAAATAGAACCAATCAATCACTTTAGTTTAAGTAAAATATCAACTTACTTTGTGGTGATATTAACAACCTTTTGCTTTTTTGTTTTATTGAAAATAATATAACAATTTATACGTTTGGGTGTTATATAGTGGTACTACATTGCCTAAAGCAGCTGAACCTGTTTCAAGTCTTGCGTTCGGATCCTTGGTGATAGTTAGAGTGGTGGTGACATGGGTAAAGCGAAAAAGAAAGTCACTAACTGGGCGAAGGACAATAAGGCTTTGTGTAGACGGAGCCCAAAGTCTTTGATGAAGGTGAGTGGAAAGTAAAAGTAAAAAAAGCTTGGTTCAGAAAAACGCAAAACATGGCGTAAGTTGGACTTAGCTGCAGACGTGGACAGTTACGAAACGACTAGTGCAAGAGTCAGGTTGGCGATAGTGAAGTGCTCCCCACATTACTCAACCCTTTACATAGAAAGGTTCATACCGTATCTTCTGACGGAGCATATGAACAAAAAGTTGTCATGAAACCCTGAAAAATAATGGCAGTACTCCGTTGATACCACCTCGAAAGAATGCAGCACATTGAGAGAAAGGTCATCCCAGAAACGAAGCAGTAACGGCTGTGAAAAATGGGACAATAGCGGAGTGGAAAGCCGTGTCTGGTTATCACTACTGCTCAATATCTGAGACCGCAATGTCTCGATACAAGGGACTAACAAGCGGTACATTGCGTTTGCGAAATTACCATGCTTAAGTGGGCGAAATCATGGCGAACGTCAAAGTTATAAACAAAGCCATCGGACCAGACACACCCGTCAAAAAGTAACGGCTAGTCGTATATGGTGTCATTGTTCTTCAAGCTGATTTGATCAACAACGCCTCTTTAAGGCTTAAGTCTATACAGACACACAAAATTAAGGACACTCCCCTTACTTGTAGATACTATCTGTTCTACTTAAATTTTTTTGTTTAATGATAAGCCCACCCTAGTGGAATTTATCACTCCCAAATTCATCGGCTTTGTGGTTCTATTTATTGGTAATCGGTCGATCCAAAACTTACTTTTATAAAACTTCATTCATAATCTCAATTGTTCTACTCTTAGGAATTAAAGAGTAGTGCACACCTTTTATAGCACCTTCGATTCTACTTAATACCTTAAAATTGCAACTGTTCACATATTTTTTAGATAGTTTTTTACATACGTTAACCGTTCCTAAAGCTACTAAATCAGATGAACTATATATACCGATACTGTTTAATTTCTTTTCCATGTGTACACCAATATTTGGTAAATATCTAAGCTTTTCAGTGTCATGTTTTAAACTATCATGGTAAGTGAAGCAAATTGATTTAATTATTATGGACATTAACTTTAACTCATCAGTATAATACAATTCGTCTAACAAATAAAAATGATTTTTCTTAACCATTTTCGATTCAGGCATTTCCAATCTTTTCATCCCACCATCTTCGAATTGTTCCCTCATCAACCCATTTGCTTTTATATATAGTTCTCCATTATGAACCACCCCAAACATAACCCCCCAAGCAAACATGCCATTCATACCAAACATAGACTTGTACTCTAAAGAATGTATATGTTTTTTAAGTACTTCTTCGTTAAAAAAACACGACAATTTATCTTTCTTTTTCATAGATACCCCCTGGCTGTATATTCCCGAATTAAACTGCGAAGTGCGACACTCTCCAATATCAATCCGCAAACGCCATTTGGTTCAATACAATAGCTGGCTGTTTAAAGCCTAAACACTTTCTTGGGCGAAAATTTATTCGCCACAAAGCGAAATCTATATCACTGTCTGTCACCGTCGATAGGTCGGTTCCTTTTTTCACATATTGTCTTAATAGACCGTTTGCATTCTCATTAGCCCACGCTCCCAAGAGCTGTAAGGATGAGCGAAGTAAACTTTAGCCTCTAACTCCTTTGCAATCGTTTTATGCCCTGCAAACTCTCGCCCATTATCAGCTGTAATGGTGTGTACGTGTTTCTTGTAAGGCATGAGTCAATCTATTGTAGCCTTGGTAACATCCTCAGCTGATTTACAAGGCTCTTTCTTTACCGCGTAAAATCGAGTTTTACGCTCTAAAATACTCACCATAGCACCCGTGCCATGTTTACCTAGCACGGTGTCAATTTCCCAATCGCCAAACCGCTCCTTACTATCTACGATACTTGGTCTGTCATCAATCGAGACGGCTTCCCTGATTGCAGGCGATACCGCTTATGGCCTTGTTTCAAGTGGCGAACAATTTACCACCCAAGCGTTTATCACGAGCAGAAAAACGATAGCTCCACTCATGACTGACTTTCGTCAACACATTGGAAATCTGGTATCGTCTGTTCTCGGTCAACTGCTAATAATTCATGGTAGTACTGCTTGTTTCTTTGGCGAGACAAACGTACCACTTTGAGTTCTACACCTTTCCAAGAATGTCGCACTTAAATATGGAATCGAGTTAACATCAACTGTAAATCACACTAACATCAATTTAATTTACAGCAACTTAATATATATAATTATTTTATTAAAAAATATATTAAGTGGAATTTAAGGGGTGACAAAGTTATTGTTGTAGGCGACTATTGATTAGCAAGATTAATCAAAATTATGAGTATTTTATGAAAAAAATTAGATTTAGAACTTTTACTTAACAGGGCGTTGTTGATCAAATCAGCTTGAAGAACAATGACGCCATATACGACTAGCCGTTACTTTTTGACGGGTGTGTCTGGTCCGATGGCTTTGTTTATAACTTTGACGTTCGCTATGATCTCGCCCACTTAAGCGTGGTAATTTCTCAACCGCAATGTCCCGCTTGTTAGTCTCTTGCATCGAGACATTGCGGTTTGAGATGTTGAGCGATAGTGACAACCAGACACGACTTTTCACTCACCTTTATCAAAGGCTTTGAGGCTCGTCGAATCAATGGCTATATAGCGATTCGCCCCTCTAGCCCGATTGCGACATTTGACCAGAACTGTCTTCGAGCGTTTACTAATACAATCGTGCATCTACGACTGAATCGTCCATCCAGAACCAAACCGAGCCCCGCTTGCAAATGCCTTATTGTACACTGCTCAGTTAGTGATCTTCTTTTTCGCTTTACCCATGTCACCACCATTCTAACTATCACCAAGGATCCGAACGCAAGACTTGAAACAGGTTCAGCTGATTTAGGCAACAACGCCAGTATCAGGCGTACCCAGCCCGGCAAACTTTTTCAGCGCTTTAAACATGCAAAGGTGTCGCCGACCTGAGCATCTTAATCCTCTTCGTAGCAACTGCTTCATACGATACGTGGCTAGTCTGAGAGGGAGAGAGGGTGGTAACCATACCGCTTTTCCCACTTCTTGTTAGAGCCGCAGAGCTTTTGGCAACCCGCTACTAAATTGCGAGGATGTACCCGCTCTCAGAAGACAACCCTTCGCTTGGTGGGATAAGCGGAATGGCAAACTTACTCTTTATGGCCTCATGACAATCCCTCGTGTCGTAAAGCCCCTCGAGTACAGACGGCGACGGCTAAATGCAGCGTTATTATTTGTTTTATAACAAGGTTTCAGCATAAGGCTAAGAGGATTAAGCGGGTAAGATTGTAACTTCCTTATTTAGTTCCATCGAATTGCGCAATAAATCCTTTCTGTTAAGGAATATACGCAATTTTCATGCTAAGTAGAATGATTATTATGTTATTAACAAAAAAATAAAATATATTAAAATTTAATTTAATAATTAATGAAACACTTAGGTCTTCCTCTATATTATTTATTTTTAATAAAATAAATATAGTACCTATTTTTTTTATATTGACTAAAACTATCTATTATCCTTGTTTCCTACAATTCCTAAAATACAAATTGTATGACCTCGTTCTATAAAGCTAGACAGAACTTACATTTCACTGTTTTGTTTTAATTTTAATATAAATGTTTTGACATTTTTGATAGATCTTTGGAGATTTCGTTTTGTGCAAGATAAAATCACGTTTTTTAAAATGGTTATTGGTTTTTTTCAGTGTGGCTCTACCGGCACTACTTTTGACTGGTTGCAATACAGACAATTCCGGAATCTTTAAGTCTTTTTCTCAACTCAATGAAAGTGGCATTACGTCACTTAAGTTAGAAGTAGCTCCTGAATCCATCCGGCGGGGTAGCTCTCAGCTGTCCTTTGCTCAGGGAGATACTTTTCTATTGCGGGTTATTGCTATACACGCTGATGGAAGTAAACGCGATGTGTCGAAAAAAGTAGCATGGGAGTTGTCCAACTCTAATATGGTGAAGATGGCTAAAAACCAAGTCAGCGTTATGGAATCAGGTTTGTTTTCAATTTCCGCTAAATTATTGAATGTTAGCAGCAATACTCTATCCCTCACGTTTACCAACGCGGTGGTGACCAGCATCCAACTCACCCCCGCCACCGTCAGCGTGGCCAAAGGGCAAAGCCAAAAACTGACCGCCACCGCCACTTAC
>NZ_LJJE01000043.1 GCF_001854765.1 Vibrio sonorensis | reverse complement strand
CAAAACCCCTTGGGTGTTGTATGGTTAAGCCTCACGGGCAATTAGTACAGGTTAGCTCAACGCCTCACAACGCTTACACACCCTGCCTATCAACGTCGTAGTCTACGACAACCCTTTAGGATACTTAAAGTATCAGGGAGAACTCATCTCAGGGCTCGCTTCCCGCTTAGATGCTTTCAGCGGTTATCGATTCCGAACTTAGCTACCGGGCAATGCCATTGGCATGACAACCCGAACACCAGAGGTTCGTCCACTCCGGTCCTCTCGTACTAGGAGCAGCCCCCTTCAATTCTCCAACGCCCACGGCAGATAGGGACCGAACTGTCTCACGACGTTCTAAACCCAGCTCGCGTACCACTTTAAATGGCGAACAGCCATACCCTTGGGACCGACTTCAGCCCCAGGATGTGATGAGCCGACATCGAGGTGCCAAACACCGCCGTCGATATGAACTCTTGGGCGGTATCAGCCTGTTATCCCCGGAGTACCTTTTATCCGTTGAGCGATGGCCCTTCCATTCAGAACCACCGGATCACTATGACCTGCTTTCGCACCTGCTCGAACCGTCATTCTCGCAGTTAAGCGGCTTATGCCATTGCACTAACCTCACGATGTCCAACCGTGATTAGCCCACCTTCGTGCTCCTCCGTTACTCTTTGGGAGGAGACCGCCCCAGTCAAACTACCCACCAGGCACTGTCCTCACCCCGGATGACGGGGCTAAGTTAGAACATCAAACATACAAGGGTGGTATTTCAAGGTCGGCTCCACACTATCTGGCGACAGTGTTTCAAAGCCTCCCACCTATCCTACACATGTAGCTCAATGTTCAGTGCCAAGCTGTAGTAAAGGTTCACGGGGTCTTTCCGTCTAGCCGCGGGTACACTGCATCTTCACAGCGATTTCAATTTCACTGAGTCTCGGGTGGAGACAGCGTGGCCATCATTACGCCATTCGTGCAGGTCGGAACTTACCCGACAAGGAATTTCGCTACCTTAGGACCGTTATAGTTACGGCCGCCGTTTACCGGGGCTTCGATCAAGAGCTTCGCGCAAGCGCTAACCCCATCAATTAACCTTCCGGCACCGGGCAGGCGTCACACCGTATACGTCATCTTACGATTTTGCACAGTGCTGTGTTTTTAATAAACAGTTGCAGCCACCTGGTATCTGCGACTCTCAATAGCTCCATCCGCAAGGGACTTCACCGTCAAGAGCGTACCTTCTCCCGAAGTTACGGTACCATTTTGCCTAGTTCCTTCACCCGAGTTCTCTCAAGCGCCTTGGTATTCTCTACCCGACCACCTGTGTCGGTTTGGGGTACGATTCCTTACAATCTGAAGCTTAGAGGCTTTTCCTGGAAGCATGGCATCAATGACTTCACTACCGTAGTAGCTCGACATCGTGTCTCAGCCTTGAAGAGAGCCGGATTTACCTAACTCTCAAGCCTACGCACTTGAACCTGGACAACCGTCGCCAGGCCCACCTAGCCTTCTCCGTCCCCCCATCGCAATTGTAAGAAGTACGGGAATATTAACCCGTTTCCCATCGACTACGCTTTTCAGCCTCGCCTTAGGGGTCGACTTACCCTGCCCCGATTAACGTTGGACAGGAACCCTTGGTCTTCCGGCGAGGGGGTTTTTCACCCCCTTTATCGTTACTCATGTCAGCATTCGCACTTCTGATACCTCCAGCAAGCTTTACAACTCACCTTCAACGGCTTACAGAACGCTCCCCTACCCAATACCTAAAAGGCATTGCCGCAGCTTCGGTTTATAGCTTAGCCCCGTTACATCTTCCGCGCAGGCCGACTCGACTAGTGAGCTATTACGCTTTCTTTAAATGATGGCTGCTTCTAAGCCAACATCCTAGCTGTCTAAGCCTTCCCACATCGTTTCCCACTTAGCTATAATTTGGGACCTTAGCTGGCGGTCTGGGTTGTTTCCCTCTCCACGACGGACGTTAGCACCCGCCGTGTGTCTCCCGGATAGTACTTACTGGTATTCGGAGTTTGCAAAGGGTTGGTAAGTCGGGATGACCCCCTAGCCTTAACAGTGCTCTACCCCCAGTAGTATTCGTCCGAGGCGCTACCTAAATAGCTTTCGGGGAGAACCAGCTATCTCCAGGTTTGATTGGCCTTTCACCCCTAGCCACAAGTCATCCGCTAATTTTTCAACATTAGTCGGTTCGGTCCTCCAGTTGATGTTACTCAACCTTCAACCTGCCCATGGCTAGATCACCTGGTTTCGGGTCTATATCCAGAGACTGAGCGCCCAGTTAAGACTCGGTTTCCCTACGGCTCCCCTAAATGGTTAACCTTGCCACTGAATATAAGTCGCTGACCCATTATACAAAAGGTACGCAGTCAC
>NZ_LJJE01000042.1 GCF_001854765.1 Vibrio sonorensis | reverse complement strand
AATAAATGGTGCCGACTACCGGAATCGAACTGGTGACCTACTGATTACAAGTCAGTTGCTCTACCTACTGAGCTAAGTCGGCACACTTTATTCTTATTGCTCGTACTTTTAAACAGCACCAACAATTTTAAATTGTGGTGCCCGGAGGCGGAATCGAACCACCGACACGAGGATTTTCAATCCTCTGCTCTACCGACTGAGCTATCC
>NZ_LJJE01000041.1 GCF_001854765.1 Vibrio sonorensis | reverse complement strand
AAAAGAACCGTATTGTTGCTTTTGCTCTTTTGTCAGGAATTCTACGGGCATGAAGGCATTTCTTGAATAGTGGAAAGATGGTAAACTTTGACTAATTATTAAGCTGTTTGTTCAGTCGATATAGACCTATATTGTTGTTACTAAAAGAGTTAGATACAACGTTCACTAAGCATGGTGATGTGGTATTAGTCACTCTATATCGATTGAAGGCTCTGATTCATCTGTCTGTTGTTATGCAAATTAAAAAAGACTTTGATTATTATCGCTGTTTACACTCTACGATAACCAATGCGCTACTTTATCTTCTTGTTCACGTCTCATTGAGCCAGCGTCATTTACCCACTTCGAAGCGCAACGAGCTGCTCATCAAGTACTTAAAACCGAAACTGAAAGATCGCCAACATACGATAATTAAAAAGGACATCAAGTTGATGATAAATGTGGCTCGCCAGAAAGGAGGCAACTTGGAAAGAAAGCTCTATGAACTCAATGATAAAGCGAAGCAAACCAAAGTGGCTGGAGCTGAAAAACTCTATTCACTCTTGGTCTTTCTTTATGATCAGGAAGGGATAGAATCTCGTTTATTCGATGAACTACAGCAAGCGGAAAAAGACGTGCTCTATATGCTGGAAGAGCATATAGAGCTTGGGTTTGATGCTGACAATAACCAAGTTTCCCCCCTTTCTTTATTGATTGAGTCAGAAAGAGCGCCTGAGCTCGTACCCGTGATCAACTCTCATGGGTGCTTTATCGCGGAGATGAAAGAATGGAATGCAACCACCAATCAAGCCCACATCCTTATTCATCCGGTGTAAATCAATGCTATCCTTCACTGGATGAGATCGATAGCAGCACCAACAATTGCACATACACCAAGAACCACCAAAGATACGATGGCGGTTATTGCTGCAGTACGGATCCATTTTAGCTCTTCACGCCTCATCAATAACTGTCGACGAAGAGATTCACCTTCCATTTTGTTGCGTTGCCAGCTATTTTCTTGAGCTTCACCGTACATTGAGGCCAGCTCATCGTCAGTGAGTTCATGTGGAAGTTTAGGCATTTTCGTCGCCCCCCTATCTTGAATTACAGAAATTTTTCCGCAATAGCACGTTTACCCTTTGGATCCGAAGATTCTAGCAAGTTCTGCTCTGGATAGTAAAAGCCTGTCACGGATAAATCCGTATCACCAATATCACCGATTTGCACTTTAACAGAAAGCTCGGTACCGTCATCCCATGTATCTCTGATTGTGGCTTTACAAATTTCTCCGTGAAGCTCAAACTCAAACTGCTCATTGCTAGGCTGGTAATTTTTGACCGCAGTACGAATTAGCGTTTGACCAATTTTATCTCGCTTTTTCTGAGATAGCATATCTAAAGACCATTCTTTAATGGGGCCATACATCCCACTGTTATTTAAAGCATCGAGAATTTTTCTCATGTGCCCGCCCGTGTACTGATTCACGAACAGCGATGAACGAGAGCCATGTGGAGTACCCAAAATGCAGCTCCTCATATTCCACCATGTTTCAGCCACTTCAGCATAACGTGCATGCTTGACAATATCTTGTACGTACCAAGCTAATGCATCACGGCTGCGGATTGTCCCATCCGCTTCGCTCTCAACCTGCGTTGCCTCAACAACAGAATAGGCCGTATCCGCATACAATGGCGTACTGAGTCGGTAAGCATTAATTCCAGACAACATATTAGATGAAGAGCGCTTTACACTTCAGCCCCTCCCGTCACTGACACGCCCGATAGCACCGATAACAATGAGTGGTAATGTCATGCCAGTTGAGAGCTTCCAACATCCACTATCAATGTATGACGCACTGTTGGAGGTGCGAGTATGAACCTTCAAATGAATCGCATCGAAGCTGCCTGTGCAACACTGAAGTTGCAAGCTATAGGTCAGGCATGGCCGAGACTAGCAGAAGTTGCCAACAGTCGTGAGTGGAGTCTAGCCGATTACTTAGAGTCACTTCTAAACGCAGAGCTTGAAGCGAGAGCTGAACGCACAAGAGCAACGCAGACTAAGTTCGCCAGCTTCCCTATGGAGAAAACGTTCGATGACTATGACTTTGAGTTCGCAACTGGTGCGCCAAGGAAACAGTTAAAGGAGCTAACAGGGTTGGCGTTTATCGAACGAAAAGAAAACGTAGTACTACTTGGCCCAAGTGGTGTCGGCAAGAGCCATCTCGCAGTTAGCCTTGGTCAAATAGCCGTACAAAAAGGCTTAAAGACACGGTTCATCACAGCAGCAGACTTGATGCTTCAACTATCTACGGCGAAAGCTCAGGGCAAACTTGAAAGCTACTTGAGACGAAGCGTGCTTGCGCCAAAGCTCCTTATCGTGGATGAAATCGGGTATCTACCGCTCGGCAGAGAAGAAGCGAACTTGCTCTTCAACGTTATCGCTAAACGATACGAGCAAGGCAGTGTTATCGTAACCAGTAACTTACCGTTCTCTCAATGGTCAAATGCGTTCGCCGACGATACGACACTAACGGCGGCATTACTGGATAGACTTCTTCATCACTCGCATATCGCACAAATCAGTGGAGAAAGCTACCGATTACGGGGGAAGAAGGCGGCTGGTACCATACCAACGGTTCTAGAAAATCTATCTGAAAGTAGAAGTTAATTACGTGGGTGGGTCAGTTTTACTTCGGCGATAACGTCGATAAGTGGGTCAATTTTAAACTGGCGTTGACACTGGTACATTCAGCATCATTAGCTACCGAGCTATGCGCTTGGATACCATCCAGTATTTGAGTAAGTAAAATCAGCCACGGTTTTATAAGTTTGCCAGTAAAGCCGTTCCGATTCATTCGGCGTCAGGCTACCGTTGTATTGGTGCGGCCTGATTTGACTGTAGTATCTAATGATGTGGCCAACAATGATGCTGCCCCAAGCTTCAGTTAAGTTTCGATATCCACACGCTGGCACCCATTCTGTTTTTAGGCTTCTGAAGAAGCGCTCCATTGGGCTGTTGTCCCAACAGTTTCCTCTACGCGACAAGCTTTGTTTAATTTGTTTAATCTGATAACGCCATAAAGTCTGACGGAACTTACGACTCGTGTAATGCGTGCCCTGATCGCTATGGAACATCACTTCTTTGGGCTTACCACGGCTTTCATAAGCGATTGTTAAAGCTTTGCCTGTCAACTGGCTATCGGGCAAAAAGATATTGCCCAACCAATTGGTTTTCGTGCAAACAAGTCCAGCACAACCGTCAGATAAGCCCATCGGTTGCCAGTTCAGACATAAGTCACATCGCCAACCCATACTTGGTTTGGAGCCGTAACTGCGAATTGCCGCTCAAGATGATTCGGGATCTCCACATGCTCAGGAGACGGGTTCTTATATTTGTGCTTTGGTAGCTGTCGACTCACTAACCCAAGTTTTTTCATGATCTTAGTTGCTCGATAACGACTCAAATTAACGCCAGCATTAGTACGATTCCTGCAATCGTTCGAGCTCCAGCCGAGCCATTGCTGGCACTGTGAGCCTCTTGTACAAGCACTCGAGTTTGAACTTCTAGCGCAGGAATGGCTCTTGGTCGTCGCTTCCAATACTTGTAACTACTTCGATGGATGCCGAAGACGTTGCATCGCTTAGTGATGCTGTAGCTCTGTTTGAGTCGCTCGATTATCGAGCATTTTTCAGTGAGTCCGACATCAACAGGGCTGTAGCCT
>NZ_LJJE01000040.1 GCF_001854765.1 Vibrio sonorensis | reverse complement strand
CAGCAAAGACGGCGTGACCAGCAATACCGCCAGTATTGAGGTCTCAAGTGCGACAGTCGTGGGGATAGAATTGTGGGTACAATCTTTAAATGATGAAAATTCATTCGTTAAAAGTGGGCTTGCGGAAGTTGGAAAAAACTACACTTTACGTCCTTATGTTGTGCGTTCAGATGGAACAAAGACGCTTGACACTCCTGACCAGTTTAATTGGTTAGCAGCCGATACGACGCTTCTCGAACTTATTGCGGCTAATTCTGTAATAGCGTCTTTTAACGCTAAAAAGGAAGGTACAACCCAAATATCCATTTCTTACAAAGCTAACACTAGTTTAACGGCTTCTTTGGACATTAGGTTGGTTCCTACCATTGTGAGTCATTCTTTAACTCCAGCAGCGCGGGAACTTAGAGATGTAAATAACAACAAATTTTGGGGGATCCCACTTAGACCAGGAGAGCAGATACAATTTACCCTCATCGTGAGATTTAGCAATGGCAGTACGCTAGATGTTACAAATAAGGGATTATTAAAAGTACAAAGAATTTTACCGAGCACCACCTTTGAAAACGGTTTATTGAAGACCACTAACTCAACTCCATCGGGAGGTGATATGGGCGAAGTCTTTGTAAGTGGAGGTGGGCTCGGTATCAACGAAAACGGTGAATACCCAATAATTCCTATGTGTTATCCAAAACCAGCAATATGTTTTGATAGAGGTACTGAGTGATACAATTTTATCGCCAATTGAGGCTATCTTGAATTGGTGTTGTGTCTCGCCCTGAAATTCTTGGGTATTTTGAAGTCCCCCCAATAGTTGAACACCAATTATTGGGGGATTTTATGCCCAACAACCAGCGGCATAGTGAATCTTGCTCCTTGACTAGCTCCTAGAGTAGAGGCGTTAAAATACATTTCGTACAAGATGTATTGCGCAATTCGATGGAACTAATTAAGGAAGTTACGATCTTACCCGCTTAATCCTCTTAGCCTTATGCCGAAACCTTGTTATAAAACAACTAACTGGAAACACTACATCAAGGCTCTAATTCATCCTGGGTCACCGATGTTCTGGATTGATGAAGAAGCCATAAGCGGATGGACGCACGGAAAACATAGTTAGGGCTGCAAGGTTTTCTAGACTCAGTATGTAAAGTCAGCTAATCACCGCTTGTTTGTCCGCATTACCCATTGGTAAACCGTTGAACCAAGCTGGTTGAGGTGTCATTGAATAGTAATACAGAGGGGCGATGAAGGTGAATGGAGGTTCAAAAAGCATAGTACTGACGAGAAGCCCCGAGTCTGAAGAACGCTGCATTTAGCCGTCGCCGCTTGTACTCATGAGGCAGTAGGCGCAGAGCTCTGTTTATCCAATGTCACTGATGCAGAAGTGCCTCCTAATTTTCTCAAACAAACACGCTGACGAACCATCAGATTTCACGGAGAGTGGGCTTTACGACACGAGGAATTGTCATGAGGCATAAAGAGTAAGTTTGCCATTTCGCTTATCCTACCAAGCGAAGGGCTGTCTTCTGAGAGCGGGAACATCCTCGCAATTTAGTAGCGGGTTGCCAAAGGCTCTGCGGCTCGAACAAAAAGTGGAAATAGAAGTATGATTCCATAAGCGGTCATTGTCGAAGACCGCGATGTATCGCGTCAAACAACGACTAGGTGCTTCACTCAGATAACGGTGCGCCTATGAAGTCGCTGACGCTCAGAGCGAAGATGGATGAGTTAGGCATTACCTCATCGTATAGCCGCCCACGAGTCAGTGATGATAACCCGTACGTGGAGTCGTTGTTCCGAACGGTAAAGTACATGCCAAACTGGCCAACGAAGGGCTTTGAAACTCTTAACAGCAGTCAACGTTGGGTTGAAGCTTTCGTACGCTGGTACAACACCGATCACAAGCACAGCAAACTAAATTACGTCACGCCTTCACAGCGTCACAATGGAAAAGATAAAGAGATCTTGAAGCGCCGATCTGAGGTGTTACTCGCTGCCAAAAAGCGAAAACCTGAACGCTGGCCTAGCAATATCAAGAACTGTAAACCAGTTGGTTACGTGCACCTAAACCCAGAGAGAGATGCTGCTTAATAAGCAAGCAAATGATGACAACTACCTTGAAAAACGCCGTTTAGGAAGAACTCTGCAGATATTGCATGGGAAACTGAAGTTTGGATTGCGGATAATCCCGACCATATGATCCACTTCAATAGTGATCGTTTTCTTGGACCACACGATAACAAACCTGAGATTGTCTAACATGGCTTGCCCTGAGATTTTCGGGCTCATTTCTAATTAACGCCGGCAAGGTAAGACGATTAGTTGTCGACATTATTGGATTAAGATGCATATAGGCACTGGAAATACACCTTAAAATACAATCGTTTACCCTTCTTAAGGTTGTTTTCTGTTCCATTGTCGATCAACCCCCTTAATGAATAACTTCAAGTTTTGAGAATAAAGCTGAACTATGACTTTCGAGAAACCATTCTTATTTGTTCAATCTCGTCATCATCAATATTTAGAGACTGTAGAAATTTGAGGTGCCCTAATGGCTCCATCTTTTCAAACTGCTTGTGCCAATTAAGCATATCTTGATCATCCATGCCTGATTCCCTAAGTATCTCAGTCCAGCGCTTCTTGGTTAATTGCCCCTTATTTAGTAGCTCCGGCTTTTGCAGGAGAGTCAGTATCGAGTGCTGCTGTTGGCGGAGTTTTTTGATTTCGATATCGAGTGCGGCAAACTGTTGGCGTAAAACCTCATCTCGACTCTTTCCTTGAGATTGTTGCATCAGTTCTTTTATCTCATTGACAGAAATACCGTAAGAACGATATGCAAGAATCACCTTAAACGTTTCAACCTCGCTAGCACTGTACAGCCGATAACCACTAGAAGTGCGACTTGCTGGAACAATTAAGCCCTGTCTTTCGTAATATAGGACAGTGGTGCGAGAGACACCTAGTTGCTCACAAAACTGCTTAATACTCAGCACCGTATATTCCTCTATTTCTTTTGACTATATTGATACCACACCATTGGAATTAATGCACTGGCAAGAATAACCGAGGCACCAAGAATTGACCATGCATCTGGAACTTCAGAAAAAACCATCATACCGATGAGAATTGAGTAGATAATCTTCACGTACTCAACATTAGCGATGATGTTTGCCTGCGTCCATTTGTAAGCGGAAATCCCAACGTATTGAGCTATTGAAGAAATAATGCCAACAAGTAGCAGTAACATAAAATCTTCCAGTGTAGGTGTACGCCACAGAAATAAGGTAGGTATTAAAGCAATCAATCCGATTGCAAGCGCTTGATATACCATTAAGGTTACCTTGGGTTCACTTTGAGCAACTTTTCTTACACATACCACTGCCACAGCAGCACCTATCGAAGCCACAACACCAGATAAGATGTACATGGACTGACTATCTTCAAAAGTAGGACGAACAACCATCATAACCCCTATAAATCCAACCACTATAGTAAAGATTCGAGTGCCAGTCACCGGTTCACTCAGAGCAAGGCGTGCAATGATGGCAACAAAGAGCACTTGTAAGAAACCAAGGGCTGTTGCGTCTGCAAAAGGAATATTACTTACAGTTATAAATACAAAGTACAACGCAGTGAATGTACCCAATATTCTCAATATATGAAGTGGTACTTTTTTCGGTTTGAGCAATACGTGAATGTTATTCGTTATTGCAGGAACAAGCATCAACATGAAAATGAACTGTCTAAAAAATAGGATCTGGAACGTATCGTAGTCGGCACTCAACTTACGCACAAACATACCAACAATGGTAAACAACGCTGTTGAAATCAGTGCTAACGTCACACCTTTAAATATTGGGGATAAAGCATCAAATAACTGCAAAACTCTAGGGTGCTGCATGGTATTTTTCACAAGAAACTGATACATCAAATGAAGCCTTTAAGTTTTAGGTTTGAACAAGAGGCGCATACTAAACTTGACACTTGTAGACAGGTCAACAATACAGAACAGTTGATCCT
>NZ_LJJE01000039.1 GCF_001854765.1 Vibrio sonorensis | reverse complement strand
GGGCAACGGAGCGCTATTAAACGGATTTTCTGCCTCTGCGTCAACTTGTTTTTAGAAAAAAATGCAAAAAACTAGTTAAGTGCTGCGAATTTAGGCAAATTAACCGATTAAGTTTTACCAGAGTTAAAATCCTTTTTGAATTTTGTAACTTTTTCGAGGTAACGCCTCGCTTCTGAGTTTGGATGTTTTTTGGTTAGAGCCCAATAAACTTGGTTGGGTTGTAAGGAGTTTAAATCGCGCATTGCGCGTTTTCGGTCTTTGCGATCAAAGGTGTTGAGTACACCTCCAGTACCACCGTTATAAGCTGAGATCATACTGTACTCAAGTGACTTGGGATGTTTGACATCGCGTAGGTAACGATTCTTGAGTATGTAGAAATATGCCACTCCCGTATCTATGTTGTTCTCTGGGTTGAAAAGGTATTCGGGGCTTGGTTGACCAGAACGTTTTTTCACGAGTTTAAACACGTCTTTACCAGCGGTTTTAGGGACAACTTGCATCAAGCCATACGCATTAGCCCAGCTAACAGCATAGGGGTTGAAGCTGCTTTCCGTTTTTATGATGGCGTAGATTAAATCTTCAGGAATATCGTATTTTTTGGATGCACGACGAACAATGTCAGCGTATTTGTAACTTCGAATCTCTACTTGGTCTTCGACCATAGGGATTTCTACGTAATAGGCTTTTTTAAAGTCGACGTTTTTAACCTTCAACTTATGGGCTATCAAATAATCTGCAAAGCGATTGGCTCTCCAGCTCCATTGAATGGGTTTATGGTCCTGGTCGACCACTTGACGATAAAGAAAAGGTTGTCCCTCAAGGGTAATGTCTTTTGAAGAGAACAAGTCGACATTTGCAGGGTCATCAGGAGTCAAAAGTGTCGTCACAATGGCATTTTTAAGATGAGCTTTAGGATCTGTTGGCGAAACCGTTTCGACAATAATAGTACCTTTTGAAAAGTTGACTTCCGTCCGGCTGAGGTAGTTGTCTATGTATTTTACGTAGTTGGCTTTACCTGCGTACTTAAGCTCTTTTTTACCCCATCGTTTTTCGATGTTTCCGGCAAAGCCATTTATCAGTGCGTCTAAAGCGGCGGTATCTTTTTCAAACTGGCCCGGTAACCCTGCCAAGTTTTTGGCAAAACGGTTTGTGGGTTCGTAATCAATTTCGTAAATACTTTCAATAAACTCTCGGCTGCACCCTACTAACGCAAAAGCAACCAGACAACAGATCAACGCTTTCATAGACTCCCCATAGAGAAATGGCACCGAAACGGTGCCATACATTGAATTATTCGCTCGGCGGCGTGTAACCTTCGATATGAACCTCTTTACCTTCAAACAAGAAGTTAACCATTTCTGTTTCCAGTAATTTTCGATGCTCTGGGTCCATCATATTGAGCTTCTTCTCGTTGATAAGCATGGTTTGCTTGTGTTGCCACTCTGCCCAGGCTTGTTTAGAGATATTGTCGAAGATACGTTTACCTAAGTCTCCGGGATAAAGCTGAAAATCCAACCCTTCAGCGTCTTTTTTTAGTCGAGCACAAAAAACAGTGCGGCTCATAATGACTCCTTAATTCGATAAAGTTCGAAGCTCAGAAGGCAGGCTTTCCAGCAATTGCTTGACCGGAGCAGCTAAACCTATAACTTCGGGTTGCGTTAAGTTATACCAAAGACCTTTGTCTGCTTCCATTACCACATTAGGTTGCTTTGACAAATCAACCAAAATTGGAGTGATATCGAGGTGGTAATGGCTAAAAGTATGTCGGAAAGCGATTAGCGTTTCTGACTTTTTAATATCTTTGGTTTTAATGCCCATTGAATCCAGTTTATGGTCGATAGTGGCTTGTTCATTTTGAGGAAAGCAAAACAGTCCCCCCCAAATTCCCGTTTGCGGCCTTTGCTCTAGCCAAACTTCACCTTGGTAATGAAGCATAACAAACCAAGTACTTTTGATTGGCTTCTCTTTCTTTGGCTTTTTGCCGGGATAGTCGAGAGGATTACCATTGGATTTAGATACGCACATGGACTCGACGGGACAAAGCGAACATTTTGGTTTGCTTCTAGTACAGACCATGGCACCCATATCCATCATGGCTTGATTGTATTTATCTACGTTCGTGCTGGGAGTGTGTGTGTCAGCGATTTCCCACAATTGATTTTCAACGGTCTTTTTCCCAGGCCAGCCGTCGATGGCAAAGGCCCGTGCAAGTGTTCTTTTTACATTGCCATCCAAGATAGCGTGAGGTTTTTTATAAACGGAAGAGAGTACTGCCGCGGCTGTTGAGCGTCCAACTCCGGGAAGGGCATTCATCTCTTCTAGAGAAGTGGGAAACTCGCCATTATATTGTGAAGCGACGGTTTTTGCGGCTTTGTGCAAGTTCCTCGCTCTTGCGTAGTATCCTAGGCCGGTCCATAGATGTAGTACCTCTCTTGCTGCGCGTGCGCCAGTTCTAAAACGGTGGGAAATCTCTCCAGAAATCTTTGATAGTATGGAATCACAGTAGTCACTTGGGTTTGCTGCAGCATAATTTCCGATAGCCATACTCGATAGGCGTTCTTATCTTGTTGCCAAGGAAGATCTTTTCTTCCGTAGTTCTCATACCAATCTAAAATGGCGGATGCAAAAGGGGTCACGACTTGCTCAATCTTTGGTTTTCTTTGTTGTAGTGGTTTAAAATTGCACCACAGATATAGGACAAAGTACAACCGATAATTAGTGAGGGTATTTTTCGGTTTGCTCTCGCCTTGGAGCAACAGAAGAATACTTGGGTATATTGTGATTTATTACTTGCACCTGCTGCATTTCTTTGGATAATCACAATCCCTTTAAGTCGAGACCAATTTTTATACAGGCTAACCGAATGAGTGAAGTAACCACCAACGAATACAATGAAGATGGCAAACTGATCCGCAAAGTACGCAGCTTTGTGCGACGTGAGGGACGTCTGACTAAAGGTCAGGAGTCAGCGATGAAAGAGTGCTGGCCGACCATGGGTATCGACTATAAAGAAGAGCTATTAAACTGGCAGCACGTGTTTGGCAATGACAACCCTGTTGTTTTAGAAATCGGTTTTGGTATGGGCGCTTCATTGGTCGAAATGGCTAAGAATGCACCGGAGAAAAACTTTATCGGCATTGAAGTACACAGCCCTGGTGTGGGTGCTTGCTTGGCTTCGGCACGTGAAGAAGGTGTGACTAACCTTCGAGTGATGTGTCACGACGCTGTTGAAGTATTCGCCAATATGATCCCAGATAGCAGCTTGTCTACACTACAACTTTTTTTCCCAGACCCGTGGCACAAGAAACGTCACCACAAACGCCGTATTGTACAGTTAGATTTTGCTGAAATGGTACGCGAGAAACTCAAGGTGGAAGAAGGTATTTTCCATATGGCAACGGATTGGGAAAATTACGCAGAGCACATGATTGAAGTGATGAATCAAGCGCCAAACTTTGCCAACATAGCCGTAGAGGGCGATTTTGTTCCTCGTCCTGATGAACGTCCATTGACAAAGTTTGAAGCCCGCGGCCACCGTTTAGGCCACGGTGTATGGGATATTAAGTTTAAGCGTACCGCTTAAATCATCATTTTAACTTAATGTCCAAAGCCAACAGCGTGCTGTTGGCTTTTTTGACCCTACAACTTCATGCCAAGCGTGTAATTCGCTCTGGATAATAACTATAAGCCTTTGTAAATAGGTGCTATATGAAGCCGACAAAAGCGATCCTGACAGAGATCCTCAACGAGGTTCGCC
This sequence comes from Vibrio sonorensis, assembly GCF_001854765.1. Lineage (GTDB taxonomy): Bacteria > Pseudomonadota > Gammaproteobacteria > Enterobacterales > Vibrionaceae > Vibrio > Vibrio sonorensis. Next base: position 26,394 of record NZ_LJJE01000039.1, on the reverse strand, counting down.
CTCTAATTGGGCAAGGCCATGTTGCCAACTATATTCCGGCATTAGCAAAGTGCCGGCTGATAAACTTGGCATTGCCGTGTTCACCAACCAAGGAGAGGTGATCCAAGCGGGCGATGCGGATGAAGCCTTTTCTATTCAATCTATTTCTAAGGCGCTAAGCCTAACACTGGCGATGTGCTTTATCGCCCAGACGAGATATGGCAGCGCGTAGGAAAAGAGCCTTCAGGGCAAGCGTTCAATTCTCTTATTCAACTTGAGATGGAGCAGGGCATACCTCGCAACCCATTTATCAATGCAGGGGCGATAGTGGTTGCCGACCTTTTGAATAGTCGGTTGTCTGCTCCTAGGCAAAGGCTGCTTGAGTTTGTACGTCAACTGTCAGGAGATACTCATATCTGCTACGACAAAGTGGTTGCGGCTTCCGAAATGCTCCACAGCGATCGCAATGCGGCGATTGCTTATCTGATGCGATCCTTTGGTAACTTTGAGAATGAAGTGATCCCAGTGCTGAATAACTACTTTCACGCCTGTGCCCTCAAAATGAGCTGTGTAGATTTAGCAAAAACCTTTAGCTACTTATCAAACAAAGGGGTCAGTGTGCAAACAGGTAAAGCGATCATTACGCCAGTGCAAACGAAGCAGCTAAACGCCTTGTTGGCGACGTGTGGCTTATATGATGGTGCTGGCGAGTTTGCCTATCGCGTAGGAATGCCTGGCAAGTCTGGTGTTGGTGGTGGGATTATTGCGGTTGTTCCGGGAGAGATGACTATAGCGGTATGGTCGCCAGAACTCGATGCTTCTGGCAATTCGTTGGCCGGTACTAAGGCGCTAGAGTTGCTCGCAGAGCGAATCGGACGCTCAATCTTCTGACTTTGTTTAGAGGTAAAGGCCCCAGCGAATGTGTGTTGGGGCTTGCTACTACTCTTCGGCCATAAATGCTTCTAAGAGATCATTGAGAAAGAGCTTACCCTTTTGCGTGATCTGCCAATGAGTTTTTGATTGACTCAGATAACCTTTATCAATGGCCCAGTTAATCGTAGGCTCTATTGCGGTGAGTTCTAGCCCCGTGGTATCGATAAAATCCTGCTTTGGACAGGCTTCAATCAGACGGAAACGGTTCATAAAAAACTCAAATGGTCGGTCTTGCAACGCCACTTCTTGTTCGTCTGAAGTATATGGCTTCACCATGTTTTGATAGGCGGCGAGATAGCCGCGAGGGTGTTTGACTTTCGTGGTGCGTATAATACGCCCATCGGCAAAACTAAGCTTGCCATGAGACCCGCATCCTATCCCTAAATAGTCGCCGTAACGCCAGTAGTTTAAATTGTGTTGACACTGATACTCTGGCTTACTGTAGCCTGAAATTTCATATTGAACATATCCCGCCTCGGTCAATTTTTGATGACCTAAATCGAAAATGTCCCACAAGTCATCATCATCCGGAAGCGTAGGTGGCTTGTAATAAAACATGGTATTGGGTTCTATCGTTAACTGATACCACGATAAGTGTGGTGGGTTCAGTGCGATAGCTTGATCCAAATCCGACAGCGCTTGATCAATACTTTGATCCGGCAAGCCATGCATTAGATCGAGGTTAAAGCTGTTTAGCCCAATTTGGTGAGCGAGCTTAGCGGCATTGATGGCTTCGTCTTTGTCATGGATACGACCCAGTTTTTCTAGTTTCTCCGCTTCAAAGCTTTGTACCCCAATTGAAATTCGGGTAACTCCCGCTTTGCGATAGCCGATAAAACGCTCTGTCTCGACAGTGCCTGGATTGGCTTCCATTGTGACTTCAATGTTGTCAGAAAAAGGGATTCTCCTTTCAATACCGGACAATAAATCACTAATGCCTTCGGCGGAAATCAGACTTGGTGTACCCCCACCAATAAAAATGGAGTGAAGCGCGCGCTTGTTCTCATTAAGTCGGTATTTTTCAATATCTGTGTCCAGATCTTCAAGTAGCGCAGCGATGTATTCTCGTTCTGGGATCTCAGCCTTAAGGGCGTGTGAGTTAAAATCACAATAGGGGCACTTCTGTACACACCATGGGATGTGTACATACAAGCTAAGTGCTGGTGGTTTTAACATGATGGTACTCTTATGCTTGATCTGAAAGTGCGTTAAAAAGTTGGGTTAACGCTTTGCCGCGATGTGACAATTGCTTTTTTCGCTCGGGAGAGAGCTCTGCAGAGGCACACTGGTCTTCTGGAACATAAAACACTGGGTCATAGCCGAAACCATTTTCACCGGCGGGCTTGGTCAGAATGCTGCCTTCCCATTGACCGTGACATACAATGGGAGTTGGATCGTCGGCATGGCGCATATAAACCAGTACACAATGGAATCGCGCAGTGCGCTCCTTTAATGGTACGCCTTCCATTTCAGATAGTAATTTATCTAGGTTTTTCTGATCGGTTGCCTCTTCTCCAGCATAACGAGCTGAATATATGCCCGGAGCGCCTTTTAGGTAATCTACTTCCAATCCTGAGTCATCTGCAATGGCAGGCAAACCGGTTTCTTTTGCGGCGTGTCGTGCTTTAATAATGGCGTTTTCAATAAAAGTGGTGCCCGTTTCTGCCACTTCCGACACCTGATATTCGCTTTGCGCGACCACATCAAATCCAAACTCAGCGATCAAACTCGCCATCTCTTTGACTTTGCCTTGGTTACCCGTAGCCAGTACAAGCTTTTTCATGGTGCTCTCTTTATTCTTCAACGTAAAATTTTTGGGTGAAATTAATTTTTCCTTTTCCTTTTAAGCCCGCATCTACATCGATAGTAAACGTCAGTTGCTCTTCATCTGAAATCGGAAATTCGGTGATGTAATAGATGGCACTGCCCTCCATTACTTGTCTGAATGTGAGTTTTCTAGTCTGTCCGAGTAGATTTTTAACGCTGCCTTGAATCACCGCAGAAGTTGCAGCTTTTCCCGGCTGATAGGTATCTAGCACGCTGATATTTAAAACGGCAGAATAACCGTTGCGTTTCAGTTTGTAACTTCGCGCTACTTTAGGAGTAAGAAAGGTTGAATTAAAGGCGGAATAGTGGACTTCCACATCTTTAATCCTTTGATACTGCTCAGCAGACACTGGCAAGGAAAACAGCGCCGTTAGCACTAGAATAAACCAGCAATTTTTCATATCTAATGTCTCATAAAGTTGAAGCCATCATAGGAGGGCTTGATTAAACTAGTAAAATAGCCACTTTCCTTTACTTTAAAGGTTTTGTGATACTGTTTATATTTACATATGTTTGGTTGTGGACACTAATTGTGGTCATTTTGTGGATCTCTTCAATGGGTTGAATCTAACCGCATCTTGCAAGTAATCCGGTGCAAGGTGCGCATAGGTCATTGTTTGCTGAATGGTCGAGTGTCCAAGTATTTTTTGTAAGGCAAGGATATTACCACCATTCATCATAAAATGACTTGCAAAGGTATGCCTTAAAACATGGGAGGCCTGCCCCTTTGGTAATCCAAAATCGCATCGTTTTTGAATTGAGTAAAAGTCATTGTAGCACTCGGAGAATAATCTACCGTTCCCGCCTGTATGAATTTCTATCTCAAGGTCATTGTCTATGGGTACGGTTCTATTTCTGCCGTTTTTAGTATCAACGAAAGTAACGCGACCATTGACCAACTGACTGCCTTTCAATCCCTCTGCCTCTCCCCATCTTGCACCTGTCGCTAGGCATAATTTAGCAACTTTTAAAGCGTCACCAGACAGCGAAGAAAGTAACGTTTCTATCTCTAGGTGAGATAAGAACTGCATTTCTCTTGCTCTAGGTCGTTTTATTTTAAAGCCTTTTGTCGGATGAGTGCCGTTGTACTGTTGCGCCTCTATTAGAACGGTAAATACATTACTTAGGCACATAACCTTTCGGTTAAATGTGGTCATGGCTTTGTTGTTGTCGAGATGATAGGCGCGATACTCAGCTAGCATTTTGTGGGTGATTTGGTGCGCTTTGGGCTTGCCTAGCTCAATATCAATTTGTTTTAGTATCCGGTGGTATGTTGGGGCTGTTTTCTTGCTTTGCCCTTCATATTTCCACCACAAGTCTATTAACTCACTTAACGCCCTACGGTCTGCGGGTTTTTCTAACCAGTCTTTATTATGAGCCGTAGCGAGCACGTGTTTTTCGTACTGACTTGCCTCATATTTTGTATCAAATTTGCGGCGATATCGTTTGCCGTCTCTACCTTGTGGGCGAACGTCAACAAGGTACTTATCACCCTGTTTTTTAATGCTCATAGGTTTTTTACTACCTGTCTAACTCGACCGTTAACCCTGAGGCGGCTTAGTTCTTCTCTTGGAAGCAAAAAGTTATCATGCTCTGGGTTGTCGCTAATAATGTGGTAGCCCTGACTAGGTATGTCATAGCGTAGACGTTTAACTAGCAATTGGTTATCAATAGAAATAGCGTAAACACCATCATAAACTCCTACTTGTTCACGTGCGTCTACCACCAATAAGTCACCATCCATTAATGTAGGTAGCATGGAATCACCACGAGCTTTGATTGCACATGCGTCATCTTTTTTAATCCCTAAACGCTTTAAATCTTCCACCAGTATCAAGTGCTCTCCAACAACTGAATCTTCATCAATAAAACAACCACAACCCGCACTAGCTTCTGCTGAATAAATGGGAATAGTTTCAAAATCCGTGACATTTAAAAAACGTGCGTTTTCAAAAGACACATTGTCCGCACCCGCTAGCCAGTCGATGTTTACATTGTTTGCACGAGAAATTTTTATCAATGCATCCAGAGTCGGGGAAGTGTCACCACTTAAGTATCGCCCCATAACGGTGTGTGATACGCCACATTTGTCTGCGAACTTTCGGCCGGATAGTTCACCTTTAATCTGATTCAACCTATTAGAAAAAGTAATGTCACCTTTCATTTTGAACCTCTATCGGTTTGATAATGGATTATATGTGTGTCAGTATTGGAAAATATCGGATACAAAAGCATTTGAATGCGTTTGAATGTAAAGGAAAGATAGCATGAATACACCAATGCAGCTAGATATGCCCTATTTACCTGTCGAAGAATTCGCGCGCCGATGGGGAATTACACCTCAAGCGGTGCGAAATATGGTGCACGAGGGGAAGTTGCCAGCCAAAAAAAAGAAGCGCGGCGAGAAGAAGGTTTATATCAATATGCTCGCGCTCTGGGAGCACGCTCAAGTGGATGCTGATGAGCAAGCAAAGGATAACTTCTTTAGAACTTTTTAATGGGGGTAATGCATGGAAACGCCAGTTCACTCAATCAACCTAGACGTAAACACTTACGCTGAGGCAAAAGAGCTTTTTGATTACGCCAGCCGAAAAACAAATCAGACAGGTTCGTGCTTTTGGTTACATGTTCGAAATCAAGCGCTAGAAGCAATGAACGTCCTAAAAGGCTTAGAGGTGTAGATATGGACGTTAACTACACGCCATCAAAATCAATCTATGACGGTGCGAACTACATCAAGCCGTCATCTCCTATTCACAAGCCCTGTCCAGACATGGAAGGCATGACAAGCCCAGACCCTAAGAAGCTAGAGCGCTCACGCTTTCTGCTTCAAAAGTTACGTGAAAAGCACGGTATCAAAAAACGCATTAAGTCTCAGTCGAAGCCGATGAGCTATACATGCACGGCGGTCGGGTGTGTGGAGCCTTGGGGTACTGTTAGTAATGGAGAGCCTCAATGAGTCGCAATGCTAAGTACGAAGCAGCCAAGAAAGCAAAAGGGCTAAAAAAGGTCACTTTATGGATCCCACAAGAGAGAGAAAGTGAGTTCCAAATGCTAGCAAAAGCGTGTTGTGAGCATAGACATTTAACCTTTAACACCTTACGTGATGTTACGTCAGGTAAGTACGTATCTTTAGAGAATCTATAGCCCGTCACTGGTGACATGATGAATCACTTATATGAACAACAAGGCGAGCGAAAGCTAACCAATATTTTAAGCCCGCAAGATGTGGGTTACATAACGGCCTTAGCGCAAGACGTTGCGACAACAGAAAAGAATATAGCCGCCATCGAGAGCGGTTTTTTTAGTGCTCCAAATTCTGACTGGTTGCAAAGCGAGCAAAATAAGTTGCGCGCAGCTGAGCAAATCCATTCTCTAAAAACCAAAGAACAAGCTGAGATTTGGCAGTTAGTTCAAGATGGAAAACTCACGTTAATCACGCCTCAATATTTCAAAGAACCTAGGCGCGAAGCGCACGCCGTAGGCGTGGAGAAACTAGGCTTGTCTAAGGGCGGCAAAGTCCGACACGATAAACATAAGCACTTATACCGCTTTATCACCCGCTCACGTCGCCTGAAACCGCGCACAAAGACAGAAAGTGTTTATGTTGAGCCGCAATGCTATGGCGTGGAGCAAGCAGCCCCACAAACCGGATGGGTGCGAGATAGTGAGCGCAAGCGATTGGACTACATCCCACACAAAGGGATGAGCCGCGCTTATTTGTTAAAACGCGATTGGTCAAATCAAGTGAAATTGCAAGTCACTTACCACCCAAGCCCAAGTGAAGCACCGCAAGCGCAAACGGGTGAGCGTTACACACACCAACTATCAAACGCGGCGGTTAAGAAGATATTTGAATCAGGTGCTTATGTGGCAGCGTGTCATGGCGGATTTTCTACGTTTCTCACGCTCACGTTTGATGATTTTCAGCGCGCCAAGCTGTTTGCTACTGATTCCAATGTTCACTTGACGTCAGAGGGGAATGAATTTTCCCCGCTGTCTGATGATATGGCGGCGTATTCTCCGCTACAAATCACCATAGGCAATGAAATTTCGCGCTTTCTGGATGCGGCGAAGCGCATCTATCACCGAGGCTTTGGCTACAAACAAAGTCAGCTTTCAGGGCAAGCCAATATCGAATTTGAGGGTGATGACGTCAAGGTGTCAGGGCATTACAAGCCTGTTCCGCTAATGGGTCGAAAAAGCAAGACTGAGCTAGTGGGACCCGCGCGTGGTAAAGCAGACTTTCATTATATCTGGGTAGCAGAGTGCCCCACCAACGAGCACGGCCAACCAAACCCGCACGTTCACATTTTGCTGAACTGGCAAGTTGCCCCTGAACATTTTCAGGCGTGGGCTAAGCGCATTGAACGATTGTGGGGGCATGGCTTGGCGCACTTAGAGCGCATCAAGCACAAAGACGCGGCGGCGGGTTACTTAATTAAGGCGGTGGGCTATGCCGCTAAAGGCGGCAATGCTGACCAAGGCATGATTAAAGGTAATCGCTACAACATTGCGCGTTGTAGCCGCGCCCCAGATTGGGAGGCGTTAGCGAGTTTTGATGTGCACAACATAACCGGAATCATCAAAGAGTGTGGTTATCGTTTGGAGCAGTGGAAAGCGCCAATAAAGCGCAATATCTCCCGCAAGCAATACAAAAAATCCGAGCTAAAAAAGGCCGTCGACATCAATAAGCACAAGCGCAATATCGGCGCAGTGGTCAAGCTTAACAGGCTGATTAAGTTGTTAGATGAAGAGATTTGGACGGAAAAGGAGCGCCTTAACAGTCGCGGCGTGTTTGCTAGCTCGCTCAATCAGTTCTCAATCAGCTTTGAGGGGGACAACTACGAGCAGAAAGCAAACCAGTTTTTAGAGTGGGCAGCGGGGGCGCGCGGTTGGAGCATGCAAACCGATGACCTTTACATTGATGACATACGCCTAGAGGCCAAAGAGCGCTACAAGCAAGCGTTTAAATCTTGGCAGCTTAGGCAAGCAGAGTGGGCAAATCAGTTGGCGCAAGATATGCCGCCAATGATGCCGGAAGAAATCTACCACGAACTGAGAAATCAGAGCATTAGCGAAGCGCAAGAATATTACCAGTTGCACTAAATAACGCTATCTGCATTAACCAAACACGCCAACGATGGGAATCAGGGGCAACCTTATTAACTAACGTCGAGAGACAGAGGATTTTATTATGAATTTAAAGCAAGTAACGGCGCGCCATAAAGAGCTAGAAACTAACATTCAACAGGCATTTGAAAACTTAAAAGGACAAGGCGGGTTTAATCCCATGTCCATAATGAAAGTGTTTAGCGGTGGTAGCTTTGACCTTGGCGAGCTCGGTTTGCCGAGTGGTCTATTTGAAGACTTAGCCGAGTATCAAGACTTAAGCGCGACATTGCGAAGTGTGGTCGAAAAGGTGGCCGTTAAGATGGAGGAAAAAGCCAATGCTTAAGGTGTCCACCAACAAAGCCATTGCGGGTTATGCGCCTTGTCCTGAATGCGGGACCTTGGCGGTAGTTCACTTTCCCGATGGAGGAAGGCGCGCCAATACGCCTTATCTCTCTTGCGGTGGGTGCAACAAAACCATTCAAGCCAGTACAACCAAAGCGCACATAATAGAGCATTATGTGCCCACGCTGGACGCCTACGCCGAGCGTTACGGCGTGGACGTCAGCGCCGAGAAAGAGCAGATTACAGCAAACAAATGGCCGGAAAATCCCGCTCTGTATGAGGCAAAAATGCACGGCTTGGTTGAAGCAGATAGCCTTGATTCTTTTAGTGGTCAGTTGCTTAGCGAAAGCGATGCACCGCAAGAGTCAGCGGGCAGCGCATCTAACGAGCGGGCGACAGAAGAGGCCAGCGAAGCAAAATCAGTGACCATTGATAACGATACTCAACAGGTCGTCAGCAAAGAAGAGGAAGTCAAAAAGTCAAGGGAGAGCGGCGGCGGGGTGTGGCTCGTTGTGTTGCTTGCTTTGTTGCTGCTTGCCTCGCTCGGCGGCTATTTGCTCATTAGGCATCGCAAGCGTAAAGCGCCCAACCATGACACTCAAGAAGAGGTGAAAGCCAATGACTGAGGCAGTGTTAGAGCAAGATATTAACCTGAGCGGCCTTGATTTTAGCGATGATTTGCTTAGTGACCTTGAAGCGATAGAGCCTAGTCAGCCAACAGAAGAGGAAGTGCCGCCCCAAGAAGAGCCACAACAGGATTTTTCAGGAGCCAAAGGGGAAATGACCGCCGAGTGGATGATTGAAATGATAGAGGCGGGATTTAAAAGCTTCATCAATGACGATTACGCCATACCCGATAAGAAAAAAGCCGTTATTGTGAGTAACTTTACGCCTGTTTTAAACAAGTATGACGGCGGTATTGTGGCTTTACTTGGTGAGTACAAGGAAGAAGGGCAAGCCCTGTTTGCGCTGGCCCTTTTGGCGTTCTCAATGTGGATGTCGGTGCGCGAACTGAGGCGCAAACCCAAGCCAGAGGCGCAAGAAGAGTCAACTGAGCAAGGGGGTGATGATGGCAATAAATAGTAGGGAGCTAGAAGCCAAGCACACGCTTTACTCTGCAACCACGGGCGGCGGTAAAACTACCGCCATCCAAAAGTCTGCGGTGCTTCGCAAGGCTAATCGCATCGCCATTTATGACCCGTACAACGCCCACCACAAACTTGGGCGCAAAAGCGTTATCAAAACCTATTCCTTGAAAGAGTTCGCAATCACCCTACATAAGCTGATGCACCAGAAAAAGCCGTTTGTGGTCTCCCTTTGTAGTGTCTACGGCAAGAAAGAGCTGGAGCTTCTTGCAGAGATTGTCTGGCAACTGGCAGACGGCACTAAGGAATTGCACGTTGTTGTTGAAGAACTTGCCGCCTCGGTGACGCCAAGGGCGATTGATGGCCGTGTGGGTGAGTTGTGGCGCGGTGGTCGTCAGTTTGGTTTAGTCATGCACGCGCTGTTTCAGCGTCCACAAGATGTACCCAAAGTGGTGACCAACCTATCGCGCTTTAAATGGATAGGCAAAGTAGATAATTCTTCAGAGGCAGAGTGGTGGAGCAAGCAAATTGATGTACCCATCCAAGACATTAAAGACTTAAAAGGCTGGCACTACTATTTCAAGGAAACGGGCAAGCCCGCCATTTATGGCAAATTACCGGGTGCAAGGGGTTAAAAAAGTGCGTTAACCAAATCACAAATTAGACGCTAAACAAACCTATAGGTCACAAGCCTATAGGTTTTTTTTTGGTCTTTTTTCACCCGTCCAGCCGTGGTTATCTAAAAAGCGCAGAAGCCAATCATGGCGGGGTATGAATGATTCAAATTGCATTCAATTTATTTGTGAGTAAAGGGTTAGAAAATATGTTTGGTATTACAAAAAAGCAATGGATGTTAGTTGCAGTGGCGGTGGTGATGATGCTCATCGTTATGTATGCGCTTGCAAACGTTGACGCACTTGAAAAGCCGCGCAAAGCGCTCGGTTTAGATACAGGTTTGCTTTAAGCGCACAAGCGTTTAAAGCGTTTCTTTTAACTGGTTTGAGAGCAGAAAATTAATGGCTATTTCAACAGGACAACAGGCGGCGGTAATCGCGGCGGGCAAAGGTGCGTTTAGCGTGCGTCCAATGGACTTGGATCCGTTTCGTTCGGGTTCACCATATGGCAAACACGCAATCTTGGAAATTAAAGAGTTAAACGCTTTTGCATCTATCGAAGTGGTAACCGATTTGCCGATTGAGCGTTTAGGGCGTGTGTCGCTAGAGCGCAACAACAAAGAAATCATTGGTGTGGATGCGGATTTCTTCCATAAACGCGACACCAAAAAAGGCCTACCAGTAGAGGCAAAAGGCGTTAAAGGTGCCACCAAAACGCGTCTAATCATTCCGTTTGCAGACGAGACGCTGCGAACACTGGCGGGCATTCGTCGTGGTGAACTGGTTCACCAAGCGGGTGAGCATTTAATGCTCAAAGTGGGCGTTAACGCAAAAGAAGCGGGCGACCCTGATATCCCAGAGTTTTCTGGAAAGGCGCGCGTAGTGGATTATCAAAATGAACGCTATTTCCAGCAGCGTTACACGCAAACGTCAATTAACCACACACAAACGGGGGAGCAGCGTCACGAGTTCCCGCTAGTGGGGGCAAACGTGCGCCTTCGTTCAATGTTGCTTGAGTGCGAAAACGACGACATTACACGCGTCTCTATTCGCCGCGATAAAGAGCTTATTTGGGAGCAAGATGTGGAAGACATCAAATTTGCTCTAGGGCGTTATGGCGAAATGAACGCGCCCGCTAAAGGTGTATGGATTGACTTTGTAAGTTGCGGTTTCGCCAATGAGCAATCTTTCATTCCGGTAGCAAAGGAAAGCCTAAAGCTAGTCATTGATAAGCGTACGACGGGCACGATTGACGTGTTTAACGACTTTATCGAAGTTGAGCGCCTTCCAGAGTAACTAAGGGGGAATCTATGTCTCAAGAGTCAAACTGGTGGGACGGGTTTACGGACGGCTTAAGCGAGCTAGCAAGTGACCTTGTGGACGGCACAAAGTCTTACTACAGCCATCGAGAAGCAGAGGCCGAAGCAACGCGCGCCGCCAATGAAAACGCGACCGTGTCGCAACAGGTGCGAATTGCCGAGCAAAACCGCCTAGACCGCGAAAGAGAGCGAGAGGCCGGAAAGCAGCAAACGCAAATGTACATGTTTGCGGGGCTAGCGCTCTTAGTGGTCTTAGTGCTGCTGTTTAAGTAAGGGGGAACTATGCCGTTATTACTTCCTTTTTTAATTGGTGGTGTGGGCGGCGCTTGGTGGACAAAGGAAACAGTGGAAGCTGTAACGGGCGGCGAAGAAGGTCGCCCACCTTATCTGCTAATTGTCGTGGTGTTAGTGGGCTTGTTTATCGCTTGGCGTAAAGGGTGGCTGAAATGATACCGAGTATTGGCGGCAGTGTAACGGGTGGCGCAGGTGGCATTTCGGGTGGCAAATCCTCGGCACAAAATGGCGATTTCATGGGTGGCGGCAGTGGTGGTCATGTCACTTTTAACAACAATCAAGGCTCAACGGGCAGTAATTACACAACGTATGCGCTGCTGGCAGTGATGCTTATTTTGGGGGCGTTATGGCTAAAGTAATTCCGCAAAAACTGAGCTGGACAGATGCCTTAGCGGCGAAATTTGAAAAGGCGGGGTTTACCCCCACCATTGTCAACGAACTCACCACATTAGGCGAATTGTGGCGCTTTGGTTCGCTCTACATTGTCATCCGCTCCGAAGGTCGCGAGCTGGTCTGGATGGCAACGTTGGGGACGGGTATTAGAACTCACGTAAACACCATTTTGCAGATTGCCAAGCGCGCCGGAGCCAAAACCATGCGCTTTCATGTGGCAGAAGACGAGCGCGGCATTGTGCGTTATTGGCGTCGATTTCAGCCAAAACCGATTGAGGGTGAAGGCTTTGCCGAGGGGGCGTATCGGGTGGACTTGGGGGTGCTGAATGAGTCGTTCTAGTAGTTCTCAAGCAAGTAGTACCACCACAACCAACATTAATAACGTCTTAGACGGCGGCGCAATCAGAGATAGTTTTGATTTTGCGAGTGGCATTGCCGACGAAGCGTTTGACAGTGTTGACGGCGCTATCGACTTAGCCGAAGGGGTGACACAAGGCGCTATTGATGCCAACTCAGACTTAGCCCGCGCGGCGCTGAACTCAAATGAAAATGTCATTGAAGAGGCGTTTGACCAATACGGAAACGTCACCAGTGATGCGTTCGAAATGAATCAAAATCTGGTCAATGCGGCGCTCGACAAGTTTCAAGCGCAAAACAATCGTTCTTTGGATGCGTTGGCGGGGCTGCAAGGTACACAAGCAAGCAATAACTACAAATTGCTTGATGGTATCCAGAAAACGATTCGCAATGATAATTCGGGCGGCGCGTCCGAGGTATTGGAAAATCAAAAATATCTCTACTTCGCCATGGCCGCAATGCTCATTGTGCTGTTAATTCTATTCAATCAAAAGGTGAGCTAGATGCTAGTTAGTACCCGTCTCCGTCAAAATCAAACACAAGACCTGCAAGCGGTAGGGCGCTACCTAATGCTTAAGCAGGGTGAGCTGGTCGGTATTGTTGTCGATGACAAGGCGATAGAAGCTCCGCGCGGCTACGTGTTTGATATGGAGAGTGATTTTACCAAGTTGCGCGTTACCAACCTATCGAGCGTGGAAGAGATTGAAATTCTTACCTCTGACATTCCGTTTGCTGCGGGTGTTGATGGTTCAAAGCTAGCCATTAGCGCGGACTTGTCGGTTAGTGACTTTTTGGTGGCCTTCAAGGGTCGTCAGCCTGTCTCATTGCCGGACAATCAAAAGGTGGTGGCTGAGCTGGCTAACTTCCCTGCTGTTTTGCCCGTAAAGGTGGAAAACCCTCTGATATTGCCTAGCGTGCAAAAGGTGCATGTGGTGGAAGAGTCAAAACCAAACCTTCGCTATGTACCGCATGAAACCATGACCGCAACAGGGCGCATTACGGGCAACACCAAGCGCAAAGAACTCATTATCAAAGCGGGTGACGACAATCAGGCGTCGATTTGGCTCGGTGGTGTGGCGAATCGCGGCTATGAGCTTCGCCCCGCCGAAGGGTTTATTTTGTCGAACGGGGCAGAGCTTGAGGTGTTGATTCCTAACAACTGCAAGTTGTATGTCAGCGAGGTGACCGCATGAGCGTGATTATCCCGCCACCAATTAAAATTGAGTTTCCAGAGCAAATCGCGCTGAGTGATTCAATTAACGGGAGCCGCAAAGATGTCGCCGCTTCTGAATTGGCCGTCAAGACACTGTTTGAAGAGTTGAGCGTGGGGATTTTACCGCCTTGGTATCCGCGCCCGTGTTCGACTGAAATCCCGCAAAGTGATGAGTTAATCCTCAAAGGACAGGCTATTGACGCTGTTCTTTATCCAAAGCTGGCGGAGATTTACGGCGCGCATTTGCCAGACGCCCGTGGTCGGGGTTTGGTGATGCCGACAGGGGCTGAGCGCGTATTGCAGATGGTGACCGGGCAAATCAAAAGCCATAACCACCCCGTACACGTGCACGCGGCCAACTTAGGACGCAAGCACACCAACACCACGGGCAATCATAACCATAGTTACAACACAGGCACGTCCCTGCATTCCGCATCGGGGAACAACTCCGTGCAGGGTACAGGCACGTTTTACTCGACCAATCGACACACTAATCATAGTGGCAACCATAGCCACTTTATCGATATGGGGGCGCACGCGCACGGCGCGCATTCTGACCTCGTGGGGCAATCGCGCAACACGATAGACGCACTTTTAGTTAATTGGGTGGTGAAGAAATGCTAAACAAAATTCAATCACAAGACGTCACGCTGCACGTTTCCACTATTGGTCCAGATGGTTGGTGGGCAGGGAACAAACAGGAATTTGTATCCGAGGGGACAGCGCTTGGTAAAGAGTACACCGAAACGCTTTACACTCCATCAACCCCAACTAAAACCGCCAAGTTTGACGGCAAAAAATGGGTTGAGCGCGAAGATAACCGACTTAAGCCATTTTACAGCCAAAGCGGACAAGAATTTCTTTTAGAGCAGCCTGATGGCGCTTTTCCTGAGTGGGCGATTTTTGACAAGCCGCCAGAGTTTGATGCGGCTACGCACTATCTGACCCGTATCGATAAGCAATGGCTCGTGATGCCTTTTGACCATGAAGACGAACCCGCGCCAGTCGTTGTGCAGCAAGAAGAGCCAGAGCCTGAGCCGTACATTCCCACGGTACAGGAAAAAGCGCTGATTTATCTAAGAGCTACGGATTTTTATGTCACACGAAAAATTGAAACGGGCAAAGCCATACCCCGCGAAGTGATGGACAACCGCGACAAGGCGCGAGCAGCGCTCGTTACTGAACTGCCAAGCGCAGATTTTACTTAAACAACAGAGTGTGATTGACGATGAAACCAAAGCAATTAGTGCTGACAGTCGCACTCCTTTTACTAGTAGTAGGAATGATGATGACAAAAGTTACTCAGCCTCGCGGGTTTCGCAATAACAACCCGCTCAATATTGATTACAACAAAGCCAATGATTGGGACGGGCAAGTGGGGATTGAAAAAGGTGTGTCAAATCCGCGCTTTGCTCGCTTCTCGTCGATGGAGTATGGCGTTAGAGCCGCGGCCAAGCTGGTGCGAAATTACATGAACCGTCACGGACTACGCACGGTTTACGGCATTATCAGCCGATGGGCACCAAGTGTGGAAAACAACACAAATGCTTATGCCGAGCATGTTGCTCACAAATTAGGGGTAAGCCCTTACGAACCCATCCAAGAGCTAGATATTCCAGAGCTGCTATATCACATGATTAAGCACGAAAACGGCAAATATCTTGATATGGAAGTGGTGCGTTTAGGTTCTAAAATGGCAGGGATTGTGGTCGTATGATTAGTGCAGTAGTTGCAGGGTTTTCACTGGTTAAATCCTTCTTCCAAATGAGCAGTGAAGAAAAGAAAGCTAAAAGCTTAGAAAAGCGTGAAGCGGTAAAGGCTAAGCGCGCCGAAAATCAACAGCGCGAGTCCAACTTAGCGGCAGGTGAGGCTTCAATGGCAGACTTAGACGCAATCACGCTTAAGCAAATTGGCTGGTTAGATGATTTTGTGGTGCTAGTGACCCTCACGCCGTTGTTAGCGTCATTTATGCCGATTGAGTCGGTACAAGTTCACGTACAGGCGGCGATGAATGCACTAGATAACATGCCTCAGTGGTACCAATACGCAGTAGCAGCCGTGTTTACTTACACGCTAGGGTTTAAATCGCTGGTTTATCGGTTGTTGGTTAAGCGGGGTATTTGATGGAAGTGATTCAAGCACTTGGTTTAGATGGCAACACGATTTTAATCCTAGTGGGACTCTTCAAGTTACACACTCGTGTTACGATTTTAGAGACCAAAGGCAGCGCATAAGGAAAGCCCGCACGAAGCGGGCTTTTTATTTGTGTGGTCTTTTTGTGGTCATCGTTTTGCTTAATGCTAATTAAAACAATTGGTTGCATGCATTACAAGGCCATCATAGGATGGCTTCGATTTCCGGTGGAACGTTTTGTGGTGATAATATCCTGAGTTGCTTGTGCCGGCCCAGCTCACCTTTTTCTATTTTTATTCGGCTTTTCGCTACTTTAAATTGCTTGGCAAGGTATTTGGTTAAATGTCCGTTTGCCTTTCCATCAACAGGAGGAGCGGTGATGGCGATTTTTATCTCATCACCGTGTAATCCAATAATTTGGTCGCGGCTTGCTTTAGGCTGAATATAAAGCCGTAGTACAAAGTCTTCGTTTTCTCTCCAAGCCGCTTTTGTCATTATAGCTGAAACCAAATTGGTCCAATTAAATCACCAACTAAGAAGTTGATAAATTGAAGAGCAATGAAGAGTACCAATACGCTTAGGTCAAAGCCGCCCATTGCTGGAAGAATTTTTCGAACCGGGGCTAACATTGGCTCAGTGAGTTGGTGGAACACGTATTCAATTGGGCTTCGACCTTGGCTCACCCAACTTAAGATCGCACGTAGCAGCAGTACCCAAAATAGAAGTTTGCCCGCTGCTTTGATTAGCGATAGGAAACCGATCAGAAGAAAGGCACTATCAAACCCCACAGAACCACCAGAAGCGACAAGGTTTAGTGACACAAACTTAAGTACACACAGTACGTAAGCGAACAGTATGGTGGCCAAATCTAGGCTTCCAATAGAGGGTATAACTCGTCTTAAGGGGGCGACAACAGGTTGAGTCGCCTTAACAACAAATTGAGAAAATGGATTGTAGAAATCCGCTCTTGCTGCTTGTAACCAGATTCTCAACAGTACCACCATGATGTACAAATCAAATAAGGTGGAAAGTAGGAAAGTCATTGAGTTCATAAAGTTGCCTTCATTTGATAAACGGGAGTAAGTCCCAACTTAAAACTGTTTTTCCATTTCTTCAGCGCGAACGACGGCTGCTTGCATCGCTTTGGATACAATATCGGAAAGTTGGTGCTCGTTAAAGGTTCTCAGTGCTTCTGCCGTTGTTCCACCTTTTGAAGTCACCTGTTCTCGCAGTGTTGATAACTCGGTGTCTTGATTCGCCACGACCATTTCTGCGGCACCAAGGCGGATTGTTCAACCAGTAATCGCGCCGTATCTTTATCGAAACCTTGTGCGATAGCTTCTGCTTGCATGGCTTCCATAAATAGGAAGAAATAAGCTGGAGCGCTGCCTGCGGCGGCAATGACATTATTAATACCAGACTCTTCTTCTACCCAGCACACTCTGCCAACCGCAGCCATTAATCCTGCGGAAAAGTCTTTATCTTGCTGAGTCACATGAGTCGGAGCGTATAAACCGCTCATGCCTCGGCCCACAAGTGCTGGAGTATTTGGCATCACTCTGACTAAATTAAGTGTGGCGCCAAGCATCTCATTTAATCTGGCCGCACTGATACCGGCGGCAATTGAGATCACGAGCTTGTGAGTGAAGTCTATATTTTTTAGCCCTTCGCCAACCACTTCCATTAGCTGTGGTTTAACCGCTAACACAATGACATCTGCATGGGTAGCGGCTTGCGAGTTATCTTCTTGTGTCTTAATTCCGTATGTGTGAGACAGAGTATCGCGTTGACTCTGATTAGGATCGGTGGCAGTAATCAAATCTGCAGGATAACCACTAGCGGTTAATCCTGCGATAATTGAACGGGCCATATTTCCAGCGCCAATAAAGGCAATTCTTTTGTGTTCCATTTTTTTCTTATCCTAATCAGTATTGTTGTTATTTTTTGCTGTAATCACGGGCACCAAAGATAGCCGTCCCTATTCTTACCATAGTACTGCCAGCTTCAATGGCGGCTTCCATATCACCACTCATGCCCATTGATAAGGTGTCGACGTCGGGGTATTTGTCAGATAACACTTTTTGTAACTTGGCTAGAGATTGAAAAGCATCAAGTTGCGATTGGTAATCTGTCACATTGGCCGGGATTGACATCAACCCTCTTAAAGTGAGGTTGGGCAAGGACGAAATCAACTCCGCTAAGGCAAATATATCTTCATCATTGATCCCAGATTTTGAATCTTCTCCGCTGGTATTGACTTGAATAAGCACTTTAAGTGCTGGCATATGATCCGGTCTTTGATCATTGAGACGTTGTGCGGTTTTGGCTCTGTCTATGGTGTGAACCCAATCAAAATGCTCGGCAACATGACGAGTTTTGTTAGATTGAATAGGACCAATAAAGTGCCACTCGATATCAAGCTCAGGGTGGTTTTGGTTAAAAAATTGAACCTTTGTTACCCCTTCTTGGACGTAGTTTTCCCCAAAGGCCAATTGTCCGCTTTGTGCTGCGTCTAAGATGGCTTGGTTAGGTTTTGTTTTACTCACGGCCAGAAGTTGCACCGAGTCTGGAGCTCGTCCACACTTTTGTTGAGCGGCCTCTATTTGTGAGGTGATATGTTCAATGTTTTGTTGAATACTACTCATAGCTACTTTAGTAAGGAAAATAAATGGATATCGCTGAGTTACTGGATTTTAGTGTAAAGCATAATGCTTCAGATCTACATCTTTCTGCTGGAGTTTCTCCTATGGTAAGGATTGATGGCGAAGTAAGAAAGCTTGGTGTACCGGCTTTGAGTCATGCAGACGTTCATCGGTTGATCTTTGACGTAATGACGGATGGCCAGCGCAGCGAATTCGAGGAGAAGCTTGAAGTCGACTTCTCTTTTGAGTTACCGGATGTAGGTAGATTTAGGGTAAATGCGTTTAATCAGGCGAGAGGTTGTGCTGCGGTATTTCGTACCATTCCAACTACAGTGCCTACTTTAGAAGAGCTGGACGCGCCTGAAATATTCTCACAAATATCCAATATGGAAAAAGGCTTAGTGTTAGTGACTGGCCCAACTGGATCAGGTAAGTCAACAACGTTGGCTGCGATGGTGAATTACATCAACAAAAATCACAATAAGCATATTCTCACAATCGAAGATCCTATTGAGTTTGTTCACGACAACGACAAGTGTTTGGTAAACCAACGGGAGGTTCACCGCGATACTCTTGGTTTTAGCCACGCGCTGCGCAGTGCCTTACGAGAAGATCCGGACGTTATTTTAGTCGGTGAGCTAAGGGATCAAGAGACGATTAGCTTGGCTTTGACCGCTGCGGAAACGGGCCACCTAGTGTTTGGTACGCTGCACACTAGTTCGGCGGCAAAGACGATTGACCGAATCATTGATGTCTTTCCTGGGAATGATAAAGATATGGTGCGTTCCATGCTTTCAGAGTCCTTGCGAGCAGTAATTGCACAGAAGTTACTGAAACGCATTGGTGGTGGACGCGTAGCTTGCCACGAGATAATGATGGCAACACCTGCGATCCGCAACTTGATCCGAGAAGATAAAGTTGCGCAGATGAACACCGTGATTCAAACAGGAGCGGCTCATGGTATGCAGACTATGGAGCAAAAAGCCAAACAGCTTATCGCACAAGGTTTAGTGGACAGCGCTGAAGTTGCCAAGAAAATTGAGTTTGATTCAGGCGTATTGTAAGAGGAACCTTTGATGTCTCTAGATGCTGTTTTACAAGAAATGATCCGACTTAAAGCATCGGATCTCTATCTTACAGTTGATGCTCCCATTCACTTTCGTGTCGATGGAAAGCTTCAAGCGTATCAAGATACACTTTCTAGCAAAGAGGTCACTTCTCTTTTACATCAGGCGATGAGCGAGGAAAAGCAGCATGAGTTTCAAGATACTTTGGAATCGAACTTTGCTTTGGTAAGGGAGTACGGCCGCTTTCGAGTTTCTGCTTTTGTACAAAGAGAGTGCCCTGGTGCGGTAATCAGGCGTATTGAGACCTCAATTCCCAGCTTTGAAGAGCTGAAGCTTCCAGAGGTATTAAAAGACCTTTCTATCGCCAAGCGCGGTTTGGTGTTGGTGGTAGGGGCTACGGGGTCGGGAAAATCTACTTCTATGGCGGCTATGACAGGCTATAGAAACCGTCACTCAAGTGGGCACATTTTAACGGTTGAAGACCCCATTGAATTTGTACATCCGCATCAGGGGTGTATTGTTACTCAACGGGAAGTAGGACTGGACACCGAGAGCTTTGAAGTAGCGTTAAAAAACTCTTTGCGTCAAGCTCCAGATATGATTCTGATCGGTGAAATTCGCAGTCGAGAAACTATGCAGTATGCGATGACATTTGCAGAAACGGGTCACCTCTGTATGGCTACATTACACGCCAATAACGCCAACCAAGCGCTGGAGCGAATTCTGCACCTGGTACCCAAAGAACAGAAAGATCAGTTTTTGTTTGATTTATCTCTGAACTTGAAGGGGATTATTGCTCAGCAGTTGGTGGTTGATGTCGATGGAAAAGGGCGACACGGGGTATTTGAAGTTCTACTCAATACCCCAAGGGTGGCAGATTTAATTCGTCGAGGTGAACTTCACGAGTTAAAAGCAACCATGGCTAAGTCTAATCAATCTGGTATGC
This sequence comes from Vibrio sonorensis, assembly GCF_001854765.1. Taxonomy (GTDB): domain Bacteria; phylum Pseudomonadota; class Gammaproteobacteria; order Enterobacterales; family Vibrionaceae; genus Vibrio; species Vibrio sonorensis. Next base: position 6,135 of record NZ_LJJE01000039.1, on the reverse strand, counting down.
AGACTTTCGACCAAGCTTTGTACCACCTTGTGAAAGAGGGGAAAATTTCCCAGCAAGAGGCGATGCATAGCGCTGATTCGGCGAACGATCTTAGGATGCTGCTTCAAAGTGAGAGTGGGCCTGATGTGTCGACTAGTTCTTTATCTGGTGTGAAAATCGATATGGGTTGAGGGGAAAAGAAACGGCTCTGAGAGCCGTTTTTTCAGTACTGGGCTTCAAACCAACTCTCTAGAATGACAACGGCAGACTGGCAATCGACATTGCCTTTACTTAGCGCTTTGTAGCCGCCCCTTTCAAATAGATCAGCGCGTGCCTCAGTGGTAGAGAGTCTCTCATCGTGTAGTTCTACTGGCAGACCAAATCGTCCGTGAAGTCTATTGGCAAACTTTTTCGCTCTTGGGGTGATGTTCTCTAGGTCTTTACCGTGAAGGTCGGTGGGTAGCCCGACGACAAGTAAGTTAGGTTGCCACTCTTTAATCTGGGCTTCGATTAAATTCCAGTTCGGGATGCCATCTTGAGCTTTGAATGCCTTTAATGGTGATGCAGTACCCGTGATTTCCTGCCCAATGGCAGAGCCAATGCTTTTGGTACCAAAGTCAAAGGCCATTATGGTTCTAGAGTTCATTGAGTTAACCTGATTGATATGATTTACGCGTGGCCAATATCGCTAGAAAGTTGGGCAGCATCAATCCCTAACATCTGTACGGCTTTGCGCCACCTTTCTGCTATCGGTGTATTAAAAATCACGTCGGGATCGGCCTCTATGGTGAGCCATGAATTTTCAGCCAGTTCAGTTTCAAGTTGTCCAGCTTCCCAACCCGAGTAACCAAGAGCAACTAAGTAACTGTTTGGTTCAGCATCAGTTCCTAAAACACTGAGAATATCTTTGGAGGTTGTCACTGATATTTGTTCTGTCATTTGAATACTGGATTCGTAGCTGTCTTTCGGCTGGTGGAGAATAAATCCTCTATCCTCTGAGACAGGACCACCATTGAGAACGGGCTTTTCCAAGCTGTCAGTATGCAGTTGTGGATGTACGGGTTGCACATCCACCTGTTTAAGCATTTTGCCGACCGTAATATCAATTGGAGCGTTAATCATTAAACCCATAGCGCCTTCATTGTTGTGTTCGCAAACATAAATGACACTGCGTTTGAAGTAGGGGTCTTTCATACCTGGCATAGCGACCAGAAAGTGGTTGGTCAAATTCATAACGACTCCAATAATTTATCAGTGGGATGACAACTAATCAGCGTTAACACGTCGTTCAATTGCATCCATCAGCTTACCTGTAATCGAGACATCAAAAGCCGCTTCTATTTCGCGAATACAGGTTGGGCTGGTCACGTTTATTTCTGTCAGTTTGTCGCCAATAACGTCTAGTCCTACAAATATCAGTCCTTTTTCTTTAAGTGTAGGCGCTACAGCTTCAGCTATCTTCTTATCTGTGTCACTTAATGGTCTTGCCTCACCCGTACCTCCGGCTGCAAGGTTTCCACGAGTTTCACCCTTGGCTGGAATTCGGGCTAAGCAGTATGGCATTGGCTCACCATCGACAACCAGAATTCTTTTGTCGCCATTTGATATATCAGGGACAAATGTTTGTGCCATGGCGTAGTTCTGGCCGTGGTTGGTAAGAGTTTCGATAATAACGGATACGTTAGGATCGTTTTCTTTTACGCGGAAGATAGACGCACCGCCCATTCCATCGAGTGGCTTGAGGATGACATCACCGTGCTCATCACGGAAAGATTTAATCCGACTGGCTTTGCGCGTCACAATCGTAGTAGGAGTCAGTTCCGGGAACCAAGCGGTAAAGAGTTTTTCGTTGCAGTCCCTCAAACTCTGGGGCTTGTTAACAATTAGCGTGCCTTTTTCTTCTGCGCGCTCAAGGATATATGTGGCATAAATAAACTCTGTATCGAACGGAGGATCTTTGCGCATCAATACGGCATCTAGCTCGGATAGCTCAATAGTTTGCTCAGACTGAAATTCATACCAGCCGTTTGGATCTTCTTTGACGGATACGATCTTGGTATCTGCTACAGCCGTACCTTTGTCTAAGTGAAGATCCTGCATTTCCATGTAGTGAATTTCGTATCCACGGCGTTGCGCCTCCAGCATCATCGCAAAGCTGGAGTCTTTCTTAATGTTGATGGCGCTAATTGGGTCCATCACGATGCCAAGTTTGAGCATTTTTATTCTCCGTTTAACCTAAGTCGCCGAAGCGGACTTGAAGGGCTGTAATCGTAGTAAGTGCCGCAGTTTCCGTGCGCAATACACGTGGACCTAGCAGTATTTCTTCAAAATCGTAATCGCGTGTCATTGCAATTTCTTGCTCGGATAATCCACCTTCGGGACCCACGAGTAATCTGACTTTTTCAACTGGTGTTGGCAGAGTGTTGATCGAGTACTTTGCTCTTGGGTGCAGGTTTAACTTAAGACTCTCATCTTGCTCTTTACACCACTCCTCCAACTGCATAATAGGACGAATATCTGGGATACAGTTGCGACCACTTTGCTCGCATGCACTAATCGCCACTTTTTGCCACTGTGCGAGTTTTTTCTCGAATCGCTTTTGATCCAGTTTGACGCCACAGCGTTCTGAAATAAGCGGAGTGATGGTGTCAACACCCAACTCTACGGACTTCTGAATGGTGAACTCCATTTTTTCACCACGGGAAATGACTTGTCCCAGGTGTAAGTTAAGGGGTGATTCGCTACTTTTTTCTACCCCTTGGCTAACATTCACCGACACACTCTTTTTTGTCACTTCGCTGATAGTTGCAGGGAATTCTTTTCCGCTCCCATCGAAGAGAATGAGTTCTTGACCTTGCTTCATTCTTAACACGCGACCAACGTGGCCTGACGCTTCTTCACTTAAGGCGGTTTCACCAACTTGGGTGATAAGAATTGGGTGATAGATTCGTGGGATTCGCATTATCTAGTTGATTCTTGAATAAGTAAGTCAAACTTTAACATGGATGCTAAAGGGTGAAAAAACAAGGTTTGTTGCTTGATATAACTTAACTCAGTTCAACGCCGGTAAATAAAAGTGGCTGGTTGCAGCTTCGACATCGATAAATAGCACTTTGGCGCTGTACTTTGTTGTGTCTTCGTATAGTGAGCGGATAAGTCGTACATTGGCATCGATATTCAAAGGTCTTACCTTGAACGGAGGCTATAGAAAACTGGTGAGTCGTTTCTGGTTTTAGACCGAAACACTCTTTCATTACCGATTGCCACTCTTTGCCATGAGGACGAACTTTTCCAAATAAGCGATGGGTGACTAAGTGGGCTATTTCATGTGGAATAACTTGGTTCATAAAAGCGGTTCGGTTCTCGACCATCAAAGTCGGATTCAAGCGAATTTCCCAAAGTTGTAAATAGGCTTTTCCGGCGCTTTTTCCTCTTAACTTAAAGCTGACTGTCGGAAGAGGGAAGTGAGTGTCGTAATAACGTTGCGCTGCTTTGATACAAGTTTCAATTTGAAGCTGTACTTGCTCCAACAACTCTTCTCCTATCAAGATAACTCCATAAAAAATGCCCCGAGTATCGAGCATTTTATCAACCATATATCTAGAACAAAACATTATGTGTGGTGTTTTTTCTTGATAGTGGCGTGATAGGCGTGCCAAGTACCATACCCTAAGATCGGCATAGTAAAGAGCATACCGATACCATAAGTGGCAAAACCAATTAGGATCCCCCCTGCTATAATTGCCGCCCAAACGATCATGGCGGGAATATTGGATTTGACCGCGTTAAAACTGGAGAAAACTGCCGTCATCATATCTACCCGCCGTTCCATCATCAGAGGAATCGAAAATGCGGAGATACTAAAGACAAAGCAGGCAAGAACAAAACCTACTCCGGTTCCAATAACTAAAAAGGGCAGAAAATCTGTCAGTGGCGCCCCTTGTACTGAAGGATATAGAGCATGCAGTAGAGCTGCAATTCTCATCCAGAAGATCATAGCGACAGCGAGCAAAACGGCAAAAGCCCACTGAGATGTGGAGTTTCTTCCTATTGCTCGCATCGAGTGTAAAAGAGAAGCATCGTGACCTTTTTCTCGCTCCCAACTGGCATCGTAGAGGCCAAGCGCAAGAAATGGCCCAATGAGCATAAATACGACTAGGCTAGGCATCACTACGAGGTGTGTTCCTTGCCATTGAACCAGCAGCACAATACCAACTGCTGCAGCCATAAAACACAAACCGTAAAAGCCACTAATAATTGGCATTCTAATAAAGTCATGTAAACCGAGTGACAGCCAGTGAAAAGGGGCTGAAACACTGAGTTGATTACACGGGATAGTTCTGGCGTACTCTTTGTCAGAGACCTTGTGCTTGTCTTTGCCCTTAAAGTCGGAAGGGTCTACAGTACGAGGCATAACTCCTCCTTGTCCGATGTGGAACGTTAACTGAGAGTATCGACATATGTGTCGTTGCTTGAGCTAACGAACATCCTTGCCAAACAACATAAAAAAATGCAGCATGTGCTTCGTTAACATATTTTTAACTATTGACGTAAATAACAAGAATTACAAATAATCGGGAAGATAAAGTGCTACTAGCAGAGTGGTAATAAAAAGTGTGCTTTGGGCTTAAGGGGTTCTGGAAAAGAAAAACCCTGCTCTAAAGCAGGGTTTTGGTGTTCAGTTAGCTAGCTATTACTTTAGGCCAGCAAAATCGCGAAGTAGTGCGGCTTTGTTTGTCGCTTCCCAAGGGAACTCTTCACGGCCAAAGTGACCGTATGCTGCCGTCTTCTGATAGATTGGCTGAAGAAGGTTCAGCATCTCTTGAAGGCCGTATGGACGAAGATCGAAGTTTTGGCGTACTGCTTCAACAATGACTTCGTGTGATACTTTTTCAGTACCAAAGGTTTCAACCATGATAGAGGTTGGATCAGCAACACCGATAGCGTAAGAAAGTTGAATTTCACAACGATCTGCTAAGCCAGCAGCAACAATGTTTTTCGCTACGTAACGAGCTGCGTATGCTGCACTGCGGTCTACTTTAGAAGGATCTTTACCTGAGAATGCGCCACCACCGTGACGAGCTGCGCCACCGTATGTATCTACAATGATCTTACGACCAGTTAGGCCACAGTCACCCATAGGACCACCGATTACAAAACGGCCTGTCGGGTTGATAAAGAAGTTAGTTTCTTTGTTGATCCATTCAGAAGGTAGTACTGGCTTGATGATCTCTTCCATCACTGCTTCACGCAGGTCAGGAGTTGAAATGCTATCGCAGTGCTGAGTTGATAGCACAACTGCATCGATGCCAACGATTTTGCCTTGGTCGTACTGGAAGGTAACCTGTGATTTTGCATCAGGACGCAACCAATCAAGCGTACCATTTTTGCGTACTTCAGCTTGACGCTCAACCAAACGGTGAGAGTAAGTGATCGGAGCTGGCATTAGAACGTCTGTTTCGTTAGTTGCATAACCAAACATGATACCTTGGTCACCAGCACCTTGTTCTTTTGGATCGGCCTTATCAACACCTTGGTTGATATCTGGAGACTGCTTACCGATAGTGTTTAGAACTGCACAAGAGTCAGCATCAAAACCCATATCAGAGTGAACATAACCAATGTCACGAACGGTTTTACGTGTCAGCTCTTCAATATCAACCCAAGCTGAAGTTGTGATTTCACCGCCGACCATAACCATGCCGGTCTTAACGTAAGTTTCACAAGCTACACGTGCTTTAGGATCTTGTTCGAGGATTGCATCTAGTACCGCATCAGAAATCTGATCGGCGATTTTATCTGGATGACCTTCTGATACAGACTCAGAAGTGAACAGGTGCTTGGCCATGTTAGCTCCGTTTAATTTAGTTAAATTGAGATTACACCTTAATAGGATTGATTAAATTATAGGTGTATCTACATCTAGACGTCTATTTTATGAGTTAAAAATTGAAAAACAAGTTTTTTGTTTATCTAGATGCCAAACATAATGTTCACTTTATTTGGCAGTTAACGGTATTGTTTGGAGTGATCGCTACCACTGTGGTGAAAATCAATACAGTAAATCGATTGCACCCGAGAATAGGCTTTGCGACAATAGCGATTCTAAAACCTTAATTAATCCGCTTAATTTGCACTCAGGAGCAGACATGTCTT
>NZ_LJJE01000038.1 GCF_001854765.1 Vibrio sonorensis | reverse complement strand
ATCGTATAAGGAGGTGATCCAGCGCCAGGTTCCCCTAGCGCTACCTTGTTACGACTTCACCCCAGTCATGAACCACAAAGTGGTAAGCGTTCTCCCGAAGGTTAAACTACCTACTTCTTTTGCAGCCCACTCCCATGGTGTGACGGGCGGTGTGTACAAGGCCCGGGAACGTATTCACCGTGGCATTCTGATCCACGATTACTAGCGATTCCGACTTCATGGAGTCGAGTTGCAGACTCCAATCCGGACTACGACGCACTTTTTGGGATTCGCTCACTTTCGCAAGTTGGCCGCCCTCTGTATGCGCCATTGTAGCACGTGTGTAGCCCTACTCGTAAGGGCCATGATGACTTGACGTCGTCCCCACCTTCCTCCGGTTTATCACCGGCAGTCTCCCTGGAGTTCCCACCCGAAGTGCTGGCAAACAAGGATAAGGGTTGCGCTCGTTGCGGGACTTAACCCAACATTTCACAACACGAGCTGACGACAGCCATGCAGCACCTGTCTCATAGTTCCCGAAGGCACCAAAGCATCTCTGCTAAGTTCTATGGATGTCAAGAGTAGGTAAGGTTCTTCGCGTTGCATCGAATTAAACCACATGCTCCACCGCTTGTGCGGGCCCCCGTCAATTCATTTGAGTTTTAATCTTGCGACCGTACTCCCCAGGCGGTCTACTTAACGCGTTAGCTCCGAAAGCCACGGCTCAAGGCCACAACCTCCAAGTAGACATCGTTTACGGCGTGGACTACCAGGGTATCTAATCCTGTTTGCTCCCCACGCTTTCGCATCTGAGTGTCAGTATCTGTCCAGGGGGCCGCCTTCGCCACCGGTATTCCTTCAGATCTCTACGCATTTCACCGCTACACCTGAAATTCTACCCCCCTCTACAGTACTCTAGTTCGCCAGTTTCAAATGCTATTCCGAGGTTGAGCCCCGGGCTTTCACATCTGACTTAACAAACCACCTGCATGCGCTTTACGCCCAGTAATTCCGATTAACGCTCGCACCCTCCGTATTACCGCGGCTGCTGGCACGGAGTTAGCCGGTGCTTCTTCTGTCGCTAACGTCAAATAATGCAGCTATTAACTACACCACCTTCCTCACGACTGAAAGTGCTTTACAACCCGAGGCCTTCTTCACACACGCGGCATGGCTGCATCAGGCTTGCGCCCATTGTGCAATATTCCCCACTGCTGCCTCCCGTAGGAGTCTGGACCGTGTCTCAGTTCCAGTGTGCTGATCATCCTCTCAGACCAGCTAGGGATCGTCGCCTTGGTGAGCCTTTACCTCACCAACTAGCTAATCCCACCTGGGCATATCCTGACGCGAGAGGCCCGAAGGTCCCCCTCTTTGAGCCGAAGCTATTATGCGGTATTAGCCATCGTTTCCAATGGTTATCCCCCACATCAGGGCAATTTCCCAGGCATTACTCACCCGTCCGCCGCTCGACGCCGTTAACGTCACCCGAAGGGTCTGTTAACTCGTTTCCGCTCGACTTGCATGTGTTAGGCCTGCCGCCAGCGTTCAATCTGAGCCATGATCAAACTCTTCAATTTAA
>NZ_LJJE01000037.1 GCF_001854765.1 Vibrio sonorensis | reverse complement strand
TGTACTAATTCAGACCTGATCTGACAGTTACCCACTTTTAGACTCGGTGCCTGTCAGATTATATCTGGGCTAAATTCTTTTCAGCCCAGATTGATTTCCCATCCTCTAATGTTTCTATCGGCGTTCTGCCGCAGCACATTTTTCCTTGATGAGTACGATGATTGTTGTAGTAGTCCATCCATTCGTCCAGATCTTTCTGCAACTCTTCCATCGAACCATACAGTTTCTTTCTGAATGTTACTTGGTAGAACTCATTCAATATGGTCTTATGGAAGCGTTCGCAGATTCCATTTGTCTGTGGCGACATCGCTTTAGTTTTGGTGTGGTCTATATCATTGATGGCTAGGTAAAGCTGGTAATCATGCTGTTCAACACGGCCACAGTATTCAGTGCCTCGGTCAGTTAAGATTCGCAGCATAGGCAGTTCATGCCCCTCGAAGAACGGTAGAACCTTATCATTCAACATATCTGCTGCGGTGATGGGTGTTTTAGTCGTGTAGAGCTTAGCGAAGGCAACTTTGCTGTAGGTATCAACGAACGTCTGCTGATAGATACGTCCAACACCCTTAAGGTTGCCAACATAAAACGTGTCTTGAGAGCCAAGATAACCTGGATGGGCTGTTTCTATCTCACCACAAGCTTCATCATCGTGTTTCTTACGCTCAAGAGCAGCAACTTGTTCGTCCGTTAGAATGATACCGTTTTCAGCGACCTGTTTTTCTAAGGCAATAAGGCGCTTTTTGAAGTTTTCTAAGTCATTACGAAGCCAGATTGAACGCACACCACTTGGAGAGATAAATACACCGAGTTTACGTAGCTCGTTGCTCGTTCTAACTTGCCCGTGAGCTGGGAAGTCGATGGCGTATTTGAGAACGGCTTGCTCAGTTTCACTATCGACACGATTCTTCAGGTTTGGTGTTCTTCGACTTTGATTAATCAGAGCATCAATACCGCCAGTTTCGACTAGCTCTTGATAGCGGTAGAAAGTGTCTCTAGATACACCCATCACTTTACAGGCTTTTGATACATTGCCGAGTTCTTCTGCAAGATTGAGAAGGCCAGCTTTGTGTTTGATGATTGGATTGCTAGTATGAAGCATGAGAGTTACCTCTTATTGTCTTTGATTACAGATTCAGCACCTTTAATCAAAGTGGGTAACTCTCTTCTTTTCAAATTGAAGTGTCAGATCTAGTCGGAACTAATACA
>NZ_LJJE01000036.1 GCF_001854765.1 Vibrio sonorensis | reverse complement strand
GTGACCATCGGCGCCGAGCCAGAGCTGGTGATTGAAGCCGATGAAGCTATTACCGATGCCGATGGCAATGCGGTCACCGTCAACAACAAGGAACTAGAAGCGGTCACCACTGACAGCGGAGATCTAGTAACAACCCCTGACGGCAATATCATTGTCGATGTAGTTAACCCCAACACCAATCAGCCAACTGGCGAAAAAGGTGTTTTGGTGATCGACGAGCAAGGTCAAGCCAGTCTGACACCACTGCCTGAAGTGTTAGTCAATGACGCTGGTGTGGTGATTAACGGCAATGGCGATGTGGTCACTGGTTCAAACGGTGAAACCTACCACCCTAACTACGATGATGACGGCGCGCTTATCACAGACGCAACGGGTCATTTGGTATTGGATGTACAACGTCCAGACGGCAGTGTGGATAGCAACGGCGCCACAATGCAGATGGCTGACAATGGCACCGTGACCATCGGCGCTGAACCAGAGATGGTGATTGAAGCCGGTAAATCGATAACTGATGCAGATGGCAATAAGATTACCGTGGAAAACAATGGCACTGATCATGAAGTCAAGGCGGTCACCACTGATACCGGATCTTTGGTGACAACCCCTGACGGTCACATACTTGTCAATTTGATTGATCCTGATACCAATCAACCTACGGGCGACAAAGCTGTCTTATTAATAGATGAGCAAGGTCAAGCCAGCCTCGCGCCACTGCCACCCGTGTTAGTCAACCAATCTGGTGTTGTCGTTGACGATCATGGCAATAAGGTGACGGTGACTCAAAGTGGCAACGACCAAGAGGTCAAGCCAGTCACCACAGATAATGGAGAGTTAGTGACAACATCAGATGGCAACGCCGTTGTCGATGTGATCGACCCGAATACCGGTCAACCAACTGGTGATAAAGGTGTCTTGATAATTGATGACCAAGGTCAAGCCAGTCTAGCGCCACTTCCACCAGTGTTGGTCAATGAAGCCGGCGTTGTGATTGACAGCGATGGCAATAAGGTAACGGTAACTCAAAATGGCAGCTACCAAGAAGTCACGCCTGTCACCACTGACAACGGTGAGTTGGTGACAACCTCTGACGGCCATATTGTTGTCGACGCGCTCGACCCAAATACCAACCAACCGACTGGCAACAAAGGTGTCTTGATAATTGATGACCAAGGACAAGCAAGTCTCGCACCACTGCCACCAGTATTGGTCAATGAGGCGGGAGATGTCATTGATGGCAATGGCGTTGTGATCACTGGTTCCAATGGTGAAACATATCAACCATATTTAGGTACATACGGTAACCCAGTTACAAATCTGGAAGGCCATGCGGTGGTTAATGTGTACAGTGCGGAAGGAACGTTGTCCAGTAGTCTTGGGGCTACGATAAACATGGCAGCTGATGGTACTGTCACCACTACAACAACACAATCTACCTTAATGATTGATGAAGATACATTAGTTGACAACTCTCATGATTCCGTTACTTACGGTCCAGAGCATAATGAACTGCATCTTATTGATGGCGGGGTTAGAAAAGACATCAACGGCAACGTGTTGTTTGAAGTAGTAGACAGTAATGGTAATGCAACCGGCGAAGTGCGTATTGCTCAAGTTGACACCTCGAACGATGTATCGCTTTTGAAGCCTGGTTTGATTGTCGACACAGACAATACTGTAATTGATGCTTACGGCAATGAGATACACACTGCCAATGGCGGTAAAGTTGAACTTGAGATTGATGATAATGGCAACCCTGTTATCGATGACTATCAATCGGGTTATGTCATCAAGCAGTACGACTACGAGAAACAACAAGATGTTGAAAATACAGTCTTTGTAAACTTTAACACAAACGAAGTTTGGACGGATTTTGATGGCAATTTGGTTACTCAGAAAAATGTCCCTCAATCCGATTGGAACTCTCCTTCAATGCCGACAGTACGCGCCAACGATACAGCATATATTGGATTTAGTAATCAACCACTTAAATCACAACCAGTCATTGCATCAACGACGCTAGGTTCACTCGATAATGGCCAGTCTTTTGAACTACTGTTTATAACGAATAGAGGATCTGTTATGTCATTTGGCAGCGGCCCTCAAAGCTTAGTGATCGATGGATACTCCGAAACATACAAAAATGTGACCATGGGTATTAGAAATATTGGAACTAAGGAAGAAGGGTCAAATACTGAATATGGCAGTAAAGGGATATTTGAAACTACTCCATTTTCGAACTGCGAGTTCCACCCAGACGCAATGTTGCAATATGCCAACAATACCGTAAATGAAGGAACCATTTCATTGCTAGCACTTCAACATGCTATGACAGGAGCTCCAGAAGTGTGCTTCCCTAACAATTTGGCAGGCATTGGCGTCGATGTTAGTGCTCCTACTGAATTAAACGTCATGCTGACAAAAAATAGTGAACTATGGTCTATTGGTACTAAGGCCCCAACCCTGGGAGGGTACGGTACTAACGCATGGAATGGCTATAACATGCCGGTAAAATATGCGGAAGGTGTAAAAACCGCGACTATGATAGGTGGAGAAGCCAAGGCAAACTACATTTTAGATAATGAAGGCGTGCTTTGGAAACCGTCATCTGGTCCCGCTATGAAGAACGGTACCCAGTTTGTACTAGCAACGTCTTCTGAAGCTACGACTGGCGGTTGGACTAAGTTATCTTCTAAACCAAATGGCGAAACTATTGTAAACATGCGATCTCTATTTGACGGCGATAGCTTAATAGTGGCAACTACAACTGGTAACTATTATTTCTATGAAGTTTCTGAGGATAGATATACTAAGGTAAACCTTCCCGCTGGTGATCAAGTTCGAACGTTGTTAGGAGCAGCGGCTTATGTGGGTAGTGACACTTCCGCAGGTGTACAGTATCAAACCACATATTTGGCAGAAGATGGGTTCATATACTCCAACCAGACCGATGGTCAGGACAGTTATAAAAAAGTGACTCATTATTACAACTATAGTGACTTAAAAGGCAATGCCAAAACCAGTGCAAACTTCCCTGATGACAAGGTTTTATCAGATGATACAACATTTGAGTGGGTAGCGCGTGCAGGTGATGTATTTGGTATGCAGTTACTCAAAGGTAGTGATGGGTACTATTACTATTTGGAAGGTAACTATATGACCAATGGTACTGATGAAACGGCTAAACCTAGCCAAAAATCAATGCTCGTCGCTGGTATCCATTATGATACTGAAAAACTATTGATTGAAGATATGAACTCAGATAATGAAGTTAAGCTAATTCGCTTAACGAATGATCTGGGGTATGTTCAATTCTTAAACTCAAAACCTAATTGGGAGTTTTATCGACACAATCCTATGATTTTAGTTAACCCAATAGATAAAAAATTGGCGATTATTGGTCATAGTAATAACTCTTATCTTCGATACCTTAATAGTAAAGGATGGTATAACATCATGCCGAGTATTGCCATTATCGACCCGTCGCAGGTAACTGAACTGGAGATGCCGACCCCGGGTTATAGTGAACCAACGAATGTTTTAAACTCTATATTAGTTCATTGATAAAAAATGAGGGAAAACCTGTTATACCGAAACGCTAAGTATTTAATCGAGTAAATCAGTTAAGCGGCCCTCGAAGTATAAAAAATCCGATAGACATTGTTTATCGGATTTTTTATATGTACTAATGACTTAATGTGAGAAACACTTCAATCGTTTGCTATGTTGAGGCCGTACCCGTTAAATTTTTTGACATATTGAAACCAGTAATCGCAAAGCCTACGGTTTGGTAAAGCTTGAGAGCACGCTCATTGTGAAAAGCAACTCGTAGCTTAATTTGCTCAATACCGTTCCCTTGCAATTGTTTTTCTAGCTCAGACAATGCTTGTGTACCATAACCTAAACCTTGATATTCACTAGACACATAAAAATCATAGATAAAAGTAGACTTGCTTTCACTATTTATTGAATGCCATAAATAGCCGACTAAGTAGGCTTGTCCTTTTATTTCGGCCTCAATACAGAGCAAAGAGTGCTCTTTCCCTTCTAACCCATTAGGAAAGCAACGTTGTAACTCTTTCTTTGCCAACTCGATGGAATACTCCATTGAATGACCATAATTTTCTGCGATTTCTTGGCTATAGACGTCTATAAAGTACTGACAGTAATCAGGATACTCTTCCTGACGCATATTTCTGAGTACAACCATATTTTCCTTCCAGTTGAGTAAAATGAATTCGAGAAACGGTGCTAGTAGAAATGGCCAAAGCGAGCTAGTGAGCCTTAGCAATCACCATGAAGGACTATTCTATTTCAAAAATGATAGCCGTATTTAGCTCATACTTTCAATAAGTTGAATCAATTGCTCTTTTGTTAAAGAGCCACTTTTTCTTGAGCTTTCAATACCATCTTTAAACACCAATACCGTTGGTAGCCCTCTAACATCGTAAAGTTTCGCCAATGATGAACTTAAAGACACATCAACTTTAACCACTTTTACGCTATCAGAATACTCGCAAGCGACTTGGTTTAGAGTCGTGTCCATGAGGACGCATGGGCCACACCATTTGGCCCAGAAATCAATGACGACTAGGTCTTCCTTTTCCACTATAGATTTGATTTGATCATTGCTGACGGCATCAATGGGTACTCCCGTAGATGAGCGACTATTGCGATTTTTTGGAACAAATACGTATAAAGGCCATTTTAAAACTGCCAATAGATTGGTAAGTATTAGCGCGAAAAATAGAACTAACCAAGCCATTATTTTTATGGGTAAGTAGTATACCGGCGCTGTATCTATAAATTGTTCTAGTTCATTAAGATTGCCAGTTATTTTACTACCCAAATTCATTTATTGTTCTCTTACTCAGAATATATTAACAAGGCTTGATACAGGAAAATCCGAAGAACCACTACGCTACCCAATGGGCCAGAAGCGACTTATAAACACTGCCGCGTGCTATACAGACTACAATAGCCAATATGATTTTTCTATATTTTTCATCAATATAACCATGCACCCCCTAGCCTTCTTTAAAAGTAGCACTAAACCTCAACAGTCACTTAATCGAGCCCAAAGTAAGTACAAAACCAACAATAGAAAAACGAAAAAACGCTCCTTGAGAACTAAGTTAAAAATAACACATTATAAAAATTAAGGTTGTAACCTTCATAAAACCATTAACGAACAGGGAAATAATACAAAGAAAAAATATTATTACATCAGCTATTAAATCGATTAGTTCGCATAAAAGCATAATAGATCAAATAGAAACATACATTAATAAAAAACCGTATCACATAATTACAACTTCAATATATTTAAAAATTATGCCTGCCTGAACATCCATAATTAAAAATAAATTAATAACGAACTCCATTAAGTCAACAGTTAGAAATTTACATGTAAAAACATAATTTTAGCTAAATTTTATAAATGCAATTGCTTATCCAAGTAAGTTATCTCCCTTTCTATGCAACCCATAGAGTAGAAAGTAATAAATCAGGGAAAAATAATGAGTATGCTAGATATATTTATTTCGAATAGATACAGCCGGACATGCGCCGTGGTGGGTACTATTGTTCTTTTGACTGCTTGTAATAGTAATAAACGCAGCAACGACAATGATAACGACAACGAGGTAGAGCCAACAACCAAACAAGTCACCGTAAGGCTAATACCAAATATCGCGACGAATGATATAGGTCCGGCCTTATTAGATGCCAAAGGTTACGAACACTTTATTGAAACTGAAGAATATCAGTTGGTGGTTGACGGTGAAGTTGTTGAGTCAGGAATAAATCTAGACTTTGACACTCCTAAAGTGATTACGTTAGAAGTGGAAAACCGTGATGCTGTAGAAATTGCTATTGAACACCCACGATTTGTACAAGACAAAGATGCAGGAGCGACTTTAACATCAACACTAGATGGTAGTGCATTACTTTATAAAGAATCGACTCAAGCAGATATTGTGCTGGATAACAATGAGTACAGCTTTGTCACCGTTGACATTAACCAGATGCTCTACATCAACGAGGCCAGACTCAATGACGTGATCATGCAACGCGTCGACACTGACCAACAAGCATTTAGCTATAAGTACGCTTATGCCCCCGTTGAGAACTCAGTACTGGCTGTTGAATCAGACTTAGGGATTCAGTTAGCAACTTTCACTTCCAGTAGAGCCAAGCAGTACAAGTTTGTTCTCGACGAAAACAATAACGACTTGATTCTGGACGACGATGAAGACGAAATCGATCTTGGTGGTAAAGTATCAATCAACCCAAATCGTATTATGAATGCGGTTGACCTTGTAGTGACCAACACCGGCGCTGTATCCGGTACGAGCACTGGTGTTCAAGGCAAAGCCGTCCATGTTGTTTATCCGATGCGTACACTGTCTGGCGACCTTCGTGAAGTTTACCCACTAAATCGATACAACATCGACATAGATATTGCTGTTGACGATAGCAGCGCGGACACTTTTGTTAATATTTATCTGATTAAAGATGGTACCAAATGCCGAGGTGATTACCACTTAGCAGGCGCACACGCAGGCAAAGTCTTTGTAAGCAACTGCGATAACAATGGATACCAGCAGTTTAACTCCTACGACGAGTTTCTTTCGGCATACGGTAACTGGGGCGTTAGAAATGACTACTTTGAATTGAACTACGGTTTTGCGAACAAGATTAACTTTGTGTACCGACTCGGTGACAGTACCTACCAAAACATCACTGATTTTGCGGTTCACGAGTATGAAATAGCCGTCGCGCCGTCGGTTATTGACTATAGCCAAATCTTAAGAGCCAAAGACATAACTACGGGCAGAAATGGTAGCGTCACGGGCCTGACAAACAATAAAGCACCGTGGATATACGTACCGCTCAACGAGTCAATAAAACTCAGCAGCTATGACTTGTCCGTAGAGATAGAGTTTGACGATGCCCCTCACTTTATCAATATCTATCTAAAGGACGAATCGGGCAAAAACGTTACAGCTAACTACTTCCTATCGGGTACAAACACCGGAATGGTTCATATTGAAGGCGATGTCCTCACCATCTCGGAGTTTATGTCCTCAGATAAATACGGGCAGTACTTGGTTAGAGGCGACTATATCGAACGCGACGGGTTTAATTTCTACCGAGGCAACTTCTTCTGGCGTGGCGGAGACTCATCCTATCGAGGCGAGAACGCTCCGTTTACGGTTCATCAGTACAAAGTAAACTAACCCACACCACCAGAATAATTGCTTGGTACGTAAAAATGAAAGCCTACTAATTTCTAGTAGGCTTTTGTACATGACACGATAGCAGAAGTTTCAGCTTTGGTGCTTTAATACAAACAAGATTGAATCCTAACTTTCAGCGCCTTACTCTCGATATTTTCATCATTTTATGTAACGAATTTACTAGGGATTAAACCAATATGCGCTAGAATGCACCCTCAAAGGTACCTGCTTATCATCTGATAAGCGCTAGCCTCAATAATCAAAAACAGGGACAGATGGAAAATAGTATGTGGTTAAAAGACGTAGAGTTGGAATCAGAAAGTGTAAAGCTTGTACCATTAACAATGGAACACAAAGAAGCTCTAGTAGAAGCCGCATCCGACGGTGAACTTTGGACATTATGGTTCACATCCGTTCCAAACCACGAAAATGTGACGGACTATATTGCAACAGCATTAGAACAAAAAGCGAAAGGCCTTTCTTTACCTTTTGTAGTGGTTGAAAAACCGACTGGGAAAATCATTGGCACGACTCGCCTTTGCAATGCAGACCCAGTAAACCACCGACTAGAAATTGGCTACACTTGGTATAGCAAAAGCTATCAAAAAACGTCTTGTAATACAGAATGTAAACTACTGCTGCTAACCCACGCATTCGAGGTTCTCAATTCGATAGCCGTTGAGTTTAGAACAAGTTGGCACAACCAAGCTTCTAGAGCTGCCATTGCTCGATTGGGCGCAAAACAAGATGGAGTGCTTAGAAATCACCAAAAACTGCCCAATGGCGGCTATCGCGATACAGTCGTATTCTCGATAATCAATAATGAGTGGTTGTCTGTTAAACATAGCTTAGAGTATAAGCTTTCAAGATACCGCTAAAAGCTTTAGAAGGGGTTAACTAGCTCGTCTTTCTCTTCGTTGCAAAAATCTAGCATTAGTTTATCTAAATAAGATAGCAAAAAGCCCGCGAACAAGTCAGCGGGCTTCTTTAAATGTGGCGGAGAGATAGGGATTGATGCTCGCAAGCTCGCCCCCTTCGGGCCGTTGTCATAAAGCGCCTTCGGCTGACAACGTTTTTTCGCTGCGCTCTAATAAACCCTGAGCTAGGCTTCTGCACCCTATCTCTGGGGGGAGCAAAAAAGCAAAAAGCCCGCGAACAGGTCAGCGGGCTTCTTTAAATGTGGCGGAGAGATAGGGATTTGAACCCTAGATACGCTATTAACGTATGCCGGTTTTCAAGACCGGTGCTTTCAACCACTCAGCCATCTCTCCTTTGTGGCGGCTATCATAATTTTTGGCACAACTCTTGTAAAGAACTAATTGTCTCCTTATGGTTTAAGTGGTGATTTAGTAGTCAAAGCAGTAAAAAGTCGTAGTTGAGGGGCAAAACCTTGCCGTTTTTGAGTAAGCGCTCTAGTCTTACGAGTTCTAATAAAATATTGTTTTATTAAATAACCTACTGAATTAACATATAAATAGCCGTTTGAGATTACATATGTACGCCCGAAAGTGATTGCACGCAAATGTGAAGTGCGTCAAAATTACCGGGTTGTCTGCTATTAAAGGTGGATGTTGAGGTTTATATGAAAGTCGCAGATCTTTTTAAATACAAAAGTGAAAATTGGAACAAGCACCAGTCAGAGTTAATCCAGTGGATGTCTCCGGCTGTTAGGCAGTATTGGGCAGAATTCCTAAACAAGACTCACAGTCGTGAGTTTTTCGCTCGTCTGCGCGATTTCCATGAACCTGCGGTCAACGATGAGCACCCCGCTCCAGAAGCTATCGTTCTCAAACCTGAGGCGCAAGCTCTGTATAACGATCTTCAGTTCAAAATCGGCGAAGTGATCCACACTGGTGACTGGATAGATGTATCCCAAGAGCGAATCAACCAGTTTGGTCAAGTGACTGAAGACAACCAATGGATTCACACTGATCCTGAGCGCGCACAACAAGAATCTCCATTTAAAACTACCATCGCTCACGGATTTCTAACCTTAGCGCTACTGCCGCGTTTAACAGACAGTGTCGATCCAGAAAATCCCCTGTTTCCTACCGCTAAGATGGTAGTAAATATTGGTTTGAATCAGGTTCGTTTCCCTTATCCTTTAAAGGCTAATAATCGCGTTCGTGCACACTCTAAGCTTACAAAGGTCACTGCGATCAAAAAGGGGTTAGAGGTTGAGCGTGAAATTAAGGTTGAAATAGAAGGCGTTCGTCGCCCTGCTGCAATCGTGGTTTCTGTTATTCAACTTCACTTCTAAAAGAAGTGAGTAGAACAAGGAGAGCCAACGCTCTCCTTTTTTATCTCTATTTGTTAGGGATATAACCATATTCTTCAATCAAACGTTTTGCTTCAGTCGTTTTTAGGTAGCTGATAAACGCCTTGCCTTCTTCGTCTAACACCTCTTTTTCAAACAACACTAGAAACGGGCGTGAAAGTTCATATTTACCGCTAGCGATGTTAGGTGCGGTCGCTTCTACACCTTCAAATGTGATAGCTTTGATTGAACGGTCAACCGACCCTGTTGAGATAAAGCCAATTGCCTGCTTGTTGTGGTTAACGATGGTTTTCACCATGCTATTACTATTAACCACTAAGTTGTCTGGATTAATATCTGAAACCAGTCGGTTGTTAACGATACGAGTTAACCCAAGCAAACTTTCAAAGCTATAGCGCGAACCGGATGATACTTCTCGAGTGACAACGGCAATTTTTTGGTCTGCACCACCCAGTTGGTTCCAGTTAGTGATTTTACCTTTATAGATGTCAAACAGTTGCTCGCGTGTGAGGTTTTTAATTGGATTCGCCTGATTAACCACAACCGCCAAGCCATCAAACGCAATAGGGGTCACTCTTAGCGTTTCGTCTTGCTCACTCTCGGTTAAATAACGAGAGCTCATTCCGATATCCGCCACCCCTTTTTTCACTAGAGTAATACCAGCAGTAGAACCAACGCCTTGCACGGCGACATAGCTCTCAGGGTTAGATGCGTTATAGTTTTCTGCCAGTACATCCATAACGCGAGCGACGGAAGTTGAGCCTGAAACATTAATTTCTTCTGCTTGGGCAGCGGATAAAATTAGGGTAGAAGCAAGTAGCGTTGCGATTGCCGCCTTGAACATGTGTAACTCCATATCTGTGTTTGGTACTGGCGGCTATCTTATTTCGTTTAGATGACAGTTATGTGAACACTTATTCCCAAATACCAACGCGTCTATCCCTATCCAGCCATCTGATTTTGCAATAGATTGATTGCATACCTGCATTTTTTACAAACGAGTCCGCAACTCTGGTACGTGACGAAACTTTGCTTTGTCTACAAGATCAGAATCCTGTGACAGGGCTCTGAATCCTAACTTTAGAAATGTGTTTACTGTGGCAGACGCGCCGTATTGTTACCCATACTATTAATCAAACTATTTTGGATAAGGCATTTTATGAGTTTGGTGAGTCTGCTTCAGAGGCAAGTTGAGCATCGCGCTGAGCTGCTTTGCCACAACCGAAATCTCAACCTTCCTGTTGAACTTGGCAAGGCGAGTTATGAACCATTGGACAATGGTGTCAACTTTATCAAGCAGCACTATTTGCTGGACTCGACTCACGCGACTACATGAGCTATGTCGCCAGAGTAGTTTGGTCAGACAACGAGCAAGTTTGGCTTCTTTATATGGCAGATGAGCTGCAAGAGTGGATGCCCTACCCTTATCTCGCAAAGGCGGGGGATCTCACCGCCATCATGCGCGAGGTCGAAAAAGACCCAAAAGCGATTTTTTGGTATTAAAAAAGGCACCATAAGGTGCCTTTTGAGTTATTACTGGTCTGAGTTACTCAGCAGAGTTTTCTTGCTCTGGTGCGGTAACTTCTTCCGCTTTTGGCGGCTCTGCAAAAACCTGAGTGGGTTTTGCCAACAAGCTTCTGTTTTCTTGGTTGACTTCAATCAGAGTCACTTCTAACGTGCTACCCAATTGGAACTCAACCTGCTTGTCGATAGAAATCGTTCCTGCTTCGCCATTGCACTCGATGCGCTCTTTGTTATCCATGATTACTGAGCCAGGGATAAAGGCAGGAGCACCGTTCTCTAGCAAGCGTACTCGCATACCTGCGCGTGAAATATCAAAGATTTCTGCGTTGAACTTGGTTTGTAACTCTGGCTCTTTCGCCAGTGTGCGTGCGTACAACCAATCGGCGACATTGCGCTCTGCAATTTTGTGGTGTTTACGATGCAGTGAAAGCTCTTCACCTACCGTATCATCAGCCGTTTGCACTGGGTCTTTACCAAGGATATGCGCTTTGAGTAGGCGATGGTTGATCATATCACCGTATTTGCGAATAGGTGATGTCCACGTCGCGTAGATGTCTAATCCCATTGCGTAATGTGGAAGTGGCTGGTTGCCAATTTCACTGTACGCTTGGTATTTGCGAATGCGGTTATCAAGGTAACTAGTTTCTTGTTTTGCTAACCAACGACGAAGTTCTGCAAAACCTTCAAGTCCTGCGATACTCTCTTCGTTGAAAGGCAGTTCGCCCTCTGGATTAACCAACTCAACAACGTCTTTGATCTTTTCTGCTTTAAAACCAGAATGGCTGTTGAACACGCCACTGCCAAAGGTTTGTGCCAATACTTTACCTGCACAAATGTTGGCAGTAATCATGCTTTCTTCTACTAGGCGATTAGCGCTGCGGCGTAGGTCTGCGTGAATCGCTACTACGTCATTGTCTTCGCTAAGCTCAAAGCGGTAGTCTGGGCGGTCAGGGAATACCACCGCATTTTCTTCACGCCAAGCTGCTCTCGCTTGAGAAAATGCATAAAGGTCGCGTACAACTGTCTCAATCTCTGCTTCAGGTTGCCATGCGTCGCTAGAACCGTTTTCTAGGAAATCTGAAACGTGATCGTAGACCAGACGAGCGTGAGACTTCACATTCGCAGCAAAAAACTTGATGTCATCGCCAATAACGCCATCTTTAGAAACCGTTACGCTACAGCAAAGTGCAGGTCGCTCTCGCCTTCGTGTAGTGAGCATAGTTCGTCAGCCAAATCACGCGCAACATAGGGATGTTGCGGCCCGGCATATAGATGGTGAAGCCGCGTTCGCGAGCAACTTTATCCATTTCATCTTCAGGGGTGATGTAAGCGGTCGGATCTGCAATGGCAATAGTCAGTTCAAAGTCACCATTTTCTGTTTTCTTCGCAAACAGAGCATCGTCCATATCTTTGGTAGACTCACCATCGATAGTCACAAACGGTACGTCCGTCATATCGATGCGCTCTAGATCAGAGTCGTCTTTGATTTCCCAGCTTTCTAAACCTGCGGGCTCACTATTTGGCAAATCGTTTTGCGCAAGCGTTACCCACCAAGGGGCGATCTTGTCGCTAGCGTTAGTTACTTTTTGAGAAATTTCGGCAAAGAATCCGTTATCACCTTTAAGTGGGTGACGTGTTAGATGTGCAACTACCCAATCGCCTTCACCCAAGGTTTCTGGGTTTAAGCCTTTTTTCGCTTTGGCTTTTAGGGTGAGTCGTTTTAACTGAGGATGATCGGGAACGACATTGAGTCGACCTTTAATCAACTTGATGCGACCGATAAATCGAGTCAAGTTCTGCTCCAGCAACTCTTCTGGTTCAGCCACTTCTCGCTCTTTTTCAGTGCGGATAATCGCCATTACTTTATCGCCGTGAATACACTTTTTCATGTATGGCGGTGGGATAAAATAACTGGTTTTATTATCAACTTCTAAAAAGCCAAAGCCTTTTTCCGTTGCCTTGATGGTACCTTCCTTTTTGGGAAGAGTTTCTTGGATTTGCTGCTTTAGCTGAGCCAGTAACGGGTTATCTTGGAACATCTTTCACTATCTAACATCTACAAGTGGCGACACTATAACAAAGCCACTACGGATTGCTACCAAAAAGCCTCATTTCGACTAGTGTTTATGAAGTGCATCTAACGACCCAGCTCACATTGTGACGGTTATATGAACAAAAACGCTCATCTGGAGAAAAATATGTGATGAAATTCAATTTTTTCTGGCTTTTTTTGTGCTCATAGGGAATAATCCGCACCCTTAATGAAACGTCCCTAACGGCTTGATGCGATTTAACACTTGTCCGCATCTGAACGGATTCAGCTCTTTTCTGGATTGGTATTGGAATTGGTAGAGCTTGTGGGACCGTATGTAGACTTAACTTAATAGGATCCCAATGCAAGATTCTGCAATTCAATTCAGCGATTTAGAGCTGAATGACGCTATCCTTTCTTCACTAGAAGAAATGGGCTTTGTTTCACCGACTCCAATTCAGGCAGCGGCAATCCCTCACCTGATGAAAGGTTCTGATGCACTTGGTAAAGCTCAGACTGGTACTGGTAAAACAGCAGCGTTCTCACTTCCTCTGCTAAACAAAATCGACCTTTCTCAGCGTAAACCGCAAGCTATCGTTCTTGCTCCTACGCGTGAGCTAGCGATTCAGGTTGCTGCAGAGATGAAGAACCTAGGCAAAAACATTAAAGGCCTTAAGGTTCTAGAGATCTACGGTGGTGCTTCTATCGTCGACCAGATGCGTGCGCTAAAAAGCGGTGCTCACATCGTGGTTGGTACTCCAGGCCGTGTACAAGACCTAATCAACCGCGATCGCCTACAGCTTGATGAAGTACACACGTTTGTACTTGATGAAGCAGACGAAATGCTAAACATGGGTTTCGTTGACGACGTAACTGAAATCATGGAGCACGCTCCAGAGTCAGCACAGCGCGTACTTTTCTCTGCGACTATGCCTCCGATGCTTAAAAACATCGTAGAGCGCTTCCTTCGCAACCCAGCACACATCGACGTTGCGGGTAAAAACCACACTGTTGATAAAGTAGAACAGCAGTTCTGGGTAGTGAAAGGTGTAGAGAAAGACGAAGCGATGTCTCGTCTACTTGAAACTGAAGAAACCGATGCGTCTATTGTTTTCGTTCGTACCCGTCAGGATACTGAGCGTCTGGCAGACTGGTTATCTGCGCGCGGCTTTAAAGCGGCAGCGCTTCACGGTGACATTCCACAATCTTTGCGTGAACGCACCGTTGACCACATCAAAAAAGGCGTTATCGATATTCTTGTGGCAACTGACGTTGTTGCACGTGGTCTTGACGTTCCTCGTATTACGCACGTATTTAACTACGACATCCCATTCGATGTTGAATCATACATCCACCGCATTGGCCGTACTGGTCGTGCTGGACGTAAAGGTAAAGCGATCCTGTTAGTTCGTACTAACCAAATTCGCATGCTTCGCACTATCGAGCGCGTAACTAAATCTTCTATGGAAGAAATCCAGCTTCCTCACCGCAACAAGGTAGCAGAAGCTCGCCTTGAAAAGCTTGGTGTTGAACTTGAATCTGAAAAAGAACACAAATCTCTAGAGAAGTTTGCTGAGCTAGTAGAGAAGCTACAGACATCTTTAGAGCTAGATGCAGCAACACTAGCGGCGATCTTACTTAAGCGTCAGCAAGGCAAGCGTCCACTGTTCTACATTGGCGAAGACCCAATGATCGAAGCCATCGAACGTGATAAAAACCGTCGTCGCGAGCGTCGCGAAAACGGTGGTCGTCGTGATTTCAGCAACCAAGACTGGGATACTTACCAGCTACAAGTTGGTCGCGAGCAAGGCGTTCAAGTGAAAGACATCGTTGGCGCGCTAGCTAACGAACTAGGCCTAACTAAAGGTTCTATCGGTGCGATTAAACTGGACCGTTCAGAAACTTACGTACAGTTGCCAAAAGCGATGTCGACTTCTGTTGCATCTAAACTGCGCAAACTTCGCATTCGTCAGAAAGAAGCCGGTGCTGTAGTTGTAGAATACAACGACTTCCGCGAATCTCGCGGCGGTCGTCGCGATGGCGGACGTCGTGACGGTGGTGGTCGTCGTGATGGTGGTCATCGTGGTAATCGCGATGGTAACTTCCGTGGTAACAGAGATGGAAACCGCGACGGAAACCGTGGCAACCGTCGTGACGGCGAGCGTCGTTTCGATCGCAATCGCGGTGGTGACAATCGCGGTAATTACCGTGGTGAACGTGGCCATGGCCGCACACGCCGTGATGAAGCATAAGCCACTCGCTAAGCTTTGATAAAAAATGCCAGCATCTGCTGGCATTTTTTGTTTCTAGTCAACGCGTTTACAGAGTGTGGTTGGCTCATCATCTAGTAGCCAAGATACCCATTTCCTTCGCGAATTAAAGACGAAACCTTCTTCTTGCTCGATGCCACTGACGATATAGCCGTCATTGGGTAGATCAGTGCTTTCACCTGACATTATTGAGATCTTCCAATCTCGGTTAGTGACTCGCTCTCCCTTCAGTAAGGCCTGATGTAACCTTTCACTGACTACTTTAACCATCACGCCTTGAGCATCGCTAAAACCCAATCCAGCACGAGTAAATCGCCCAATCGCTACAGGCACCTTCAATTCGCAGATTTCACCCTTTGACCGCTGAAACTGGTATGTCGCGTTGCCAACTCGGCCCTCCATCCACAATAGCTCTCCTTGTGTCATTTCGTTGGCCTTTAATACACCAAAGTTGTCAGTTGAGACCACCGCGTGACATATCTGACTAACGCTAATGCCAATGCAAAAGAAGATAGACACCACTTTCATATCCAACCCTCTCTTTTGCTTGTCGGTTGCACCAACATATAAGTCAGCCAGAATGGACCAATTACGGGTATTAAAAACACCCAGCCCCACACACCCGACTTTCCAATATCGCGAAGTCGGCGTGTTATGGCAGCGAGCAGCGCTGGTAAACTCACTACGCTATAGAAAGCGTCAATCCACGAAAACGGCAAGAGATCACCCAGTGCAATATCTACTGCGATGCAGGTGATCGATACCATAAAATGAATAAGAAAAAACCACCAAAATTCATTCCGACCAGCAGTGCCGGTAAAATCAAAGCTCCGTTTCCAAGCGTATAAATAAAATTTCATAAGACTCCCTTTTTGTTGCTTAACACAAACATCTTGGGGAATCTTTGCCATTAAAACGTCCTATAACCTGTTTTAGGACGTTCCAAAACCGGTTATAGGTACGAAATTAGGTAGCACTCTGAATTTCAAAAAGGCTTGAGAGCCTTTCTCTGTCGAGTATTGGGTGGGGTTCGATACCGGTGATTAACACGATATCTACTGCAGGAAGAGAGGGCAACGAATCGATTACCACTAAATCATCGGTTACGCTTAGTTTTCCCATCGCACCTATCGCCATTCCAGCCCGCACGATAGAACGTTGAGCAGAAGCAGTGTTACAGCAAGCTAACAACTGATATGAAATTCCTCTTTTACTCAAACCATCGATAGCAGCCGCATGATACTGGCAATCGGTTTGGAACAAGGCCAACGGCAATGGCTCTGAATCTGGATATTGAAAATCAGGATGACTTATCCAAACGCCTTTATCACTTGCCAACCAATACCCTTCTTCACTGCCATTTGCCCTAGTCACTATGGCAGCATCGAGCTCTCCGTCATCGAGCATCTTTCGAAGAGTGATACTCGGGACACTGTAAACTTGAATAGAACAAGTGGGCTCTGACTGCTTCAACATTCGAATCACGTTAGGCAAGATTTTATCGTTGTAATCTTCGGGGCACCCCAAACGCAATGGGCGCTTATTCTCGTAGCGCTTCACCTTCTTTATCGCCTGATTGTGAAGGCTGACCAACTGCTCAGCGTGAGAGCGTAATGCGAGTCCTGCTTCACTTAGCACTAAGTTGCGACCATCCTTTTCAAACAGGCTGACGCTAAGTTCATCCTCCAACTTGCGCATTTGCGCACTAAATGCCGATTGGGTGCGATTTATCTGCTTTGCAGCCCGAGTAAAGCTTCCTGTTTCGACAAATGCCAGAAAGCTGCGCAACGCATCTATATCCATTCAAAGCCCATCCATCGTTTTTATTGAAGTATTCCATCAAAACTATCCGTTAGTCCGATAGAAGACAATCCGATATTGTGTTTTACAGCAAAGTTACTCACAAAACAAAAGTCATGGAGGCTACAATGCAACTCTTTATCGGCAACCAAAATTACTCTACTTGGTCACTTAGAGCTTGGCTCATCTTCTCTCAGTACGAGTTAAAAGTAGATGTTATCAAACTGCAGCTTTGTACTGACGACTTCTACAAAGCGCTGCAAGAAGTGACACCGACAGCCAAAGTACCTACCCTAGTCGATCAAGATTTAGTGGTTTGGGATTCACTTGCCATATTGGAGTACGTTAACGAAAGGTACCTAGATGGCAAAGCGTGGCCGACGGCTTTTGCTGAGAGAGCCAAAGCACGAGCGATCGCCGCCGAAATGCACTCCGGCTTTTTCTCTATACGCAACGAACTGCCAATGAACATCCGCGCCCGAAGAAAAGTTGAGTTAAGCGAAGGAGCGTTAAAAGACATCGCTAGAATAGATGCCATTTGGGCAGAGCAGATGTCACTCTATCCAGATGGTTGGCTGTTTGGTGAGTGGTCAATTGCAGACGCCATGTATGCTCCCGTTGCCCTTCGATGTTTGACCTACGGGATTGAACTATCCGACGCGGCTAAGATATATCAGCAAAAAGTACTAAATAGCGAATCACTTAAAAAATGGTTGCATGAAGCAAGTCTAGAAACCGAAATCGTAGAAGAAGATGAAGTCGGCGCAGAGCTATAGCGCCTTTTTACATCTTGTTTATATTGGGGTCAGGTCACAAAGGCTTGCCCCTCTCACGCCTTTCGTACTTTAACTTATACTCGGCTCCCTATTCTCCTATAAGCATTGAAAATGGCTTTTATTTCGTTTTCAGTGCGTTATTCTATTGCTCAAATACTTTTTCTACGCCATCAGCTCGGTATGCTCGCAATTCCAGTCCCTTTTGTCGTTTCAATGATGCTCAGCCTTTTAGCTGTCGTTTTGCTTTTAAAGTACTCTGAGCAAGCAAAACTCGCCTGCTGCTTTTTGGTTCTTTGCGCTGTTACTACAGCAATTGTGGGGTTGCGTTGGACACTACAGTGGCCAATATTGAGTATTCTTCAACCGTCAGTTGCGTCGTTTATCCCTGTTGCTGCGTGGTATGTTTTTGCTTTTAGAAGTCGCCATCAGGCTGGTTACCCGTTCAGCATCTGGTCGCTCCTATTTTAGTTTTTGCTTGCGCTGTTACACGACCTTGGTTCGCCCTGCCTTTAGATGAAATATTAACTCTGACCTATATCGTTTATGGCTTGACACTTTTGCGTATTGCACGAAAAGAGACCTTGTTAATGAATGTCTCCTTGGGACAGTGGGAAGGCGTTAAACAAGCAAAAAGCGTAGCTGGCTGGATGCTGATATTCTCTGCGGTGATAGACACTTTAATGTCACTCGACTTTGCATTTAACCAAGGTGAACTATCGCTATTTATCGTCGCCATCGCTCACCTAATACTTCTGCCTGTGCTCGCGGTTTCCGTGGTGGTTGTAGGACTAAACACCCAAGACAACGGCAGTCTGACAGCCGCGCCAGAAGAAGAAAAGACGATGAGCCAGCCCGCGACTAAACCAATGGCGGTTGGTGAAGCCAACGAGATTGTCTCTCGATTAGAGGAAAAATTATTAAGTGAAAGATGGTTCTTAGATCCTGAGCTCACACTTTCACGGCTATCTCGAAAGCTAACCATTCCGGCCAAACAGATTTCGATTGCCGTTAACCAAGTACACAATCAGAGTATCTCTCGCTTTATCAACGCCTATCGCATTGAACACGCCCAAAGGGCGTTGATTGAGACAAGCGATCCTGTTACTCAAATTTTTATGCGTTCAGGTTTTCAAACCAAGTCGAACTTTAACCGAGAGTTTTCACGAATTGTGGGAATGACGCCAAGCGCTTATCGAAAGCAACGAGCGAGCTAAACACCGCTCATGCGCTCTGCACATTCGCTAACTTCTCGAAGTCTTCTTGTAGCATGGCGTAAAAATATTCGTCCCACCAGTTATCGTTATCCCGTGGTAAACACTGTTTGAAGTGCCCCTCTCGCCGCATCTGTAAACGCTCTGCTAGTTGTACTGAAGCGTGATTATCCGGCTGACAAGTGGCGATAACTCGTTGCAGATTTAAAGATTCAAACCCGTGTGTTAATAGCGCCCTAGCCGCTTCAAAGGCATAGCCTTTGCCTTGTTGTTCTGCGTGCAACGCCCAACCAATTTCGTAGGTGTGGTCGCCAAACCAAGGGTAAAATTCAATATGGCCAACCACTCTATTTTCACTTTTCAGCTCGATAGCAAAAAACTTGTGCTGATCGTTCAACAACAAGCTGCGCCATCTAAGTCAAGCTGCCCTTCGGACAAGTAATGAGTTACCTTCTCATCCGACATATAAGCAAATACATCTTCTCGATCACTTGGCTTAAACCGCCTTAAGGTAAGCCTTGGCGTAGTCAGTTCCATACACGATTACTCACTGGATTATTGGCTGCGGCTAAACGCTATTTTACCTGCCAGCCCTAAAAGTAACACACCAGAAAACGCCTCAAATCTACGGCTGTACTGAGAGGCCTTGGGATGGCTAAACAACCAACTTCCCGCTGCGGCGTAAATCAGATTGCACAAAGTGGCGAGAAGGCAGAACACGCTACCCAAAACCATGAGTTGCCACGTTGTTTGCCCTGCATTTACATCGACAAACTGAGGCAGAAATGACATAAAAAACAGCGCTACTTTTGGATTGAGAACACTGACAATTACACCTTGACGAAAGACGTTATCACTCTGCTTACTATGCTCAAGGTTTGGCAGCGAACTATTGCCTTTTCGCGCATTGTTTAACGCGATCACCGCCAAATAGACCAAGTAAGCAGCACCTAAATATTTAACGATACTAAACGCTAACGCACTGCTAAGTACCAACGCAGAAAGACCAAACACCGCAGCTAAAGTGTGAAACACGTATCCAAGTCCCAAGCCTAACGCCGCTTTGATACCCGAAGAGGTCTTGCCCTTCATCGAGTTTGACATAATGTAAATCACATCAGGCCCCGGTATCAGATTAATAGATAATGACGCAATCAAAAACAGCATTAAAGCTTGAAATTCCATGGTATTAGACTCCTCTGTCTCCTGAGTTTATCCCGGCTTGTATAGCAAATTGGTTATCCCTGAGATACTGAATATCTTTTATGTAAGCATGGTGGTGGCCATCTTTGATGTTCTGAGCAAACTGCTCGTTTCCAGACTCGGCCTGTATCACCATATAGTCCACCATCGCATCAAGTCGCGCGACCATTGCATCCACCAGCGCTTCTCGTTCGATAAACGACAAGCCGTAGGCATCGCAATATAACTTGGCACGACTGATTTGTTCTTCTAACGTTCCCAAAGCATCGTAACTATGAGTTTTAAACGGTGCCCAGCAGTATATGGACCATGCTAGGTCCCAGAGTCTTGGCCCCGGGTGCGCGGTATCAAAATCGTATACTCCAGAGACTCTATCTCCTGTTAGTGCAACATTATATGGCGTGTAATCACCATGACAGATCACTTGCTGCGGTTCTTTAGGCTCTAGCATCCAATCCGGTGACTTAACGGTTTCTAAAAACCCTACGGTAGCGTCGTGAAGTGCCCGTTGCATCTTAGCGGCAGATTCTAGTGCCGCGATAGTGGCTATTGGGCCTTTGAGGGGGTAGTTGTAGGTGTCACCTTCAACAAGACTCAATACTTCGTTCTCTTGCTCTACGCGCACAACGCGAGGGCCGTGAGTAAAACCCTGTTCACTTAGATAACCTAGCAGTGCATGAATCGTAGCACTGCTCTTAGTTAGAGGGCGAACAACGGTTTTATTAATGATTGTGATTCGACTTTCAGACGTCATATTATCTCCCGAATAATAACTGCAAATCATCACAACGGGCCAGAATGCCCGTGTTATCAAATTACCTCTGCTTCATCATCGCGACAGCCAACCCTGAGGTCACAAAAGTGACACCGGCTGAAATGTTTAATCCGTTTACGATTCGTGGTCGATTCGTCAGCCACTTGGTTAAGTGGGAAGAAAAAACACCCATCAGCGCAAAACCAACAGCGGTCAACAACGCAAACCACACACCATAAACCACCATCTGAACAGTCACTGATCCCAATTCAGGATTTACAAATTGAGGAACAAATGCCAGTACAAACATCCCCGGTTTAGGGTTTAACGCGGCAGAAAGAAAGCCCGTGGTAAAAATAGTGGATAAGGGCTGTTTTTTTGCTTTCTCTACAGAAAACAGGCTTTTTGAGCGAAGCACTTTAATGCCCAGCCAAATCAAATAGCCCGCACCTACAAACTTGACTACGTAAAATGCCAATGTCGAGGTTTGAATTAAAAGCGTTAGCCCAAAGGTCGCCGCCATGACATGAAACAAGATGCCGGCGCCAGAAGAGAAACCGGAAACCGTCGCAGCCATTTTCCCTTGGCTTAACCCGCGACCAATCGCAAGTAGGTTATCAGGTCCTGGTGAAATAACGAGAAACACACACGCTAAGGTGTACGTTAGAAATACATCCATCGGAAACATAATTACTCCTTTAATTTACTGGCATCCAGATGTTTGACAGCAGTAACTAGTTACATATAGTCGATTAATTACTATTCAAGGGGTGAATGAATGTTTATTTTATGGACGGGCGAACGGTAACAGTGCTGAGACGGCCCAAAACCACGTTAGGTGACTATAAGCCACCTATTGTAAGTTTGTGGTGCAAACTACACGGTGTGGTATTTTTTGGTCATATTGATAAAAGTTTCTGGATCTAAGTAGCGGTGTAGCAGAGGGTGTGAACCCGTGTATCCTGCCATCCAGTTGC
The DNA here is from genome assembly GCF_001854765.1 of Vibrio sonorensis. Lineage (GTDB taxonomy): Bacteria > Pseudomonadota > Gammaproteobacteria > Enterobacterales > Vibrionaceae > Vibrio > Vibrio sonorensis. The sequence continues at coordinate 317,334 of NZ_LJJE01000036.1, read as the reverse complement.
CCTTACCCCAGCTTGGATAGTCATCTTTCATACCTAACCGGATTGAAAAATGGAGATGTGGGAAACTGCCAATCCCCCAAGCTTCGTTGGTATCGGCGATGTAGCCAATCAATTGTCCATTTTTTACTTCACCCGGTTCGATCATCCAGCGAGTAAGTGAAATATGCCCATACAAGGAATATACACCGTCTTCTGGGTGGTCGATGATGACTAAACCGCCATAGCCCTGCATCTCCTTAGAGTAACTCACGACTCCATCGCCAATGGCATAAACCGGCGTTCCCGGTGCGGCATAATAGTCCACTGCTGCGTGGTATCGATTTGGAAAGCGCGGAGCTTTGTTGTAGGCGGCAAAGTCCTGTAACAGGGACTGTGTGTCCATGGGGAAGCGAAATGGCGCATTGGTGCCTTTTGCTATGGATTCTAACTCTGGCAACAGGCGCTGATACTCTTTCTCTATTTCTTTCGCTTTCGATTGGCTATCCAATCGAGAATAGAACAAGGCGAGTGGTACGGCACCCACCATACCCATAAGAAATCGACGACGCTGTTTACTTTCCATATTGACCTTTCCCCTAAGTCAAAGTTTATCGACACCTGCTAACGTTTTGACTAAGTTCTCAACTTGTTTGATCAGTTTTACCACCGCTACATAGACTGGCTCGATATGATCGTCACCTACGGTTAAGTAGTTCACTTTCGCCGCAAACCGTGCGAACGATTTTTCGATCATCGGCCGGTGTTCGTCGTCGTCCATAGCAACAACAACATCAAACGCATCGAGTTCATCTACTGTCACGCAAATAGGTGACCGATTAGCCGTATCACAAGGCACATTGATTGCGCTTAGTATTTCAATCACTGGTTGAGCAATTTTGCCTTCGTTACCTGTATTGGACAAATCTTGCAAAATAGCCCGAGAATCGGCCCTAAATGGCAAGCCATGCTCCTCGGCTAAGTGGTTAAAATAAGCTTCGGCCATTCGACTGCGATAGTAATTACCGGTACATAAAAACAAAACTTGTTGCACTGGCGTGCTCCTCTATTAATCAAACCACTTGAGTCGCCAGCCTAGCTTAGTTAAACGGCTAAAACTGCGAGTCAGGCGGCAAATCACGCTCATGTAACGCAACTTTAAGCCGCCATCGTCGCTGATAGATATTTTACTTTGTTTTGCTTAGATACGCGCCCTATCAGACATTAAGAATAATTAATCTAGCCCATCATCCAATATGGGTTATCGGCGATAAGCCAAAGAGCAACGGCCAATAAGCTAGCGGCATAAATGCTGCCTTGACGCTTCGCGCTTCCTCTATTTAGCCAGTTTGACAGTAATGCTCCAGCGCGTATCCAAAGCAAATGCATAGAGATATTAAGTGCGGCCAACCAAACCACCAAAACCCAGATCCCTATTGAACCAAAAGCTTCGATGGCCGACTCGGTGAACAGCGAAAACATCAGTATCACCATTACCCAGCCTTTTCCGTTGAGGAACTGAATAATCAACCCATCTTTAAAACCAAGTGTCGAGGTCTTATTTTTCGTCCCTGATTTGCCGCTTTGCAAAAATCCGTACGCTAGATATATCAAATAAAGCGCACCAACTAGCTGAAGTGAGGGCAAAATTAGGGGGAATCGGGCAATCACTTCGCCTAAACCAAAACCGATTAATATAGATTTGATAATAAACAGTAAATCTATGCCGGCCATTAATGGCAGAGTTTTTCTCACTCCCACTTTTGCACCAGATGCGGCAAACACGATATTGGCAGGCCCTGGGCTAAACACCAACGGAAACATCACTCCAAGCCATAATACTAATAAACTCATACTTCTCTCCTCATTCTTAGAATGAGGACAAGGTAACGGGTAGCGAAATTCGCCTCTTGTATAAAATTGCAAAGCGCCTTTTTATTTGCCTTCTACACCCTTAGGGGACGTTTTTTCACCACACTACCGATCAGTTGAAGTTAGTGTTTACTTTCTCAATAACTGTTATTTTTCGCGGGAATAGAGGCAGGTGTTAAATCTATCTCGGGATGTAGTTTCCAGGTGTAACCCCGTAAACTTTCTTAAAATTTCTGCTAAAATGGCTTTGATCGAAGAAACCACAGCTCAGTGAAGTATCCACACAAGACTCTCCCTGTTGCAGCATATATCGTGCGCGCTGGATTTTAAGCAGTATGAGGTATTGATGGGGAGTAAATCCGTAACAGGCTTTAAAACTTCTGATCAGTTGAAACTTGCTCACACCGGTAATTGGCTCTAATTCATCAAGGGAAATATTCTCTTGCCAGTGGTCGTGTAAATACTGTCTTGCCACTTTTGCTGCAAATTGATCGGTGGTTTCGCGAAGTTTGTGTTTCGGTAGTTGCCCATAACGACGAAACAATTTGTCAAATGCTTGCGTTAAAAGCGTTTGCTTCGCAATTTCAAAAGTATTGCCTTCCAAAGCAATATGGAGCCTAACGAGCTCTTCAAAAATATCACCGTCACTGAGAATAGCTTGATCGATAGTGGGCTCTAGCAGCATTTCATCCTTGTCGAAAAATGTTCGAATCAACTCTGGATCAAAATAGAACATGCGGTATGTCCAACCTTGGTCACTTCCCGCGAATCCTGTATGAATCTCTCCTGGGTTAATACAGACCACGTGCTTTTGCGGGACGATGATATTTTCACCTCGGTAAAACAGCCCCTCAGCACCATGTTCAATGATGCCGACGGCCAGTTCATCATGCCAGTGACGTGAAAACTCAAACTTTTGAAACGAAGCGGAAAGTAGCTCAATCCCATCTAAGTTGTCCGGCTTCCATATCTTAGAAAACTCCAAGCAACATTCCTTTTGCTTATCGATAGAGATGTAAATATATACTGAAATGATTCATAAAAACCACTGGTGATTGCCACCTGTTGTCACTTCACCTTCGAAAAGGAGTGAGGTCGATATTCTCTTTTTCGCATACGGCCATTACCGTTGGATGCTTGGCTAATCGAGCGAGGTAGTCGGCGAGCCTATCAAATGTCATGGGGTTCCTTTTAACTGGCAGTGACCATTGGGCAAGCATAAATAGGAAAAAATCACATGCGCTGATGGTATTGCCCAGCAAGTACGTTTTATCTTGCAACTGATCGTTGATCACTTGCAGTGCTTCCCCGATCCGTTCGTCTTGTGCTTCTACAACCGCCGGTATCGCCTTTTCATCGTTAGTGTGTCGATGTGGGTAGTAGCGCACCATTAGCTCTGACTGAAGGGTATTGTTTAGGTAAGCCAACCACTGAAAAAACTCAGCGCGTTCAAAAGTACCTAGTGGAGGAATAAGTTTGTGCTCTGGATGCTGCTCACACAAAAATATGCATATCGCTGGGCTTTCGAATAGGGGGCGATCTTGATACACCAAGGTAGATATCCTGCCCGCTGGGTTTAGTTTCAAATATTCCTGAGATTTATGAGCTTGGTTTTTCCTGTCTACCAGCAAGAGTTGATATTCAAGTTCCATATAGTGCAAAAGTAGATGCGGTGCCAAACTGGCGTTGTTAGGGTAATAATAAAGTTGATACATAACCTTTTCCTAAACAAAAGGCCGCTTTTAACAAGCGGCCCAATCTTTATTTGAATTCAATAAATGCTTCGTTCGTTAACTGTTTGTCCGTGAAGGTATAAAAGGCAATACCTTGGTTTGAGCGCAACTCGGTTTCTCGACTTATACCCGATGGCAGCCATACACCGCTTCTCCCTGCTGCGTCCCAACCCCCGGTTTTCCCCGTGTAGTTACTCAAGAGCACCGGCATTTCAAAGGTGCTTGCTATGTTGCAAAGATCTCTGCATCTGGCCGTATCCTTGATGAGATATCAGGGCCGACATCACGTAGAACTCCGCGCCGAGTGCAACGGCTTGTTGCTGATGTTCTGCATGACAAAAGTCAGCGCACACTGCTAAACCGATTTTGTTGTCACCGCAATCGAGCACAAGACCTTCTTTTCCAACAGAAAAATGGCGTTCCTCCCCTGGGTGAAGGTACTGTTTTTTGTACGTAGTCACTTCGCCGCTTGGTTTGGCTATCAACGCCCCAATAAATGGCTTATCCGTTTTATTCACCAACGGCATACCCGAGATGACCAATAATCCACTTTCACTGGCAGCATTTCCCAACTGGCGTTTTATTGGTTCTATGTCAGTGTGGGAGAGTTTATCCGCCATTTCTGGTTCATAACCCGTCAGAGAAAGTTCTGGAAAAACCACCATGTCGCAACCTTGTTCGGCCGCGAGTTGAATCGCATTTAGGTGTTTTTCTAAATTTAGCTCGATATTCCCAGCAGTCGGCTCAAACTGTACTAAGGCGATTGTTAATGCCATTCCTTACCCTTAATAGTTACAATGTCACTTAAATTCATACTCAAATCGAATACAGTCGATATCTTTGCCATCTACTACTGCATACTTATAAATCGTATCCATAGGCTTAAAACCATTCTTGGTTAATACCGCTTGGGAGGCAAGATTAGCCGTTGATGCGAAAGCAATCAACTTGCTCAGCCCTTGTTTGGACATCTCTTCTATCGCCTTTTTTAGCGCTGTTTTTGCCACCCCTTTTCCCGTATGAGATTCTCCAACTCGATACCCCACTTCGGCGCTGTTAGTTACACTGTCAATGTTGGTGATATTTACTCGGCCAAGTATGCTCCCCTCAGAACAAAAAATAAGGAAAGGAAACATCTTTTTAATCTTGTGCTCCAGCATAAACAGGGCTATGTGTTCTTGTACCCCACCTAGGGAGTAAAACCCTTCTCCCCGACCACCTATCTGATGTTCAAACCAATATCGGTTAACTGTTTCAAAATCCAAAAGCGCCTTGGCATCTGCCTTAGTTAAGATACGAAGGGATATATCCATCAATTACTGTTTCCTTTTTCTATCAAACTGATCGCCTCTGAGATTGAATGCTGGTTATAGACCTTAATGCCATTATCGGTTAATAGACTAGCCACAACGCCTTGGCCGGATTTTTTAGTACCGCTAAACGTACCATCGTATATTTGTTGGCTACCGCATGAAGGGCTTCCTTCTGCTAACACAGCGACCTGAATATCGTGTTGCTGACATAGTTTTTGTGCCAACTTAGCCCCTTTCACAAACGCGTCGGTAAAATCTTGCTGATCTTGGGAGAGCACTTTTGAACGACCTTGGAGAACATCTTCTCCATTTCCTACACTGATTTCAGCTGCAGGTCTTGGTGTGGGTAGTCCCGCCGCAACTTCGGGACAGAAAGTAATGACTTGATGAGCTTCAATTAACTGAGAAAGGTGGGAGTTATCGACTGGCAGGTCACTTCCGTTGTAGCGAACTTTACAACCGAGAAGACATGCACTAACCATTATTTTTGCCATGAAATGTCCTTACATCAATAGGATCATATAGAGCGATCCAACAGGCGCTGGCATTATAATCAATTTGCGATAATTACTTCAACTTAAAGAGGTTTTATTACAAGGGGAGCGAACAATCGATTCCTATCGTCAAAGGCATCCATATTGCCTTTGTTCGCCTCTCAACCTTAAGCGGTTTTTATTGATGGGGACTCTAGAACTTCCTGTACTATTGAAACTACCTTCTGGTAGTCCATAGTTCCAAACACTCTAGGTTCGATCTTTTCCACTGGAATAGACTTCATCGCCGCTTTCGCTTGATCGTGATAATGTGCGACCTGTGGAGAAGTAAACACCATAGCGAGTTTATCTAGATACAAAGCGTGAAAGTCTGGATCGATTAACGCCTGTATGGATGCATACATTGCGTAATAAGGCATGTTTAACTCGTCAAAATGCTTCTGCATTCTTTGAGTCAACATGCTCGAAGTCATCCCACCAGCGCAAACCACCGCAACAATTTGTCTATCTCCTACCTTGTGTTCTAGGTGGTAATCAAACAATTGATTCATAAGTTACACTCCTGATATGAAACTCGCTAATTAAAGCAATAACAGAGTTTCATTTCCGAGAATTCCGTTAGATTAAAAATAATTAATCTAATCAGTCACTTGAATTGAGACCCCCGTCCAATAAGCACCCTCGCGTTTATTGCTCGATTCATGCCACTTTTCAATTGAATCCCAAGGGTAATAGTCTTCGGGTAGCAGTGATTCAAACCATAACCCTTGCTTGTTATTAACAACGTAGTGCGTGGTATTGTCATAGCCAATTAGAGTAATTAGCAATCCATTGTCTGGGGTAATATTCCCGTCATTCAGTTCTTGAGAGCTAAGTAGTTCAGGATAGGCATTTAGTTCTTCCAGCAATTGACACTCGACTGGGAAAGTGTCATGTAAAAACTGTAAGGTATCTTGTGATTGCGCAACCACACGGCAGTTAAGCCCTATTTGTCGCAATAGGTAGACCATCACTGCTAACGAATTGTAATTGCCGCCCTTTTTGTAAATTGGCTTGGCTCCCGGTGTTAAAATTCCGGTCAGATCATGCAGTTTGTACGCATTGTCTAATGTGGGTGTTAAAGAGTCCAGCGCAAGTGTTTCCCCAGCGAAGGTCATACTATCTAAGTTCAGACCCTGAAGGCGTATTGAACTGGACTGATACTTATCAAACACGTAGCACATGCCAAAATACAGCAGGGGCTGCAGATCAGGCTGCCCTCTGGTTGCTTTAAAACGGGCAGGTTTTTCATTTCCATCACCAAGACATTAAAGAATACATTTTTCTTTTATATCAGATAGTTAAGCAAAGGTAAACTAGTCAATATAAACCTGAACTGAAGGATTATTGTGGCACGAGAAGGCCGTCTCTATATCGGATTCTAACACTCGGCTCTCTGATAATGGTGGTAGGTTATTTGGCGAGAAGTAACCTACTTCGGACACTTCTATGTTCGACGTAGGCTCACCAGAAACGTAATTGCAAAGAAAAAAGAATTTGTAAATATGGAAAGCGAAGACAGGTGTGTAATCGTGAACCGCTCGGTCTTTTATCGCAATCAGCCTTGGATTGTCTACTACTAGGCCAGACTCTTCAAACACTTCCCTGACAACGCCTTGCGAAGGTGTTTCACATACATCTGCCCAACCACCAGGTAGTGTCCAGCGCCCATCTTCTCGTTCTCTTACCAGAAGTATTTGGCCATCTTTTATTACCGCAGCCCTGAGGTCAACTTTTGGCGTCGGATAACCGCTTTCAGAGATAAAGAGGTTTTTCACTTTCTCTACGGGTGTATCCGATAACTCTGCAAACATTTGGTGAGCTATATCGCCAATTTGCGTAAAGCGCTCTAGATCGTAATCGTCTTTACTGTAAGCATGCCCTGTTTGGCTGATCGCTTGCAATTGTTTCGCCCAGTCTAACCACGGATTCATTCATCTACTCCTGTTAATCTATCACCTTCTTTGAATAACTCGCTGTATCTATATCGACGATTTCTACGGTCAGAGATAGGTGAGACAAACCCAACGTTTCCAATTCCTTAAGTACCATATTAGAAAGGGCTTTCTTTTGATCTCGGTCTCTTCCAGTTAAGATCTTCACCACAACGTGAATAAATTCACCATGTTGATTTTTTGTCCACGCGTGATAAAAAGGCTGTAAACGGGTCTTGATGTCTGGTCCTTCAAAAAGCCCACTATTTAGCGCGCCTTGATAGACGGCATTGAGGATATGTTCTGGCTTACAACGAGCTGTAAGCTGGGAAGAATGTTCAACGATACAATGCGGCATACCACTTACCCTTACGTTATTGTCTACTTAGTTGTTTCTTCATGGGCACATATCGAATGCCATTGTGGTTCCCTTCTTCTCCAACAATTTCAAATCCGTTGTTTTGATAGAAGTTCACCGCTGCAATAGAAGACTTGAGCTCTATCGCATCTGCAAAAGACGAGTTAATTAAATCATCAAGCAATCGTCGACCAAGGCCTTTACCTTGCTTGCTCGGTTCTACAAAAAGTTGTGTAATGTAGTTGCTGTCGCGAATGGCAGCAAAACCTACCAATTCACCGTCACACAACAGCTTTACGGTATAAAAATTGGGATCCTGCAGGGCTGACTCTACACTGGGATTAATGGTGGCGAGATAAAATGTCCATCCATCACCTTCAAAGTAGGGTTTTAAAATCGCTTCCGACACTCTTAACACTAACGCTTGTAATTCATCTTTGTCATTGAGTGTCGCTTTCTCTAATCTCATTCTTCTCTCTCAGGGTTCAGAGTTATAGATAACCTCAACATATCTTTGTGCTGTAACCCATGTTCGAAAATGGGTTCGGGATAGTTGTCCAAAAAGTGATTGCGGAGCACGCCCGTCACTCTAAAACCCAGTTTCTGATAAAAAGTAAGCTGATAACCAAAGGTCCCTGTCCCTAACACCATTTGGCGATAACACTTATCTGCTTTCACTCGCTCAATTACTTGGCTTAAAAGATCTTTGCCAAGCCCTTCCCCCTGTCGCGATGGACTTACCGAGATATTAAACAATTCGATATCGCTGCTACTGATCGCTTTCAAAACACAAGCGGCAACCGTTTGTCCATTTTCCTCTACCACGTAACAATCTGAGCCATCCAAATAGCTGGCGATACTTTTTTTATCGGGATCCGCTTCCAAGAGCAAGGAGATAGGTACTTCTTCTGGCAGTACTTTTTTTATCATTTCACGTTTTCTATTTAGGGGTACGCTCTTAAAATACACTCTTGCTCGGTAGATTTCACCAGCTCAAAACCTTTTCGGCGATAAAGACGATAGGCTGGATTGGTTTTAATCACACTGAGCTCAACACATGCACCTGTCGACTTCGCTTTAGATAACAGAGAATCCAGAAGTCCCCCTCCTATTCCCAACCCTTGATACTTTGGGTGAATCTGAACTTGAATTAGGTTCCAAAGGTTTTCAGCCTGATTAAACACCACCTTGAACAATCCTACTGGTAAGTCTTTTAGAACTAGGATATGTGCCCCCTCAAAATGGTACATTACTCGCTGCCGCATCGATTTATAGTCGGTATCCATCTGGGCTTGTTTAAGGTAAGGGGTCATTGTCAAATCCCTTAGCCTCATCAAATACTCAACGTCTTCTGATGTCGCTTTTCTCAGTTGTACCTCAGCATCATTTGCAAAAACTGTTACTTTATCCATCTGCCAACTATGTCCTCCAAGCCTTCTTCATTGTCGTAGTTCCCTGCGGTAAAGTGGAATCCGTGTTTGTGATAGAACTCTATCGCTGGTTGGTTTATTTTGAATGTGCGCAGCGTCAGTGCAAAAAGCGCTGAATCTTGAGCCAATTTTAGTAGTGTACTTCCCACTCCTTGCCTATGACTACTGGTATCAACATAGAGCTGATCGACTTCTGTTTCTGAAAAAGCAATAAACCCTATTGGTCGGTTCTTGTCATTAACTGCCACAACAATTTTGTATTTGTTGCTCAGTATTTCTTGTAGATAGTAAGCTTGAGAATCGAATGAATGTACTGGAGGCTGGTGTAGAACCGATTGCAAGGCATCACGCCATAAGCGAGTGACACTCTGAGTATCAGTTGGTTCATAATCCCTTAATTGATATAAAGAATTGGTGTCAATTTTGTCACTCACTAAGGCTAGTCCTGTTTGCTATTTTGATTCCAAGGCAATGTAAATCTTTACACTTTGCGCGCTGGTATAGTGCTCAAAATCAGTGGTAAACGATCTTTGATGTGGACAGTCGGGTTGAGAAAAGTAATTCCATATCTCTCCCCAAAGATCGACCACTATTGCTGGCATTGCTCCCTCTGCTTCGAAGATAGCATAGGTCCCATCTTTAACTTCTACGGGTGTGCAGCCTGTCACTTGCTGATCTTTTAAAGTATCGGCTCCAGCGGTCACGCTGTACTGACCATTGAAGTCCGATTCGTAACTGTGATAAACCCCATAAACATTTGAGTTTTCTGGTAAAGTTGGAGCTGCCCTAGTGTAAAAATCTTGCCAAAGCGGTGCGATTTTTCCTTGTCCGTTAAACTCATCGTGGTTTTTTGTCTCTACTGTTAAGCCGTGTACTAAGAAACCTTTTATTTGTTCTATTTTCATTTTTTTCCCTAAATGAATTGCCATAACTGCTAATTATTTGAAGATATCAGCAATTTTTACGCTAATACCACCGCTACCCGCCTTTTACTCAGACTTGTAGGGTCACTATTAAAGCTTGCAGCAGTGACACTCTATGTCAGTAGAGTGGTTAATAGTGACAGCTAACTCTCTCTTCCTTCGGGATATTTTGGCAGTGAATCTTCAACTGGGTACCAGTTACTTTTATAGGCGGTATAAATGTGGGCATCTGGTTTTACAGGGATGGCATCATCAAAAGCGGCAATCGCAATTTCTATCTCTCTTCGATCTGCGCCTTTGACGCGAAACCCTATACTAGAGCCACATTCCTGACAAAAGGTTCGAATCGTCCCGTTAGGCGCTTGGTACTCCTTCAAGTTTTCTTCACCGCAAATCCACTTCAGCCCCTTTACCTCGACAATAGTCGCGAACGCTGAACCGTGAAATTTGCGGCACATACTACAGTGACAATGCGCCGCATGGTCATCAAAACCCGTTACCGAAAATTGTACTGAGCCACACAAGCAACTTCCTCGGTATTCTTCACTCATATTGCTCTCCTTGTCTCTTATGAGTCAGTAACAATATCACTCTCATATAGACTTAGCGCTATGTCAATAACTTAGGGCAAACGGCTACTGCGTGCGGGGTTTCCTTTGCTAGTCATCTTTAATTATGACTGCTTCTAACTTGTTACCATCGAGATCGGTAACAAAGGCGGCGTAATAGCCCTCGCCATACTCTGGCCTATATCCGGGTTTGCCTTTGCACACGCCACCAGACGAAATCGCCGCCTGATAAAAACGCCCCACTGCTTCTATACTCGATGCATTAAACGCTATGTGGACGCCGTTACCAGTGCTAAATTCGCCTTCATGCGGCAAGCCGATCCAAAACTCAAAGTCACTTCCGTAGGAAGCCGCGATACCTTCAACATAAGCACTGCGCGTAATGTTTAAGGTGGCTAAAACTTTATCGTAATATTCGATCGCCGAAGATAACTCTGATACACCGACTGAAACGTGGTTAATAATCATAAGCTGACCTTTATGTAGGGTGGTTGTTGAATACCATTGAAGCAGAACGCAAAGACAGGGGTTGTCAGGAGGTTTTGTTTTAACCGTAATTCGCAAGGACAGATATAGACACAATTAGGATGTTACCCCTACCCTATGCACTCACAAGGCAGGAGGAATCTTGGTTTACCAACGATAGAAAGGGCGCTCACCTTCCATTCGATCAACTTCTGCACCAATGCGCTCATAAAAAGCGTGCGCTTTATAGTTAATTGGGCTTGCTGTCCAAGCAAGGTGTGTACACCCAAGTACTTCTGAACGCTCTTTAACGGCTTTCATTAGCGCCTCTCCTACCCCGTTTGAACGGTACTCAGAGACTACATATAGATCATCTAACCAGATTGAAGGGGCACCTTGAAACGACGAATAACGAAAGTGATACAGGGCAAACCCCTGAGTTTGGCCGTGTCCTTCAAAAAGCAGTGCTTCAGCGAAAGGCCTTTCGCCAAACATCGTCATTTCAATCTTTTCTATGTTAGTAGAAATTTCACCGTCAAATCCCTTCATTGAGCGATCGAACTCTGCCTTTGCACCAATAAACTGCATTAAGGTGTGGCAGTCTTCTTTCGTCGCCAATCTTATCTTCATGAACTTTTCTCCAAATTAAATGGATTTGCGCTGCCTTGCGCATAAATCGCTTCCTAGTGGTTCGACCTCGGGATACGGGTCGTAAAGTGACGACTGCCATATTGTCTAACAACATATGAAATTACAAGCACTTGGAATAGAAAAAGTAAACTACTTAACTACCTGGCGTATTGAATTAGAGACCGAGCAGACTATCTATAGCCCTAATTGGAGGGGAAGCGCCAGCTTACGCTTCGACATTCCTTGCGATCATAAGAACTTCATCGGCGGAATAAAGGTTGGGAATAGTAAACTCCACTTCTGCGCCTAAAGTGCTTCTATACAGTTGTTGAGCATAATTGTCTGCGCGAGTGGTAACTAGGATGTGTTTCAAAGTCGAACCTTGATCCTTGAGCACTTTTTCAACCTGTCTCTTTGAATCTGAGATAAGCTGCTTAGCGACACCCTTTCCTTGCGATTCTGGCTTAACCGCTAACAGTTCCAGTTCGAGCACTGCCTCCTTGCGAAAGCCACTTTTTTGCGTCCAGATAACAAAGCCAAGGATTTCCGTTCCCTCACATGCGATATACATCAATGACTTGGGATAAGCTTGATAAGCGCACGAAAGCCATTTTAACGAGTCTCCTTGACGGACAAATGTCACCTTATGGATTTCGGCCACGTCTGCTAAGTCTCGCTTATCTACCGCTCTAACTAACATCACTTATCTCTCTGGTTGTTGGCTAAATACTAGCTGGTGTTTGATTTGTGAGAAGCCAAGAGCGCGATAAAAGGCAATCGCATCTTCTCTTACTTCATTGGTTCTTACACGCCATTCACCGGGATACTTAGCTTGCACGTAATGAACTAATTGCTTGCCTATCCCCTTACCTTTGAGCTTGTCATCAACCACCATTCCGCCTATTTCATAAAACGCTGGCGAACCTACTCTAGGAGAATAAAATGCGTGAAGCCAACCTACGAGCGTTTTATCTACCTCGGCCACGATCACCGTATGGCAAGCACATGTGATTACCTTTTCAACAAGCTCTAGACGAGTTTCTGGGTCAGCATGATAACCCAAACCCTGAGAAAGTTCGGCTATCTGCTTGGCGTCTGCCGAGGTTGCTTTGCGTATTTTAATAATCAATTCAACTTGCTCCTTTACCAGTTGACTATGTGGCCATTTTCTACGACAAAACCGGAACTCAATATACCTCGCATCACTATCACATGCTGTGTTGAAAACCCCAATTCTTTTGATACCGCATGAGACAGCGCTGTTTGCAACTTTTCGCTTTGCGTTTTTTCCCAGCAATCCGGAAGATAGAGATAACACACAACTTTGTATTGCTTTCCCGCTTGCTGAGAGATGGCGCTGGTTATCAATGTCATCTCCTCACTGTTGCAGTGAGCAAGCTGCTTCCAACGATTTAGAACGCGCTGCGCGTCGATTTCTATTCCCTCGGATGGCATGTAGTGGCAGTGGGCTATTGGCATATCGTTTCCTCGAATTAATTAACCAATAGCACAAGCCCAACAAATGGACCAAATCAGTTAGTCCTGTTATTCAATCTTGAGCCAATATCTTGCGATCGGTTCAGGAAACACTTTTCCTTGAATGACTTTATCAAACACGCCGCCATTTGCTTCAATGATCTTTCGCGATGCATAGTTGTCTTCATCTGCGGTAATTAGCGCGGTTTGTATACCGAGCGCTTTGGCGGCCGGAAGAGCAAGCCGTAGCATGGTTTTACCATGACCTTTTCCTCGATGTGAAGGGGCAACGTCATAGCCAATATGTCCCCCTTCAAAAGATAGAAACTCATTGTTAATGTGGTGCCTAATGCGAATGACGCCGAGAATCGATTTTTCTTCTATCAACCAAAAATGGCTACAAGGGACGTATCCTGATTTTAAATTGATGCCCTGACTTTCATCTTCCAGCGATTTCACATATCGCGAATAGTCCAGTACACCATCGCGATAAAAGTTGGCATTTTCGGGGTCGTGACTTAAAAAGTCTTGATACATTTCCTGAAAACTGCTTTTCCAAAGCTGGTTTGCCTTAATCAGTTCCATATTTTAATAGTCCTCCCTAGCCCGCAACTCAGTAAAATCGCTCATTATGTACTTTTGATAGCCTTTTCTCTGTTTCAAACGGTCAAACCACTGTGCAACACTTGGGGGGAGCTCTATCTCTAATCCTTGTTCTGTTAATCGGTATATAACTGCGCCTGCGGTTAAATCGGCCAGACTAAAATTCGAACCCACTAGATACTCTCGACCAGCTAGCTCCTTTTCTAACGTGCTCAAATATTGTTGGCACTCAAGCAGTTTTTCCTCAATCACTGGCATATCCCTCTTACTTGGCGGCATTCGATAGTAACCCCAAAAAACCGCCATAAATGCCGGCTGGAAAACCGTGTGTGTCCAATCCATCCAGCGCTCATACAAAGACCTATGATATGGGCATGAGCTATAAAGTGAAGTCTGTCCGTACTCTGCCACCAAGTAGCGCAAAATAGTATGAGATTCCCAAATCACCCTTTCCCCGTCGATCAATACAGGCACTTTCTTATTCGGATTGAGCTTTTCAAAGTCGGCGTCATCTAGGCCTCCAAATCGGCCACCTACCTGAACGTGTTCAAAATCCAGCGCTAGCTCTTCCAAAAGCCACAGTACTTTCTGCACGTTAAACGAAGTTAACCTACCGTAGAGTTTCATTAATGCTCCTTTTTATTCTCAGAACGATATCGCAACGATTTATCGCTGATACTTCACTTCTTCAATACCAAGTGAAGGTAAGACAAACTTTGCTATTAGTTCAAAAGGAAAGTCTTCGTCTTGTCCAATGTAAGCACCCGATGTCATAACAAATATAAGATCGTGATCGGGGAGAATAACCATTTCCTGACCACCGCTCCCCCTCATTGCAGCTATCTTAATCTTTTCGCCATTTTCCATCATGAGTGGAAACCACCAGTTGTAGCCATACTGGATTGCTTTGTCTGGCCAGAACTTTCCTTTGGGCTCAAGACTCGCCTTTGCCCATTCAGGGGAGAAGATGAACTCACCATTCCACTCACCTTGATTGAGATAAAGTTGACCCAACTTTGCGAGGTCTCGGCTGCGAAGATACAAACCTGACGAGCCCATATGTTGGTGGGTGACTTCGTGAGTAAACCATTCGACGCCTTCAAATCCCATCGGCTCAAACAAGATTTCCTCTGCGGCTTTAGCCAAACTTTTACCTAGTATTTTTTCTACAACGCCACCAAGTAATACACTCATTGCACCTTGATATTCAAAGTGTTCTCCTACCGGATAAGCCATTGACTTACTCAATATGTAGGCATAAGGGTCGTCAGATAACCACATCTGCATGGCATCACTTGGATAAACGCCCCACTCCTTCCAATTGATCCCTGTATTAAAGTTCAACGCGTGCTCAATAGTCACACTCTGTTTGTCTTCATCTAAGGGCTGGTTCATTTCGTTATAGAAAGCGTAAAGTGGTGCGTCGACATTTAACTGGCCTCGGGAGACCAAATGACCAACAAGTGTCGAGGTAACGGTCTTCGTAATTGAACGCATTTGATGTGGCGTATCGTACGCTGGCGGAAAATGCTGCGGCATAGGAGTGCCATCATTGACAGCTGGAACGGCGTAATACTGTTCAAAGACTAGATTTCCGTTTTGAACTATCAAAATAGATTGAATTCGCTTTTTGGGGTTTTTCCCATTTACGTATTGATGTAAATCGTAAAGCGGTTGAAGCTGAAAGCCTGCTTCATTAGGTAGACTCGTTGACCAGTCGTTATCCTTTTTACCTTGGATCCAATCAAAGTCCGGAGGTACAGCCTGATTGTTTTGAACCAAAAAAAGCCATGTTGCAACAATTGCTATTACCACCGATGTAATTGGTAGTATCCACTTTTGAGTTTTACTCATCCCAGACCCTCAGCCAACGACGAAGTGTGAATAAAAACCTAAAGCAATTGATTTAGCAACTTTTTTTTCCTTTCTTTGCTAAGATCCCTCCAGTTCGTATCACTTATTGCACCGTCGAACGAATAGAGATAATAGCAAACAGCAAGTGTCTCATTCGGGTATAAACTGCACAGACGCTTGTGCGCCTCAACCGCGCCGTAAAACTTAAGGTCTTGTTCATTGTTAATGCCTACCTCCTGTAACCGACTAGCTAACTTGTCACCTATGTTCACCAGTTCCACTAAAGCGCGATTTTGATCCATGTCTTCCTCCATACAACACCGATATATCCAACCAGTTAGTTGAATGCTGAAAAGTTAACGGTAGATTATTAAATCTAACAGGGTTCACTGACATTTAGTGACAAGAGGATAAAAAAATGTCCCCTGTACTCAGGAGCATAACAAGAGCACAGGAGACGGGGGGAGGGTTAGGTTTCCCAAAATCAGAGAGTCCACAAATGTTGGACAAAAGCCCTATTCCATTCTGGAGTTTGCATATCCGAAAAACTCAGGTATCGTTCGGACAAAAAATATCTTACTCAATAACAAAGGCTTATAGGTTACGAATGGTGTTCACTTTGTAAGTGCATCGATACATTTCTCAAACAAGCGTGTTTGGGTGTTACAAGGTGTGTTAATGCGAAAAGAAGTAAGCTGAGAAGTCACTGGAAAATCGTTGTATAATCAGGGCTGAGCACCCAACCTTCAAGCAATGACTATGAACCGCAAAAAGAAAATCAATCAGATTTTAAAAAACAAGCAAAAGAAGAAAAACGCTAAATTGCATAAGAGCAATAAGCCACGCTATATCTCTAAGGCTGAACGAGCAAAAATGGAAGCGGATGAAACGCTCAGCACTGAGCATCAAAGTCCTACTGAAGACCAATCACCGTCTGATCAATAACTCTTCTTCAATCGGCACGTAGCGGTCACAGCGATTAATCAAGTTGTTGGCCGTTAAACCGGGCACCCCGTACACTTCTACTGTTACGCCAAAGCGCGACTGTATTCTTTCCACCAATATTTCAAAATCCCCATCGCCAGATAGCAAAATCACTTTATCTACCTGTGAGGCTATTTCGTATACATCCAGTGCGATCCCGACATCCCAATCGCCTTTTGCACTGCCATCTGAGCGCTGTATATAGGGCTTGAGTTTTACGTCGAAACCAATACCTCTGAGGATATGGTGAAATTGCCTCTGCTTGGGGTCGCTAGAAGCAATAGCATAAGCCCTTGCTGCATAAGGCGCACTGCCATGCGAGGTTATCGCACACCAAAACTTATTGTAGTCAAAGTTCGCCTGATATTTGTCTCTCACCGTGTAATAGATGTTTTGGACATCGGCAAAAACCGCCACTTTTTCCATTTTGGTATCCTTGGGCATATTTGTGTTGAGTGAGTAATAAAAAAGGAGAGCGAATGCTCTCCTTTTCTTAAACCTAACTGCTAATTAAAGAGCAGCTTTTGCTTTTTCAACTAGAACTGCAAATGCAGCTTTGTCGAATACCGCGATATCAGCAAGGATCTTACGATCGATCTCGATAGATGCTTTCTTAAGACCGTTGATGAAACGGCTGTAAGATAGACCATTTTGACGAGATGCCGCGTTGATACGTGCAATCCATAGTTGACGGAATTGACGTTTCTTGTTGCGACGGTCACGGTAAGCGTATTGACCAGCTTTAGTAACTGCTTGGAAAGCTACGCGGTATACGCGAGAGCGAGCACCGTAGTAACCTTTAGCTTGTTTTAGAACTTTCTTATGACGTGCACGAGCTTGTACACCACGTTTTACGCGAGGCATTATGCTTCTCCTAAACTAAACGATAATTAAACTAAAAAGAATTAAGCGTATGGCATCATACGAGCAACTGCTGCTACTTCACATTTTGGAAGTAGAGAGTTTGGACGTAGCTGACGCTTGTTCTTAGTAGTACGCTTAGTCAAGATGTGACGTTTAGTAGCGCGCTTGTATTTAACACCACCAGCAGTTTTCTTGAAACGCTTAGCAGCACCTTTGTTGGTTTTCATCTTAGGCATGATGAATAACTCCGCATTGTAGTAGTTTAATAAACACGTAATCAGGGCGAATAAAACCCAGCCGCCATCTCTTGCAAAACAAAAGTGCAACGACTGGGTGTTACTACTTGTAAGCCTTTAATTACTTCTTCTTAGGGGCCAGCACCATGATCATCTGACGACCTTCAATCTTCTTAGGGAAAGATTCCACTACAGCAAGTTCTGCAGTGTCTTCCTTAAGACGGTTTAGAACGTCAACACCGATGTCTTGGTGAGCCATTTCGCGGCCACGGAAGCGAATTGTTACCTTCACTTTGTTGCCGTCTTCTAGGAAACGCGTCAGGTTGCGTAGTTTTACCTGATAGTCTCCAATATCAGTTCCAGGACGGAATTTTACTTCCTTAATCTGAATCTGCTTTTGCTTTTTCTTCTGCTCTTTAGCAGCTTTGCTCTTCTCAAAGAGGAATTTGCCATAGTCCATAACACGACAGACAGGTGGCTCAGCATTTGGGCTGATTTCCACAAGATCCATACCTGCTTCTTCTGCAGCAGCTACCGCTTGTTGGATTGATACAACGCCTACTGATTCACCGTCAGCGCCTGTTAGTCGAACTTCACGAACGCCACGAATTTCACCGTTTAAACGATGAGCATTTTGTTTGGCCGGTTGTTGGCCGCGTCTTCCGCCTTTAATAGCTTATTCCTCCAGATTGAGCTTGCGGGTAGAGATCTCGTCTTGGATGTAGGCAATAAAGTCATCCACTTTAAATTTACCGAGGTCTTTACCTTTACGAGTACGTACTGCGATTTCGCCAGCTTCCATTTCTTGGTCACCACAAACTAACATGTACGGTACACGCTTCAATGTATGTTCGCGGATTTTAAAGCCAATCTTCTCATTTCTCAAGTCCGCTTTGGCTCTAATTCCACTTTTTTGCAGTTTTTGCGCAACTTCCTGAGCATAATCAGACTGTTTATCAGTAATATTCATTATTACCACTTGCTCCGGAGCCAACCACGTTGG
This sequence comes from Vibrio sonorensis, assembly GCF_001854765.1. Classification (GTDB taxonomy): domain Bacteria; phylum Pseudomonadota; class Gammaproteobacteria; order Enterobacterales; family Vibrionaceae; genus Vibrio; species Vibrio sonorensis. The sequence goes on along the minus strand of NZ_LJJE01000036.1, from coordinate 298,578 downwards.
GAAGAAGCCTGCGTACTCTTCAATAAGAATACCGATAAAACGCTCTAAAGAGCCCAAAATTGCACGGTGAATCATCACCGGTACCTGACGTTCGTTGTTTTCGTCGACGTAAGTCGCACCCAAACGGCCCGGCAGGTTAAAGTCTAGCTGAACTGTACCACACTGCCACGCACGATCCAGACAATCGTAAAGTGTAAACTCGATCTTAGGACCGTAGAATGCACCTTCGCCTTCTTGGATTTCGTACGCAATGTCCATTGAGTTTAGCGCGTTCTTCAGCGCTTCTTCTGATTGATCCCAGATCTCATCTGAACCAACGCGTTTTTCTGGACGAGTTGACAGTTTAACGACGATATTATTAAAACCAAAGGTTTGGTATGTATCGTAAACCATCTTGATACAACCGATAACCTCATCCTGAATCTGACTTTCAGTACAGAACACGTGAGCGTCATCTTGAGTAAAGCCACGCACACGCATGATACCGTGAAGTGCACCCGATGGCTCATTGCGATGACATGAACCAAATTCAGCCATGCGCAGTGGTAGGTCGCGGTACGATTTTAGACCTTGGTTGAAGATCTGAACGTGTCCCGGACAGTTCATCGGTTTGATCGCGTAGTCACGGTTCTCTGATTGCGTGGTAAACATCGCATCGGCGTATTTATCCCAGTGACCAGAGCGTTCCCAAAGTACGCGGTCCATCATCAGTGGGCCTTTGACTTCTTGGTAGTCGTATTCCGTCAGTTTTTGACGAATAAATACTTCTAAATCACGGAAAACAGACCAACCATTGTGGTGCCAGAACACCATACCTGGAGCTTCTTGTTGCATGTGGAACAAGTCTAGCTGCTTGCCCAGTTTGCGGTGGTCGCGTTTTGCCGCTTCTTCCAAACGAGTTAGGTGCGCTTTTAGCGCCTTTTTATCGTGGAAAGCTGTGCCGTAGATACGTTGCAACATTTTGTTGTTGCTGTCGCCACGCCAGTACGCGCCGGCAACATTCATCAGCGTAAAGTGCTGACAGAAACCCATATGTGGTACGTGTGGGCCACGACACATATCGATGTATTCTTCATGGTGGTATAGACCTGGACGATCATCGCGCGCGACGTTTTCATCCAAGATTTCCACTTTGTACGGTTCGCCACGTGATTCAAACGTGTCACGTGCTTCCTGCCAGCTCACTTTTTTCTTGATAACTTGATACTTGGTTTTCGCCAGCTCTTTCATACGCTTTTCGATCTTCTCTAAGTCTTCATTGGTTAGAGATTCATCTAGATCGATATCGTAGTAGAAGCCATTGTCGATGGTGGGACCAATCGCCATTTTTGCTTCTGGGTAAAGCTGCTTAAGTGCGTGACCTAAAAGGTGAGCACAAGAGTGACGAACAATTTCAAGACCATCTACTTCGTCTTTTACAGTAATGATCTCAAGACTTGCGTCTTGTTCAATAGGATCGCAAGCATCTACGCGGTTGCCATCAACACGACCAGCAATGGTCGCTTTTGCAAGACCAGGACCGATAGATTGAGCAACTTCAAGAGTAGTTACGGCGTTTTCAAATTCGCGCTGACTGCCGTCAGGAAGAGTAATAATAGGCATGTAAATTCCTTTACAGTGGTGTTGCATACCAAGCAACACTTGAAAGTTAAGGTTTCTTTTAAATCAATAAGAAACAACAAAATCAGTATGTTCGACTTACTTTTAGGTACAAATACCGATGAACCTCTCAATAAGTCGAACGCGCATTCTAAAGCATTCCCACCTAAAATGCATGTTAGATTTAAACGTCAATAAAAACGGCTCGTGCCGCGCGCAAACTGCCAAAGACAAAGCGAACAGGCTTGTACATATAAATAAGGCCAGTGCTTTGCACTGACCTTCGTTGTCGTCTAAAAAGGTTAATCACCTAATTTTTGCGTTTTCGCACGTATAGCTCAAGGCGGTGTGAAACGATGTCGTACCCCATTTCTTTGGCTATTCTTTCTTGAATCGCTTCAATCTCTTCGGAATAGAATTCGATAACATCACCGCTTTCTACATCAATAAGATGGTCGTGGTGCTCTTTACTGGCTAGCTCATACCGAGCACTTGCCCCTTCAAATTCGTTTCGGATTATCGCCTTTTGCTCTTCTAGCACAGCAACTGTTCTATATACAGTTGCCAGCGAGACGTTGGGGTTGAGCTTCCGCGCTCTCTCGTGCAGTTCTTCAACGTTTGGATGGTCTTCTGACTCAGCAAGCGCGGAAAGTATCGCGACTCTTTGCTGGGTAATTCGGATCCCTTCAGACCTTAAAATCTGCTCTAACCCTTCTCTTATTATTGTTGCTCCATTACTCACTTTATTGTCCGTTTTTTATAACACATTATTTTTCATTAGTTTTTATTTGCAATTGAGAATCATTCGCAATAAGATCCCCAGCAGTTGCAAATCGTTCGCAAGTTTGTATGAATCCTAGGCTAGCACATTTTAAACACGCGAATTGATAGTTTTGGTATTCACAAGGAGATAATTATGACCAAGCTCAAGTTAGCGTTTGCTGCATCGCTGCTTATTGCTTCTTCGTCTTTTGCTCACGCAGATGAAGATAAAATGAAAGTAGTCACCACATTCACTGTTATTGCAGATATGGCTTCCAACGTGGCCGGAGATGCTGCAGAAGTCGTTTCGGTAACAAAGCCTGGCGCTGAAATTCACGGTTACGAGCCGACCCCAAAAGACATTGTTCGCGCTTCGGATGCCGACTTAATTTTGTGGAATGGTATGAACCTAGAACTTTGGTTCGAACAATTCCTAGCCAACCTTGATGGCGTGCCTGCGGTGACACTGACCAAAGGTATTAACCCTATTCCTATCGCATCGGGTTCTTATCAAGGAAAGCCAAATCCACATGCGTGGATGGGACTAGATAATGCGCTGATTTACATCGATAACATCGTAGAAGCTTTTGCTGAGCACGATCCTAACAATGCGGCTATCTATGTAAAAAATGCTGCGGCTTACAAAGCGAAATTGCGTGCCACTATTGAGCCTCTTAAAGAACGTGTTGCTCAGATCCCTGATAGCGATCGCTGGTTGGTAACGTGCGAAGGTGCGTTTAGCTACCTAGCTAAAGATTTCGGCCTTCGCGAACTGTACTTGTGGCCAATGAACGCCGATCAAGTAGGCACTCCTCAGCAGGTTCGCTCTGTTATTGACGGTGTGAAAAAGAACCACATCCCTGTCGTGTTCTGTGAATCAACGGTTAACACTTCTCCGGCTAAACAAGTTGCCCGAGAAACGGGTGCGCATTACGGCGGCGAGTTGTTTGTCGACTCTCTTTCGACTAGTGATGGTCCGGTTCCAACATACCTAGATCTTTTGACCGTAACTTCGGAAACCGTTGCAAAAGGGCTTAGCTCTGTAAACTAATTTCATCGCCCCGCTTCTTAGGTGGGGCGATGTCTCTTTTAATTCGCCATAAAACGCGACCCAACACAAACTAATGACTATGAATCAGGCAGCATTAAACTCACCACTAGGCATTCAAGCAGATGATGTAACGGTTACTTACCGAAATGGCCATACCGCCTTACACAATGCAAGCTTCTCTGTACCATGTGGTTCGGTAACGGCGCTAGTAGGGGTCAATGGCGCCGGTAAGTCCACCCTGTTCAAAGCGATTATGGGCTTCGTTCCAACCGCTCAGGGGGCGATTCAGATCCTCGGTCAGTCAGTTAACAAGGCGCTTAAGCAAAACCTCGTTTCTTATGTTCCTCAGTCAGAAGAGATCGACTGGAGTTTTCCCGTCCTTGTTGAAGATGTCGTTATGATGGGTCGATACGGTCATATGAACTGGCTTCGCAAGCCCAAAGCGTCGGATCACCAAGCGGTTGAACAGGCGCTTAAGCGCGTCAATATGATCGATTTTAGGCAACGGCAAATTGGCGAGCTCTCTGGGGGACAAAAAAAACGCGTGTTTCTCGCCAGAGCTCTTGCCCAACAAGCTAAGGTGATCTTACTCGATGAGCCCTTCACTGGAGTTGATGTCCAAACTGAACATCAGATCATTGCTCTTCTTAAAGAGTTAAGAAAAGAAGGCCACGTTATTTTGGTTTCTACCCACAACTTAGGCTCGGTACCTGAGTTTTGCGACCGCACCATAATGGTGAATAAAACGGTACTCGTTTCGGGGCCAATTGAAACCACTTATACAAAGCAAAATCTCCAACGGGCATTTGGCGGCGTTCTTCGTCACTTCACCTTGGGAGGAGATGCGCTACACGATGATGAGGATGCTAGAGAGCTCACTATTCTTACCGATGACGAGCGTCCGTTTGTTCAATACGGTGGCAGGCATGTCACTACCGACAAAGGGGAGCTTCGCCGTGATTGATATCTTGCTACAACCTTTTTCTTATGGGTATATGACAAATGCCATGTGGGTGTCGGCGTTGGTTGGGGGCGTCTGCGCATTTCTTTCGGCATACTTAATGCTGAAAGGTTGGTCTCTTATCGGTGATGCTCTTGCTCACGCTGTTGTTCCCGGTGTTGCTCTAGCGTATATCATCGGGCTACCTTTCGCTTTCGGCGCCTTTATCTCTGGAGGCATCGCAGCGGGCTCTATGCTGTTTTTATCAGAGCGTTCAGGGCTAAAGATCGACGTGATAATTGGCCTTGTTTTTACCTCCTTTTTCGCTCTAGGTTTGTTTCTTATTTCTATCAACCCGATTTCTGTCAGTGTCGAGACCATCACCATGGGCAACATCTTGGCGATTACCCCGAGTGATACCCTTCAGCTCGCTATCATCGGTTTCGTTACTTTGGGCATTTTACTTCTTAAATGGAAGGACTTAATGGTGACCTTCTTTGACGAAAACCACGCACGCTCAATTGGCCTAAACCCTGCTTTACTAAAAGCGGTTTTCTTCACTCTATTGTCGGCATGTGTCGTTGCCGCGATGCAAACCGTTGGGGCCTTGTTGGTTATTGCTATGGTTGTGACACCGGGCGCCACCGCCTACCTTTTATGTGACCGATTCCCAAGATTGATTCTTGTCTCTGTCTTGATTGGTAGTAGCACTAGTTTTATCGGCGCCTATAGTAGCTTTTTCCTAGACGGGGCAACGGGTGGGATTATTGTTTGCTTACAGACCGTTGTTTTTATTGTTACCTTTTTGCTGGCTCCAAAACACGGTTACTGGGCGGCGAAGCGCCGTTCTAAAGAGGCGTTAACTCATCTAAGCAAAACAAACTCTTGCCATCACCTCGAAACGACGTCAGCCCAAGGAGCATAACGATGGACTTAACCATGCCTTTCCAGTTTCCATTTATGCAAAATGCATTTTTGATCTGCTTAGTTATCTCCGTCCCTACCGCTTTACTTTCTTGCTTTTTAGTAATGAAAGGCTGGGCGTTAATGGGAGATGCGGTAAGCCACGCCGTTTTACCTGGTATTGTTATAGCTTATGTCACCGGTATCCCAATTTTGATTGGCGCATTCGTCGCCGGCATGCTTTGTAGCACACTGACTGGCTTTTTTGCTTCGAATTCACGACTTAAACAAGACACTGTCATGGGGGTGGTATTTTCCGGCATGTTTGCCGCTGGTATTGTTCTTTACGTGGCTTTAGATACCTACGCCCACCTCGATCACATTCTGTTTGGTAATATGCTTGGGGTAGACAAAGGTGAAATCATCACAGCGAGCATCGTCTCACTTGTGGTCACTACTGGCTTAATACTATTTTGGAAAGACTACCTACTGCTCGCATTTGACGAGATACAAGCCCGAGTAAGTGGATTGAACATCAAATTACTGCACTACTCCCTTCTCACGTTTTTATCCCTGACTATTGTTGCGACACTCAACGCTGTTGGCCTTATTTTGGCTATAGGGCTCCTTATTGCTCCCGGTGCGATTGCTTTTCTAACCGTACGCGAGTTTTCCAATATGCTTTGGGTGGCGACGTTGGTAAACCTGCTCACTATGTTTGCCGGGGTTTACCTCAGTTTCCACATAGATAGTGCGCCAGCACCTAGCATTGTATTACTGCAAAGCGTCATTTTTGTGTGCGCGTTAATCCGGCGCATACACAAAACAAAAGCGGCTAGCCAAAGAATGGTTCATGCGGGTTAAAGGTTTGTTTGGCAAAACGCATAAGGACGATCTGCGTCTATCGAGTTAAAATGGCAGTTCAACATTCATCATTACATCGCCTGATAGACTTCATGCCAGCGATAGTCCAACCGCAGACGCGGTTCACCACTATTGAGATCGCCAAAACCTAAAGAGAATTGAAGACCTTGGTTCTCTAGCCACTCCTTTGTGTTCATATGTGCGCTCTCTTCACTCAAATCTTCTGGCATCCATATACCCACTCCAAAATAGTTTGAGTGATACGATTGAGAGAGTAACGGTTCGGAGCCTGTATCAACCAGCCAGCTTCCCCAATAAGATGAATAATCTACGGACTGGTTATCAAGATGAAATTCGGCCGAGTTACGCTGCAAAGGTAGAGATAGTTCAATATCACAACGACTGGGTTTAAGTAGAACTGAAACGTCTTTTGACGGGTTAGTGTGGGTGCTATTCGGGCAGGGTGTGATATCGGATTGCAGCGCACTAGCAAGTAAAATTAAACCAGTCAGGCTCATATATTCTCCTAATTTAGGAGAGTATCACCGATAGTATTTGCCCTGCTGCAATAGTGTCGCCACACTGGGTGTTGTCAGTGTCTCCACACTTTCTCCTTGTAATATCGCATTCCTGATATCTGTACTTCTTACTTTTACGCGTTCAGGGCATGCCAATACGTTCCAGCGCTCGGTGATCTCTTTAGCGTTATAGAACTTTGAAAAATTGAAGAGATTATCTGGCCCAAGAACAAACGTAATGTCAGCGTCTGGAAAACTTGTTGTTAAAGAACTCAACACGGCGTAGGTAGTGACACTTTCATCGGGCTTATGCAACCGCTCTTCTACTCGGCTGCGTTCTACATTTTCCAGTGCAAGATCAGAGATAAAAGCATCCAAAAGTTGGCAGCGTATTTGATAATCCAACATTTGCTTGCCCCAAGCATGGGAAATGCTTGGAAGAAGTAATACTTTGTCAAAGTGACTTAGTGACTCAATGACGCTTTTATGTCCTAGGCTCGGCGGATTAAACGCACTGCCAAATACAGCTATTTTGGTCATCTATCTTCCCTTTCACACATTAGCGTTGTCTCTAAAAACACAATGAATTAATAACAAACTCAATTCTCCAATATTCATTCAAAACGGGGACTTGAGACACTCACAACAGACGGTATACTACCACTAAAACCTTAATTTACATTGCTTGCAGAAAGGAAAACCTATGGAACAGCAAATTCGGGATGAAATGAGAGTGCTACCATCTATCGATCCTCACTTTGAGATCACCCGACGAGTCGCATTTATCAAATCGAAGCTTCAAGCTGCGGGCTGCAAGTCATTGGTTCTTGGCATCAGCGGCGGAGTGGATTCCACCACTTTGGGTAGATTAGCCCAAATTGCTGTAGACCAACTCAATCAGGAAACTGACGGTGGATATCAGTTTATCGCAGTGCGCTTGCCATATGGAACGCAAAAGGACGAGGACGAAGCGCAATTAGCCCTCTCTTTTATCAAGCCAACACATTCTGTTGCGGTAAACATTAAAGACGGCGTAGACGGACTTCACTCGGCATCTCATCAAGCTTTGCAAAGCACTGGCTTACTTCCTGATGACAAAGCAAAAATTGATTTCGTCAAGGGCAACGTAAAAGCGCGAGCTCGAATGGTGGCACAATACGAGATTGCTGGTTACGTCAATGGATTGGTACTGGGAACCGACCATTCGGCGGAAAACATCACTGGTTTTTACACTAAGTTTGGTGATGGTGCTTGCGACCTCGCCCCGCTATTTGGTTTGAACAAACGACAAGTTCGCGAAGTCGCCGCTACCCTTGGCGCACCTGAGTCTCTTGTTCAAAAGACACCAACCGCAGACCTAGAAGAACTAGACCCACAAAAAGCGGACGAAGACGCGCTCAACTTAAGCTATGAGCAAATCGATGATTTCCTAGAAGGGAAACCCGTAGAAGCCGCTGTTTCTGAGCGCTTAGTGGCTATTTACAAAGCGACTCAACACAAACGAGCGCCTATCCCTACCATCTACGACTAGTTTCTCTGCATCTACTAGCCATTAAAAAAGGAGCCTTAGGGCTCCTTTTTGCAATTGGACTCGCTTATTAAACGCGTTCTTCCAGCGAGATATTGTTGTTGGCCCATAATAAAGCTTGCAGACGGTTCTTCGCATTAATCTTTTTAAAGATATTGTGAAGATGGGTTTTTACCGTATTTTCACTAACAAACAGCTCTTCAGCGATTTGAAGATTGGAAGCTCCATGGCCAAGCAGGCGCATAATCTCTTTTTCACGTTTAGTAAGATTTGCATACGCTTTTGAGGTGGTCACATTATTAGCACAACGGAAATGCTCGATATAATCTTGTGCAACCTTGCGAGACAACCACATCTCATCTTGCATGATTTTACTCATACCTTTGAGAAGAAGGTCTAAATCATCGTCTATGTAAAAGACACCAACGAGGTTTCTCCACTTAAACAAGGTGGTCGACGGTACTTGTTGCGGACAGTTGATAACGACTTCTTTCGCACTACTATGAATGGCTTGTTTGGCTTGGTTGTATATTTCAAAATGATCATCATCCAAATAATGGTAATCGATTAGAATATAATCTGCTGCCAAACTTGCTTGACGAGTATCATCAGCCAACTCTTCCAAAGAGACGATTTCTACATTAAGTTCTATCCCTTTTTCCAGTGAGTCTTTAAACAACTTGGACTGCATGCTGACATCAGACAGCAGAGTAATCTTATGCATATTATGGTTTTCCATATCAGAACTCCCCGGATCGACTAACTGAGTAACTAAAACTATCGTTTAGTTACAATTAGTCAACTTCCCCTGTACGATTTAACCGCAGAATACTATGACAAGGATAAATAAAGAAACTATATATCAGTCATTTATAGAACGAGTCTCATAATTGAGAAGCAGTAGTGATAGATCTTTCGTTAACCGCTTGTCAGCTTTTTCTCCACCGATGGCGTCTATAGAAAAAGTTGAGGAATAGGATAGCGAATAAGAGCCCTTCCTCAACAGCTCCTCCCCCACCTCCAGTCTGATTACTTGTGTTTTCTTGCACAGGAGTGGGTTCTGTCGCGGCCATATGTCCAGAATTGTCCACTAAAGAACGTACCCCATTTTGCGTAGTAATGTAGTATTTAGGGGTTTCTAACCCATTAATGACATTAGATATCCATCCAATATAGTCGTAAACTTCAGTGAAAACGGCTACGACCGGAGAGCTGGGGTTACCACAAACCGCTGGTCCAAAACTCGTGAGGCCAATTTGAATGTATTGACTGCCCACATACTGATAAACAGGGCCACCCGAATCACCTGAGCAGGTAGCATTTTTAAGACTAGACGCCCCTATCACGCCGTCAAAACAGATCTGCTTACTACTAAGGGCGTTCCCGTATATCCCTCTGCAAGTGGTATTGTCCACAAAAGTTAGATCGGTTTCTAAAAGGACACTGCCACCAGTCTGATTAGTTGCGACATTACCGTGGCCTACCGCTTTATACCCGCTACCAGCCGGATAGTTAGTATCAGTTGTGCTGTTTAGCAAGCTAAAATAGTCGGGCACGGTCAGCCCAGCCTCTACTTTAATAATAGCGATATCATTTGGCCATAACTGAGATTGCGATTCGACATAATCGTCTGGATAGTAGAACTCAACGGCCTTTACTTGGGCCGCCGATAAAAAATTGTCTTCATCTTCAAGATTAGGCACTACAACGGTATAGAGCATGGTATTGAACTCGCCATAAATACAATGAGCCGCCGTCAGTGCATACTGGGAGTTGATCATGGTAGCTCCACAAAAGCTTGATGTACTATAGACAGAACTGGTTCGATAGAAAAGACTGGCGAAGTTGGGGTAATTTACTAAATTCGCATTGGTTCCATTTACGATATAGGGCGTAACCGAAACGCTAGAGGCCATCGAACTGGCGCTAAAAAGCAAAACAATAGCGACGCAGGAAAGGTAATGTTTCATGCTTCCCCCTAAGAAATAGAACACTAACTAAATTTAATTGTAGCTAATGTTCCATAATTGTTAGGGGAATGTTTATTTACATTAATTTAATTCGGCTTTCTAACTAGCCCTAAAGCAGCACAAGCGAATGTGAGCCACAATGGCCATTGACCGCCACTTGATCCACCCGATGTAGCTTTAACTGAAGAGCTTGATGATACTTTAGCACTCAGATTAATCTGCCCGTATTTCGTTATGTGTGCGTTGCGCTCGTCGTTGTTGGCAGTGTATGTCGGAGAAACAGCACCGCCCACAACACTGTTTATCCAACCTCTGTAATCTGTCACCTCGGTAAACACTGAAGAAGCCGTAGGGGTGCTACCACAAATTACCGGACCAAAGCTAGTTACACCAACTTGGACTAAGTTGCCCGCATTGTTCCAATAAACCGCACCTCCAGAGTCGCCGTTACAGATAGCGCTATTGGTTGTCGGCGTGCCTTTGAAGCAAAGATGGGAATCTTTTAGTTTTTCATTGCCATTTGTAAATGCCCCTTTACAAACATCATTAGACACGTATTCAAGATCGGCTTTATTTAAAGGGCCTCGATACGGGTTCCCATTACTTGATGTACTACCATGACCGACAGTGACAAAAGATTGAGAACTGTTTCTATACGATTTATCAGCAGAAAACGCGACAGGAGTAATATTTGACATAGGCGCTTCTAATTTAAGAATTGCTATATCATTTGGTAAAAACTCTGCTTCTGAATCAATGTAATCTGAGCGTATATATACTGAACTTACTCTATATCTTGGTGAAAAATTAGGGTTGTATGTCTGTGTGTCCTGCAACTTCGGACTTACAATTGTGAACAAGCGAGCCGCTTCGCTGTCATATACACAATGCGCAGCGGTAAGAACATGGTATGCATCAATCACCGTTGCTCCGCAGTAGCTTGTCGTGGAATACCTGCTATCGATTTCGTGGGAATCATAAAACAAGGTTGCCGTGGAAGGAAAGTTATTCACATCGGCCCCAGAGCCATTGACGATGTAAGCGCTAATATCGTTCGCCACTGCGTTGCTCGCCAGTAAGGCAAATACTAGAGCAAGGTTAGTTTTCATTTGAAGCCTAATTTAATCATTTATAACAAGGTTTAATCTATAAAATCCGAGCTTAAAAAAAACCTCTAATTAAGAGGTTTTTTGTAGGAATTGGATTTATTTAAGACAATTGACGATGTTTTCACATGTTAACAATCTATTACCTAAGAAAAGTTAATCTTAATTCATTTATCCACGGTAATAGCGCTGAGGTACGAATGGCATTTTTTCGACCGTCATAGGCAGCTTTTTACCGCGAACTTCGGCGAAGACTTCACTGCCAGGGCACTCAATTCCGTTGTTACATAAGCCATAGAAACCGGTTTACCCGCGTTTGGCCCTGCCGTACCGCTGGTGACTACACCGACTTTATTACCGTCAGCGTCAAAAAGCTCCGCACCTTCGCGCACTGGTGCTTTAGTTTGACCAACCAAACCAACGCGTTTACGTGCCACATCTTTCGTCTCAATTTGGCTAAGAATGATATCTGCGCCTGGGAAACCACCTTCTCTTTCTCCACCTTTGCGGCGAACTTTTTGAATGCCCCATAGTAGGCTAGCTTCTACTGGTGTTGTTGTCGTATCCAAGTCATGGCCGTACAAACAAAGGCCACACTCCAAACGCAAAGAATCGCGAGCACCAAGGCCAATCCACTCCACTTCATTTTCTGCAGTAAGTTTTATTGCCAGTTCAGCTGCGTGTGTGGAAGGAACGGAAATTTCATAACCATCTTCGCCAGTGTAACCACTGCGGCTAACAACGCATTCAACACCTAAAATGTTTAGCGTCTTCACGTCCATAAACACCATTTCCGCCACTTCAGCGTTAAAGCGTTTTAGTACGTCGACAGCTTTTGGTCCTTGCAGGGCAAGTAGCGCTCGGTCGTCAATAACTTCAAGAGCCACATCCTCAGGCAGATGCTTTTGGATATGCGCAATGTCTTGATCTTTACACGCCGCATTGACAACAACAAACAAGTGGTCACCCATGTTAGCTACCATTAGGTCATCTATGATGCCGCCTTGTTCATTAGTAAAAAACGCATAACGTTGATTACCTTGAGCAAGCCCAACAATGTCTACAGGTACGAGAGACTCCAAGAAAGCAGCGGCGCCATTACCACGAAGCCTTAACTGTCCCATATGAGAAACATCGAACAAACCTGCTGCATCTCTAGTGTGTAAATGCTCCTTTTTTACACCAAGCTTGTATTGAACTGGCATGTCGTATCCGGCAAAAGGAACCATCTTCGCGCCTTCTTCCACATGAAGCGCGTGCAGAGGGGTTTGTAGTAGTTCTTGACTCATTGTTGTCTCCATTTAATCAGGTTCGTTTCCATTCTCGGGAAACCATGTTTCCAATAATAAACACGAGTCCGCGGATAATGCACGATTATAGCTCACCATATCGTTCAAAATGTGACATTTAACATTTTAATCACATTTTTAAATATAAAAAATGACGCCGAAACTCACCAATCACTGAGTATTACGGCGTCATTTTACAAAAAGCAAACCATAACGCAAACGTTTGCTTTCACTATAAGAAATTTTAGTTAGTTAATCGTTACTTAGCAGTTACCCACAAAATCAACGCATCTTCATCACTGACAGATACCAGCATATGACCCATATTGGCATCGTAATATACACTGTCACCTTGTTCTAAAACGACCGGTTCATAGAACTCCGAATAGAACTGCACCGCACCAGATAAGATCAATAAAAACTCTTCACCGTCGTGGCGGATCCAGTCGCCATATTCTTCAAAGTTTCGCGCTCTTACACGACTTTTAAATGGCATCATCTTTTTATTGGAAAGTTGAGTCGCCAGCAATTCGTGTTCGTAGGTTTGAGTAGGATGAGGTTTGCCCTGCTTGAAACGGGTAATGTCTCTACGCCCTGCCGCCACCTTTTTTCTTGGCGGTTCAAAGAGTTGCGGCATATCTATCTGTAAACCATTTGCCAGTTTCTGCATGGCTTGGAACGTCGGTGAAATTTGCTCGTTTTCTATTTTACTAAGCGTAGAACGGGCTAACCCTGTGCGTTGGCTAGCTTCTTCTAAAGTGATACCCATTTTCCCGCGGATATCTTTAATGCGCTGACCAAGTTTTAAAGGCTCGATAGTTTGCTCTTGAGATTCTTTCGCTAAGGTCAATGAAGGGTACTCGTCGTAAATGTCTTCAGACATAAATCCCTCGTTGTTATCTTCGTTACTTCCTGTCTAATTATCATTGTGCACCATGGGCTATTCGCTGAAAAGATCGACAGTGGAAATAAAGTGTGCTGTCTGTTGCAAATACCGAACACTTGTTTCCAATAGGAAATTTTTTATTGATTATTGCTCCATCAGACGTTATGTTACCAACTTGTTAGATGAAGAGATGCTGTTCCCGCGAACCACAATTGACATTATTAACAATTAATCGCGGTGTTTGGCCCAAATTTTAGGGCAAGGAAACCACTCTGCTTTCAGTTACTTTTAAGCAGAACTAAATAGAGGACTGATGAGAAGAATAGAAATTCGTTTATCGCTCATCGGCAAATTTTAAGGTCATCTACCATGAACAATAGCTACCCAAACCACAGTCTGGAAAACTTTTTTTCAACCAACCTCGCTGCAACAGACGACGCGGTATTCGCTGGTATTCAAGCGGAATTCGAACGTCAAAACGAACAGATTGAGCTCATTGCTTCCGAGAACATCGTTTCTAAAGCAGTGATGCAAGCGCAAGGCACCTGCCTAACCAACAAGTATGCAGAAGGCTATCCTGGTCGCCGTTACTACGGCGGATGTGAACATGTAGATACCGTAGAAGCGATCGCTATCGAGCGTGCAAAGCAACTTTTTAGGTGCGAATACGCAAACGTTCAACCACACTCTGGTGCACAAGCGAACGGGGCAGTAAAACTCGCACTACTTCAGCCCGGCGACACCATTTTAGGCATGTCTTTAGACGCTGGAGGTCACTTAACTCACGGCGCTCGCCCTGCCCTTTCTGGTAAGTGGTTTAACGCCGTTCAGTACGGTGTAGACAAAGAAACTTTAGAAATTAACTACGACGACGTTCGCCAACTTGCCATTGAACATCAACCAAAAATGATCATCGCCGGTGGTAGTGCGATTCCTCGCGTTATCGATTTTGCAAAATTCCGTGAAATTGCCGACGAAGTGGGCGCAATCTTAATGGTCGATATGGCACATATCGCTGGTCTAATCGCAACTGGCGCTCACCCAAGCCCGATCCCTCACGCTCATGTCGTTACCACAACCACGCACAAAACACTGCGCGGCCCACGCGGTGGGATGATTCTTACTAATAGTGAAGAAATCATAAAGAAAATTAACTCCGCTGTTTTCCCCGGCCTGCAAGGTGGTCCTTTGATGCACGTCATCGCCGCAAAAGCTGTCGCTTTTGGTGAAGCCTTAGGCCCTGAGTTTTCAACTTATATCGATTCAGTGATCGGAAACGCAAAAGTTCTAGCTGAAGTATTGCAAACTCGCGGTTGTGACATAGTAACTGGTGGCACTGATACTCATTTAATGTTGGTAGACCTTCGCCCTAAGGGATTGAAAGGCAACAAAGCTGAAGAAGCATTAGAACGCGCTGGGATCACATGTAACAAAAATGGTATCCCATTTGATTCAGAGAAGCCTATGATTACATCAGGCATCCGTTTGGGAACTCCAGCGGGAACAAGCCGAGGCTTTGGCGAAGAAGAATTCAAACTCATCGGTAACTGGATTGGCGATGTGCTAGATGGGCTACTAGAAAACCCTGAAGGCAACGCAGAAGTAGAGCAAAAAGTGCGCAAACAAGTTAAAGCTCTATGCGCTCGCTTTCCTCTTTACCAATAAACTATTTTAAATCCTTAAAAGTTATATTTGGAGATTAAGCAATGGATAACACACTGAAGTTTGCAGATAGCCACGAGTGGGTACGAGACAACGGTGACGGCACAGTAACTGTCGGAATTTCAGAGCATGCACAAGAGATGCTAGGCGACGTGGTTTTTGTCGACCTACCTGAAGCAGATGACGAAATCGAAGCAGGTGAAAGCTTTTCACTTGTAGAGTCGGTAAAAGCGGCTTCAGATATCTATGCACCAATCACTGGTGAAATCGTAGAAATCAATGAAGAGCTAGAAGATAGCCCAGAGCTAATCAACGAAGAACCTTATGAAGGCGGCTGGATTGTTAAAGTTAAGATGGCCGACCCATCTGAACTAGATAACCTCAAAGATGCCGAAGAGTACCAAAACTCAATCGAAGAAGATTAAGTAGTAGAAGATTGTAAAGCTGTCCGCTTAGGGCAGCTTTTTTTCAAGGTTCGGTAAACCATTCACTCCCCTTCAACGGTGAGTAAACACTTTTTAAATCCGAACCATGGAGTAGGTAAAGGAAAATGACTGAATTACTTCAAAGCCTCAGCACACAAAACGAGTTCGTTGCTCGCCACAACGGACCTAACAAAGCTGATCAGCAAAAAATGCTCAACGATATCAAGGCGGCTAGCCTAGATACACTGATCGACGAAACCGTTCCAGCACAAATTCGCCTTGAAAAGCCACTAACACTGGCAGAAGCAAAGAGCGAAGCGGATATGCTGGAAGCGATGAAAGTATTTGCCAATCAGAACCAAATCAAGCGCACATTTATCGGTCAAGGTTATTACAACACCTTCACACCCAACGTAATTCTGCGCAACGTTCTTGAGAATCCGGGCTGGTACACGGCTTACACACCTTACCAACCAGAGATATCACAAGGCCGCTTGGAAGCACTGCTAAACTTCCAGCAAATGGTTATGGACCTAACGGGAATGGACATCGCCAACGCGTCTCTGTTGGATGAAGCAACAGCGGCTGCAGAAGCGATGACCCTTTGTAAACGTGCAGGAAAAAGCAAAAGCAAAGTATTCTTTGTCGCTGATGACGTTCATCCACAAACATTGGCAGTGGTCGAGACACGTGCTCAATACATCGGCTTTGAAGTTGTTGTCGGCGCACTCGAATCCCTACCAGAGCAAGACGTATTTGGCGCACTTGTTCAGTACCCGGGTACCACTGGCGAAGTTCGTGACTTGACGGACGTAATCGCAAAAGCGCAAGCCAACAAAACGTTAGTAACGGTAGCGACCGATCTACTGGCTTCTGCTCTGCTAAAACCCGCTGGTGAGATGGGTGCTGACGTTGTAATTGGTAGTGCACAGCGATTTGGTGTTCCGATGGGTTACGGCGGTCCACACGCAGCATTTATGGCGACACGTGACAAACACAAACGCACCATGCCGGGCCGTGTTATCGGTGTTTCCATTGACAGTAATGGCAATCAAGCGCTTCGCATGGCAATGCAGACCCGTGAGCAACACATCCGCCGCGAAAAAGCGACATCAAATATCTGTACTGCACAAGCTCTGCTTGCCAATATGGCTTCATTCTATGCCGTATTCCACGGCAGTGAGGGTTTGCGCACTATTGCTCGTCGTACGCACCATATGACAGCGATTTTAGCAGCTGGTCTAACTAAATCGGGTTTTGAACTGGCTCATAACAGCTTCTTCGATACGATTACCATCAACACCGCAGATCAAACTGAAGCGCTATACCAAAAAGCGCAACAAGCCGATATGAACCTGCGTAAGCTAGATGGTAAATTGGGTATCAGCTTTGACGAAACCACAACCACAAGCGATATCGAAGCCCTATTCTCTGTGTTCGGTATTTCGCAAGATGCGCAGGTACTGTCTGCTGAAATCGCGACTAATGAATACGCTGCAATCCCTGAAAACTGCCGTCGTACCAGTGAATATCTCACGCACCCTGTGTTTAACACTCACCATAGTGAAACCCAGATGATGCGTTACCTAAAACAGCTGGAGAACAAAGACTTTTCATTGACCCACGGAATGATCCCGCTGGGCAGTTGCACAATGAAGCTAAACGCTGCTGCTGAGATGATCCCGGTTACATGGCCTGAATTTGGTTCAATCCATCCATTCGCTCCAATAGAGCAAGCGGCAGGTTACGCAGAATTAGCAAAAGATCTGAAAGAAAAGCTATGCGAAATCACCGGCTATGATGCTTTCTCACTACAACCAAACTCAGGAGCTTCTGGTGAATACGCAGGCTTGATAGCCATTCAGCGCTACCATGAAAGCCGTGGTGAAGGTCATCGCAACGTTTGTCTAATCCCAAATTCAGCACACGGTACTAACCCTGCTACTGCTTCTATGGTTTCAATGAAAGTTGTCGTAGTGAAGTGTGACGATGATGGCAACATCGACGTTGCAGACTTAGCAGCGAAGATCGAAAAACATCGCGATAACCTATCGAGCATTATGATCACTTACCCTTCAACACACGGCGTGTACGAAGAGCAGGTGAAAGAAGTTTGTGAAATGGTTCATGAAGCTGGCGGTCAAGTATACCTTGATGGAGCTAACATGAATGCGCAAGTAGGTTTAACATCACCCGGTCTTATCGGATCAGACGTTTCGCACCTTAACTTGCATAAAACCTTCTGTATACCTCATGGCGGTGGTGGCCCAGGTATGGGCCCTATCGGTGTTAAATCGCACCTGGCACCATTCCTTCCAGGTCACGTAGAAAATGGTGTGGAAGGTAACGATTATGCGGTTGCTGCAGCGGATCTTGGTAGTGCCTCTATCCTTCCGATCTCTTGGGCATACATTGCCATGATGGGAGAAGCTGGCCTTACAGAAGCAACCAAAGTAGCGATCCTTAACGCTAACTACGTCATGGAACGTCTACGCCCCCACTACCCAGTTCTTTACCGTGGCACCAATGGCCGCGTGGCTCACGAATGTATTATCGACATTCGTCCGCTAAAAGAAGAAACTGGAATTAGTGAAGAAGATATCGCCAAGCGCCTAATGGACTATGGTTTCCACGCTCCAACTATGTCGTTCCCTGTAGCGGGTACGCTTATGGTAGAACCAACTGAGTCGGAAGATCTAGAAGAGCTAGACCGTTTCTGCGACGCGATGATCGCAATTCGCGAGGAAATGAACAAAGTGAAAAATGGCGAGTGGCCGCTGGAGAACAACCCTCTAGTCAACGCTCCTCATACTCAAGTTGATCTATCCAATGACCAGTGGGATCGTCCATACTCGCGCGAAATCGCTTGTTTCCCATCTACGGCGACCAAAAGCTGGAAATACTGGCCAACGGTTAATCGCGTAGATAACGTATACGGCGACCGTAACCTAATCTGTTCTTGTCCGAGTATTGATAACTACGAAGATTAAGCTTGGTGTATTGAGAGCAACCCTTTCATTGGGTTGTTTTTACTGATAATAAAAGCGAACCTTAACGGTTCGCTTTTTGTTTAAAGAAGGTTTAACTTCCAGATTTAAAGCTGCTTTTTTGCCAAGCTTTTAAAAATTCCAGGGCACTGTTATCTGTTGACATGTAACGGATTGCTTCAACGCCATTTCCTTTTATATTGAGTAACATATTTGGTCTCTCTTGAATCTTCTGCGAAACCAGAACCCCAAGCTCTAACTTTTGTGTCCCTTCTAACCAAACGTGTTTATCACTGTCAGGCTGATTAATAACTATAGATTTGTGCTCATCTTTATTGGAGATTATATGCCAACGAGCAACTATTTTTTTCTGACTGTCTCGTTCTATGATTACTCTGCCATTGTTTTTAAATGTCAGTTTTGCCCAATCTGGAGCGGCTACTTTACTTGAGATTGGCGCTTTGTCATAAACATATATCCATGTACCTTGTCTAGTGAGTACTATTGGCTCCAAAATTTCTGGCACGTTAATGATATTTTCTTTATACAGTACAAAAGCATCTTCGTCTCTTGGTGGATTCACCAACAACATTCTTCCATTTTGAAAAATCTGGTAGGTTTTGTTATCGAGCGTAATTTTAGCAAATGGTCCTTTAAATCTACCTTTATAGTCGGCTGATTTTGTCGCTTCATACTCTACTTTTACTACTACTCCATTTTTCTTAAACGTTGCCTTTGTACCGTTTTTGTCAAAGTAAATCGATTCTTTGCGCTTTGCTAGGACTACGTTTGTCATTGGCATTTTGGTGAACTGTTTTTCAATCATCCAATGCTTTAAAGTATTGACTTTGGACTTGCCATCATCCGCTTGTGTTGTAGGGTGTGTTTGAGCATAGTATTGAGACGACCCTATCAAGTTTCTCATGACACTAGGGTCAAAGGTAACTAATAGAGGAGTCGTGTTCTGGTATGGCTTTTCAACGTCCTTTGCGACGAAAACCCTATCATCGGCAATATCTATGCTTAACGTGATTTGCTTTTTACCAGATATCGCGGTAGAAAGATTGGTGATCGAAAGCACGCCCTGACTCCACTCCCACTTCCCGTTGATAACACCTTTCCCTCGATCCCGCGTAATAGAAACCGTTTTGTTAGCCCGAAAATGTATTTTTAGCATCTCCGGAGAATAAGCATCACTTCCATACAAACCATCTTCTCGAATAAGATAGGCCGTCTTATTTATAAAATATTTTTCTTCGATTGACCCAGACTTTACACCCTTTCTTTTCCACAAGAATATGTCGCCAAACGTTTCTGTAACCGAAACAATCAAATTTTTGCTGCTGTAAACCATACGATGATTAGTAAAGAACGGAAAGTTATGATGCAAATCTCCAGACTTAGAACGACGAATAACAAAAGTGTTGCCAAAGACTTCGTAATTCCTTTTAAGCTCGCCAGTTTTTGTTTCGAACGTTATCTCTTTTTTGCTAGAATTAAAGTTAACATTGGTCCAATGTCCCAGGTATGGGCTCGTGTGAGTAGAAGAAACTGATATATCGCCCCTTTCATTGGTAAGTCGCTTTAACGCATCTTCGATATTTCTAGAAATGTTACGATGTTTGACCTTGCCATCAGTACCTATATATAGTTTTGCTCCACTTATTATCCCGTACTTATTTTGCAACTCTTGTGCTTTGTTTTTATAAGCTTTGAGTTTGGAAAATATACCTTAGATTTTGAACCCGTATCTACAAGTTTCTCTTGATAATCATCGGTAATAGAACGTGCCATTGCAGCAACAATCTGAGCTGTTGCCCCCATAGCTCTGCTAGAAGCATAGTCAGACTTAATCACATTACTTGGTAAGTCTAGGTTTGCGGCAACTTCGTCAATCGTTGTTTTGTTAACCACGGCCAAAGTGGTGAACGGATTTATGATTTTTTCCCCGGCAGGTGCCGCCATAGTGTAAGAATGGCGAACAACATTGATATCATCGCCGTCTTTGCTTGTACCCTCAATGACCTTTGCTATTAGACCAAACTGACGATCTGATGGAGCTATCTCAATCAAACCGACATTATCGGTAAAACCAGCTAAATATTCACCATCATCACATTCCAAACTACGGTTTCTATCCACACAGACAGAAGCATTTTGAAGATAACCATCAATTACTTGCACGTAGTGCTTTTCTATTTTAGGGATATCTGGCGGATTTCCTGGACTATCACCATCAGATCCGCCGTTACAAGCGGATATTAAAATCCCTGAAATAAATAATACAAAATTTCTATTGTGATAGATATATTTCATTATTTTGTCCTGTGCTTTAACCAAATCAGACAAAATAATAAAACGTCCAAAATAAATAAAAACAAAGACGATTATTTTCTTTGTAATAAATAACACTTTTAAAATAAAAAACAAAAATTACCACAAAAAATGCATTTATTACCAGTAAAAAACAAAATAAAAAATTAGAATTTAAAAAACACTCTATTCCCATCTATTGAACACAAATTAATAAAATAAACGATTAATAATTGCATGTTAATAGATTTATTAAAATCATTTTATTTTAAGGCACTTTTTCACTGCACAAACCGTTTAAAGAACATGGTTTCCCAATATAGAATCCCTGTAGGTGTGTAACACATAAGTTTCTACGCGTCCAAGTCAATTTAGTTAAATCTGAAATCCCTTCCGCAACAATACTTAGTTTGTTATATTGGCAAATAGCGAGCACCCATTGTACATAGTAGCGATAGTTTTCATTATGCATACAACGCTCAACACATTTTGTATCCAGCTTAACTTGAGAATAAGGGTAGAGCGTTAGCTCCTCAAAAGTCGCATGCATATCGCCGAAATCATCCAACGAAATAGAGAAACCAAGTTCAAATAGACGTTGCAGGTTACGTTTCTTGATGATTGATCGAACCCTCTGCCTTTCAGTAACCTCTAGAGTAATACCGACAGGATTATAATTAAGTGTCTTGAGTAATAATTCTACACGTGTAGCGAAATCTTCTTCATCTAATGATTGATTTTCAATATTAATAGAAAATCTAATGTTATCTAGATTTTGCTCAAGAATAAATTGGATGAGTTTTTTCAGTAGGGACAAAGTATAGTTGGATATTACTCCATTATCTAACATGATACTAATCGCTTTTGTTATCTCAATAATTTCCCCATTAGATTCAAAAGCTCTTCCTAAAACCTCATAGCCTGATATTTCTAAAGTTTCGCTAGAAACTATAGGCATTGCAACCATTTTAAAATAAAAATCAAGTTCACGAAAAGAAACATGCTCGGTTTTACATTTTGATCTTTTTTCATTTAAACACCTACTAATAGAATTTCCTAATAACATATCTAACTCAAACTGGGTAACTATGTCATCACTCGATTCTTTTATTTTATCAATATGATTTTCAAAATAATTTTTAGAAGCCGTCATTAGCTTAATTTTTGTTTTGCATCTGGTTTCTAAGTAGTTGAAATAAATCATTTGTTACCTACTTTTATTCAATTAATACTTTTACAAACAAACAAACAAACAAACAAGCTAATGATAATTATTACCGACTAAATCTAATGGTAAATATTTCACTTTCACTGGTATAATTGGAAAATTAAAATGAAAATTTTTGCAGTCTCTCGTTCCATAAAAATATATTTGACAACGATTTTGATACAAGAATATTATTATATATAAAACAGACCGTGAAAATCAGCCCAAGATAATAATGAAAAAATGTATTGAGACGACAAATTTGCTCAGTGAACCTCAAAAAGTCGTTACTTCCTCCACTGGATTAGAGCTAAATAAATATTCACCATATAGAGAAGTTACACTATGTGGAAATATCGAGATAATAGCAGATGAAGTTGAGTTCAATGATACTCAAATAGAACTTGATTTCGAGTCAGGTTTTAGCATTGTAATTATTCTTGAATCTAGATTTGACATTGAAATCAATGGAAAAAAATTACAAAATATCGACGATAATACTTTATTGGTTTTTCACCGAGGTTCTGACAAATATGGTTCAGTTAAGTTTAAAAACAATAAAAAAGTAAAATTCGTTAGCATAAAATTCAATAACGAAGCCATTGACATGTCTTTGCTTAATGAGTCTATTTTAGAGTTTGGGGATTACATTTCTGGCATTGATTTCACACTTAGTAAGTCACCACTAGATATAAATCTATATCGGATGGGAAAAAACATTTATGACTGCCAAAGTAGTGAGAAACAAAATTCTGCTCCAAAATTACTACACGACCTAAAGTTAACAACAAAATCACTTGAAATATTCCACTATACATTATCAAAAATAATTGGAAATAAAAGCAACGATATTGACTCAAAGTTAAACAACAAGATAATTTCAGCTATTAAATTTATACACGAAGATTTAACAAAGGACTGGACATACAAGTCTATATCCCAACGAGTAGCGATATCAGAGTCTGAGTTTAGAAAAAAATTCAGATCGATGACGTGTACAACGCTAGGTAAATACATAGAAATTGTTCGACTAGAAAAAGCTGGGGTACTACTTTCAAAAGGACACAACATCACTTCTGTATCTTATGAAGTGGGATTTAGCGACCCTAGTTACTTTACCAAAAGGTTTAAGCACCATTACAAGTGCACACCAAAAGAATTCAAACAAAACAACAACTTATAAAAGACAGACAAGCATAGTAATCGCCAATGAGGAATTTATTATGTTTCGACTTACTGTTACAACCACTATTTTTTTGTTCTTATTGCTCTTTATTTGGCGCGATTATGACATGGAAGACAGCATCTACTATGGATCCTATCAAGCATCAAAAAAAAGAAGTATTTCTGTATCTTTTAATAAATTGGTAACTTTTAAAACAGATTTGTCCTCTAGTAAAAAGAATTACTACATAAAGAATGGAAAAATATATATAGTAATGAAAAATAGTGAAAAAGAGCATAGAAAAGAACTAGAGCTGATTATTGTCAACAAAGGGCAAAAACTTATCTGTACCTCTTGCGCCA
Organism: Vibrio sonorensis; assembly: GCF_001854765.1. GTDB lineage: Bacteria > Pseudomonadota > Gammaproteobacteria > Enterobacterales > Vibrionaceae > Vibrio > Vibrio sonorensis. The sequence goes on along the minus strand of NZ_LJJE01000036.1, from coordinate 275,041 downwards.
AATTTGGGCTTTCCCAAATCTGGTATAAAACACCAAAAAGCTAACAAAATACCCTATACTTCTTACTGAAAATTTCTCCTTGTCAGGATATTTAATTTCTAAAATAGTAACTATTTATTACTTTCCCACAACTGGGCTATTTGACCATTGATTTACAATGGTCAAATAATAATATTTCGCATTTTTTCGAGGTATTACTAGACCATAAAAGATAAACAAGACAAATACTATGATGCGCAAACTATATATTAGAAATGAAACATCCACCATTGGAAAAAACTCAATCTTTAAATATCCTTTGTAAGTAGTCGGTTTGTATTTATTATAAATAAGCAATAACTTCTTAGTATTTCTTCATCGACTAAAAAATCATAAACAGACACAATCATTCGCCGAATTTCGTTTATTTAAGTTGGGCAGCTTGTCAAACCTGCCCTTGTATTCTTCTAGATATTACCAATAAAACTGTTGCTTACACTCTCATTTCAACATTACGCCAGTGGTAGCTGAATATTTGGCTCAGAGGTTGAAACGTTTCAATAAACTATAAACACTATTTTTGTTTTTCTGTTGCTATAAATTTTGATAATACATATTCCACCAGCTCTTCGATGGGAATTTGCTCCACTTGACCACCTTTGCGATTTTTAATTGAAACCGTGCTGTTTGACGTTTCCGCATCACCAATAGTAACCACAAATGGGATCTTCATCTTGTGAAAGCGTTTCATTTTTCTGCCCACCGAACTTTGTGATATGTCGGTGTTTACCGGGATACCATTGTCTAACAGCATTGTACCAACGCGTTTGGCGCAGTCCGTATTGGATTCGTTGACAGATGCAATCGCCACGGGAAGTGGGTGCACCCACAAAGGTAAATCACCTTGTGATACCTCTAGCAAGATTCCAATCCAACGCTCGATTGAACCATACATCGCCTGATGCATGATAACTGGCGTATCGAAATCTCCATGTTGATTGACGTATTGAACATCGAATCTTTTTGAGAGATTGAAATCAAACTGAATGGTTCCACATTGCCAACTTCTTCCCATTGAATCCCTTAGCGAAAGTTCTATTTTCGGCCCGTAGAATGCGCCTTCTCCTTGTTGTATCTCAACCTCTAGCCCTTCGTTTCGACAAGCGGAGAATAGAACTTCTTGCGCACGTTCCCATTCACTATCATCGCCTAAAGCTTTATCGGGTTTCGTAGAAACCTTTACTTCAATTTGCTCATAGCCATAATCGCCATACACCTTATTGGCACGTTGAAGAAACTGTCGAACTTCACTTTCTGCTTGATTCCAGCGACAGAACACATGTGCATCGTCTTGGGTAAACTGCCTCGCTCGTAAACAACCATTTAGCGAACCAGACGACTCGTTGCGGTGAACTAAACCAAACTCAAACAACTTTATTGGTAAGTCTCGGTGGCTATGGACACCACGCTTATACAGCATAATGTGTGCAGGGCATGACATGGGTTTAAGAACGTATCCTTCGCGTTCATCTTTACCTCCTCCAAAAAACATGTTGTCGGCAAACATATCCATGTGACCAGATTTTTCCCAAAGCTCTTGCTTCATAAACACGGGGGTATTCACTTCTTGGAAGCCGTTTTTCAGATAAACCCGCCTCATGTGGTTTTTAATGTTCTCGAACAGACGCCATCCATTAGGGTGCCAAAACACCATACCCGGCGCTTGTACTTCTGAGTGGAACAAATCGAGTTGTTCTGCAATATCACGATGCGTTTTCATATTTCTACTCCAGTTTGTTCTGAGTGAAATACAAAGCCTAGATACAAAAAAACCTCTGGCGATGACTCACTCAGAGGCTTTCTAACAACGCAAAAAACTACCCCCTGAGTCTCCTCATGGTGGTAGTGGTGGTTTTTGCATTTAGGTAAATTTGTTTCATAAGTTATATGAGTATCACCTTTAAGTTAGCGATACAAGTTTAAATATCTACCCAAACAATTATCATGTGTCTAACTCCTGCTGGTTGGAAAGTATCTGGCTACTTTGTCAATTGGAAGAAAATGGCAAGTGTAATTAGACTCAATCAAATTACGTTTAATCGTGCTAAGCGGGTGTCTAATCTACCTAAATCCCGCAATTTCAATCAGGATTATCCTTTTCCCCGTGGTATTATCTCTGCAATTTCTTAATTGGGAACGAAAGACAATGAACGTGATGAAACGTCATGAACGACAAATAAAGAAAGTGTGTGATTTTATCGACAGAAACTTAGATGAGGAATTTTCACTTGAGCAACTTAGCCAAGTTGCAGCAAGCTCGAAGTTCCACTTTCACCGCGTCTTTAAATCGTTTATGGGAATAAGCGTCATGCAGTATGTTCTAATGGCTAGATTGAAACGCGCTTCTTTTCGATTGGCGTTTGAGTCGCAGTTCACTATTACCGATATTGCTTTTGAAGCGCGTTTTGAAAGTTTAGAGGCATTTTCTAGAGCTTTTTCTCGGATATTTGCACAATCTCCTTCCCAATTTAGAAATCAACCTGAGTGGCGTTCTTGGCACTCCAAATACGAATATCATCCACCGACACTAGGAGACAGCGCAATGGATATTCAAATTATTGATTTCACGCAAAGAGAAGTCGCATTAATTGAACATAAAGGTAGCCCAAAACTGATTTTTGAAACAACAGCTAAGTTTATCGATTGGAGGAAAGCGACTGGCTTATCTCCCATAAAAACCAGTGAAACATTTGGTATCCCTCACACTGATCCAAATGACACATCTGACGAAAATTACCGGTTTGATATATGTGGTTCTCACAATGGTGAGGTTCCTGAAAACACATATGGGGTCAAATCGAGCACGATTCCCAGTGGTCGTTGCGCCCTTGCCATTCACAAAGGTAGCCATGACACTATCGTTGACACTGTCTTCTACTTGTATCGAAAGTGGCTACCAGAAAGCAGAGAAGAGTTAAGAGACTTCCCTTGCTTTTTCCGTTACTTGAACTTTATTCATCAAGTCGACGAATGCGACCTACTTACTGAGGTATATCTACCGATAAAATAGTTCACAGCGCGCCCTGCTTATCGAACGGTTCACACCTGTTTTGGGGTAAGGCGCGCTATCGTACGAAACTCTCTTGTCATATGCGCTTGGTCACTAAAGCCAAACGTATGAGCGACCTCCGCTAAATTGGCGCCGCGATGCTGACGCAGATAACCAACCGCCTTTTTTATCCGAAGAATTCGCTGATAGTGTTTTGGTGTCATTCCCAACCAATGTTTGAAATGACGTTCAATATGACGTTGGCTCACCTTAGTTTTTTCACTAAGCTTGCTAATTACATCCCCTTGTCTTATCGAATCTAAGGCGCATTCCATATCATCGGGTATCACATCCACTATATCGAACTGTTCTCTCGCCCATTCCAAAAGAGCATCTACCCTTTCTGAGTTGTCCTTAAGGCTTAGTAATTTTGAATTGATGCGATAAAAATCATAAGGTTGAATCTGGTTTTCTTGCAATATGGTCGGCTTTTCATAGTGTTTTCCAAGTAATCCAAACCCTATTGCCGGATGAAAGCGAATACCGGCAATTTGCGAATTTGGAGCAAGTGCAATGGTTTCCGCTTTTGTTTGCGCGGGCAGCACAATAACGCCTTCTGGTATGGTCTCACCACCAATAGTAAGTTGACCAGAAAGGTTAAAAACAACGCCACTACCCGCATCGGCATAAAGTGATTTGACAAGGGGGCCAGTTTGCAACATTGACGCTGACCATATCCCCTGAACCAAGGCCGAAAGTGACCCACTTGGCTTAACGAGTTTTAAGCTAAAAGGCTCTAATGATTGATTATCTAGGTTTATAACTTCCTACCTCTGGCTTAAATGTTTTCGCTATGCGATTCCAACTGTTGATGGCGTTAATAGCAATCGTTAAGTCAACCACTCCTTTTTCACCAAGGGATTGTACTACTGCTTGATAGTAAAGGTCATCAATCGGTTTACCCCTAGTTAAGTGTTCAGCCCAGTCCAATGCTACCCTCTCTGGCTCTGAGTAAAAAGGCATATCACGCCAAGCACTTACACCAATAATTCTTTGAGTTTTTTCTCCTTTTTCAAGTAGGTCGCTGCTATGCATATCAATACAAAAGGCGCATTGGTTAATCTGCGATACTCTCAGTTTCACCAGTTCCCACACCATGGTGTTCACCGTGTCCGAAACTTCAAACTGTTTGGCAAGATAGCTTTCCTGACTCATTAAGATGTTAATGGCATCTGGGGCGATTTCGAAATAATTTGTGCGTAACGTCATACGTGTCTCCTCATCTAGTTCGGAGATAAAGATAACGAATGACTCAAATCGAGTATTGAATATTTTCGACATCTACCCACTCTAGATCATCGGAACGCCATTTGAACCTCTAAAAAATAACCCTTTGAAGGGTTCAAACACGATGGGTTTCGACCTTTGTTTGTGAAAAACGTTTTTGCGTAGCGAAGCGGGGTAAATCAAGAAGTGAAGTAAGGAAAGAAACAACTTAGGGCCCCATATAGGCCCTAAGCTATCGTTAGTTACGTTTTATTTGTACTGATGGAATTTTTGCGCTAAGTACGGATCCCACATTGCAGCCGTCGCACTCATTACAAGATCTGCTCCCATATCAAGTCTGCGGTGTAAGTCTTCGGCAGTCATCATGCCTCCGACTGAACAGATAACAAATTCGTCTTTCCATTTAGTACGCAGGTCAATTAGGTTCTGGGTCACCTCTTCCGCTAAATTACCGATGGCGAAACCACAAGTACCGCTAGAAAGACGTCCCTCACCAGGAAGGGCGGCAACACCTTCTGCAGTAATGACTTGTCGCGGAATGGTGTTAATTGCAGCAAACCCATCAACATACGGTCGGTTTGCTTCTATAACTTTTTCTAGCTGCTCTGCTGGCATCCAGCCGAGTTTGATAAGCAGTGGTGTATCTCCAATAGACTCACGAATTTTCTTCGATACTAGAGCAGAGTTTTCTGGGTCTGAGAATAAAGCGCCTTCTTTACTACCACCTAAATTTGGACAAGAGTAGTTTACTTCAATGATCTTAGCGCCGGCTTCTTTGGCCATCGCCGAAACATAACCATAATCTTCAACTAAGTTACGCTCCTCCAGACCGGGGGTACCGTTGACAGACACAACCATTAGTTGGCCCTCTCCCATTTTACGGTTTCCCTCTTCTATATCTTTCATCCAAACCGATGGTTTTGGCGACGGAACACCAAACGAGTTAGTAATGGTAATGTGCTCATCTAATGCCGGACGCAGACCTGGATGGATCTCGGTATTAATTTCACTGTTGTTAAACTGTTTGTCAGTATCTAAGAAAACGCAGTTAGGCGCAGGGTGAGTCGCTCGCTCTACACTTCGAACGGTTTTGTATACCGGCAAATCAAACCCTAGCTGCGCATAAACATCACACCAATGACTGTTCAGTAGCGGCCCTGCGGGTACACCAAGACGGGAATTTACCTCAAAATCGAAAATTTTATGAGTCTCTTTAATCGCTGGTCGCGTCGGTAATTCGCCATCAAAAAAAGGACCATTTTCGTAGTTATCCTCATAAGTTTTGAGAATGTCATAGAGTTCGAACTGCTTTGGAGTAGTCATTAAAAAATTCCCTTACAAAATGTACCAATATATAAACTGCGGAGATTCTAACGTTTAAAACCGAGGTTGAACACTGTTGTTATTGATTATTAAGTACTTACGACCTGGCTTTACCGTACGTAAAACCCAATATTACTACTGTTTAAATCAGCATGAAATCTATGCTCAATGGTCTAAACGCTAGGTTTTCGTTAGCGAGTTTCCATGAAGTAGATTCTCTAACTCCAAGGATTCCAGTCTATTGAACTCTGCTTTGTCTAGATTCAACATGATTTGGGTCATAACTTTGGTGTGATTACCCAATAAGTAATCATTTAAAGGCGTTTCTTCGTAGCGCTTCCTTGTCACTTTACCCAAAAACTTTGAATCAAAGTTATAGTTCCTAAAACTCTAATCACCTAACTTGCACTTTGTTTTCGACTAAAAACCGTAACTATCAAAATTTCACTCAAGTTAAATTTGAGAAGCCAAATTTCGCACTCTAGATTTTAGATACAACAGATAGCTTATTACCAACAGTGAGTATTTAATTAAGGGGGATAGTCACTTGAGTTTAAAATGGTTACTTGTCGTTATATTTAGCTCTTTACTGAGCTTAGTAATACTCATACTTTCTGGTTTTAGTTATTTTAGTTTCAAAGATTATAACTATCAGCAAGCTGTCGAACACCGTAGTGAACAAGGATACATTCTTTCCAAACAGATCGAAGAATATATTGCAAATGTCGCTTATCATTTAGATGTCATCGGTTCGCTCACTAAATTCGACAATTCTGGTAAGCTGGTCGATTCTGGCGATATGGTTCCTCTACTGAACGAGTTATACAACAACGTCAGCTCAACTTCGACTTACATTGCGCAAGCCAATGCCGATATGCTGCTTAACAACGGTAAAATGTTTTATGGTGCCAATGACAAAGGAGAGTGGTTTCTTGGCCCTAAATCGGGAAAAAAACTAACCATCACCGATGTTTACCAAGACAAAATTACCGGTAAGCATGTGTTTTCAATCACCAAACCAATTGTGGAAAATGGCAAGTTTCTCGGCTTAGTTGGTATCGACGTTGACCCACATGTATTTAAAGATTTTGTTGAAATCGTCGTTCCAGACCAACAGGTTTACCTCGTAAATACCAACCATAACGACATTGTATTTTCTCAAAAAGATCAATTGATAGGTAAAAACTTTTACCAAACTTACCCGGAGTACAAAAATTTCGAAAGTAAAACGCTTGAATATATTAACAGTGAAGGTAACGATATAGTTTCAACCAAAAGTGCGATACCAAACTTCCATATATACACTTATGAATATATCGAAAATATACTTTTACCTAGTAAAAACATGTTATTTAAATCATTAATTACTGCTTCAGTTTTTTTGGTTTTTTGCATCGCATTTATCTATTTTATATCTCTTAAGTTGGTTTATAAACCTATTGGTGGGGAACCAAAGAAAATCAGTGACTTATTAGAACAGGTCGCAAATCGCAATCTCAAATTTGCACTAGAGACTACAGGCAGAGAAACCGGTATCTACTCAAACACTATTTCGATGCGAGATAACCTAAGAGACATCATAGAAAGTATTGATCAAGGATCCAATCAAGTTAACGACAACTCAAATCAACTAGCAAAGCTCGTTGCCAAGACAAAAGAAAGTTCATATGCCCAAGTATCACAAATGGATTTAACCGCCACCGCGGTCAATCAAATGGTCTCTACTGCCAATGAAATATCGAGAAATGCAGAACAAGCCTCTAGCTCTGCTCAAGAAGCTTATGAGCACGCTGTACAAGGTGCTGAGGTTACGCTAAATACAGCCAATGCAATCAACCAGGTAGGCGATGATATTGACGTCGTTTCTCAAGCGATAGATAAATTGAGAGTTGAAACTGATAATGTTGGCAATGTACTTGATGTTATCTGTGATATCGCAGACCAAACCAATCTTCTGGCGCTAAACGCCGCTATAGAAGCCGCAAGAGCGGGTGAGCAAGGACGTGGCTTCGCCGTTGTTGCTGAGGAGGTGCGTACACTTGCAAGTAGAACGCAGGTGAGTATTACCGATATTAGTAGCACGATCACAACCCTTCAAAAAGTGGCCAAAGAGTCAGTGGACTCAATGGCAGCGAGCAAAGATAAAGTCACTGATGCCATTGATATGTCTTCGAGTGCGAAAACCTCATTGGACGTTATTTTAAGCTCTGTTAGAAGTATACTAGATATGAATGCGCAAATTGCCACTGCAGCAGAAGAGCAAAGTCTGGTATCGAACGAGATCAATCAGTCGGTCCAAGAAGTTCGAGATCTCGCTCAAATCAATAGCCAAAATGCCGAGCAAAGTGACGAGTCCACACAACGACTTTTCGGCGTTACAGACCGCTTACTCAACATCACTAAGCAATTTAAGTACTAATATCGTTTAATCACTCGGCCTTTGTAGTCATTACCTTGACTGCAAAGGTTTAAAACGAGTTTGTTTCGCTTTCACGATTCAATACCCTCATATGTAAATGAGATTCGTTTTCTTTATCATCTTTGCTACAATCTTGTCGTCGTGACAGGAAGCAAAAATGAAAGCAAAAAAAGCCATAAAAAAGCTGATTAAAAAGCAGAAGAAGGCTGTACTAAGCCCCTCTTTAAAAAAGCTCAAAAGTTTGAAAAATTCTGATTCTGCGCACTTAAATAAAAGGCAAGGGAGCAGCACACCTATCTCTGATGAGATTAAACAGGTAGCGGAACAAGCACTACTGAGTGCTGGTAGAGAATTGGCGACGCCATTGAATCCGATATTATCGTGGTTTAATGAAGGAGGGTTTGCCGCTAACTATGATCTTTATACACAACCAGCAACAGGTGATAAGACTCAGCAAACGAGTAGTGTAAAACCCAAGATAAAATCAGTGGTAAATTTGCCATTGAAGTCACCACCTTGCAAGCGCTGTCCAGCGCTCAACAGTGGCTTGTGCAAATGCGCAGTCAAAAAGTTTGGAATGACAGCCTAATTAGAGTCATTACGCAAGATTCATTAATACCCGACTAACCGAAGGACCAACAAGACGGCTAAGTGCCACACCTGTCAAACCTTTCACTAGAGTCTTCGTCCCAGAAACCATCGCTTTCTCGATAAAAAGTGGCTTTTCACTACTTTTAGTCCAACCGTGGCTTTCAACAATTTCTAGAACAGAGTCGCAATCGAGTTCTTTTTGATCAAAGCAAATGGCCACTGAACCCGCGTGTTTGCGATAAGTAATTTTGTGAATAGCGTCTATTTCGTCGAGTTGTTCGATCAACTCTAGAACATCCTGAGGATTCGACTTAATAAAGTCAGATCTTACTCTAAGTCTCTGATTTGTCTTGTGAATGTAAGTGTTCATAACAATGCCAATCTAAATAAGAACTATTCATATTTGCAACAGTAGCATTTAAATTGATTGAGCGCAAAAACAAGTCGATTAACCTTCACATAACTGTCAAATTGTCACATTTGTTAACAAAGCTAATTTATACTTCAAAGCTATGAAACAACATGTAGACAAGGCTTTATCTCTGCGCAAATGGGTGCAGGTTGGCCACCATATACCCGGCCGAGTACGGCTGAAATACACCTTGGGAATTGTTGCCCATCTTGCTCGCTTTCGAAGTAATGATATCGAGCAAACTCTCGCATCTATTCCTGCTTTTAAACACTACAAACTAAACCCTGCCACCGGCAGCGTATTGATCGAGTATGACGAAAAAACCATTTCACCTGCTTGGATTGATGCATTGTTTTCGGGCAGTGAATCCGAGGCTGAACAAGCTTGTTACGCAATAGCTGAGCGATTGAACCTTACTGGAGAAAGTTCATGAGTGACAACCTCAACAACAATCCATATGAGGCCTATTTCCGATCCATGATGGAAATGCAGCAAGAAATGATGAAGTCATACCTTGCGGCAAACCAAGCATGTGAAGCGAACGGCTTACCACCTATGTGGCCACCTCATGTGAACCCTGCATTCGGTTACCCTCCAATGCCGGGACATTTTCATCACCCCATGCATCACGGTATGGGATTCCCTGGAGCTATGCCTCCACCACCGCAATGGGGGCCACCTCCTCATGCGCATCAAACACCCCCTCCACCTCCACAGCCGGAAACCACAGCTTCAGACCCATTGTTTGAACAAGCGCAAGCAATGCTTGAAGGCGCCTTGGGAGAGGAAGCGAGTACGTTTAACGAAATATTAGGAAGTTTGGTATGAGTGATAAAGAATTTTGGAAAGGCGCAGTAGTTGGTGCCGCTGCCGCTATGTTGTTAAGCAATGAAAATGTCCGAAGCAAACTGATGGGTATGGTCTCAGGCGCCGGTGACATGCTTAAGACGGGTACTGGCTCGGTCAAAGATGCAGCGGTGAACACGGCGAGTAATGTCAAAGAGAACGTTGCCACGGGTAGCGAGATTTTTAAAGACACGGTTTCTGCTGGGAAACAAGGTTTTCAAGAATCGGTAGAGAAGCACCGCGCGGAACCTGTTGTAAAACCTTTGGCAGAAAATGACGCGGAACCGGAAAGTGCACCAGAAGCCCCATCCGAACCTGTCATTAAAGAGCAGTAGACATTATGAGCAACTCGACCAATAAGCTCAGTGCTGCAAATCGCGCCATGCTGGTTGGCGCCATTGCAGGGGGCAGTGCCACCATCGCCTCACAAATGGTCAAAAAAAACGAAGGCGAGATAGATACCAACCAACTGGTATCTGAAACTGCGAAAAATGCAGTTAAAACTGCAGCGGTTGCAGGCGCAACGACTTATGTTGCAGAGAAAATGGCAGGGCGACCAGTTCTCTCTATGCTGACCATTCTCAGTGTCGGTGCTGCTGGGCTTTATCTTATGGATCAACTAACGGACAAGAACGATGAACAACAATAATCCATATCAAGCTATCCGTACTACGGATACCCAAACAACAATCAAAATCCCCAAGGTGAACAGACTGCGAACGCCGAGCAACCATACCAAAAGCAAAATGGTAAAACGCATTTCTATATGGGCCTAGCGGCAGGCGCTGCTGTCGCGTACCTCCTAACCAACAAGAAGTTTAAACAGGGCGTTGCTGCAACGGGTGAAAAAGCATGGTCAGCGGTTCGCGGCGAAGTTGAAGAGCTAAAAGAACGCTTGGAAGATACGCAAGCAGAACTCGAATACTATCGCAACTTGCATAAAGGCGACGAATGATTCAACCGACAGTAAGGCACCATTTTCCCGGTCGGATTCGTTTTCGTGTTCCCGAATTAAAACAGCATCAAGATATTGCTGAATGGATCAAAGACAGCTTAATTGCCATCCAAGGCATTCGAACTGTTAGGGTCAACGAAGCCGCTCAATCTATTGCGATTGAATACGACACCGATCTGTTAAAGCCGAGTATCGTTGAATCTAGAATTCAACAATTAGACTTGGCTGCTGCCGAAACTTCAGAAGCCGAGCACGAGTTCACTCGCGGTGACATCGCCATGAACGTTATTGGTACCTTAGCCGCGGCCATGCTACCCGCTAAATGGGGGGCTCTAAGTACTGCTGTTCTTATCGCACCAACACTGTATGAAGGTGTTGAGCAAGTGAAAGATAAAAAGGTGACAGTTGAAGTACTCGATGCCATCGCTGTCGGTTTGTCCGCATGGCGTGGAGATTATCGCACCGCTATGATGACTCAAAGTTTGATAAGCCTCGGCGAGTACATGGAGCAGAAAACCAGTCGCAACAGTGACAAATTGCTGTCTGATTTGATGCAGCCTCAAGTGTCTACTGTTTGGAAAGTAGTTGGCAGTGACCGAGTACAAGTATCATCTTCGCAACTGATCGAAGGCGATGTTATCGAGCTCGGCCCCGGAGTCGCCATTCCCGTAGATGGAACGGTCGTCACTGGTACCGCGCTTATCAACCAATCTTCACTGACCGGTGAAAATGTACCAGTTAGACGAGAACAAGACGCGGTGGTCTACTCAGGAACTACGGTTCACGATGGCACCATTCAAGTAAGGGTGGACAAGGTAGGTAGTGAAGCCACTACCGCTCAAATCGCCAAGCTGATTTATGAATCCCTCAGCGAAAAAAGTGAAATCCAGCAAGTCACTCAGGATATGGCGAACCGAAGGGTAAAAATCACACTTGGAATTGGTGCAGCCGTATTTGCGGTCACACAAGATATCAACGCGTGGCCTCTGTCTTCTTAGTTGACTACTCTTGTGCGCTCAAGTTAAGTACGCCTGTCACTTTTAAATCCATTATGTATCGAGCGGCTCAACAGGGCATTCTCTTTAAAGGCGGCAGTGCCATTGAAAAGCTGGTCGACATCGATACTTGTGTTTTTGACAAAACCGGGACCTTGACTCATGGCGATATGGAAGTGACCGATGTTATTCCGCTCTGTTCTAGCAATACCGCAAGAGATTTATTAGCGATTGCCGCTTCAGTAGAAGAACACAGCAATCACCCTCTTTCTCAAGCGGTTGTCAATGCGGCTAAAAACAACGAGCTTCCACATATTGAGCACGGGGAGGTAGAGTACGTTATCGCACACGGTCTTCGCAGCACGCTCAATGAACACACTTTGGTTATGGGTAGCCGACACTTCTTAGAAGCACATGAAAGCGTTGACTTTTCTCTCCATGAAGAGCTAATCAAACAGTTCGAAGCTAAGGGTCGTCACCTGATCTATATTAGTCATTCGCAAAAGTTGATAGGTATGATTGGGCTGAGAGATCACCTGAGAGAAGAAGCGAAAGCCACTCTCGAAAAATTGAGAACTCTCGGCATTAATGAGTTAGTCATGATCACTGGTGACAGCCATTACAAAGCGCAAATCCTCGCTGACGACCTCAAGTTGGATCAAGTATTTTCTGAAGCTCGACCATCGGATAAATCGACCATCGTAGAGTCCCTTCAACAGCAAGGGAAAAAAGTGATGTTTGTTGGCGATGGCGTCAATGATGCTCCCGCTCTCGGTTCCGCCGATGTTGGTGTAGCAATGAGTAAAGGCACAGAGCTGGCGCGACAAGTCGCTGACGTAGTGTTGCTAAGAGACTCATTACAAGGTATCGCCGATTCAAGAGAACTGGCAAATATCGCCATGAAGGTCATCCGCAGTAACATTAAAGCTGCCGAATACATCAACAGTGGTATTATGCTAGCCGCAGCGCTGGGCTACTTAAGCCCAACAATGAGTGCGCTACTCCACAATGGTACGACATTATCGATACTCGCTCGCTCTGCTGCATTGCGAAACGGATAAGTAATAGGGTCTCAACCGAGACCCTATTGTTATTTAACCGCTAAGTGGATGAGCCTTAACGGTTTTTTGCCTTTTCAAATTTTTTGACTTTTTTCATCGCCATTTTTCTCTTCAAAGGAGAAAGGTAATCAATAAAAAGATTACCGTCTAAGTGGTCAATTTCATGCTGCATAACGATAGCGAGAAACTCATCACTCTCGATTTCAATAGGAGTGCCTTCTCGGTCTAACGCTGATACCGTTACCTTGCTGTATCGCTCAACCTCTGCGTAATAATCAGGGACAGACAAACAACCCTCTTGGCCCATCGCTTTATCACTGCCCTTTTCAACTTTTGGATTAATCAACACCAGTGGCTCATCTCGATTGTCTGACAAATCGATAATCACTATCGCTTCATTTCTGCCGACCTGAGTCGCAGCTAATCCTATGCCATTATCGGTGTTGTAAAGTGTGTCCAACATATCGTCGATCAACGTTTGAACGCCAGTAACATCGGTAACGGGTTGTGCCTTTTGTTTAAGCCTTGGGTCTGGAATTGTAAGTACTTCTAATACTGCCATCTATTACTCTTACGATTAATTTTCACCGCGGTACGCGGTTTTATTGATTTGTCACTACTGCACGTTTTAGCGCCAGTATTTTATTTCACCGAGAATCACATTTTTCTACCAGTGGCCAAAAAATGTGCCCAGTCATGTCTGTCGCGTTTTAACGCCTCGTTAACCGCGCTCTTCACATCATAAGCCACTCGGTGAAAGCTCACTTGCCACTGGTCATTATCTTGTTCTAACAATGCATAGGAAGCGTCGGGTGTGCAGTTCTCCATCGAGTGCAGGTGCGGTTCGTCATCCGTGTAAGCTTGTAGTCCAACGCTACCGGGATTAATCACTCTTTGTCCTTGGCTTAGATTGACGCACCTTGGTATATGGGTGTGCCCACAAAGTACGACTTGTGTATCTACGTTGCCCAACAATTCTCGAATACTCTCTTCCGCTCTTACATAAGGACGCCCACTTGTTGTCTCTTCAAGCAAGTAAACAAGATCATCACTTGGCGTACCGTGACAGGCGTAGATTGACTTAGAAATTTGTACATCAAATGGCAAGGATTTCATCCACTCCAACGGGGCTTCACCAAGGTCCCTCAAAATAAATTGCATCGTTGGGTTGGAATCAATCTCTTCCGCCGTGGCATCAAAAATCTGTCTGTCTTGGTTGCCGCATATGGTAACAATATCGAGATCTAATAGTTCCTCATAAGTTGCTCTTGGAGCAATCGGACCATAAAAGATGTCACCCAAATTAATAAATTTTGTCACGCCTCGGCGTTTCGCGTCCTTTATTACTGCTTTCAATGCAAAGACATTACTGTGAATATCCGATAATACTGCGTATTTTTGCATTTTTTATATCCTTAATTTACCTTAATTGCTTAATATTTCGACAACGCTAGGAAAAATTAACACATTCAAATCACATCAACTTATGTTAATGTAAGGCAAATATTACTGTTTGCTTACAATTAATTACCGTATATTATCTGCTGTTATCAATGCGCCAAATCCTTGTGTGACGGGGCGCACAGTCAAAATTAGATTTTGATCAAACTATTTTTCTGCCAACGAAAAAGCTCCCTATTTTTGACGTTTTTTCGCTTTTAATTTTTGTGATCCATATTCACATAAACAGTCACAAAAATACCCGAATAATGGCTCAATGTAATCGATTACTTACACATTAATTAAATATTTACAAAGGGGATTCATTTTGTAACCTTAAAAGTACCCCCGAACCATAAACTCTCAATTGAAATCTTCGAACCCTATGGAAGAAGACGGAACATTTTAATTAACCATTTTATTGAGAGTAAAATATGAGCGTATTAAAAACTGCCATGACCAAGGCACAAGTGCTCGGTAAAGCTTTGATGCTACCGATCGCGATGCTGCCTGCTGCGGGCCTTTTACTGGCCTTTGGTTTCCAACTCCAATGGCCATTAATGCAAATGGCGGGCGAAGTTTTGTTCGCAAACCTTCACTTGCTTTTCTGTATCGGTGTTGCTGTTGGTCTTACTAAAGATTCAGGTACTGCCGCTCTAGCAGCCGTTGCTGGCTTCCTTGTTATGCACATGACTATTGGCCTAAGCGTTGGCATCACCGACGAAATGGTCGCTAACTCACATGCTTACGTTGAAGTACTCGGTATTAAATCCATGCAGATGGGCCCTCTGGGCGGTATGATCATGGGTGTACTTGGTGCTTACATGTACAACAAGTTCTACAACATCCAGTTGCCTGAGTTCCTAGGTTTCTTCGCTGGTAAGCGCTTTGTACCAATCATCACTGCATTCACTGCATTCTTCCTAGGTCTTATCGTTCCTCACTTCTGGGGCTTCGTACAGGAAGGTATCGCATCCGCTTCTACCGCTCTTAGCCAAGGTAACATGTATGTTTCTACCTTCTTCTACGGCTTCATGGAGCGTGCACTAATCCCTGTAGGTCTACACCACATCTTCTACAACCCCTACTGGTACACGTTCTTCGAGTACACTGCAGCTAACGGTGACGTAATCAATGGTGCACACACTATCTGGTTCCGCATGTTTGCTGACGGCGTACACTCTTTCGAAGGTGGCGGCTACTCTAACGCAGGTGCATTCCTTTCTGGTAACTTCGCTATCTACATGTTCGCTTTCCCAGCTGCTTGTTTGGCAATGTACCAAGAAGCGCACGACAAGAACAAGAAGATCGCTGCTGGTCTACTAGGTTCTGCTGCACTAACAGCGTTTATCACTGGTATCACTGAGCCTGTAGAATTCGCGTTCGTATTTACTGCTCCAGTACTATACGTGTTTAACGCAATCATGGCTGGTGTTTCTTACACTGTTTCTTACATGCTTGACCTACAGATGGGTAAGACCTTCTCTGCTGGTATCATTGACTACGTAGTGTTCGGTGTTCTACCTGGCTTGCAAGGTTATGAAACTAACTGGATGAACCTATTCATCTGGGGTCCAATCAACGCTGCGATTTACTACACTGTATTCCGCGTAGTTATCCGTAAGTTCAACTACCAGACAGTTGGTCGTGAAGAGAGATTGCACAAATCACTCTTAACGATGAAGACCTAGCGAAAGAGATCCTAGTTCACGTAGGTGGCCGCGGTAACCTAACGTCAATCGGTTCTTGTATCACTCGTCTACGTCTAGAAGTAAAAGATATGTCTCTAGTGAATGAAGACGCAATCAAAGCACTAGGTGCAATGGGTGTGGTTAAAGTTGGTAACACTGGTGTTCAAATCATCTTGGGGGCTAAGGCTCAGTTCATTGCAAACTTGCTTGAACAGCCATCAAGTGAATTTGCTCCAGCGTAACTATGCTGACAACGACTGAGGTTACTCCCTGACCTCACCCCCTGAAAAGGGGCTCTCTAAAGCGCGCCTTTCACCTTGGCGCGCTTTCTCGCACTTGATACGAACTGAAATAGACACACAATCGGAGGCGACTATGAACCCTGCAATTACAAATGAAAACCTACTAATGAAATGGTTTCGAGGGGATATCAAGCTATGGAAAGCGGTTTTTCTGCTACAAATTATGGGCACCTATTCACTGCTACTTGCGCTAGAGTCACTGCGCCCATTTATCGCTGAACCCGCGCTTACCACTCTTAAAATGGTTGCCTTACCTGTGTTTGCTGTCTACGCCTCAATTTGTGTTTTCCGCGCATCGCCGCACTTCAAAACAACAATTCGCGGCACTTTAGGTAAATGTTGGGCTGTTTCCTTCGCAGCGTGGTCTATTTGGATTGCTTACGCTCTTTTCAGTTTTCAACTTGTGCAATAGAGATAAGATATAGAGATTCCTCTACACAAACGCTGCCCTAGGGCAGCGTTTTTTTGTCCGTATCCTTATTGAACGTTTAGTTTTTGTCTTCTGCAATCGTAGCCGCGATACATTAGACCTTCCGCTCGTTCAAATGTTGGATAGTGCCTTAGCAAGCTGTCTAGTATCACTATCGCTTCTTCGCATCTACCCTGCTTGATCATTAGGTCACTGATATAGTAGCGACCGTGTATATGATTAGGGTTTAGAGTGAGAAAGTGAGTCATTGACTCAATAGCAGCCTCATTATCATGCGCGCCTAAATGATAAGCTTTCGATAAACTAAGCCAAGCGGTGTGGTTCCCCGGATAGACTTCGACCGCTTTCTCTAACTTGTGGATGTCCCTTGTCATAACGCCCTGAAAGTGAAGCCGATGAGACTCTGTTTTTACCACACTGTAAGCGGGAGCGATCAGAGAAACGACCAAAGCTACATAGCCCCATTTTCTTGTTCTGGACTCATTCTTCTCTTGTTCATTGCGAGTAAAAAGACAAGCAAAAAGAAGTAATGAAAAGATATAACTCATTGGTGAAAGGAAAACTTGGCTTAGCAACGAATGAAATAATAACGCTGATGTTGCCACAAATATCCAACCGTGTTTTGGGTAGTGAAGGGCAAGTACAATGGCTCTATACATTAATAGTGCGTAAAAGGAGGTCAAAAGTAGGCCACCTATCCAGCCAAGTTCGGTAAAAATTTTTGCTAAAAAGTTGTGTGGGGTTGTTAATATTTGTCTCTCATTAACATATTCAGAGGCGTATTCAGTACCCGCTTTTGCGTACTCTGGATGGATATACTCAAAGTTGTTTGCCCCGACGCCAAAAGGGTTATCTAAAAGCATGTCCCAGCTGTTTAAAAGCATTCCTAAACGGGGTTTGAACTGCCCCACTGGGTCTGCTAACACGCTTCCCACTTGATCGTAGAACTCTGATGCCACTTTAAATACAAAAGACCCACTAAAGAGCAAAGAAGAAATATAGACCACAACTACAGAAAAAAATGTCCAAAATAGAAGCTTTGAACCACTGAACTTCTTTGCCTCTTACTGATTAAAACAAGCATAGCAAACAGGCAAATCGATAAGCCAAGCCCGATTGTCGTCGCTCTAATCTGAGAGATATAAAGTACGTACACAATCCCCAGTAATAAGGCTAAACAAGCCAATACTGCCCACGCCTTATTTCTAAACTTCCATAAGCAAAAGCACAAGCTGGGTATCCATATATTAAATACGTGACCAGCGTTATTAGTGAAGCCTATTGGTGTAAATGCCCCGTTGCTAAAGGGTACTCCGATTTTTCTTTCAATGGCTAATATGATCAAAAACACGCCAGAAGCTAAAAGTGAACTGCTTAACAAAAGGTTAATTCTTTCGTCTACCGAGTAGTTCCAGACAAGAAGGTTAAAAGCGACACCGTATAGCGCGAGGCGAATGATGAAGCTAAGTCCCGTATAAAAATGAGAGGACCAGAAAAGGGTTACGAGAGACCAGTATAGGAGCGAAAAAAATAGCAATGAGCAGTGAGAACGCCGAATGCTAACTTTATCTCTGTGCAAAATTACAAATAATGACAACAGTATGTCGATAAATAGCCATTTGGGCACATCATGGCTGTAAAAGTAGTTGTCCCAATGTAAGTTAGTAATAACCGCCAAGCTTATTGGAAAAATCCATAACGCCAGCCTAGTTGTAGATATTTTTGACGACAATGTATTCATAGATAAACTCAAAAAAAGGGGAGCAATGCTCCCCTTATAGTTAGTAGCTGATTACTGTTCGTATTCAATCACTAAATTAATATTGTTGATGTTCAAACTGCCAGAGACACCCGCTTCCGCTTCCGCCATAACTTTAAGAACACCGTTGCTAACGATAGCAGCTTCGATTGCCCTTAGACCTAAAGCTGTAAAGTTGCTTCGCCTCTACTACCAGATGTAGCTGGAACAACAGCAATTACACAATGGCTATCACCCTCGATACACGCTGAGCTATAACCGTCTGCTGCATTATCAACAGTGATGGTTTCTTGTTGTTTGCCCTTATACAGCTTAACAGCACCGCCATACGCAGAGATGCCATAGCTATCCCATGTGAGTTTAGTGTTTGTGACCAGCATATCGTCTGGAAGATGTGATAAATCGATGGCAAAGTAACCGCGTTTATTCCCTCTTAAATAATGGCGTCTCTCCTGCCAACTGCCAGAGTGTACTTTCCACACATATGGATCAACCGCGTAAGGATCTGCAACATAGGGATTACTTGCATATGGATTCTGCTCCCACCAAATCATTCCATCAAACAATTGAGACGTTCCAGCACTGTTGGTTACCAGTTGGAAATCATCGCCCGCTTTTAAAGTCACAAGTGGAATGACTAGTGTTCCCTTATTGGTGTTGTTTGGGATGTGTAAGTACGCTTTTTCTGTTCCGTACGCAGAACCGGTGTATGTCACGTTAAGGGACTGCTTAGTTCCTTTTGATTCCAAGCTAGTTAAGCCTGGCGCCGCGTTCCACTGATTGCCTGCTGGTGTCGGATTCTCAGGATCATCATTTGTCGCGATAACAAGATTACCCAAGTCATCACCAGAAAAATCGAGTTGTGCTGAGCCTTCGTTCGAAACAGTGAACACTACTCTCGAAGAGGTTTGACTACCGGATGGCTTTTTAAACTTAACCGGTGCTTTTGTGCGATTTACAATACGACGCGTGTCGTTATCTTTCGCCTTTACAACAAGCCTTGGCTGGTTAGGTTCACCGAGTACAAGTTTTCTATGGTAATACGTCCCGTAGCCCGCAACGCCTTCAGTATGCGTTAAAGCAAATGTCATAGACGCTTTATCACTTACCCCTGGCTTTCTTCCATCGGCCGAATAAACACTTTCTTCGGCTTGTACCTCGTAAGAAATTTGAGCTTTTTGCGAAGCCACTGCACTTGGAGAGAAAGGTAGTTTAGTCTTAATTCGGCCCGTGTGGTCTGTGGTAACCGTTTTCGAGTAAGCAAAATTACCTTCACCTAGTAATTTAATCTTTGCAAAGGGTGAAGGGTTGCCTTCCGGATCGACGACAGTAAAGTTAACACGGATCCAAGGACATGTACTTCCCCATACATTGTCTGAACTACCACATGGATAGTCAAAGTTCCACCAACTGAAGTGAGCGACTTCTCCCACGTAGTAATCACCAACCAGTGTCGCTTCTCCTTCTTGCATCCAACGCCCTGTTTCCTCATCTAAGTGCCATAATGGCATGGTGGCGGGAGCGGTAGCAGGGTTGGCGACTTTAATAGAGATGGTCGCTTTTTTACCCGGAGCGAGTTCCAGTTTGTCACCTTTATTATCTACAAGGCTGGCAGCAACAATACCGTAAGAGATAATGTCAAACTCTGTGTCAGTACCATTTTCGCGAACGATACCGGTAAAGCCACCAGGGAATGCATTTGTATAAGATTCGCTACTAGGATTAAACGCTTTTGGATATACGCTTACTTCTCCTGAATAGACCGCTTTGGTCTTTGAATTAACGAACGCATTGGCAGGAAACTTTATCTTGGCGATATCACTGGTTTTTTCGTCCCCTACGTTAAGCTGTCCACCTGTTGAAGCGTCGATTGGAAGTTCATAGGCTTCATATAGGCGTATCGTACCTAAGTTCGCATTTCTACCGGCTTCTATCGTCACTGGCATTGAATAAGGAATGTATTGGTAGCCCATTGATGGTTTTCCTTCAATCGTTAATACATACTCTCCTTCCTCAATTGCTGCACCGTAAATGCGTTTGGTTGCTTGGTCGTATTGGATGGCATTTTGAACTTCAACACCAAAAGAATCTTTTAGTGCCAAGGTTTTAATATTATTTAGGTTAACGGGACCATTGCTATCACCGCTATACAAATTGCCCTCTAATGTCCCTTGGGTTAACCATTTAGTCTGCTGACCGGTCACTTCAAACTCAAAACTAGCTGAACCACTTCGCTCTCCGGTTGTCGTGTAACCGACAACATCAACACGGTAATGTCCAGAAACATAGCGACCGTGATAAGACGTTGGCAGCAATGAAATTGCAGAGTTGATTGTCAAAGTAGGAGCTATCTCTACAAAGTGACCATTAACATACCAGAATTTGGTAATTGCATTAAATGCCGAATCTGTATCTGGAACATCTGCCTGCAAGGTAAATGAAATGGGCTGATCGTATGCGAAGCTCGTTGGTAATGAAGAAGCATTGGTAATAGAAATAGGCAATTTATTGTTAAGGTTGAGTACAACGCCCAAGTCTATCGCACCAAGACCTCTTACCCCTTTCAACGTTTGCTCGATTCTTGTACTTTGGTCTTTTATGATTCGAATGGTTTCCGCAAAACCTGTGGCTAGGTGAACGTTCTCACCCTTGTTGTTTGAATCGTGCACAGTAAACACTAACGTATAGTAACCACTCGGGATCGTATTCCCCACTTCGACGCTTGACTGCTTCATTGTTGGATCAGTTGGAGAGTCTACGGTGTTGA
Organism: Vibrio sonorensis; assembly: GCF_001854765.1. Taxonomy (GTDB): domain Bacteria; phylum Pseudomonadota; class Gammaproteobacteria; order Enterobacterales; family Vibrionaceae; genus Vibrio; species Vibrio sonorensis. The sequence goes on along the minus strand of NZ_LJJE01000036.1, from coordinate 253,735 downwards.
TAAGGATCCCTGCGACCAAATTACCTTTACTATCACGCAGCTCGAGTTTGGGATTATGGGTCAAAGCAATATCTTTAGGCCAGTTTGCTTGGAAGCTTAGACCACCATTGCCCTGATCCATTTTGACTTCTACAACAGATTGCGTTGTTTCCGTTGGGCGAACTGTTAAGTTTTGTACTCCACGTGCAAATTCAACGCCATTGGCGTCAATGGCAATTACGGTCACTTTCCAAGCACCAACAGCCACACCCGTTAATGTTCTTGAACCTCTGCCGGTAAAAGTTTCATCAAAAGTGTTGTTCGCAGGTCCTTCACCTATCACTCTGAATCTATCAGCATTGAGGTCAAGCGAGGGTTCATTCGAAGTGTTGTTTTGCGGAGACATGGCCGTACTTTGTGCAGAGTACGGGGTAGACATCGCGCTGATTTCAGATTTTCCACTTTTTACTGCGCTTTTAACCGCAATACTCGCGGACTCAAACTGTGATGTATTAGTCTCATCCTGTAACACAATTTGCAAACTACCCGTTTTAGCCGAAGTAGTTGGATTATTCGGGCTACTTCCTTCTCCGCCGTCACCGCCATTACATGCAGCGACCAGAAAAGAAAATAATATTACATATACATGATATAAATAATTTCTTGTTCCGTTCATTTTACGCTCTCTTATTGACAAAAGATCAAGTAAGCCCATAAATGGCATACAGCGTAAAAGTTAATTTAAATATTGTTTAAAAATTCAATTCATTTACTAATCGTTACCCAAATATTATAAATACGTGATCATCACATTTATATTTACAATATGTTACTCCAATGTATTGAATCAATTTATTTTAATGACAAAATTTTGTTTCAACGTCACTTTCGGGGGTAAAATGGATAATAAAATAGGGAACAAAGTACTATATATAACCGATCGAGAGCTATCTGGATTAAGCTCAGCTTCTTTTATTAACTTAGGGATAAATATTAAAACCATTACTCTTAAATTAAGTTCCGATGAAGATCTAAATCACGGATTGGAGTTCTATAAGTCACATTGCCAAGGGATTATTATTGACTGTCATAAAAATGCAACAACAACCCGCACCATACTTAATAAAATCAAGAAATTAGACATACCAATAAAATTAGTTTTTAGTGCTTTTCTAAAAAAAAGCGAGCGGATGGATTTACTTTTTAGTGGGTTTGATGTGGTTTCAGTCCAGATTCTTGACAGTGATGAGCTTGCATTGCGTATGAATAACTTAATGCAGCGGGTACAAGGCCAAAACACACATCAAGAAAATTCAATGATTAAATACGGTAACTTTCAACTAAACCCTGAAACTAGAATGTTAAGCGTTGGCCGGGAAAAAAGCATACTCACAGACGGAGAGCATTTAATTCTATTGCACCTAATTGGTAATAAAGGCAAATTTAATAGCCGGCAAGAATTATCTAAAGCATTAGGAAAAGAATACTACTCCGTGAGTAGTCGATCCATTGATGTTCTAATAGGGAGATTGAGAAAAAAAATTCACGACGACCCTAGAATGCCCCAATATATCGTCACCTCTAGGGGTAAGGGTTATATGCTTTGCGATCAATATTGAAAATATTAATACATTAAAGATAAATAACCTTCTAGTTCTATAGTTTATTTAATTTATAAATTCGCAAGAATATACACAATCAATATGTAACTTAAGTAAAAAATGCGCTCCCCTTAGGCAGCGCATTTTTTAATTAGACTAGGCTTTGCTAACTTTAATTATTAACTCACCATGTTCAGTATTGTGCTTTTCGCCAGATTCCACTGCTTCAAAGACTATCGTTTCTGTTAGTGTTTCTTCTTTGAGATAAGCTTCGTGGATTCGAATCCAGTTAGACAACGGTTCTTGTACTTCCACGGCAAGGTGAATTCTATCCGTAACTTCTAAACCTTCAGACTTTCTTTGTTTCTGAATGCGATTGACGACTTCTCGCACCGCACCTTCTGCAATAAGCTCCTCGGTCAGTTCTGGGTCAAACTCCATTGAGATAAAGCGGTTTGATACCGCGTTTACACCTTCTTTTGCCTGTCGGTAGAGCACTATTTCATCTTCCGTAAAAACAACGCCATCAAGTTCAATCTGACCTCGCTCCTGGAAAACATCTAACTGCTGCTCAGTCATGTTTTGAATCAAGGCTGCAAAGTGCTTCATGCGTTTACCCAAGCGCTTACCAAGTACTGGGAAATTCGCTTTTGCATACACGTAGATATAGTCACTTTCGTTAGTACTGAACTCTACCTGCTTGATATTAAGCTCGGCTTCTATGTAGCTGGCTAGCTGTTTAACATCATCTAAAACGTGTGCATCTTTGTGTAGAACCGTCGCTCTACCAAGAGGCGTTTTCAGCTTGATTTTTAGATCGTTGCGCTTTTGACGCCCCATGGTCACTAAGTGTTGGAAACGTTCTACGCTCGCTTCAAGCGCGGGTTTGCGCTTTTCAACTTCTGGCCTTGGGTAATCACAAAGATGTACAGATTCAGACACTTCACCTTGGTGATAGGCTTTTAGACCTTGATAAACATGCTCGGACAAAAACGGAGCAAATGGCGCCATAAGTTGCGAGAAAGTCTCTAAGCAGTAGTGTAGTGTCGCGTACGCATCCTGCTTGTCTTGATTCATCTCTTTTTGCCAGAAACGAGAGCGGTTTAGGCGAATGTACCAGTTCGTTAACTGCTCTAGGAAATCAAATAGAGGCGGAACAACGTTATACAAGCGATACGCCTGCATCTCTGCATTGACCTTTTCTTTCAGAGTCTCTAAACGAGAGACGATCCACTGATCCAGTATATTGTCTTGACCCGCCGACTCATTGGCTTTCCAACCATCAATATCTGCGTAAGTTTTAAAGAATTTAAAACCATTGTACCAAGGCAAGAGCACCTGACGGACCATCTCCTGCACACCTGTATCGGCAAAGCGCTGTTCTTCCGCTTTAACCAAACCAGAGTTGATTAGGTAAAGTCTTAGTGCGTCTGCTCCGTATTGCTCCATCAGAATGTCTGGTGCGGTATAGTTCTTAAGACGCTTGGACATCTTTTTACCATCTTCCGCCATAACAATTCCGTTAACAATAACGTTATTGAACGCAGGTTTGCCAAATAGGCATTCACTCAATACTTGCAAGGTGTAGAACCAACCACGGGTTTGGTCGACCCCTTCAGCAATAAAGGCCGCTGGGAAGTTTTTCTCAAACTTCTCTTTGTTCTCAAACGGGTAATGAACCTGAGCATATGGCATTGAACCGGATTCGAACCAACAGTCAAATACCTCTGGAATACGGCGATAAACGCCTTCTTCGCCATCTTTGGTGAAGGTCAGTTCGTCAACATAGTCTCGGTGCAAATCTTCGACTTCAACACCAGTTAACTCTTTAAGCTCTTGGATTGAACCCAGACAAACTTGGCTTCCCGTCTTGTCATTGATCCAAATAGGAAGCGGGGTTCCCCAGTAGCGATTGCGCGATACAGCCCAATCAATGGCCCCTTCGAGCCATTTACCCATCCGGCCTTCTTGAATATGGTTAGGAACCCAGTTGATTTGGCGGTTGTTTTCTACCAATTTATCGCGGATAGCCGTAACTTGAATATACCAAGACGGTACTGCACGGTAGATGATCGGGGTGTCTGAACGCGGGCACAACGGATAGCTGTGGACTAAAGTTTCCTGCTTAAATACCAACCCCTGCTCTTTGAGCAGTTTGATAATACCCTTATCAGCATCTTTTACATATTGGTTTGCAAAATCCGTAACAGCGTCAGTGAAACGACCGCGGCTATCTAACGGGCAAACACTCTCCGTCAAACCGTGCTCTTTACATACCCTTTGGTCGTCTTCACCAAACGCCGGGGCCATATGTACGATACCCGTACCACTTTCCGTTGAAACATAGTCATCAGACATGACTTTAAACGCGCCATTGTCAGCAAGCTTTTGGAAATATGGGAACAGTGGCTGGTAGCGTCTTTCCGCCAGTTCTTGTCCTTTTACTCGCTCTAGGATTTCCAGCTCAACGTCTTTATACAAAGACTCTTTTAACGCTTCTGCAATCCAGATCGCTTTGCCTCTTTCTTCGTCTTTGACCTTAATGTAATCGATATCTGGGCCAACACAGAGTGCGAGGTTTGACGGCAAGGTCCAAGGTGTGGTCGTCCATGCAGCAATGTAAGCGTCTTCGTCTTCCAATTTGAACAAAACGGTTACCGCTGGATCTTGAACATCTTTATAGTTAGACGAGGCTTCAAAGTTAGACAGAACCGTTTCTAACTCCGTGGAGTACGCAACCACTTTTTCGCCTTTATAGACAAGTCCTTTGTCCCAAAGCTGTTTGAATACCCACCAAACCGTTTCCATAAACCACGGTTCCATTGTTCGGTAGTCATTCTCGAAGTCGACCCAGCGCCCTAGGCGACTCACCGTTTTTTCCCACTCTTGAGTATAACGTTGGACAATTCCGCGACATTCGTTGTTGTATCGCGAAATACCTAACGACTCCACCGCCTCTTTTGCAGACATGCCCAATGATTTGTCAATTTCGTGTTCGATAGGCAGACCGTGACAGTCCCAACCAAAACGACGCTCAACATGTCGACCAAGCATAGTTTGGTAACGTGGAATAATGTCTTTAATAGTAGATGCGACAAGGTGGCCATGGTGAGGAAGACCAGTTGCAAACGGAGGACCATCGTAGAATACGTACTCAGGTTTGTCTGAGGACTGCTCCAACGATTTCTGAAAATATTTTTCTCTTTCCAAACTTGAGCACCTGGTGCTCGGCATCAACAAAGGAAAAAGCATGGGCTTTGCTTTGTGAATTATCTGAAGTTGTCATTTTTGCCTCTTTTGTTTCCTAAGAGGCTGTTATTAAAAACCCGCCTCTTAGGCGGGTTTGAATTTGTTGTACAGCCGAACCCACCATTTCTAGGAAATGATGATAATAATTCGCTCGATAATAGATGCTGTATTCATAACCAACAAAATACGCATCCAGAGCTTATGTGTCAATAGTCATTTTTAGAGCTTGAGTTTGAGGTTTCCGCTTCAACAGCGGCATTTTTCTTTTGACAGTCACACACCAACATCCAGCCAAACAAGCCAAAAGGGCAACGTTTTTGTGCATCCTTCAATTGAATTTATTTAATTTGCTGACCAAACTTCTGAGCCATTTTAGTTATCCTCACCCTTTGTGCACAGCATTTCTGAAACAATGAAAAGAGTTCTTATCCTCAATTATTTTGTCGCCTTATTCCACACCTCTACGGTTGTGGCTTCGACTATCCCTATTCAAGAAATCCTAGCGTTAAAGACACTAAACCAAACACCAACGCCGGAATGTGGGGTACAAGTGCTAAAAGCACCCAGTCAAGTCAAGCACTACCGGTTATCCGACGATTGCAACTATATTTGGTTCGTCAATCACGTGATAGAAAATGAGTGTCAGGACTCCACATTTCCTCAAGTTCGAGTGACCTCATCACTTTTAACCACCCATTTCAGAATCGATAAGGCGCTTTGTGCTAAAAACAGTTCGTCGATAACTGAGAATAAGAAAAAACGGTTCATAGTGCAGTTCTATGCTGGTACGACACCACCAAGCTTAAACAACTACTCATGCCTTTCCGTCCAACACGAGCTAAACCGCATAGGTCGATTCTACTATTTGCTTTCAGAGAAACTAGATTACGAAGAAGCTCAAGTGTTATTGAGTGAAATTAAACAATGTGTACCCGATGCATGGATACGCCCATTGAGCGCGCCTTGGATGTAAAATCCGAGAGCCACTTTACACAACAGCAAAGCCAAAGCCCCTGAAGTGAAGGAAACAGAGCCGCCCATAAATTGACTATCGTTTAGTATTGCAAACCCTCTCTTTGATTTACAATCTTAGTAGGTTTCTAGTCACACCGTGTTAGACTACCGTTCAAAGTACACGGCACTGCTACAATTGTGGAGCATGCAACTCCAACCTAAGAGATTCTATGTCATTTTCTAATTTGGGCTTAAGCAAGCCAATCCTAGAAGCCATTCGCGAAGTCGGTTATGACAAACCGACCAATATCCAAGACAAAGCCATTCCAATCGTTCTTTCTGGTAAGAACTTAATCGCTGCTGCTCAAACGGGCACTGGTAAAACGGCGAGTTTTGTTTTGCCAATTTTAGAGCGCTTAAGCGCCAGTACAACCCAAAAAAAGAAACGATTTAGAGCTCTAATCCTCACGCCAACCCGCGAACTTGCGATCCAAGTGAATGCCAGCATTGAGAAATATGCCAAGCACGTAAACTTAACGTCTACTGCAGTCTATGGTGGCGTCGATGATGGGCCGCAAAGGCAAAAGCTTATCGATGGCATCGATATTTTAGTGGCTACCCCAGGGCGTCTTATTGACCTTTACGGCAAAAGAGCCGTTCACTTTGAAGAAGCTGAAGTTTTGGTGCTCGATGAAGCAGACCGAATGCTTGATATGGGCTTTATTGAAGACATCAACAAAATCATCGCTCGTCTACCACAGGATATTCAAAACCTGCTGTTTTCGGCAACTCTTTCCAACCCAGTGCGAGATCTCGCTAAAAGCGCTATTGACCACGCTGAAGAAATCAGTATTGCCAAACACAGTGCTTCAAAGGCGAACATTGAACAGTGGATCACAACGGTAGATAAAGACAAAAAATCCAGTCTGTTGGCCCACTTAATTAATAAACACCAATGGCAACAAGCCTTAATTTTTATTGAAACCAAACACGGTGCAGCTAAGCTCGCCGCTCAGCTCGAAAAGCGGGGCATCAAAGCTGAGCCATTTCACAGTGGTCGCAGTCAAAACATTCGTACCCAATTGCTAGAACAATTTAAAAACGGAGAGATTGCCTACTTAATTGCTACTGGTGTCGGTTCTCGTGGTATAGATATCAGTGAGCTACCCTTGGTGATCAACTACGATCTCCCCTACCCAGCAGATGAGTACGTACACCGCATTGGTAGAACTGGTCGTGCTGATGCAAAAGGTGAAGCCATATCCTTGGTATCGAAAGACAACTTTAAAAACCTGTGCATGATTGAAAGCCGCTTGGGGCATTTGCTTGAACGCAGAGTTATTGAAGGATTTGAACCGAAGAAAGAAGTCCCTATCTCAATACTAAATTACGTCCCCAAGAGCAAACGTCGATCGTAACCTCTTGGGTCAAGAGACAAAAAAAACCGCTCGTTAAACGAGCGGTTTTCACAATTAAACCTTAAAGAAAGAGAGTTGAGCTTTTTGCTTTTCAGCCAAAGTCGAAAGTTCGATACTGGCACTCGCACTTTGACTGATCCCAGATACATTTTGATTCACCAACTCAGACATATTAATTACGTTGCGATTAATGTCTTGAGTCACCTGAGACTGCTGCTCCGCTGCGGTAGCCACTTGTGTATTGGCGTCATTGATACCAACGACAGCATCTGTTATCCCAACCAAAGCGTCATTAGCTTGTCCCGACAGTTCGTTATTTTTCGCCAGTATCTCCATACTTTCCACCATACTGTCGTTTGCTAGACCGGCTTGCTTTTGCAACTCTTCGATAATGGTTTGAATTTCACCTGTCGACTCTTGAGTTCTCGCCGCTAGCATTCTTACTTCATCAGCAACAACAGCAAATCCACGACCAGATTCCCCAGCACGAGCCGCTTCAATCGCCGCATTTAGCGCTAACAAGTTAGTTTGATCAGATACATTGCGAATCACTTCAACCACGTCGTTGATCTGCTCAGACTGCTGTTTTAGTTCTTCCACAACCTGTCCAGCATTACTTAGCGCAGCTTCATCTGTTCACTAGACTGCTTACTCTCTTCAAAAATGCTCAAGCCTGACTTAGCAAGTTGATCCGTTTCTCTCGCAGTAGAATCAGCCATTGAGGCATTGTCGCTAACATTGTCAGCCGTGCTTGCCAGCTCATTTACCGCCGAAGCGACCTGCTCAATCTCTCTCAGTTCCTGCTGTGCATTTGACTCCGCCTGATTCATCACCGCAGCCAGTTCAGTTGATGCGGACGCCACTTCCTCGCTTATGCGAGTCAGTGCTTCTACGGTTTCACTGAGTTTATCTATGGTCTGGTTTACATCTTCGCCTAGTTGTGCAATTTCATTTTTACCGTCGACTTCTGCTCTTGCGGTTAAATCTCCTTGAGCAATTTTCCTCATTACCGACTGAAGGGCCTGAACAGGAGTAACTATTAGTCCTGATAAGAACCAAGCAATCACAATCGATGAAACAAGCACAATCAATACTTTATAAACCGCTTTGGTTTGGACGGCATCATTCTCTTGCTCACTGATCTCCATCGCTTTTTTGGCAAACTGATTAACAATTTGAGACAGTTCGTTGATAGATTGCACCATGCGATTACCCGAATCGCGATATTGACCGATAAAGCCCTGATACTCTTGCTCGCTTACAAGGCCACTTTCATAGCGACCAAGAAGAGTTACCGCTCTATGAGAGAAATCGACGTAATCTCTTATTGCCTCTCTAACAATCGCCACTTCGGAACGAAACGTTTCACGGCGTGCCATTTCATCTAGGTCGCCTTCTAGTTCACGCATGTTTTCCGCTAGTTGAATAGCAAATTTGTCTCTGCGGCTTGGGTCATAAATCGCGTAAACTGCATTGATTCGCAGCGGATAAACCATATCATCAATATGAGCGAGCTTGTCCTTGTAGAAGATTAAGGAATCAGAATTAGAGTTAATTGTCTCTTGCTCTTCTTGAAGATTACTTTGGGTAATCCAAAGCGCAATCAGTAGAAAAATGGTGGTCATCGCCACAGGAAGCAGAACCTGAGCACGAATAGACAAGTTCTTAATAGATAACTGCATGTTAGCCCTCATTACTATTGGTTTTCGCATCCCTGTGCTGGGAATATTCCCACAAAAAGAAGGTGATTCTATCCAAACAGTACGATATATGTCTATCACTTTTTACATGTTTATCATTAACTTATTCAACAAAAACCGCCAAGTTAATGACGACCGCCAGCAGAGTGACTCAGATCACATTTATATAAAATCTTATGAATAAATTGCGTTGAATTGTATAAAAAAATGACAGTTTATTTTGCGGGGACTCGTTTAAACAGCTGTGAATACCACCTCCCTTAACAGAAAGGAAAACACAAACCATCACTAAACGTAGATGGAAGATTGTTCACATAGCGAAACGTGACATTTAATGGAGATAAAAAAGCGGCTTAGCGCTCGTCCTTTGGAGATTCCATCACAACCATAGTCGTAATAGAGTTTACTTGGGGACATTCGCCCAAAACGTCCGCATGTATCTTTTTGTAACTCGGAAGATCTTTCGTTTCAATACGCAGAAGGTATTCGTTCGCTCCGGTTATATTGTGACATTCGACGACTTCTTCAACATAGCGAACGTGCTCTTCAAACTCTAATTGTGCCTGTTTACTATGCTCGAAAGGCCAATCGATACATAAGCAACAAAGCCTATCCCAAGTTGAGTTTTGTCCAAAACCGCACGATAACTTTGAATCACATTCCTTTTTTCGAGATCTTGTACTCTTCTCAAAGTCGCAGAAGGAGACAAACCCACCCTATCGGCAAGCTCAACATTAGAGATCCTTCCGTTTAGCTTCAACTCACGCAATATTTTTTTATCAAACTTATCCATAAGGCAATTTTATTGTGCATGTTACTTTTAATTAAGGAAATTAAACACAAAATTGCGCCAATATCCACCTATTATTGTCTCGACCGGTCAAGAGTTACGTTTAAGAATAAATTTGCGTGGAGAGAAACATGGAGTTTTCACAGTTTTGGGCATTAGCCCTATTTGCTTTTGTTACTACTTTTACTCCCGGTCCCAATAACATCATGTTAATGGCATCCGGAGCGAATGTGGGCTTTAAAAAAACTATCCCCCATATGGCTGGGATCACTATTGGTTTTTCAGTAATGGTACTCTTGGTCGGTATAGGGCTGATGGGGGTATTTAACACCTACCCAGTGAGTCATGCGATATTAAAATACCTCAGCCTTGTCTATCTAGCCTATTTGGCTTTTAAAATTGCTACAAGCAAGCCAGTAGAAACCGATTGCAGCTATCGCCCAATGACGTTTTTTGCAGCCGCAAGCTTTCAGTGGGTTAACCCCAAAGGCTGGTCGATGGCACTGACCGCCGTCACGGTATACAGTGCCAACGGCGCTTGGTACGAACTCAGCTTGATTGCTTTTGTTTTTGCGCTGGTTAATTTACCTTCAGTAACATTCTGGGCTGCTGCTGGGCAACAGTTACAACGTTGGCTAACCACCCCGACCAAGATTCGAGGGTTTAATGGACTTATGGCAGCACTCTTAATTGCATCAACATTGCCGATGATCTAGACCAGAGTGATTGGGGCTTGCACAGGGTTGTTAATTCAATATAACCTTATTGTAAATGATATTCATTATTGATAATAAGCCTATGACACAACATAAATTGATCACTTTAACAGTGGTGGAAACAAAGCAAATCACACCCAATATGCAAAGAATCACCCTTACAGGCCCCTTGCAGGAAAGCTTCCCTCTGGGATGTGAAGGCAGTTACATTAAGCTCGCTTTCGATCAAAATGGCGGAACGGATTTATCAAAGCTTAAACCCGAAGAAGCCCCAAGACTGAGAACGTATACTGTTCGTCATTATCATCCTGAGAAAAATACTATTGATATCGATATGGTTCGTCATAATTCTGATAACCATGAACAAGAACACGGTTTAGCAGGCCGTTGGGCGATTTCAGTCCGCGTAGGACAGACTATTCAGGTACGCGGTCCCGCAGAGATAAAGCCAGTGAACACCGCTAGCCCTTGGTTTTTCTTTGTTGCAGATATGACAGCACTGCCAGCGTTAAGTGCGACCTTGGCCAAGCTCCCTGAGCATGCTGTTGGGTATGCGTATGTGCAAGTCGCTCAACGCGAAGATATTCAACAGCTAAAAGTACCATCAGGCGTTAAGTTGCAATGGCTTACCGAGCAAGAACCTTTGTTAGCTACGATAAAATCCGCCAAGTGGCTCGAAGGTATACCCTATGTTTGGTGCGCGTGCGAGTTTGAAAATATGCGTGCATTAAGAGACTTCTTTATTCGGGAAAATAACTTAGATCGCAACAACATGTACGTGAGCAGTTACTGGAAGAAAGGGGTAACGGAAGAAGGCCACAAGGTCATGAAAAGGCAAGACGCTGCAGAGTTAAGTGCCAGTTGAGTCCAGCCCTAGACAGAAAACTATCCTGAGGCGAAAGCTAACATTGGCTCAGGATAGCTCAAATTTTTTTATTCAACACTTAAGCAGTTTGCTGTTTTATGCGCAAATAACGCACTCCCCGCTTTAACAAAACCCCAACCGACTCTATAAAAAATCAATAGTGTTTTTTAACCGGTTATCGCGGTAAAATTGCCCGCTTTTTTACCCCTTTAGCAACAGAGAATTGAACATGGCTAACTCTATCCCATTTTTTACTAAGTTCGAGAGCGATATCAGTGGATACGAGCTACCTAAACAGTTCACGTTTCCGTTTTACTACACACCCCACCCACTTTGCATTTTGGCGGCAAACCAGCTTCAACAATATTTGCTTACTCAGAATACTTGGCAATACGATTTTGGTCTGAACAGCGACTCAGCCTCTGCAAGTGGAAAAATGTTTGGTGTCCTTTTGGTTAAAAGCCCACAAGGGGAAATTGGTTATCTAAGCGCATTTTCCGGAAAAATTGGCGACGATAACCATTTGCCTGGTTTCGTTCCTCCTGTTTTCGACATCTTGGAACAAGACGGATTTTTCCAAACTGAACTCGCCGCCATCACCCAAGTCAATGCTAGGGTAAAAGAGCTCAGTGCTGATCCAGAGTATTTGCTTGTTAAAGCCAAGTTAGACCAACAGAAAAATCAGTACCAGCAAGCAGAGCAGGCTCAACGTCAGATCATCATAAAAAATCGTGCTTCGAGAAAGGCTCAACGTCAGGAAGCACAAAATCAACTCTCCGGCGAGCAACTGACCAAGGAGCTCGACGAATTAGCCAAACAGAGTGTCGCTGAAAAAAATCAACTCAAGTATTTAAAACAAGAGTGGCAAGCGCTAATTAATGACACTCAAAAGCGCGTTGATAGCACATCCAATCAGCTAGAAATGCTCAAAGAGAAACGCAAAGCTCTCTCAAATACTTTGCAACACAAGCTATTCGCCGAATATCAATTTCTCAATGCAGAGGGCGAGCAAAAAAATCTCAACGAGATTTTTGCCAAACTAACTAACCCTATACCACCAGCGGGCTCCGGCGAGTGCGCTGCTCCTAAACTACTACAGTTCGCTTATTTACACGGCTATAAACCTTTGGCCTTAGCTGAATTTTGGTGGGGGCGATCGCCTAAATCTGAAGTTCGCCAACACCAAAAATTCTACCCCTCGTGCCATAGTAAATGTCACCCCATTTTAGGTCACATGTTAGAAGGGTTAGATGTTGAACCCAACCCGCTAGAGCAACACGATGCAAAAGCGCATCACTTAGAAATTGTTTATGAAGATGAAGCCATGGTCGTAGTTAATAAACCTGCGGGATTGCTTTCTGTACCGGGAAAAACAATACAAGATTGTGTCTATGCGCGATTACAAGAGCGATACCCAGAAGCTGAGGGGCCAATAGTGATTCATCGCCTTGATATGGCGACATCTGGGCTACTCGTGTTTGCACTGACCAAAAGAGCCAACAAATCACTGCAAAAACAGTTTATAAGCCGAACAGTTAAAAAAACCTATATCGCATTGCTCGACGGTGTATTACAAGAACAAGAGGGGAATGTTCACTTACCTATGAGGGGCGATCCAGACGACAGGCCACGACAGCTTGTTTGCTTTGAACACGGTAAGCCAGCCCATACTTATTGGCGAGTGTTAAGCAAGGACGATACTTCAACCAGAGTCGAGCTCTTTCCACACACCGGAAGAACTCACCAACTACGCGTGCACTGTGCTCATTATCAAGGCCTTAACACACCTATTATTGGCGATGGGCTATACGGGGAGCGCGGCCAGCGTTTACACCTTCACGCATTTAGGTTGGAATTTGATCACCCCTACTCTAAACAGAGAATAAGTTTCGAAGTCAAACCCGACTTTTGAGTCAAGCCGACCAACATCACATTCTCTATCAAAACGTAAGCAACCAGTTACACATCAATTAGACTTATATAACATTTAATTCAATTACTCTAATTTATAATCTCAGCTCATCAAACATAAAATAAGCGATTGTAAATTATGAAAAAAATGATTTTATCAATAGGCGTTGTGCCTATGCTACTCGCTTGTGGTGGAGGTGGAGACAGCAACTCTGCACCTCAATCACAGGCTCCAACTCCAGTGCCTGAACAGATTCCACAGCCCCAGCCAAATCCCGTTCCAGCACCGTCTCCTAGCCCTCAAGAAACAGCGGCTAAAATTCAAGTCATTGACGGCTACATAGCTAATGCATCCGTATGTGCAGATAGAAACAACAGTCAAACATGTGAACAAGATGAGTATCTAGACGGATTAACCGACGATAAAGCTTTATCACCGTTCCCCCAGCAGACAAGCAGTACACGTTAATCGCCAATATTATTGCCGGCGTAAGTAAAGATTCTGATCAACCGACTGTCGCTACACGCTCATATTCAATGGCCACACCAGCCGGTGAAACCTCGATCAATCCATTTACTACACTCGCCGTAAAAGAAAACAAGCCGCTGAATCAAATTGCGAGCGAGCTAAATTTGGATCTAACTACGATAACGAGTGACTTTGTCGCGCAAAGAGAAAATCATCCTCAAGCCTCAATTGCACACCTTCTTGCAAGGTCAATCACCGAGGAATTTGAGGAGGATCTCAGAGTATTAGACACCACAAAAATTAAAAGCTACCTAAACAAGTATAAGGTCGAGGCTGACAGCCTATTAAATCTTGGGGGGCACTCGGAACTCAATAAAGTGATATACAGTATGTCGGGCAATAACGTTGAGAGCAGAGCTCAGCAGCTCAAACTCAAAGACTATTTTTCGCGTACCAAGATATTCCAAAAAGATCTCTTTGCGACTGACTTCAGCCGTTGGGCGGAATTCGAGATAGATCAGACCCAAATAGGGTTAGCGGGTTTTGCTGACAAAGATGAGTTTCAAATCAAAGGCAACGTCTTAGATTATACTGATGAGAACATCGACGACCACGAGTTCACCCACATAGGCAGATACATTGCCTTGAGTGTACGCACATTGTTAGCCGGTGGTGACCGCTTTAAGCAGAAGGCTCTTGGGCAATTGGCGCTTTGGTACACCAAACCCCTTCAAGAAGCACAAATCACCGAAATAACTGCCGAACAATTGCAAGGAAAAGAGCTGTACTATCTGAGGTTTGACGACAGTCTACTAGTCCCTGCTTTAGCTCCAACTGTCGCACCACAGCTCGCGAAATTCACCTTTGGCAACGCTGATGATGTCGTTATTGAACTAGAGAACCAGTTTGAAGAAATACGTGCGACTTGGACATTGGCTACGGTAAACAACAAGCAAATCTTGAATATTACACTGTATAATCAAGACCGTATTAATGGTAAACAATCCCTAGAACTAGAACTCCAGCTCGCTGATGATAAGTTGATTGTTGTCGAAGACAAGCAACAGACATTTGTCACCAGTAATACAAGCCGTTGGACTTCATTACTGTTTTTCGACAAGCAATTAGCGTTGAGAACCGTCAATCTTTCTAGAGTCAATAACGACCACTTGTTGACCAGCTCAGAGGAGCTTGTGGGATTAGTTAAAGGTACTCGATACATCATAAATCAGACGAATAGCACCCATGATTTAGACCGTTCTCATAAGGTCGCCTTTAATTCTAATGGCAGAATGGTTTCTATCAGTTTGAAAGATCAGCGTCAACGCGATGGGATCTATACCACAATGGAAAACCCAGAATGGCCTGTTTTGTTTGATACTAACACTCATAGAACGACTCCCATCTTTTACCCCTGGAGTAACTCCCTTGTTGTTGACCCCGCATTTCACCGCGAGGGCTTACTGCTATACAGAGACAATCCATTCCAGCCTTATTTGCCTCTGAATATCGACAAGCTTAACAGCCAAACTTGGTACTATGTCTACGATTCAGCACCTCAGATAGAAACAATCGCGAGACCCGTTAAGTCCCGAATGGTTGAACTGACATTCAATAAAAACGGTACAATGCAGATCACTGGGCTGGCCTCGACAGAAATCCAAGCAAAATGGCAAATTGTGAATCAAAACGTCAATGGTGCCAAGACGTCAACACTGGTCATTGAACAACCCGTAAACCTTTCTTCAGAGCACTGGCTTCATGACAAGGCCACATTACAACTTGCTGTCGTTGGGGAAGGGAAAAACGCGCTGTTTATTGAAGAGCTAACATCAAAAGTTAGTTCTAATAAACGAGTCATGTTTGCTGACAGAGCTGTTGCGGTGGAATATCGCCGCCTGTGGCAAAGCAGTAACAACTGGTAGTTTTGCCAAGTCACACTCAGTAGTCAAAGGCTTCTCCACTCTATAAAATTTGGGGAAGCCTTTTTTATCTAAGTACAACGGTCTCTTGGGCTGCTAATTTTACTGTTTAAGAGGGCGTTATTGTGTATATTGATAACAGTTTTAGTCAAGCACATGGAGTAGGGAAGCTTGGAAGTACAGATTCTTATCGACAACAATACCATCATAGACAGATATTATTTAGGTGAGCCGGGTGTTTGCTATCTAATCAAAGATGGAGATACAAAAATACTGTTTGACCTCGGTTATTCTTCGACCTTTATAGATAACGCCCGCAAAATGGGCGAAGACCTGCTCGATATTGATTACGTCGCTATTTCACATGGACACAACGATCATACGGGTGGTTTTCACCCACTCATAAAGAAATATACCGAAGCGCGTGAAGAAGGCTTGCCTCACACTAGCCCAACCGTTATCGCTCACCCCCACGCGTTTAACTTCAAAGTGTATGACGATATAGAAATAGGTTCGATATTTTCCGCAGACAGAATCGCAAAACACTTTGCGGTGAACTTAACCAAAGAGCCCGTTTGGTTAACCGACAACTTAGTATTTTTGGGACAAATTCCAAGAGAAAATGATTTTGAATCACAGCATCCCGTTGGAGAACAACACCAGTGCGGTTGCAGTTCACCTGACTTTGTAGAGGATGACACGGCGCTCGCCTACAAAACACCAGAAGGCATAGTGATTATCACTGGCTGCTCACATGCGGGGATCTGCAATATCACCGAGTATGCGAAACAGGTGTGTAACGATGATCGCATTGTCGATATTTTGGGTGGATTTCACTTGCTAAACCCCGATGAAAAACAGGTCGCAGGAACAATGGATTACTTTGCCAAGCAAGATATTCAGGTTATGCATCCTTGTCACTGCACGGCACTCAAATACAAAATTGAGATGGCAGCAATAGTACCTGTTGAAGATGTAGGTGTTGGGTTAAAACTGAGTTATTGATCGACACTGCTATAGCAGTCTACAAACAAGAGCACTTTTAAAAGGATGAATTACAGCAATGAACAAGACTCAGCTCGAAGCTTATCTTCACCAACATATCCCTCAATCAAAATCGATGGCGGCCAAGGTTGATGAGATAGGAGAAGACTTCCTTGCCATTAGTGCTCCTTTAGATGTAAACATCAACCATCGAGATTCAGTGTATGGGGGCAGCGCCAGCTCTGTCGCCATTTTGTCGGCTTGGGCGTTTTTACATACCCGACTAAATAGTTTAGATGTGAAAGCAACCTTAGTTATCCAAAGCAACACTATGAGCTATGACAAACCGATTCTCGATGATTTCACCGCCGTGGCCAGAGCGAATAGCACCGATGACTGGTCGCGTTTTCTAAAACTGTATGAGAGAAGGGGTAAAGCGAGAATCCAGATAAACTCGACACTCTATAGTGCCGGTCAAACCGTTGGAGAGTTTACCGGACAGTTCGTCGCTATCAAAAACAACTAGTCCAAAACTCTCATAGCTTACGGGCGAACGTCTATTGTTGAAAAGATAACTTCGCCGATGTCTGCGATTAGCTGATTGCGGTCAGAGAGGGTGAGGTTCGTTTCTGTTACATAGATGCTCATTACTAGCGGTTTGCGCGTCTCTTTCCAAATCAGAGCGGTTATACCGCGCGATCCTTTCGATCCCGAGCCTGACCGATCGGCGATACTCCAGCCATAGGGCAAAACCGAGCGCAACAGTGCCATCGATACTCGATTGCGTTCCATCCAACCGAGTATTGTTTTCTGTGCTCCCTCAGAAAGGCCTTCTCCTAAAAACAAGTGTGACATGGTATTTGTCATAGCGACTGGCGTTGTGGTGTTTTCTCTCTCTTTCACTTGATTGATAAAAGGCTCTAAGTCATCCAGCCGAGTCGATTTGTCACCAACCTTGCGCAAGAATTGGTTTAAGGCATCGGGCCCACCTATATTGTTTAGAACAATGTTGGTGGCCGTGTTATCACTCATCGACAGTGCCGCTTCACAGGCCGATATTAAAGAGATTTGGCTATTGGTCAGTTCTTTAGTGACAGGAGACCACTCGACAATATCATCGCGCTTAATATACGCACTTTGATCGTGATTGAGCTGCCCACTATCCATATCATGAAGCAACTTAGCACAAGCAAGCGGCTTGAAAGTACTCAGAACAGGAAAAGTCTCATTCCCGCGGTAGCTCCAGCGAAACCCCGTTGCCGAGTCAACAAATGCGATACCTATCCTACCCTCAACCCGAGACTCAATCTCCGCCAACCGCTGATGGAGTTCAGAAGCAGCAACAGACGAAGAGAAACAGATAGTGAGCAAATATAGCCTTAGCTTTCTCATGCAAAAATCCATCCTTGGTGAACATCGGGCAATTTTACATTAGATGTGCATCCAACTGAACACTATATGTTCAACAATCAAGACTATTTGAAAATGTGTTATTGCTCCAAAACTGTTTGTTGCTTATTTTTGGCGTGATTCGCGTAATAAACACCACTGATCACTAACACGATTCCGCACCACTGTTCGACTTCCACGCTTTGCCCCAGAACAATAGCAATAAGCAGAGTAAAAACAGGAATCAAGTTGGTTGTCGATGAAGTCTCTTTTGAACCGAGTACCTGAGTAGCTTTAATCCAAAAAATGTAGGCCAGCAGTGTACCGAATAACCCCATATAAGCGAGCAACACCCAATCAAAAGTCGTCAACGATCTCATCCCCTGTATTGGTTGTTCCATTGTTAAAGCGAGCACCAATATCATCACACTGCCTATGGCCAGTGTTAGACCGACTGTCACAAAAACAGGAATACCCCGTGTCCACTTTCCCACCATCACTGTATATACAGCACCGCCCGACAGAGCAATGAACATACCAATATCACCTATATTCACTGACAGTAGATCAAATTTCCCACCCGTTAGAACCAATAAAACACCAAAAAAGCTTGTACCCACTCCCATTAGCTGATGTTTGTAAACCGAGCTTTTCAGCAGCAGTACACTGAGCAATATGCACACCAGAGGCATATTCGCCATAACAATTGCTCCATTGATAGGAGTGGTATACCTTAGTGAAATAAACATTGCGACATTTTGAATCACGACGCCAAACAGGGCTAGAACCCCTATTCTTACCCATTGAGACAGTGACAGACTGAGATTTTTACGGGTTTGATAAAAGGCGTAAGGAGCAATAAGTAAAGCGGCAAGACTAAAGCGAACCCATGTCATCGTCATAGGTCCTATATCATCACTAAGCGCTGCTATTGCATGGAAATTACTCCCCCAGAAAAACACCGCAGCAATCGCACCAAGCCAAATGAAAGCCATATCCCCTCCAAAACATTTTTATTGCACAAGCAAGATATAGTTTTCATAATCATCAATCTACAGATTAAAATGAGAGGGTAAATATCAAAAATGGAAGATATATCTTTTGACGAGCTGGCTCTATTTGTCCGCCTCTCGAAATTTCGCTCATTGACCGAAGCCTCCAGCAAACTCAATATTCCCCTGGCGACGCTAAGCCGTAAACTCAAGAATCTAGAACACCGACTCAACACTCGTTTGGTTGAGAGGAACTCCCACCAGTTCGTTTTAACCAAATCAGGCAAGAGTACCTAACCACTTGCCAGCCTTTTATTTTAGGTCTCACCAACGCGACTAACCGTCTTGGTCAAGACCAAAGTGAACTGGAAGGACGAATAACCATCACTGCTCCAATCAATATGACACAAGCTTGGCTCAAAGAGTGTTTGTTCAGCTTTGCCGCAAAGTTTCCCAACATTACCTTAGATGTACAGCTACAAAATGAAAAAGTAGATCTCGTCGATGCACAAGTTGATATCGCATTTCGAGTAGGCGATGAGCTTGCTCAGGATTGGGTTGCTAGAAACCTTTGGAGCAGTCCTTATGGGCTGGTTGCCCATCAATCTTATCTAGACCAATACGGAGATATTCGTCATCCATCCGAGTTAGATCGCCACAAACTCGTATCCGTCAGCAGTTTAAAGAACTGGTCGATGACCGAGCAAAGTTCTGGAGAGAAATATACCATTCAAGGCCCATATCTATTTGAATCAAATGACGTTCTGGTAGTGAGAGAAGCGGTCTCTTACGGAATGGGAATTGGTTGGATGCCACCCTACTACTTTAACAACCCTAGCCATGCAAATTCTGGCCTAGTTTCGGTACTGCCAGAATGGTTAGGACAGGCCCGCCCAATAAAACTCCTATACAGAGACAGAGATATGATGCCTGCAAGAATCCAAGTATTTATCCAACATGTTTTAGAGTGGAAATCACTGCAAACCGCTCCCTACGCCTCTCTATAAGTTGTTTAAATATTCACCACAACAGTCATTCATCATTTATTGCCAACTGTCACATTAAAAGCGGAAATTTGGCCTAAAAGCGAAACTCATCCCAGATAATCTAGCGAAATACGTCACCCAAACCTCATTCAAATGTGACATGCGTCGCATATATATAAATCGTCACACTCATGAAAAATTGACTACTTTTTAACCAAGCAACCGGTTGCAATTTGGTGTTTTTACTCTAGCTCGTCATAAAAGGGCACAGGTAGTACCACCCCTTTTCCAACCTTATTTTCTTCTCTTGTAATTTATCATTAACTCGCCTCGAATTTGCCTTTTGACAAACAACTAAATAGCAATAAAAACGGTTAATTTTTAACCATATTTGTTTCATAAAATTGCCTGAACCAATATCACACTAAATTATTTCTATGATCTGGATTAATTTCGTGTTGTAAGATTGCGCTAAGCTAATCACGTTTTTAGTGCTACAGGAACTACACAGGAAAAACCATGCATATCAGTAAGTTGAAAAGGACTTTGGCTTTAGTAAAAAAGTTTAGCTGGACGGCATTTTGCCTACCCTTAGGTCTCTTTTTCACTGCACCAACCGCATTGGCATCGGCAGAACTTCGCAACTCAGAACTGCTCTCGACCTATATCGATGAGTTGGCAAGACGCCATAAAGCCATGATGGGAATTTCCGTTCACCACCGAGGTAAACCGCTTTTTGACTATTTTTCAGGACAGGCTGATCACATCCCACTTATCGTTGGTAACCTGCCTAAATCTCCTGACAGTGAAACGCGCTACAAAGTAGGTTCTGTTACAAAGTTGTTTATCGCAACGGCAACAATGCAGTTGGTAGAACAAGGTAAACTGAGCCTAAATCGACCAATTAGCGATTTTTTTCCAAGCATACCCAACGCTAGAAACATAACCATCAACCACCTGATCACCCACTCAAGCGGTCTGTTTAATCACATCCAAAGTAAAGATTTTTCGGAATACTACTTCGAGCCGCAAAGTCATTCAGAGATGATTAGCCGAATCGCCAAGTACAAACCAGTATTTGATCCCGGTACCCAGTACGAGTACTCCAATACTAACTATTTACTACTTGGCTATATTCTAGAGTGGGTAACAGACCAACCTCTAGACGCACTCATCACCAATCAGATCGCAGCACCCTTGCGCCTAACCAACACCCAGTTCTGCAACAAATGGGAGCAATGTGAGGTAAACTCGCAATCCTATTACTACGCTGACAGTGATTGGCACTCAGTAACCCCTTGGGCTGCCAGCAGTATCGGTGGCGCTGGCGCGTTAGTTTCCACGCCAAAAGAGCTCAATCGTTTTATAGAAGCTCTATTCAACCAAGAACTTATCACAACAACGTCACTCAATTTATTAAAACCCAAAGCATCCCTCCCGCATTCGGGTGTACAAGAGATGCACTTTTACAACCAACAAGGGTTTGGCTACACCGGATGGATTGAAGGTTACTACTCCCTGTTAGTCTATTTTCCAGAGAAATCACTATCTGTCGCCATCACAATCAACGGAACCCACACCCCAATTACGCCACTGAGCAAAGACTTGATGGGTTTGATCTTAGATGTTCCGGAGGTAAAGCTCGCTCTCAACAAACAACACGCGTCAAAGTCTGGCGAAGAGCCCAGTTTGCTGGCAAAAATTTATCGCAAGTTGGAAGGGCGTAACAATCGAATGGACGCCACCCTCGGGCAACTAGAAAGTACGGGATATTAAACGCTTCACTTATTACCAATCTACAGCGGTAACGGCCTAGTTATCACTAGGCTTAGTTATCTCAAGGTTTAGTTATCGCTAGACTTCATTCCCTTATCTACCAAACCCTGCATACCGATGCCTCTCCTTTTCACAGGTTGGCAATACGCTTAGGATTAGGTAGTGTGTGACTTGTCAGCAGGGAGAGAAAGCAAGATGATAAGTGAGAAGGATCTATCACAGTACTATACGCGTATTGGACTAAAACAAAAGCCAACCATATCCACTGATTTTCTCTTTGCTTCGCATCGAGCACAGCACAGAAGCATTCCGTTTGAGAACTTTGATGTGATTCAAAAGGGAAGCGTAGAACTTTGCCCTACCAGCGTATTTAACAAACTGGTCAATCTGCGCCGTGGCGGGTACTGTTTTGAGGTTAATGGCCTATTGCTTAATGTTCTCAACGCTTTAGGCTTTACTGCACGTCCTCAGTTAGCACGAGTCCACCTATCAACGCCTCCATCAGGCAGAAGCCATCAAGTGACACAGGTATCCATGGGTAAACAGCAATGGATAGTCGATGCGGGCTTTGGTTCACAAACACCAAGAGCGCCGTTGCCACTAGAGTACAACAAAGCGCTATCCACTGACATTCAAACCTATCGCTTTGTTGAAGTGGACAACTTTGGCACTATGCTACAGATCAAACAAGAAGAGAGTTGGATTGACCTCTACAGTTTGGACTTCTCCCATGTGTGCGAAGGAGATATTCAATATGGTAACCACTTCACCTCGACCCACCCCGACTCCGCCTTCACCCAATCCCATGTCGCCGCACTGCCCATTGAGGATGGTATCATTACTCTTCTCAACGGTACTTTTAAAAAGAGCACTAAAGGCATTATCTCTCAATGGCGACCAAACAACGACACCGATTATGTCAAAGAGATTGAGTCTGTCTTCGGCATCGAACTAACACAACCGTTGAGTTTGCCAGAAGACAAATCGGCCAATTAGATTACCCAGCTAGAAGTGGTGGGTTTGGCTTGTAAAATGTTAGCCAAAACACATGGCAATATTGTGACACTCGACAAAAACGAGCAAATTATAACCACTTCGTAAAAACAGCCTGTTAGATTAAGTTATACACAAGACCAATCTTATTGGAGTGAATGTTCGCTCCCCTCAAACCTGTTGAATTACCTAACTTCGCTAAAAACCTTTGTTAAACCTAAACGGAACGCCACACTTATGGAACGCTTTTTCAATTTAATTCCAAGCGCAAATTAATCGACTTACACATGAGTTATCCACAAGATATAAAGAAAAACCGTGTATAAATCACTGACAGAATAGCGTTGGGAAAATTGAGTTCATCAGCGAACAAACGCCAAGATACTGCCGGAGAGTTGAAACAGAGAGGTGGTTTTAGACATTGATGAGTTTGTCCCCTTCAAGGCAAAAAAAGCCGGTGAAACTCGTTCACCGGCAAACCAAAATGCTCATATAGGGGGAGCATAAGGATTAACACTATCTGCGGTTAGCCATTCTCTTATACTGGTGTCTTCTTCCTCGCAGAGTGATACCCAGTCTCATAATGTTTTCAGGTAAGGCGATACCGCTATACCCTGCATCTCCAATATGCACAATATCTGCACCAGAAGCTTTGGCATGAATTGCAACCTGTTCAATGTAGCTTTCGGTCGCTCCTTCCTGCGAAGTACCAATGGCCAGCATACCTAACATTCCCGCCTCGTGAACTGCCGTCATCATTTGCGCTGACAACTGCGGGGAAACTCCCGGCGTAGTGAACGGGGCCGGGAACATCATAATGTCAGCACCCGCATTGGCAAACTCTGGAACGATAGACAAGTTATAGTCGTTGCCCACACCGCCTGCGTGCATTTTCCCTGCGACAATAATAATCTCTTCAGAGACATCCCTAACCAATCGAATTGCATCAAGAATTGTTTCTTGGGAAACACAGTTTCCCGGATTACCAGTCAACATGATGTAATCAAGACCGATGGCTATCGCCTGTTCAATCGACTCCTTGCTTACACATCTGCCTTTTGCCACATTCTGGACGTTTTCAGGCACGGGCTCTAAGTTACAACCAACGAGACGACCTGTGTATTGCTTGATTTGTTTAACTGACAAAGTTTCATCAGGATTAGTACTCAGTAACTTAATCTTGGGATCAAACACATCCAAACAGTTTAATGTGATCAAGTCAGCACCAAACGCCGCCGCCAGTTCCGCACCCGAGATGTCATCGATAGGAGGAGTAATCGCCACCACATTTTCTACCATCATCACTCGACCCTCAGACTGCGCAATGCTGTTCACAATCTGTTTGCGGTCTGCTTTGGCAAAATCTTCTGCCGTGTAGTCAAATATACGTTTACTCACTTTGAAAATTCCTCAAATTTCTTATGTATCTCGATAACTTCCAGCGCCAAATCGCGGCATAACATCGTTGTCATGATGTGGTCTTGGATATGGGTCAGAATTAAGGTCATGGTGACTTTCCCCTGACCTTCATCAAAACTGATCAAGCTAGTCTGGCTGTGATGAACATTAGCCAACGCTGTATCTCCTACATCGATCAGTTTCAGTGCTTTCTCAAAGTCTCCGCTTCTGGCCGCGATCATTGATTCCATCAACGCCGCTCTTGCTTCGCCAACCTGACAAAGTAAGCCCATTAAAAATTCTTCGTTAATATCTTCTTGAGAATGAATATCTGACATTGTTTAAGCGCTCCCCGCCGCTTCCGTTACACCTTGCACGCCATCTTGGTTAGATTCGGCTGCAAGCCTCTCTTCTTCCAATAACTGTTTTTCGTGCATTTTCAAAAATGGATAGAAAATAATTGCGCTTACAACCACAGATGACAGTACCACTAGCGCCGCTGTGCCTGAGTTGGTCGCCATAACTGCGCCAATTGGTGCTGGCATTGTCCACGGTGGTAAAGCAATGATTCGAGATACAAATTCCGTTTTGAACGACAGCCAAACAATGCTTGTGTTGACGATTGGCGCTGCGAGCCAAGGGATGAAGTAGATTGGGTTCATCACAATCGGAGTACCAAAAATTACTGGTTCGTTGATATTAAATGTACCCGGAATCACCGACATCTTACCGATGGTTTTTAACTGAGTGGCTTTAGAGCGCATCATAAGAACCACCAGACCCCAAGTACCACCAGCTCCGCCAACAAAGACAAAGAAATCGACCAGTGGGTTAACAAAGATCTTTGGCAGAGACTCGCCAGCAGCAAACGCTTCTTGGTTAAGTCCCAAGTTCACCAATAGCATAGGAGCGATAATGCCACCGACAACAGAGCCGCCGTGAATACCACTGAACCACAACAACTGAATAATGGTCACTGCTAGTAAACAAGCAACATAAGAGTCAGACGCCAACACCAATGGCTTAAAGATCGCCATAATGGCCGATGGGATCTGCAAATCGTAACTTGCAAGTGATAAGTTGATCCCCATTACTACAACCGAAATAACAACAATAGGAATAAGCAGATCGAATGACGCTGAAATTTTCGGTGGAACCGCTTCAGGCATTTTAATTCTAATGTTGTATTTAATCAGTGCCCTTTGCATTTCAGGGACCAACAAACCACAAAGAATGGCAGTAAAGGCGCCTTTGCCACCTAAAAATTGACCCGGTAGTACGCTACCCACATCGGCGACGTTCATCATTGGCGCTACCGCTAGGAAAAAGGCAAACATCGCCAACATACCAGTATTCATTGCTCTAAGCTTGTATGATTCCGCTAAGCTGAAAGCGATACCAAAAGTCGCGTAAAGCGCAAAAATGCCCATACTGACATTAAAAGGCGCCAGTATATTTTCTTGACCTATCGCATCGACAATGCCGTGCCACCCGTCGAGGAAAAAGTTACCCGTTGACGGTGGGAATGCGAGAACTAACAGTAGTGAACCTACAATAAGAAACGGCATAGTGCCGACAAAACCGTCTTTAATCGCATTGACGTGTTTTTGAGCAGAAATGCGTCCAGCAACCGGCGCAATTCGACTTTCAATAAACGTGAGTAATCCATTCATTTGGCTCATACCGCTGCTCCTTTAGCTTCACTCTGTTTGTAAAGTTCAATGGCTTGTTGCAAGACAACATCCCCTTTTAACATTCCATAATTTTGCATATCGATTAAGCCGCAGGCCTTACCTCGCTTTTCAGCTTCTTTACGAAACTCTTCAAAGCGAAACTTCACCTGTGGGGCAACCAAACACACATCTGATTTTTCAAGCTGGTCTTCAAATTCAGCAACCGAGTGAGCGCTAATAGCACAGTCTATGCTCTTAGCTTGCGCTGCCGCTTCCATCTTACTTACCAACATGCTGGTCGACATGCCAGCAGCACAACATAAAAAGATTTTCATCTTTCCCCCTAATTGTCTCTTTCATTGGATAACTTACTGTAACCCAGAAATGTAACCGGTTTCTGTAACCGGTTACATTTTTAGTTAGCGCTCGCAAATTAGGCCTTCAATCTGTAAATAAATGTTACTTAGATCAACTATTGACCAAAAGAATACGCCATTCCGGCACTAGGTAAATTGCGAGCGACTTCTCAAAACCCTCGTCTGTTGAGGGAAAGGGATTACAAAAGGGGACGAGTAGAGTCACGTTCTATTATGTGTGCATCAAAAACCAGATTCGACTTCTCCAGCTTTTTGCCTTCCATTAATGAACAGGCCATTAACAGTGCAGCTTCGGTGATCTGCTTAATCGGAACATCAATAGAGGTAAGAGAAGGGGAAACAAATTGGCTGAGTGGGTCGTTATCAATACCGATAACTGAAATCTCTTTGGGCACCGAGATTCGATGATCGTTAAACGCTTTCAAAAATCCGATTGCGATATCATCACTCGCACAAACAATACCGGTGTAATCGGTAATCGTAGGTAAGTTTCTCGTCGCTAGTTGATAACCGTCTTCAAACCCAAAATTACTTTCCATCGTCAACACGAGTTCGCTATAGCCATGTTCTGACACCAGTTGATGGAAGCCAGCCAGTCGCCTTTCAGCTGAAGGGGTAATGGGTTTGGGTCCGACATAGATCAGCTTCTTATGCCCTAAGTCAACCAAATGTTTCGCCGCCAAATAGCCGGCTTGAAATTGGTTGAAGCCTACTGAGTTACCCGCTTCACTGGGAAGTTCGCGTCCAACGCAAACAATGGGAACCCCGTGTTTTTGCTTTATCTCAGTGAGTTGTTCAGTGGTCAGCATACGAGAATAGAGAACAATGACATCACATCGCTTGTCGACCAAAGACTCAATCGCTTCAATTTCTCGCTGCGCGTCGTTGTGTCCATCTGCAATCAATAACTGTTTGCTGCGACTTTCAGCACTGATAGACGCCTGCTTCATCAATCCACCAAAGTAACTACCGCTAAAGTCAGAAAGGACAAGGCCAATGCTGTTACTGCTGTTTGTAGCAAGCGCTTTCGCCAAAGAGTTAGGTCGATAATTTAAGGCTTCCATAACGGATTCGACATGCTCGCGAGTACTCGCTTTTACCTGACCAGTTCCGTTTATCACACGTGATACTGTAGCTTTAGAAACACCAGCAACACGGCATACATCGTTAATTGTAGCCATGATTCCCTCTTTTGCTGTTAGGCGGTTTTGCCTAACTTACGATTTAATCAAACTGATAAAGAACACAGTCTAACTGTGCTCCAAACGATAAACAGGGTAGCGAGGCATGATAAAAACTATTTAATTCGAAAACTAACTGGTAAGTGCAATTAAGCTATTCAAGAAACCCAACCCTGATACATTCGCGTAGTAAAACCCAGTATGGACGAGGGAGTCAATCACAACCCAACAGCTATGTGAGACAAGATACCTTGTGCGTCAACTTAATCATTAATTGTATGCAAAACATACCGATGCACTAGCCGCCAAAACGCCCTTCATCAGGCCATCACTCAAAAAAGCAGTACAACCAAGGTCAGTATTGAGTAAACTCCATACCTTAGCGGTTGTGATTGCCCGGTAATGCATGCCACAATACAAGGGTGTTGTACTCAAAACTGACTTCTATGAAATTCCATGCTGCCATCTTTGATATGGATGGATTGCTTCTCGACACCGAGCGCGTTTGCAAAGACATTTTCCAACAGGCCTGCAAGGCAACCGGACACCCCTTTTACGAAGAGGTTTACCTATCGATCATTGGTCGTAATTCTGCCGGTATCGACGCTATATTGCGCGACGCGTATGGCGATGATTTAGACATCGTCCACCCTGAATGGCGAAAGCGCTATAACCAAGTGGTTTTACATCAAGCTATTCCAGTTAAAGAAGGTGCCATTGAGCTACTTGAATGGTTGAAATCCCAACACATTCCAACCGCAGTCGCGACTTCCACTCAAAAGGATGTTGCCCTAGTTAAGCTAAAGCTCGCCGGACTTGACCACTATTTTGATAACATCACAACGGGATGTGAGGTGAGCCACGGAAAGCCCGACCCAGAAATATACTTACTGGCGGCTTCTCGACTTGGCGTACTTCCTTCACACTGTCTCGCATTTGAAGATTCTAACAACGGTGTCAAAGCCGCTGTGGCCGCGAATATGATCACTTATCAAATCCCCGATCTCGTTGAGCCATGCCAAGATGTCATTGCTTTAGGACACAATATCCAGCCATCCCTCAGCCAAGTTTTACAGCAGTTGAAAAAGTGAAGGTATCACGCCACTCGATGAAGGGTTGAGTGGCAGATCCTCTATTTCCCTTTTTTTAGATCAACCAACATCAAGTTTTTGTTAACACCTACAAAATTCAGGGTTGCCAAACCTCGGCATCGTAATGATAATAATTATCATTACGATAAAAAGGTAACGTCAGCATGGAACCCAACCAATCTCTATATAAAGCATTTTTTGACGCTCAGGACCGATTTTTAGCACCTACTGGCCCTGCCGGCTTTGAACCCGATGTAATCGGCGATTACATTCACTCTACCACCATG
The DNA here is from genome assembly GCF_001854765.1 of Vibrio sonorensis. Taxonomy (GTDB): domain Bacteria; phylum Pseudomonadota; class Gammaproteobacteria; order Enterobacterales; family Vibrionaceae; genus Vibrio; species Vibrio sonorensis. The sequence goes on along the minus strand of NZ_LJJE01000036.1, from coordinate 225,034 downwards.
TTGACGTCGTTATACGAGCCCGGTGCAGAACAAGAAAACAATCTGTTGTGTGAACTGTTTCTGCGTCAGGTCTACACCCACTTATTAGATGCCATTGCCGACCCTAGTCGCAGTCGCATCTTCAGACGAGTCTGTCTGGACTCTATACACCTACCCCTTATCCACCTAAAGCGTTACTACTATCAGTTTGATAATGGTGACGCCGTATTTAGGGCTTTAAAACAAAAACTACAATATGTTCAAGCTCCGCTTGATTAACAAAAGGAATGACCATGACTCAAACCTACCGCACTGAAAAAGACAGTATGGGCGAAGTAAAAGTACCTGAAAATGCACTTTATCAGGCACAAACACAAAGAGCCGTCGATAACTTTAGTTTTAGCCAGCACTCTATGCCGGGCGCATTTGTTCAAGCATTGGCCCATATTAAGCAAACGGCAGCATTAACTAATGCTCAGCTCGGATTGTTAGAAGGTGATATTGCCAACGCCATTGCCGATGCTGCCCAGCTTATTATTGATGGCCAACATTTAGACCACTTCCCAATCGACGTTTTCCAAACGGGTTCGGGAACCAGTTCAAATATGAATGCCAACGAAGTGATTGCTACATTGGCGAGTAAAAGTTTGGGTGGAGACGTCAGTCCCAACGATCACGTCAACATGGGTCAAAGCAGCAATGATGTTGTCCCTACCGCAATTCAAATCAGCGCAGCTATCACCATTGAACAGTTACTCATACCCGCACTTGATCATCTAATCTCTGCGTTGCAAAGCAAGCGAGAGGAAGTGGGTCATCAAATCAAAACCGGTCGAACTCACCTTATGGACGCGATGCCAGTTACTTTTGATCAAGAGTTAGGCGGCTGGCAATATCAGCTAGAGCAAGCCAAATCTGGTATCAAGCAGGCTCTGTTCAATGTGAAAGCACTAGCTCAAGGCGGCACCGCCGTGGGAACCGGAATCAATGCCGATCCGCGTTTTGCTTCTGCATTTGCTGATAATCTCAGCCAAGCGACGCGAATCCAGTTTACCTCTAGTGAAAACTTCTTCTACAACTTAAGCAGTCAAGACGCCATTGTCGCCCTTTCTGGTCAACTTAAAACCACCGCCGTTGCGATCATGAAAATCGCTAACGATTTGAGATGGATGAACTCTGGCCCACTGGCGGGGCTTGGAGAAATAGAGTTACAGGGCTTACAACCGGGCTCGTCTATAATGCCAGGAAAAGTAAACCCCGTTATTCCAGAAGCAGCGGCTATGGCGGCGGCTCAAGTGATCGGAAATGACACCACTATCACCGTTGCGGGCCAGTCTGGTAATTTCCAGCTTAACGTTATGCTTCCCGTTATTGCACATAACCTACTAGAGAGTATCGAGCTACTTGGAAACAGTGCAACCGCCCTTGCGGACAAAGCGATTGCAACCTTCAAAGTTCGAGAAGACAACTTACAAGAAGCCCTGAGTAAGAACCCTATTTTAGTCACCGCGCTTAATCCGGTAATCGGCTATCTGAAAGCCGCTGATATCGCCAAGAAAGCGTATCAAGAAGGGAGAGCTATTCTCGATGTCGCCGAGCAGGAAACCGATCTAGATAGAGCGACATTGGAACGATTACTCAACCCGAATGAGTTAACTAAGGGTGGTGTGGCAGAGTAAATCTCGCTTTTTATTCAACCCGTTTAAGTCGTTACACAGCCAGTGATTCTATAGCTCAGAACTCTGGCTGTTTTCTTTGCTCCCATCTTTACTAAGTCAGTACCGCTTTTGTCTTACGGCACCTTTCATCACGACTGATAAGATTAATTAATCACTTGGTTAACTTGTGCAGAATTACTTTGGTTTCAGTTACCTACCAATAACGATATTCTGGATATGCAACACTTTTAACGACTATGAGCAAAGGAGCTCGCTATGCGTCATATCCTATTGGTTTTATTTCCTCTTCTTATTCTTGGTTGCCACCAAGATACATCGACTCAAGCACTCGGAACATTGGAAAGGGATAGAGTGACCTTTTCTGCCACTGCTGGCGAAATCATTCGAGAGCTCCCCGTCAAAGAGGGAGAAGCAGTAAATCAAGGGCAAGTCCTTGTCAGACTAGATAGCCGCAATCAGGAAGCGGTACTCGCTCACGCAGTGGCGGAGCAGTCCCGTGCCGAAGCTTATTTAGACAAGCTCTCTAACGGTGAAAGGCCAGAAGATATTGCCGCGGGACAAGCCCGCGTCGCCAGAGCCAAAGCACAACTGGTCGAGTCTCAAAAAAACTACAAAAGAAAATCCGAGCTAGTCGCCAAAAAGCTGATCAGTCAGTCAGAAAAAGATTCTGCACTCGCTGCACGCGATTCCGCTAAAGCTGAGCTCGATTCTGCCAATGAAGAGTTTGGTAAATTGACTGCTGGCGCTCGTCCGGAAGACATTGCTCAAGCTAAAGCACAACTGCAAGCCGCCCAAGCCGATGTTGCTCTACAGAGCCAAAAACTCGAAGAACTCACCATAGTGGCTACCCGCGACGGAATACTCGATAACCTTCCTTACAACTTGGGAGAACGCGTTCCGGCCAATGCGATTGTTGCGGTGATCCAAGCCAATCGAGTTCCCTATGCTCGCGTTTATGTTCCAGCCAGTTACCGACTAGATTTTGTACCGGGCAAACAAGTGACTGTCAACGTCGACGGCAGTGCAGACTCTTACCAAGGTAAGGTTCGTTGGGTTGCCAGTGAAGCCTCTTTTACTCCTTATTACGCTTTGACCGAAGAAGAGCGTTCGCGCCTTATGTATTTAGCAGAAGTTGATCTAGAAGAGCGCGCGGTTTCACTCCCTTCTGGCGTACCCGTCAAGTCTTACTTGAGGAGCGCAGCGAATGAGTGAATATGCAATTGTCGCCGAAGACGTCGTAAAAACGTTTGGAGATTTTAACGCCATCGAGGGCATTCAGCTCAAGGTCCCCAAAGGAGCGATCTATGGCTTTTTAGGCCCCAATGGATGTGGAAAATCGACAACAATTCGAGTGTTAACAGGTCTTCTAAATCCTTCACAAGGTCAGGTCAATGTCCTTGGGCTTCGCATTCCTGAAGAGTCAGAAAAGCTCAGACTCAAAATCGGCTATATGACACAAAAGTTTTCCCTATACGACGATCTTACCGTGGTGGAAAACTTACAGTTCATCGGTCAGATATTTGGAATGAAAGGTAAAGTTCTTGAACAAAGGGTAAGTGAGCAGTTACATACCTACGGTCTAGACCAACGTCGTCGTCAACGGGTATCCGGAATGAGCGGCGGTCAGAAACAGCGCCTTTCACTCGCGGCCGCAACCATGCATAAACCAGAACTGCTTTTTCTTGATGAACCGACATCTGCGGTTGATCCAGAAAACCGACGCGACTTTTGGGAAAAGCTGTTTGACTTGTCTTCTCAAGGGACCACTATTCTAGTCACTACCCATTATATGGACGAAGCAGAACGCTGCCATCGATTGGCAATTATGGAATCAGGCTTAATTCGAGCCGATGGTCCGCCGCAAACCTTAATGGATGAAATGGGCGTTAGCGTCGTCGAAGTTAAAACTGAAAACTTGCGCTCCCTTAAAGACCAACTACTAATACGCGAAGAGATTCGTTCTGCGGCTCAATTGGGGATCCGCCTTAGAGTGTTGATCGACACTCGCATAGAAAAACCAATAGACTGGTTAAGATCTGAGTTTCCCCACTTGGCGGATGCAGAGCTCAATATGGCGAGACCAAGTTTAGAAGATGTGTTTGTTACCGTCACTGGGGAGGGTCGACAATGATTCGCAGCGTCTTAAGAATGAAAGCCATCATGATTAAAGAGATTCGTCAGCTTTCACGTGACCGAATCACTTTTGGCATGGTGATCATGATCCTCTTATACAATTACTTTTGTTCGGGTTCGCGATAAACACGGATATTCGCAATGTCCCCGTCGCAGTAGTCGATCAAAGCGAGAGTACGGCAGGACGTATTATCACTCAATCCGTCGAGGTCACCCAAGTTGTCAACGTCACTCAACATTTCGCAACCGCGGAGGAGGCTCAGCAGGCCATCCTACGAGGGGATGTAAGAGCTGCGCTAGTTTTACCTCACGATCTTACCCAGAGAATGGCCGAGGGAAGAGAGCTTGGGCAATGGGTCGTCGATGGCTCAGACACCATGATAAGCTCGGCAATTTTGGCACTCAAAAACATGCCGTTAACGGATTTTGACTTTGCAATAAAACCCGCTCAGACGCCGACCTTCGAAGTCACTCTGTTTTACAACCCAAGTCGTCGATCAGCGGTCAATATTGTGCCCGGGTTACTAGGGGTAATTTTGACCATGACCATGATACTTTTCACTAGTGCCGCGATAGTGAGAGAACGAGAGCGAGGTAATCTAGAACTGCTGATCACCACACCCGTTAACTCGTTGGAGTTGATGATTGCCAAAATTATGCCCTATATTCTGGTGGGTTTACTGCAGGTCTTTATCATTCTAGGCTTAGGGCACCTAATATTTAACGTTCCAATTAATGGCAGTATCAGCCAAATCTTATTTGGTACTTTGCTGTTCATTTCTGCAAGTTTAACGCTGGGATTAGTCATATCAACCATTGCCAATACCCAGTTACAAGCTATGCAAATGACGGTGTTCATACTGCTGCCGTCGATTCTGCTATCAGGCTTTATGTTCCCCTATGAGGGAATGCCCATCGCCGCGCAGTGGATTGCAGAAGCTTTGCCCGCTACCCATTTTATGCGTTTAATTCGAGGAATCGTGTTACGAGGAGCCGATTTAACCGACTTATGGCGAGATGCGGTATGGCTCGGTCTGTTCACTGGTGCGGGACTGCTTGTCGCAGCGGTAGATTCAAGAAGTCACTAGACTAATAGCCGATTACCGTTGTCACCAGCTTATGGTCTGATCCCGTTGGCTGGTGACTGGCATCTCTAGAACAAATTCGACGCCCACTAAATGATTTTAACCATAAATGGTCGATAGAAATCATAGCAAAGCTGGGAAGGGGAAAGTTAAAAATACGGCTAGGCCAAGAGGCTACCGGAGCGGATTTTGCTCCGGGAAACAGCGATGAATAACGCAAACTCGCCGATGAAAGATTAAAGTCCCCCACCACTAAATGATCCAAACTCATTTCTTGTTTAGTGACCATTTCTAAGGTGTGTATCATTGCATTTCGCCTATGCCATAACTGTTCATTTCTCGGCGAAGGCGGATGAGCGGCAATTAAAGTAATTTTGCTTTGCGGTGCAGGGTGCCAAACGCCTTTGATCACTTTCAACCCATCCGGCATTTCTAAAATCTGAACATCAGTGAAAGGAGAGCGACTGAGAATAAGTTGCGAAGAAGGCAGACCGATATTCGCTTGACCGCCAATAGAGTAAGGATAAATATCACTCAAGCTAAGTATCTTTTTACCCACCTCGGGAGAGACTTCCTGCAGAACCACCAGATCGACAGACTCCTCCATTAAGTCGTTGATTAAACCGTTGACGTTTTCATTGTCGTAATAAACATTAAATTGGGCGATGGTCTTGGTATTCGAGCAGTGGGCGATTAAGTGATGTTGCTTTTTGGGAGTCATGAGTAAGAAGACGACACAAACTAGGCTTCCCGTCACGACTAATAGCCACTGACGAAAAGCAAAAGCTGTTATCGAAATAACTAGGTAGTAAACAAAAAACAGACTGGGCGCAGAAATCACATTTTCTACCCACCAAATCTGAGGATACAGATGCAAAGCTCCCCAAAAAAGAACAGGCAAAAACAGGCACAACCAAAGTAACAGTCGTTTCACAATAACGTCTCACTTATCCTTATCTCGCTGAAAACCCAAGCTAAGCGACCAAATAATAAGTATCGTCGATCTTTTGCCAACATGCCGCCGTTTAGAGATAAAAAAGGGCTTGTACCTCGTACAAGCCCTAGCAGTGAAAACAATGTTTGAAATATTGTCCGTTATGGAAACAACAAGCGGATGGTAGAGTAGCCGCCAGCTGTCACAGGCTGAATCTATAAAACCTTCCAATATAGTTACGTGTGTTGCCCATACAACCTTTGTATGGGCATATTTTTTATTCGGTCTGCGCTTTTTCCTTGCGATTTAGCAGTCGCTTAACGCCTCCTACCCCTTTGGAAAAGCTGTTCTTAATATCTTCTAGCATTAAGTACAAACAAGGCACCAAAATCAGCGTCAGCAACGTCGCAAAGAGCACTGAGAACCCTAATGCTACCGCCATCGGGATCATAAGCTTCGCCTGCATGCTGGTTTCAAACATGATAGGCAATACACCGACAAAGGTGGTGATAGAGGTCAGTGTTATCGCCCTAAAGCGAGCACACCCAGCTTCAACCACGGCTTGTTTGAGTTTCATCCCCTCCTTGCGCAGGGTATTGACATAATCCGTCATAACTAAGGAATCGTTAACGACAACGCCCGCCGCAGCAACAAGTCCAAAGGTCGACATCATGCTCAAATCGATGCCAAAGAAGAAGTGCCCCCAAATTGCCCCCGTAAGACTAAACGGGATCACGGACATAATAAGCAGAGGTTGCGCGTAGCTCTTTAGCGGTACCGCCAGTAGGATGTAAACCATAATCATACCTGCGATAAAGAACATGCGCTGTTCATCTAACTGCTCTTGCTGCTCTTCAATGCTACCACCAAGCTGGGATTTCACACCTGGGTACTTACTCAGAACGGATGGAAGCACTTCGCCGTGGACTTTACCAATGATTTCATTCGGTTCGACGAGTTGTTCATCAATGGAACCGTACACGTAAACGGACTGATAACCATCTTCACGACGAATGGAACTCACACCTGGCTTTTGCTCTATATTGACAACATCGCCCAACATGACTTTTCTACCTTCGTCGGTGGTGATGATTGCATAGCGCAGGGATGAGAAAGCTTCACGAGTCAATTGAGGGTAACGGACCATTACTTTCACTTCTTCCCCATCTCGTGTTACTCGTTGCGCTTCGCCGCCGTAGAAACTTCCTCCAACTTGGAGCGCAATATCGGTTAGGTCTAGGCCTAAGTCATACGCTACTGGGGTTAGAGAGAGAAGAACATCTTGGCTCGCAGAGTCGATGGAAGACGAGATATCAAACAGGCCTTCTTGCTGCTGAAGGACGCCAATGACTTCGCGACCTACATTGTTTAGCGTCTCAATATCAGATCCAAACAGCATAAAGCCAAATTCATCTCCGAAACCATTACCATTGAGGTCATCGATAATAATAAGCTTCTTCACGCCGGGAATTTCTGGCATGCGTTCACGCCAGCGTCGACTCAGTTCGAAGGTATCGTAAGGTCTAATCTCGTCATCGACCAAAGGTACGACAATCATGCCGCGTGTGCGCCCTTGGTTAAACGCCAGAGTATCTTTAATCAGCCCTTGACCAAATTCAGCGATTGTCTCTTCTTCCACCTCTCGCATCATTGACTCAATGGCTTTTAATGCGTCTATGGTCTGTTCATCGGATACTGAGTTGTTCATCTCAATACTGATCCTAGGGAAGTCCTGAGGTGCACTTGGCGACGGAACAACGCGGACATGACTGGCAGTGACCATTGCGATACTGATGGCCAAAAGCGAAGCAAATACAGCAAAAGTGCTCCAACGCCAATGTGCACTGAAAGAAACGGCGCGGCGGTACGGCCCGTTAACAAATCCAAAGTAACCCTTGTTAAATCTGTCACGCCAACCACCTTGTTTAATAGGCTTAAACTTAGTGTGCGCAATATGCGCTGGCAGTATCAGTTTGGATTCGATCAAACTGAACACTAAGCACAAGATCACCACCGTGGATATTGCGATAAATTGCGCACTTTCAATACCCTTAGACATCAAGAAAGGTGCGAATACCGCTATGGTCGTCAACACGCCAAAAGTAGCTGGAGTCGCGACTCGTTTCGCGCCTCGAACGACGTTATCTACACCGCCGCCATTTTTTTCAACTTCGGTATAGGCACTTTCACCGATGACAATGGCGTCATCGACCACAATACCCAATACCATAATGAAAGCGAATAGTGACACGACATTAATAGTGACGCCAAACAGGGGCATCATCATAATCGCGCCAAGGAAACAGACAGGTAGACCAATCATCACCCAAAATGCCAATCTAAATCTCAAGAAGAGACTCAGCATGATTGCCACAAGAGCCGCACCTTGCATCAGGTTTTTCAACATCATCTGCAGACGTGCGTCTAGGTAATAAGTCATATCCGACAAGATATTGAGCTGAATGCCCTCTGGTAACACTTCATTTTTGTGTTCCAGATACGCCTTGACGGACGCCGCAGAAGGCATAATACTTTGATCTTTCGTCGCTTTTACCGCGATATAAATGGCATTTTGCCCCGATGATTCAAAGTAGTGTTCCCCTTCAATAAGCCCGTCTTTAATAACCGCGATATCTCTTAACAGAACTTTGTTGCCATTTTCGCCAATAATTACTGGAATATCGCCGAACTCTTCGCCTTTGTAGAGCTGATTTTCAATACGTACCGAAATTAGGCCACTATTCGTTCTAACTTCACCAGCCGAAAAGTTAGCCGAGTATTTGCCGATGGCATCGCTTACGTCTTTTAGCGTCAAGTTGTACATTTGCAGCGTTTTAGGCTCAACTTCGATACCAATTTCGTATTCAGGCGCGCTTACCGTCACCAAGGAAACATTGCTAAGTTGCAATAGCTCTTCTTCCACTTGGTTGGCAATCGGCTTCAAATCGTAAACGGGAACGTCTCCGGTTAGAGTCAGTTCCACCACTTCTTGTCGCCACTCTTCCTGATAAACGCTAATCGGTTCCATCTTAGCCGGAAAGGTCGAAATGGTATCGAGGTTCAACTTCACTTTATCCACGACATCACTTACGTCTGAATCAAGCTCAATTTCCAGTTCTATATGAGCGTGCCCCCTATCAGCGGTCGACACCATTCTTTTGATGCCAAGTACGTCTTTTAGAGATTCTTCAACTTTAACAATAACGTTCTCTTCCACTTCCTGAGGAGAAGCACCGGGGTAATCCGCTCGAATGTGAACGTAGTTAAATTCGATGTTTGGGAAGAACTGTTTTTGAATTGCAAAGTAACTAACGATACCCATCACGATGATAAAGACCATCATCAGGTTCGCCGCCACCGCGTTATTGGCAAAATAGGCTATCAGGCCTTTAGGTTTATTTTCCATGGGGCACCCTTATTGCACTGTTTGCTCTTCTTGTTCTTCTTGCGAAGAAGAGGCGACTTCAACAGACATACCGTTGACCGGATACTCTGGAATGGTCACTGCTACTTTATCGTTGTCAAACAGACCTTCACCGATAAACATAAACTCGTCTTCTGAACGCAAAATATTCACCGTGCGCGCTTCGAGTTGATCTTTTTCGTTAACCACCCAAATCTTGCGATCGCGAACCCACTCCTGTGGCACTTTATAGACTGAATGCAGCTCTTTACCAACAAACTGAACTTCTACGTATGAGCCAAACTTCAACGCTTTCTGATCGGTTTCTAATCCATATGGGTCTTCAATGCGAACTACCATGTTAATCATGCGCGTCGCCGAGTCGACAATACCCAAATCGCGAACCACAAAGCCATTGCGAGTAACACGAGCTATACCGTGTTGAGTCACGGTTGCTTCAATGCCATCGTAATCTTCTGGGAGGAAAGTAGTATCAAACCCAGCGATTGGGATATGAACTTCACCCGACTCGATGTTGTGCAGTATTGCGACATGTGCACCGGCCGAAACGTACTGACCGACCCCTATATTGCGCTCTACAATCAACGCATCATACGGGGCGACAACCTTACAGTTTTCCAGATCTCGACGAGCGCGTTTAAGCTCTGCCTGAGCAGATTTTACTTTGGCATTTGCACTCAATAACTGAGGCTTGCGAAGGTACAAGTCGGTGACTTGCTTTTTCGGTAAGTTCTTCGCTTGGCGCTTAGCAACTTCGGCCTTGGCTTGTTCCTCTATCAACAGAGAGCGCGCGCTAGCTAATGACGCTTCAGCTTGTAGGACTTTCGCTTCGTAATTGTCTTTTTCAATCGAGAAGAGAAGCTCTCCGCGTTTGACGACACCACCGCGAACAAAGCTGGGGTGCCAATCTATAACTTCACCAGAAACCTGAGCAGAAAGCTTTGTACTCTCTACCGGTTTCAGTTCACCATGACTGGTAATCACCACTTTGTGGTTACTGGAATGCACTTGAGAGATAGACACCAAGGGCTGAGGAGCCGCTTGTTTTTCTTGACCAGCATCGTCTTTAGTTGCTGCTACAGCATAGTAGCCACCAGTGCCAAGAGCGGCAATTGCCACTGGCATAAGCCAACGAGAATATTTCTTGAACATAGCAAATCCTTAATGCTTGCTTTATTTTTTGTTACTCACTTAAAACGGGCACACAACCGAGGTTAGGTGCAAATAAGCCAACAAAGACACGCTCTTAAGCGCTGCGCTTTGGTTTGTATACACCCCGTGTTTATTCGGTCAATCCCGAACATGCTCGTACTAAGGTTCTCAAGTACGAATCGAAAAAATTAGTTGAACTAACAAAGCGATGGTCGCGGTTTAAGCGCGAAACAAGCTTGTATTAGTACTTTGGTGGACGTATTCAGCTGTGTGAAATTGCGGGATTAACATATAGATATATAACCACAACTTATCATTAGACACAGGATCTCTGAAAAGTTACAACAAAGTCCACATTTTTTTTGCCACAATTATTATATGGCTTTTGATTCATACAACTATCGCACTATTGCAAACATGGTGCCAAGTAAATAATTCTTAAGAATCATGTGGATACGCTTACAAATAGTAAAAAATGAAACATTTGCTAGGTGAATATTCCCTATAAGTGGTATTTTTCACCCATTCACACCAATTATTTTTCCAAGTAATCCAATATGTTAATAATTCTGGGTTAACGGGAATATTCAGATCTTGCGCTTTTGTCTTTAAGGCTTGGTTATGCCATTGCCTCGTGTGAATAAAAGTTGTTGCGCTCCCTTACCGCAAGCCTGCAATTTACTTATAAGACTCTGAATTTACGGAAGTTAACATCTCATCGTCTGAAATATGGTGCGTCGGCTTGGACAGTTACCCAGTTGGGGTTGTTTGATTAAGAAAAATTAACAAAGCTTAACAGCGCCCAATAAAGCACTACGATCTAAAAAACAGGCAAGGAGAGAAGAAAAGAGAAGAAAAGAGAAGAAAAGAGAAGAAAACGGCTTAGCATGATACTAAGCCGTTGGTAAATTAACTGTTTGTTTGAAGTCTAGCCTGAGGCTGATATCGTCCTGGCTTGTGGTTCATCGCCAAAATGAGGTTGGTAGCGATGGCTCCTCCAACAGAGAGCAAAATTAAGGTGATGTCGACGATAAAGAGTGATAGCACCACTATTGTGCAGTCCAGCGCCATCTGAACTTTGCCCGCTCGAATCCCAAAACGCTCTTGTAAGAAAAGCGCCAGAATATTAAATCCGCCTAAGCTCATCTTGTGACGGAAAATAACCAGCATGCCAATTCCAATTAGCCCTCCGCCTAAAAACGCCGCATAAAATGGGTCAATATGAGCAATTTGAATAACGTGGTGCAGATGGTCAACCGCGATAGAAACAATGGTTACGGCAATAAATGTGTTTACGGTAAACCGCCAACCCATGCGCGTCATAGATAGTAGGTAAAATGGTAGGTTTAACGCGAAAAACACCTGTCCAAAACTAAATTCAGTCACCTTGGTTAAAAATATCGCTAATCCAGCAGTGCCGCCTGTTAGCAGTCCTACCTGATTGAAAAAAATGACACCTAGCGACACTAGAGCACTACCCAGAGTCAATGCGAGTAAGTTTTCTCTAAGGCTATGTTCGTTGTCCATAACAATATCCTAATAATTACACTTCTATAGGGCGGTAATTTTGCTTTGCGCGCCCAGAATGTCGAGCTTTGCTATCGACATCGATTGACGGTTCGGTGTTATAAAATGTTTACACTTGGGTTAAGGCCTTCACGTCAACGGGTGAAATATGCTGAACGAGATCACACTATTTATCACTTTTATTGCTTGATAAAAAAGGAAATTAAAGTGATAACTAAACCAAGAGAGCCAACTAGCAACCGTCAATGAAAGATTTAAACTCACTCCATGTTTTTGTCGCCCTGTTCGAGACGGGGTCAACACAACGCGCAGCACTTAAGATTGGACGTTCTCAATCTCATATCTCTAAAACATTGGCACTACTAAGAACGGAGCTAAACGATCCTTTGTTCGTTCGCCACAACAATCGTTTGGAACCAACACCATTTGCTGCTCAGATGGCTCCCCGACTAAAATCGGCTCTGGAACAAGTCGCTCTGGCTATTGAGCCTGAAGAGTTTTCACCCACACAGCTTGAGAAAGTAACCATACATATGGTTGAGCCTTTTCTTATTCGCATCGGTAAACCACTGATTTCTGCTATTCGCGACCAAAGCGAGGCCGTAATAGAGTTACGCCAGTGGAATCACCTTAGCCAATCGCTGATCTTGAGCGACGATGTGGATATTGGCGTGCATATCCTTAGCGATAAACCACAAACCCTCTATCAAAGGCGTCTCCATTCGGGAAGCGGTTATTTTTCTGGAAACCTCAAGGGCGAGTTTGTTAAGTATGTTGTCGCCGGCGTGAATGAGTACACAGACTACTTCAAAAAAATGGACTCTAGTATTGAACCCAAGGTACTGGTTGATAACTACGCATTAATGGATCAGTTACTCGATGAGCGATTTACAATCCGTTATACCGACGAAGACCAGCCAGAATCCTCTTTAGTTAGGTTAGATTCTGCCGTGGTCATGAAAGCGACAAAGCGCAATCTGCCAAAAAACATCTGGCTGAATGAGTTACTCAGCCAGATGGTCGAAAAACACATTGTTCAATGAATTCAAAAGGCTGACAGATAAGCTTTATAGGCCTTTAGCCTCACCGTCGCAGCGCCAATAATATCCATAAAACCCAGCTTTTCATGAGGCTTACTAGCAGATATCCAACCTGATCCTGTCGCACCAATAGGAATTTCATAGCCCTCGGGCTCTTTAAACTCGATCACCACTGTTCGACCGTGACTGCCCTGATTGTTGCCAACGTGCTGTCTGACATGTTGGCTTCCATTTAAAACGGATACCCTCGCCTCGCCAGTGCCAGAAGCAATGCTGTGTACCCTTCCTCTAAATATTTCACCTGGATAGGCATCGACGTAAAACTCCGCAAATTGACCCGGTTTTATATTTCGATAGGTCTGGTCCGCGATGCGCATTTCAACAAACTTTCGGCTGGTATCGTACAAATGCATGTTGCCTACTCTAGTTCCTTCGGCCAGATTGGCAATGGTGACCCGCCCGTCGAATGGTGCTCGAATTTCTCGTCTCTCATTTTCCCAATTAGCGGTTGCGATTTGTGCTTCAATCGACTTGATCTGTGCGTACGCTGCGGCAATGTTAGCTTGATTGGTATCGATACTGGTGCGTATATCATCTCTTTGCTGCTGTTGAGCAAAATCTTGCAGCTTTTCTAATCTCGCTAGGGTTTTTTCATCGTTTTCTACTTGATGTGTTAACGCGAGGATCTCGCTTGTGCCGCTGCTTTTTGAGCGTTGAGACTAACCAGCCTTGAATCTGTATCTTCTGATTTCAAGCGGTAGATAAGGCCGCCTTGTTTTACTTTTTGGTTGTGCGTGACATATATCGACTCCACTTCTTGACCAACAAGAGGGCTAAGAACCGCGTGTGGGGCCTTTACTGTAGTGCTATCTGTTAAATCGGCCGGAGACCAAAAGCGGTGTGCGAGAAACAAAACACTCGCTAGCATGGCACCAGTACCGACCATCAGGGTTGCGTTTCTCAGTGTCCACTGAACCACGCCAGCTTTTACTAACATCCAGCAAATCAGAACATAGGGCAACATGATCTCTTTCATTATCTTCTCTCCTCAACCTCTGATTGATTGACACCTTTGCGAATCACCGAAGAAACATTGTCAGCAACGATATCCCAACGGGTAAATGCGATAACAATCGCCAGTACCCACCACATTTTGTCAATAAATAGTCCGCATAAAGAGAGGGCAAAAACGAGCTGCGTATGGGCCGAAGACATGGATTTGGCTTTGTGAACTGCGATTTCATGCAGTTGCCATAGCAAATAAAGTACGTAGACCAAAATAGAAAGGGTGACTAAAGCAATAAAGCCCATAAACCAATGTGAGTCCAAAAGGGCGAGGATGGTCGGATAGCCATCAACAAAATAGCTTTCCGGTAGTTCAGTACCGTGAATACGTGTGAGCAAAGAGAAAAGGTAAGAAACAACAGCCACACTCGAAACTAGGGTAAATGCAAGCGCGAGTCTCTTTAACGTCCTGAATGCTGTTGTTCCTTTAAAGAAAGTAGTCTTCTTTGAAATATATTTCACAGGCAAATGTCTCTGGTCAGTATTATTGATGCAGAGAGATTAACGAACTGCGAATGTAAAAATGGAATATCGACTATTCCTTGATGGTTTAGCCTCCGTGCTAAAACCCTACTAACAACATTTATATAATTGCATCAACAGCTAATATGGTTAGGAAGGCTAAAAGAAACACTCCCATCACGCGCTGTAAGTCTCTTTTATAGATGGCTTTTTCTTTTGAAGTCATGGTGTCGCGGTTGTTTTTCATCTCAACTCTCCCGTTAAAAGTAGTAAGCAATGGAGGAAAACACTTCCTCCTAAAAACAGGATTACTATATCTGGAGCTGAGCAGATAAAGTGGCACTATGTGGTCAAGTTAAGGTATTAAGATTGCACCCTAGTGCCGAAAGCCGCACAAAAGTAGCAGCCCACCTTAATCGATAAAGATTAACGCAAACTGGTCAAGCTAACGTGACTGACGACTAACCGCGATTTGCCATTGGGTGGGATGGCGCAAGTTGCAGTAAATCCCAAAGGTTTCCATAAAGATCTTCAAAAACCGCTACCGTTCCATAGTCTTCTTCTTTAGGTTCACGGATAAACTTAACGCCTTTATCAAGCATGTTGTGATAATCGCGCCAAAAATCATCGGTAGATAAAAACAGAAATACTCGCCCGCCAGCTTGATTGCCGATAAAAGGTCTTTGCTGGGGCTTTGAAGCTTTGGCAAGCAGAATGGTTGCCCCGTTCGAATTTGGAGGCGAGACCACGACCCAGCGTTTGTCCTGCTCCGGCTGATAGGTATCTTCAATCAGTTCAAAATCGAGAGTTTTAGTATAAAAATCAATCGCGTCATCATAATCATCGACGACAAGTGCAATGTGAACCAATGCTTGTTTCATAGCCTTTACTCTTTTATCTCGTTACCCTGTTAAGGGCTGCAACTTTAATTGAGGCCAGTCGACCAACCAACCTTTTTCTCGAACGCGACGATAAAATGTTTGAACACTGCGCTTGGGGTTTGGGGTTATCTGGCCGTTAAACAAGGTTTCCAAGCCAAATGCAGCGACGCATTCAACCTCTCCTTTGGCATTTATCCTAGCGGCAACCGCCGTCTCTTTTTCTGGCCAATAGCTCATCGCATCTACACTGCTGCGATAAGGCATATCACCATTGCGGATATGCATTTTTGCTTGGTTTCTCACCTGCCAAGCCACATCAGGCCTTTTGGCTTTCAATCTATCTTGATAGATTTGGTAAGCGACAGGGTTTGCTTCGTTTGCATCATAATAAACCACATCGACATCATTCAATGGTGTCGAACAAACTTTTTTATGCAGGCGATCCCACACCAAATTTCTGACAAACCCCGCAGCAATATAGCAGTCTGGCAATTGCAGTTCCGAAACAACCTTTAACAGTTCACTGCGATACTTGTCTTCTGCAAGCCACTCGATCAATTGCTTTTCGTGTTCTTGTAACGCAACCATAGCTACTCTTCCGAGGGTACAAAGCGCTTCGTCATGCCAACGGATGGTTGGGTAAGTCGATAACCTAGCGCCTGATAAAACTCTGGCTGATCGGCAATCATTGATACATAGGAACCTTCCAAAGCCACACCAGCTAGATACCCATCAATTTTTTCCATAATGATTCGTCCGAGCCCTTGCTTTTGGTAGCTGGGGTCGACAGCCACATCGACTATTTCAAAGTTACACGCTCCATCACCGACAACCCGCCCCATACCAATTAACATTTCACCATCATAGAGAGAAACCCCATACAGGGAATTTGGCAGGCCAATCTTTGCGGCTTTAAGGGATTTAGGTGATAGACCAGCTTTTACTCTTAGCTGGACAAACTCTTCTGCTAATGGCACGGAATCAAGAACATCAAACATAAATTTACATCCATTTTCTAGTCTAGTTAGAATAACCCAAGCTCCCTATAACTGTATATATAAACAGTAAAAATCTTTTCTGGTAGTGCAAATTATCGTCAAACTATTGATATTTGTGATTGAAAGCTTCTCATTTATGAAACAAAAACATTTTTATATAGTTTCAATCTTGCTGAATATTTGAGGTTTTTTTATTATCTTCCGCACCAATTGATGGAACAAATATCACAAAATAGGTGAATTTCAGTGAAAATTACTACTCTAACAGCGTTGGCAATGGCAGCCGTAGCGACAAGCAGCTACGCACAATCTTCTTCAGCAACTGATACTTTCAAACTCGCGCAAGGCAAACCAGACTCAGGTCAGTGCCAATTTGTAAACGACCTTGGCCGTACTGGTTTTGATGCATCATCTGGTCGTTTGTGGGCATGTGGTGAAGATGGCTGGGTATACTTCGAGTCGGTAAGCGCACTTCAATGTAATATGCGCAGTGAAGACGAGCTAGCAAGCTACAAACCGTGGAAAAATCGCTCTTACCACGGTGGACACAAAGTTTCCCACAACGGAAAACTGTACGTTTCACGTTCTTGGGTTCACGGTGAGCCAGGTAAAGTGGAAGAGTGGGAGCTTGAAGGCGTATACCCTGGTGGCCCTTCCCGCTGGAGCAGTGTTGAACAGTACGGCAATCACGATCAAGTGGTATACATGGGGCATGTATACGAATCAATCTCTTGGTCGAAAAACGTTAATCCGGCTAAGAACGTTCTAAAGTCTGGCTGGAAACAGTGGCAGTATGTGGGTGAATTTGAGTGCCCAGCAAAGTAGGCACTATTTAACCAAATTTAGTTTTAATAAGGCCACAATTTTGTGGCCTTATTCGTTCGCTTGCAAGTAATCTTGATAATCGAGCTTGTAGGTCAACACCTCATCACTATCGTAAAGTCTTTCACTAGCGGGTTTCATTTTTAACTTTTCTATAATTGCCACTGAGCCGTAATTCTCTTTAACCGCCACGCCATATATCGACTCAATATCGGTATTTTTGAACATAAAATCGCACACGCCCTGTGCTGCTTCTAAGGCGTACCCTTTCCGATACTGTTCAGGAATAATCGCGTAACGAATATCGTTGTAGTCCGTGCCTTTAATTTGCTCTACTCCCGCGTAGCCAATTTTGACTTGAGGTTCAGATTTTAAGCGCACAACAAAGGTGCCATAACCTTTTTCCCAATGGGTGAGCTTTTCAACTAAATAGTTTTCGATATACGCAGCGGAAAAAGGCTTTCCTCCGGGTAGGTACTTTGTCGTTTTAGCGCATGTTAGCAAGCGCATGTAGATATCAATATCTTGTGTTGAAAGAGGTGACAAGATTAATCTCTGAGTGTGGATTTCTAGTTTAGAATCCAATGGTGTATTAGCGTTCAAAATTCACCTTACAAATAAAAATCAGCTATATCATCATAATTATTTATGCATATTCAATTATTTGCCGCAACGCTCAATGTTTCTATTTATCGACGAAGATCGCCTCTTTAATATGGATTTTCACACATCTTAACCCAATCGAGATGCGCTAAAAAACCAGTAAGCACACTAAACAGACCCCACCTGACACATAAAGTTTGGTGCTCAAAGCGAGATCAGAGACATTAAAAAACACCGATTGAGTTTCTGTCGATTCAACTAAACTCGCCGCAGACTTTGTCGCTCTGTTGCCGCTGTGACGCCAGTGATGAGTCGAAGTTGGAGGCGACATAGAGAAAAACAGTGCTAGAGCCCATTGAGGAATAAGCGCATAAAAGAAATAGTCACTTAAAAATTGCAGTTGGTACCACTGGGTTATTGTCTCTAGCGCGAAGATACCGCCAACCAATACCCCGTTAACCACGAGTACAAAAAAGAGCAGAGACATACTTCACCTTTACCAACTAGCGAATTTTGAATCTACCACAATTTTCTTATCAGAGGCTGTGACTTAATAGTAAAGATTTGGAATATTAATTAACAATAAGCAATGTTAATCAGGAGCTTAAACTGGCAGACACCAATGGCGTTAGTTAATTTTCCGCCAATCAATGACTTTTGCGTTTAGAAAGCCTGACTCTCTCAGCGCCCTTTCAATCGTCCCTTTTTGCCTTAAGATCGCAATGCCTCTGTTAAGTGCCTTGTATAGCGCCTCACTGTTTTCATAATTTTTGGAAAGGACAAAATGTCGGGAACCACTTAGGCCAACTTTGACTTTGGGTATAGGATAAAAACGATACTTGCTGCTTTTAAATGAGAGATCATCCGTCACTTGAAAAGGTGCCAAGAGAAAATCAACCCGATTGCGCCCTACCATCTCTACCATGGTTCTCCATTGGGTCTCGTCTACTAAGTTGGTTAAGGGTAATTCAGTTAACGTTTGCCAATCACTTAACCACTGAGAACTACTTACCGCTGATAACTCGCTGATATTGAGCTGATAATCGTCAGAGAGTAGATCGGTTCGCGTGCTAACCGTGTATAACCCCGCTTCGAACTCACCTCTTCGGATAAAAGCGTCGCTGATCCAAAAGGCTTCTTTGTCTGCTTCTACCGCAGTTAACCACACGGTATTTGCTAACATGGCAAAGTCTTGGCGCATCACCATGCGTCGCATTCTCTCTGCAGCAGGACCGTAAAAAAAATCTAACTCTACTGGCATACCACCCAAGGCAAAAGCCTGTTGCAGTAACACAATTTCCACCGTGCTTCTTCGAGCTTTGAACCCGCTGTAGTCATTTATTTCCAGAGGATCACGACCATCCAAAAACGCTTGATAGTCGTCGTGTACTTTTTGCTCCAACACAACTGGCAACACATTTGCCTGTAAACCAAATGAAATAACACTCAAAGAAAAAATCAATAAGTACCATCTAATCCTCATCGACACCCTTCCCTATTTTAACGCCTTTCAAGACACTATCGCCCAATGACTTAGTGGATATTTTTATCAATAATAATTCTAGGCGATGTAACCGAATCTTTCTTTACAGAACGATATTTTTGATGACAACGTGATCCGTGAAGGAGTTATCAACAGCCTCAGTAGAAAGGCTAACAGTAAAAGGTTTCACAAAAATTAAGACGGGCCTATATAACGATGATACATTGCTTAACACCACTTAAGTTGGCACTATAGCGGTAATTCTTACCACTTAATCTTGGGGTTAAAATGGATTTTGACACCTTAATAATGTATTCCGTCGTGGCCTTTTTCTACATTATCAGTCCGGGGCCAGCTGTCTTTCTAGCAATTTATAATGGTGCTCTAAAAGGTATGAAAGTAGCCATGATGTCTGCATTTGGTAACATTTTGGGCATCATGTGCTTATCGACAATTTCCATTAGCGGACTAAGCGCTATTTTACTCGCGTCATCAACACTGTTCACAATCATCAAAGTCGTTGGAGCAACTTACTTAGTTTACTTGGGTCTGATGCAGATTAGGGCAAGCAATAAGGTTAGTGCCATCAATCCAGCACAAAGTGTCATCGGTCAAAGCTTAAGTGCCACTTTGAAAGAAGGACTATTGGTTGCTATCACCAACCCGAAGCCGATCCTGTTTTTTGCTGCTCTATTCCCACAATTTTTAGACGTTTCACAGCCCATTGCACCGCAGTTTTCAATAATGACAGCGATTTTTATGCTCTTTTCCTTCTGCTCGCTAACGACCTATGCCTATATTGCTGCGCGAGCAAAAAACTTATTCTCAACACCGAAAAACAAAAAGTGGTTTCAACGCATAAGCGGCGGCATGTTTGTTGGTTTAGGTGGCAGCCTATTACAGCTAAAGAGCGCTAGTTAATTCAAAGCGTTTCAAGTTGGGCTAGATAGCGATCCGACCGAGCGAGAATAGCCTTTTGCTCCTCATCGCTGAGCCTGTCCCAGTTTCGGTAAATCATACCAACACGCGGGTTACGGGCTAACTGCTCTCGGTGTTTATGCATAAAGCGCCAATAAAGGCTATTAAAAGGACAAGCATTATCGGTCACCTTCTCTTTTACGCTGTAGTGGCACGACTTACAGTAGTCGCTCATCCGGTTTATATATGCGCCACTTGCTGCATAGGGTTTAGTTGCCACTATTCCACCATGAGAAAACAGAGCCATTCCTTTAGTATTGGGCATTTCCACCCATTCCAATGCGTCGACGTAAATGCCTAAATACCACTCTTCAACCTCTTTGGGTTCAACTTCGGTTAGCAGACAAAAATTTCCCGTCACCATCAACCTCTGTATGTGATGGGCGTAGGCGTAATCAAGTGATTGGGAAATGGCTTGGCTGACGCAGTTCATTTTGGTGTCACCGTTCCAGAAATAATCGGGCAACTTGTTACGCGCGTTGAGCACATTTTTATTGGCATATTCTGGCATATTGCCCCAATAGATCCCGCGAATGTACTCACGCCAACCGAGAATTTGCCTAACAAAACCTTCTACTTGCGCGATATCTATATCGGGGTTTTGGCGATAACTATCTATAGCAGCGTTTATTACTTCCAATGGATTCAGCAACTTACTGTTCAAAGAAAATGAGAGTCGGCTGTGATATAGGCTCCATTTTGCTTGGTGGTTACCTGTCATTGCATCTTGAAAGCGCCCAAATAAGGGAAGACAAACCTGACAAAAATGGGCAAGAAGCGACAAACTTTGACTTCTATTTATCGGCCATAGCAACTGTTCTTCGCACTTACCTATCGTCTCTATTTTGTGTTTTTTTAACCTATCTTGAATTGCCAAAGTACTGCTAGAGAACATTAACGGACTTGGAACATTCTCCAAGTCCTTAGCGGAGAGTTTTTTTCGGTTATCAGCATCGAAATTCCATTTGCCACCCAACGGTTTCCCGTCTGCCATCAGTAGGTCAAATCGCTTTCTCATTCGGCGGTAGAAATGCTCCATCACTATGTGTTTGTTATTGGGAAAGCTTGATTCAATCTCCTCAAACGGTAATAAAAAGTGCTCACTATCAACACACCCAGTCACCACACCAGATAGGCTTAGATTGCTTAATTGCTCTAGAAGTCGATACTCGTCAGGCCGTTGAAACTCAAATTTTCGAGCGCTTACTTTGTCGCAATAAAACGCAATTAAACTTGGTAGATCGGCAAAGGGTTCTGTGTCATCAAGTGTTAAATACACAACGTGATGGCCATCTTCTCTTCGCTCTTGAGCAAACTGCGCCATCGCAGCAAAAAATGCACAGGTCTTTTGAATGTGATGAGTCACATAAGTATTTTCTTGCTTGAGCTCAGCAATCAGATACAGCACATCACTTGAAACCTCGTTAAACCAAGAGTGTTCGCTGTTGAGTTGATCGCCTAAAATTAGTCTAACCGTTTGATATCTCACAACTCAATCCTCGAAGCTTATTGGCCAGTCAACCGCGTCAACGCTATCTATTGCACTTTGCCGAGACTCCCCTTTCCACTTGTTAATAAAAGCGCGTTCAGGGTCGTACATTTCCGTCTGTTTCTCCAAATTGAACTGCCTAGCACCTCTAGGGTCTGCCCCCACTCCAGCAAGATACTGCCAGTTCCCCCAGTTAGAAGCCACGTCATAATCTATCAACGCGGTTTCAAAATAAGCAGCACCATGTCGCCAATCAAGGCCCAATTCATTCACAAAACAGCTCGCAGCCAATTGCCTGCCGCGATTTGACAGATACCCCGTAGTTCTTAGCTGATTCATACAAGCATTGACGATAGGATAGGGAGTGTTTCCCTCTACCCACGCTTTGAAGCGTTGCGGATAAAAGCTCGCAATTGGCGACTTTCCAGTGATACCTGAATAGCTAAAAAGGCTGCGCTTGTGTTTTCTCCCGTACCAGTAGAAATATTCTCGCCACAGCAGCTCGAAACCGATCCAGTAGGTTGAATCGTTTTTGCCATAAACGCCCTCATACTGCTTTAACTGGAAGTAAATACTCACTGGTGAGATTGCCCCCAACGCTAGCCAAGGTGAAAATTTTGTCGAATGGGTTTGCCCATCCAACTCATTTCGCGTCTCTTTGTAACAACTCGCCCAACGATGGGAAAAATAAGTTTGGCAGTGAAAGTTTGCCGCAGTTTCCCCGCCGACAAAAAACGGGTACTGATGACGAGGTTTATTTGACAACTGCGGCAGTTCAAATCGCCAAACCATCTCTTTTGGTCGAGGAAGAAAAGTCACTTTGCTTTGCGGGAGTCTAATCGCGACTTTTTCTACTCTGTTTTTGAATTGAGTAAACGTTGCCTGTAGCTTGGATAGCTCAAATGGTAGCTGAGAAAGGCTAAACAGAGTGTTTTGCGCTTGTGTAATAACAATTACTTCAGGAAACTCTATTTGCAACGCGGTCAACTGTTCTCTTTCGTCATAACCTGCAGATTCGTTGGTATAAAAGTGAGTCACTTTGCAATCGGCAATCAGTGATTTAAGTACTGGATAGGCGGTCTGGTTAAACACGTGAAGACGTTGCCCAAGCCTCTCTAGGGACCCCTTCAAATCCAAGAGCGACTCTGACAAAAAATGCTGTTTAGCCAGACCAAACTGAGTTTGCTGGGAAAAGCGCGCAAGGAACGGGGTCAATTGGGGCATACAGTACACGCATATCAGTTCATCGACCTCATTGGCCGCTTTTGCCAACAAAGGGTTGTCGCTCACCCTTAAATCATTGGTAAACCAGTATAGCCCGACATTTCTTGCCATTTTCTTTCCAGCTAAAAACTTTATAAATGAACGACTTTATACGTACAAGTAACGCTATAGTTCATTGATAACTTTGAGGTAAAGCTAACTCTGAGCAATTCGCGTTATAACACCGTCAAAATGTAAGAAAATCGTCAAAATCCAGCTTGTAAATTGACCACGCTTAGAAACTTGTTCATGCTAGAAAAACAGACTCGGAGGCATAATATGAAGACACTCTCTCTTGCTCTTGTTTTGTTCTTTTCAGCACTGAGTTTAAGCACAACGACGCTAGCTAGTCACGCAAGCTCGAAGGAGTTCAATCCCGCCTGCCACCAGCAACCCAACCTTGTTGGTGGCTGGACCAAAACATCCCCATCACAACAAGTCACCGAATCGCTGATGCAGATTATGGCTGAGATGAACCTCCCAGCCGGACTAAAAAAAGTCACCGACGTTCGCTCTCAAGTCGTGAATGGTACCAACTATGCCGTTGAGTTCGAGCTAGAAAATGGACAAGTTTGGCATGTAACTTTCTATCGAAGCCTCAGAGAAAAAACAACCGTGACCGAACCAGCCCACCGCGGTTTTCTTTGTAACCAATAAGCCTTTTCGGATACCCTCAAACTCTAAAACGGAAGCTACTCTGACTATTGATTAGCGGCTTTTATTGAGAAACTTACTGATCTCTTTAATTGAATAACGGGCAGATTCACTCACACCCGAAAGCTGATAAAAACCGTGTATAACGCCTGGGTACATTTGATAGTGAGTATCGACACCTTGTTCTTTTAATAGATAATTCAAAGCTTCACCCTCATCGTGTAAAGGATCGAACTCGGCGGTCAAAATGTGCGTTCTTGGTAAGCCAGCCAAGTCCTCTCTTTGCAGTGGGAACAGCTCTGGGGCTTCTGCCTGTTCCAATCCATTGCGATACATGTCAAAGCCAGAAAGCAACATATTCGCGGTAATAATGTAGTCTTTGCCGTTCTCGCGATAGCTTTCACTTAAACCATAGGGGTCTAACATTGGGTAGATAAGTACAAGACTACTCGCCTGCCATTTACCTGCCTGCTTTAATCTCAATGCTGTCGACAGCGCTAAGTGCCCACCAGCACTATCACCGACAAAGTGAACTCTGTCTTTGCGCGCACCAAATTGCTCAGCCCTTTCTCTGGCTAATTGTGAAGCTCGGAAAACGTTATCATGAGCCGTTGGATAGACATTCTCAGGCGCGAGTCGGTAACTGAGACAAACTACGACACTATTGGATTGCGTTGCCAACTCCCGCAGTTGTTGTTCATGAGTTTGGTAGCTGCCACTAATAAAGCAGCCTCCGTGAAAATAGAGGATTAAGGGAAGGTTGTCTTCATCACTTGGTCGAAATACGCGAAAGGTAAAACCTTCGATACTCTCTAACCACTCTTTGAATACCGGTTCACTTTTTCCCGCGAGATCGGTACTCGCAAGATAACCAGCGCGGCGTACTTCAACAGGTAAGCTAGATGGACAAGGCCGCCCATCTTGAATAAAGCCTTCTACCAGTGGGCGTATACCCGCTTCTAACAAACTAACCATACTGACTTCCTTGATTATTGTTAAAGAAGCTCAGTTTAACGCTCTTTTATAAGACTGTATATATATACAGTAAAATTATTTCGTTAGCGATCGATTAACTTAGCCATTGAATACTCATCAATGTAATCTCCATCCACCACTAACGAGTGTTTGCGCGTACCTTCAATAACAAAACCTTGTGACTGATAAAGACCTATGGCTCGCTCGTTGTGGCACATCACCGTCAGTTCAAGTCGCGTGAAGTGGTTTTGCTCTGCCCAGTTTTCCAAAGATGTCATTAAACGTTTCCCTAAACCGTTTCCACTGGCAGCTTTTAACACGCCTATAATGCAATTTAGGGTGTGTTTGTTTCGCTGATATTGGTTGCCAATACCAACGACAAAGCCAACAACTTCTGATTCAGACTTAGCAAGCAACATCACTTCACTTGAACTGCTTTCAAAGGATTTCAAGATCGCTTTTTGCTCTTCCAAACTCGTTGTTCGTTCGCCTTTTTCAAGCATCATAAACTTTGATTCTGCATCGAGTTGATACTTTAAATCCAAAACCCCTTGGGCATCAGATAATCGAGCGGGTTCTACCTTGTACATCATATCTTGCTAATTATTTAAAAATCAGTTGGTTAGTGAATATACCATTGTTGCAACCGACGAAAAACCAAACGAGCGGTATATCGAAGGCCAGTGATCTTCTGACGTGACTTTAAAGCCGTGTCGCAAATAGAGCGCTTTCGCTTTTGGATTGGTATTGACGACATCAAGCCGAACAGATTGATAGCGGTTCTCAATGACAAACTCTTTAACGTGATTTAACAGTTGGCTACCCAGCCCACGACTTCTTTGCGCGGCAGACACTGCAATGCCGTCAAGCACCAGTTCATCATTTTTAATGGGTCGATCCAAAACCATCAAGATGATCAGGCTCTAATACCCCTCAAGCAACCCAAGTGAGAAATAAGTGCACCGAGCGTAAAACGCGCTGTGAGACCACCTTGCTTATTCTGGTATCCAACCATGGCCACTAACTGACCTTCGAGATTGATAGTAAATGCGTAGTCAGGATCCATAACTTCGCGAAGCAATGCCAATCTTTTACTACGTGCAGGAATGGCTACCGCTAGCTTTCTCCCAAACGCTTGTTCATACAGTTCAACCGCCTGATCCGTCTGCTCGGGTAACCACCCTTGCTCAACTTTCACTCGTTGGAACCTGTTAACGCGAACGTTACGGCTTGCTGCGCTGCTGGAGCACACTTATCAAGATCATCCAATGTGACCCAATCAAGCTCTGCGATTTCGGCACATGGCGTTAGGTCGCCCGAATACTCGGCCCTGTAGCAATGCATTTCGACTTGCGTGTTTTCCAAGCCGTAAGCCACGTCTTTAACCACCGTAGCAAACTCAATTGATGACTCGTCTAAGTCAATACTAAGCTCTTCTTTTATCTCACGCTTCAAGGCTTGTTGATCACTTTCTCCCAATTCAAACTTACCGCCGGGAATAAAAAATTTGTCTTTGCCATGGGACCGAACACAAAGCACTTTGTTATCCTTGCAATGTATCCACGCGACACTAGATAAAATTTTCAACGCTTACCTCTCAAACTGTTAAAAGATGCAGACTAAACTAATTTATCGAAACTTGCTAAACCCTATACCTTTTGCCCTTTAAAACTGCTCAAGCCATCGGGCAACATCTTCGGCCACTTGCTTGGAAAGATTGTCGCCGTTTGGAGCGATAAAACTGTGGTCAAGATTGGGGTATGTTTTGAATGTAATGTTACTCTGCTTCTCTGCAAGCTTGTTAACCATAATTTCAGTTTGCTCAAATGATACGTTACTGTCTTTTTCCGCCTGAACGATCAAAATTGGCGAGGTGATTTTTCCGATCACTGCTTGCTGATCAAGCTCTACCATTGATTTCCACCAATGATAGCCATGCCCGCTTTCGACAAAATCGGATGGTTCGCTGTTTTTAAGATAGGTGACAAATTCAAACACCTCAGCTTCAATTTGCTGATAAAGATCTTCGGATGGGACTTCAGATTTGATGCTGTGAAGCATATCATCCGTAAACCATCGTCCTCCGCCGTTTAAGGCGACACTCTGATCCACCACGTCTTGTTCTGCGGCCAACAAATTAGAAACAAGCGCTCCCTCACTACCACCTACAACGACAATTCTGGAGTAATCACGCTCACTTTTAAGCAGAGATATCACTTGTTTATAGTCCATGACTCTTTGGTCAAGAGAATCATGGACTAAATACGCTTGCGGACAGTCTGCTCTTTCAACATCGTCACTCCACGGCAGGCTAGAATTGATACCGTACTTTTCAACGGTTAAGACATCGGCATTTGGCAGAATATGGCTAAAAGTCTGGTTGATCTTGTTATTGTGATAAACGCTGTTGCAATCTGAACCTTGTGCAATCACCAGTAATTCTGTAGGTGCGATAGCAGGATCCGCTTTTTTTAGGTAGAAGTGAATTTTGCTTCCATCGGTTCTATTTGCTGTAAACTCTTGCGACGCGAACACATGACTCGAAATGATTGCAGCGAAAACTCCAAGTGTCGCCACTAGACGGTTTTGATGTTTCATAGGTTCCCTTTTTCTATCCTCCTTCAAACACGGTCGCTGTGAAGAAGGCATTCATTTTAGCTGATTACCTTATCATTCTGTTGTCAGTGAAAAATTGTCCCAAATTGCGGTTTACCAAATCATCAACGCCAATCTAAGCCGTGTTGTATTACTCAAGAAATCCAGAGTAAACAAGTAACCGCAGCATTAGTCAGTCCAAGGGGTGGCACGAATATATGACACCACTTCATCAGTCACCAGTGAAGCCCGTTGGTAGATCTCTCGGTTCAGAGATTCCAGATCAGAAAAATCCGGCTCTTCGACAAGTATGGCTTCCAAAACAGAATATCTCGGCATATCAGACAAATGACGATTCCATTTGGTTCCCTTTAAATGTTGCCAGTATTTGTCTTGGACCGAGCTGTTTTGTCCCATTAGCCATAGTTCAAAACGCATATCTTCATGGTTAAGCACGATTCCAAAACGCAGTTTTCTAGAACGTAAGAAGCGGTTGAAAAAAGGAAAATAGCTATAGTCCATATAGCCCGGTGATAAGTTTCCTACTGAATAGTCTTGAGGAAGGTTTTTGTTAAACCAAGCTTTTAGAGATCCGAGGTAAATCTGAAGACCGTGATACGCCTTTTGCATTCGACCATCGTTCAGTTGCTGATGATAATCAGAGATCAATTGGCAAAACTGTGTCATGTGTATCTCCTTGGTTTATCGTATAAATAGCTAGCTCAGCATATGAAACAAAAATAGTAGTTTAAACTATCAGTATTTGCATTTATACGACAAAACTTTTACTAATAATGCCAAGTCCTTCCCATGCTTCACTAATGATTACCACAATAAAAGCCCCTGATTTACCGTACAAAACCACTGAAAATAAAGAAAAAAATTAGTTGCATAAATTATTATAAACAAACATTATAGCCATCCAGACATCTGGCAATCTTTCGTTACTGAGATGGAGAAAAGTATGAAAGTCATCAAACAATCCGTGCGCACACTACTTACCCTAGCGGCCGTTGTTGGTCTTGCGGCGTGTGGTGAAGAAGAAGCCAAAATTATAAAAGTAGGTGCAACGGTAGGCCCTCACGCACAAGTGGTTGAGGCCGTTGCTAAAGAAGCAAAACTGCACGGTTTACAAGTTGAAGTGGTAGAGTTCTCTGACTTTATTACCCCTAATGCTGCACTCGCCGATGGCAGCATCGATATAAACAGTTACCAGCACGTACCTTTCTTGAACAACTTCAATGAAAGCAGAAACACTAACCTTGTTTCCGTTGGTCAGTCGATTTTGATGCGAATGGGTATCTACTCAAGCAAAGTTAAATCACTAGCCGAGTTACCAGAAAATGCTCGTGTTGCTATTCCAAACGACCCTACTAACGGTGGCCGTGGCTTGCTTCTACTCGAAGAAGCTAAACTTATCACTCTTAAGCAAGGCGTTGGTCATAAAGCGGGGATCACTGATATCGTCGACAATCCGAAAAACATCGAAATCATTGAAGTGGATGCGGCTCAATTGCCTCGTACCTTGGACGACGTTGACGCTGCGGCAATTACCATGAACTACGTGATGTCTTCGGGCTTAGATCCAAAAGAAAAAGGGATTTTCCTAGAGCCTAAAGACGCAGCACTAGCCGTTATGGTCATTGCAACAAAAGCTGAAAACCAAGATAACCCTGACTATAAAAAGTTTGTCGAGATTTACCAATCTCAACCGATCAGAGACTATCTAGCAAAAACGTTTAACGGCACTATTGAGCCCGCTTTCTAATAATCAATCAGGCAGCCAGTTGGCTGCCTTTTTACTCTTCCTAATTGACCATTCAAGCGCGCAATGTTTACTATAAATCCATAACTATATGAAATGGATAGCAATATGAATTGTTTTGTGTGCCACAAGCACCAAACCCAACACCAAGGTTTGGTTCTACCCTTCGACGATTTTCCCGACTTCGTGGTTGCCCACGCACCTGATAGAACCGAAGATCAAAGTAACTATATCGGTGCTCTAATAATAGAGCCAAAGCGTCACCTTAAAAACTGGGCAGAGCTCAGCGATAACGAATCAACCCAACTCGGCTTGTTAATGAGAGCGGTTAATAGAATCCTCTACCAACAAAGCGACATCGCTCATGTCTACAACTGGGTTTTTGGCGATGCTGTAGAGCATTTTCACATATGGCTGGTTCCAAGATATCAAGATACCGAACAAGCCTATTGGGGAGTAAAGTTTTCCGAAGCACCCAATGCCCCCAAAGGCGGTGAAACTGAAATGATCGCCTTTATCACTAAACTGAAAGAGCAGCTTGTCGACGAGTAATAAGTTTGAACCCATATTGGGATACCATACAATGTCATCATCAGTGGGTGTGACGATTCACCATTCACTTCGGATCTAAAACGGCGATGGTATGACAACGGATAAAGAGCGCGAACTGCAACACATTTGGCTAGAAATTGAAGGCGAGCGATGGGCGATGCTCGAACGATTTTTGTTTAGTTACGTCTGCTTTAGAGAGGACTTTGTCACTCGTAAAGGCAAGCCAGATTGGCAGGAAGCGCGCAACAAAGCGCCCCGTTCAATTAAGGCTCAAGGTTGCCCAAAAGACGGCTTGCTAATTGAGCCTCTTATTCCTTTAGAGTCCGTAGTTGGAGAAATCAAACGTCACTATCGCGACGAAGCTCTCTCCTACTCGCGCTTGGAACGCGTACTCGACTCCCTGTTACAATACGTGGCTATCACTAAAGAAGAGCAACAGAAAATTAAGATCCTAGGTTTAGAGAACTCAATGCCAAAAGAGTGGTATCTGGGAGATAAAAGCCAAGTGACATTGCGCTTTGACGCGGCGGGTATTCAACTTGGCTCAAGGATCAATAAACGGAAGATAGCTCGCTAGGGCGTAATACTTTCAAACTCTGCCCAAATCTCATCTAACTCTTCATCCGTCGGCATAGGGTTGTGCTCAATGGTTTTTATCACTTTGGCAGGATTGCCCACGGCGACGCTGTCGGCGGGAATGTCTTTTGTCACAACCGCACCGGCACCAATCACGCTTCTGTCCCCAATCGAGACACCTCCCAATACGATAGCACCTGCCCCAATCCACACATTGTCACCAATGTTAATCGAGTTTCCAGCCGCTTCTGGCAAACATCGTTCAGCCATATCTAAAGGATGGCCTACCGTGGTTAAGATAGCCCCAGGCCCAATTTGCACGTACTCGCCAATGTTAACAGGCGCAATATCCAAAATTTTCACATCGACATTGAGGAATCCACCCAGCTTAAAGTGAATGTTTTTACCCATATCGCAGTAGAAGGGAGGAAAGATATTTACCCCCTTGTTAGTCCCTAATATGTCGTCTAAGAGGGACTTTCGCTTTTCCATTTCTGAAGGTCGGGAATGGTTGTAGTCGTAGAGTTTTTCTCTGACTTCTCTCTGCGTTTCAACAAGTTTTTTATTAATCGGAATTCGGACTTCAAAATCGCTAAGCGATTGGCTCATAATCGACTCCTTAAATGAGCGGATACATGCATTTGATACAATGCCAGTTTTTACTTATCAAGCTTTTGTGCAACTAAGATTACTGATAAGTCAACAACATACGACTTACTTCAAAGTTTCGATATAATTTCGCCTAAGATAAAACCTAAGTTGCGTTAAGCCATTAGTTACTGAAACTTAAATCAATAAAAACATAAAGTTACAACATTGAAGCACATTTTTCACCCCTAAAAGTCCAACTTATGCAACGTGCTGTTGATACCAAAAACGATGCTTTGCCACCGACACTCGGATCCGCGGCAATTTATAATCACTACTTATAAGATTTTGACCTCACAAACATTGAAAAGGTAACCATTCCAGAGGACTTGCAATGATCACTGTCGCACTCGTCGATGACCACACTATGGTTCGCTCCGGATTCGCCCAGCTTCTCTCGACAGAAAAAGGAATTATTGTCCACGGCGAGTACGACAATGCCAAACAAGCCTACTACGCCCTTTCAAAAACAAAAGTGGATGTCGCCGTTATTGATATCGCAATGCCGGATGGCAATGGTTTGGAGCTACTTGAAAAGCTGCGAATGAAACACCCTGACTTTAAAGCCATCATTCTGAGTATCTACGATTCCGCTTCCTTTGTTAGTAAAGCGATTGAAGCGGGGGCTTACGGCTACTTGTCTAAACGATGCGGTCCTAAAGAGTTGGTCACCGCCATACACACGGTAGCCAAAGGTGAGCGCTACCTTTGTACCGATGCCCTTATCAACTTGAGTAATGCCTCTACAACCCCCAACGCCATTGCAGAACTGACGAAAAGGGAAAGGGAGATCTTTGCCTTACTCACCAAAGGCATGGATGCCAAACTGATCGCGAATCAGCTATTTGTTAGCCACAAAACCATTCACGTTCACCGAGCAAATATTCTCAACAAGCTCGGTTTGTCCAACAACGTCGACCTTATACGATTTGCAATAGCCAACAAACTGCTCGACGAGGAAGATCAGCAACTATGAGCGACTTTTCGTGGCTGATCTCTGCCTTTTCCCATATCAGATCAAACACTAAACGGACTTTTACTGCAGCGACCTACTTTTTGAGTATTTGGTGTTTGTGGTTTATTAGCCACTACTTTAATGCCGATACTCTGTTATCCGCGCTGTTACTCCCAACCGGTTTAAGGCTGATTGTTTTACTTTTAGCTCCCCAAAAGACAAGTCTTGTGTTTGCGCTTCTGGAGTGTGTACTACTGTGTTTAACCCTGTTAACTCTAGACGCAAAGATTTACCAGTATTGGCTGATACTCGCGACTGTTTACGCTTTTTTACTCTGCCACCTTTTCAGCTCTATCTGGCGTCAAGCTCGACGTATTGGCAAAAATTGTTCGTCATCACTGCCTTGTGTTTCACCTATAGCGCTGTTTGCGCAATAGGTGTCTCACTATGGATAAAGCCATTTAACTTGCCTTGGATTTATGCCGCAAACGCTTTTTTATCCGCACTTGCCAGCGGTCTGTTACTCACCCCATTTCTCTTTCTCCTTTATGATCTTTTGCTAAGGAATAAGGGGGTTCAAAAAACAGCGCCCCACTGGCGTCAAAAAGGAAAACCAAGCTTGTACCCCTGCGTTTTTTGCACTCTCTTATTCGCTATCAGTTTATTGGCCGAGCTCTTTTTTCGCATACATATAGAATCTATTGCGATGCTCATTTTCTTACTTCCCAACCTCTATCTCGCCTATCAGTTTGGTTGGCGAGGGGCAGTACTTGCCAACACGGTCAACGGAGTCATTTTCACCGCTATTCACCACCTAACCCACTCGTTCGATAGCACACTTGATTTGCATCTTTTCATTTCGATACAAGCAACGGTTGGTTTGCTTTTAGGAATCATCATCAGCCGTCAACACCTACTTGCGACAAGCTTGTATAAAACAAACTCTCGGCTAGAGCGTGAATTAAAAGACAAGCAGGAACTGGTGAGTCAATTGATTCATATCGAAGAGTCGACTAGAAGAGATATAGCCAGAGAGTTACATGATCAGATAGGACAAAACATTACCGCCATTCAGATTCAATCTATGCTGGTAAAAAAGCTCGCCCCTGAAAAGTCGTTGCAAAACATCGCTGAAACCACTAACCAGCTTGCCATGCAAATACACTCTTCTACGCGCAATATTCTCAATCAACTTCGACCACCTGCGCTAGACACTATGGGCCTGCAACACGCGGTGCAACAATTGGCAAGAGAACTCGGTTTCAACGAGCGAGATATTGTTTTTAGGTTAAATTTCAACTTGGTTGCCAATAGTCTCGACGATACAACTCGTTCTATTCTTTATCGAATCATTCAAGAGCTACTCAATAATGTCTGCAAGCACTCCCAAGCCAATGAAATCAGCTTGGACCTGATCTATGACGACATGTTTCGCTTAGAAGTATGTGATAACGGCATTGGTCTACCTGAAGTTTGGCGAAGCCGAGGTCATGGGCTCACTGGGATCGAAGAGCGCGTTTCTGCACTAGGTGGTCATTTTTATGTCGCGAGCAGCAGCAATGGAACACGAGTTTTCGTTAGCTTGCCCCAAAAAAACAAAGCTCCCCTGCTATCTAAGAATTTTTCCTAACAGATTACAAATCTATCTCATTTATTTAATTTTTCTCGGTATTACACTCACTTCAAGTCAACACAATATGCATTAAGTATCAAAGAGTGAAGGATGAAATAAAAAGCTAAAACAAGTACACAGAGTCGCGCTGCATGGTGCGTTTAGCCTTGCTTCGATAATCGTCGATGCAATTACCGCGAAGTTAGGGATGGCCGCCCTATGTTATATGTCTGGCTAACAAGTAGTCCCGTTTAGATTGGGGGATCTAAGCGCCTACTGGATTAGTAGCCAGCATTTAACTGGGGCATTTTTTTACTCACTAACTGTGTTTTTTCTGCCGTATTTGGTTGGAAACTGGGTTTAGTTTTTCCAATGTCAGTGAGTTATGCATTGAATCCTTGGAGAAACCAAAATGAAAATCCCTCGCGCGTTACTCAATACCAGTATTCTGCTCACGCCACTTCTAAGCTTATGCACATTCGCACAAGATCGGCTTACCGTTTATTGCAGTGCCACCAATGCCCTCTGTGAGTCTACAACCCGTACCTTTGCGCAAAAATATCAGGTCGATGTCTCTTTTATTCGCTTAAGCACTGGCAGTACTTTGGCGAAGATAGACGCTGAGAAGAAAAATCCCCGCGCTGATATCTGGTATGGCGGCACTTTCGACCCTCACTCACAAGCGGGAGAAATGGGGTTACTCATGTCCTATCGCTCCCCTGAACTCGTTCATATTCAAGAAAAATTCAAAGACCCCGCTAGGCGGAAAGGCCATTACTCTAGTGCAATCTACATAGGTATTTTGGGCTTTGGCATCAACAAGCAAAGGTTAGAAGAGAAGCAACTCGACACACCTTTGTGCTGGAAAGATTTAACTAAACCCGCACTCCGAGACGAAATCCAAATCGCAGATACCCAAAGCTCCGGCACCGCCTACACTGCGCTAACCACTTTCATTCAGTTGTGGGGAGAAGAGCAAGCGTTTGAATACCTAAAGGAGTTGGACAGGAATATATCTCAGTACACCAAATCGGGTTTCACCCCATCACGAAATCTCGCCCGAGGTGACATCACTGTTGGTATTGGCTTTCTGCACGATTACGTACTCGAACAGAGCAAAGGGGCTCAACTGGAGTTGGTTCTGCCTTGTGAAGGTACTGGCTATGAAATTGGCGGTGTCAGCATTATTAAGGGCGCTCGCAATATTGAAAATGCGAAGAAGTTTGTCGACTACGTTCTGTCTAAACAGGGACAAGAAAACATTTGGAAACTGGGAAACACATTTCAAACGCTAACCAATGTTAACGCTCAGCAATCGCCCAAAGCCTATGACCCCGAAAAAATTAACCTTGTCGATTACGATATGCAGATCTTCGGTTCAACAAAAGAGCGCAAGCGCCTTATAACCAAGTGGGTCAACACGATAAAAATGAGCCAAGCACAGCGCTAAGAACACTGGCTTAACATGGATAGATAAGCAATCAAAGCAAATCGCCCTTTTGCCTCAATTCAGGCTTTTGCAACTGCTTCAACCTTTGGTGCCAATATGCTTCAACACTCTCAGCACTGCTCAGCCAAGACCAGACACATTGACCCCGTTTTTTACTGGCTGACTTGTCTATTGATTTCTTTTTTTCAACTGCCAGCATTCGCTTTGGATTACGGTTTTTTCGGTGCGACCAAAGACGAGTTTCACAATGCGCTGGGATGGACTTCGGTCAATATCTCTTGGTTGTGGTTCGCCTTGCCACTAGGCTTACTTATCCGCCCATTAAAACCAAAAGGGCAACAGGCTCGCAGCCGCCACATCTTTGATATTACCTACAGCGTCGGTTGTTTGGTGATTGTCGTGATGACATCTTGGTATACAGAGAACAGTCTAGGGTATGGCGTTATTGTGCTATTTCTGGCGCTTAGCGCTGTCATCACCTTGGGGCTTTCTAGATTGAAGTTCTTAGGGGGCGATGTATTTATCATAGGCTCGCTACTCACCACTGCCCTACTCATCACCACCTTTGTTGTTTATCCAAGTATCGCCATTTTGATGCCTGCATTTGTTGGAACTAATGGTGATAACGCTTCGGGTTCTGTCTGGGACACCTTGGGTAACGTTCAGATCTTACGCGTTATCTACAACTCAATGCTTCTTGGAACCTCAGTCTCATTAGGCAGTACACTGTTTGGACTCCTGCTAGCCTTTTACAGCACACGGGTAGCGAAACACAGTGCATTTTTTGCCAGAGCATTTTCTATCTTACCGATTGTTACGCCGCCGTTTATTGTTGGGTTAGGAGTAAGCCTAATGCTAGGTCGCTCCAGCTACATCACCGAATTTATGGTGGAACACTTGGGTCTTGTG
The DNA here is from genome assembly GCF_001854765.1 of Vibrio sonorensis. Lineage (GTDB taxonomy): Bacteria > Pseudomonadota > Gammaproteobacteria > Enterobacterales > Vibrionaceae > Vibrio > Vibrio sonorensis. Next base: position 189,346 of record NZ_LJJE01000036.1, on the reverse strand, counting down.
CAAACCAATTGGTTGTATGGTTTACCCGGTATCTGGATAGCCCAAGTCCTCGCCTTCTCTCCTATCTCATTTATGATTTTGGATGGGGCAATTAGGTCATTAGATCCATCGCAGGAAGAGGTATCAAAAACACTGCGGTCCAGTCGCTATCAAACCTTGTTCTATTTAGTGCTACCACTTTTAAAACCTGCGATTGCCAACAGCTTCCTTATTGTTTTTGTGCATTCACTGGCCGACTTTACTAACCCTCTCGTTTTAGGGGGTGGCTTTGATGTGCTATCGACGCAGATCTATTTTTATATGGTCGGCTCTCAACTAGACACCAAAGCGGCCAGTACCCTTGGCAGTATACTGCTTATCTTCACGTTAACCGTTTTTATGGTGCAATACTTTTGGATTGGAAAGCGGTCTTATGTAACGATTTCCACGCAAACCACGCGAGGTAAAGTGAGAACTCTACCCGCCTCAATCCGCTTATTTGTGACGGTTTTTCTCTTTGTGTGGGTAGTATTTAACTTACTGCTTTACGGCAACATTCTATATGGTAGTTTCACCGTCAATTGGGGAGTGGATTACCGCTTAACGCTGGACAATTACCAATACCTTTTTGGTCCCAATTTTAATCAGGGGGCTTGGCCGTCTCTTATATCTTCTATTTCCTATGCCAGCATAGCGGCGCCCTTAACGACATTAGTCGGTATTTTGATTGCCTACCTCGTTGTTCGCCAGCAGTTTTATGGCAAAAAGGTAATCGAATTTGCTAGCTTAATCTGTTTTGCCATACCCGGTACCATGACTGGCGTTTCTTTTATTTTAGCCTTTAATGGCGCTCCTTTTTATCTGGTTGGTACTACCGCAATCATAGTGATTTCTATGATTGTTCGCAGTGTTCCCATCGGAATACGAGCAGGTATTGCTAGTTTGAGTCAAGTTGACAAAGGCTTAGATGAAGCCTCTATGTGTTTGCGGGCTAACTCGTTTAACACCTTATCTAAAATCTCTCTCCCGCTATTGCGGCCAGTAATTTTTTCTACCTTGGTTTACAGTTTTGTCCGCTCTATGACGACGGTCAGCTCTGTTATTTTTTTTGTTACACCCGATAGCAAAGTCGCGACTTCTTATATCTTAAATCGCGTAGAGGATGGTGAATACGGCATCGCCATAGCGTACGGTTCGATCCTCATTCTAATCATGTTAACCATTATTTTTTTAGTCGATTTCTTTGTTGGGAAAACGCGTATCAGGCACACCCAACCAAGCCACCAATAGCGCAGAGGAGACGCTCCCTATGGCATCAGACAGCTTTGTAATTTTGGAAAACATCTGCAAACGTTTTGATGAAAAAACCGTTATTCCTTCCCTCGATCTAGCGATCAAGAAAGGCAGTATGACTGCGCTACTCGGCCCATCGGGGTGCGGAAAAACCACGATTTTAAGACTTATTGCTGGATTGGAAAGGCCGACCAGCGGAAAGATATTTATAGATGGAGATAACGTTACCCATACGTCTATTCAACACCGAGACATCGGCATGGTGTTTCAATCTCATACTCTGTTCCCCCACTTGTCTCTGTTCGAAAACGTAGCTTATGGTCTAAAGATGCTAAAAATAAGCAGGGAAGAGATAGAGAAAAGAGTATTAAATGCGTTAAAAGTGGTGGATTTAGAGGGCTTTGAGGAGCGCTTTGTTGATCAAATCTCAGGAGGACAGCAGCAGCGCGTCGCCTTGGCACGAGCCCTAGTACTAAAGCCTAAGGTGCTTCTGTTTGATGAACCCTTGAGTAACCTAGATAGCAATTTAAGGCGCAACATGCGCGAGACAATAAGAGAAATACAGCAAAGATTTAACATCACCTCCCTGTATGTGACCCACGATCAGTATGAAGCTTTTGCAGTTTCCGACTGCGTTATCGTTATGAAGGACGGTGATATTAAGCAATTGGGCACACCCGAAGAGCTCTACAAACGACCGGCCTCCTTATTTATGGCGAACTTTATGGGAGAAACTAACGTTTTTAAAGGGGTTTATGATGGCGAAATGATAGATATAAACGGTTATAGGTTTAAAGCTGAAAAGCAAAGTGTGTTAAATAAAACTTCGGGCAAATACTTGATCGGAGTAAGGCCGGAGGCAATAGAATTAGTCGAAGAGGGAGTAGAGACAACCCAGTGTGAGATCGTCGATGTCACCTATATGGGTGCAATGTACGAGGTTAGGGCAAAGTGGTTTGGACAAGAGTTACTACTGCACCTCAACTCAACCACATTTGACCCAAATGTCTGCCAATACGCCTATCTCACCATTAACCCCGCAGGCGTGTTTCTACTTCCCAGATAACGAAAACAAGGCGCAATGTGAATGTTTTACTTGATATAATCGGCCATCCCTGTCAATTTAGTTGATACTATCAACAAATCTACTTTGTTATGCAAAATACCAAGCATCAAATTCGTCAGGAACTGCGACACCTAATAAGAGAGCTAGGCCTCTTAGACCGCAACTGCCTTGGGTCACAACTCAATCTAACCCAAGCCCACTTAATGACCTATTTAGAGACAAATGGTGCCACTTCATTTAATGAACTTTGCAGTCAATTAAACGCCGACAAAGCGGCGTTAAGTCGCTCGCTTCAGACATTGAGTAACAAGGGTTGGATACAGGTTAACCCCAGTACATCGGACAAAAGACAAAAAGAGGTGCTACTCCTTCCGGAAGGTCAAGCCACCTTACAACAGGCGAATCAATCATCAGATTCGATTTTTTCCCATGTTTTTTCCCAGCTCGATAACGACCAAATACAACAGGTCTTCACTGGACTCAATTTACTAAACATAGGCGCCATAAGACGCAACTTAGAGCTCGGTTATAAAGACGTCATTTTTGAAAGGCTCAAACCAAGCTATTTGCAGCAAGCTAAAATAATTGCCAATCAGGCATTTGCCATCGAACAAGGTATTCCCGCTGAACTGATCGAGTTAGGTGACAAGCATGAGTCAATTTGGTGGGCAGCGCGGGTTGGAGAAAACTTAATCGGAACTGCCGCGATTTGGAAACAACAAGATGGCTGGCACTGGGGGCGATTTGCCGTTGATACTCACTTGCGAGGTTTAGGTATCGGCAAGCAGCTCGCGAAACATTCTTTGCAAGATACGTTTAACAACATCACTCAAGAGATCATTAGTGAAGCGCGAGATACCACGGTTGCTATTTTATCTCAGTTTGGAGCCGATTCACTTTCCGAACCAGTAAGTTTCTACGGTTCTCCGGTCACACCTGTTCGTTTGACGAAACAGCAGTTTTTGGTATCAGAATAAGCCTGCCGATTGTCTGGCTTAAAGGTGTGTGTTGTTAAGTTTCTTTGACTTACTGTTACCATAACTTGCAACTGGACAAATCCGAGTTATGACGCTTAGGGTATTCTGATTTTTCGGATTACTTCTAGTATCGACAATCATGCAAACTACCTTTAATAGCAGGTCAAATTCTCGCATCCACTATATGCACCTCTAAATCAAGTAACTCTCTTAAAAAAACGTAACTGTCTAATCTTAAGCTAAAAACTATTTATAACGAGATCGTGAACTAGTTGTTTGCATATGCTGACTGTATAATACGTATTCAATGTCATATAGAAGGCTATCTGCAAATGAACAAAGTAACTCCGCCACTTATGCCTAGTATCAACAAAGGAGAGACTGCTGTACGTTATCCAAATAATGCATATTGGCAGCCACTAGATGAAGCGACTTATTTAAGAACGAAACATCTTCAAGAACTAAGTGAGGACGACAAGACCGCCCTGAAAAACAACAAAAGCGGACTTTCTAGCCACCTTCAGAAATCACTTCAATTACCGAATTTAGCATTCTTTGCTGGTAGTGGTACGTCTCTCGGAAAACCAAAGGGACCTAGAATGTGGGACCTTTGGACAAAATCTATGTTTGTTGATGGCATTGATAATGAATTGGGTGAGAACAAAAAGCAATTGACAACCGAAGCTGAAAAAATATGTGAAAAGGTCAGATATAACGAACTAAATGAACCGAATATCGAGCATTTCTTATCAGCCTGCGATGCATATCAGGTTGTGTTTAATGACTGCGATGTCCAAGATTTCATAAGCCAAGTTAAATCTAACGTACTAAGCCAATGTTCTGACTTTTTAGAGTTACCTGATAGTGATATATCAGCATATACCGAATTACTTAGAAAACTAGCTAAGCGTCGTATCCGTGACCCACGATTAAAGATCTTCACTACCAATTACGATATGTGTTTTGAAAATGCTTCTGCTGAACTTGGTATGATGGTGGTTGATGGTTTTTCATACACTAGAAAGAGAAGGTTTGATGGTCGATATTTCAACTACGATGTAGTTGACCGAAACAAAGACGAACAGAACTTCATACAAGGAGTAATCCAACTATTCAAACTGCATGGTTCAGTAAGTTGGGAACGTAAAAATAACAATATCTTTGAATCACTAAAACCGTCTCCTGAAACAGCTTGCCTCGTTTATCCAGCAAAGGGAAAATACCAGCAAGCTTTCATCCAGCCACACCTCGAACTACTGTCTAGATTCCTAGAATATCTGCGCCTACCGAACAGTTGCCTCGTTGTTAGCGGTTTCGGTTTCAATGATGACCATTTATCCGAACCTATTCTTGCCGCAGTTAAATCTAATCCAAGCTTCAAGCTTATCGTCTCTGACTTTGCTGCTTGTGACCATATTCACTCTGATAATAATTATTGGAATCAATTGTCACAACTTGCTTTGAATGGAGCAGACGTAACGTTCATAAACTCGACATTCGACGACATGGTTAGTCTGATACCTAATCTAGTCGCTCTAAACCCAGCTGAACAACTCGCAGAATCAATTTTGCCTTCAACAAAGGACAAAAAGTAGATGAATGAAACCACCATGAAAATTCTTGATGCTTCTTTATGTATAGGTTTGGTCTCAGGCGTTAGCTCTAGTGGGATATCGGTAAATTTATCTCATGCTGGTTTAAAATCAGCCTCCTATCATCAAGGCGGTAGGTACGGGAGAGGAGAAGTAGGCGAGATAGTCCTCATTGAAGGACAAACAACACTTACTATTGCAAAGATCGTTGACATAAGGCTTCCAGAAAAAGAAAGAACAACATTACAACCTCAACCAAATAGGCCAGACTCTATTGACGCTATAGCTTATCTTCAGATTTTAGGATCTGTAGATATTAGAACACTAGGGGTTACGGCAGGTGTTACTAGCTATCCACGCATTGGTGATACCGTCTATTCAGCCACTTCTGAGTTTTTATCTGTACTCCCACAGCTAACTGATTGTGATTACCTGAGCCTAAGCGAAGAAAGAATTTCTATCGATATTGGGAGTGTATCTGACTCAAGTTTAGATAGTGTTAGAATCACACCTGAGAAATTATTTGGCAGGCATTGTGCAATCTTAGGCTCAACTGGTGGTGGTAAAAGTTGGACTACAGCCAGACTCATTCAAGAATGCGCCAAATTTAAAAATGCAAAGCTCATAGTGCTTGATGCTACTGGAGAATATAGAAGTCTCCCAAATAGCTACACCACTCACATGCATCTAGGAGAGCCGATTAATAAGCATATTGATTCGAAGCCGTTTTTAATCCCTCCTACAGATTTCGAAGAATCAGACTTTCTTACTCTTTTCGAACCATCAGGTAAAGTTCAAGGACCGAAGCTTAGAGCCGCTATTAGAAGTTTACGGTTAGCGAGTTTAGCTCCAGAAGTGGCAGATAATGGAGTTATTAGGAAAATTGGAGCCTCAAAAGACCGTTACAGAGCGGCGCTGCAAAAAAACAATAATGCGGTTCTTGTGGATAAACCATCTCAACCTTTTGATGTTCATAAATTAGTTGGTCAGATAAGGCAGGAATGCCACTATGTTAACGGCAATGATGGATGGGGGAATGAAAATCAAAACGAAGTTTCTTACTGTTCTTCCCTTTTTACTCGGATATTAGGAGTAATACATTCCAATTCTTTTAATTCCGTATTCAGCAAAGAAAAGCACCCATCTTTAGAAAGTACGATCAACACGTTTTTAGAATCTGATAAAAAAGTCCTGAGATTATGTATGAGTAGCACTAGCTATGAATTCAATGCAAGACAGATTTTAGCGAACGTAATCGGTAGAAAGATGCTTTCTTTTGCTCGACAGTTAAAGTTTAGCAAAAGACCTATCCTAGTAGTGGTCGATGAAGCTCACAATTTTTTAGGTAAACGAGTTGGATTCGATGAATATAGTATCAAGTTGGATTCTTTTGAAATTGTTGCGAAGGAAGGACGAAAGTACGGGTTGAATATCTGCCTTACTACCCAGAGACCTAGAGATATCACTGAGGGAGTTCTTAGTCAGATGGGTACACTGCTAGTTCATAGGCTTACAAATAGTAATGACCGAGAGATTATAGAAAGAGCATGTGGTGAAGTTGATAAATCCATTATTTCTTTCTTACCAAATCTTAAACAAGGTGAATTGACAGTCGTTGGGGTGGACTTCCCTATTCCTTTGACAGTTCAAGTACATAAACCTTCACCAAAACCACTCTCAGATAGCCCTAGCTATCAAAAGCTTTGGTGATGTGACCCTCGAAGATATGCACTGGAATAATTGTCTATGAATGATAGGAGTCAAAGTGAACAAACTCGAAATTGCACCTCACATGCTTTACCGTGCCGCAAAGTCTTACGTTCAAGCCGAAGACGATTTTGACTACATCCAAGCAATTTTACTTGCTGGATCTGCAATGTACATTTGTGAGCCTTTGTTGAAGGAACAAGGGAAGAAGTCGCAAGCAATATTGAGAGCAGAGCGAGTAACCAAACTACGTGAAGCAAAGTCTAAGATGGTTAACAATAAGCTGGAAATTGAGTGGGGCGCAAAACCAATAACAAATAAAGAGAAGAGAGAAATTCGGAAGTTTGTCAGAGAGGAAGATAGAAAAGTATACAATTCCCTAAAACATGCGGGATTCTTTTCTCAAGGTAATGTTGTTAAGAAAGCAAGTGACGATCTTGATATGGTCGATGTTTTGGGTGATAACCTTGATTTTTGTAGCGCAGCAGAAGAAATAATCATCGACGCAATACAAGATTATAAGACTCTAGATTTTAACGGAGGCTTTAAACCGTACGATTTACCAATCGAGATCCGTCGTGTGATCAATTGTATCTTTTTAGAGGATGCCTTCGAAGAAGCATAAAGGGATGGGGATGACCATCGAAGTAATGGTTAGACTTATAAATCTGACTGCGAGGTGTCGTTCCTTAATAAACTGCTTTCCATGCTCGACACATAAAAATACTTAACATGACAATCATTCGAATAACTTTTGGTAGGGCAAGTCACCGTGAACAGAATGTGAATGAGCTTTTAATCTAAACAACTTTGGGGCAGAACCAATTTAGACTAACCCACATTAGTGAAGCGCGAGACTCTACAGTTGCTATTTTGTCTCAGTGTGGTGTCGTTTCACTTTCCGAACCAGTAAGTTTCTACGGTTCTACGATCACACCTGTTCGTTTGACGAAACAGCCGTTTTTAGTATTGGGATAAGCCTGCTGATTGTCTATTCTTGATAAATAATGAGGAAGTCGAGAGTTTTTACCCTTACGAATTGAAATGTAGCCAAATCACTGCTTTACTTTTACGCCAATATGCACCCCATTGCATTAATTGTGATTTTCAAACTTTTTGAAGATCTTTTCCCAACTGGCGACTATGCCCTGTAACACACTAAAATAGAGTGATACACCGCTGTTGATTTGAGGACAGTTTAATGAAAAAAACCATCTTACTCACTGGTGCGACTGATGGCATCGGTTTGGAGACCGCGAAGCAGTTGGTAACTAAAGGTCACCACTTATTGCTCCACGGACGAAATCCGGAAAAGCTATCTGCCGCCGTCGAACAGTTGAAAACACTCTCTCCAACAGCCTCTATTGAACCGTTCGTCGCAGACCTGTCCCGCTTTCAAGATATAGAGCAACTGGTATCGTCGATAGCGCAAAAACATAAGCACCTTGATGTCATTATTAACAATGCAGGGGTCTTTAGTACCTCTTCACCCATGACATTAAACGGTTTAGATGTGCGCTTTGTCGTCAATACCATTGCTCCTTACCTTATTACTAAAGGTCTAATACCATTAATGGGCAACCAAGGAAGAATCGTCAATGTTTCATCTGCTGCCCAAACCACGGTGGATCTCGCTGCACTAAAAGGCCAGCGACAATTAAGCGATAACGCGGCTTATGCGCAAAGCAAATTAGCCATTATTATGTGGACCAATACTTTAACCGCACATCAAAAACTTGGTCGTCCTCTAATGGTATCGGTAAACCCTGCTTCTATGCTTGGCAGCAAAATGGTCACTGAGGCCTACGGTGTTGTTGGAGGGGACTTATCCATTGGCGCCGATATTCTTACTCGGGCGGCATTGAGCAGTGAGTTTGACCAAGCAGACGGGCTCTATTTCGACAATGATCTGGGCAAATTCGCCAAACCACACCCAGATGCTCTTGACCAACGCAAAGCCAAACAGGTAACCGATACTATTGATCGCATTGTAAGTGAACTTGGGGTTGAGCAAATTTAACTCTTTGCGAGCATTGTGCTAGATTGCAGCCACATGCAACTATCAATGCCTAGTATGAAGCTCGCACTATTTGATTTTGACGGTACCATCACCAACAAAGATACCTATACAGAATTTCTGTTTAGCGTATCTTCTCGATCGCGTATTTCATTGGGGCTGTTAATTGCTTCACCAGTAATACTCGCCTACAAGCTAGGTTGGTTACCAGCGAGTAAAACTCGGCCAATTCTCTCTCGTGTCACTTTCTGGCGTCGCTGCTGTCATCAAGTCCAGCGTGGTGCAGACAATTACGTCACTCATACTCTAGCCAACCATATTCGTCCCGAAATGTTGGAAAAAATAGAGTGGCATCAATCTCAAGGTCATCGCGTAGTGGTTGTGTCAGCCAACTTAGATATCCTAATTAAAACTTGGTGTAGCAAATACAATTTAGAATGGGTTTGCAGCGAGTTGGAAGTCACTCAAGGTCGTTACAGTGGTCGATACCTAAAGGGGGACTGTAGCCATGAAAACAAAGTGCATTTTCTCAAACAGCACCTCGATTTAGATCTTTATCAGTACGTTTATGCCTATGGTGATACCGAAGAAGACTACCCGCTTTTGTCATTGGCAAACGAAGCATTTTTTAAAGGAAAACCATACACTTGCCGCTAAACTAAGCGAATAATTCAGAGTTTTGTCAATTATTACGCATCTCCATTCACAAACCTTAGTTGATGTGATATCAGTTAATTAATAATAACATCACTACGGAAAGCTCTGTGATTGCGCGTGAATGGAAAGCGACCTGCCCTTTAAAGTTTCAGGACGCTTTTAAGAATTACCTCTTCAAAAACTTTATCAAAGAGTCATCGAAAAAAAGTGGCTTTATACGAGCTCAAATACTCACTCGCGATTTAGGCAAAGAGGTAGAAATTACCCTGATCACCTATTGGAGCTCCATTGAGAGTATCGCCCAGTGTGAAGGGCAAGGGGACGATATCGCGAAACTCTGCCTTCAAAGCGATCAATTTCAGTTAAAGTTCAATCGGTTCATCCATCAATATCGAGTGAAAGAGCCGGAACTATCAGAGGCATAAAAAGGAAAACCGGCGCGCACGCCGGTTTTGTTTTACTTCACCAAACTTACTGCTTGTCCGGTGGAGGGGGGGAGCTGTCCTGACAGAACTTTAGCCGCTGCTTTAGCACTTTCAGGTCTTGCGGAATGCGCACATAGGTAGTGATTGACTTCGGGGTATCTAAGTAAGTCATAGGGGCTTCTCAGGGCGACCACTACCGCGTTCGGATAATCAGCAATCACTTCTTTGACGGTTTGCTGGGCCTCTACCTGAGCAAAATCTTCTCCCGGTAGTGGGTGATTTTCGGTAACAATCACTAGCTGGCTGTCGCGTTCAACGGGTAACTCTGCACGATTGATCTCTATGACATTAGATAGGTTCGCTACTAATTGATCGGCAAAATAAGCGTATCCACCTACCGCTTGGTTTGGCCCAATACCTCGTGGGTTCATTAGATTTCCATAAGCCGATTGAGGGGTCGCATTGAGAAGGTAAACGGGCTTTTCTTTGAGCGACACCCCTCCCCTAATCCAAGTCACCGCCGCTAATGCACAGCTATCAGCAACGGACTGATTTTTCTCTAGCGTTTGTTGCTGATAAAAATCCATAGGGACTAGCTTGTCTAACTTAAACTGGACGATTCGCTCAAGTGCTTTGTCAATGACCGACGAGTCTAACTCCCCTTTCTCTACTGCATCGATAATGCCGTGAATCATTGCCAACTGTTTGTCGAGGTACGAATCACTGTGGTCATAGTGTTCTTCCGAAAGCATTATCATGGTAATACCTGCTTTCATCGCTTTGACCGCTGCATCAACTGGCGTGTAATGGTTGACAATTGCCCCCATATTCATGGAATCGGAAATGATGATGCCATCAAACTTCATCTGTTCACGCAGTATCTCTTCCAAAATTACCGATGAAAGCGTCGCTGGATGCGTCTTATCAATTTGTGGGTAGAGAATATGACTCGTCATAATCAGGTCAACGCCCGCATCAATCGCCGCTTGAAACGGTGCTAAGTCTTGCTCTTTGAGAACCGCCAGCGATTTGTCCACTTTGGGTATATCTCGGTGCGTATCGCCATGAGTATCACCGTGACCGGGGAAGTGTTTACCACAAGCTAAAATTCCCCCAGCGTGTAAACCATGTACAGCCGCCGCAGAGTGATTCGAAACTTTGTTGGGTTGGTCACCAAACGAACGCGTATCGATAATCGGAGATTCTGGATTAAAGTTCACGTCACAGCAGGGTCCAAGAATGCAGTTAAAGCCAGCACTTCTCATCTCTTGACCAAACACTTGGTACATAGACTTGGTGTTGTCTGTTGCGTCATTTACACCCAGAGCCAAGTTTCCCGGCCCTGTTGTAGATTCGCCGACTAACACCCCCCACGCGCCTTCTTGATCAACGCCAGATAGCAGTGGAAGTCGGTTGTTTGCCGCCAGAATGGCTTGCAGATCTTGATTGAGCTGGCGTGCTTCTTCAAAGGTTTCAGCATTGTCTTGACTGAGATAACAACCACCGAGGTTGTACTCTTCGATCATTACTCGCGCCTGCTGCGCCGATTTGCCCGGAAACGCGAGAATAAAGAGCTGTCCCACCTTTTCCTTTAGGCTCCAGCTTTGGATAATTTGTTCAACTTGTTGTTTACTCATGACCTATTCCTTAGCTAAAGCGAATTAGTTTTTACTTCTCAGTTGACGGATTTGTCCCATAGTGAAAGTCACCGCCACAATTACTATGATCCCGCGTAGAATCAACTGCTGGTCTACGTTCAGGCCCATCAAAATCAGGCCGTTGTTTACCATACCCATAATCAGCGCTCCAATGACTGAACCAATCACCGTACCTTTGCCACCAAACAGGTTGGTGCCACCTATGATGACCGCCGCAATCACCAGCATTAAGTCATTTTCACCAAGGGTGTATCGCGCGCTGTGCAATCGGCCTGAGTAAAGTATGCCTGCCAAAGCGGCAAGAAAACCATTGAGCATCAGGACATAAAGCTTGATGCGATTGACATTAATCCCAGAATACATGGCAGAGATTTTGTTGCCGCCCGTCGCGAGAACGTGTTTACCAAAGGTGGTGTTTCTAAGTACAAACGCACCAACGACGGTCACCAGCAGCGCCCAAATAAAGAGCACTGAAAACGGCCCCACATCCCCTGAACCGAAAATAAACACATAAGTATCGTTATCGATTGGGATCGATTGCAGCGAAGTTGACCAACGCGCAATACCGGTAATGATGCCCGTTGTACCAAGGGTAACTAGGAAAGATGGGATACCAACTTGAGTAACAAACAAGCCGTTGATAGCACCGACCATAGTCCCGACCATCAGCGCGGCTGAAAATGCCAGTAATATGCTGTCCGTCTCTTGCAGTGTTAAGGCCGACACTATCGCGGCCAGCGCTACTGTCGCACCAAAGGAGAGATCAATTTCTGCGGCACTTAACACAAACGTCATACCCACGGCCATAATGGCGATCGTCGCTGTCTGTCGCGCAATATTCATCAAGTTCACCGAGGTCAAAAAGCCCTTGTCGTGCAAGACCACCGAGAAGAAAACGAAGATGCCAACGAACACGAGGTAAATTATGTAGTCCCGCCACTGAATTGGGCTTTTTTTGTTACTTAAGGACAAAGTTTTTTCGTTCATAGTCATATCCCTACGATTACTGCACAGCTGCTAGTAGGCCTTCTTCACCTACTGATTGTTCTTCTAAGGTGCGTACCACTCTGCCTTTATTTACAATGTAAATCACATCGCAGAAGTTGGCGATCTCACCATATTCACTGGACACAAAAATCACCCCGTTGCCCTGTTGGACATACTGGTTAACGATTTTCATGATTTCATATTTTGCGTTGATATCGATGCCAAAAGTGGGGTCGTCTAACAGTAAGACTTTGGCATCGGTTGACATACATTTGCCAATCACCACTTTCTGCTGATTCCCTCCCGATAAGAACCGAACAGACTGCGCGATACCCGTCGTCTTAACTCCGAGTTTCTCCACTGCCGTTTTCACCAAAGACTGGCCTCTGGGCTTATCGATTACAGCCCCTTTCGTTATTCGGTCAAAAGAGGACATCAGCACGTTGTCTTCCACCGAAAAATCGAGCACTAATCCTTGAGTGCGGCGCTCTTCGGGTACCATATTTATCCCGAGATCTATCGCGTCTTTCGGCGAGCGAATATTGGCTTTTTGTCCCTCGAACCAGATCTCTCCGCTCGTAGTTGGCGTTAAACCAAATATGGCTTCTAAAACTTCGGTTCTTCCGCTGCCAAGCAATCCAGCCAAACCAACCACTTGGCCAGGCATCACTTTTAAACTCACCGAGTCGATATCTACCGTGGACACGTTTTTCAACTCAAGTAAGGGGGTATGTTGCGCCGTTGCTATTCGCTCCCATTCAATGTTGGTTTGGGTGCGGTTACCTAGCATAGCTTCAACAAGTGCTTCTACCGAGGTGTTTTTGGTATCTTCCTCAAGTACTGTATACCCATCTCTTAGCGCTGTTACCCTATCGCAAATAGTGATGATATCGTTGAGGTAGTGAGTGATGTAGATAATAGAAATACCGCGTGATTTCAGGGTATTAATTACCCTAAACAGATCTTGTATTTCATTGTTTGACAATGATGCCGTCGGCTCATCTAGCACAATAATTTGCGCGTCTTGAGCGAGAGCTTTCGCTATTTCTACAAACTGTTGCTGACCCACACTCAAACTGTCAACCTGTGCACCGGGGTCGAGATCGACTCCCAACAGTTCGAGCACGGGTAGCGCTTTTTGGTAGCGCTCTCTATTAGAGATCAGGCCAAAAGATTTGGTGCTTTTCCCCGTTAAAAAAAGATTGTCGGCAACAGAAAGAGTCGGAACCAAACTCAGATCTTGATAAACCATAGCGATGCCCAGTTTGTGAGCTTGCTGAGTATTAGTGAAAGCGACTTCGCGACCAAACAACTTAACCTTTCCAGAGTCGCGTTGATGGTAGCCATTGAGTATTTTCACTAAGGTAGATTTACCGGCACCGTTCTGGCCGACGATGGCATGAACTTCCCCTTTTTTTAGGGAAAAGCTCACGTCTTTTAATACCGGCGTACCGTCAAAGGCTTTGCTTATACCGGTAGCTTCAATCGCATAACTTTCCATACTTACCCCAACAAAAAAACCTCGCCTCTGGCGAAAGCCAGAGGACGAGTAACGAATTATTTGGTCGCTAACTTGTTAAGCGCTTTTATGACCGCTTCAGGTGGCTGGCGACGAAGGGCGTCTTGCCACGCTTGCGCCAAGTTCTCTTGCGTTACACCAGTTGCGCTTACCGTCACAAATGGAGGAGTATCAACATCAAGAACGGCTAATGCTCCCATATTCGCAAGCGTCTGGCCCAAATCGTAAGGAAGGTCAGTCACAACGCCGGCGACATTTCGGCCTTTCGCCATATCAAGTGCATTCGCCGCACCCAAGTCCATAGTGATCACTTTTATATCTTTTCGACCTGCCGCGCGAGTCGCTGCCACTACCCCTTCTGCGATACTGTCCCAAGGGGCGTAAATCGCTTTGATAGTTGGGTTTTGCATCATCATCGCAGACGCCACCATTTCACCATCATTGGCATTGGCGATCCCGCGCTTCACTTTGACTTTGATATTTGGGTAGTTCTTCTCTAAGTGAGTTAACACCGCTTGGTCTCTCTGATTGGTGACGTAATAATTCGCTTCGTGATACAAGAAGCCGATTTCGCCTTCACCACCAATCGCATCTGCAATCAAGTCTGCGGCAATTCGTCCCATATCAAACAAATCGTCAGTCACTATGCCAGCGTAGTCTTTTCCGTGCTCAAAACCTGAAGGCAGATTACTAATTAGAACGAGCTCGGCTCCTTGTTCTACTGCGGGTTTAAATGCTGCTGCCCCTGATACAGGGTCGACCACAAGAGTGATAATGATATCCGGCGACATTGCATGGCGGTTTCGACATCGGTTTTTTGCTTATTGGCATTAAACTCGGCGTCAGTGACGGCAACAACTTCTATATTGAGCTGAGAGAACTTGTCTTTTGCACCAGTGATCAGTGCATTAGACCAATCAGAAGTGCTATGCATCAGTATTGCCGCTGTTAAGTTTTTAGCTTTTACCTGATCCGCTTGTGCTGGCGATAAATTCACTTCCGTGTGCGCGGTTGGGAGTTCCCCATTCGGGCCTACGGTTGAATCGGCGATTACTGGTGCACTCGCCAAGAGTAAACTACCTAGTGCAGTACCTATAATTGACTTTGAAACACGTAACATACTCATGATTGTCTCCGTTCATATGAGTGATGGTTAGGTATATTATAGGTATAAAATGGGTATTAATGAGATCGAGATCTTGTTAATTAAATGTTACTTGGTGATTGTTGTCTCATTTTTAGCCATTTTAGCTCAAGTTTTACTGGGCAATCATTCTGTAAATGTAAGGTTAACGAAGAAGTAATTTGATAATACCCACACAATACCTATACAATACCCAAGCATTAGGTAGTATTGTTTGTATCGGCCGATAATGCATCGCCAAAAATTTAGATATAGGAAGCGTTTAGCCCAGCAATGAGCAATATAGAATTAAACATTTATCAGCAACTCTTGACTCAAAATGATATCTATTTCGTCGCGTTTGAGCGGGACGGTCAAATCATTGCTACCAACTATCCAGTGCAAACTCTTCAGTTAAGAGAACTCGACGACCTAGTGTTTCTACTTGGTCCTACCTTTCTCAAACAGATAAAAGACGCGGTGGTATCCAATGCTTTTCTACCGCCGTTTAGTATCACGCACCTAAATTTTGCTTTAAATCAGTTGGGGAATGATCCTGTTTGGTGCTTACAAATCACTCAAACTGCAGAGACCCAAGAAGCGTCTCCTCACCATTTGGATCAGGACTACCAATCTATTAACGAGCTTGAAAATGCATTGCAGTTGTTTAATCAAGCAGTAGCGAATGGCATCAACGATGACTTGCAGACGCAAATTCGCGAACAACACTTACCTCAGGTAGAAGAGGCGTTAAGCAAGCTTCAAGATCCAGTGTTAAAGAGCTGCCTTGAAATCGTTAAAAGCAGTATGAATAACTTAATGAGCGAGCACAGCGGTATTAATAGCCAACTACTTGAACTTCTCACTCCATCAGAGCTTCAGGTCGCCGAGTTTATTAGAAGCGGAATGTCGAGTCAGGAAATTGCCAACGCATTAAATGTTGCGCGCAAGACCGTAGAAAACCATCGCAACAATCTGCGCAGTAAACTGGGGATCACCAATCGCGGCGTTAATCTGCGTAGCTATTTAATGAGTTTAGAAAAGTAAGTTAGCACTCACTAAATCGATAGCACATTAAAAATAAAGCGCAGTAAAAGCTGCGCTTTTTTTGTGGGGTTTAGCACTACACTTCTTTCAATCTAGCGGTAAAGTGCCTCAGTACCTTGGGCTCATATGTAAATTCTAAACCTTTCACTTTTTCAGCGTCTGCTTTAACTTTCTCAAAGGCTTCAATAATAAAATCCATATGAGATTGAGTATAAGTTGCTCTAGGTAGAGTTAACCTCATTAGCTCTGCTGGGCTCGGATGCTGCTTGCCTGTTACAGGATCTCTGCCCAGTAGTAGCGAACCAATTTCAACCGCTCGTATTCCTGCCACTTTGTACAGCTCGCAGGCTAGAGCATGGGCAGGAAACTGCTCTGGGGGAATGTGAGGAAGGAGTTTTCCTGCATCGACAAATGCTGCATGGCCACCAGCCTGCTGACAAACCACTCCAATGGATTCCAAGCCTTCAACCAAATATTGAACTTGAGAGATCCGGTATTTCAACCAATCTTCTCGCATACCATCGTATAATCCTACTGCCAGCCTCTCCATTGCTCCCCCTTCCAGTCCACCGTACGTGGGGAAACCTTCTTGTACTACACATAAGGTACGGCATTCGTTGTACTCATCTAACATGGTGTCGTCTTTAAAGCACAGCAATCCACCCATCTGAACCATGGCATCCTTTTTGGCTGACATTGCCAACAGGTCGGTATATTTGTAACTTTCGCGGGTGATGTCTGCGATAGACCAATCTTGATAATCACTTTCCCGCTCTTTAATAAAGTAAGCATTCTCAGCAAAACGGGCTGAATCCATTACCACCGGAATATCATAGCGCTGTGCCACTTCATAGACCGCTTTGAGATTAGCAATAGAGACTGGCTGACCACCAGCGGAGTTACAGGTGATGGTACTGACAATATACGGAACATTTTCGGCACCCGCTCGATAATGGCATGCTCTAATTTTTCTATATCGAAGTTACCTTTAAAATCTTCATTTACTGACGTGTTAAATGCGTTTTCGGTGTACACATTTTTAGCGACACAGCAGTTGATTTGGGTGTGTCCCTGAGTGGTGTCGAAAAAGTAATTTGATAGAGCGACCATTTTGCTACGGTCTAAACCTTTTTCTTTTTCTCGTTTACTAATCAAAACCGGGATGTAAATTTGCTCCGCGCCTCGGCCTTGATGGGTTGGTATCGTGTGCTGATAGCCAAAAATATCTCTGACTGCATCGGCCAGTGCGTGATAGCTGCGACTGCCACTGTACGCTTCATCACCACGCAACATTGCTGCCTGCATATCTTGGGTAATCGCTCCAGTACCACTATCGGTCAATAGGTCGATAAAGATATCTTCACTGTCTAGTAAAAATGGATTCATCCCCGCCTTTTCAAGCGCAGCTTCGCGATAATCTCGCGTGGTGCGTTTTACCGGTTCTATCACGCGAATTCGAAATGGTTCGGGTAAGTGTTTAAAATTATCCATAGTTCGTTCTCTTATTTTGGGCAATAAAAACCCGAACAAAGAAATATTGAAAAATTATCAATAATCTCTTTGTACTTATATTATTTTAAGATTGAAAACCTATATAAAAACAGGTAAACATCGTATTAATTAACGAGTCTTAAATACTGCAAGTTGGAAAGTTTATAGACCTGATGGCATTTAAACTAAAGAACAGCAGAAGACTCTGCATTGAGAGAGAAGCTATGCAGGAAAGTGGAAAGCGATTTTGTAGTCAATAGTAAACCAGATACTAGAATTGTTGCAGATACCCATGTAATCACCTATTTGAATTGGTGTCCAATTTCAAACCAATCAAATTCATTATCTATAAATATAGTCAAAGGTCATTTAAATTACAGCAAAAACGAGAGATTAATAACAAAACGGCACTATTCTGATTTCCTATTGATTTATAGACTTTGCTATTAAAACGACAAACAATATGCATTCAATTACAGGCTACATATCTCATTAATAAATATTAAAAAGAGCAATATTATTATGTTAGTAACAATATTGCTCTATCAGTTTCAAACTAAAAGGTGTGGGCGCTTATTCAAGGCACACGCTTTGAGTGATGTTGAGGTCTTCAACAAAGTCTGCGTCGTGACTTACCAAGATAAAACCGCCTTTGTACTGCTTTAAAGCGCTTGCCAGAACCTGCTGGCTTTCCAAATCAAGGTGATTGTTCGGCTCATCTAAGAGCAAAAATGGTTGGTCTTGTCGATGACTGACTGCCAGTATAGATAACTTCATCTTCTGCCCTCCGCTCAAAGTGCTAACTCGGTTGAGTACTTCATCTCGTCTAAAACCGATTCCAGCTAACAACGTACGCGCATCTGTTTGCGTCGTTCCTGCGCATCTGCTCATTAAAAACTCCAACAAGGTTGGATCGGTAGAATCCATTGAGAAATGCTGGTCTAGGTAACACACTTCGCCATTCACTCTAAGATCGCCAGAATAACCTTTGACCTCTCCGGAGATAATCTTTAGCAGAGTCGATTTTCCGCTACCATTGCGCCCCCCTAGATAGAGTTTATCTCCGTTGGAACATTGAAAGGAGATCGGTTGAGTACTGCCAAACGGCAATACCAGATTCCACAATGTGAGTAACGGCTTTTTCTTCTGTTCCACATTTTGAAGATGGATTTTTGGCAGTACTTCTACAGCTTGGCTATCACGTAACGAATGCTTTAGTTCATTGAGCTCTTTCAGGGCTTTTTGTTCTTGACGAACCCGAACTCCCGCAGACTGCTCAGCGCTGTTCTTTAACCCATTGAGTAAGATTTTCGGTTGATCCCCCCGCCTTCTAGCCTGCTTACCTACGGCCGATCGTTGCTGGGCTTTCTCAAGGTTTTTTTGGCGAACCCGTTCCAGTTTCTTCTGCTCTTTTTCTGCATTCTCAAGCTGCTTATCTAGTGCATTTTTCTGTCGTTCAAACTGCTTAGCATAATAGTCATAATTGCCACCAAACTCCTGTACACCTTTGCTATCTAGCTTCCATATCGTGTCCATCGCCCTTAACAATTCTCTGTCATGGCTGATAAGCAAAATAGCTCCCGTATAGCTATGAACTAAATCGAGTAACCACTTTTTCCCCACTGAATCGAGGTGATTGGAAGGCTCGTCTAGAATCAGTAAATCTCGGTCATTTTGAAATAATGACCAAAGTTGAAGACGAGTTAGTTGGCCGCCACTCAGCGATTGGCAGAGCGTGGAAGGAGGGCAATCTATCCCCATTGATTGCAATATCTCTGTTACCTCATCACGTAGCGTCCATTGCTCCGCGACTCGTTCAAACACTTGTGGGTCACAACAACCTTGTTCTATCTGATCGAGTGCATCTAATACCTTTTTCACACCTAAAAACTCGGCGATACAGGTTTGCGTATCGACACTGACATTGGTTTGCTGGCGATAAATAGCGATATTCAGATTGCCATTTACACTGCCTTCACAAGGTTCGATGTCCTTGCAAAGTAACGAAGCCAGCACTGATTTTCCCACACCATTTCGTCCCACTAAGCCTATACGGCGGCTAGAAAGAGACAGAGAAACGTTTTGAAATAGGGGGGTTCCATTTTCGCAATTAAAGCCCAATTGACTGGTTAAAAATGTTGGCATTTTTGCCTCCTGTTGTATCAGGGACAATTGGCGCAAACGGCAAAATAGCCGACCATGACTTACAATTACATTAAAGAGGTGATGTGATAGTAAGGAACAAGCTACGCCCACTAACCCTGTAGATCCAATTAGAAATAGTTAAAAACGGATGACAGGATTTAGTTATTCATGTAGGCGTAAACTCCAAAAGAAATGATGCCGTATCTTATCCATAGATACGGCTTATATGCAAGTCGTGATTATCCAACTGGTTTGCACGTCGCTTTTTTTGGCCGTTCCGTGATCGAATTACTTCCAAAAACATATGAATACCGACGGATTAATCTAGAGACTATTATGAGAAATATCATAATACTAGGTGCTCATGGCGGGATCGGAGAGGCCCTAGTTAAAGCGTGTTTAACTCGCTATTCAGATTGCCAGATTTATGGCAGCTTCTACAGAGGTGCTCCTTCATATGAGCACAAACGTCTGCATTGGGTTCCATTTAATGCACTAGACGAAAGTGCATACCTCAACTTGGCTAGCCAAATAGAAGACGTAGACTGGATTATTAACACCATCGGCATTTTAAGTTCTCAGACTCAAGGCCCAGAAAAATCATTGAGCCAGTTTGGGGCTGAGTTCTTTAATACCAATATCCAACTCAACACTGTCCCTACACTCTTTTTGGCAAAACACTTCACCGAACACATGCAAAATTCAGATTCACCTAAGCTCGTCACCCTTTCTGCCAGAGTAGGCAGTATTTCGGACAACAGACTTGGGGGATGGTATAGCTACCGTTGTTCCAAAGCGGCTTTAAACATGGCGATAAAAACCATTAGTGTCGAATGGGGACGCGCTCTCCCCCAAGGCTGCATATTAGCGCTGCATCCAGGCACTGTAGATACCGCGTTATCGCAAAAATTTCTCCACTCTCAAAAAACCATTTTCACTCCACAACAGGCCGCGAATCAACTGCTTGATGTGATCGAAAGTAAAGACGCCAGACAGAGTGGTCGCTTCTATGCTTACAACGGTTCAACCATACCTTGGTGAACATTTACATCAGAAAACTCACACAAATTACCCGAACATTTTGTGACCAATCGCCAATTATGTTCTAGCCTTAATGTTATTAATATCATCATAGGCGGCAAAAGATGGCGTTGAGCATTGTCCAGAGGACCATTCTCGGTTACCTGATTATGTTTTTACTTCTCGCTCTGCTAGGTGGGATCAGTTATTGGAAGTTGGTAGGAGTGAACTCAGATGTCAATGAGGTCACTGAAGAGGCTACCCCACTTTTGGTTAATAGCTCAAAACTCTATGTCACCATCCTCACCAGTCAGCGAAACCTTCTAGAGTATCTGACCTACCAGTCTGAAAGTCAGCTTCCCCCCGTCGAAAAAGCGTATGAAGAGCAGAAAGCGGCGTTTAGAGACGAAATTGAGCAGATAAAAAGTCAGACCAACAACAGCGATATTTCCGAGCAGATCGAACAACTTGCCAATGACTACTTCGCCAAAGGAGACCAGATTATGGCACTCCACAGTGAGTCGTTGATGATCAATCAATCCTTGATAGCCGCGAGAGGCGAATTTGTTAAGTACGAAGATGCTTTCCAAAAAGTCACAACTCTTTTGATAGATAAACTGGGGAAAAGTCGTTCTCAACGAAATAAAGTAGACCGCTTGACCAGCGGCGTAAAACGCGATTTGAAAGAGTTGAGAACCGCCCGTCAAGATATGGATTTACCAAAGCTCATTGATGATTTTGAGAAAAACCTTCAAAAAGCCAAAGCTGGCATTCGCGACGTAAAAATCAGTAAAGGCTGATCACCCGATTTGAAAAAGTGGTTGATAAACTCGCGGCAGCGGGGATCTCTGAAACTGGGATGCTTCCCCTCATGCTGAGATATAAAAACCAACAATCCGAAATTCGCGCCCTCATTGATAATGTACGGGTTCAAACCCGAAATATGGAAGTCCTCTTGGAGCAGTTGAACACTGAAGCCCTTAATCAGGTGGAACAGGCGAAACTGACTACCGAAGCCTCGGTGAAAAACGCTGAGTTCCTTATCATCTTAGTTTCACTACTTTCAGGCTTAGTCGCCGCGATCATTGGCTATCTCACTTCCCGAGCGATCCATAAACCACTATCTATGATCAACCGCGTTTTGAGGAAAATGACGCAAGGGGATATGACCCACACGGTGCACTACGATTCAAAATGCGAATTTGGCGAACTGTCCCAGTCCATAGACCAAGTGGTTTCGGGCATGAAAGAAGTGTTAGGTGAAATTAACACCGGCTCTGGCAGTTTGGCTTCAGAGGCGCAAAACGCATTGAAGATCAGCGAATCGACGATGACAAGCGTATCCACTCAGAAAGCCAAAATAGAACTCGTTGCCGCCGCAATCACCCAAATGGAAGTAAGTGTGTCTAATGTCTTCAGCTCTACCGAACAGTCACAACAGATGGTAACGGAGGCCAACGAGCACACTCAAACAAGCAGAGACCAAGTTGCGACAAATCTTGCCCAAGTTGAACAGTTACTTGATTACGTCAACACCGCCAGTGAAATTACCGGTAAATTGGACGAGTTCAGTAACAATATTGGTAGCATTCTCGACGTTATTCGCAATATCGCAGAACAGACCAATCTGCTTGCCTTAAACGCGGCGATTGAGGCAGCAAGAGCGGGGGATCACGGGCGTGGGTTTGCCGTGGTAGCCGATGAAGTGAGAACACTGGCCAACCGAACCCAGCAATCCACCGTAGAGATTCAAACCATGATTGAGAACCTACAAGCCAGTTCTAAACAGGTAGTCGACGTCATGTCAGAAAGTCAGGCTAAGACTATGGATTGCGTTGAGCAGAGCCGAGTGACCGACGAAACACTTCAATTAGTTGCCGAGCGAATGGAAGCGATACACCGAATGAGTATCGAGGTCGCTCACGCCTCTCAAGAGCAGATAGAAGTCAGTAAAAACATTGCTGAAAACATTAACCAGATTGCCGAAGTGGCGAGTCACACAGAATCCGAAGCCAGTGGCGCAGCATCAGTTAGTGATGTTTTGGCCAAGTTGGCTGACCAGCAACGAACTCTCGTCCAGAGATTTAAGCTATAAACCAACCTCACTAAGCATAGATGCGAAAGGGGAATACAATGAAACACAAATCACGTCTGTACCTTCTGGCGTTACTAGCAATGCCAACGGTTGCGTTAAGTGGCACACTCACCATCGAAAGCTGGCGCGAAGATGGCGACACTTGGAACAACGTAATACTGCCCGCCTTTAACAAGGCGCATCCCGACATTAAAGTGGATTACAGGCACACCACAGCCACGGATTACAACTCAGCACTCAATGATCGTCTCGCCAGCGGCAGTGCGGGAGACATTATCACTTGTCGACCTTTTGATGATTCGTTAAAGCTGTTTGAAGCGGGACATTTGGTGGATCTTACCGACATAGATGGCATGGAAAACTTCCCTTCTTTTGCTCAATCTGCATGGCAGACCGATGATGGAGCGGTGACGTTCTGTTTGCCTTTGGCGTCGGTTATACACGGATTCTTTTACAACAAAGGTATCTTTGCAGAAGTAGGGGTGAAAGAACCGACAACCGTTGAAGAATTTTTCGCTGCGTTAGAAGCGATTAAGGCCAATGGCAAATACACGGCGTTAGCTATGGGTACTAACGATAAGTGGGAAGCGGCCACCATGGGTTTCCAAAACATTGGACCTAACTACTGGCAAGGTGAAGACGGACGCATCGGATTGATTGATGGTGAGGGAAAACTCTCTAACCCAGAATACGTGGCGGTGTTTGAGCAGCTCGGCCAGTGGGGTGCATACATGGGAGAAGGTTTTCAAACCAGAACTTATAACGATGCTATCGCAATGTTTGCCGATGGACAGGCCGCTATTTATCCCGCCGGTTCTTGGGATATTTCTGCCTTCAGCGACAAAATGGACTTAGGCGTATTCAGACCGCCAGTAGTCAATGGTGGCGATGATTGCTTTATCAGTGACCATACCGATATTGGTATTGGTATTAACGCCAATAGTAAAAATATCGACGAAGCGCTTCTGTTAATCGAATGGATGTCGAGTGAAGAGTTTGCAGAACTGTTTACTAACGCTCTGCCCGGATTTTTCTCTCTATCCAATCACTTTATCAACGTTGATAATTCAACGGCTCAAACCATGATTGGTTGGCGTGAAACTTGTGATTCAACCATCCGCAACTCTTATCAAATCCTCAATCGTGGTACGCCGGGTTTAGAAACAGAGATCTGGGAAACCAGTGTCGGTGTTATCAACCAAACTATGACACCTCAGGACGCTGCGAATCGACTGCAAACTGGGCTTGAAGGATGGTACAAGCCTTAAAAGTTAACGGAAAAGCCCCCAGCTTTTGCAAAAGTTGGGGGCTTCTTTATAGATTGAGTACAAGATCACCCAATCTTCTAATAATTTTTTAAGCTTCTGTTTTTCTGTCACTATTTTCTATTCTTAGAGATAAATTAAACTCTATTTCTTCATTTCCTGTAAACAACAAGCCATTATGCAAGCAAATGCTTACACACCACTTACAAAACAGTACTTATTTATCTGTACCTCTTGCCTATTGTCAGCTTATGCAGGAGTTAACCAGCAAGGGAAAGTCCTTTGATAAACGATACAAAGCAGGGATACGAAACCCGTATAGAAAAGCAAACATGCAAATGAGCAGTAAATAAAAGCGTTACCTTGTTCCCATAAGATCAACATTAACGTTCAGACTAAGAAATCTTCCTACTGATTTATAACTCTGTCTCATTCACATTAATAAACTAGGCACTAAGATCGAGATAAAAAGAATAGAAAGGACAAAAAAGTCCTCAATTAAGTGCGTTCATTTCTAGATTGGCCAATTTTAGGCCAAAGTGTGTCTCCTTGTATGTTTGTGCAAAACTCTGCTTTTGGGGGTGAGGGTATTTGCGATGGCTAGCGGTTTTTTTTCTGTAAAGTGCAAATTTTTGAAACGATTTCGATCATTTTTCAAAGTAAAAGAAGCGTTCGTTAAGAGATGCTTGTCTAGCTATACCCTAATGTTTCCTTACTCTTTATTGCCAACTATTGGCTTAATCGCAGTCATTTTTATCAGTGATTGGTCTTTACTACTACTCTCAATGCAAGATACCGACAAGTGGACCGATAGCCACATAACCCTAACCAGTTATACCTACCCCAAGAACTTTTTAGTTGCCGCTACACCATACGCATGTATGAGTTTGTACCTATCTTTGATTGAAATACCAATAGAACAAAGAGTGACTTACTACCACAACTCCATCAACGTTGTTGAAAGAGAAAGATGTGTTATATCGACCCTTTTTTATACAGAGAGACATGACAACATCCTCATCTACCATAACCTAATAAACAAGCTAGAAATACGCTCAACGACCGTTGGTCTACCCCCAAAATTACTCATAAAAACAGAAGAAAATTCACCACTAATTTATTAAATAACGTCGTCAATCACGAATAAAACAAACCTCCAACCCACTCCAAAAGACACAATTAGTTACATTTTGCAATAATTGTTACACCGCTCACACTGTTAGTTTTATCACCATATGCAGTTGTTTTTATTATTAAAATTATTTTTTTAGTTTTAACGTATGTTTACATTCACTTCTAAATGTAACTAAGTATGATACAAAGCCTTCCAATGTAAGCTTGCGCTTACATTGGAATTACAAATCACTACTCCAAAATAAATACGCGTTACATAGATTAAAAAGCGAACATCTTATTATGTTAAGAACATTTTGGAGTATTTATGTCTACACATGTGGTTGAACACGAGCAAGAGAGCGATAACTCTCCACTCGCGATTCTAAAACGGGGGCTAGCTAAGCTCTCTACCGTCGGCCGTTCTTTAATGCTGCCGATTTCAATCTTGCCAGCTGCAGGTCTACTGCTTGCCTTTGGTGATAAATTTGGTATCCCACTTATGGTTGGTGCCGGTGATGTACTGTTTGCCAACCTACCTATCCTATTTGCAGTTGGTGCTGCTGTAGGTCTAGCGAAAGAATCTGGTATTGCCGCACTGGCAGCACTAGTTGCAATGCTAGTTATGAACATGACCATCGGTGTTTCTGCTGGCATTACTTTTGAAATGGCAACAAGCGACCCTCGCTACGCATTGGTACTTGGTATTCCAAGCTTACAGATGAGCGTATTCGGTGGTTTAATCGCTGGTATTCTTGCCGCCAACATGTACAACCGATTCCACGACATTCAGCTACCTGAATTCTTGGGCTTCTTTGCTGGTAAACGCTTTGTTCCAATTGCGACTGCGTTTGGTGCGTTTATTCTTGGTTTGATCCTTCCTTACTTCTGGGCTTATGTACAAGATGGTATCGATGGCCTATCTGGTGTTGTGAACGGCGATAACCAAGCTCTGTCTACATTTATTTTCGGCTTTACTGAGCGTGCTCTGATCCCATTCGGTCTACACCACATCTGGTACCCATCTTTCTGGTACACATTTGGTGAGTACACCACTGAAGCTGGTCAAGTTATCAATGGCGACCAAACCATTTGGTTCAAAATGCTAGCAGAAGGTATTAAAGACTTTGATTCTGAAACCTACCAAGGTGCTGGTAAGTTTATGCAAGGCGAATTCCCACTAATGCTATTTGCTTTGCCAGCAGCATGTCTTGCAATGTACCAAGAAGCGAAAACGAAAAACCGTAAAATCGCGGCAGGTATCTTGTTCTCAGCAGCACTGACTTGTTTCCTAACAGGTATTACAGAGCCGGTAGAATTTACCTTTATCTTTGTATCACCACTGCTATACCTATTTAACGCGGTAAGCGCTGGTTTGGGTTACATGTTCATGTACCTACTCGATGCGCACTTAGCTAAGTCATTCTCTGCTGGATTTATCGACTACCTAACTCTAGGTATTCTGCCTGCGATGAACGGTTTCGAAACCAACTTCTTTGCAGCGATTCTAGTTGGTGTACCAATGGCAGTGCTTTACTACACTGTATTCCGCTTCACTATTCGCAAGTTCAACCTAATGACTCCTGGACGTGCGGACGATGAGAAACAAGAAATCGACCTATCTGATGACCAACTAACTAAGCTAACTCTAGACTTTGTCGGTGGCCGTGAGAACTTAACGTCGGTAACGTCTTGTATCACTCGTCTTCGTCTAGAAGTGAAAGACCCAACTAAAGTGAACTCAAAAGGACTGGAAGATATCGGTGCTATGGGTGTGATTAAAGTGGGTTCTAACGGTGTTCAAGTTATCTTTGGTGCGAAAGCTCAGTTCATCGCAGATAAGATCAACGCCGGATTCTAACCTTCTATTCGGTCTAAATAATCAAACACACAACCCCCTATAGTGTGTTAAGCCTCGCAGCTCCTGCGAGGCTTTTTCTTTCCTTACGCAAATGAAGGTGGGGTAAAGGCAGTTAAAGTCATTTCACTGTCCTTATATTTTTCAATTTTGACAAGGGCTGAGTTTCCTGCACAACCATTAGCCAAGCGAGATGTGGGTATATCTCCTGTCAGAACATTTACCGAACCGTTTTTACACAAGCCGGTTTCTTTGTCTAAATCAGGCCACGCACCTTCGTGAACACATATAGAGCCTTCTTTTATTCCGTCCGTGACCAAGGCTCCAGCAAGTATTTGCCCTCTGCTGTTAAACACTCGCACCAGATCGCCACTTTTAATTTCATATCTCTTGGCATCTTGAGTATTTATAGTCACTGGCTCTCGCCCTGCAATTGAATATTCTTCTCTTAACTTGGCGTAGTTAAACTGGCTATGCAAGCGGTCTGCTGGATGAGAACAGAGTAGTTGAAGCTCGTCTTCTTTTGCGTTGATAAGGTATTCGTCCGGCTCTAACCAAGTAGGGTGAGGAGGACAATCCTTCAAAGACATTTTTTCGATAGTTTTTGAATAAATTTCAATTTTCCCACTCGGTGTGCCAAGTGGATTCACAGCAGGATCTTCTCTAAATGAACGGTAGCGAACATAGCTGTTTGCTTTTTTGCTCTCCTTCATTTCGAGTATTTGATTATCTTTCCAAAATTGCCCAAAGTTGGGCATTCTTACACGAGACGCACGCCCACTCTTTTGCGCAGACTGATAAAAACCTTTTAACCAATCCATTTCGCTTTTTCCTTCGGTGAACACTTTTCGACCTCCGGGTTTTAACATTTCTGCTAAATCAGCAAATACGTCAAAATCGTTGCGAGCTTCCGCTTGAGGTTCCACAACCTTTTTCATCGGCACAATGTACTGGTTACTGTAATCACCGGCCATTGTCATATCATTTCGTTCAAAAGAAGTCGTGATAGGCAAAACAATGTCAGCGTGTTTCGCTGCGGCTGTCCAATATGGTTCGGAAATCACGATGAGTTCCGGCTTTTTCCAAGCGTTAATAAGACGATTTGTATCCTGATGATGGGTAAAATTCCCTCCACCCGCCCACCAAATCATTTTGATATCTGGAAAAGTTAAGGTGTGCCCGTTGTGCTGGTAGGATTTTTTAGGGTTCTCTAGAGCTTCGACAATTCGGGCTACGGGTAAACTATTAATCGCACCAGTGTCAGCCCAATCATTCCCCGCCGAAGAACCACCCCCTATAGACATCGAAATAGCGGGAAGAATTCCAGCATCTCTTGTCGGGTTGCCTCCACTTGCATAGTGGTAAGAGAGTCCAAATCCACCACCGGGTAGACCAATCTGTCCAAGCATTGCGGCCAATGTTGCAAGCATCCAATGCCTTTGTTCACCATATTGCTGCCTTTGAATACTCCAGCCAGACATCAACATGGTGCGATTCTGGCTAAAAATATCCGCTAACTTATCGATTTGTTTCTCAGAGATACCTGTTATTCGAGAGGCCCACTTTTGATCCTTAGGCTTACCGTCTGTTTTTCCAAGCAAATAGCTTTCAAACTTATCGTACCCCGTCGTGTATTTATCCAAAAATGCTTTATTGTGCTTGTCACGGCTGACTAACGAATAAGCAATCCCCAGCATAAGAGCCACGTCTGTTTGGGGATTGATCGGTAGCCATAGAGCAGCATCACCAAAAAAATCTATTGTTTCTGAACGCATTGGGTCAATAGCAATGATCGTTTTTCCTGACTTTTTAAGTTGATGAAAAAACTCGGGGCCAGCACAATCTGAGGACAACCATGAAATTTTGAGGGTATTCATGGGGTTCATCGCCCATAACACGATGACCTCACTGCTCTCCATTATGATTGGATAGGCCGTCTGTTGCTCGTAAACCTCAATCGACCCCATTACGTGCGGCATAATAACTTGAGAAGCTCCGGTCGAGTAATCTCCTAAATGTCCGGAATACCCCCCAGCCATACTCATATACCGATACAGCAATGTTTGCGCCTTGTGTAATACACCACTCGAACGCCATCCATACGAACCGGCAAAGACAGATTCAGCCCCGTACTCTGATCTTATTCTCATATGCTGTTGATGAATAAGATCATACGCTTTCTCCCAACTTACGCGTACAAACTCATCTTTTCCCCTTTCACTTTTGGGCTGCTTTGGGTTCTCCAAAAAGCCCTTTCGAACCATGGGATACTTTACCCGAGCTTTGGTGTAAACCTGATCTGGCCCAGTCTCTTGGAGGCTGTTTCTTATTGTTTGAGCAACTGCGTTTTTTGTTGCTACTAATTTGCCGTTTTTCACCTCACATAATAGTGGCCCCATTCTTCCCGCAGACAAAATACCAGTGCTTTTCTCGTCGTTCGCGAGTGCATTAAGTGGGGTAAAGCTAGTAAATGCGACTGCTCCTGCGACTTGCCCACTTCCTTTGATGAACTCTCGTCTAGTTGTCTTTATCATATTGATACCTTTAACTTTGTTAATCGTGAACCACGTCTTTGGCGTGGTATTGAAAGTAGAGGGTCAATATTTCGAGGTTCTGAGAAGAAATATCTGTTCTTTCCCCCATACTTTTTGCAATCGGAACCCAAGCATTGGCAGCAAAGTGATGACCGGGAATAATGGCGTGGCAAGTACCGCAATAGACCTTGTCTAATTCATCGGCATAGGCCCAAATTGGGTTTTGACTTTCTAAGACAGGGGCTTCAATCTCTGTTGTTAACGAGGCAGGCCGCCATTCGTTACCATACTCATCTGCTACATAATTTCCCTTGTTCAATATGGCTTGACCATTTTGTGTTAAGGTTGCCAATAAGATCCGTTGCCCAGATTCTTTATAGAGAAGTTGTTCAGCACCTTTCAGCTGGTAGCCCGATACCTCGACCAACCGCTTGCCCCCTTGATAAGCAATTACTTTTAGTTGAGCTGCGGGTCGTAGTTCCCCGACACCTTCAATGAGGATCGCTTCAGCCGGATAAACATTCTCTGCGTCTTCAGGTGTCGTATGGGCCTGCTCTAATAGATGTTCTCGTGCTGCATTGTCTAGTTCTGGCTGAGGGGAAAAATGAGCGACACCTTTGTGACAATCAATGCAGGTCAAAGATTGCTCTATCGCATACTCGTGCATCTTGACGGACTCTTCACGCTGCTCAAATGTATCCATCGCAGAGAACTCATGGCAACTTCTGCAAGTAGCGGAATCGTTTTCTCTCATGGTGCTCCACACCATTTCAGCCATTTCTACGCGATGTTTCTCATACGCTCCTCGTCGGGAAGCTTGTTGGTAACAAACTCGTGGTATAGATCTTTGGATGCGCGAACTTTTGTAATTAGATAACCAATGGCATCTTGAGGAATATGACAATCTGAGCATTCAGCGCGAATGCCTTTCGAATTGCTGAAATGGACCGAACCTTGGTACTCCTCATAAGGAATTGTCATCGAATGACAGCTCAAACAAAATTCTGTTGTAGAAGTCCGTTTGAGGCCATACATAGCGCCTAAGGTAATAACAACCCCAACCAAAACTAGCAAAAGAACTAAAAAGACTTTTTTCACACGCTTTCCCCAAAGAGTACTGGTTTCTAAAGCACGCTACTCTCAGTGGAAGATCGTTTTTGACTCAGATCATTGTCACTAAATTCAAAGAGTTAAATATAGGCTAGGTATGAAGCTAGTTAATTACCGCCTACTATTTTATATACGAAAAGTATGAAAACTTATGTAAAACATCACATACAGCTAGGCTAAAATTTTAGGGAAATTGAAGGGAAATGTTGGGATAGTGAACCTATCCCAAGCAGTGTTGATAAAATTAATGCTCACTCAGCACCGTGTCGTCGGTAAACTCTTCGCCAAACACTTCTTTTACTACCGCCTGACCTACGATAACTGAGCCTTCTTGAACAATGAGCGTTGGCGACCCATAAAGCTCCCACCCGTGATTGAGCAATTTTGAAACACGCATACAAAACTGCGCGTCATCTGGGCCAGTAATCATTCGATATAACTTCATCCTTGTGATCCTTTTTTGCGCTCTAACTATGAGCTTACTGCACAAGAGTAAAAAGCGACAGCCAACCACACCCGCGAACGAGGTGACATCAGTTCATTAAGCCTGACAGATTCCTTTTGTTACTCAAATTTTCCAAGTGCAGTTTAAGCCTATAAATGGCAAGTAGCGAGTGCAGCTAACTCATTAATAAAGCGAGATAACATAAGGTAAAACGCCATGTTTGGCGGTTGTAATTTCTTTGTAAGAGTATACTTACAAAAAAAAGGCGACGGCGCGCTGCAAATTACAAACCCATCAATTGAGTTCCTTGACACGGCTATGCATCATATAAAACAGGTGAATAGTAGTAAGGTGATGGCGATGGAAAATAAGCTCATTTTGGTGGTAGACGACAATGTTGAATTGCGTGAAGCATTAACCGATTACCTAGGGAAAGCTGGGTTTGATGTGTTGGGCGCTGAAAATGGTGAAGCCATGTGGCGGATCTTGAGTGACAATAAACCAGATCTAATCATCCTAGATATTATGATGCCAGGAGATGATGGTTTTACCTTGTGCCAGAAGCTGAGGCGAGACTCTGACATACCCATCATTATGCTTACTGCTGTAACCGAAGAAGCCGACCGCGTCGCGGGCCTAGAGATGGGTGCCGACGATTACATTACCAAGTCATTCAGTCCCCGAGAACTGCTCGCGAGAATCAAAACGATCCTACGCCGAAGCCAACATTCAGGTGCCAAACGCATGGCTCGTCGCGCACTATTTGCTAACTGGCAGCTCGATACAGTCACCAGACAACTGACACACCTTCCAACCCAAACGGTCAAACAACTCAGTGGTGCCGACCTGTCGCTTTTGGGACTGTTTTTATCCAATGCAGAATCGATCTTGTCGCGCGATGACATTGCGCGTGAAATATGGGGCCGAGACGCGGACCCATTTGAGCGAGGCATAGATGTGCAAATCAGTCGCTTGCGTCACCACTTAGAAGATAAAGATCGCTCACTCATACTCACGGTGCGCAACAAAGGTTACATGTTGGCAGCCGGAGTCGATTATGAGGGCTAGGTTTTGGTCAAACTCTTTGGCCATGCGCACCAGTGTGTTCCTATTAGTAGTGATCATAATGGCGCAGTTAATCGCAGGGATGATCTGGTATCAACACGCCAGCGACCGCGATAGAGAGGGTTTATCAACCACGGTGAAAAGTCTTGCGATGAGCGCATCATCGACCATCGCATTCTTCCAGACCCTACCTTCAGAGTATCGCCACTTAGTTTTGGATCAGCTGCGCAATATGGGGGGCACCCGTTTTTTCGTGTCCCTTAACAACCACGAAATTCCCGTTGATGCCTTGCCGCAAAGTGACCGAAAGACTCTGGTTATCAACGAAGTTTACAAAGTATTAGAAAATGAACTCAACGATTCTCCAAACATTAAAGTAGAGTTCACTTCGCGCAACAACTTAAAAGTATTTAACAACGAGCTTCCCATTGATGAGCTTCCCGTACTTTGGGCGCATTACACGCTATCGTATGGTGACTTGAACCCACCAATCTTGGTCATGCAAGTTGAAGTCGCCCCATCTGAGTGGTTCTACTTAGCTGCAGTACTTCCTGCTCCTTATGTAAACCTTGAAACCAGTTATTTCCACGTACGTGAAACCTTCACACTGCTGTTGTCTGCATTTGTGCTCTTGGTGTGTACCTGGTTTGTCGTCAGAAGAGAAATTCACCCTATTCGACAACTGGCGAAAGCGGCGACCTTAATGTCGAGCCGACTAAAAGTTCCAGAAGTAAAAGAAGAAGGCAGTGCAGAACTCAGAGCAGCGGTTCGCGCATTTAACAAGATGAACCGCCGCATCGACAGCCATATTAAAGATCGCGAAATGCTGTTTGGCGCGATTTCTCACGATTTAAAAACTCCAATAGCGTGCCTTAAACTAAGAGCAGAAATGCTCGATGACGACGTTGAACGAGAGCGATTCTCTCGCTTGGCCAACGAACTCGACTTAATGGTTAAAGGTGCCCTGCAATGTATAAAAGAAACCGATATCCACGAAGAGATTGAAAGCATAGATTTCAATCAGCTTATTGAGCATATCAGTAGCTCCCTGTGTCCGAGAGGGGAGCGTATAACGATTTCCGGCAAAATTCACAACCAGTTCGCAGGCAAGCCCCTTGCTGTTAAGCGCTGTATTCAAAACTTGGTCGATAATGCCCTCAAATATGGAACGAATGCAGATATCACTCTGGATGAAAACCATGAAGAGATGCAAATTACCATTGCCGACCACGGTACAGGCTTAGATCAGGCGCTTCTAGACCGATTGTGTGAGCCGTATTTTAGAGCGAGTCAAGATC
Source organism: Vibrio sonorensis (assembly GCF_001854765.1). Lineage (GTDB taxonomy): Bacteria > Pseudomonadota > Gammaproteobacteria > Enterobacterales > Vibrionaceae > Vibrio > Vibrio sonorensis. Next base: position 155,860 of record NZ_LJJE01000036.1, on the reverse strand, counting down.
AGGAGGGCAATGGCCTGGGACTCACTATTTCACAAAGCATTGCCAAAGCCCATGGTGGCAAATTAGAACTAAGCCTGACAAGGCGTGGTGGCCTTTGCGCCACTTTGTATTTCCCGAGAGATTAGTTATGAGAGCAGCCCTTTTTAAATTAAAACGCAGTGTATTACTGCCAGCCGCATTAAGCGGCTTGTTAACCGCACCTTTCGCCGGTGCGGCTGACGTCGAGTTCTTGCATTGGTGGACTTCCGAAGGAGAGAAAAAAGCTCTAGAAGTACTGGTAGAGCAGTTAGAAAATAGCAACTTGGATTTAACACCAGTCCCCGTGCTTGGTGGCGGTGGCGATAGTGCCATGACCGTACTGCAAGCCAGAGCACTGGCAGGCAACACCCCCAGCTTTGCCCAAATAGAGGGACCGAGTATTAAAGCGTGGGATGCTATTGGTATTCTTTACCCGCTGAATGAAGTTGCCCAAGAAAACAACTGGAACGAAGTCTTGTACCCCCTTTCGCAAGAGATAAACACGACCCAAAACGGTTATGTCGCTCTGCCGCTCACTTTACACAGACTCAACTGGTTATGGATTAACAACAAATTACTTAAACAGCTCGATCTAGAGCCGCCGCAAACATGGCAAGATATGTTCAATGCCATTGAGAAAGCCCGCGATGCCAACCTTATCCCATTGGCCATCGGAGAAGAGCCGTGGCAAATCGCTCAGCTGTTCGAAAGTTTAGTCATTGCCACTGGTGGAGTAGAGTTCTACAAAAGAACATTAGTTGAACTAGACCCGAGATATATCGATTCTGATACCATGCGCTTTGCCCTTTCACAATTGCGCCGCTTGTTTTCACTTCGCGTCGACGGACTTGAAGATGACAAATGGGACACCGCAGCAAAAGCCTTGGCAGAAGACAGAGCACTGTTCCAAATCGGAGGAGATTGGGTTTTGGGCGACTTGTTGGCTCGCGGAATCAAAGTTCCAGAGCACGTTGGCTGTCAGAATGCGCCACAGTCTCATAATACCTTCCTCTACAACATGGATAGCCTGATCTTTATGGTCAGCAAAGAGTTTTCAGAGCGTGAGGCTAACCAATTAGCCCAAGTACTGGCGGCTAAGGACTTCCAAGAGCGCTTTAACCAAGTGAAGGGCTCTATTCCCGTGCGCATGGATATCGACCTAAGTAACTTTAACCCCTGTCAGGTGAAGTCTTATGAGGACTTTGTATATGCGCAAAAACACAACCTAGGCGTTCCAAGTCTGACAAACTCGATGGCAGTCAATCCCGTGGCCAAAAAAGCGATCAATTCAGAAATCTTCCGCTTTTATCGCAACAACTCTATTTCAGAAGATCAGATGATAAAACGCTTTATATCGATTGCCACCAGCAATTAACCATTTTCACTAACAATACCTTTAGATCAAAGCCGCTTCGAATCCTGTCCGAAGCGGCTTTACTTTTTAAATTACTGAGGTGCTATAACACCAATCATCGGTGTACTCTCCTGCCCTATTTGCAAAGCCTGAGCATCGAGAATAAATTGGTAAAACCCCTGCTGATCTACCTCTAAATAGCAGTTTCCTTCACTGCCTAAGTTGACCGATTCTTCGAGGAAACGAGCACCTCCATCACAACCTACATTGGGATAATTCCACGCTTGCTCGGCGAATTTAAAAAAGTACTCCCCGACGTCTAACATCATGGACGTGGAGTAACGACCATTTCCCAAATAGGTCATGATCCAGTCCTCATCAGCACTCCAAGGGGCTTTATTCATCGTCCCCATCACATATATCTGAGTGTCCCCATAAGGGGGAATCTGTGAAAAATCTTTCACCGACGAATCGACAGGAAGGCCAATCCCCTGTGTCTCACCTTGAGGTCTTACAAACACGGCCGTTGTAAGGGCGGGAACGGTAAAGCTTCCGCTATCAAAAGCACTGCTACGGGTAATGTCATCGGTTGAGTTTTGAAGCACGGAATGAAGCTCGAAACCTTCTGCACTTGTCACATTTAAAGTCTGAGTGACTGCTGACGCGTTGATTAGTACAAAAATGGCATCATTGTTTGGATCCAGATCTTCTGATGTGCCAATTCCGTCATCTATAGACATGGCAATCAAGCCAGTAACCTGATTGACGCCTGTATTGTGAAAATCAACCCGCTCTATGACTTGCTCGGCACTAGACAAACGAAACAGCTCGCTTGAGCTTCGTATGGTCAGAAAGTCCATAACTTGCTGTTTGGTTCTCTCTATATCGGCAACACTGGGGTCTAATGTGTTATCAGCAAGCAACTGCTGGATCAAGGGCCAATTAGTACCGTCTTTGTCTTCTCTTGGTAACCCAACGTTCCAGTTGTTATCTGAACCATCAAAAAATACTCGATTGAACCAATCACCAGAATCATAAGAATCTCTTTGCATCGATTTCGAGCGCAATAGTTCAGAGCCCATATGGATGAAAGGGATGCCCTGTCCCAGTATCACTGTTGATAGAGAAACAGATTGCATTCTCGCTCTTTGCGAAGCGCTAACACCCGTTGCTACCTTATAGGCGTTGTTGTCCCACAACGTCTGATTATCGTGTTTAGAAACGTAAGAAATGTTTTCGCTTGGCGCACTCGTATAACCTGCTGGCGCACCGTTATAATCGATATCGCGTCCAAGTTTTGGCATACCAAGATGATCTACCAAGACATAACTTGCCAAGTTACCCGCCATACCCAAGCGGACAAGATCTTGGTTGTGCAACCGCTGTTCAATTGATGATTGGTCTAGCTTAGTTTCTTCATTGGCGAAAGCAGCATTGCCAAACCCTTGATTAAATCGAAGTGGATGCAATCCCTGTGAATCGACGCCGCCATCAAAAGGGCTTCCTCCGCGAACCGCATCTCTTAATCGATCAGAGAAAGTGCCTATTCCAGTTCCCGCCATATTAGTCTGACTTGCTTGTTCAAATCTGGCATTGCCTGAAACTTCACCAAAATCCCATCCTTCCCCGTAAAAAAGGGTTTCAGGATCTATGCTTCGAATTTCCTCTAAAGCTTGGCTCATCAGTGATTTCGGCTGATGAGCCATTAAATCAAACCTAAAGCCATCAACTTTATAAGCGTCTACCCATACTTTGAGCGAGTCTATCATTAGCTTGCCCATCATTAGATTTTCCGTTGCTGTGTTTTCACAGCAAGTAGATGTTTCCACTTCACCACTTTTGACGTTTAACCTGTGGTAATAGCCGGGAACGACTTTATCTAAAACTGATTTGACACTGGTTCCAGAGGCATTGGTATGGTTATAGACCACATCAACAACAAGTCTCAAGCCCATATCATGGACAGCCTTTACCATTTTTCTAAACTCTAGGATCCGAACTTTACCCATAGGATCTGTCGAATAACTCCCTTCTGGCACTGAGTAATGATACGGGTCATACCCCCAGTTAAAGCTATCCAAAGTGCGAATGTCGTTCATGAGAGCTTGCGCTTCAGGTAAAGTGGGTTCAAAACCCATCAAAACATCCCGTAGACTTGTATCTTTCAACTCCTCTGAACATTGTTCATCTTGGCTAGAAAGCTGGCACAACCGCTCAAACGTATCAGTAATATCTACTCTTTGTTCTCTGTCCTCGTCAATTGTCGCGATATCGAACACTGGCAGTAAGTGTAACGTCGTTAATCCCGCTTCTTTTAAAGCGCTAAGGTGCTTCATTGACTCTCGTTCGGACTCAAGCAAAGCGACGTACTTACCATTGAGCTCATTGGTTCCCAATGTGTCTTCCCCAGTGAGGTCTCTAAGATGCGCTTCGTATAATATATGGTCGATATCTTTTGCCAATGCAGGTCGGTTATCTAAATGGCTGTCCCAATTTTCAGGTTTTAGATCTGGACTGTTTAAGTCGACCACCTGAGAGTAGAGCGAATTTTGAGATAGGCTCAGTGAATATGGGTCGGTAGATAAAAGCGTTTCAATATTTCCAGTGCTGGGGTGATACACCGTCACTTCATAGCGATAATATTGATCAACCAACCCATCTAGCCACTCAGACGACCAAATTCCAGACTGCGCGTTTTCAACTAGATCGATTTCTCTTGTACTCTCAAACGACGAATCGTAAACAATGAGTCGTACATTCTGAGCCGTCGGAGCCCATAGGGAGAATTGCGTCTGACTGCCTTCCACCAACGCCCCTAATGGTTGATTCACAGCGTTCCCCGTGTTTTCGTCAGCGTAAACCGCATCCAAAACTCCAGACTTTTGAACTTCAGACGCCAACAAAAGCTGACCGGAAGCATCGTGTGCAGCGATGATAATTTGCGACTTTAATATTTGTGCAATCTCGTCCGTTTCCACCACCAGCACATCCCAGTCCGCCAGATGTGGGAAACGCATCTTTAACTCAGCCGACAGCTCAGCGCCTTCAGATAGTTCAATCTCTTTCCCGTTTTCAATACCTAACGCCCCGTCTAGTGATAGGTTCGCCTCAAGGCTATAAAATAGCGTGACATCTGAAGTTAAGCTGTTCTTTTGCCACACGATTGTATTGGCATCTAGCCAGTGGAACTGTTGTCCGGTGATCCCTAAGGGACTTTCAGAAATCGGAGCGTAATAAAGCTCACTATTGCCGTGAAATGTAAACAGGCTATTTGAGTCACTTAACTTATCCAACTCTATTTTTTGATTACTCGAACCCAGCGCTTTTTCATCACCTTTGTGGATAATGAGATTGATACAACGATGGGGGTCTGGCGAATCGAGATCGCGCTTAATAATATAATACGCTCCATGTGTTTCGTGGATTCCACTCAACTCATACGGCTGACTCCAGTCCGTCCCTGCATCACTGATTTCCATGCTTTCTAGGTCGGTACTGGTACAACCTTCTCCATTCCACAGGTGAAGCCCCCAGCCTTGGTAATTATTGTCTTCTCTTTTGTAATAGAGAACTACCTCATCTTCACCAGCCTGATAAAGGGTGTTGGCGCCTTCATTTTCATCACTCAAAGCTTGAGAACCGGAGCTAGTAGGATGGCCTTCACTCGACTGTTGTTGCTGTTGGCCGAAAGATTGGTAAAGATATCTTGGGGTTTGCCCTTTTCACCCCAACATCCTGCGAGTAAAGTCGACGTAAAACTTAACATCAACACCTTCTTAACACTGTCAATTTTCATCAATAGTCACTCCCTTCAAGTTAACTTTGAGAAAGTGTATTTATTGGAAAATGCACAATGTGTGACCTTGTTAGCTGAGTTTTTTTATCCGAATGTAATTAGTTACAACTTTGATATGCCTTCACTGAAATCCGTTCATATTCATGGATTCTGGAACAAGAAGATCTGTAGTGCTTAACAATGAATAACGAGAAGACTGTTGAGACGGTTGCGCTCTCTCACATTAATTGATTTACGCCCAATTCCGCTAAGAACATTATTTAGTTAAAAAATTAAACCCTAATGATTAATCAGTACTTTAAGGAAAAACACAGACCCACAACTTGCCAAAAAAATAGAAACTGACTTAATAACCTAAGCTAGCAGCGTAAACATGCTTCACTTGTTGCAAATATTCAGTCAGAAACAAGATCTTGCATTAAGCTTAAACCAATGGTGTTTTGCAAAGGGACAAAAATTTCCATGAGGCTTTGGATTCTTGCTTTTTCTCTACTCATCTCTGCATGTTCCGGGGGCAAAGCTCCCATTAAGATTGGTCTTGTTTTGCCTTTAACAGGTACTTTCGCCGTCTATGGACAACAAGCCTTGCGAGGCGCCGAATTAGCCGTCGATCAAATCAACGCAGAGGGGGGTATTCTTGGTCACGACATTCAACTTATCGTTCGGGACAATAGCACCGACCCGGGGAAAACGGTAAAACACAGCCGCGATCTGATAATACAAGAAGAAGTGTTCGCCCTTATGGGGCCAGTCTCCAGTTCCTCCCGATATGCAATGAGTGAAGTGTCGGAAGAGTTTAGTGTGCCCATGTTTTACGGCATTGATTACGAGGGAAGACACTTCAGCCCCTATCTCATTTGCTATAGCACCATTCCAGAACACTACATCGAACCTGTCATACCTTACCTTAAAGAAAATAGCGGGGAAAAGTTTTACGTATTCGGATACGACTATATATGGCCTCATCGAATGTCTGAACGTCTCTTACAATCGGTTGAATCTGTAGGTGGTGAGGTCATAGGCGTTGAGTTTACTGCCTTTGGCGTCGAGAGCTATAACGATGTGTTATCGCGAATCAATCAATCCGGTGCAGATAACCTCATGTTAATTTTGCCCGGAGGAGACGGCTTTAATTTTCTTAGCCAAATGGCCAACTACAAGTTTGATAAACCAGTGAAAGTAGTCGCGTTCGCCGCTGATGAAACCTATTTGTCCAACTTAAGCAAAGCCACTTTAGAGGGCGTAATGACGGCACTGCACTTTTTTAGCAGCGTTGACTCACAAGTGGGCCAGCAGTTTGTCGAAGATTATCGTACCCTGCACGGAAATGAGGTTGTCGTCACCTACTCATCTAAAGCCCATTACGACTTAATTAAGTTGGTTAAAGTCGCCATCGAAAAAGCGGGAGTTGTCGATCGGGAACAAATGCTCAACGCAATGAAAAACTTGAGTCTCTATGACGGAGAGTCTGAGGTCACACTCCGTGAGGATCACCATTTTAACTTGCCCATGTACCTGGCGAAATTTGAAAATGGAGAACTCAATGTCATAGAGAAATTTGGCATTATCAAACCGCGAGATCAAAGAAACTTTGGCAATGAGTAAACTCAGTTTAAAAATCATACTCACGTTTTTACCTTTAGCCATCTGCATAATTTTCTTTGGTGCAGCGTACTACAACGCGCGCTCAACCTTGATAATGGAGCATGCGGAGCAATCGGCAAAACTCGCGGTTGCTCAAGGGACAAGAGACATAGCCCACTATATTGAAAGACGTTTCACTGAGTTCGACCAACTCAGTTTGCAAATGAGCCTATGCCAAGACGAAGCCCGAGATAGCGGCCAACAGCTCATGGAGGCTTTGGCGTATACGTCGGGATTTTCGATGTTAATGTTAAATGACCTCAGCGGTCATATTTTGTCTGCAAGGTTGTCAGCCAACAAAAGCAACTCATATGTTTTACGGCGCAATGTCTCGGGAGTCTCCATACTCAATGACCAAGCAAGGGCGATGTTGACGTTTGGCTATCACGATTGGTTGCAGATAAAACCAGAACTGGCTCTGCAAGAAAAGACCGCAAGAGAGCAGTTGTACCAACTGAAAGCCAGAGGAGAGTATAACTCCATTGCTAGCCGCCGCTTGCAAAGTAAACTGATCGAACTGCGCAAAGCGCAAAGTTTACCCAAAGCGGTAGTCAGCCTTTTATCCGAAGAGACGGTTGCAAGGCTGGGGTTAATCTTTGAAGGTGAGACGCACTTACTCAGTCGCCCTTACCTCAACTGCAAAGACGAACTGATCGGTTACTACACGGCGATTATCGATAAAACTCAATTTGAAAATCGTCTCAACAGCATCAAGAAAAGTATGCTAGAAGGCAGTATTCAGCACATTGATTTAGGCCTGATTCGCAACCGAGATAGAAAGCTGTTAACCACAACTCATTACCTAAGCCAGCGCAAACTATCGAAGTTGGAGTCAACGATACGGATACACCAATACATCGCACCGATATTGGTGGAATATTAATGAATCGACATGTACCGATAGACTTTTCGCAACATTCGGTGGTGCTACGAGAAATAGATATTCAACCCAGCAGCTTCGGAATTAGCTTGTTTGCCTACATTGATGAGCAAGATCTCGCGCAACAGCGAATCGCGTTGATACGTGAAGTCGCCTTTTATGTCACCGTGACAATAGTGCTATTTTTTGTTTTAGCTTTTTACCTTTCCAATCATATCGCCGCTCCTATACAACTGCTAAGGCAAAGAATTAAGGCGATGGAACAAGGCCAGCTCACCTCTCCCCCCTCGATTCGAAGATACGATGAGATCGGTAGCCTGTACAATGCGTTCAATAAGATGACGGGAACGTTAAAAAACAAAGAAGCGCAGTTACTCAAGCTTGCCAATCACGATGAGCTAACTGGTATTCTCAATCGACGAGCCTTGTTAGAACAAGCTCGACAGCTGCGATACTCCGACTCAATGACGGCGGTCTGCGTGATGGACCTAGACCACTTCAAAAGCATCAATGACAAATTTGGTCATGCGGTGGGAGATGAAGCTCTACTGAGGTTTTGCCAACTGGTAACAAAAGAGCTGGGACCGGGGCACGTCTTCGGCAGGTTAGGAGGTGAAGAATTCGCTCTATTACTACCGGATATGGATGTCAGCTTGGCAACCAAATTTACCGAAAGAATACGCATGCTAACCGAACAGTCACTTTACTTGAGCCTACCAGCTAACGCCGGACGTTTAGTGACAGTCAGCATTGGCATTACAATCTGGACGCACGGCGACATCAACAAAGCACTTGCGGCTGCCGACCACTGTTTGTATCAAGCGAAACACATGGGTAGAAATAAAGTTGTGGCTTGTTAACACATTGCTAAATCGGCGTTTTTTTGTTAATAGTTAATCCATCACTTTAGGATGAAGTGATAAACATGGTAGTAAAGTCACTGGCAAGGAGACGCCACTATGACGACTTATAAAGCGCAATACGACAAAATTTCAACCGAATGGAATACCATTAGACAAACACTATCTGCTCCAGAACTGCGCCTGTTTGCCGAGTTTCAACGCAGAATAGAACCACAATCCCACCTACTTGATCTAGGCTGTGGCAGTGGCTGCCCTGTTGCTACCATGCTGACCGACAAAGGGTTTGAAATTACTGGCGTTGACCGCTCCCACAACCTATTAGAAATCGCTCGAACAAACATGCCCAACCAACACTGGGTAAAAGCTGAGCTAGAAGAGTATCGCCCAACTCAACCTTATACCGGAATCATCCTGTGGGACTGCTTGCTCCACTTACCCATTCACGCACAATCCAAACTCATTAGTAAGGTGGCAAATTATCTTCTGCCTAATGGTGTGTTAATCCTCTCTAGTGGAGGAAGCGAATATCAAACACCAGCATTTCACAGCACTATGTTTAACGTCGATTTTTATTGCGATTCCATGAGCGTACCCCAGCTTATTGCCGTGTGTAGAGAGTCGGGGTTAGAACTGATTAAAAAGGGAACGTTAAACCAAGGCGACGGTACAAGAAACCCAGGGAGAATGGGATTTGTAATGCAAAAAAGAAAGCAAACCTGACTAAGCAAAATGGGGGGGAGCAGAGTCAGGTTTGTACTAAAAAGTAAAAATAACTACAAAATAACAAATGGTAAATCTGACGATTACTTCTCCAAGGAGAGACCAATACCGTCTAGCTTTGCTTTGAACTCTTCAACGTTACTCGCCTGATACGTAGGGCTGCCGTTAAAGTAACGCGGTTTCTCTGGAAGCATCGCTTCTTTAAGAGCGAGTTCCTGTTCAGCGTCGTCGAGATAAACGGTAACTCGGTTGGGAATATCTTGCTTTAGATGTGCCATCAGACTCTCCTCGTCGGTTGTGAAATTGCCATTAAGATTAGGTTAAAAATTCGTCACATCAAAGTCCATTTTTGTTTACTTTTCCACCAGCCCGAAAGCTCGCTAAAGCACGTAAATAGTGTCTTGTAACAGGTTTTGAACAAGTTATACACCTGTCATTCAATTATCCAAACTGTGACCTAATTGGGAGTTCTTAACAAAATTAACGAACAGATTATCAATTATGTGGTGAAGCAATATCACACAATTGTGAAACTTGGTTAAACCTGCCAAAACGATGGAGAGATTTCTGGCACCGGAAGCGAAGCTGTCCGGCTTAGAAATACCCTAGGCCCCTTTCTTACGTGAAAACCCTGTGTGATGGCAGTATCGAGATAAGACTCAAATCTTCGGTCAAAACTAAACTCAATCATGATCAACTGTCCACCAGGTTTAAGTGCGGCACGGAGATCTGCCAGAGCTTTTCCGAGTTCTTCCACTTCGTGCATCACATAAAAAGCGATTACAAGGTCGTAACTTCCTAATTCCTCTTGAGAAACCACGCCTTTCCCAGCGTGATATTGAATAAAGTTAAGATTGGGTGCAGAAACTTTACGCTTAGTTATCTCAAGCATCTCTCTTTGGCAATCGACGGCGGAGACTTTCCCCGTCGGGCCGACAAGTTTCAATAAGTCTTCTGTAGCAAAGCCACTGCCGCACCCAAAGTCCATGACCTTCATACCCTCCTTAATATACGGTTGGAAAATATTGTATGGATTTTGTAGCCAACGTCTCCATCGCGTATCTAACCCTTGTGCATGTTTGACATCCATAGGTTTAACTGGGTGTGATAGTGACATAACTTCTCCTCATTATTGTTTAGCTGCTAAACCATTAATTCTAAAAAAACACGTCAAAGCCGTGTTTATTTTTCTAGATGGTCGATAAGACTTTCAACTTGATCGATCACTTGATTCAAGTCCGTTAAAAAAGGAACAAGTCCTTCGCCAAAGTGTTGCTGAAACTGTTGATTCATACTGTCGTGGAACGCTTCGTGATGTTCGAACGCCACTTTCCCTTTTTCAGTAAGCGCCAACAACCACTCTTTCTTCGAATGTGGACTTGGCAAGCGTTCCAACATCCCTTTCTTGACCAATTTGCTGATCATCTGACTCGCGGCACCTTTAGTGACATTTTGTAGATGTGCGAGACTCATGGTGGTTAAGTCACGGTGCTTTCCAATCACTTCGATAGTGTGGATCTCCGCTCGATGTAGCAAGACATCTGTACCAAAATTCTGCGGTTTTTGATCAATGGCATGAACTCGGTTCACCATTGCAAAAAACCGATCTACGGATTTATCTACTTGAGTTTTGGTATCCAAGGTCTTCACTGCACGTCATTGTTTAGCTACTAAACAAAATAGCTATCTTTGTTCACCTCGTCAACACAAATTTGGAGATTTCCCACCTTCATCAGTCCTACGCCTTTTGTTAAGCCTCTAAGGGGGATGGCAAACAACGTATTCTTCACTAGACTTGTCGATAACCAACCTAACAAAAAACATCATGACCAAAATTTCAATATATCAAGTGCTTACTAGACTATTTGGTAACGTCAATAAAACCAACCGACCTTGGGGAAATATTGAAATCAATGGTGTAGGAAAGTTTTCAGATTTTACAGATACGGCCCTTTTTGAAATCAAAAAAATGGGGTTCAGCCACATCTGGTACACGGGTGTACACCACCACGCTTGCTTGACAGACTACTCTTGCTACGGCATAGCCCTGACCACCCCGAAATCGTTAAAGGTCTTGCTGGCTCCCCCTATGCCATTCGCGATTACTATTCCGTAAATCCAGATTTAGCAGACGACGTAGAACAGAGAAACCAAGAGTTTGATGCCCTGATACAGCGTAGTCATAAAGCCGGACTAAAAGTGATCATTGATATAGTGCCTAACCACGTCGCTAGACAATATCGCGGACTAAACAACCCCACTGGCATATCCGATTTTGGTGAACAGGACGATACAACAACGTCATTTGCAGTGAACAATAACTTTTACTACATTCTGGGCAAATATTTCCAAGCACCCGTGGAGCACTTATCTCATCAAGCCTTATCTTCTAGAGTTTTCGTTGAATACCCAGCAAAGTGGACAGGTAGTGGCACTTGCTCACCAAACCCTAATAACAGCGATTGGTACGAAACAGCCAAGCTTAACTTTGGTATCGATGCCAACGGCAAAAAACACTTTCCTACCCTTCCACAAGAACTCAGAGACAAAGATTGGAAAGAACATTGGGATTATTGGCGAGACAAAACCGTTCCCGATACTTGGATAAAATTTAAAGATATCGCTCTTTTTTGGTTAGGCAAAGGTGTCGACGGCTTTCGCTTTGATATGGCTGAAATGGTACCAGTTGAATTTTGGAGCTATCTAAACAGTTCGATTAAGCAATCTAACTCCACGGCAATAACGATTGCAGAGATATACCAGCACCACCTATATCGGGATTACATTCAATTGGGGTTAATGGATTATCTGTACGATAAAGTGGATCTCTACGACACGTTAAAACGCGTGATGCAAGACAAGTGTTCAGTGTCTGAAATCGGCCGCATAGAATGGGAATTAAGAGATATCGACAAACACCTAGTGCGCTTTCTAGAAAACCACGATGAGCAGCGCATTGCCCATCAGGCGTTTGCCGGTGATGCAGACCTAGCCAAACCCGCAATGTTAGTCGCCACTTGTCTGTCTCCTTCCGCTTCGTTGGTTTATTTTGGTCAAGAAGTCGGCGAAGCCGCTGATCTAGAGGCTGGCTACGGGAAGGCTTCAAGAACCTCAATTTTTGATTATATCGGAGTATCTCAACATCAGAAGTGGGTAAACAACAAACAATTTGACGGCGGTGGATTAAATGATAGTGAGCACGCACTTAGAGAGTTTTACTCACGCCTGATTCGCCTTTCAGCTAACACCCCCGCATTAATTGGTGAGTACCACGATCTATACGCTGAAAACTACCTCAACCTTCGCGATATGCAGGATTATATTTTCCCTTTTGCTCGCTCTACAAATGGTCAGAAGTTAATTTTGCTGGCGAACTTCCACGCCACAAAAGCAGCACAAATTACCTTAACTCTTCCAAAAGGACTGGTTGAGTATTGGCAGCTTGATAAAGAGAAATATCTGCTCGATGACCTACTTTCAAACTGTCAGTTTACTTTGCTAAACCGCGCTAAAACATCTGTCGAGCTCCTGCTTCCCCCTCTGGCAAGTCTCTGTCTTGAACTGACAAACCACCAAGGATAGGAACATTGAAAAGCCTGCAAATGCAGGCCTTTTACTCCACTATCGATTGTTCACCGCTTTTATAAACACTTGTTGTACGCCTTCTATGTTTAGCGCTTTTGCCTCGTCTAACAAGCTAAGGGCTTTATTGAGTTGGTCATTTTGTACAGCAGACTCTATCGCGGCATAATAATAACTTCGAGTCTCTGGTTGGGGCTCTTTTATCTGAACATCATACTCTGACTTTTCATTCGATGCATGGCCCAACCCAATATTGAAAACGCTAACCCTATCAATAGAGACCTCAATTTTGCCGGAGTTTCCATTTGGAATCGAAATATCCTCTACTTCTGGCAGATAGTTTCCGCGTCCCTCTGCCTCTAACCTCGCAGGATGGATGACATCTGTAAAACCACCCAACTTGTTTTTATCTGCATATACAATCAGGTACACCTCTTCTAAATTGGTGGGAGGAAAAAAGTCTGTTTCCATTACGAGACGGTTACCTAAATGAAATCTGGGTTTTACATAGGTAAACTGATCAGAATCATAGCTTTCAATAACCTGACCAGAAGCGTCGAAAATAGTGACTTTCGGAACAAACGCAAAGTCCTCAATAAAGCTAGTTACTTTAACGGAGAACTCCCCGCGATTTGCTGGCAATTTGAATACACCGACTGGACTATGGATGTTGTTAGAAGCTAAAACCTGATTTGTTGGTGTTATTTCCATTGTCGCCGAACTAGGCAACTTCATTGGTACAGCCTTCAAATCAGATATAGATGTTATTTTCTGATTTTCTGCGACTTGTATATGTTCAACAACACTGCTGGTTTGACAGCCAAACAACGCTAAACATCCACAAACAAGCAGTATTCTTCGTAGAAGCATACTTCAATCCTTCCAATTATTTCACTAACTAAGTTTTCGTCTGTACAAAATCAAAGTAGCTGGCATATAGCCAGCTACGATTTCTCACGATCACCACCAAGCTTCGGCTTGGATACCTAGAACAAACTCTGAGTCGCCTTTTTCACCAAAAGTTGTACCTTCTCCGTCAGTAATGTAGCTCCCATAGACTCTAATTTCTGGGCGAGCCCAGAAGCTATCCCCCATAGACCACGCTTGTGCTACAGTGAACTTATGGCTTTCGAAGTCAGAGTTACCAGTTCCCGTCCCCGTGTTATAACCAGCTTCAAAAATAGTTTTCTTAGTTTTGTCCCACTTGTACATAGGTCGAACAACAATAGAAAACTGATCGATGCTGTCTTTTGCTGTTCCAATATCAGACCCATCTAAGTAGCTAACTGGTGTCCCAGTTCCCAATTATCACCAAGGTTCATCACACCCCAGTTAATAATGCGAAATCCAGAGGCATCATTGTGGTCACCGGATCGATCATAGTATGTACCAGCTCCCCACAAGTTCGCCGCTTGCACACCATAGCCATTAGTACCAAACTGGAAGATTGTCTGGTTAAAACCATTACTCATTCCCTGATGAACTATTGCTGTGGCTAGAAGACCATCATCACCTTCGATAGTCTTTTCATCTTTCTCCGTAGAGAAGTTGTAAGCAGCCGCCAATTCCAAAGAAGCGTCCTGCCATAAACCAATGTTCGCTAATCGAGCGTCAAAGATATAGCCACTACCGTTGTCGTCTTCACCGTCTTGAATGATCGCCAGTGAAAGCTTTTGAGCGCCTATAGAAAGGTTTTCTATACCACCGCCAGTACCAGAAGTGTTGAGGTAGTAAAAATCGGTAATATGAATATCTTTGCGTTGATAATACGTTTTACCAGCCCAAAGTACGGCATCCGGATCAGAAGCGATCAGACCTTTTGCTTTAACAGCAAACTGTGCGACGTTAAAGTCACCATCTTCCCAACCAACTGAACCATCATTGCCTTGAGCAATCATAGATTCTATTCGCCAAGTTTGTTCACCAGTAGCCAAGTCTTCTGCTAAACCGAACTCATAGTAGTTGTCATTCTCGTTACCTAAACGCCCGATACCACGCTTATTAAATGACAAATCACCTTCGCCATTTCCGCTAATTCCGGTGCCAGCACGCATGTAGCCGTTAAAATCTACTGCGAACACTGAGCCTGCACCCAATGTAGCAGCCACTGCGGCAGCAATAATTGATACTTTTTTCATTGTAAACTCCATGTCATTTTTATTCTTTTCATCTCTTTCTGGCTATTCCGTAAGGCAGACAACCGTATATTCAGAAAGAGAGGTAAGAAGGGATGGGTTTCCCCATCGCCCTTTTGTTTCAACTGACAGAAGACTAAACAAGAGTAGAAGGGCTGACTTCCTCCACCACAACTTTATTTCAGGGGGATGACAAGGGAGGAGTTCGTACCAGACAGGTATAAAATTCGATTTAAATCACATATATAAGGTGTAGACGTCACCAAAGCTTCACGATTTATAGTGCAGAATGCCAAATAGCTCACTCTTTCCTTAGAAACACAAGCTAAACTGAAAATAAATTACATTTTATGTTGCCCTTGACCTATACGGAACAAAGTTTTTTACTTAAGGTTTAACGAATTAAAGAATCACAATAGATAATGACAGTGCAGTGTTCACGCCCATACCCTTTAGGTGCGACAACGGATAATTCCGGTTGTAACTTTGCTATTCACGCACCTGATTGCCCAGATATACAACTCGCTCTTTTCGAAGAAAACGGTGAGTTTGTTACGCATACCTTAGATAATGAGTACGCGGGTATTCGTCATGTTTATATCCACGGTGTCAAGCCGGGACAAAGATATGGTTACGTGGTACAAGTTCAGGGGAAACCACATCTGATCTCAGACCCCTATGCCAAAGCTTTAGAAAGTGCACTGAAATACAACACGCCTTTTAGCAGCAGTAAGAGTTTTAGGCTGCCTAAATGCATCGTTTGTGAAGACACTTTTGACTGGCAAGGGATCGCTGCACCCAATCGTCCACGCGACGAAATGATCCTGTTTGAAACTCATGTGAAAGGGGTGAGTAAACTCAACCCTGAAGTACCAGAAGCCCAGCGTGGTGCATACTCTGGCCTTGTGAGTGATGCCATGCTGGCGTTTTATCGCAAGCAAGGGATTAATACCCTGCAGCTACTCCCAATTGCAGCTTGTATGCACGAGCCACACCTACTCAATATGAATAAGGTCAATTACTGGGGTTACAACCCTTACCTGTTTATGGCTCCCGATCCAAGGTATGCCGCAAACGACGCATGTACCGAATTAAAAACGGCCATTCGCGAACTGCACCGCAATGGTATCGAAGTGATTTTGGACGTGGTGTACAACCACACTGCGGAGGGCGGACAAGATGGACCAGTATTTAACTTAAAGGCCTTAGACAATCACTATTATTTAACCCACGGCAGTCATTTTGCCAATTATACCGGATGTGGTAATACGCTAGACCTTTCCCATCAAGCTTCACTAAACCTAGTGATGGATACGCTAAGGCACTGGGTAAGTGAATATCGAATCGACGGATTCCGGTTTGATTTAGCCGCAACACTTGGCCGCGAAGGGGATCACTTTAATGCTGGCGGTGCTTTTTTCAAAGCGGTTGCACAAGACCCAGTACTAAAACAGGTTAAATTAATTGCAGAACCGTGGGACATAGGCCCTAACGGCTATCAAGTCGGTAGTTTTCCGTTTGGCTGGAACGAATGCAACGACAGACTGAGAGACATCACCCGTAGCTTTTGGCGAGGCGACAGAGGTTATTTGAAGGAGTTCGCCACTCGATTGATGGGCTCTAGAGATCTCTATAGCGCTGCTAATTGGCCTTATCGAATGACAGTCAATTATATCACTTACCACGATGGCTTTTGCATGCAAGACCTAGTGTCATATAAGCATAAGCACAACGAGGCAAATGGAGAGCAAAACCGCGACGGTCACGGTGATAATCGTTCAGATAACTATGGCGTTGAAGGCGAAACCGAATCGAACACCATTACTGCTAAGCGCGAAAAGCAGAAACGCAACTTTATGGCTTCGTTGCTTTTCTCATTTGGCATCCCGCATATTTTGACGGCTGACGTTCTTTCTCACACACAAAAAGGAAACAACAACGCTTACTGCCAAGACAACGATATAAGTTGGCTAAACTGGGAGCTTTCCGATCGCAAGACGGCCTTTGCCGATTGGCTTTCTGAAATGATCCAAGCTCGCAATCAGTTTATGGTCCTTTCATTCGCGCTTTTAGCGGCCAGTCCCGTAACCATAACCGCATTTTCTGGCGACGTATCGACGGGAATATTATGGAGCACGACGATTGGAACCAATTAAGTTCCGTCGCGTTACATCTGGGTATTGGCGAACACGGCCAAGAACTCTTTTACTGTATCAACCAAACCGATGCGCCTGCGCGTTTTACCATGCCAAAAGAAAACGAGCAAAACTGGGTGATGATCTGCAACACCGACAACCATGAATTACACCAAAGTATCGACCAAAAAGAAGTGTTATTGGCGCCGGCTTCTATGGCAATCTTCCACTTTCAGGCGAATGATTGAGTTCACAAATCAGTACACATTAGTGACATAATGCACATTTATTAATCGTTTTATAAAATAAACATAGACAGATATGCATTGATGTGATTGAAAAACCAGTTTACTATACGTGCCAAAATAAAAATAACTATTCATATAGTTGGCACAAAAATGGCACTTCCTAAACTCTTAATACGGACGTTAAAACCGTATATCATACTACTGTCGGTAGGCATGCTTTACCTTGCCTATCAGCAGTTTAACGAATCAGAAAAACGCGCCTATCAACAGTCTTTTGCAAACCTTTCTACGGCGTCAAAACTGGTTTCAGCTCAAGTAGAAGCTGCAGTAAGTAAGCTGTATCTCCTAAGTGAAAGCGAGGATATCGAGCACTTCGAGTCTTCAGCGCAACAGATCTTAAAACACTCGGAAAATTTGGCCGACGTTCTCTATGTCAATCAATCTTCAGATTACTTTTATTCCGCCGCCAAAGGGCACATTGACCCCAATAAGATTGCAAACATGGTTTGGAAGCCTTTGGATAACTTTGATGGTCATGTTTTTGTCTCTTCCGTCTATCCGTCCTATTCAGGGGCGTGGGCAGTCGCCGTTCGCTATCAGTTCAATCGCGATGAGGAAGTTTGGATAGAATTCGACCTGATTGCGGCAACAGAAGGGCTTTCAGGCCTAACCACCCTTAAACAAGGTTATGTCTATGTAGTTGATCGCACCACTGGGCGTTTGATCTTCCATCCTGATTTAAAACGAATTGGCTCACTTTCGGTAAGCTACCACGGCGGTATAGACGAACTGGTCAACAACAAACAAGGGTTTGGTACTCATGAATACTATTACCAATCCAATTACAAAATCTCAGTGTTTGATGCCGAAAATCCCTATAACTGGGTTTACATTTCTGGTACTGACCGAGCCGACATACTCGCGACTTCTTATCAGCTTTCACTCTCCGCTGTCGTAATTGCCTCTTTATTGCTACTAGCCGTTGCGGTTAACTACCTCACCATCCAGTTAAATCACGCGTTAGCTAAGCTAAATATGGCTTCTGGTACAACAGATTTCAAACAGCAGCTACGCCTTATTATGGATAGATTTTGCTATCACGGTGGTGTGCAATTTTGCCTCTACGATAAAGACTTTGGTCATTTCAGTACTCTTGATTACCACGGTAATCAAAACATCGTACTCACCGATGAAAAACTGGCCAGTTGTTTTACTGCTGATACCATTAGTTTTATCGAAAAAAAGTACGCTGATCCTTTAGCCAAGAAGCTAAAAGTAGACGGTCGTCATTACGCCATTCCACTGTTTGATAAAAGTGGACTTATTGGTGTTATTTACATGAAAGCGCTATTTCCCACTTACCGTAGCCTATTGCGTATTATTCGCGACTATTCTCAAGTTTCGCTCTCCAACTTACTGCTCAATAAAAAGTTGATCAGTAAAGATGTGATGACCCAGTTGGATAACAAAATGACACTTCGCGCCGCTATTGAACAACATACTGAGCGCGAGAACACCTACCTAGCGATTATCGACATTGACCACTTTAAGCGCATCAACGATACGTACGGCCATCAGTTTGGCGATGCAGTTATCCTGCACACAGCCGATGTAATGCACAAATGCTTTCCAAAACCTTCTGCCATTAGTTTGGCAAGGTTTGGCGGAGAAGAGTTTTGCATCCTGTTCCATGCCAACGACGAGCAAGACGCATTTGATCAATGCGAAATCTTACGCCAGTTGATCGAAAAGGCGACTATGTGTGCCGATGACCAAATGGTTAACTTCTCTATTAGTGTTGGCGTCACCAATGTGAAGGAAAACCAAAACTCCACTGTCGGGCGCGCAGATAAAGCCTATATCAAGCAAAAGGACTTGGGCGTAATCAAGTAGTGCTCAATACTTTCTAGCCACCCCTTTGTGATCTTAGCGACAGAGCCAAGTCGAGGCTTGGCTTACTCCTTGATTAATATGAACAAGCCATCGACAATGGAAGCTCTATCCGATGGCTATTTAGGGTATCAGGTGCATGGCAGACAAACTCTCCACTACAGCACTCGCTAAGTTAAGAGACGTTGAAGCAAAGGCGCTTTTTTCAGATCTTAAAAAAGCGGGCTATATCAACAGAGACGAAGACACTTGGGTTCTCACTGAGTTGGGCCGACGCTTTGGTGGTGACTATGCAGAGCATCCTAAATTTGGCCGCTTTATCGTCTGGCCTGAAAACTTGCTTATCGACACCACTGCCACCAGCGGTAAAACACTGTCCGCTACTGCACTAGGCCAACGGTACGATCTTCCTGCGAAAAAAATTAACCAACTGCTTAGTGAGTTGGGGTGGATCGCACGCAAAGAAGATGGATGGCATCCTACCGAGTCTGGGATCACTATGGGTGCTTACCAAAGAGAAGATAAAGAGTCTGGCCAGTACTTTGTCGTTTGGCACGACTCCATTTCTCGAAACAAGAGGCTCAAACAAACCATCGTCGAATTTCGCGGGCAGGATGCGAGCACGCAAAGTACCGATAAATCCTATAGTCACTTTCGCCAAAAGTTCGAAGCCAAACACCGGACCTTAGACGGACACTATGTGCGTTCTACCGGAGAGCTACTTATAGATAACTGGCTGTATATGAACGGCATCGTTCACGCTTACGATCGACAACTTCCCATTGAGGAAGACGTGATTTCAGATTTTTATCTGCCACAAGGTCGCGTGTACCTTCAGTTTTGGGGCAGCGATACTGGAGCCATAACAGAGCGCGAAAGAGAAGAGATTCGCCAACACTACCTCCAACACGAGTTTCGACTTATTGAAATTACACCAGAGGAGATAAACCAACTTGACGATGTACTCCCTCCTCGACTCAGAGCCTTTGGATTAAAAGCGTACTGAACCTTGGCTACTCACAGTTATTGAATCGGTTCACTGCAAAGTAAACGAGATATATGACTTCATTTCAGTGCGATTGCTAGGCTCACTCTTAACAGGTTGCGGTAAGGTGTAAACCCTCTGGCCTCGTTGCAAAATCAACTCACCAGCTTTCGAGAAACGAGCACTTAGCGCCACGTTAAAGTCGATACTTTCACCAGATTTTTCCAAATCCATAAAGTAAATAAAAGGGCTAAGTGGATAGCCAGTGCTCAATTGAACGATTTGGACTCCCTCCTGAGTAAACAGCGCTAACAGGTTGAACTGCTCACTGGCCAACATAGAGGCATGATAGCCAGAAAACTCAGATTGACTCAGTTGCAGTTCCCATACTGTCAGCCCCGAGTTTAGATCGCGCATTTTTACTTTGTTGGAAAGCTCGCGATAAACCAGTTGGTCACTGCTCGTCACGATTAATCGTTTGAACTGTTTTGCCGAAAGATAGGTACCTCCCACCGGAAACTCATCATCAAACATCGCTTGATAGAGATCCACTTTGTGACTGGAATGTTCGTTCAACTGAGCCTTGTCTAACCAATACACGACCACTTGCTCGTCATCAAACATTGCTACCCATCGGTTGTTAGCGCTAAAGGCAATGTTCGCTTCACTATCGATATAGACGTTTGGCTGGGCAACTCGACTTATGGTTTTTAGGTCATCCACCGACATCAAGGCCATTTTGCTCCCTGTGGCATCGGCATACAGCCGCAGTAACATTTTTCCATCAGATGAAAATGCTTGAGCATCAATATTCCCCGGATAAACATCCATTAAACGGCATAGCTTCAATTGGTATGTGTCACGCGCTAACAAGCAGTATGCAAACTCACTGTCGTAATCGTCAGGGCTACTTCCATAAACGAGAATCGTATTCCCACTGACCATAAAGTCGCTAAACGGAGTTGAAGTCAGCATCAGAGCGGCAGGCGTATCTTGGTCGACCAATAAGGCTTCGATCAACTCCCGCCGCCTTGTGTCATCATTGCTATCTATCATCCAGCTCTGTTTTTCTGCCCACTTAATGCGCTCTGGATAATCTAACAACTGTAGATTCGTTAAATCAGGGGGGCTAAGTTGGGACAATTGCCACTCAAATTCAGCCAATCTTACCTGCGGCAGTTCCACTTCAACTATCGGTTGTGCACTACCACACCACTCGGTGATGTTTACTTGATACCACCGTTCGATAAAATCGCCACTCGGGCCATACATAGTGAAGCCTTCGTCATCTCTCAGCAATATCACATCTTGGCGTTCCAATTGTCTTCGTAACATCGCCAATAACGCGTCTTTATCTGGAAGATTTTCTTCATCTAACCTATCGAAAGAGTAGGGTTTTCGGTCAATGTATAGGTCCGTGGTCAGCTCGTATAACTGCATTTGATTCTCTGCTTCAATCAAGAGCGTATCGCAAGATTCCGAAGGGAAAAACGCTGGTTTTTCTGGCGAACTTAGCACAGGAGAAAGGCCATTTTTATTAATACGCCATATCGACTCAACGGGTTCAACGGCGTTTTCGTCGCGTTGATAAGCAAGCAGATACACTTTGTCAGACTCTTCAAAAGTTAAAAAGCTTTGCTCGATATCCAACAGTTGATTGAGCTTATGAGAAGCAACAAGCGTGAAGTCATCGCGTAGGTGAATATCGACTTGCCACCCACTGGGCAATTGATAAAGCAGGTATAACTGATTTCCCAAGCCATCGTGAGCATAACTTTGCAGCTTAGCGTTGAGTAATTGATGCCGTTGATTGCCACTGTCGACGTAGAAAAGATTCTCCCCTAAAAGGTACACCGAGTGAACCTCTAGGGCATCAACCAAATCATTTGCTTTGTACAACCTAGGACGCCAATAGTCGGCAAACCGTGCCAGTTCTGGCTCACTGGAAAGATCTAACCCAGCAACTTGCAGCGCACCTTCGGCATAATCGCCACTCTTCATCGCTAAGACAGCCGATTTTACCTGTTGGTTAATAAGCGCTTTCTGATTCGAACTCAAGTAATGCCAGTAAGTCGTCACAGCACTTCCGACTAGAAATGCTGTCAGCAAAAACAAGGCGCTTCGAGAATGGCGACCTAAAATACGCTGCATTGGTGTCGGCTTGTCCATTTTCTACTCGGCGTTTATCGAATCCTAATTTTACTCTAGCCGAGTAGAGAGCTAGGTGCAAAGAAGCTTGTTATTAAAAGAAAAACACCGCAAGAATGCGGTGTTTGTTAGCTTCTGTAACCACTACTTGTTAAGAGAGTATCTCGCGGCCGCAGCTTGCTCTTTAGGCACTACCGTTTTACCAATCGGTGCTAACGAGATGTAAGCTAACTTCAGGTGTTGTAGTGCGAAGGGAATACCTATGATGGTAACAAAACAGGCCACCGCAGAAAGAATATGACCGATTGCAAGCCAAACCCCTGCCAAAACAAACCAGATAATGTTGCCAATGAAGCCGAGTGGCCCTGTCCCTATATCACTGTTTCCCGTAAGTTCGTCGCGGCTGATCACTTCATCGCCAAATGGAAAAAAAGAAAAATTCCCCATAACGAAACACGCGCGTCCCCACGGAATACCAATAATGCTGACAAAGGCCAATAGCCCAAAAAGCCACCACATCAGCCCCATAAACACACCACCAAACAGAAACCAAATAATGTTTCCTAAGGTTCTCATTGTAACTCCTATTGCGGTTAACCCTATTCGCTGTAGTTTTAGTATATGTCACAGCGATTAACTCAATATGAACGAATTATGCCAGTGCCTGCCAGACGGCGGTCGCTCCACTTAACGAGCATAGAATCAAGGCACCTAAACGGATTTTCTCTTTCGGCAGAGCATGGGTGGTTAACATAGCTAACTTGTAGCCAAACCAAGACGCAGGAAGCAAAGGCAAAGTCACCCATAAGTGATGCAGGGTAAAGAATCCCGCTGGAATTTGGATCACAAGTGAAATGATAGAGCTAAACACAAAAAAGGCGGACAGATTACCTCTGAGCTGATTTGCTTCTTGATGTTGCAGTAATAGCGCCATGGGAGGGCCACCAATTGAGCTACTGGTTCCAAACAGACCAGAGAAAAAGCCCGCCATCCCCATACGAACTGGAGTTGGCTCAATTCTGAAAGGCAAGATGCTCACCAATACGGCAAACAGAACCAATAAACCAAGCCAAAGTGACAATGCCTGCGTTGACACCATCACCAATAAGGCGCCACCAGCAACAGAACCGGGAATGCGACCAATCAGGGCCATTTTAAGGCCGCCAATCGACACACTATCTCGTGTTTTAGCGCGTTTAACACCGATATAAACAGTGCGACTAAGCAAATGGGAGCTGGTACATAGATGGGAGAAACCATAAACAGCAGAGGTGCTGAAACAATAGCGAGACCAAAACCAATAGAAGACTGAACATAAGAACCAATAAAAATCAAAACTACAGCAATCAGCCCTTGCGTAGAGTACCACTCTGCAAACATGACATCCCCTTAGTGATATAGTGCAGTGAAATTGTCGCTACAAAGCGAGAAGGCCTAATCATAGCGGAATGGACTTATAAAGGGAGGATTAATTACTCTTTATATCAATAGATTATAAGCACGCAACGGGTGCGTGCTAGCCGTATTTTAATCACTTACAAAGGTGGACAAGGATATTCCATTTGTCTTGCCGTTTTTTCCGCCAAGGATTTATCCGCCAGCTTGGACACCAGAAAAAGGCTCATATCAATGCCCGCCGATATACCTCCGGAAGTCACAAATGGCGAGTGTTCTACCCAACGCACATCTCCTACAACGTCAAGCTCTGGATAGCTTTCCTTTAATTCGGCAATGTCTTCCCAATGCGTTGTCACTCGGGCACCGTTTAAGATTCCCGACTCCGCTAAGAAAAACACGCCAGTGCATACACTTGTTATTTGGTTCACCTTGGTACTTTGTTCTTGTATCCAAGTTAGCGTTGCCAAGTCTTTGTAAGCGTTTGTGTGGTCCCCACCAACAAGGATCAAAATATCCATCTCGGGATGATTGTGAATACTGTAGTCGGGTAGAACCTGCATCCCTCCACGAACCTTGACTGCGTTTTTGTCCTTTGCAATCAAAAACACCTGCCAAGGTTTATCTCCAACTCTTTTAGCCGTGCTTAGCACTTCAAAAGGACCAGCGAAATCGAGTACTTCAGCTTCTGGATAGATAAAAATTCCAATCTTCACAATTCTCCTCCCTTTTTGGAACTATACCCATTATTCACCGGAATTTAGGGTAAAGCCTTCGTCTATCCAACCCGTAACGCCGCCTATCATTTTCTTTACTGGTCGGCCGAGTTTAGCTAGACGTATTGCGGCTTTTTCCGTGCCGTTGCAATGCGGTCCTGCACAATAGACAACAAACAAGGTATCCATTGGGAAGTGGGATAAGTTACGTTCATTCAACCTTGTATGGGGAATGTTGATCGAGCCTTGGATATGGCCTTGCTGGTATAGCTCTTCACCTCTAACGTCCACCAAAACAAAATCTTTTAAACCATTAGTTGTCGCGTGGTGAACGTCCCAGCAGTCGGTTTCGAACGCCAGCAATTTTTCGAAGTGGGCTAAAGCCAGTGATGACGGGGCTGCTGCTACTCTTGATACTGCGCTAGACACGATAACTCTCCTTATCTTTAAACGTGTAACCGCCATTTTTCCGCAAAAAACCGATAGGCAAAACTGGCTTAAAAGACACACTTCGTTAATAATGAGCCAAGTTAAGCAGAAGAGAGACTAAATGTGATTCGAGTTGCGATTTTGGCCCATAGCCAAGTGTCACTGTTTGAACTGAGTTGCGCTGTCGAGGTATTTGCTTTACCAAGACCAGAATTTGAATCTTGGTATGACGCCGATGTTATCAACCTAGAAAACAAAGCATTTACTACCACTGCTAACATAGGTTTGCTGACCCAACATACCACCTCGCTGGAGTCTTACGACATACTTGTGATCCCAAGTTGGCCCGTGGAAGGTATTGCCATACCTGACGGCATTCGACAAGAGATCTCTAAGTTTCACTGCGCTGGAAAACGAATTTTATCCTTCTGTTCTGGCGCATTCCTTTTGGCTGAACTCGGTATTTTGCATCAGCGGCAAGCGACAACGCACTGGCGCTACGAATCCGCATTTAGATCCAAATTCCCAGATATCTCATACTGCTCCAATGTGCTTTACGTGTTTGACGGACAGATTGGGTGTTCAGCGGGTAGTGCAGCGGCACTGGATCTAGGGTTAGCCGTGGTTCGCGCGGATTATGGCTATGAGGTTGCCAACCAAGTCGCTAAACGACTCGTCGTTTCAGCTCATCGAGATGGCGGCCAATCTCAGTTTGTAGATAGCCCAATGCTTTGCGTGCCAAATCAGTTTTCCTATGCCGTAGAATGGGCGCAAGAAAATCTAGATAAAGCCATTGCTATTGATACCCTCGCCCAAAAAGCCAATATGTCGAGAAGAACGTTTGACCGCAAGTTTCGCGCTAGTTTTGATTTATCTCCCAAAGACTGGCTGATAAGGCAACGTATCAACCGAGCTAAAGGGCTACTAGAAAGCAAAAATCTGTCTATGGACCAGCTGGCTGAGCGCTCAGGCTTTGACAATGCCGTGACTATGAGGCACCACTTCCGCCGTTTGGTTGGCGTTTCTCCCACGCAATATCAAACCCAATTTTTCTCCAAATAAAAACGCAAAACCTTTCTGTTTTGGCGTTTGTGATTTTTATAAGGGGTTAACCATTACTTTCGATATACCCCACCACCTCTAAACCAAAGCCTGACAACGCGTGATATCTTTTATCGGCGCTAGACAAGAGGTTCATTTTAGTCACGCCTAAATCCGCTAAAATCTGCGAACCTACGCCAATTTGTCGTGAAGTTTGGTCTTTTTTCTTTATTTCGACCACTTCTCCCTGATCCTCTGCTTGGTAACGCGTCACTTTTGCAATTGTGCTCTCTGAAGATTGCTGATTAGCCAGTATCACCAACACGCCTCCATCACGACCAATTCTCGCCATAGCATTGTCTAACGACCAAGAAGAAGGCTTATCTCGTTGAGCATGGAGAAGATCATTGAACGTGTCTTGCAAATGGACTCGG
Organism: Vibrio sonorensis; assembly: GCF_001854765.1. Taxonomy (GTDB): domain Bacteria; phylum Pseudomonadota; class Gammaproteobacteria; order Enterobacterales; family Vibrionaceae; genus Vibrio; species Vibrio sonorensis. The sequence goes on along the minus strand of NZ_LJJE01000036.1, from coordinate 129,447 downwards.
ACATTAGTCGCACGCTCGCTATCGATTTCGCCGCGACACAAGGCATAGTGCAACTGCTTATCCACGGTATCTTGATAAGTCACCATAGAAAACTCGCCATATTCGGTAGGCAAAGTACATTGAGCGATACGTTCTATAGTGGTTTCTGTTTGATTTCGATACTCAATCAAATCCGCGATGGTCCCTAGCTTAATACCGTGTTGCTGTGCAAACACTTCGAGATCGGGTCTGCGCGCCATACTGCCGTCCGGATTAAGGATCTCGACAATCACAGAAGCAGGCACAACACCTGCCAGCTTAGCCAAATCACAACCCGCTTCAGTATGCCCAGCGCGAACCAATACTCCGCCCTCTTTGGCTGCTAAAGGAAAAATATGTCCCGGTTGAACGAGATCACTTGCCTGAGCATTATCCGCAACTGCCGCTTGGACGGTCACTGCACGATCTTCAACGGAGATCCCGGTAGTCACACCTTTTGCCGCCTCAATCGAAACCGTAAATGCAGTCGCCCACGGTTCTGTCGGATTAGACACCATCGGCACAAGATTTAACTGTTGGCAGCGCTGCCTTGTTAACGTTAAACAGATAAGTCCACGGCATGAGTCGCCATAAAGTTGATATCTTCTGCTGTCACATATTGTGCAGCCATCATGATATCCCCTTCGTTTTCCCTGTCTTCATCATCCATCAAGATGACCATTTTACCTTCGCGGTAATCTTTGATTATTTCTTCTATCGAACTGATTGACATCTGCTTTACCTATTGGGACTTAACAATTAAGTACTGAATACTCTGCTTTAACGCTTTAACAATGTTTTCCATGCTTTCGGGCGATCGACCTCGAATAGGGAAAGAGTCTTTGCGGCGATACATACGCAGCGGTTTTTCAATGCTAAATGGCAACTGGCGAGCCGCTAGAGATTGAATAATAGGTTGGTAGTTGATAATCCCTTGCCTAATGGGGGAAAGGTAAACCTATCATCGTGGACTTGAACATCCTTGATATGGAAGTGACGACAAAATGGCAAAGCAATCTGCGCCTCTTCGCCCGGACTGAGGTTGGGCGCTAGCGACACTGAGTTACCGGGGTCGAAATTAAGTGCTAATACCGAACTCTCAACTTCAGACAAGATACGTACTCCATCGTGGGCACTAGCGAAAGCATTAAAGTTGTGATCACCGCCGTTTTCAATGCAGATCACACACCCTTTTTCCTCTGCATACTCCGTCAATACTTTCAAGTTATTAACTATGATATGACGGTCTGCAATCGGCCCTGTACAAGTGTTTAGATAAGTCACTCCCAGTAGAGCCGCAAAATCTATGCGCATCATAAAGTCTTTGACAGCCGTTGGCGCAGCCAGATTCATAGTACAACCAAGCGCATTCGTAGAGAGAGATTCTTTTTCTAATAAAGAGAGTAAATATTGTGCATGGGTTTCTGAAAACATGTCACTGTCTAGGGTACCCACATAGCCTTGATTAAACGCGAACTCGACGTTATCTACACCTAAACCTTTAATGGTTTTTAACGACGTTTTTAAATCATGTCCATCGAAGATCGCAGTGTTAATCGCGAGTCTTTGCAATATGCTCATCGCTTCCATCCTCTAAGCAACCCAATGTCTTAACAGCATTTCCCACCCGAACAAGGTGAAAAGTGAGAAAATAGTAGTAAACAATATGACACTGGCCGTCGCTTCTTTTCCAACCTGATAACGTTCTGATAGTAGATAAACGTTAACCCCTGTCGGCAAGCTGGTGACTAAAACCAACACTTGCGTTTCTAGGGTCGAAAGATTGAAAAGATAGCGCGCACTTAACCAAGTCAATAATGGAAAAACCACCATTTTTACTGTCAGCAATAGGCCAATTTTTTCGTTGAGGAGTTGGGTCAATGAGTAAAAGCTCAGACCCGCCCCCAAGATGAATAAAATAACCGGAAGAGCAATCAAACCAATATTGGTGAGATCTTCAATTAAGACTGGAGCTAACTCAACACCCCACAAGTTGAACCCCAAGCCCGTTACTATTGCTAGTAAAATAGGATCTGTCAGTACCTTGCGATAACTGTAAAACCCCTGCTCTCCGGAAAAAATCATTAATACATTAATTACTGGCAGAACCACCAAAAGGTTGAACACCACTACCCCAGTTAAGATCAGTTCTGCTGACGGACCATACAAGGCAAAGACCAGAGGTACACCCACTCCTACCGCATTGGGATAGAGAGCCGCCACCGCTTTGATATTCGAGGCTGACACCGAGTGGTTGCCGTTTTTCGTCAGCCAAAGCCTAATAAAAATAAATAGTCCGCACAGGCATGATCCATAAGAGGCAAACAGCCCTAGCGAAGGTAAATCTGCCAAATCGGCTTGATAAACCGATGTAAAAAACAAGCATGGAGTTAAATAGCTAAAGGCAAAGGCTCTCACCTTATCCACTCTCGGTTTGGTTATGTATGACAGCCATTTAGCGCATCCAAAACCGAGTAGTATCCAGCTCATTAGCTTTAACTGCTCCACATTTAGCCTTTCACTTTTGCATTGGCAATGTTGAGCAGCTCGGCATAACCTTCCGCTTGCCAAGCCGTACGTCCGACAAAAACTCCATCAATATCTTTTTGGTCCAACAGCGAAGACGCGTTGCTGAGATTGACACTTCCGCCGTAGAGCAGCACCATTTGATCCGCCGTCGCTTCACCATAGCGTTCTTGTATAGCTTGACGAATCGCTTGGTGCACTTGTTGCGCCTCTTCTTTAGTAGCAGGCACCCCATGTTCACCAATTGCCCAAATGGGCTCATAAGCAATCAGTACCTCAGTTAATCGATGAGATGGCACCTGATATAAAGCGATGATTACCTGACGAACAACAGACTCAATCGACACGCCCCACGCCTTCTCTTCTTTGCTATCACCAACGCACACCAATGGCGTTAGATCGTTGCGCAGAGCGGCCAATACCTTGAGGTTTACGGTATGATCCGTTTCGCCAAACTGGGCTCGACGCTCCGAATGCCCGATTTCGACAATACTGCCCCCACAATCTTTCACCATAAGAGGGGATACCTCTCCGGTATACGCCCCTTCGTCTTGCCAGCAGATATTTTGCGCACCTACTTTTATAGGTTGTTGATTCAACAGTTGTGACACTTGCGAAAGGTAGGGAAATGGGGGAATCACAAAAGGTTGAACCCCGTCTGAGCAAAGCTGCAAATGCGGTAAAACAGAGGACACCCACTCTTTTGCAGATTGAGCATCCTTGTTCATTTTCCAACTGGTTCCTACCCAGATTTTTTTCATGCTGCTACCTGCTTATTCGCAAACTCACTCATAAACTGAAGGATAAATGCCATCGACATCGCGCCAGGGTCTGGATGGCCTAAAGAGCGCTCGCCCAAGGTTTTCGCCTTACCTGTCGTTGCAATCATATCTTTGGTGGCTTCAACCCCCAGCAGTGCAGCTTGCGCGATAATTGGCAAGTTATCTTCCAATGTGCCAACTAAGTGTTCAGAGGTCTCAACTGCGGCCACTAGCGCATCGATCATGGTTTTGTCACCCGGCTTTGCTCCACCGCGCTCATAAACGCCTTCTAATCCCGCCTTTAAAAAAGCGTGAAGAGTTGCGGTATCCAACACCGTTGCGCCTTTGATGGCTTTTGCACCAGAACGAAACAGCGTGCCAAAAATTGCCCCGGATGCGCCTCCCATCGTTGCCATCATGGTTGAGCCAATCTTGAGTAAAAGCTTACTGACGTCTTCGGGGTGATAATCGCTGTTTAAAAGCTCACCCACAGCTTTAAACCCTCGTTCCATGCCAATGCCGTGGTCGCCATCTCCAATCGTTTGATCAAATTTGGTCAATACTGGCTCACTTGCAACCATCTGATCAGCGACATAAGCCATCATATTTTTTGCGTCTAATGCATCCATGTTTATTTCCTTAAAGCAAATGATTCACAAGGTAGGTCAAACAGTTTTTTCAGCTCGTCATCGAGCTTCATTAAAGTGATGGAATAACCCGACATCTCTTGAGAGGTACAGTAATTACCAACTAAGGTGTCGTGAACTTTGATTCCCTTTTCGGCCAGTTTGTTATGGGCTCTACGAGTGGCGATCAATAGCTCCATATATGTCGAAGAACCTAAATTATTGACCAACAAACAGACTTCATCACCGGATTGGTATGGCAGGTCTTCACACAGTTGTTCTATCAATCGGTCGACCACATCGTCCGCTGACATCATCTTTTCGCGAGACACGCCCGGCTCACCATGCAGACCCATCCCGATTTCCATTTCGTCGTCGGGCAGTTCAAAGTTAAAGGTGTTGGTTTGTGGAACTGAGCCCGCCGATAGAGCGACCCCTATTGAGCGCGTGTAGTCTCGCGCTTTTTCCGTGACTGATACAATGTCGTCAAAGTCGTCGTAAAACTCCGAAGCAGCACCAGCAATTTTTAAAACGTACAGATCACCCGCGGTACCCCGACGCTCTTGGATTTTATCTAAAGGTGCTGAAGCGACATCATCCCAAACACGAACCGTATGGGTACGAATATCATCATCTTCGGCCAACTCGGCAGCAATATCGAAGTTCATGTTATCGCCTGCGTAGTTGCCGTAGATGTAGATCACCCCTTTTCCGCCGTCTACCGCTTCCGTGGTTTGCAAAATGACATTAGGTGCGGGAGCGGCAAAGATATCGCCTAAGGCTGCTGCATCAGCTAAACCTTTTCCCACATAACCGGCAAAAAGCGGTTCGTGACCCGCGCCACCACCAGTGACTATCGCCACTTTGTCCTTTGGATAGTCGGAGCGAATGGCTGCTGTAATGCCTGATAGACCTTCAAGTTTTCCGTTCATCGCCACCAGCAATCCTTCAAATTGCTCCTCGGCGACTTTCATTGGATCATTAATTAGTTTTTTTGGCTTTCTCATAAGGTTCACCATTGAGTTAGATATGCTTGTTTTGATAGCTGGTCGCCATTCTCACCGTCAATTTGAGAGCATTTTCCATTGCCGGTGTTGAGGCGATATTCTTCCCATAGATATCGAATGCACTGCCGTGGTTTGCGGTAGCAATAGGAATTGGAATACCACCCTGAACAGTCACACCGCGGTCAAAGCCCATCATTTTTAGTGCCGTTGCACCTTGGTCGTGATACATGGAAACAATAGAGTTCAGCGCTTCTTTTTGAACCGCCCACATAGTGGTATCACCCGGATAAGGTCCAAAAGCTTGGATGCCTTTTTGCTTGGCCTTTTCAATCGCAGGGGTGATCACGGTGATCTCTTCATCACCAAATAAACCGCCTTCGCCCCCATGTGGGTTGAGCGCTTGTACAGCAATTTTTGGCTGTGCAAATCCTGCTGATTTAAGTGTGTTGTTCATCAACTCTATGGTTTCGAGAACCGAATCGACAGTTAGGTTTTCAACCACATCTTTAAATGGAATATGCGATGTCACACGGCCAGCCCAAATATCGTCCACAACATTGACTTCACAGCCAAATCCGTGGAAATCGGTTAACTCGGCAAACCAAGACAGTTCGTCTCTGTGTTCTAGCCCGCCCATGTGCATGGCCTGTTTGTTGAGTGGCGCAAAACAGATACCGTGAGTTTTGTGAGCCAAAGTTAAATCAACGGCAATTTTTAACGTCTCAAGCACATACACACCACCTTGAGCAGTTGCTTTACCATATTCAATACCATCAGAGTGAGAACTCTTAAACTGCAGTAAAACAGGTTTTCCATCAGTAAAAACGACCTGTTCAAATTGCTCAACCACATCGTATTCAAAACTGGTTTGAGCAATATCCATCCCCTTTCGCAATTCATTTTCGTCAGCAATGATCAAGATATTGGCTTGTTGACGATTAGCCTCCTCCGCTAACACTTTAACTGCGACTTCTGGACCGATACCGGATGGATCACCTAATACGAGTGCAATAGTGGGTTTAGTCATTGTTCAGTTCCTTGAGTTATTTATACATGTAGTCAACAAATCCAACAGAGAGTGCTGGAACATAAGTAGCAAGCATCAACACCATAAACAGGACCCCAATAAAGAGAACGTTCACTTTGGTCACTTGCCAGATATCGCGTTTAGCAATTGAACAGGCGGTAATCAGTACACTTGCTACAGGCGGTGTTTGCTGACCAATTGAAATGTTCAGCGCCAACATAATGCCGAAGTGAATCGGGTCGATACCGAGTTGATGTATTAGCGGCAATACAATAGGTACAGTTAGAATGATCGCGGCGGCACCATGGAGAAACACTCCCACCACAAGCAACATCAGGTTAAGCATCATCAGGACGACATACTTATTTTCAGAAATACTTAAAATTCCTGCCGCCATCGCTTGAGGGACTTCCTGTTCAGTCAAGAACAAACCTAGTACTGCTGACGTTGCCACCAGTAGCATTACCACCGATGTTCCCGTCACACCTTCCATCATGGCTTTGTAGAAAAGCTTTAAGTTCATCTCTTTGTAGATGAATACGCTGATCACAATAGCAAGTAATACAGCAATGCCTGCGGCCTCTGTCGCGGTCATAAAGCCCGATAAGATGCCACCTAAAATGGCAAATGGTAGGGTCAATGCCCAGAATGCGTCTTTAAACGCTACCCAGAGCTTGCGCAAGCTAAACGACTCTTCACGGGGCAAGTTGTATTTCACGGCGTAGTAGTAACAAACCGCAAACATACCCGCGGCACCCAAAAGGCCTGAAATTATTCCGGCGACAAAAAGCTGTGAAATTGACACATCAGCCATTGCGCCATAGATAATCATTGGCAGTGAAGGAGGGATAATGACCGCAAGAGACGCAGACGATGAGGTGACGGCCGCAGAAAAACTACCCGAGTAGCCGCGTTTTTTCATCGCAGGGATCAGGATCGAACCCAGCGCAGCAACATCGGCCACCGCAGATCCAGATATCTCAGCAAAAATCATAGATACGCCGACGTTAACCATAGATAGACCGCCGCGTACAAAGCCCACAATGGCGTTAACAAAATTAATCAAGCGCAACGAGATACCGCCGGTATTCATTAACGCGCCAGCGAAAACAAACAGAGGAATCGACAATAAGGTAAACTTAGAGCCGCCTTCAAACATTGCTAATGCCGCGTTGTAAATGGCGTCAATGCCTGATGTGGCTACCATACCTACTAAAGCAACAGCGCCGATAGCGACACCAATTGGTACATTGATCATCACTAACGCAATTAAGCAAAACAGTACTATTATCGCGCTCATTTCATCGCCTCCATGGCATCCGACATCTCTTTTTTCGCATCGCGGATCGCTTCTCGTATCTCTTCATTCTCTTGATTCGAGCCCAAGCGAACCCATGCCCAAGCTTTAGGAAAGGAGCAAAGTTGCGCGACAATAAACAAAACGGCACCAATCGGCAGAGCTGACTGAGCAAACGCCAGAGTGATAAAGTCCAAACTGGTTAGTGTTTCCTCACCGAAGATTTGTAAGATGTAGTAGCTTGCCCACGCCACAACAGCGAAAAAGCCAATCACAATGCCTTCGCTAAGAAGAAAAATTGCTTTGCGCAGTTCAAGCGGCATATTGGCCACCAAACCACCAAAACCCATGTGTGAACGCTTGAGTGCACACAAAGCTGAACCATAGAACGTCAGCCATGCCAACAAAATCGCTGATACTTCGTCGTACCAGTACAAAGAGGCACCACTGAATCGAGAAAATACAGCAACAATAATTATCGTGCTGAGCGCTATTAATATGGTCATGGAAATAGCGATCAGCACTTTTTCTAGAAGATTTGATATAGCATTTAAGCCAGCTAGAAAAGACATCACGAGCCCTCGCAATAAGTGACTGATACCAATCAAAACAAATGTCCATTTATTGAGATTGGTATACCCAAGCCCCACGCGTTTTTTCAAACATCAACCGCTGACTTGGGTATAGAACGGGCTGAGTACTGTGATTCAGCCCTAAAGTCGGTTTTACTATTTAGCCCCTGCCATGGCTTTGCTTAACATCTCTTCGCCGTTGTCCACATTCTTGATGAAGTCGTCATAAATTGGCTGACTTGCGTTGACGAATGCATCACGGTTAGCGACATTCAGTTTCATCCCACCAGCAACAAGTTTGTCTTTCAGCTCGGTTTCCAGTTTGGCAGCTTCTTGATATCCCCATTGCTGAGCATCTTTCGCAGACTTTTCTAGCACAGCGCGAACTTGATCAGGGAACTTCCCATAGTGACGTGCACCAGCGGTGAGATAAGCGGGTGTATATACGTGATTGGTTACGCTAAGGTAGCCTTGCACCTCTTGTAGTTTGGCGGCATAAATATTGGTGTAAGGGTTTTCCTGACCATCGATGACTCCGGTTTGTAGTCCGATAAAGACTTCACTGAAGCTCATAGGTGTTGGGTTCGCCCCCCAATTTTTAAACATTTTTACGCGCCAAGAACTGTTCGGCGTTCTGATTTTAAGGCCTTGTAAATCTTCTGGCGTATTGATTGGACGCTTGGCATTAGTGATATTTCGGAATCCGTTCTCCCAAAAACCAATCACTTTGTAACCTTTCTTTTCAGCAGCTGGCGCAATGTATGGCCAAAAAACGTCTTGCTCAATTTTTGCTACATGTCCGCGATCCGAGACAAGGAAAGGCAATTCAAATAATGCCATTTCAGAAACATGTGTAGGTAGTGTCGAAGTCAGTAGCGCAAGATCGACCGTACCAAGTTTTAGTTTTTGTTGTACGTCTTTATCTTTACCCAATTGGGCAGCGCCGAAGAACTTAAGGTTGTAATCCAAACCTTGTTTTTTGAACTCTTCATTTGCCACCTGAGTAAAGTACTCAGTCGTGTTGTATTGGAGAGAACCCACTTGTGCACTGGTTGCGACTTTTAGATCCTTTGCCAGCAAGTTAGTAGAAAAGAGTGTAGTGATGGCAAGGGTTGTAAATGTTAGGTTTAGTTTTTTCATTTTGATTTCCACGTTATTCCATTAAACATTTGTCGTTAATTAGTTAATAAACTCCTTCTCAATCTCCTTGATTCTGTTTACTTTTTTAGTGGAAGGTCCATCAGAAAACTCCGAATCCAGCCAAGTGTCCAATATGGCTTTAGCTAGCTCATGACCAATGACCCGCGATCCCATAGTAATGATTTGTGCATCATTACTTTTTCGTGCTCGCTCGGCAGAGAAGGTATCGTGGCAAAGTGCAGCTCTAATACCCGGAACCTTATTAGCGACAATACAGACGCCAATACCTGTTCCACAGAGGATGATGCCCCGTTTATGTTTTCCTTCACTGACAGCAAGGCTGACGGTTTTGGCAATATCCGGGTACAGCTCTGGATTTTCTTTTTCGACTCCATAGTCGACATACTCAATGCCTTTAGAAGCTAAGTGCTGTTTAAGACACTCTTTGAGCTCTATTGCGGCATCATCGCAACCTATAGCAACCATCTATCCTCCTGTACATATGACCGCGAACGTTTCAAATGAAATTAAACTTTTTAGTTTTACATTTACATATGAACATTCTCCAAGTGAGACATTTGCCACTTTTTTGATACATTTTAGTAACAATTTCGTGATCAAAATTTGTTCTTTTTACAAAAATTTGGTTTGTGTGATCTTTTACTAACATTCGTATCGATAAACACTTGAATTTATTAATATCAACAACTTAACAAAACTTATAGCGCATAACTCTCGGTTTGCAACTCAATAAACCTGCAATGAGAAGCTCTCTCTTCTCACCAGTACCATTCACACGTTCTATATGAACAACGTAACAATCTTTTGTACCGTATATGTGATAATCTTTTGTTTTGCATAGTGAACATTTGCAATGCATACTGTTCACATGAACGGAAGGAGGTACCTATGATCGACCATTTGGGAATCGAATTAGTGCAAGTTACCGAAAATGCAGCGATTGCTGGCTATCAGTGGCTAGGGCGAGGAAACAAAGAGCAAGCAGATGCCGCTGCCGTTGAAGCGATGCGCAAGCAACTCAACCGCACTATGGCCAAATCAACCATAGTGATTGGCGAAGGTGAGATTGATGATGCACCCATGCTCTATATCGGAGAGCAGTTGGGTAAAGATGGGCCTGAAATCGACATAGCCGTCGACCCAATCGAAGGGACTCGCATGACTGCGATGGGACAATCCAATGCCCTCGCCGTTTTAGCTGCAGCAGAAAAAGGATCGCTGCTTCAAGCACCAGATATGTATATGGAGAAGTTAGTCGTTGGCCCACAAGCAAAAGGCGCCATTGATTTAAGTGAATCATTAGAGCGAAATATCATTAACATTGCTCACGCGCTAGGAAAACCCCGCCCAGATCTTGTTGTCGCGACATTAGATAAACCGAGACACCAAGCAACCATACGCCAACTACAAAAAATGGGGGTACGTGTCTTTGCCTTCCCTGACGGAGATGTGGCCGCTTCACTATTAACCTGTATGGAAAACAGTGAAATCGACGTACTCTATTGCGTTGGAGGAGCCCCTGAAGGGGTCGTAAGCGCAGCAGTTATCAGAGCAATGGGGGGCGACATGCAAGCTAAGCTTTTGCTAAGGGATCAGGTTAAAGGTGACAGTGATGTTAACCGAGACTTAGCCCGTCATGAGGCGAGTCGATGTGCCGAGATGGGAGTATCTCCCAATACCGTACTCAACCTAAATCAAATCGCTAGAAGCGCCAATATCGTTTTTTCCGCGACTGGTATCACTAAAGGTGACTTGTTGCAGGGTGTTGAAAAACTCGGCAAACAACTAACTACGGAGACTCTCCTTGTACAAGGCCAGTCAAAAAAGATTAGAATAGTAAAATCTCAGCACGACTTAAGTTATATGGAACAAGAACTAAGCGGCTAACTCTCTGTAACGCTCGTATAAAAAGGATAAACATGGAACCCTCCAATATAGAACAAACTGAAGAGACCAACCTACTAACGGAGATTTCGGTTGCTTACTATCAAGACGGTGCAACCCAAGAAGAGATTTCCAAACGATTTGGCCTTTCGAGGGTAAAGATTGGACGGCTGCTAAAAAGAGCGCGGGACCAAGGCATTGTTGAAATCAAGGTAAAATATCACCCAGTGTTTGGGGCTAAACTTGAAGAGCAACTAAAAGAGCGTTTTGGCTTGAAACGCGCATTGATTGCCTTAGACCAACCTTCTGAAGAAGAACAAAGAGCTCTTCTTGCCGGCGTTGTCTCTACGTATTTATCAGCTAACTTAAAAGACGGCATGGTCATCTCGGTTGGTCAGGGACGAAATGTCTCCGCTGTTTCAGAGCATATCGGTGTAGTTAACCCCAAAAAATGTACTTTTGTTTCCAGCATTGGCGGTATACACCCGCGCGGCGGCATGCTCAATGCTGACCATATTTCTAGGCGCTTTGCCAAAACTTTTGGCGGTGTCAGTGAAACGCTTTACGCACCGGCTTATATTCGCAATCACGAGCTGCGCAACGCTCTACTCGAAGACGAAACTGTCCAACAAACCATGGATATGGCCAGAAAGGCAGATGTCGCACTGGTTGGTATCGGCGATCTGAATGAAAGTAGCTATATGGTCAACCTTGGCTGGTTCTCAGTACAAGAGATGGTTGAAGCGAGAATTCAACAAGGGGTAGTAGGTGAAGTTGGGGGTTACGATTTCTATGATATTAAAGGCGAAGTTCAAAACACTAAAATGAACAACCGCGTTATAGGCATCACTATCAACGACTACCAAAAAATCCCTCAAGTTATCGCTATTGCAGCGGAGTCGAGCAAGCCGTTAGCGATTCTTGGTGCGTTGCGAACTGGCGCCATTGATGTGTTAGCAACAAGCGTCGCCAACGCCATCACTATCCTCAACTTAGACGCGCAAAAGTAACAAACAAAAGGCTCTGATGCATTAATGCAGAGCCTTATCCTTCCTAATCTCTTTGCCGAAGCTCTTGATCTGGGCGCAGCGGCTTGGCATGTACTTTACGAATGTCAGTGATAGTAGCGCAGTTCGCATTGGTGCAATTACACTCATACCTTACTTGGTTGCAAACTAATCGTCACATAGTATTACATAAATTGTTACATTCAGTATGGGCAGCTGATCACTCTAGATTAGCTAGTTTTATCTTATTAATCGGAATAAAATAATTAATATTATAAATAATGCGAATGCTAATCATCACAGGCAGTAGTCGCATAACTCTTGAATAACTTCAGTTTGGCCATTCTTAGTCAACCTATAAGGAAAGTTAGAGCATATGAAAGGACGGATTACGCGGCGTTTCGCTCGTGTTTTTTTGCTATTTATTGCGCTTTTTCATTACAGTCACGCTAATGCTCATCTCGACGTGCACAATGTCCTCGTGTTGCATTCCTACGACCCCTCATATGAATGGACCCATGATCTCCAGCAAGGTATTGAATCGGCTTTTGACCACACTCAAGATAAAACTAAGTTGTCGGTTGAATACTTGGATGCTAAACGAATTAACTCTGCAACCTATTGCCAAGCCTTTATCGACTATTTTGGTCAAAAGTATCTGGACTATCACTTTGACGCAATTATCGTCACCGACGACCACGCATTGGAAGTAGTCAAAGGCCTCGCTCCACAATTTAAACCCAACACACCTATTGTTGCGGTTGGTATCAACAACGTAGAAGCAACGTTAAACAACCATTTCGACAACGCGCGCATCTACTACTCCAGAGATAGGTTGCCTGAAAATCTAAAAATGATTGGTCAACTCAGACCAAACATGAAGAAACTCTATTTTTTAACCGATCAAAGTGTTTCGGCGCAGCACGTCACCACTCAAATTAGAGAAGCATTCGACTTTATGGCGTTAGATGGCATTGAACTAGTTGAAATCAACGACCGCTCTCTTGATGAAGCATCGACGCTTCTCGCCGGTATTTCACCAGACGATGCCGTATTACTCAGCCACTTTAATACCGAGCTGGAAAACGGCGTTTACCACACCTACGACGAAATAGCCTACAAACTTTCTAAACACAGCGTGGCACCGATTTTCGTGTTGTGGAAATTCTATATCCACCACGGCGTGCTCGGTGGCTATGTAAACCACTCTGAGCAGTTGGGTCACGAAGCGGCTCACTATATCGGCCAACAGTTGGACTTGCAGTTCAAAGAAAAAGTGAAAGCCAATTCGACTTATCGACCCATCTTTTCCTATCATGCGCTTCAAAACTTCGGCTATGAGCTAGATAGCCTGCCCGATGACGCTCTTGTCATGGGTAGACCAAAGACGGTTTGGCAGATTCACGGTCAACTTATATTGGTGATTTCTTGCCTTATCGCCGTACTAGTCGCGGTGATCATCGCTCAGTGGCTGTTTTTAAGGCATCGCAGAATCGTCAACCGCAAGAACCGCAAGATCTTAAATCTGCAAAAAGAGATGATTTGGTTACTTGGTGAAGCCATCGAAACTCGCTCAGGCGAAACGGGAAATCACGTAAAACGAGTAGCAAAACTGTCGGCGCATATGGCGACCTTGCTCGGCTTGACCAATAAAGAAATTAAGGTTCTCGAAGCCATCAGCCCAATGCATGATATTGGCAAGATTTCGATCCCCGATTATATTCTTGAAAAGCCCGGTAAGCTGACTCCCGATGAGTGGGATGTAATGAAAACTCACACCACTGCGGGCTTTAAGTTATTGAGCAAGAGTAAAGCAGAGCTTTTCCAAAGCGCAGCCATCGTGGCACATGAACACCACGAGCGATGGGATGGTCGCGGATATCCAAACGGCATAAGAGAAGACGATATTCACATCTACGCTAGGATCACTACCATTGCAGACGTATTTGACGCTCTGCTTAGCAAGCGTTGTTACAAGGATGCGTGGGAACTGAACGACGTGATCGATTACTTCGATAGCGAAAGCGGCAAGCAGTTTGATCCGCAACTGACATCTCTTTTAATCAACCATATTGAAGAGTTTGCTCAGCTAAGAAATCTGTACCCAGATTAAGTAATATCTGAGTAGGTGCATCTAATGGCACCTACTCGATTTTCTCTTAAAACAGTCGGCGTTTTAGCCTGTTCTTTCTAAAACTCTTGTCGAGATCTCCTCTACCGAAAGACTGGACGTATTGATGTATGGTATTGCCTCTCGCCTAAATAGGGCTTCTACCGTCGCCAACTCATTAAGGCATTGCTCAGTACTGGCATATGTGCTTCCCGCCAGCCTATTCTCCCTAATTTCGGTTAGGCGCTCAGCATCTATTGTTAAGCCAAACAGCTTGTGCCTGTGTACTTCAAACTCAGGTAGCAAACGCATCCTTTTCAAGTCTTCTTCGATAAACGGATAGTTCACCACTCGCAACCCAAATTGCATGGCCATATACAGACTCGTTGGGGTTTTTCCTGAACGTGACACACCAAGTAATATGATGTCTGCCTCTTCCAGACCTCTAAGAGAAACGCCATCATCGTGAGCCAAGGTGTACTCTATCGCAGCGATGCGATCAAAATAGGTGTCGCTGTCTTTGCTAACGCTTCTCGAACGCTGCAACTTGGGCTTAGGCTCAACTGAATATCGTCTTGAACTCGCTGAACTAAGCTTTCCAACACGTCATAAAAAAACGCTGGCGCTTGCAGTAAGCGGTCTCTGAGTTCGGGAATGACGATGGAGAAAAACACAAGGGGCTTAACACCACTCGCTTGGTAAGACGCACCTATGGTTTTGAGCAAATCCTCCAGCTTGTCTTCTGTTTCCACAAAGGGAAAAGTTTGTTCGTTGGCCCTAAAAGCGAACTGACCTAAAACAACATGTCCGAGTGTTTCACAAGTGATCGCTGTTCCGTCAGAAACATAGAACACATCACGACTTTGAACTTCCATTACATTCTCTTTTTTAATTATCAAATTTTTTTGAGTAGGATGTAGCACATAATATCGATAATAAAACCCGGTAAACTGTTATGTGCCCCGCAAGATAAAAAATTCGTCGAATTTTTTTATCTTCATACGTAAACGTTTGCCTTTATCCCTACAGCTGCAATGTTTCTGGAGAAAGACATGCAACAAAAGAACACCCTCTGGTTCGATGGCCTATCGATGGAAGATGTCGACAAAGTCGGCGGAAAAAATGCTTCCCTAGGCGAAATGGTATCAAATTTATCCAACGCGGGCGTTTCTGTCCCCAATGGATTTGCGACCACCTCATACGCATTTAATCAATTTTTGGATTACGAAGGTTTAGACGACCGCATCCATCAATTACTTGACGAACTTGATGTAGAGGACGTCGACGCCCTAAGAAAAACAGGAGCAACAATCCGTCAATGGGTGCTAGATGCTCCTTTTCCAGCGGATTTAGAACAAGACATTAGAACAAATTACGATGAGTTAATTTCGGGTAATGATGCGCTGTCTGTCGCCGTTCGATCGTCTGCTACTGCTGAAGATCTCCCAGATGCCTCTTTCGCTGGTCAGCAAGAAACTTTCCTAAACGTGAAAGGTATTGATGCGGTGCTGGAAGCCACCAAGCATGTTTACGCCTCGCTGTTTAACGATAGAGCCATCTCTTACCGCGTACACCAAGGTTTCGACCACCGCGGTATCTCTCTTTCTGCTGGTATCCAGCGCATGGTTCGCTCAGACAAAGCGTCGTCTGGTGTAATGTTCACCCTAGATACCGAGTCTGGTTTTGACCAAGTGGTCTTTATTACTTCCTCTTGGGGTTTAGGCGAAATGGTAGTGCAAGGCGCTGTGAATCCCGATGAGTTCTATGTGCACAAACCTCTGTTAGAAGCAGGACAAACACCAATTGTTAAAAAAACCTTTGGTTCCAAGCTTTGCAAAATGATCTACTCAGACAATCAAGCGATTGGAAAGCAAGTTGATATCATTGACACCTCAGAGCAAGAGCGCAACCAGTTCTCGTTAAACGATACTGAAATCGCCGAGCTGGCCAAGCAAGCTTTAATCATCGAAAAGCATTACCAACGTCCAATGGATATTGAATGGGCGAAAGACGGTATTGATGGCAAGCTCTACATCGTTCAGGCCCGCCCAGAAACCGTGTGCTCTCAAGCTCAAGAGAATGTCATTGAGCGCTACGAATTAAGCAATAAAGCTGACGTTCTAGTTGAAGGTCGCGCCATTGGTCAGCGCATTGGCAGTGGAGCGGTTCGTTTAGTTCATTCTTTGGATCAAATGTCTCTGGTTCAAGATGGTGACGTCTTAGTAACAGATATGACAGACCCAGATTGGGAGCCGGTGATGAAAAAAGCGTCGGCTATCGTCACCAATCGCGGCGGTCGTACCTGCCACGCAGCAATCATCGCCCGTGAACTTGGCATACCCGCCATCGTCGGCTGTGGCGACGCTACAGAACGGTTATCCGACGGCAGCGAAGTGACCATTTCATGTGCCGAAGGGGAAACAGGCTACGTCTATCGCGGAAAGCTAAATTTTGAGGTTCGCCGCTCAAGTGTCGATGAACTGCCACTACTACCAACCAAAGTAATGATGAATGTCGGTAACCCCGATAGAGCCTTCGCTTTCGCACAACTTCCAAACGAAGGAGTTGGCCTAGCGCGTCTCGAATTTATCATCAACAAGATGATAGGTATTCACCCGAAAGCACTGCTTAATTTCGATAAACAAGATGCCGAACTCCAAGCAGAGATTCAACAACGCATTAAAGGCTACAAAGACCCTATCGATTTCTACGTTAGCAAGCTGACAGAAGGTATCGCCACAATTGCTGCGGCTTTCTGGCCAAAGCGCGTGATTGTTCGCATGTCAGACTTTAAGTCGAACGAGTACAGTAACCTCGTCGGTGGTAAAGAGTTTGAACCTCACGAAGAAAACCCAATGATAGGTTTCCGCGGTGCTTCTCGTTATATCTCGCCTGCGTTTGAAGACTGTTTTGAATTGGAAACCCTCGCTCTGAAGCGAGTTCGCAACGAAATGGGGCTTAAAAACGTCGAAGTGATGATCCCATTTGTGCGCACACCTAGTGAAGCAGCTTCGGTGATCGACCTGTTGGCTAAATTCGACCTCAAGCGAGGAGAAAATGGTCTTAAAGTCATCATGATGTGTGAACTGCCTTCTAACGCTGTGCTAGCCGATGAGTTCTTAAAGTACTTTGACGGGTTTTCTATCGGTTCCAACGATATGACTCAGTTGACATTGGGTTTGGATCGAGACTCAGGCGATGTGGCTCATCTATTTGATGAAAGAGATCCCGCAGTCAAGGCCATGCTTAACATGGCAATTCAAGCGGCAACAAAAGCAGGGAAATATGTAGGCATTTGTGGTCAGGGACCATCAGACCACGATGACCTCGCTCAATGGTTGATGGAGCAAGGTATTAGCTCTGTTTCGCTAAACCCAGATACCGTCATTGATACTTGGATGAAATTGGGCAAGATCGACAACCAGTAATCATCTAAACAACAGAAAAGGCGCGAGTAGCGCCTTTTTTTATCGGTTGCTATCGGATAGCGAAGTATCACTAAACAGTTTTACCTCAAACTCTTCGGTGTGCTCTAAAAACTCCGTCGGCGTCACACCCAGCATCTTTTTGAAGTGTTTGATCAAATGGGACTGGTCAAAAAAACCGTAGTTTTGGGCTAACTCTGTCCAATTCACTTCCTTACCGCTTCTCAGTTCATCGACAATTTTGTGCAATATTTGTATATCTTTGTACTGGTTCATTGTAAAGCCGGTGACTCCTTTAAAGTGACGTTCTAGTGTCCTTCGAGAACAACCAATTTCCGAGCAAACCGACGAAATACTGCGGCTTTCTAGCTTTTCAAGACTGCGCCTTACCAGCTTGCTTTTGGGTTCCTCTTTTATAGACCACTGAAGAAACTCTTTAATAGATTTCTCTAGTTTTTTTATATTTTTTTCGTTGGGCTGGCACTCAAATATATCCAAGCAAACCTTGTGTAAACTATCAAATTTATTTTTATCAAGTACTTCTATAGGCAAGACGGAATTTTTATAATTTGCACTCTCTGCACCCCAGATATTATATACCAGACCCGGCTTAAATCTTATCGCCAATAAATTGATAGGAAGTGTAAATTTCACTTCCATTGAATCTTCTAAAGGATATAAAAAATGATTCGACAAATTTTTTAAATACTTGTTCTTCCCCGAATAACTAAAAAATGAATCCGACTCAGTAAAAATTGCGTAACTACTGCACTGCGGCAATAGCCTCATAATTTCACCGTTTTCAGAACCATCCTTTTTCCTAATAAAATAGAGTTGGGACACATGCTCTTTGACCATTTTATCAGTAGGATATAAAATCCATTTTTCCATCTGCGCACTGCTCAAAATAAAAGCCAAGAATTTACCAACAAGAAATACAAAAACAATCGGAATTAATTTGACATTGGTTCAAGAATAATAAGAAACAATAATCTGACGCAAATCTACAATATTTTTATATTCAGCCTATGTATAAATACCGATTTTATTAGGTAGGAAGCTGCACGTGGATTCTAAGGTTTTAATCGCAAGTCATATTGACACCCTCTACGACCTGACCAAAACCAGCTATTGCAAGGGCGCTCATATCCACTGCCAATTTGAATATAAAAAAGTCACCAGCGAAGCTAACTTCATCCTTAATAAATTCAAAAAAATTGGCGTTAAAAGCATATACTTTCAAGATTTGGGAATTACTGAGATCACCCCAAAAAAAGATTAATACTCTTTTTCTTTTTACTGCACTGTAATTAAAAACGCCGCCTTAACTTTGTAAAACGACGTCTTTACTTTAAATCATCTTCTATTTGGGCTTTTAACCCTACTTTGATTTCCAGCCAAACCGTTAACCAGGCATCAAGATTAAACCAAGCGGCTCTAGCAACTGCTCTGTTTGCCACTGGCAATTTTCACACCTGTTAAGTCAACTCTGCGAATGTCCAAACCGTCCAACTCACAGTGCGTTAAGTCGCACTCTCGAATGCGCATCTGCCCCCAAACATCGGAGGAAAATACACCGCGACTTAAGTCCGAACCTTTGAGAGATGCGCCAGATAAGTTTGCACCGATCCATCGATTTTCAAACAACTCGCACTTCTCTAAAGTCAATTGCTCGAAATTCGCATAGGAAAGGTTGCATTGAGTAATGTAAGCAGAGCAAAAGTACATGCGATTACTCACTACATTAGAAAATCGCGCTTGAGAAAAGTTGGCGCCTTTTAAATCACACTCCCTAAACTCAACACCAAAGCCATCTACCCCTTTGAAGTTAGCCATCGCCAACATGCACCCTTTGAAGCTTGCGTCTCTTAGATCTGCGTATTCAAAATGACAACCTTCGAGTTCTCCACTTTCGACAAAGGTACAATTCTCAAATCTGCTGTCCCGCAAATTTGCTCGGCTAAAATCACAACGAATAAACTGACACTGTTTAAAATGGGCATCGCTTAAGTCTTGATTGGTAAAATCTTCCCGTTCAAAAATTTGGTTTTCTTTATGCATAGTCCCTCCTGACTTAAGGACGCAGACTATCATTGGCTCAGAAAAAAAACACCAAATATAAAACCTTCAAAAACAACAACTTAAAACACCCCAAAATCGCGATTTTAAGGGGTCAAATCAGCGTTTTAAGCGTGTTGTTTTTTGATTTTCCCATGAGGTTAGCGCGAAAAAAGTTTTGTTAAGCACTGGGTATTACGGACGGCTTTCCATTTTCACCCAAAACTCGCCGAAAAATGAGTATCTAGATATCCGTTATTCGCCCAAGTAAAAAGCCCTTCATGGGAGTGAAGGGCTTTGTGGCATATATGATCGTGTCTAAACTAGGTAGACGTCTATTAAAGCGCGGCTTTTTTCGCTTCTTCTACCCAAGCATCAAATTTCGCTTGGTTCGCTTTGATCCAACCGTTAACGTGAGATTCGATATCTGCTGAGCTGTTTTTACCTTGGCTCATCATCATGTTTTGAGCACTCACATCATTGATATTGAGTTTGATGATTTCAAAAAGTTTGGCTGCTGCTGGGTTTTTCTCAGCAAACTCTTTATTGGCGACAATACGCATAGAGTTCATCTCAAAACCGTAGTTTTTGCCGTTTGGTAATGTTGTATCAACGTCCTTACGCTCGCCTGGTAACGCAGAGAAAGGAACTTCTAACCACACAACATCTTTGTTAGGTACTAGTACACCACTTACCCAGTATGGCGTCCATGTGTAGTATAGAACTGGCTCACCTTTTTTATAACGAGCAATGGTGTCTGCAATAATTGCAGCGTAGTTACCTTGATTATGAGCGACGGTATCACGCAGTTCGAAAGCACTTAGTTGCTCTTCAATAACTAATTCACAACCCCAACCTGGGTTACAACCGGTAAGATCTGCTTTCCCATCACCATTCGCGTCAAAAAGCTTAGCCAGTTCAGGATCTTTTAGTTGGCCGATATTAGTAATACCGTATTTTTCTGCCGTTTTCTTGTCTATTAGGTAACCCTGAGCAGCACCACTAACATACTGACCTTGACGGAAGAATTTCTCATCACCACCTGACATGGTGTACTTGTCGGCATGCAGTGGGAACCAGCCTACTGCCAAAAATGTAGCATCTCCCTTTGCAATTGACGTGTAACCAACGTTGTAATCGACTTCTTTGGTTTCCTTAACGTCGTAGCCAAGCTCTTCTAGAGCACGGTTAACGATAAGCGTTTGGAACGTCTCTTCTGCCACAGTCGATTGTACTGGCTGAACTAAAACGCCCTCACCAGGTAGTTTCTCTGCCAATACACTGCTAGACAAAGCAAATGTAGAAAATGCACCTAGTGTTAGCGCCTTCTTCCATAAGTTGTTCATTAATATTTCTCCTTAAGTGTTGCTTCAGCTTTGCAACGTTTGCTAAATAAGTTGAGTACGATAGATATCGGGCCTGATTGGTACCATCGCCTCTTAGTGTTTCCTGCATTTTTACCTAATTCTTGCGTAATGCGATCGAGCAGAATAGCGAGTATGACAATGCCAACACCGCCTACCGCGGCCAATCCCATATCCAACCTTCCTATTCCACGCAGAACCATTTGCCCCAATCCCCCAACCGCGATCATCGAAGCAATAACAACCATAGATAGTGAAAGCATCAGCGTTTGGTTTACACCAGCCATAATAGTTGGCAGAGCTAGGGGTAATTGGATTCGATACAACATTTGCTTTTTGCTCGCACCGAAAGAGTGTCCTGCTTCGATCAGCTCTTCAGGCACCTGTTGTATACCTAAAATAGTCAAACGAACGACTGGGGGCAGAGCAAAAATGATAGTCACAACCACACCCGGTACATTTCCTATACCAAAAAGCATAACGATCGGAACAAGGTAGACGAATGCCGGCGTAGTTTGCATCGCATCCAGAACTGGGCGAACAAATTTTGCTGCTCTATCACTCCTCGCTAACCATATTCCAAGGGGCAAACCTAACAGTAAACAGAAAAACACCGAGGTCATAACCAGTGATAATGTCGTCATCGCATGCGACCACGCACCGATCAAACCTATGAAAATCAGCGACAACACGGTAGAGATACCAAGCTTTAAGCTTGAGAACTGCCAAGCTAACAGAAAGAGAACCATCAGCATCAATGGTGCAGGTGTAGAGACTAAACCCGTTTCGAACGAGGTTAGGATAAAATCAATTGGAACCCTTATCGCCTGAAACAGAGGGCGTCCGTGTTCTACTAACCAGTTGAGTCCAGTCTCGACCCACGAGTCTAACGGCACGACTGATTCTTGAAAGGGGTTTAAGATATCAAACGGTTTCTCTTCAACCACTTCCGAACTTAGCCAGCTTGCGCCACTATCGCTGCTGCTAGCTTGACCCCAAGGGTCGCTTTGCTGTGTTGTTATATCTGACCACGGATCGTTAGTTTGTTGTGATGACATGACTTAATCCTTGTCTAGAGTTTGAAGTAAGCGCGATTTGCTAATAACGCCATAATAGTTTCCGTCAGTATCAACAACTGGTACTGCATATGGGACACTAGCAACTGTCCCTAAAATATCGTTAATGGGTTGGTCTGGTTGAATGCTTATCACGCCATCTAACTGCGCACTACTCAAAGAACATTTTTGCTGATGCGCGTCGCGCAATGACTCTAAAGAGACAATCCCCGAATAGCGGCTGCTCTTATCAACCACAATGCCAAACTCCCGATCGTCATCAATCAATATCTGCAAAGCGGAAGCCGGTCCATCGTGTTCAGACTTTTTGAACACTGCAGCGGGATTTTTTCGCGCTATATCTTTAGCGGTCAGCACCGACGCTACATTAACTCCCCTAAAGAATGCGGCTACATAGTCATTTGCAGGTTGATGAAGAATTTCGTCTGGGGTGCCAACTTGAACCACTTCGCCATTTTGCATAATCGCGATTCTGTCACCGATCCGCATCGCTTCGTCCAAGTCGTGCGATATAAACACAATGGTTCGCTTATCGTCATTTTGAAGGCGAATAAGCTCGTCTTGCATTTCTGTACGAATAAGAGGGTCCAATGCAGAAAAGGCTTCATCCATAAGAAGGATATCGGGATCACAAGCTAAGGCTCTAGCTAAGCCAACTCGTTGTTTCATTCCTCCAGAAAGTTCATCTGGGAAACTGTCAACATACGCTTCCAAGCCAACTCTTTGCAGTGCTTCAAAGGCGGACTGTCTACGTGACTCAGGACTAATACCCGCTAGTTCAAGTCCAAACGCGGCATTTTCAATGACCGTCATGTGTGGCATGAGCGCGAAGTTCTGAAAGACCATCGATATATTGTTACGACGAACTTCTCTCAACTCTTCTTCAGAGATGTGGCGATGTCTTTACCTCTGAGGTAAACACTGCCTCGTGAAGGTTCAATCAAACGATTAAGAAGACGGACAAGTGTCGACTTTCCAGAACCAGACAGCCCCATGATGACAAATATCTCACCTTCATGAATATCTAGCGAAACGTTATTTACGCCAATGGTTAACCCTGTTTCTTCAAAAACCTGATCCTTATCCGCACCAGAATTAATCATAGTGAATGCGCGATCGGTATCCTCTCCGAACACCTTATATAGTCCCTTAACTTCTAGAATGGGATCCATGTTGAAGTTCCTTTTACGAGTGCGTTAATGCACAAATGGTTCGTACTCTAAACAATTCAATGAATTATTTCAAGCATCCGAACGACACACTGTAAAATGGAAAGGAAATTATAAAAGTAAAAAATGAGACAAAAGCCACTGTTTTAATTGAATTTATCAGAGAAAGCCAAGATAAAAACCCAATGATTGAAAGACGAAATAATCGACGAGAAAATAGCTAACATGAATAAAAAATCAGAGCGATCATCATTAAAACTGCAAAAAAGATTAGAGGCCGAAATATATTATTATAGTGAGGACATTTTTGGCTAAAAACACCTCTCGCTGTTATCTGTCTTTCATCCGTTTTTTAGAGAACTCAGGCCAAGAGGAGACATCACCTTCCAATGTCAACGGGAAAACCATTTGGTTTGGTTTGGCATAACTCAATCTTTGTAGCCGTTGAGTAACGTGGTAACTATCAAGACCTGAAAGAGCAATCAAATCTAATGATTCTATATCTACATAACCATCAGGCATCACCGCCGACTCCGGCAAAGATAGATGTTTGACTTCGCCAATCACCATCACAGTATCATTGGCTTTGACCAAGTGGTGCTCCACCAGCTCTAACCCTATCTTGATGCTGCTTTCTAAAACAAAAGGGGCAGGAAACGAATCGATCCAATAAGGGGCCAAATCCACTTTATCAAACTCCGACTCTTCCTTTGTGTAGCGAGCAGATGTTTGGTGAGACTGTAGGGCAATATCTACATCGACAGAGTTAATGGTAAAACACCCTGTCTCGACGATGTTTTCTAAAGTATGCCGCTCTACGGAATGGGGGCGAGAAACAAAGCCCAGTAGCGGTGGATTGGCACCAAAGTGGATCACGGAACTCACAATAGACAAATTGGAACGGCCGTTTTTATCGATCGTCCCAATTAGGTTTGCACTTTTAAAGCCTGACAGGCTATTGATTAACCTAGCTCTATGCCGAGCATCCATTTCCAAAAGTGCCTGCTGATTGTAATTGCTTTCCGACATTGCATTTTCCATGGTTTACTGAGAGAAAATCCAGCGGGATCACCCGCTGGATCGGGAGACTTAGTTTGGCAGAATGACTTGGTCGATAACGTGTACAACACCGTTTTTACCCACGACATCGGTGGCGACTACATTGGCTTGGTTGACCATGACAGTGTCACCCATAACTTTGATATCCACATCTTGGCCTTGAACAGTTGTCGCTGAGTCTAGCTTAACGACGTCTGCTGCCATGACTTTCCCCGCGACGACATGGTAAGTAAGAATAGCAACTAACTTATCTTTGTTTTCTGGTTGCAACAGCATTTCTACCGTACCCTCTGGAAGTTTCGCAAAGGCTTCATCGGTTGGAGCAAAAACGGTAAACGGACCTTCACCTTTCAAGGTATCAACCAATCCCGCCGCTTTGACTGCCGCTACTAAAGTATTGAACGAACCATTGCTGGCAGCGATGTCGACGATATCGTCTTTCTTCATACCGTGGTCGTGAGCAGTCGCTGTTGAGACAGTTGCAAAAAGAGCGAATAACGCTGTTGTCATCATTAGTAGATATTTAGTCATGATACTTTCCTCTGAGTGATTCTCGTTATGATTCGAAGGGAATCAATATTTCCCTTATTCCGTGCACTACTATTACGAACGCTTTTAAAAGGCGATCAGAATTATTTTCTCCGCTATATTTCAACCGCTAAAAATTTTTTAACTGGCGGTGTTAACACAAGGAAAAGTTCAAAAATTAATTGATCGCGTTGCTCTATTAACCGTAGAAAAGTGTTTGGAGGGAAAAAATGAAGAAAACATTAGAGCAAATAGTAAAGACGAGTAACGTCGACAAACTCGTGATTCACTCTATCGACCTTGCCTTATATCAAGCTTCTGTACTCATCGATGGAGTGGAATACTTTATCGCCAACGATGACGGCAGTTTTCTCACCACTCGATCACTTATAGAGATGCAAAAAAAATGTCGACCACTGCACATAGAGCAGCAATTTTTACGTCATGCTAGCGCTTATGACGAAATGATAGGTACAACAACAAAGAAAAGGTCGAACGCGTTAGAAGTACCTATCAAAGACAGCGATTATTAGCCGTTTTTATTAATAACTACCCACATTAATTGGCAGTTCAGTTTCAATATTCATCAGTCTAACGCTCAGCTTGTGTAGCTCCTCTTCGCGTTCCGATTGAGAGAGGTGAGTTGGAGCAAACGTTGCGTTAGGAGCCAAAACATCGAAGCCATTGAACTGGAACAACCCCCGATGTATTGGTCTTAACACTCCAAGAAGATCCCCATTCCACCCCCCAGGAGAGTAGGCATCCCCATCACCACCAGTGGTGATGCTCACCATAGCTTTTTTGCCTTTAAACACGCCGTTTTCATAGTAGCGGCCATTGCCATAAAAACGACCCATAACAAACACTCTATCAACCCAACCTTTTACCATAGCCGGCATACCAAACCACCACATTGGGTATTGTAAAATCAGCAAATCACACCACTCTAGTTTTCGCAGTTCATTTTCGACATCAGAGGCGAAACCGTCGTGTTCACTCGCATGCATTTCTTCGAGCTGCTGTTTGTAAAACTCCGGATTGCTAGTGGTGGTGAAATTATGACGGCCAGATACAGGATTAAACTGCATCTGCCTAAGATTCGAAACCTGAACCTGATGTCCTAAAGCAGTTAGGGTATCCACGGCGGTATTAAACATCGCGGTATTAAAGCTCTGTGGTTCTGGGTGCCAATGCACTATCAACACTTTCATACAACTATTTCCTATTTAAACACTTTTTGTAAGCTTCCCTTTCAAGGCGTGCGTCTAGTATTGAACAAAATTTCATTAACCAGTAGAGTCTTACAAGTCAACATAGAATTAACCAATAGTTTATGAAATCACTTCCAAGCCAATTGCCAATTTTTATACAGGTCGCGAAAACACGCAGCTTTGCTGCCGCCGCTAGGGCTCTTGGCATTACTCCTCCAGCCGTCAGTAAAGCAATAGGGAAACTAGAAGAAGAGTGGCAAATTAAACTCTTCTACCGCTCAACGCATTCGCTGAGCTTAACTCAAGCCGGAGAACAGCTTTTTCACAGGCTAAGCCCGAACGTAGATGCTATCGGGGCAGTGATTAGTGAGGTTACCGATCAGCAAAAAGAAATTTCAGGCCCAATTAAGGTCAATTTGCCCGCTAGCTCTCTTGGACAAGATATTTTGCTGCCTTATATCGTTGAGTACATGAAACATTATCCGCAAGTCACCTGCGATATTCAGTTTGACGACCGAAACTTAGACCTGATAAACGGTGGTTTTGATATTGCAATCGGCACTGCAATCAATCAGGATTCCCGTCTCATCGCCCGTAAGCTGTTTCAGCTCGAGACTGGGCTTTACGCAGCTGCGACTTATATTCAGGAACACGGTCAACCGAAATCCGTTTCTGATTTACACCAACACCAAAGCATTTCCGTCCGATCTGTGACTACAGGGAGAGTTCATTGCTGGCCACTTATTGATCAAGGAAACGAAGTGCTCTTTGAACCTAAAACCTATCTATCGGTGAACAACTTTAGTGCCGCGAGACAGGCGATGCTATTGGGAGCAGGCATCGCCAATCTGGGGAGTTGGATGGTACGAGAAGAGTTACAAAGTGGCACCGTAGTCCCAATTTTAAAGCAACACTGGAACAGCCAATTGCCCGTATGGATCTACTACCCATCAAGGATTATGTGCCGAGCCGAATTAGGCTTTTGATCGACCATTTAGTCATCAAGCTAAAAGCCTAACCAAGCCTATCTAACTTTTTAAGCTACATACCCCATTTAAAAGGCTTACCTACTTCCAACATATCCCTATGCACCGGAGCCAAAGCGGTTGCATAGGCAAATAGCAGTTGCATTGTGTAATCTACACGCGCATCAAACTCTTGATCGCCACATTTAAGATCGCTGGTCAACAAGCTATCAATGTGCCTAAAGATAAGCTGATCGGGGATATAGTTAACGTGATTGTTTTTGCTACCCGTCATTCTAAGCTCACTGATCGGATAGACGCCATTGTTACCCGCTGATGTGCTGCTGAGCAAGGCAGGTTTATGCGCCATTTCATTATCCGTTGTCAGTAAGAGAAAGTTCTTTAACGCGGGGGTTGCCATGCCGTGCCATTCAGGTGTCACCAAAACAAAAGCATCAGAAGCCTTGAGTTTCTCAGCTATTTCACTCCAATGGCTCCACTCTTCAGCACCCTGCCAAACGCCTTCATTCCACAAGGGCAGTTGCAACTCGTGAAGATCCAATACTTCTACCTCTGAAAAACCGCTCTTTTTTGCTTTGCAAGCCTTGTATTGACTTGCTAGTAAGCTTTTAGATTGAGCGCGCTGGCTCGCCGAAATAATCGTTAGTTTCATAGGATATCCTTACTTTACTTTCATTGTTTTTAATTGAACGGTATCGGGCTTTTTCTGGCCTTTTGAATTTGCTAAAGAGATAGCGGATAAGATAGCCAGTGCGCCGCCACACTGTATAGGTGTCAAAGCTTCATCAAGGAACAAGTACCCTAAAATGACAGCGGAGAGTGGACTTAAAAAGCCGAGAAAAGAGACTGTTACGGTAGGCAATTTTTCGATGCCTCGAAACCATATGGCATAGGCAATCACCGACCCCATCAAGCACAAATAGCTATATCCCGCGATATTGAGTGACGTTAGCTGCGCGGGCAGCCCCTCTTGCCAAAGCGCAACCGGAAAAATGAGAACACCACCGAAGGTGAGTTGCCACCCAGTAAAACCCAGTAAAGACATTCCTTCCGGACGGCCCCACTTTTTCGTTAATACAACGCCCAAAGCCATGCATATGGTGCCTAAAAGTCCCAAAGCAACACCCAAAGGGTGAAGTGTTACTGCTGAGTTAAGAACCAATAGAGCCATTCCGCCAATTCCAATTAGAGCAGCAAAGACCTGATTCTTATCAAGTGACGTTTTAAGCACGATTGCACTGATAGCAATCACCACTAGAGGCGTTCCCGACATCACCAACGCTGCCATGCCGCCCGGTAGGTGATACGCGGCATAAAACAAACAGTAAAAGAACAATCCTATGTTCAAAGCACCCAGCAGAAACAGTTTGCCCCACCAATCCCCCTTGGGAAGCGAGCGAGCAAAAATCACCAGTAAAAGCCCAGATGGTAACGCTCTGATCGCAGATGCTAACAACGGCATGTTCTCAGGCAAGAGTTCGGTGGTCACAATATAGGTGCTTCCCCATATTATTGGCGTTAACGCGGTGAACAGAAGATTGGCTAGCCACGTTCTTGTCATTATTTACTCTCCCTATAAAAGCTCACATCAAAGTATCTTTTCAAAAAGATTCTTTGTTTAAAGTAATAGCAAAATGGATTTTGATCAAGTATCTTTTTAAAAAGATACTATTTGGAAAGAAAACATGACAAAAGACCATCTGGATATGGTGTTAGAGCAATGGCAGTCTGTCAGGCCAGATTTGGATTGCTCCAATATGGGCATTGTTGGAAGAGTTCGCCGAGCGGGAGTGCTATTCGATAAGTCCTTAAAAGAACTGTTTGCTAAGCACAACCTAAGCCTTATTGAGTTTGATATTTTGGCCACACTAAGACGCAGTGACCAAGCGTTAACGCCAACAGAGCTTTATCAGACTTTAATGCTGTCCTCTGGTGCCATGAGCACTCGCATAGAACAGTTAGTTCAACAGGGATTATTGGAGCGACAAGCAAGCAACGGTGATAGAAGAAGTAACAAAGTCCAGATCACGCAAACCGGTATCGATCTCGTTGATACTTCCCTGCTGGATCACCTCGAAAATATGGACAACTTGCTCAGTGGCTTAGATAGAGGGGAGCGCGAGCAATTAGCCCATCTCTTGCGAAAAATGGGCGCGTAACTGCTAATTTGTAACCCGAACTCCATGCCGATGGTCTCCTGACCCTCGGCGCATCAAAGATTTACATTGTAAATAACGGAAGATAAATCGCATCATAACCTATGCTTGTCGCCACTAAGACAAGCAAACCCGCCATTAAACGATTAAACACGCTAAACCAAATAGGATTGTTCAACCGTTTTCCTAGAATGAGTCCCATAACCGAATAAGAAGTGGGGGCACCAAACGCCAACACACCCAGAACAAGTGACCACAACAGCGCACTGCCACCTTCGATGCCCAAAGCTGGAAACTGTATAGTAGCAACGGGCAATACTGCGACGGGTGCTTTAGGGTTTAATAGTTGCATCAGAAAACCATCGCGAAAGGTCAAGCCTTTCGGCTGAACGCTTGCTTCGACTGATACCTCAGCTTTGAACAGCTTAAGCGCGATATAGAGAATATAGCTGCACCCCGCCAGAGCCATAAATGGCGTCCACTTAGGGTTAACAATCGCTGAACCCAGTAAACTGATAGCAGAAAATAGCACCCCCATCGCAACGCCGACCCCCAAATAAAATCCGAGGTGGCTGCAGGTTTGGCGCTGCAACCCATTATTTAAGGCGATAAGATTCATGGGGCCAGGCGTGTACATGACCCCCAAAGCATAGGCGAACATTTCTATCATAAGTTTTGTTTTCTTTAGATTTAGGCGTGAAGCTGCAGTTGATATTGCTTTGGCGTCATACCCATCATCCGCTTAAATCGACGGATAAAGTGACTGCTATCGGCAAACCCAGATTCCTGAGCAGCAAGCGTAGAAGAATGACCCAACTCAAGTGAACGCTTAGCGCGATTCACGCGGCAGTTGAGCACAAATTGATGTGGTGTCATACCAAACTGCCCTCGGAAATTGCGGATAAAGTGATACTTAGACATATTGGCCGCGGCGCTGATGTCATCAACTGTAATATCTTGATGGCAATACTCTTGGATAAACGCTTTAGCCTGTAGCAAAAGGCTGTCTTTTCTCCGTGTAAATCCATCTGGTTGTTGGAGATTGCCGGCCAATCGAACCACAGACTGAGCGATTGCCAGCAAAGTCGCATCGTGATCTATCGCGGTAACATTGCCTTGGTTAGCTAATAGGCCTGAAGAGGCCAATAACTGATAACGGAGAGTGGCATCTTCAATTAAGGTTTCTGGCACTCGCGCTGCACTCATTTGATCAACGCCAAGCGAACGAAAATGCGCTTCCAGCTCACAAGGATGAACGTAGAGCATAAGGTATTCTAAGTTTTCGTTGCCGCCTGATTGGCCATCATGGGCATCGTCGGGATTGAACACCATCACGCCCCCAGGAGGACTTTTGTGAAAAGCGGTACGACAGAAAAAATCCTGTCTACCTTTTAGCGTAACACCAAACGAATACTCTTCATGTGCATGTCGGTCATAGGTAAAGTCACTCATATTAGCACTGAGCAAAGTCACACCACGACTGTGGCGACTCGCTTGATAGCTAAATTGATTTCCTTTATCCATATTCCTGACCTTTTCTGTATCAACTCAGTGATAGCTTAGGTGAAGCCCTACTAAAATACTTGAACAATATTGCGCAATTATCAGCCTAATGGCAAACGCGTTAACCTCACCTTTCGCTAAACATGACTCAACAAAGCAGAAAAGAGCCTCCCCTGAGACTCTTTAACCATGTACTCCCGGTACACTCTCAATCTTGAATTTCGCTGACAAGAAGGTCGAAGGTTGATGGGTTAACATCTTCGTCTTCTTCGATAGCGATGGCTTGATAAACTTTGTCATTTTCAACAGTAATGGATGCAGGGCCGATTGCCGCCGTTTTTGTACCAGTTGGCGTCACAGTGACGAAGTAAGTACCCGCTGCAACGTAAACTCCTTGAGTCGCATCTTTAAAGTTAAAACTAGAAATGGCTGGCGTCGCCGATGAAATATCCGTACTCGAAGTTAAATACACATCAACAGTAGACGCATCTGGCGCTCCGTGTATCACATTAAGTGTGGCACTTGTCGCAACGGGTCTGCGATAGGTTTCCACCACTAGTGCTTCAATAGTCGTGGAAGCTTTACCGACCGCAAACACTCCATAGTCTCCACCTTTCGCAAAGGTAACCGTTTCATTGATAACTGGAGATGCCGGCGTGTTGTCAGGGTATACCGTTACCGCATACGCTTTAGGCGTTAAGGTTGTAGACGTCGTGTAGCCAGTTAAACCTTTGTAATCAACGTTAGAAATTGCCTCTGAACCATCCAAGCCGACATCGACGATGTTAACATCTGAAACCAAATGCCCCACTTCGATTTCTGCCTTTTCTGACATATTAAAAATGATCGACGAACTCGAACCATCCAAAACAACCAGTTTCACCGGAGAATCGGCATTGCTGTCTTGATTTGGCACTGCTGCAATCGTTAGCTCGCTGTTAGCAGCGAGAGAAACGGTACCAGAATCAAAGGCTACCGTTTTCGTCCCAGAAAGCGTTAAGCGAATTTGGTAATCACCATTGGGAATATTTAAAACCCCTGTCGACCCCTTGTAAGCCAGCGTAGCATTAGGCTAGCACTGTTTAAATCAGCGCCGGGAGCTGTGACGTACAGGTCTACGTCTGCTACCCCAGCCGACGCGTGAACAACTTGCACATCTAAGCTAGTATTGCTTGCACTGCCTTGCTTGGGCTTGGATACCACTAAAGGTTCGACTGAAAAACTACTGCTTGAATCCGCCTCACCAACAACAAACACGGTGTACTCGTTATTGCGATCCAAAAAAATTGAAGTTGCTGGGATGACAGTAGCTGTCGCATTCCCCGGAAGTTGCACTTCAACAGCCACCGTGGCATTCCCGGCAAAAAAGCGGCTGTAACCGGAGCCCGTGCCAAAATCCACGTTTGTCCATTGACTGCTCCCATTAACTAATACATTCGCTAGAGGGGCATCTTTCGACGCATGGACAGCTTGAAGAGAGCTATTAAACTTGTCGTCATCATTACAGCCAACGAGTATTCCTGCAAACGCAACCGCCAGCACACTATTTTTGATCCACATAACCATATCCTTATCCTATTTTTTGCCCACGACTGCCGCCAAAGAGCAGTCACTAGGATGTCTTTTGATTCAAATGAGTTTTAAACAACACGCTGGCCAGCACTTCGCTCAACCACTGTTTACGCTCAAATTGAAGATGCGATCAAACTTATCTCTACTATTTTTAGTTACCCTAATTGTGACATCGCTGCCTTATAGGGGGCGATTTGAGCCCTTGTATTTACGTTTCAAAAGGATGCATCACAATGGCGATGTTAAACCCAGAAAATACCGGTCTAATTGTCGTGGACGTTCAAGGCAAATTGGCGAGCTTGGTTTCCAATAGCCAAGCAGTAATTTCAAATTGCGCGGCATTGATTCAAGGCTCACAACATTTGGATTTGCCAATAATTTGGTTGGAGCAAAATCCAGACAAGCTCGGCAGCACAGTAAAAACACTTTCAGATCTGTTGCGGTCGCAAAGCCCGATAACTAAGTACAGTTTTAACGCCTGTAATGAACCAAATTTTACACAAGCATTAAAAGAAGCAGGGAAAACGTCATGGTTAATTTGTGGAATAGAAGCGCATATATGCGTATATCAAACCGCTTTTGAACTATCGGATCAGGGTTTTGATGTCCACCTAGTGCGCGACTGTACCTCCTCAAGAGATCCAGAAAATATCACTCTGGCCATCGATAAACTACAAAATCAGAATATTGCTATAACCAGCCTAGAGATGTGTTTGTATGAACTTGTGAAAGATTGTCGCCACCCAAAATTTAAAACTATCTTAAACCTAATTCGATAACTTGTACTTCGTCGGTAGGACCCAGTTGACACCCAAAGATTAGTCGTAATTAACACTGAACTTGACGTTAATTTACCCAACTTTACCCTTTGAGATATTGTTGTTCCATTTTCTCTAGCAGATACTTTTTTACCTATAACCACGCAAAAACAAAGGTAAAAATATGCTCAGCAAACACACTCTTTCTCGGCAAACTATCGCCCTGCATTGGTTAACCGCACTCTCCTTCATCGCTATATTTGCGCTTGGGTTGTATGTGGTCGATCTCCCCCGAGGCCCTGAAAAGGGGCAGCTGATTGGATTACATAAATCTCTTGGTACAATTTTCCTTTTTCTCGCAATGATTCGAGCCATATGGCGCCTTAAAGAAGGCGCAATCTCCCCCGCAGCTATCGCACCTGTTTGGCAGCAAGTGATCGCCAAATTTGTTCAGTTCATACTACTTATTGCCACCCTAGCTATGCCAATTTCAGGTATTGCCATGAGTGTTGGTGGGGGCCGCGGCCTTGATATTTTTGGTGTAGACATTGTTTCCACCACCACAAAAACACCTTGGCTACAAGAGTTGGGCTCGACTATTCACCACTCAGCCGTGACTATCATTATGACAGTTTTAGCTCTACATATAATTGGAGCAATTAAACACCACCTAATTGATAAAGACGCCACTTTAACTCGTATGTTGGGTCGCTAGTCTGTGCCTTAATATCAAGTGGAGACTACCATAGCCAAATAGCGCATACCGATTTCGCAGCGCTGCGCCGGTAAAGCTCACCGCAAAGGCAAACGTTTTACGCAAAGGTTTGCCTTTCAGCCCTTATGCGGCTTCAAGTGTCTTAAATGGAAACTGCTGTTGTACCAATTACCACTCGCTCCTTTTTGCAATGCTCTTTAGTCTTGCTGGGAAAAGGAGTAACCCATGTTCAGATTTTTAAGTTGTAGCTTTCTTCTCGTGCTCTTGTACCCAACAGGAATCGATCTTTACCTCGTTGGTCTGCCCCAGATTGCCGCGGATTTATCCACCAGCGAAAGCCATTTGCATTTGGCGTTTTCAATCTATCTTGCTGGAATGGCAACCACCATGTTGTTTGCCGGAAAACTAGCAGATAAAGTGGGCCGAAAGCCCATTGCGATTGCTGGTGCACTAATTTTTACCCTGTTCTCGCTTTTCACTGGACAGGACAATAGCAGTGCGGAGTTTTTCCTGAATCGATTCGCTCAAGGCATCGGAGCAGGCAGTTGCTACGTCGTTGCCTTCGCGATTTTGCGCGACAGCTTAGAAGAACAGGCGAGAGCAAAAGTGATGTCTATGATAAATGGGATCACTTGTGTTGTTCCCGTCATTGCTCCCGTCATTGGACACTTAATTATGCTCCGATTTGAATGGCCAAGCCTCTTTGCTGCCATGGGTGGTATGGGGATGGTTGTCCTCGGTTTTTCCCTACTCATTTTGCGTGAAACCAAACCCAAAGCCACCCAATTAGCCACTCACATTAAATCCGATGGCAAAGCGTCTTTTTTCCAACCGTTATTTCTCAGTCGCCTTGCAATATCGTCTCTAGCGGTTGTGTGTATACTCACTTACGTTAGCACATCACCTATGGTTATGATGACCAAGCTAGGTCTAGATAGAGCGGGATACTCAACGGCAATGGCAGCGATGGCGGTGGTCAGTATGTGCACCTCTTTCTCCGCACCTGTACTTTTGAAATACTGGCCCCAACAGCGCCTTATCCTAGTGTCTCAGTTGCTACTGATAGGCGCTGGACTCACTCTCACTATTGCTGAATTGATGTCGTTACCCATAACTGTTTACTTTATTGGCTTTAGTTTTATCTGTATGGGTTTTTCTATCGGTTTTGGTGTCACCATGAGCCAAGCGCTTTCTCCTTTTTCCGCCAACGCCGGATTCGCCAGCTCCCTACTGGGGATCTCGCAGGTGTGTGCTTCCTCAGCGTATATTTGGTTGGGCGGTATTATCGATGCAAATCCTGTTGTGATGCTCTGCTCCATCTTATTGATTTCCGGTATTAGCTCATTGATTTTGCTATCATGGTCCTTACAACAACAAGAAGAACAACAATATGAAAAAATCACTGGCTCGGCTTGACCTTAACTTGCTCATCACCTTGCAGCTACTGCTGCAAGAGCGCAGTGTGTCTAAAGCGGCAAAACGTCTCAACCTCACCCCTTCGGCAGTGAGTAAAGCGCTAACTAAACTCAGAGACTGGTTTGAAGACCCCTTGTTTGTCAAAACACCTTATGGTTTATCGCCTACCAATTTAGCCATCGGTCTAGAGTCGGAGTTGGCTGAATGGTCTCGTATTGGTAGACAAATTGCCACCACTCGTGGAAACACTGCCCCGAGAGGGTTAGTGTTACAGATTGCTGTTGAGAACCCACTGGTTTTAACCTTTCTCAACGATCTAACCGTCAAAGCCCAACAAGATTTTCCTGATTCGGTAATGAAAGTACGCGACTGGGACTACGACTCACTAGACGCGCTTGTTCGAGGTGAAATTGATATCGGTTTTTCGGGACGCGAAAGCCATCCTAGATCGAAGGAATCGATCAATGAACTGCCCTATTTTATTGACCACGAAATCCTATTTGCCGATATTCCTTTGGTTTATCTCAGGGATGACCATCCTGCGCTAGAAGAAGAGTGGAACTTAGAAACCTATCTTAAGTATCGCCACATCAATATTGTGTGGGAAAAAAGAGAAACTTGGGCATTAGACGACATACTAGCTGAACAAGGGATCGCGCGAAAAATTGGTATGACCGCATCTGGATTCGATCAATCGCTTTTTATTGCCTCCCAACCGGGTCATACTTTGATGACAACCGCTCCGAGATACAGTCGCTTACTTGCTGCCGATTATCACAGCCGTTTGGTGACACGACCTATTCCGGTATCCAGTGAGGAAGAGCACAAACTCACCACGCCTTTCACCCTTATGTGGCACAAAAGAAATGCTCACAATCCAAAAGTAAAATGGCTAAGAGATACCATTAAAGCGCTAATCCAAAAAAATATTGAAGACAACAGCTGAGTCTTTGCTTCTTACAATCAAACCCAAAATACAAAGGCTACCTAGGTAGCCTTTGACTTAAAACCAACGACAGTTAGTGCCCGTTTAACCAACTCATATCAAGGCACTAATCTTGTCTATTTCATCTCGCCACTGTTGTTGTAACTGCGGCTTTTGATGTTTTGCTTTTCGATTTAAATCTTCTTCTAAAAGTCCTTCAAGAAGGATTAAACGCTCTAGCAACTGTTCCTCTTCTGACAAAGGTTCAGCCGTTAATGATGTATCGACTCCTGTCTGTTCCCCACTGATAGAAATGGAGGTTGGTTGCTCATTAATCTTGTCATACACCTCTTCGACAGATAGATATTCAGTCAGAACTCCACCCTCAATAAACCAAAATCGGTTACAACTTTGTTCTATTAAGTTTCGATCATGGCTAACGACAAGCGTTGCCCCTTCAAAGTCATTTAGCGTATCGATCAGTTCCTCTTTGCCTTCCATATCTAAGTGGTTGGTTGGCTCATCCAGAAACAGCATATGATGCTTCGCTAAGGTTAAGCCAACAAAGAGTAACCTCGCTCGTTCCCCGCCACTTAGCGTTTCCACCTTCTGATCGTGAATGGAATACTCGAAGCCCGCGCTAATTAAAGAGCGTTTGCAGGTTTCATCATTCATGGCGGCAAACTTACTCAATGCCTGAGCTAATGTATCACTGTCACTAAGTTGATTAAGCGATTGATCGTAATAGCCCAGTCGACAGCGCTGGTGAAAAGTAATCTCGTCTTGGCTATTCGCCGTCGTTGAATCTTCTCGATTGAGGAAAGCTCGATAGAGCAGGTTTAACAGTGTTGATTTACCGCAGCCGTTACTGCCCAACACCGCAACGCGGTCACCACTTTTTATTCGCACTTCCGCCATAGTAAAAAGCGTCGTTGAACTACGCGGAGGTTTGACAGCAAAAGGGATCACTTCAACCAAACGGTTCGCTGGCAGGGCGTCACCTTTGAGCTTCAGTTGCCAAGGAGAGAGGCGGCTTAGTTCCGTTTGCTCATCTTCGAGTCGCTCTTTTCTAGCAAAAATAGTCTTCGCTTTACGAGCCAAGCTATCATTGTCATAAACCTTGCCCCACTCAGCCATTCGCTTAGCACTTTTTTCTAAGCGATCTATCTCTTTTTGCTCGCTAAAATGACGTACCCTATCCTGCTCGTCTTTTTCTTTTAGTGCAGCGCGCGCCGACGAACAAGGTAAAGCAAAGTGGTTAAGAGATTGGTTGCGCAAAACCCAAGTAGTATTAGTCACGGCATCTAACAAAGCTTGGTCATGAGAGACCAGAATAAAAGAGCCTTTCCATTGCAGTAAGAACTGTTCAAGCCAAATCAGCGAAGGTAAATCCAAATGGTTACTAGGCTCGTCTAACAGCAGTAAGTCCGGTTGACCAATAATTGCCCTTGCTAGTAGCAAACGCATTTGCTGACCACCACTGCAATTGGAAACCGGCATTTGCCACTCAGAATGAGAAAATCCAAGCTCTGATAGCAAGAGTTCAGCGCGCCACTGTTCACCATCGGCGAGTTTCTCTGTTAATGCCGCTAAGATTGACAGGGATTGCAATTGCTGAGGGATGTGTTGTTCCACATAGCTCATCAGGCAATGTTTAGCCTTTGCGATTGTGCCTTCATTGGGTTCAAATTGTCCGTCTAACAGTTTAAGCAGGGAGCTTTTACCACAACCGTTATGACCGATAAGACCAATTTTATCACCGCGATTAACCGTAAAGCTTAACGATTTAAACAGTGCTGCAGATGAATGTGAAAGTGTTAGTGATTGTGCAGTTAAAAAAGTACTCATAATTATCTCAAGAATTTTGGGCGCAAAAGGCCGTTGTCAGAGTTGACAATAATTCTTCGAGCTTGAGGATTAGTACTCGATTGACGCTATACGTCGGTGGGTAATGGTTCGCTCAAGTCGAGATTATCGCAACGCGATATCAATAACTCTTGAGCGAGCATTAATGCCAAACAAACGTGGGTTGATTGAACACCACATAGACATTAGTTCCTCCTTAAATATTTGTTATGAATGAAAAAAACATTCTTAGTTAATCAATGTACGCATTCTATCGTCACCCTCTGTAATGTAAAGGCGTTTACTTGAGAAAAATGTAAGCAGCCTATTTCATTTACTTTGAACAATCGCCATCAATATTCTTTGCCGAATCAGTTGAAAACAAAACCTTCCACTAGAGAACAAAAAAAGCCTAAAACCCCCAAATAAGAAACTATACTCATATTGGGGATGCATATCAGTTGCTAGGAAAGAAGATGAGTGAAATCTATAGATTGGTGATCGTTAAGTCTTCTGGTGAAAAAGACATCATTGAATTTACAGACCTTAAAGTGGCTCAGCAGATTATGGCGGGTTGTCGCACCAGTATTAAAGACTTTGAAAGCGCGTTTATTGGCGGGGCTTGTGGAAAAATTTATGACGCTACATTTCCACTCACGCTCACTGAAGCAACCAGCGAAGCCAGTCACTGAAAACAGGAGCGCGACAATGACAGAATGGAATAAAGATGCAAAATTAAGAACCCAGTTAGGGACTCACTTTCATATCACAGACCGTTTTGTTCATGTATTCGGCGGAGGAATTTCGGTTTTCCTTCATCCAGAACAAGTTGAGTTAAATAGAGGCGAACGTGAGGGAAGCGAACCACATTGGTTTGCTCAGTACCATCTTGATCACGATGATCCTAACACAGTCGTTCAAGTTACGTTGACGGAAAACGAAGCCTTAGATATATCTCAGGCACTCGGTGTTCAAGTGAAGCGTTTTCCCTCATTAGAAAACAATATTACGATTAATTAATTGCCCATCGCGGCTGCAATGCCGCTTTGCTTATACACCGTCCCACTTAGGCATCTCTTGTCTGGAGTAGAACTATTTCGCCTTAGGCGTATTCCAGTTTAGTGACTTAGTAAAATACTCACCGGAGTTTTCTGAACACAAGTTCAACTGTTTGTTGATAAGGTTTATTTTCATCCAATCCGCAGTTTCATAGGCTTCCATAAGCGTTAACACTACGCCTAGCGCCCCTTGTTTGTTTAATATCGCGGCCCTAACACTGTTGTCTATTTTGATGGAGCTAAAGATAGTATCAAAGCTCACTTTAAACATTGAATCCAGCAGAGAAAACAAGCCAACAATATAGGCATCCGAACGGCTTAAACTCAGCTCTTTTGCCACAAGGCTACAGAAACAAGCTCGTTGCAGAGACATCTGATAGATGGGCTCAGGCGCTGAGTTCTTATCCGAAGAGAGTGCTACAAGAGAGACAAACATACGGATCTTATCCGAACCAAGATACGCAAGTGCTTGTCGAAAAGAGCGAATAGGATTGCTGATATTGGTGGAGTTAACATATCTAAACAACTTGTAAGAGAGGCCGACATCGTTAGCAAACACTTCTTCCAGCTTCTTAATATCAATTTCTTGTTTTGATACTTCTTTACAAAGATTAAGAATCGATACTTGGGATGTACTAATCGTTTTTTGTTCAACCAACTCCGGTTTGGCAAAGTAGTAGCCCTGAAAGTAGTCAAAACCAATCTCTTTACAGTTGAGAAAGTCTTCTTGAGTTTCTACTCTTTCAGCAACAAACTGGATTTTACTTTTGTCCAATTTCTTAATTAACACCGCGACTTTGGCCAAAGGCACGGTAGAGATATCGAACTTAATAATATCGATATAAGGTAAGAACGAGCGCCACTCTGGTGAAGGCACAAAATCGTCAAGTGCAATCTTATAACCCAACCTTTTCAGCTTTTTCACTGATTGTAGAAGCTCATCGGTTGGAGGGCAGTCTTCTAGGATCTCTACCACAATTTTACTTTTAGGCATCAGTGCAGGAACCATCTTTACGATGCTTTTATATGGAAAATTTACAAAGCCCACCTTGTCTTGCAGTATGCTGTCGTAACTGTCGTTCTTGAAATAGACGCCTAAAAGCACCTTTGACGTAGCTTTATCAGGATCAATATCGGGAAACGCATTGTTTTTACCCTCTCTGAACAGCAGCTCGTAACCGATTAGTTTTTCTTCACAATCAACTATTGGCTGCCTAGCAACAAACGACTTTTCCATATACAACTCTTTGCTTTTTAGAAACGAAACCACGCTTTTTCATCTCAATGCACAAATGTCGTTAAACACATATGCTTACACCAAGATGTAAAAAGCGCGCCATTCTGCAACAAATAGTCATATACGTTAATAACAATGATACAAATTGTTACCATTATCATTGCTGTAGATGGATAATTCTTAAATTGTGCGTTTAATCACCAACTATTAGTATGTTATCCTGCTATGTAATCGATTACAAAAAGTAAATATAAATTCTTTTGTAAAATTAGTACTGTGCGAAAACCAAAACATTACTTGCTTTTTTTGCTTATCATCATCCGTTTTAGTAGGCCGTCTTTCAAAATAAACTGATGATAAAAAGCGGCCAATATATGAAGGGCGGAAGCCACAACTAAAGCTTGAGTCAATGCTCCATGCACTTGATGGGAAAGTATTAAAGAAAGGTTATTTGGCATGGTTGCTTCTTGCTCTACGATGGTGAAAATATCAACTTCCAAAGCCATCACAACCCCACTGATAACAACGCCAAATACTAAAACGTATAAGAGGGTGTGGTATGCGCTTGCCAAGGTAATTAACATTGACGGCTGTTTCTCTTTTGGTACGCGGTTTGCTCCACGCCTTTTAAGCAATAGTCGAGCAGCAAAAGCCAACCCCATGATAAGCCCTGCTGACATATGTACCACTAGGCGATCAACTTTCAAATCAAGCTCGTTCGATAGTGAAGCGATGTCGTTACCCATAAATAGTGCAACAAACACAAACAGCGCCAACACCCAATGCAGTACTATTAAAGTGGAAGAGTAGCTTTTCATACGATTCCCCATGTTGATAAGTTACTTTGTCACCGACAGAACGTAGTCAATCGCGGCATTTATCTCTGAATCAGAACATTTTTTGCATCCGCCTTTCGGTTTGTGATCGTTCAATCCCTGCATAACGACCTGTCGCATTTCCTCTTCATTTTTGCTTGCGTGAAAGGACTGCCACTCCTCCCTCTCATTCACATTAGGCGCACCGGTAACCATTCCCTTAAATCCACCGCTATGACAGGAACTACAAACTTTTTCAAACGCGGCTTCTCCAGCCATTGCCGATAAACTTAAAAAGCCAACGACTAAGGCGAATACTGCTGCCCTAACTTCTACTACTCTCATGCTATTACCTTTCTTGTTGGCGTAAATTTGCGCCCGTCTTTAATGTTCAAAACCATTAGTACAAGATTAAACAGACCCGCTGTTAGCTCTAGTACTTGGACCATATAAAACCTTGTGTTAAAAGCCTCCGCTGCAGCCCATTCATTTAAAAAGTAAGCCGCAGGAATAAGAACAAAAATCCCGTTGAGCGCCACAAATGGCATGCGTTTTTTCTTTGCTTCTATCACTCTACCGCGGCGTTTCCCCGCCAACATAAAGCCCGTTGCTCCAGTAGCAGCAACCGCAGGGATGAGAATGAAAAGGCCGGGAAAAACGATCAGAGACTTCACTGTTTTTATCCACTCTACAGAACCACTGAGTTCAGCCAGTAAAGAAGAAAAGAAAAACATCGCGATACAGGCGGTCGCAACAAAAGAAGCAGAACGATGTATTAATTGTTTCAAAATTTCACCCTATCAAGTAACATTGACAATATGTTGTCAATTTAGATCATTTGACAATATGTTGTCAAATTGAAAAAGAGGATTTCTAATGGAAACAAATGGAGAGATATTCACCAAAATAGTGCTAGAGACCTTTAAGGTCAGTGGTTTGTTCAACAATGAAGGCGACCGAATGTCGGAAGAATTTAATCTCAGCAGCGCTCGATGGAAAATTTTAGGAGCAATAGAAAAGTCAGATGAGCTACTGACCGTTCCTGAAATTGGCAGAGCCATGGGACAAAGCCGACAGGCTAGCCAGAGAATTGTTGATGTGATGTCAAAAGACGGATTAGTGGAATTTATCGAAAACCCTAGCCACAAAAGAGCGAAACACGTTGTCCTAACCAAAGAGGGCAAGCGAATTTATGATCTGTTAGACGACAAGCAAGCATTGTGGGCAGCCAAAGCGGCCAAAGAGTTAAGCCGAGAAGAGTTAGATATCACCTTAAATACCATTAGTAAGATAGCGCGCTATTTTGACAAGTAGAGCGTAAACAACACAGAGGTACGTGCTGGAGGCAACTCGTCTTCAGCCTATTTCGATGGCAACGCCTCTATTTGCAATAGTGACGCAGCAGCGCAGATCTTAACGCACCACCCATATCTAAGTTATTGATTTAATGTTGTCTCAAAAATTGAAAAGCCTCATTATAGAACCATAAATCACCGACCATCGCGATTTGCAAGGCGTTGGTTCGCAGCTATCAGTGGAGTATGGATGTTTACAGGTATAGTGCAGGCAGTTGCAGAAATTGTTGACGTGACAGACCAGAGAGGGATTAGAACTTTTGTCATCGATTTTCCTAAAGGGTTTTGTAATGATCTAGAAATTGGGGCAAGCATTGCTATTGACGGAGTGTGCCTGACTGTCACGGAAATAGAGTCAGATGTTCGCGTAAAGTTTGACGTTATGTTGCAAAGCCTCTTGATCACAACCCTGAGTAAGTACGGCTCATCCCAATTAGTTAACGCTGAGAGAGCGGCAAAAGATGGGGCAGAAATTGGTGGTCACCCACTATCTGGTCATGTGGACTTTAATACCGCTATCCTCGAAGTAACGCAAATTGAGGATAACTATTGTGTTCGCTTAGCTCTCCCTGACACTTGGAAAAGATACGTTTTCCCTAAAGGTTATATCGCTCTTAATGGTGCGAGCCTAACCGTAGCTGAGGTAGATAAACACGAAGGGTGGTTCGAAGTTTGGCTTATTCCTGAAACACGCAGAATGACGGTTTTCGAATCAAAAGCCCGTGGCGACTTTATAAACATAGAAATCGAGCGTGGTACCCAAGTTGTCGTTGACACGGTTCGAGATACGTTAAACGAAAACCTAGGTCAATTATTGCCATTGTTTGAAAAGCTACTTTTAGAGCAAGGTGTTGATTTAGATTCATTAGGTTATAAACCTCAGGCACTTGGGGCTCCGAAGAACCCAAAAAACTGATCTACACCACCACAACTAGCCACCAAGCTAAACGACTTTCACGTGCCCATACTTATTCTATTGCCGCCTCTGTGCGGTTGGATGGGTAAGATCGAGAAGCAGTGCTTCTCACGACGTCCTTGGTGGCAAAAGTGCCGCCATCAGCTCGCTTAGTGATAGATACCCAACTAAAAATATCGGTTGTAATAAACCCCTACCAACTTGTCATGGCTTTTCTCGATACTTATGCGAATGTCCGCTTCATTGCTGATATGAAAGCGTGAATCCCCATATAGGTGGTAATCCCAACCACTACCATTTAAATCAAGTGAAGGCACTATTCTCAGATGTGTTTTCCAGTGCTCCGGCCAGCTATAGAGTACTCCAAGTGGAAACTTTATTGCGGAATCATCAAGGTAGGCAAAATCGACCTGTCCGCCGATCATGCTATAGACAGTAAGGCTATTAGATCTGCGGGCTGCTAGGCCTAAATAGCCCTTGAAATATGGGCGGTAGCACTCATCATTATCGCATTTGAACTGTTCAAGTGAGAGAGCGAATTGCCATGCTAAGCGATCGTTTTCAAACAAGTCCACATCATTAGTGTTAAGCGAAGCAACGTTAAGAAAATCCAGCTTTTTAAGGCGTAGCTTATCTTTCGTAATGTGTAATTCAGTGTCCATAACCGTAAGCGAGGAATCTTTCAGTCGTGCCGCATCAATTGACAAAAAATCATAATAAGCACCAAATCCCCTTAGGCTGACATAGCCACCGTAATCGTCGCTATAGCCAGACCCTATACCAAGATTTATCGGCAGCTGAGACAAGTGAGGAGGTTTAGCTTCACTCTTCGGCCAATCCACATTAAAGCTGTTCAACTTTAGTCTCGCCAGCAACAACTTACGCTTTTGTTCCTTGTAGTTGTTTTTAGTTTCATCTGTGGTCACTACCAACAACTCAGTGTACTCAGTTAACACATCGAGAACCTTGGCTTTTTCATACTCAGAGAAATCACCAGATTGCATAAATGACTCAAGTTCAGAAAGATCTTTAGCGATGGAGAGGGCTTGCTGCTTTTCGTCATCACTGAGGGCGAGGTACTTGTTTTGAATACGACTATATTTGGATTGACGTTGGTTGACCTTTTTAACTAAAGGTTGTCCATGATGAAGAACGTTCGGAATAACATGGAATATATCGATGGGCATGTCCCATGGCTGAATTCCAGTGTCGAGGGGCTGATCAAGCACAATGTTCAAAATGTCTTTAAACGCGGTAGAACAGTTATCGCTTAGGAAGTAATAATTGAAATCGACATCCTGTAGCTCAAACAGATGGGCCTGTATCAACGCCACTTCTTGGTTGGTGAGGCTAAGTTCATACTCCCATAACTCACGCTGCTCATTCTCGGCATAATTGCCAGTATGGAGATAGTAAGTGGCCGTGGTGTAAGTGGCAGTGTAGCCACCAAATATACCGT
Source organism: Vibrio sonorensis (assembly GCF_001854765.1). Classification (GTDB taxonomy): domain Bacteria; phylum Pseudomonadota; class Gammaproteobacteria; order Enterobacterales; family Vibrionaceae; genus Vibrio; species Vibrio sonorensis. The sequence continues at coordinate 84,845 of NZ_LJJE01000036.1, read as the reverse complement.
ATAAAACATACTTAACAGGGTTGTCATCAGGGTGCGCATTCGCCCCGAAGTTAATTCCAGTATCAAGCAGTTCGATATCCGACTTGTTGTCGCCCTGACGGTTAAATTTCATCATCAGATGACCAAAAAAAGAGGCAGGGTTTCCAAGATACCCAGTGACATAAACAAGGCTGACCGACTCAGTTTTGCTGTGCTGAATCCACTGTTGATACTCTTCACAATCTTGTAATGACAGCGCTAAATCAGAGCCGAAGTTCTCTTTAACCCAGAGGTAACGCGCAGGATAGCGGCAATGCGCCATTGTCGATGGGGAAGTAAAAGCGCTGAGTGTGGCAATCAATTCTGCTTCTGCATCAAAGCTGCCGTTTTCTGAAAGGAAAAATTCCGAACTGGAGATAGTACTGCTGCCATTTTTAAAATGCAGCAATTTGGACCACTGATCCCACTGTTGCGCACTCAGTGCATCGGAACCAGAGGCTGGCCAAGAATACAAAAGCACTACAAAGAGCAATACGCCCAAACAAGATGACACGCCACAACGCATCACCTGTTTGCTAATGCGGGTTAAGACACCAAGCACTGCTGTAAAGCATGTTTAGCCACAATTCGGTAATAGCTATCGGCCTTTTCATGATGAGGCATATCAGCATAGTTTTCATTGGCCAGCACTTTTGCAAAGTCACTTCTAATGCCTTGACGAACTACCTGTTGCTCTTGTTGACCACATTCAAGGATGTTCAGCATTGCAATCATATGCTCACCGCCGCCTTGTACCGTCTCTTGTTCCAGTTCTGGATAGGTTCTGTCAATAAACTGCGCGGCCGCATAAAATGGGCCTGAGCACGCACCGGGGGTCGAATAATAAGAGATAGATGCGGTAGTACCTAAATCCCATGTCACGTTGGTGGTGACAGCAAGCCAACCATTCACGTAACCATTAGCAACCCAATGCCCTAAACCACACCCCTTATAGATACCATCTAGAGAAGCATTGGCATGCGGTAAATAAGCAAAAGTTATTAAAAGTAAAGCGAAAATCCTGTTTTTCACAATAGAGTCCCTTGTTCAAACTTTTTAGATTAGAGCAAATTAATAATCCATCACGTGCTTTAAACTTTAGAAGTAAATGAGAAAAAGTAAAAAGAAACTTATTTAAGGCGAGTCATTGATCTTACATTAGAAATTTCTAGGGCGCGGGTAATCTGGACTGAGCCTGCTCTGTCTGACCCCAACGACATCGCTCAATACATCGCACTTGATACATTGAGGCTGCAAAACAGCTGACTTAAACGATCTGCTCAAGAGTTGAATGGCTAAAGAACGTCGTTCAATCGGGTCGTATTCCTCCAAAATTTGGGCACTTGCGTTATCGCGTAGTTGTAGTTAACCCGTGCAGTATTTTTTATAAACAAGACGGTGACAAGGTATATTTTTTGTTTGGCGGGTCGAAAGAGATTTGTGTAAATTCCTGTTGAGTCAGTAACAAGTTTTGGTAACACGTGACCACTTTTCCTATTTATCGCAAGTTGATTAGATAAATTCCGTTAAACAATTTTTACCAATAACTACGTGGTTTGAATTCTTACTCATGGCATTTTCTGGCTCGGAAATGCACCGAAATCGGGCTCCGCGAGTAAAACTTACATTATTTTTGTTTATTTTTCATTCACACCTTGAAAGACACTAATGTTACCCAAATATCGAGAATGAGGAATAACCATCATTTTAATGAGGATATAATTATGAGTTTGAAACCAGGTCCAAAACCAATTGCTAAATCGACAGGAAAGCACGATCAGCGTCGACGAGACAATAAAAAAACTCCAGGAAATACTCCAGCTTAAAGCCTAGTAAATCATCAAAATGAGAAAAAATTTAACATAATTTACTCTCTAGTTTGGAGCCAGAATTAACAGTACTGGCTCTTTTTTGCTAGCAATTATGAGACAAAATTGCGTTAGGCTGACGAGAGATTGTTGGCTATTCATCGCTATAAATTGCCCAAAACGTGCCAGAATAGCATCAAACTATATGTAAATTTCTACTCTACCATATTGCCCGGTTGGTAGTTACTTAAGCGCGGATAATTCAGTTAGAAAAACAGCGCTAAAAGCGATATCAAATATCGGAGAAGAAATGGAACCAGTCATTATGATCTACGTGAAGTATCATCGCGACTTGATGCTCCAGAAGCAAACACTCAGATACACTTAGGGAAGCCAATGAAACTATTTTGCATTTATTCGTCAATAAACTTCGATATACTGGACAATGATGATGCTTTTTTGGGCGCAATAGGCACTGGTGAATATTTCATTCACTACGTTGGTTACGAGCGAGAGCGCTATGAGAAAGGTCATGAGTCGCGTAAACATTACTTTGAAGGCACAGAGCAAGAAGTAATGGTTCAGCTAGGGTGTCAGGGTAAAGGGCTTGAAAAAGATTGGGCTATACCTTGACTTAACCGAAAATGTCGCTCTGATGTCGACCCTCAAGGTTCAACTGCTGGGCGAAGCTTTTGTCGAAGCGTTGCTCGCTTACAGTCACTGTATCGATGACCAACAGCATGGTGATACCGTAAGAAAGAAAGCAGAATACCTGCAGAAAAATCGCAATTATGAGCTCGTACCTGCGCAATCACCTACGGAATGGGCTGGAATACGAAAACGGTCGAAAAAAGAGTCAGGTGAATCTAATAGGCGAGACAACCTTGAAGAAGGTCAACAGGTACTTGCGCAACTGGAATCAGAGTATGAACAGTTGAAAGATTCCACTGCTCTAGAAACAAAAACATATGTAAATCAGTATCTTATACCGATTATCAGAAGTATTAAATACAAGTTAAAAGCATAACCCATATCAAGTTCTCTCGATTAAACTGGCCTAGTGCATGAATAGAACGATACGGTCTACTCCAGCGATACCGGACAATCATCTAGGTAAGTTGGAATACCAATACACCAGTTATCTTATATCTAAATTAGCCATGAAGCTAAAACAGGTTTATTCAGACTCGCTACAGTTGGCACATTCAATCTCAACAACCGCACAAAAGAAGCTAATAAGTGAACCGTTATACTTCGCTCTGGCTTAATGGCTGAAGTAACTTGTGACAAACTCGTACTTTTCTGGGGTTACCATAATAGTTCTTTGTAGGCGATTGAGTGACGATGCGCGGTGGCGACTAAATGCGGCAAGCGACAACCAATGTTCGGACGAAACAGGTACGTCTATATACGTCGGGGGAAAGGTCAGTTAGATACGGATGCATTAGTAAGAGGAGCGGATGAACACCTAACCAATACAATAAAAAAGTATCATTGATTTAGGTAAGTTTCCTGATTGGAATGAACTGATGCTGAAAAAAGAACTCGCCATCACAAATGGTTTCTAAATGCTATGCAACCAGCGCTTAAAACCAAAAATACTTGAGTGATAGCAGAGTTTACCTTTTGCCCTAACGGATCTTATCCGAACACTTACCATTCTCCATAAATCCTAACTCAAATTGGCCAAAAACGCTTACACCTAAGAGACTCATAGATAAAGCTCATTTGCACCATGCGTAACTTTCACAAATGCGTTAGCTCTACTTGGCTAACGCATGGGTTCATTGCAGCTTATAGAAAATTAGCACTAACCAAACCATTAAGAATCGATAGAAATCAACTGGTTGTTAAGTAAGACAGAAACGTCAAGATAGTCTACTGCAACAGAAACATTAGTTTTGTTAACAACGCTGGGGTGCTCTGGGCCGACGGCAGTAATATTGATAACATCACAGCCAGCCTCCATCGCAGACAATATACCCGCATGTGCATCTTCAAAAACTAGGCATTGCTCGGGAGACACCCCCAACTGTTTTGCCGCTAAAATATAACCTTCGGGATCTGGTTTGCCTTTTTGCACATCTTCCACGGTAATCAGTGTCTTGGGCACTGGTATGGATGCCGCTTTTAATCTTTGAATCGCGAGTTCTCTGGGCGCTGAGGTATATACTCCCCAATCGTGATCTTCCAGTCGACTTAAAAAATCTATGGCTCCGCGGACGGGCTTTACAGAATCGACATTGCTCATTTCTATGGCTTCCAACTTAGCGACTTCTTCTTCGATGCTAAGGTGAGGCATTAGCTCTTTAATGACATCATCAGAGGGACGCCCGTGTGATATCGCTAAAATCGTATCTACATTGATGCGGTGCTCTGTCGCCCATATGCTCCATGCGTTTTCAACGGCATAGGTAGAGTCAACCAATGTACCATCCATGTCGAAGATGAATTTTGCATAGTTTTTCATCGTGTAACCTCTTAAAGTCGGTGTGAGTAGTGATTTCGAGGTTAGCTAAGCTCTTGTGTTTATTATTCGATACAACTGACTTGTTAAGGTGCACTATCTGGACACAAGCTGATACTATTTAGCCAACTTAATCATTGTGTTGTGTTGGAAGGTATGAGAGCAATAACTTCGAAGAGTTTAATACGCCCAGGTTACTCTTGGAGACATCATTTAGACGAATCGCCGTCGGAACTATTGAAACCTCATGTCCATAGAGAGTTTGAATTTCTGCTCCTTTTTAACTACCGGGGAATAATTAGATTGGGCGGTGTTGATGTAGAAGTCGCACCTTGTTCGTTTTTTTTGATACCACCCGAGTTATCCCATGACTTAAAAGACTTAAGGGTCAGAGACAAAAAACTTACCCCAGAGCGGCATAGCCTTTGGATGGACAAAGAGTGGGTGTCGAATATGTTGATGCACTGCAAGGAAATGAGGAAACTTACCAACATACTAGGCGATGAATCGTGCATTCAGTTTTCTGAATCAACGGCATTATCGGCGAAAAACGTCATCTCACTGATTGACTACAAGACTTCAAGCCTAGAACAGCTTTCAGTGCTTTTTCGTGTTTTTTCGACCGTCACTCAAGATAAAAACTTCGTTATGTTGTGCTCGTCTGCTCATCTTCAATTTGAATCGGATAAAGATCGGGTTGAAGCCTTGTCTCAATACCTGAATACGCACTATGCCCAAGATATTTCCTTACAAGACTTGTCGCAATATATTTTCTGTAGTGAACGGACGGTTAATCGTATTTTTACTCGCCATTTTGGTGAAACGTTCGGTCAAAGGCTTAAAAAAATAAGGCTAAGCCATGCTGCCGAGTTGTTGGAGACTTCTAACTTTAAAGTCAGTCACATCGCTCAAATAGTGGGATACAACAATACATCAAACTTCAATCGCCTATTTAAGAATTACAAAGGGCTAACTCCTAAAGAGTACCGGAACAAATTTTCCAGTAAATAGGCGCTGGAACTATGTATTCGTATAACGTTTCGACCGCTAACACTGATGAATAGCCAATCCGTCTTGACCCGCACTAAAATTGTCAGGTTCCCTTTGGGCAATGGAAGAGCCTGAGCTATCCAAACAAACGTACTGCAAACCGAAGCAGCCTAATGTAAGCGTCTAACCTTGATTGCTAGAATATGCATCTACACCTTTTTTGCGACGATAAAACAGTCTGGCAAGCGGGTTAAATTCTCGATTTTGATTACTTCAAATCGGCATTTTTCTATTTCTTGTTTTAACCCTTGCGTTGAAAATGATTTGAATTTTGGCATCAAGCCGACTTTTGACACCAGTGGAACCAACAAACTTAATATCGAGACTCTTTCTCCCAGACAGCCTGTTGCCGATATAAACAACCCACCCGGCTTTAATAGTTGGTGAACTCTTTCAAATACCATTTGAGTATCGACATATGGAAGAACATTGATGGCTAAGATTGCATCATAGGTTTGATTCTCTCGCTCGATGGTAAAGATGTCTGCGTGTGTAAAGTTCACATTGCTCTTAGCAGTATTAGCCTTTGCCACCTCAATCATTCCAGACGAAATATCAATACCTTCAACTTTATCAACAATCGATGCAATATCATTTGCGATTGAACCTGAGCCACATCCATAATCCAACACAACGTCGCTCGGTTTTAAGTACATAATCGCTTTCTCGACAATTGTGTCGTTAATCTGTTCTAGTTTATTACTGCCTATAGCAGACTTTTTAGAAACTTTGTCCCAAAACTGTTCTGATTTATCCATGATAACTCTCTGAAAATTGGCAACTATTCACAAGGTGCTGGCGCTTGAACACAGCCATTACTATCGGACGACATGCCGATATAGTTCGTCTTCGTATATTTTTTTCAACCCTGCGACTTGAAGAGATTTTGCGTAACTAAACCCTTCTGGGTTGACTCTCCTTATTGGCTATTCATCGCTAAATTGAAGTTCGGGGTACTCTTTGTTTAGCGCTTTCACAATATTGGTCCATTCACTTTTATCAAGTGCACGTGGGTATAAGGCATAAGGTTTTAGCGACCAAGAAGGCAAAACAAACCCCCACGATACACCGCCCACTAGATAAAACGTATCTTCCACTTTCGCTAGACCAAAGACTTTACCTTGCCAATTGAGGGATAGATGCGGAGCCGCCGTCCAAGAAGGGTTGTCGCGAAAGCGAGTTCCAACGCTGTAAAATGGGTCACTCTGATCGCGTTTTAGCTGGCTGCCAACATCGACAAACACCCAATTCTTTTCTGAATCACCAAAAGAGGCGTGTTTGCCAGACAGTTGCACATCTCCAGACGTTTCGACAAGGTGTAACCAGTGCGTCACCTTAGAAGACGTCACTTCGATTGCTGGGAAGTATGGCGCATAACACTCTCTATTCCCATGGGCTGCAAAGCGGATATCAAAAGACTCATGATGCTCTAAAAAATCAATGCGATTCGTTTCCACCGAAGCGTCAGCAAAGCACGCTACATAATCACCACTTTCAATATTGGCAGTGAGTATGTTGCTTCGATAAATGCCAAATGACAGGTAAGCCGCCAGTAGGAGAGTAGCCAAAAGAAGCACAGAAATAATATACTTTTTCATTTTCAACGAACCTTGCACTACTAAAAAAGCACATTATGAAACCAGTTACAGCAAAAATAGTCTAGTACAGAAAAGCAAACAATTTCAATATAAATCAAAAGTTTATGCTTAATCCCTGTAGAGAAGAAACCAACTCTTATCTACGGGTCTACATACACTTTTCATAGGTTCAAGAAGAGTTAAAAGAGGCGCGAAGGGTAAACCCTTTTTCAATATTTATTTCGTAGTCAAAACAACTGATGGCAAGCTTTATCGTGAGGCTTAATAATTAGTTCGTCCACTAACAATAAAATTCAATCTGTACCTTGCACTAAATAAATTCATATGAACAAAAAATTAGCGATATACTGCTAAAAAACCACTTTTTGAGCATAAATTTAACTGTATCTTGCTAATTTTCCACTATTATTAATTTGAGCACTAACCATTATTTCGTTAAACTTATCGCGCAAATTTTGAAAAGGAATTTCTCAATGAAATACAAATTAGCCGCTGCACTTCTGTTGGCAGCCAGTGCCACATCAGCTCACGCTAGCGAATGTGGCAAGGTCACAATCGCTGATATGAACTGGAACTCAGCAAGCCTTATTGCCAACATAGACAAATTTATCCTTGAACACGGATATGGTTGTGAAGCTGAACTTATTCCCGGCGACACGATGCCTACCGGCACCTCAATGATTGAGAAAGGACAACCAGACGTTGCCCCAGAACTTTGGAGTAACAGTTTGAAAGACGCTTTGGACAAAGGCGTACAAGAAAAACGCCTTCGCTACGCGGGCAATGCTCTCGTCGACGGCGGTGAAGAAGGTTTTTGGGTCCCTGCTTATCTAGTAGATAAACACCCTGAAATGGCCACCATCGAAGGCATCAAAAAGCATGCTGACATGTTTACGCACCCAGAAGACCCAGATAAAAGCGCTTTCTACAGCTGCCCAGCAGGTTGGAACTGTCAGATCAGTGCAGGTCACTTGTTCAACGCTCTAAAACTTGAAGACTCCGGTTTTACTGTTGTTGATCCCGGCTCAGCCGCTGGCCTAAGTGGTTCAATCGCCAAAGCCTACGAACGCGAACAAGCATGGTTTGGCTACTACTGGGCACCGACTGCGGTATTGGGCAAATACAACATGGTGAAAGTTGACTTTGGCAGTGGCGTTAACAAGGATGAATTTGTTAACTGTATTACTCAAGCAGAGTGTGACGCGCCAGCAGTGACCATGTACCCGCCTTCGCCAGTACACACCATCACAACTGAAGAGTTCGCTTCTAGAGCACCTCAAGCGTATGACTACTTTACCAAGCGTGGCTTGAAAAATGCGGATCTCAACCAGCTTCTCGCTTGGATGGAAGACAACCAAGCCGATGGTGAAGAAGCTATGTATCACTTCCTAGAGCAACATCCTCAAATCTGGAAGCAGTGGCTACCAGCCGACGTCGCTTCAAAAGTTGAACAAGCACTTTAATCGCTTGTTAACTAAACTCTAAGTAACACAACTCTACCGGAGTCAATGATTTGGCTCCGGATCTACAAGGAATGGTTTATATGTCTGATAGTAGTTGGTGGGGCAGTTTCCCTGAAATGGAACGCTCCGATCTTCGGGCGATAAGGAAAACCCTTGATGGCGCATACCGCGATTTTTCTCGCGAGTACGGCGATTTGATCGAGTCTTTATTTGATCCTCTTCTCTCTTTTCTGGTCTGGTTTGAAAAGCTGTTAATTACTACTCCGTGGCTGATTATATTGGCAGCGTGCACTGGCTTAGTTTATGCCGCCAGCCGCTCATGGAAACTCGCTGTTGGGTGCTTTGCTTCACTTATCTTGATCGGTTATTTCGGTATGTGGGAAGACACCATGCGCACCCTTAGTATCATCACGGTTTGCACCATGCTGTCGATCCTGCTCGGCATTCCAATCGGGATCGCTATGGCGAGATCGGATCGAGTTCAATCCATCGTTACTCCAATGTTAGATGTGATGCAAACCATGCCTGCCTTTGTTTACTTGATCCCAGTAGTCATGCTACTCGGTATTGGTAAAATCCCCGGCCTGATTGCCGTCGTCATCTACGCCATTCCACCAGTCATTCGCCTGACAAACCTCGGAATTCGTTTAGTCGATAAAGAAGTATTGGAAGCGGCAACCGCCTTTGGTGCAAACCGCAGTCAGCGGCTGTGGGGCGTGCAGTTACCATTGGCAATGCCGACTATTATGGCAGGTATCAACCAAACCATTATGATGGCACTGTCGATGGTCGTTATCGCTTCGATGATCGGTGTTAAAGGGCTAGGTCAACCGGTACTAAAATCGATCACCAACCAATACTTTACTCTAGGATTGCTCAATGGCTTCGCGATTGTCGCACTGGCCATTTTGTTCGACCGCGCTTCGCAAGCTTATGCCAAACGCACACAAGCTCACCTTGGAGACATGAAACATGACTGATGCGTTAATTGAAATTCGCGGCCTCTACAAGGTATTTGGTCCTAAGCCAGATAGCGTAATGGACAGAGTAAAAGCGGGTGTAAGCAAAGAAACCTTACTGGAAGAAACGGGTCATACCGTTGGTTTGAAAGACATTAATCTTCAAATCAACAAAGGCGAAATATTTGTCATTATGGGACTGTCTGGTTCTGGCAAGTCTACCCTTATTCGTCACTTCAACCGTCTGATCGAACCCACTGAAGGGTTATTCAAGTCGAAGGTATCGATGTCACCGAACTGACAACCAAGCAATTGGAAGATTTCCGCCGTCGCAAAATGTCGATGGTTTTCCAGCGCTTTGGTCTAATGCCTCATCGCACTGTTATCCAAAACGTAGCGTATGGTTTAGAGGTTCAAGGCGTCGAAAAAGAGCTTCGCTTAGCCAAAGCCGAAGAGTGGCTTGAAACCGTAGGGCTTTCTGGTTACGGAAAGCAGTACCCCGCTCAACTTTCTGGGGGGCAACAACAGCGAGTTGGCCTTGCAAGAGCGCTTTGCACCGATGCAGAAGTGTTATTGATGGATGAGGCTTTCTCTGCCCTAGACCCGCTGATTCGCAGTGAGATGCAAGATCAACTGATTGAATTGCAAGAAAAGCTACACAAGACCATCATCTTTATTACCCATGACTTAGATGAAGCGCTAAGCTAGGTGATCGCATCGCCATCTTAAAGGACGGTAAACTCGTTCAGCAAGGTACGCCTGATGAAATTTTGCTGCACCCTGCCGACGAATACGTGGAAGCCTTTGTAAAAGATGTAAACCGCGCGAGAGCGTTAACGGTAGAAACGGTCATGCAGCCACCAGCCTACCGGATCACCGCCAACAACATCGAAGAAGCCCTGCGCCAAATGAAGCAGCTCAAGCAAGATTACGCTTACCACGTAACCGAAGAGGGCTATCAGGGTCTTGTCACTAAAGAGAGCCTTATCGATGCCGCTGACACTCAAGAAAGTGCCTTCGATGAAGATATTTACGAAGAGTTGCCAGCAGTATCGCCAGATGCGGTAATCGAAGAAGTACTCACTGAAACCATGTCTTATGAGTACTCACTGCCCGTGGTTGACGATGACGGTAACTTAAAAGGCGAACTAGAACGCCAAGCCGTTGCTGAAATTTTCGCTGAGGCGAAAGAGACAGAGGCCGCTGAAACAGACATCGATATCGAACATAAAAAAGCGGGTTAATAGCCCAAAAAGCAAAAGGCCTCCCAATGGGAGGCCTTTTTTATGCCACTTGGGCTTGCCATAACCTCTGGTATCCACCGTTCGATTCTAACAGTTCATCGTGGTGCCCATATTCCACTATGGTCCCTTTGTCCATGTGGTAGATGCGATCCATATCTTTGATGGTTTCTAGGCGGTGGGCTACTGTGACCACAGTTTTACCTATACATCTCTCTCTTAGCGCATCCAGCACGTGGTTTTGTGTTTCAGCATCCAAGGCCGATGTAATTTCATCTAATAGAATAACGGGGGTATCGTGAAGAAATGCTCGAGCAAGGCTTAAACGTTGCCTCTCTCCACCGGATAACTGACTTCCGTTTTCACCAATTTCACTGCGCAGACCGTCGGGGAGTCGAGCGACAAGATCTTCCAGCCCCGCTTGGTACACGACTTGGTTCAGCTCTTCTTCACTAGCCTGTTTATTGGCGATCAAAAGGTTGTCTTTCAAGCTACCAGCAAACAGCTGTACGTCTTGGGTCACATACGAAATATGGCGATACCACTCTTCGGTACCAACTTGGTCGAGCTCCTTGCCACCAAGCCTTACACGACCTTCGCTTGGAATGTGAAACGCGGCAATAAGATGTAACAGCGTTGATTTACCCGCCCCACTGCTGCCAGTAATAGCAACGTGTTCACCTTGCTTAATTTTTAGGTCAATTTGATTGACTACCTTCTCGCCACCAAGGCTTAGGCTTACGTTATCAATTTCGATATCAAAGCTTTTAGGAGCCACACCTTGTTTCACTTGCTGAGGCGATGTGGCTAGGCGATGCAAACGCCCTGCAGACTTCATCATAAATCGCAACAAGGCAGAATGAACCGCTAAGCGTGCAAATGGACGCACGGTAAGAACGGCAGCAATCACCGCCACCAACCACTCGCCGATAGCAGTCTCTCCGTAAGCCACATCTAACGCCCCGACAAAGGCGACCAAAGGAACGCTGAGCTCTAGTAAAAAGGTGGCTCCCATAACACCAGTGCCTCCCGCCCATTCCAGACCTAATCCACTGTTTCGCAAAGCTTCTATTTTGTCGTTTAGCGGTTTAGCAAGATGGTCGCTGCGACCAAAGGTTTTTAGCATTGGCAAACAGTCTAAGTATTCCAGTAGTTTGTCGGTATTACTCAGATTCACGCTGTGATGATGAGTAGCGGCTTTCGAAAACCCTTTCTCTGCAGACAAAAGCAATACCCATGAAAGCACTAATACCGCACCAAGTACCACTCCGAGAACGGGGTTTAACACCGTTAAAAATACCAACATAGCAACGGGAATAATCCAAGCGGCGATAAAATCCGCCACCAGATGACTAAAGATCTCTTCAAAGCTCTTTAGATCGCTAGTCACTAACTTCATTTTCTCGCCGAGGCTTTTACCCATTAACGTTGCAAGTGGCTGTCCACGTACGTCGAGTAATAGTCGATTTCGCAAATGATATGTAATGTCGTAGGCACCCAAAAAGCTCTGTTTAGCACTTTGGCCAAACCACCACTGCAGACCGATAACGACTAACGAAAGCAGCAGCATGGTTATAAAACCAAGGAAAACCCCTTCCAACATAAAGAAAAACAGCATAGCCCAGCACACCAGTGGCAATAACTCGACAATGACTTTGCCCGCCATACCAATCCAAAACTGTTGTTGCTTTGCACCACTGTGTTTGAGTAAAAAGTTCAACTTATCCATGACTGATCTCCTGCAACTCTCCGGCTTTTAGTACAAGGTGGCGATCGGCTTGTTTTACCGCTTGTACCCGATGGCTGATAATGAGCTGAATTTGCTCCGGAGCGTAAGTTCGCAATGCACTCAATACCTTCTGCTCTGAAACTGGATCTAAGTGAGCCGTCACTTCATCCAAAATTAAAACCGGTGTCTTTGCCAAGGCAGCACGCACAATTGAAAGCCTCTGCATTTCGCCACCGCTGAACAATCGACGAGTTTCACCGATATCGGTATCGAGTTGGTTGGGAAGGGTTCTAACCAGTTCCCCAAGACCAACGCCGTCAAGCAGTTGCCAAAGAAGGCTCTCTTCACATAAGGGCTTGGCTAAAAGTAGGTTACTGCGCAGGGTTCCGGCAAAAAACTTGCTCTGCTGATCCACCACCGCAATGTATTGACTTCGGTTTTTATCGTCCATAGCGTCAACGGGATGATCATTGATAAACCATCCTCCTTGCGCCGGACGTAAAGCACCAGAAAGCACCATCAGTAACGAACTTTTTCCGCTGCCAGACGCGCCTTGAATCACAACCCTTTCACCCGGTAGAAACTCTGCGTTTAGTCCACTGAAAATCGTTTGATCCCCTCTAATTAAGGTGAGGTTTTGACACTTGAGTACCGCGAGTTGAGTTTCAACGGGTTGGCTTTCTTCAGTATCACTACTAAACAGGGGAATAAGACGATCAATGGCCATCATAGATTGCTGCACTTGACTCATCAACTGAGTAAGATCCAGCCAAGGTTTTAAAATTCCAGCACAAACGCAAATAGCAATGGACAGATCAACAATGGTGATATCCCTAAAGCAGCAAAGGTAACCGCAACGGGAATAACCAAGATAACCGACGTTTGAGCCAAAGTAACAAAGCTCACCCACGCCCCAATCATTTGATCGGTGTAAGTACCAACTATTTTGTGATGGCTTCGCATGGTGGATCGCAACTGCTGGTAAGAGTCTGCGTCTACAGCGTACAGTTTCATCACACCGATACTGCGTAGAAACTCAAGCTGAGCTTGATGCATTTTCGAGACGATCTTTTCATACTTGGTATGACGTTCTCCAAAGCCACGCATCATCAAGAACTGAATGGTTCCTGCCAAAGGCAAAGGGATCAAAGCCACTACAGCCAAGCGCCAATCAATGAAAAACAGCAGGCCGATCATTAAGAATGGGAGTATCAGGCCATTGATGATATCTGTGCCGTGGTGAGCGATCAGCGGTTCCAACTTTTGACAATCATCAGAAACCCGTTTTTCTAAATCGGCGCGATGGAAGCGATGCAGTTTTTCACTAGGCATACGGGCTAGTGCATTAACAATAAACTGCCGAACTTTTTGGATGACATGGTAGGCGACTAAGTGCGCCTGCCACACTGCAAACATGTACAACAGATATCTAAGTACCATGCAAACGTCATGGCTAACAGATATTGATAAATAGGTTCACCAGCATAAAGCGCATTTGCCCCGAGATACAAACTCACCCAAGGGACAATCTCCACTACAGTACATAGTAGAGCGGAAAAAATGGAAAGAAACATGCGTGGGCGTTCAGTCGACAGCATAGATTTTAATGCTTCACCGCGTCCCATGGATTCATTTAGGTACATAGATAACTCCTTTGCTGTACCCAAGTGAGCTTGAAGCGTTAATGCAAACAAATAAGCCACCTGAATATTAGGTGGCTATTTATATTTTGACCCTGCTTTGATAACCGTCACTATTAGGAATTTAAATGCTCAGATCGGGAAAATTGACGGTTTCTGTAGGACTTGGGGGTTTCTCCTACATGTTGCTTAAACACTTTGGCAAAGTAGCTACTGTTTTGATAGCCCAAATCCAATGCAATTTGCGTTATAGGTTTGTTCGGCTGAGACAATTTCTCTTTGGCAAGTTGCACCCGATAGGCTTGTATCCAACTTGCTACTCCCATATTGAACTGCTGACGAAAAGCTTGTTTAAGGTAACAATCGTTGGTCGCTAACGCTCGCGAAAGTGAACTGATACTCCAGTTTTCATTGGGCTTTTGCTCTATCAATGCACAGGCTCTATCCGCAAGGGTTTGAGTGGGTTTTCTCACCATCAAAAGCGCAAGTAACTCTCGTACTTTGCCCTGCATCCACAACTGACGAGCTTGCCCTTCAAAATCACACTCCCAAACCGACTGAGCGACTTTCAGTAGTTCGCCAGACAAAGGCATTTGCCAACCGGAGGCATACATCTCAAAAGGTTTGAAAAATTCGTCGTCATCATAAGGGGACATTGCGATAGCGATATTGTGTTGAATCGGAAAATGCATCCGAATCACTTGCACATGACCGCCTTTGGGCAAGACGGTCTCTTCCTTGTCTATCTGCTTTGGTACTAAGGATGCAATACAACGAAAGGCGTAACGACTTGCAGGCAATTCGGGGTATGAAGCGCTATAGGCGCTATTTTTTCCCATTAGCGTAATGTAAAGCCCCTCAGGGGCAACATCGCAAAAGTGAATGGTCTCTTCTGATGTGCAGTTCATAATGTAGGCCTGACCAACGCCGTCGAGGTCAACAGAATCAAATCGACCTTTTATCGAATCATAAGATGTTAGACGCTCTACAATATCGATCATGAAACTAACTGCCTATAAAAAAGAGGACAATAAGATCTCATAACTGATAACTATTATCAATAATAACAGAGAGTAAAGAAAAGCAACTTGATTGCTTGTGCGTACTTTGACCTTTTTCTTGTTACTGCTTTTACTCGTTCATACCTTGTTAGCCTAAGCTTACTCTACTCAAGATTATCTGAACGAATTGATAAATTAGTATTATCGTTATTAGGTGGTACTTTACAGCCTAATTTATTGATCGTTAATTGAACAAATATGAGATAGCCTGCATTATTTATGGATGAAAAGCGACAACTAGTCGCCTAAGACACATAAAAAATGGAGAAAATATGGCACCATCAATAATTGAATTTTGGGAACAGGAAAGAAATGAATCGGATCGTTCTCTCTCAATATCAGGAGCTGCGATCATAGACCAACAACTAAAGGAGCTATTGGAATCTTATTTTATTGTTGCTCCTAAAGAAACAAAGTCTCTTTTCTCATCCACTGGCGCACTAGGGGCTTTAGGTGTAAGGAACCAGATAGCTTATGTCATAGGGTTAATTGATAAGACAACATATTTAGACATTAGATTAATCCAGAAAATACGGAACAAATTTGCTCATTCGCATTTAAGAATTGATTTTTCAGAACCTAAAGTTTCCGGGTTAGCCAGTTCACTTGAAATACCTCAATGGGTTGGTGAGCCGGGAGATAATGATCCAGAATCTCCCAGAGGAATGTTTTTTTCGGGGGTTCGTGGTGTACTTTGGCATCTAGTTACAGAACAAGCTCGTCTCAAAAAAGAAGGAAGAAGGCAGTCACCTGAAGGTATATTTCCTTTTGGCGGTAGATCTGGCATCGAGTTTAACCTATAGGTGTGATCAGTTCCCGTATAAGAGATTAAAGAGTTATTCAACACGCTTGGCATTCTCACTTTTGGTTGAATGTAGTGTTTTCGGCGCAGTATTCAATTTCAGCATGTGTGGTGATCATAGATTAGTTTAGCGTTATATTTTATTGGAGTTCATCGTGCTAAATAGAATCGAAGAATGGATTGATCTAACAAACGAAAAGTTTTCTTGTCATCGAAAAAGTTGCGCGCTGTTTGCACGAGATTTCGCTGGTTTCTACTCTGAAGAGTTTTTATCTAACTCATATTTTGTGATCGTTGATAGCATCCCAAAGCCAGAACTTTCGGAACTACGCCAAACTGGTTTAGGCGACTTTCTCGATATGGAAGTTCAAGGTATTACATACAAAAACACTTATTATATAGTACCAAGTGTTGCTCAGAACTTACGTTTACATTTCCATGAATTGGTGCATGTTGCTCAATGGAGGACTCTTGGTACTACTGGCTTTTTGCAACGCTACATATCAGAAGTTCAAAGTTTCACCTACGATGAGGCTCCACTTGAGAAACTGGCTTACGCATTTGACCACCACTTTTCACAAGGTGGAAAAATATTTGATGTCCCCAGCTATGTTGAAAATGAAATATTACAAACGCTTTAATACGGGACTCGCAACGCGTGACGTTTTTATCATGCGCTAGTTTAATGATTTTGGTTGTATGCGGAAATATTATATTCCGCTGCTCGCACATTAACAGACTGTTATGTTTCTATGAGGAAAAAGCTTGATATCTACGTATTTGCCGATCACTGTAGTGGTTACATTGATACTGTTTTGTACTCGTGAAATTCTCGACTTAACAAAGAGGTATCGAGAAAGAAAACGCATGCTTGCAACTCTTAAGATGTTGGTATCTGAAGAGTTAAAAGACAACTATTATGCGCTGGATGCTTTGTACTCTATCTTGACTAAAGTAGATAAAGCGCTGAAAGTCGGTGAAGATAATATACCAGTACAGAAGAACGTAAAAACCGATCGTTATGGAAACGATATGGCTAATATCTTTATCGGGGAAACCGGAGAATATGGTGTACTTCACATGCCATTCCCCAAATTTTCAACAAAACGCTATGAATCATATATCAGGGATATAGCGTCTTTAGATCTGCAGTTATATGAAGCTATTACAGAGTTCTATAAAGAGCTCCGTTACTGCGAAAAAATTCGGTGCGAAGTTATTGAATATTTAGAAAGAGACAACAATCATGTCTACTGGTCTTTCGATCGTCGCGTAAACCTTATGTTCGAGCGCAAGTCGGAGTATGAACTCTTGTGCCAAAATCTTCATGTACTCCTGTCAGGTAAATACATGAAAATCAAGCGCAGTGAGGTGATTGAAATTGAAATATAGCAAGCAATTCAACAGTGATTCGCAACGCTTGGGAATTTTTAGTGGTTACAACTGCGGTGGTAGAGTTTCTTACGACCTAAGTAGCGTTATGTGCGGTGCGTAGAGGATAGATAATGAATAAGTGTGCACTATGTGGTAGTGAAGCAAAACTAGAGCTTAGTCATATACTACCTAAGTTCTTTTTTCGATATCTGAAAAAAAGCTCCCCTACAGGCAACATCCGATCAACGTCAAATCCCAATCGTATAATCCAAGACGGAGAGAAAGTTCCATTCCTTTGCGGTGAATGTGAAGATTTATTCAGTCGATGGGAAACCTCTTTTGCGAACAATATTTTCTATCCATATGAGAAAGGTGAAAAATCACAATTCTCATACAATTCTGATTTATCAAAATTTTTAGCCTCATTGTCATTTCGCTGTTTAAAGCTCGCATATACACAAGATAGGCTGGAAAACATAGATGAAAATCAAGTTCCATATGTGTCTAAAGCGCTAGATAATCTAGCCAATTACCTTTTGGGCAATAACCCTCATCCCAAAGAACAGCGTCAGTTTCTAGTTTTATTGGATACAGCGGAGTCACATTCTGGGTATGTAGGGGGCATCAAAGAATCTGAGTTTAATTTGTATGCCACTAGAGCTATTGAATATGATGTAGTGGCAAACGATATAGCCATATTTATTTATATAAAATTTCTTAAGTTTTTAGTTCTTTGCCCTGTGTATATACAAAGCCAGAAAGGCTGGCGTAGCTGTCGCGTGAATCATCGAGGTGGAATCCTAAAACCTAGTTCAATTGAGTTAAATGACTATGTTCTCCACCGTATGATTAATGGCGCTCGTAAGGCGATAAATAGCCGTGAAAGTATAAGTGGAAGACAATCGGATATCATTAAAAAGAACTTAAACGAACAGCAACCAGAAAAGCTAGCTAATAGTCCAATCGCACAGGCTATCTTAAAATCTAAGGCATAATTGGATACGAACATATAAGCTTTTATGGCTACAAGATACTTATTTAAACAGTCATAAGTCGTTTAGAGCGGTACAGGTAAATGATTTCTGTCCAGAAGATTGGTGACACAAGGAACCGTCTGTGCTGCTAAGTCACCCTCAGCCACCATAGATATCAGCTAGCAGATGAGTCGGTACACATGACTCGGTACGACCAATGGTCGTCACCATTGCTCTCCGAAAATGTCCATTTTCTCTTTTTTTAGTTCTGTCATGATCAGTCGATTAATAATGCCATACCCTACCACCAATCTTAACGGGAAAAACACCTTTAACTTACGAGTAAATACACCTTATTAATTTAGGTAATGGCTTTAAATTTCTGATTTTTAATCTCAGGAAGTACAAAGGAAAAGTGCTTAGTAAACTCATCACGTATAGCTTCTCAATTACAACTACTCAGTATGGCGCCTCATTGCAAAGTTTTCGCATACTCTCGCATAACTCTGGCATTGTCCGCATACTCTTCATTACCGCATGGCTCACCATTATTGCTGACGTGTGGGCTTGAATAAGCGGGGACAACCTTTTCAGAGTAACTCATGACGGTGCCGTAATTAGAACAATGAAAAGCGCCAGAATAAGGTTTTACTTTGCTTCTATTTTCGGCAAAGACCTGTTCAATAATCCAAAAGTTTCCACTTTCAGATTTAGGCCGCTCATGCATTGCCCACCCTAAATGTCCGAGCTCGTGTTCTAACACGGTAATAGGGAAGCTTTCAGCAAGGAGAACAAAGCTGTCGTTCAGATTGACCATTGTCATTCCACTAATCTCTTCTTCGATGATCAATGGATGGTTATCACTTAAAACCAAAACATACTGCTCTTTTGGGTCGTCTAAAAACGAGTTTATCTTCGAAGAACCGATTGTTTGCTTTAGGTCTGAATGCATAGCGGAGATAGACATAATGTCATGAGATATTGATACAGAATTGCTCTCTTTGAACACTCGAGTTATGGGGATGCATGAGTTTGACAGTATCGTATTTGACATTTTGACCGCTTCTTGCAACCTTCCTATTAACTCTCTCCCATTACTAATATTATCATCAATATAGAAAGTAATATTAGAATTAACACTTATTTCTTCCTCACACTCTGGGAAATCGAATTTTGGTTTCGTACTTCTTTGGCTCATCATAATTAAAATCACGATGATAATAGAAATGAGAGTGGCATTTCTTTTAGTCTTTTTCATAATTCACTTTAGTATTATTGAGCGTAAGTCATTAAGATCTTTTAAATAAACAATCCTATATTAAAGATTGGAAATAAAACGACTCTCCTTTCAAACTTTACTTTAAAACTCCTTCTGCCCTTCCATGACTGGTTTTAGTGTGATTACTAAAGAAAACTGACGGACTAATGACCAACCGACTATGTCGTAGTTAGACTAACCGCGATGTAATCCGAACTTAAAGATTGTTTAGTTCACCGAAACCTCTTTAAGTTCAGGCAACAGATATTGCTTCATTGCCTTGATATCCGGGCGATATGCGCGAACTTGAATCGACTTTCTAGAACTTACTGTCATTCATAAACGGTTAATTTAGGTTAACCCCTAACTTAGAATTGCCCGTTTGTGAATCGGTGATATTTTCGACCAATAAATATCGCCAGAACTTGCCCAAGTTTTTCTAATGTTGGTGCAAACCCAGGGCTTGCACATTATGGACAAAAGCTACCCCCACGATTTTCATCATCAAATTCACTTTATGTTGAATGTTCTAAAAGTATTCAGAGTACTTGTTACTCATGAAACGCTTTACCTTAAAAGTCATTTCTTAATTTTTTCAATCATGTGCCTAGAAGTCCCTCCCAATAATTCGTGTAGGTTTCTAATAGAAAAAACCAGTTGTTTTCTATGACTCAGTGAAACGCTAATTACTCTTAAAGTTCCATTATGTGGGACTGTTGTTTCGCATATTGGAATGATGACCGATATCACATTATCTCTTTTTGGTGGCATGTATATTTTCAGTATCAAAATGAGGTCATTTTATGAGCAAATTACAAGGTAACCAGGCATTAGCCAAAGCATTTGACGTCATCGATTCGATCGCCGATGGGAACCGCAACTTAAAGGATATCTGCGAACAATTGGGACTACCTAAGTCTACAGTTCATCGTATTTTGCAAGGGTTAATTGAAGCGCGGTATATCCGAGAAGTTAAAGGGATTGGCTTAGTTCTCGGTACCAAGATGATTCACTTAGGCATTCGAGCTCAAGCAGACATGCCACTAAAAGAGATTGCTAAGCCGTATATTAGAGAGCTTGCGCTACTTACTCTGGACACCGTGCATTTGGGAATTAAAGATGAAGATGAGATTTTTTACCTAGACAAGATCCCCGGACAACGCCATGTTCAGATGCGCTCTCAAGTAGGTGACAGATTACCGCTTGCCTCAACCGGAGTAGGGAAAGCCTTAATGTTAGATATGCCCAAAATGGAATGGCAAAGGCTCATCAGTACCCAAACTGAACTAGATATCGAACATATGATGAGTCGTATGGAGCAATATGCTAAAGATGATTATAGCTTTGATTTAGAAGATAACGATGACTTAGTTAGATGTGTTGCAGCCCCTATTCGCAATAAAAATGGAAATATTATTGCTGCAATTTCAGTGACCAGTATAAAAGATTATATGAATGACCAAAGAATGAATGAATTAATACCGATCATTCAAAGCTACAGTAAAAAAATATCAGATAAACTTTAATCAACCACAAATATAAAAGCTTGAATTGAATGATGATTTTCAAGTGTTTAATAAATTTTAACATCATCGATTTTAACCTCCCACATCTACATTATTAAAATTTCAGAGCAACTAAATAAACCTCTGAATTAATATCTGAACGAGCTAATTTAGCTTGAGTTTTTCAGTTGACACCTTTGTTATTTAATTAATATTAGGATATTAATTAAATAACATTAAATAAACCCTATACGAGGCCGAAGAAGCTTCTTCCGAATGTAATAAGGTCAAGATAATGAAGAAAATTTTAAAAAATGTATTAATGTCTGCTGTTATCGCAAGCGCAGCTATTGCAACAACAGCTGCTGCAACTACTACTTACCCTGATGCACCTGTGAAAGTAATTGTACCGTATTCTGCAGGAGGTGGTTCAGATAGCGTAAGCCGCGCACTTGTTGAAGCGCTTAAAGATAAATTCCCAGAAGGTATTGCAGCAGAAAACCGCACAGGCGGTGCTGGTGCAATTGGTATGTCTTATGCTCAAAACAGTAAGCCAGATGGTCGAACTATAGGTATGGTTGCTCCTGAGCTTGTGATGCTTCCACACCAAGGTTACGGCGCTAATCTCGATTACAAAAAGCTGATACCTCTTGCCATTGTAAACTCTGGTTATGCCGCAATTACAGTACCAACAGACTCACCATATAAAACGTTAGAAGACCTTATCAAAAGTTCTAACGACAACAATCTACTGTTTGGTAATTCAGGTACAGGCAGTATTTGGTATTTAGCTGGTGCAGGCTTGGAAGTGCAGGCTGGTACACAATTTACTCATGTTCCTTACAAAGGTTCTTCTGCTGCAATCACTGCTCTACTTGGAAACCACCTAGACGCTGTTTCAGTGTCTTACGCTGAAGTCGCCTCACAAGTAGAAGCTGGTAAGTTACGATCACTTGCTGTACTTGCGCCAAACCGTCTAAAAGACGCACCAAACGTTCCTACTGCTAAAGAGCTTGGATACGATGTAGTCATTGGTACGTGGCGTGGTTACATGGTCCCTAAAGGTACGCCTCAGACAACCGTTGACTTCTTAACTGATGCAATCTTAGAAGCTGTTGAGACGGATACATTTAAAACATTTATGGCAAATACCAACAACGATATTGAAATAATCAAATCGGAACAATTTGCTAATAAGCTAGAACGTGAAAACATCTTCTTTAAAAAGTTAATCACGAAGCTAGAGCTTAACCAGTAAACACCTGCGAGGCTTACTCAACGGGAGTAAGCCTCAACTACTTGGGACAATAATTATGCGTAAAGCTCATTTAGTTGCTGCGATAGTTTTTATATTATTATCTTTAAGCGCTTTATATTTATCTAGTGAATTACCAGACTCTCGTAAAGGAACACCGGGACCAGAAGTATGGCCGATTGTTATTTCTTGTTCCATGTTACTTTCAGGTGTTATTTTTTTAGTTAAGACTTTTAAAAACAAGAATAGTGATACTCTAGAGTTATTTAACAATAACAACATAAGAGTCTATATAACAATGGCAATTCTTGTTGGTTATTTTATTTGTATGAATTCTATTGGTTTTGTAGTGAGTTCATTAACTTTAGCCTTTGGATTAATTTCTTGGTATGGAAACTTCTCAATCATTAAAAGACTGATATTTTCATTCGCTATTGTAGGCATAGTTTATGGCGTATTTAATTACGCATTAAATGTTCCATTTCGTTTTGGCGTCTTATTTTAAGGTATATTAAAAATGTTAATTGAAGCATTGAATTTGGTACTACAACCAAGCGTAATTTTGTACCTTCTGGTAGGTGTCGCTGGTGGCATGTGTATAGGTTGTTTGCCTGGGCTAACGACCACTATGGGGGTAGCACTTGTTCTGCCATTAACGTTCGGAATGGAAGCGGTTCAAAGCATTCTGTTGTTAATCGGTGTTTATGTGGGCGCAGTATATGGCGGCTCCTTAGCAGCTATATTACTCAATACTCCAGGAACACCCGCATCAGCAGCAACCGCGCTTGATGGCTATAAAATGGCCTCGCGAGGCGAAGCAGGAAGAGCGCTTGGTATCTCGACGATAAGTTCATTTATTGGTGGCTTAATTAGCTGTATTTTCCTAATTTTAATTGCCCCGATTCTTGCTGATTTTGCTTTAAAATTTAGCGCTCCAGAATTCTTTATGCTAGCAATTTTTGGCTTATGTATTATCTCTTCTATCTCTGGGAAATCACTATTTCTTGGTCTCATTAGTGGTTTTTTAGGCATGCTTGTAGCCACGATTGGATTGGACGACATTACAGGTACCTACGTTTTACTTTTGGCAACATTAATTTGTATTCTGGCATTAACTTCATTCCTGTGATGATAGGTCTTTTTGCCATGTCTCAAGCATTCATTGGTGTTGAAGAGATCAATGTAAAAAGCAAGGCAACAGGAAAAATCAAACGTGCTCTTCCAAAAGGCTCCGACTGGAAACTTATCATCAAAAACAGTATACCTTTTGGCAGCTTAGGTGCATTTGTAGGCACAATTCCTGGGGTTGGTGCTGATATCGCTTCATTTATTGCCTATGGACAAGCTAAAAGTATTTCAAGAAAGCCTGAAGAGTTCGGAAAAGGATCACCAGAAGGCGTTTCCGCACCAGAGGCCGCTAATAATGGTGTAACGGGTGGCGCATTAATCCCAATGTTATGTCTTGGTGTGCCGGGTGATGCGGTCGCGGCAATAATGATTGGTTCTCTAACTGTTCAGGGCATTCAACCGGGTCCACTTCTTTTTCAAAACGATGCATCAACAGTTTATGCCATTTTTATTGGTTTATTGGTTGCTAACGTATTCATGCTTATCCTAGGTTTAAACTCAGTTCGAATTTTCACTAAGGTTCTTTCTGTTCCTAAACCAGTATTGGTCCCAACCATTATGTTGCTGTGTTTTGTGGGTAGTTACGCTCTTAATAACAACATGTTTGACGTTGTTGTCATGCTGTTCTTCGGCATTGTGGGCTATTTCTTCCAGAAACTCGATATCTCATCTTCTCCTGTCATTTTAGGTCTGATTTTAGGCCCGATGGCGGAAAGCAACTTTAGACGTGCTCTTCTCATGTCTCGTGGAGATTATTCGACATTCCTATCTACTGGGATCTGTTGGACGTTCTTTATTCTTATCATCGTTTCACTGCTTTTCCCGATTATCAAAAACAAAGTTGTGAACAAGCAACAAAAAAACGTGAGAACAATAGCTTAGGGAGAATTAGATGAAAATTATAGACGTTATTCCACATGCAATTTCAGTCCCACTGGACAATCCATTTTATTTTTCCCAAGGGTGGGCAAAAATCCGAAGTGCCGTAATTGTTGAAATTGTTACTGACGAAGGAATTATTGGCTATGGTGAATCGCTTTGTCATGGCTTACAGAGTCCAATGATTGCGACTTCGATAATTGAACACAGCTATAGGCCTCTGTTAATTGGTCGCGACCCATTTGATGTTGAGTGTCTATGGGAAGAGATGTACAACCTGTCACGTCCATTTGGTCAAAGCGGTGCAACGGTCAATGCGGCGAGTGGTGTTGACATTGCCCTTTGGGACATTCTGGGAAAAGCACTCGACAAACCGGTTCATAAATTGCTGGGCGGTGCATTTAGGCATGAAGTCACTCCTTATGCAACGGGCTTCTACCGTGTTGCTGATGGGCAATATCCACAAGACTCTCTAACTGAAGCCAGGCTCCATGTTAAGAATGGTTTTAGTGCGTTTAAGCTCAAAATCGGCTTTGGAATTGAAGAGGATATTAAGCTAATAAAAGAGATACGTGAAGTTGTTGGTGACGATATTAAAATTATGGCGGATGCAAACGGTGCTTACAATGTGGCTCAAGCACGTAAGCTGATTAATGAGACTGAAAAATACAACCTTCTCTTTCTTGAAGAGCTACTTGCCCCCGAAGATATCGACGGTTACAAAGAAATTCGAGCAAACTCTCCAACTCAATTGCTGCTGGAGAGCAAGTTTTCGGAAAAATGGGCTATCGGCCATGGCTCGAAAAACGTTCATTAGACATTATTCAACCGGACTTATGTTCGAGTGGTGGTTTTACTGAATGCAAAAAAATAGCCGCTATGGCTCAGGCTAGCCACACAACATTAATCCCTCATGTATGGGGTACAGGAGTTGGTATTGCTGCCTCTTTGCAGTTTATCGCTTCGATTCCATGTAATCCGTTATCGCTAAACCCTACCGAACCAATGCTGGAATTTGATCAGTCTTCTCATCCATTTAGAAAGGAGCTTATTTTCGATGGTATTTACTACGCAGACGGAAAAGTAACCATCCCAACAAAGCCGGGTATTGGTGTGGATGTTGATACTGACATTATCAAACAATACAAAATAAATTGATCAGAGAGATCTAATTGCATGTTATTGAAAAAAGATATCGACTTTCTAATTGTTGATTGGGGCACGACTAACTTCAGGGCCTTCGCAATCAATCATAAAAATGACATTCATGCACAAATCGAGCTGCCAATAGGCTTGAAGCAAGTATATGACGGTTTGTTTGCAAATGAGCTCGAACGCGTTCTCGAGTCATGGATTCTGGGTTATCAAGAGCTTCCAGTCTATATGGCTGGAATGGTCGGAAGTGCAAACGGTTGGATTGACGTTCCTTATGTAAATACACCGACCAGTATAAGCAAGCTGGCAGATAAAACACATGTATTCACGTTGCCTTGGGGAGCAAAATCTTACATTGTTCCGGGAATTAGTCATGAAGCGGACAACGGCGAGTTCGATGTAATGCGGGGGGAAGAAGTTCAAATATTTGGCCTTATCAACAAAGTAAATAATGACTCATTCTCTGCAATTTTACCCGGCACGCATAGCAAACACGTTTTAGTTAAAGGCAAGCAGTTAGTGCGGTTCAATTCGTATATGACAGGTGAATTGTTTTCTGCTATCAGAGAGCACACCATCATAGGCCGAGATCTTCCTGTACAAAACCAATCACTCTCTGCATTTGTTAAAGGTGTGCAATCTGGTCAAAGTGGTGGCGCAACTAGCCAAATCTTTAAAGCAAGAACAGCAAAAATATTTACTCAAATAAAAGATAGTGAGGTAGATGACTTCTTATCTGGAATTCTCATTGGAAGTGAACTTAAAGAGCTAGATAGTGCGTCCGCCTATTTGATTGGAAATGAAAAACTATGCAGCCGCTATCAATTGGCGTGCGATACCACGAACAAGACGAGCAAGTTATATAGCGGAGATGAGTGCTTCATTGACGGAATGCTACTAATTAAACAGGAAATTGAAAATGACACTGCAATTTAATCCAAAAACTGATGTACCTTTGATCGCTATTCTGCGTGGAATCGAGCCAAGTGACGCACTACGCATTGGTAACATTCTAATTGAAGCTGGCTTCAAGGCGATTGAAGTACCGTTAAACTCCCCTGATGCGCTTGAAAGTATCAAGCTAATGGTCGATGAATTTGGAGATAACTATTTAGTAGGGGCAGGTACTGTAACCACGCCTGAGTTAGCAGAACAAGTTATCGCAACGGGTGCTAAATTGATTGTTACACCTAACTTTAACGAGCGTGTTGTTCGACTTGGTGTCGAGGCAGGCTGTCAAGTCTACCCAGGCGTGATTTCTCCCACAGAAGCATTTAATGCACTTCAAGCAGGCGCAACTGGAATTAAACTATTTCCAGTCACCATACTAGGTATCAGCGGTGTGAAAGCTTTGAAGTCTGTATTGCCTAAGGAAGCTCTCTGTTTCGCTGTAGGGGGCATTAACCCTAATGTTGAATGCCTGAAACCATACCTAGATATCGGTATCGATGGATTTGGGCTTGGTGCTTCTCTTTATTCACCTAACCTTTCTGATAAAGAGATTAGAGAGAATGCACAACAGTTTATTCACGCATATAACGAAACTTGTTCGTTAGGCGGTTAATTATGGCAAATTACTTAATCACTGGTGCAAGTAAAGGTATTGGAGCAGAGACAGCTAGGTTGCTTGCTGAAAATAATAATTTGATTCTTACCTATTATCAGTCTTCCGATAAGGCTTGCGCTCTAAAAACGCTTTGTTGCAAGACTATCGGGTTAAGAACGTTGAGTTTATTTAAGCTAATCCAAATACTGACAAAGGATGTAGAGAACTCTTTGACCAAATAAAAGGCCTGACGAACAAACTCGACGCTCTTATAAATAATACAGATGGAATGGTTGCTCGAGAAAATCGGAATCACCTTGCATAGGGAATCTAACCTCGATTGCATTTAGGCAAGGTGGCACAAGGGACAGTCGGTACGACTATGTCACCCTCAGCCACCATAGATATCAGCTAGCAGATAAGTCGGTAGACATGACTCGGTACGACCAATAGTCGTCACCATTGCTCTCCGAAAGTGTCCATTTTCTCTTTTTTAGTTCTGTCATGATCAGTCGATTAATAATGCCATGCCCTACCACCAAAAGCGTTCCGCATTCGGCACTTCGGCTCTCGATATAATCGGCACACTCACGCGCCCTTTGCTTTGCGATACGGATAGACTCACCGTTTTTTGCAAAGCCCAATAGCCATAGCAAGCGGTACGTCAACGCCCATGTAAAAAAGGGAAGATTGGGTTTCTTCCACTCAAAATAAGGCATGGTTGACTCCTGAAAGATCGACATTGTGGCGTGGTCATCGCCAACGTTTAATCGCTGAGACGATTCAATCGCTCGGGTTAGGTCACTGCTTACAGAGGCATTACATTGACTTGCTATGTTTAGTGCTGCGCTGGTGGGAAATGAATCTGTGGCCAAGGAGACATCTTCGTACTCAACGACAATATTTCCTACAGCTTCACTGCTCATTTTGGTTTTTTTCAGCATATCGAGATCCATCTCAGGTCGGCCGTGGCGCATAATAACAACTTTCAATCTAATACCCTTACATTAACTACAGTTAATTCAAATTATATTAAGTTATTGATTCAAATAAAATATAAACCTAGTATCTTGAAGGCATAAAACTCAACGTCCAAGGACTTAAAATGGAAACAGAGAGACTACTCCTATTACCGCCAGCAATAGAGCATCAGCCACTCTTACTTGACGCCATTATTAAAAGTCAGCACGAACTAGGCAAATATCTAGATTGGGTTCCCGACAACTTAACTCACGAAGCGACCATTGAGAGTACCCTTAAAGCTATCGATAACTATCAAAATTTTGAAAAAGAGCTGCGCTTTTCGATATTCGAAAAAGAGTCGATGACATTCTTAGGTTTAATTGGTTTGATCATTAGAGACAAGACAATTCCATTTTTCGAAATGGGTTATTGGCTTAGTACGGAACATCATGGAAAAGGGTATGTAACCGAAGCCGTTCAAGCAGTAGAACAGTACGCATTTCAAGAGTTAGGTGCGCAAAGGCTTGAAATCAAAGCAGCAAAATCAAACCTCAAAAGCTTGGCAATTGCAAAGCGACATGGCTACCAATACGAAGGAACGCTGCGCCGAGCACGTAAGTTGCCTAGCGGAGAACTCGACGATATTGTCATCTATTCTAAAATTGCTAACCATTGATTCAACTGACAAATGACGACCGTTCGGCAAAGTAAAGATACTAATACGGTTCAACTATTAAATCCGATATCGTCTTGGTTTAAGGACATCTATTGATCATCAACGCTTCTATCGTTCTCACTCCTCTTTGCTTGAAGCACGCACCCGAACTATTTCAGTGTGTCGATAGCAGCAGAGACAATCTTTCCCTATCTATGCCATGGGAAAAACAAGTCATCTCCATTGACAGTGCAGAGCGATACATCACTAGGCGAATATCGCAAAAGGACAACGGAGCGCAGTGGTTTGCCATTTTGAATCACGGTGCCTTCTGTGGTGTTTTTGGGATTAAACATATAGATAACCGCGCTAAAGCCTGTGAACTTGGATACTGGTTGTCGGATAGCGCATGTGGGCAAGGGATTATTCATAAGATTCTGGATGTGATCTTGCCAGTATTGAAGAAGAAGTATGGCATAAGGTGTGTCGAGTTCCATTGCTTAGAGACTAATCTGCCCAGTATTAAGTTGCTTGAAAAAGTGGGGGCAAAGCAACTCCAAAAGGTGACAAACACCATGGATGTACCCAATCCAAACCAGTGGCTATACATCTATCAGTTATTGCTTTGATCCCCTTCTGATAAATATTTGCCCTATCTCGTATCCGTCACCTGCCACCATCGTTTTTGTTGCCAAGCAAGTCCTTTGCAGACATGCTATCGGCTTAAACTCTATTAAGGATTATCAGCTCAGATTATGACTGTTGTTTATCAAATTACCGATTGTCATCTCAGTGATGAAACCAGCTACAAGAATGTAGAGTTCGCCCTTCAAACGATCTCTGAATCAAAAAGTTGTGATGCGATTTTAATGACTGGAGATCTATGCTGCTCCCCCAAACAAGGTGACTACCTAAAACTTGCTAAGTTCGTTGACCGCTTTATAACAGACACGCCAATTTATGCCATCGCAGGGAATCACGACGACTTGGGTTTAATGATCAACGAGTTTAAAAACACCAATATTCGCGTTACTGACAAAGCAAGGATCGGCACACGAGACTTTCTGTTTGTGGATTCGAGCCAAAAGCCAATTGACCCATCACTTCCCCTGGCTCTGGCCGAGTAAACCGAAATTCGCTATCAAAACTCAAAAAGCAAATACGAAAATCTCTGCAACCTATCGTAGTGATTCATCACCCTGTTATTAGGGTCGGTTCGGACTGGATGCAAGCCATCTGTTTGGAAAACGACGAGACAGTTATCGAGATCTTGTCACAAACAGGGGTAAAAGAAGTCATATGTGGTCACGGACACGCCACTATTGTTGAGACAAGCAGAGGAGTAACCCAATACATGGCTCCAGCAACGGCTTACGGCTTTGACCATTCCATCCCTGAATACAACCGCAGTCAGGACATTGGTTTCGCCAGATTAACACTGTTTGAAAATAGAATTGAAGTAGAAGCAGTAAGTTTGATTTCAGTTTGATAACTTCCCTGCTAAATCAACACAAAAGGCAGCGTTATCGCTGCCTTTTGTCTCGTTTTACCGAGTCACACTTTATGTCGTAACAGCCACTTCACGGCTGATAACTTTTTAAAACTCTTTTGGCGCAAAACCCGTCATTGCATCTAAGCGCAGTGATTTACCAATTTTAGTCAGAGGGTGAACAACAACCAAACCTTTCACTGATTTTTTCAGCTTACCAAGGTCCGCTTGCTCTTTCTTTGTTAGCTCGCGAGAAAAAGGCATATCAAGTAGTGATTTGCGCTCTTTGTTCAAATCGTATTCTTGCTTGTGCTTAAGGCGACTGACCTTCTTGGTCAAGGTGTCAATTTCATCCGTAAACTTAGAGATCATCGGTTGATCTCCGCGAGATTTGGCAGCATCTAGTTTACGCTGGCAGGTATCTAGGCGGTTCTTTAGCTGCTGTATCTCTTTATTCGGGTTCATCTTATTTCTCTCTAAATTAGCGGGGCACGAACTATATCACAGTCTAAGCCAACACACGATATTCTCCAGTACCCTGTTTTTTGCCTTTCTTGAGCACCCACATCATCGGTCTTTAACATAAGCTAATGCGAAAATATGTTCCTACTATTTGAATTTTTTCCACACATCTTTTTTGCTTCGTATTCATTGAAAAACAAGTTAGCACATTGATTTGTTAATTAATTTATTAGCCCTAGTAGCGTTAACAAAGCTTTACTTATACTGTTCGGACTGTTGCCACTAGTAGTGAGAAACCACTTCACTACTAAGCGGAAGTAGTAGTAAAACGAGCCAAGGATAAGTGTTGCAAAGCTTGTTAGTGCTCACTCACTTAATATTGAATTGGACATTCTTTTGTAAATAGTAGGTTCATTAGGCTTGATTATCGATTCTGAAAGCCTCTAAACCCAATGTTAAAAATGGCTAAAAGACCAGTCACACTTTAATTAGGTGCAAAATGACACAGCAAAAAATAGAGCAATATTTGGCACGAGCGGATCAACCCGTGAAGGACTTTATGGCAGAAATTCTAGAAGCATTAGCCAAAAAGCTAAGTGGCAAAGAAGAGCCCATCATTAAGGTCCGATACTTCGGTGCGCGACTTGAGATTAAGCTACTGTCGTTTGATGGTGTTTACAAAAAGCGCTTTTAACCCTTTGAATAACATGGTTCTTCGCCAATGCTCACCCGTTATCTCAATTGACTAAATCGCGTATGGGAGAACAAAACTAGAACACATCAACTTCAGATGCCATCGGGCATCTGAAGCTCTTTAACTGAACTAACCTAATCCAATACCTGCGTTATTTGGTCCTTGTCTCCGTCTACATGAGCAATCGCTCCGTTAACTAACGTTAAATTGGGAGGAAGGTGACTGATATCCATGTCATAGATAACTGGAATGGGAAGGTTGGATACTACGTCTAACATTGCTTGTTCACTGCTAAGGGGTTGTTCTTCACTATCAACCACTGCATTACGACCAATTAAAAGACCGTTGATTTGCTCGAACACACCTTTGTATTTGAGCGCCATTAACGCACGCTTTAAAGTGGTTGCCGACATCTCTACGTTTTCCAGATACAGAATTAACCCCTTATCTGCGTGTTGTTTGTGAAATGCGTGGATATCAAAATAAGGCGAACCAACTAGGTGAGCATAATGTCAAAACAACCACCAATTAAACGCCCACTAAAAGCGCCATGTTTCAAACCGGTGCGCTTCCATTGAGTTTTCTCAGTCAGATTAAATGTCCAGTCAGGATACTCCGCAAAAGGTTTCCCTTGCTTCTGATAATGAGTTGACGCTTGAAGTAAAATGGAGTCGCCCGCCTTTAAGGTATGGGCAAACATCATGCTTTGGCTTAGGTCATCTTCTTGATTGGGATGACGCTCCATCAAAGTTGTACCGTGTAATGTTGCCCACCCAGCTAGCGTAGTGATAGCGGTTAAAATCGTACTGGTATCCGAATAACCAGAGATCCACTTTGGTCGCGTGTTTTTCAACTTTTCAAAATCGAGTAATGGCAATAGATCCATTGCAAACTCACCACCCCACGGTGGCATGACCGCAGAAATAGAATCATCAGTTAAAAAACTCATTAACTCTTCTGCACGCTTTTCTGCGCTTGCGCTAACGTGCTGATGGTTCTCTCTAAGACAGTTGCCCTCTACTACCTCAAAGCCCTGAAGCCTCAGAAAATTTAGCACCTTATCCAGTCGTTCATGCACCTTTGTCGGCACACCAGATGACGGTGCGGTGATGGCAATTTTGTCCCCTTTGGTCAATGGGGAAGGATACATAATACGACTCATTGTTTTCTCCTTATTGCATTGAGTACAAGATTTGATTAGCGAGAGTTTCTACCAATACGCCCTATAAATACATCTTACCTTTCAACGTGGTCACAGCTTGCCCAGAGAGCAAAACTCTTTGCGAGTTAAGCTTGGTGACGGTTAACCTTCCACCGCGTTCCGATGCTTGAAAGCATTGAAGTTTTGATTGTTCCAGTTCCGCACACCAATACTGGGCAAGCGCACAATGCGCAGACCCCGTGACCGGATCTTCGTTAACGCCGACCCAAGGTGCAAAATAACGGGAAATCACATCAAGGTTTGAGTCAGAACTCAAAGCCGTCACTAGTATTCCACGCCCTTGCAAAGATTTTAAAGCAGAATAATCTGGCGTAAGTTTTTGTACTATAACGTCTTTTTTGACAACTATCATTAGTTTATTATCGAAAGAATACGAACAAACCACTTCGTCTTTTGCTATTCCAAGCGGTTTGAGGAAGCGGTTTTCATTTTCTTCTTTGTTTAACCTAGGCAGTGGAAAGTCCATCTCAATCTGAGACGCGCTAAATGCGACACTTAATGGGCCCGATTTTGTCTCAAAAACTATGCTTTCTTCTGCTTGTCCAAGCTGTTGCAATACGTGAGCAACGGCCAGAGTGCCATGTCCACATAACGCCACTTCTATCTCTGGGGTAAACCAGCGAAGTTCTTGTGTTTTAGAACAGTAGAATGCCGTTTCCGAGACGGCCATTTCTGCGGCAATCTTCTGCATCATTTGTTCAGATAAAGCACTTTCTACAATGCATACGCCTGCGGGGTTGCCTTCGAAGGGGCGTTGTGCAAATGCATCAACTTGATAGATGTCCAGTTCCATAACTTGCTCTTGTTGTTAACAAAATCAATACAGAGTAACGGCAACACATTGGAAATTAAAGAAGTTTGGCAAGGTTCTAATTATCACGTAATTATTAAAAAATATTTTTTCTAATAAAACACTCAAAACCAACTTTAATTTAGTGGATATAAATCACTATTTACAATAAAAATCACAAGTAGATTTCATGTGCCACTAAATTAAAAATCTCAACTTTAAAATAGATAATCAAATTAATAATTATCAAGATCAATTTATTAAAATAAAGTAAGAAATAGATACTATTCCTGTGATCAATGCTTCAGTTCCAAATGGAATAGAATGGCATGTTAAACAATGTATTAGGTAAGTTTATTAATTGTTATATTTTTAAGAATAGAAGAAAAAAGGAATAATATGGGTAAGTTTAAATTACACTTGATGAGTGTCCTTGGCACATTAATCGCGGGCGTCATTATCACTCTTATCGCAATCAGTTATCACGCATTCCAATCAGAGAGCTCCAACTTAACTAAGCAAATAGTTAAAGAAACCAATCACGGTGTTGAACTGTTTTTGGATGAGAAATTCGAAACCTATCTCAGCAACCTCTCCTCCGTCAAAATTTCTTCTGCTGATGTTATTGGCGATACTCTCTCTGGTTATGCATCTACCCAGTTGATCGCACTAAAAAATATTCAGGGTGAAACCAGTGATGGTGTCTATCTTTTTAGACGCAACGGGGATCTGTACCACAGTGGTGGGGAGCAATTGGGTACCAACGTAAAATCTCTCAATCGTTCTTACTATCAAGCGTTATTTGTGGAGGGAAAAAAACGATTTGTTTCTGAACCTTTTACTTCTTCTACAACAGGTAACTCTGTCGTAAGTATATCTTTAAGATTAACTGATGATATTGCTATTATGAGTACGATTAAAGTTGACTCTATATTTAGTTCTTTATCAAAAAAGAAAGATACTTTTATATATTCTCCAACTGGAATCATATTATTCGCACCTTACCCAGAACTTTTTGGTAAAAATATCAATCAAGAAAGACCAAAATACAAAATATTTGCAACGGGAGAGGAAGAAGTTTCCTATACCGCTCAAATTAATGGAAACCGCGTTAAGTTTACCGCATTTGGGAGTAAAATTGAGGTAAGTGGTTGGAGTGTCGTCAACTTTGCCACTGATGAAAAAATACAAGAAAGTGCTAGCGAACAGCTAACCACTTCCATTACCACTGGTATTGGCTTCTTGTTGTTATCCATCTTGGTCTTACTTTACCTAATCGATAAACTGGTTCTCAAGCCCGTCGGCGGTACGCCAAGCGAAATCGCGTCACTTATGAAAAAGATGGCACAAGGTAATTTTAAATTAAACTTGAGAGAAACTGGTAAAGAGTCTGGCATCTATTTGTCTCTTATCCAGCTTTCCAATCAGCTTTCTGAACTTATTAAAAACACTCACTCAATCTCTGAAAACGTTTCTTCTGCGGCACAGCAACTCAATGTCACCATGAATGAAACCAAGAACAACGCCCATGACGAACTATCACAAGTAGAACAGATTTCGACAGCAATTAGTCAGCTTTCTTCCACTTCTCAAGAAGTCAGCCAACAAGCGATTGTTGCCGATGAAGAAGCAAGAGGCGCGAGACAACACATCAACTCTGGTAAGCAAACCTTAGAAGAAAACATCAACTTAACCAGTTCTATCAGTCAGTCGGTTAACGGCAGCGCCCAAATAGTGAATGATTTGCGACAATATGCGTTAGAAATTGGCACCGTAATAGAAGTGATCAACTCTATTTCTGAGCAAACCAACTTGCTTGCGCTTAACGCTGCAATTGAGGCGGCACGCGCTGGTGAACAAGGTCGTGGTTTTGCCGTTGTTGCAGATGAGGTGCGCACCCTAGCTTCGAAAACACAAAGTTCAACCGTTAGCATCCAAGAAATCATCGAAAAGCTGCAGAACCAATCTGAAAAAGCTCAAGATAATATGGTTCACAATGTTGAATTGATTGAGCAATCTGTTCAGCTTGCAGACAATGTAAAAGCTTCTTTTGAAAATATTACCCGTTCTGTCGAATCCATTTCTGATGTCAACGCACTCGTAGCTACTGCCGCACAAGAGCAGTTCAGTGTCACAGAAGACATTTCAAAGAACACCTCACAAGCTTTTGATCTTGTTCAGAAAAATGTTTCAGGCATCAACGAAATCCTTCAGGCCTCTTCTGAGTTATCACAGATCGCTAGCGTTCAAAAGAAAGAGCTAGATCTGTTTATAGTTTAATCAAGCCTAGTTACGGCACCTTCAAGGTGCCGTTTTCTTTTTCAGTGATATTCACAACTCTAACTAAAAAACAAAGGCCGGAGGTAGCTAACCTCCAGCCACTATTTTATTAACGCTATCTAGAACTTAAAGTTACTAAGTGGATCCTCATCCCTTTCCATTCCAGATTGCCAATGCTCGTTTGGGTCAAATTTCTCGTCAACGAGATCGATGGTAAAGCCCAAATCTTCGATCTCTTTGAGAGTGAGGTTGTCTGCCACGTGAGTGACTTCACCTTTGTTATTGCGAAGTTCCATCCTTGCCTCCTTAGGCTTAGGGCTTGTTCAAGATACCCTTTGTAATTATAGGCAGCTGATGGTTAGTTAGCTCGTTGAAGAACGCCATAATTTGCTTAAATCACACCACCCATAGCCATTTATTTCAGCCCCAAACAAGGTACTTGAAACAGACAACTGAAATTGCTGAAATTTAAGTGATTTTAAAACCCCTTCTTCTTGCAACCATTGCAGCAAATCACCGACTTTGCTTAACGCCTTTGTGGCATTGCCACACGACCTGATCTCTAATCTTTTCTGGAAAAACTGTCGAAGCTGCTGATCTGAAAGGCTATTTTCGAACGGAAAACAGTAGAGGAAACTCAACATAGCCGCCAGTGAATCGTCTTGTTCTAACGTACTTAAAAACATCACATCAACGTCGTTTTGGTAGTTGCCATAACTGACTTCAGTACAATGGGAGGGCAATGTTTGATGGCAATGCTCCAACATAGTCGCTTTGCATTCATTATTGTTTTCAAAGCTTATTTTGGTTTTACACTCCGATTTTTTCAGCGTTTCTAACCAAGCATCAATGTGCTTTTGGCGATTTCCTCTAATCGCCCAAAACTGAGCAGTGCTACTTCCTGAAATAGTCTTCATTACCTCTGGTAAGCGAATATTAATTTGGTTTTGGGCACACTGTTTATCGTTGGCCCAATCCGCATAAACCCAGAGTTCAACTTTATCTAACAGCGCAAGCTCCGAACTGTATTGAGTAAATCGCTCTAGCCTGAGCATGCTCTGCGAGCAGACAGAAAGGTGAAAGGCTCCACTACCAATCAGTTGCTTATCTTTAAAGCGGAAAATCGACGCCTCACTCTGTGCTAACAGTCGGCCAATGTGCCAATCGGGCTGGTTAAGTTTTATTATTAACTCGTCATCACTCGTGGCTATTACCGAGGTAACGTGGGTAAAGGCCCCTTGCCACCTTGGATGAGCGATCATGGACGTCAGACATTCGACAACAGCTTTGCTGGTAAGGGGTGATTGATCGTGAAAGACAACACCTCGGCGCAGATAGAAACGCCACTCAGTGGCATCGCTGTTTACTTGCCAATGATGAGCTAAATCCCCTTTTACCTCACCGTCTTCCACTTTGGTTAAGCGCTGACATATTTGAGTCACGATAAAGCGCTCCGTCCGCTGCATTGCTAGCAGGGGGTGAAGTTCATTAATGGTTCGATGAAAAGGAAGAATAGCCTGTTTTACAGTGCTATCAGCGGTTTTACTGATATACCTTTTAAGCTCGGTATTCGCATTTCGCCCGCCAAAGCTCAATAGATTAAGTACTTGGTCGACGTTACCTGCATCGCTAACAGCGTCGACGTACTGATAACAAGCGTCGATTGGCTCAATCTTACACCTTAAACTTGCGCGTTTGCTTCTGCCACTTTCCGCCAACCACTCAATCCAATCATCTTGACGAAGGGCTTTCAATACGGTTTGGATATGTCGCTCGCTGAAATGGAGTATCTGGGCCAATTCCGCTACAGTGCAAGTACTGGTCCCTAGCCCAAAGCGGCTAAAAATGGCTTCATAAATTTCTAGCTTTCTGCGTACATTTTTCATTGTGCTGATTTGGTTGTCTCGTTAGATAGCCATAGCCGTGTTTCGCCAGTTGCCCTTCAGTAAACGCGATCACTTTGCCCGTTACTGTCATGGGTAGCCAACTGGCCTCTTTTTTTCCACTGAGTATGCAGTCACCCACATGGGTTATTTCAAACTCAAAACCACCGCCTCTTGCGGGCTCGACAATCTCAAAGTACTCATCTTGGTATCTGACTTTAATATGAGTCGGGTTCCACCACTTACCTTCTATCGTGATATCTAGCTCTGGGCCAGTAAGACGAGCAAAATTGGGAATATCTCTTACCAATGAGGCTTGGATATTGGCGGCAAACTCTCCACCAAAATTAAACACGGTATCTTCATCCACTTTAGATTGCCTGTTTTCGGTACGTATTGACGAAGCGTCTAGCAGAGGAGCATAACCAAGGGAAAAACAGAGGTCAAAATAGAGCCACAGACCGTATACACCGATATCTAAGGTCGCTCCACCACACAACGCTGGGTTGTACACAAATGAGTTCGGGTCAAACTCCTGCTTAGAACCAAATCCAGCTTGTAAATGTTCAACTTTTATCGGTCGGCTGAGCAAGAAATTCTTGAGCTTGCGATAAGCGGGGAAAGTGACGGTTTTCATTGCTTCGGCCAACAACAGCCCCTTGTTTTTTGCTAACTCGTCCATCTCCAACCAATCTTCAAGGTTGGTAAAAGCAGGCTTTTCAACCAACACATGCTTACCTTGTGTGAGAAAAAGCTCAACCAATGGCTTGTGATAGGGGTGTACGGTAGCGATGTAGATAGCGTCGACGTTCTCATCTTCCGCCAGTGCTTGGTAACTGCCGTAAGCGCTTGTTGCACCGTACTGCTTGGCAAAGGCATCAGAGCGACTCTGCTCCCTAGATGCGACTGCGACAAGCTCCCCATTGGCCGTCACATTCACCAAATCCGCAGCAAAGCGGTGAGCAATGTTCCCCAGTCCAGCAATTCCCCATTTAACTTTGTTTTGATTCATAACTTTCCCTCTACCGCGATAAAGAGAAAGCTTAGCTGGGATTGAAATACTGAAACACTGAACAGTTTTACACTCTGTTCAGTGTTTTACCTATTTGCTGACATATCGCTTCTGCAAGTTGATGGCTCGCAATGTTACGCTCAATAATGTCGGTATCTAGGCGACCATTTTCTACCACTGATAACCAATGCCTGATCATTGCGCCGAAGCCTTTACTTTCAAGCATAGGCGTCCAATCTTTTAAGGCGATAGCGGTTTGCTGATTGTCTTGCCACTGGGTTCCGTTGGTAAATCCGATGAAATCCATATTTGCGTTTTGATAGCCTAAAGAGATGTGCTCATCGGTTGTGCCATTGAGTCGATTCATCGAAGCTTGCAGCAAAGTGCCCCCACTTTGCCAGCTTATATCTATGCGCGATAACTTTTTTCCGTCCGTTTGATAGTTCAACCAAACATCATTAAGGCTTGCTTTTCGGCTTAAGTTAATGCTATCCAAAGGATGAATAAAATCATCGAACACAAAGGTTCGTAGTTCTCCGGTGAGATTAAAACGGTTTTTTTCCCACCTTAAGTGGCGCAAACTTCCACACTGGCCTTGCTTTAGCTCAGGAGAATACTCATTTAACAAAGGGAGATGACGGCGATTAAATCCAACGTACAGCGGTTGTCGATAGCGAGCTGAGGTTTCGTACAAAGATTCAACTTGCTGGGCATTCTCTGCCAGTGGCTTGTCAACGAACGTCGGAACGCCTTGTGATAAGAAAAACTCAGCAATTTTACAATGCGCCGACGTCGCTACGTGGATCATAACAGCATCTGGCTTGGCCTCTATAAGTCGACGATAGTCAGTATAGCCTTTGTCCACTCGATACTGCTTCTGTAACCGAGCCAACACTTCAGCATCACGAGTGCAAAAAATAGGTTCTACCGCCTCCATTTGAGTCATTAACGGCAGGTAAGCTTTTTGGGCAATATCCCCTAAACCAACAATCGCAACTTTCATATCAAGTTCTCCTTATCTTAAATCCAGTCTAACATTAGGATTTATTAGCAACAAAAACCGTCCTGCTTTTCTGGAGTGTCGTAAATGCTAAACATGGATTTTTCTCAGTTGATCGCTATCGATATCAACAAACAAGAGTGGAAGAACAGTCCGTCTAGTGGGGTATGGCGTAAACCTTTAGAGCGCGAAGCTGCTGAAGAAGGGCATGTAACTAGCATTGTCACCTATGGTGCAAACACCCACTTTCCGCGTCATTTTCATCCCCTCGGCGAAGAAATTTTAGTACTTAGTGGTACATTCAGTGACGATCACGGCCACTACCCTGCGGGGACTTATGTGCGAAACCCACCCGGCAGTCACCATGCACCATATAGCCAAATGGGGTGTGTTTTATTTGTAAAGCTCAATCAATTTCATCCGCAAGACAGTGAGCTGGTAAGGATGAACACGCGTTATCACGATTGGCCTAGCTACCCCAATGTAATACAAACCTTACACCGCTTTAGCCATGAGGTAGTGCAGATAGAGCGTTTCGAACAGGGTCAAATGTTTAAGCCCGCTTATACCGACGCTTTAACCGAAATTTTAATCTTAGCGGGGGAACTTCGTATCAGTGATAACGCGTTTCCCGCTCTGAGTTGGGTTCGCTGCCCTAGTGGAAACAGTGAACCCTTGTTTTTCAGCGATGATTCCTTGTTGTGGGTAAAATATCACCTACCTATTCTAACTTAACTCAAGTCTAACTTAACTCAGGCATTCACCAATCCATCCACCGTCACCAACTCGACTTTGGTCGATATGGCATTGAGTGCAATCTTGTGGATCATTTCATCAACCGTAGTACAGGCATCCATAACAACCGATACTTTGTATTCTTGTGCAGACTTTGATAGAGCAGTATGGGTAACGCAGTTTTGCGTCATCATACCGCATAGCAAAAGCTCCTCTACCGCGTGTTTTTCAAGTACTTCTTTTAGTTTGGTACCTTCAAAACTATCGGCACGAGTTTTCTCAACAACTTCTCCTTGCGGGGCAGCGTCGACAATTTTTGAGTGTATCTCAACGCCATCCGTTCCTTTTACAAAAAATGGCGCTAGACCAAGAGCTGGATCGGCAACATGCTGAACATGTATCACCGGCATCCCTTTCTCATTCGCAAGCGCGATCATTTTCAATACCTGGTTTAGCGTGTTATCCGTGTTCCAAAGTGGGTACTTACCTTGAGGGAAATAGTCGTTTTGTAGGTCAATGACCACTAATGCTGTTTTGCTCATTTTTTGGTTTCTCTAAAGTCGTGTGAATGAAAAATCCATTATCTGCACTTTTATAACCTGCCAA
Source organism: Vibrio sonorensis (assembly GCF_001854765.1). GTDB lineage: Bacteria > Pseudomonadota > Gammaproteobacteria > Enterobacterales > Vibrionaceae > Vibrio > Vibrio sonorensis. Next base: position 44,144 of record NZ_LJJE01000036.1, on the reverse strand, counting down.
CAGAGTCTAAAATGACACAAAACAGTTCATTTACGACACACCCTATGTCAACCGTCAACATTGCTATCTGTCACTATCCGTTTGCTTCAATGTCCGCTATCTACGGATGGAAGGAGCTGTTTGAAATGGCCAATAGCCTTTGCGAGCGACTGGGCTTAGAGGTAAATTTTGCCCCTAAAATCGTCGATAGCTTTACCGCTGTCGACGAACATTATGCTGTGATCTTCTTGCCTCCAAGTACCAACCCCGAATTTTACTCAAAACCACAAGCCGCACTTTCTTCTTGGCTAGACCAACACCACCAGCAAGGCGCCATTTTGACTTCTGCCTGTGCTGGTGCTTTTTTGTTGGCTCAAACTCATGCCGCCCAGCAAAAGTCATTAACTACCCACTGGGGGTTAGTTGAATCCTTTAAACACAACTACCCTCAACTAACCTTGGAACCTGATGCCATTCTTATCGACCATTCGGATGTAATCAGTGCTGGCGGAATGATGTCTTGGTTAGATTTGGCGCTGGCCTTAGTCAGTCGGTTTAGCGATGAAAGAGTAGCAAGAGATCTTGGCAAGACACTCGTTATAGATACGGCACCAAGACGGCAAACCTACTATCAACAGTTCACTCCAAGCTATTTGCATGGAGATAAGCGAATCATCGAAGTTCAGCAATATATTAGCAATCAAATCCGGCATCCTTTACCGATAGGTGACCTCGCAGCTAAAGTGAACTTAACCATACGAACTTTTCAACGTCGTTTTGTCAAAGCGACGGGGATAACGCCAGTGCAATATATTCAAAAAGTTAGGGTACAGCATATGTGCGACAGGCTTGAAGCCTCTAACGACAGTTTTGAGTTCATTGCGTTAAACGCGGGTTACGAAGATGCCAGTGCATGTCGCAAAGTATTTGTAAAACTGATGGGACTCACCCCTAGCGAGTTTCGTCGTCGGTTTAAGAGACGCTAACTTTACGTTTCTTTACCGCGCTTTAGCACTGCTTTACTTATTTGTTTCTAGAATATTTACATCGCTTACATACATGGAATGTTTATGAAAACTGTAAATACCCTACCTTTGCTCGCCTTTCTCAGCTTTCACGCTTTCGCCGATATCAGCTATCCGATCGTTGATACTTCTCAGACTCAGTGTTTTGACGAAAAGCGCGTGCTTTCCTCTTGTCCTAGTCACTCGACTTTTACGGGTCAGGATGCCCAGTACCAAGGGAATCAGCCAAGCTATCACGTAAACGATGACGGCACGGTTACCGACACAGTTACGGGTTTAATGTGGACTCAAACCACTGACACCAACGGTGATGGCAAAATCAACGCCACGGATAAAATGACTTATCAAGAGGCGATAACCTACGCTAACGCCTTGTCGCTCTCTGGGTACAATGACTGGCGATTACCAAATATTAAAGAACTTTACTCCCTCATATTGTTTGATGGTCAAGATCCTAGCGGAATTAGGCAAAGTGGAAACATTGACCTCGTTCCCTTCCTAGACCAGACCGTATTTTCGATCAATTCTGGTGATACGCAAGCAGGAGAGCGTTTGATCGACAGTCAGTTTGTCTCTTCAACTAAATACGTTTCTAAAACCATGATTCGCGATGACACCGTTTTTGGGGTTAACTTTATTGATGGTCGAATCAAAGGGTATGGAATGCGCGGCCGAGGAGGAAGCGGAAAGACCTTCTACGTATTGCTAGTCAGAGATAACCCTGCCTACGGCAGCAATCAGTTCGTCAATACAGATGAGAGTACAATCACAGACAACTCGACGGGTCTTACTTGGCAACGTTCTGATAGCCAAAGCAGTATGAAATGGCCACAGGCACTTAAATATTGTGAAAATTTAGAACTGGCTGGTCATTCAGATTGGCGATTGCCCGATATAAAAGAACTGCACTCCATTGTAGATTACACCCGTTCACCCGAAACCTCCTTTTCAGCGGCTATTGATCCACTTTTCCATATAACGGCAATCACCAACGAAGCAGGTGAGACGGACTACGCAAATTATTGGAGCAGTACAACACATCGAAATATGCGCAATGGTGCTAATGCTGCTTACATCGCGTTTGGACGTTCAATGGGGAAAATGAACGGCCAATGGATCGATGTACACGGAGCTGGCGCTCAGCGCAGTGACCCCAAATCGGGGAACAGCAATCCCTATCCAGATGGACATGGCCCACAGGGCGATGCAGTAAGAGTCGAGAACATGGTTCGCTGTGTTACCGGAGGAGACATCACTAAAGTCGCTAAACCAGTACATGTCGAAAGAGCCAGTCAGACTTTTATTAACAGCGCTAGCTCAAATAGAACATCGTCTTCTTCAAGCGCAAAAAGCCTAAATCGAAAAAGTGGCATGTTTCCAGCTAAGATGGATAAAAATGGCGATGGTAAAATCTCTCGAAGCGAAGCAAAAGGTCCACTGGCAAACCATTTTGGTCGTCTAGATAGTAATAACGACGGTTACCTTAGCGCCGACGAGATCCCCGCAAAGAAATGAGGTGCAGAAGTTCTGACCGGACTACAAAGAAAACTGCTGAGTGACTCGACAAAAGTGAAGGCGTTCAACCAAAGCGCTGGAACTGTCGAGTGACTCTTCTTCAAACAAAATCCCGAGTTTACAATACTGAGCCGATGATTTTTTGTTTTTTACCTGTCCCGTCAACGTACTGCTAGTAGAGTGGTCATCCGTATCAAAAACCGTAATCTCAACTGCGTCATTCACTTTTAAGTGACAGATATCCCTTTCAATTTGCAGTAGGCACCCTTGTCTTGAAATATCCTTTATTTTGCAAATCTGTTTTCGACCATTGGGGTCAAGCACCCCATCTAGTGAAATTTGCAAACGCGCTTCTGCTCTCAACCCACCTGCCGTTTGAGTGGCAGAAGGTAGTGTCACCAAAAAAATGCTGTTGTCGCCAGCTTGAACGACGTATTCAATTTTACTCTTAAAGTAAATACGCTCCCCGCCACCAATAGAAGAAATAACACACGCGGTGATCACATAGCCCCGTTGAAAAAAGATAGCCACATCTTTTGGCGATACATCTGGCATTTCGAAAAGCAGCAGGTTTTTAGAGTGAATACCGACGTATTTAGAGCGGCATTTAAGCGCTTTGCCCGTTGGGGTAGCCACCTGAAAAGCAGCTTCACTTAAAGGCACCACATGACAAAACGCGTCTTCACCATATTTAACTTGAGTCAAAGGCTCTTCCATTCGATTGCTCGGTGGTGAACTTTCGCTTGTTAAGACCGGGGTTTCTTGCGAGGTTTCTGTAGAATCCATCTTAGCCGTCCTGACATTGTTATTTTTATCTAATAACGTATATGTCAAGAATGCCATTTCAACAAGTTGCTTAGGATGAAAGATTGCAGAAAGTAAAATTTACAATGTAAAGCAACCGTGATTGAAATCGGCGCAAAACAATAAAGGCAGTCGAAGCTGCCTTTACAAAACAACAAACAGTGAACCTTAAGCTAATTTCAGGTCCATCTTTTGGCGGTAGAGAACCATGTCTTCAATAGTCAGAACTGGCATGCCGTGCAGTTTGCCAAAGGCGACGATCTCTGGGGTTTTTGCCATGGTTCCATCGGGGTTGGTCACTTCACACAATACGCCTGCGGGTGATAACCCTGCCATCTGCATCAAGTCTACCGTGCCTTCCGTATGACCACGACGAGCCATTACCCCTCCCTTGCGAGCACGGAGCGGAAAAACATGTCCCGGTCTCGCCAAATCGCAAGGCTTAGCGTTAGGGTTTATCGCGGTTTTAATGGTAGTTACTCTATCTTGGGCGGATACGCCGGTCGTCACACCTTCTTTCGCTTCTATGGTAACGGTAAACGCCGTTTGGTTTTTACTGTTGTTGTCGACAACCATAGGCGGTAAATCGAGACGCGTCGCTTGCTCATCGGTAAGGCATAGACAAACAATACCGCTGCACTCGCGGATCATCAGTGCCATTTGCGCAGAGGTAAGATGTTCGGCGGAATAGATGATATCACCTTCGTTTTCACGATCTTCATCATCTAAAAGCAAAACTCCATGGCCTTGCTTAAGCGCGGCAATGGCATTTTCTACACGTTGAATAGGGTCGCCGAATTCGGCAAGTAAAGATAGCTGATTCATGGTTTACTCCAAAAAATGACCAGAATCAGGGCTTTGGTAAGAGGGATAAAATCCAACACTAAACGCACGAGCTCTTTTTGCTTAGAACTCGTGTTTTATTCTCTTTCATCCGGACTATAACCGTCGGCTCTGGTTTCTCACCAGATCTGCTGACCTCGAAAATCGAGCGCTCGCGGGCTCACCCTAAGGGTTTACCGCCGGTGGGGAATTTCGCCCCGCCCTGAGAATTTACTACTAGTTAATCAAAACTTTCGATTGATGAGCTTCTCTCATCAAATGAGTTTGAAAAACGACTGTTTGCCCTGCACTATCGCAAGGAGCCCATATGGTAGGGGTTTCGCTTAGAAAAATAAAGCAGGTATAGTTACTTCTATCGTACAAATAACCACTTAAGCACTTTATCCACTAATTTTTTCTGTTTTAAAGCCAACTTTGTCCGAGGCCACCAAATAGGTGTTGATAACGTGGTTTTAGCATGAGAAAAGCGCTGAAAACCTTCATATCCGTGATAATTTCCTATTCCTGACTCACCTATGCCACCAAAGGGAGCATCGTGGGCAGCAACCTGAAGAATGGTATCATTGATAGCCAGTCCGCCACTGTGGGTTTGCTGGCTGACCTGTTCAATCTCTTCTTCGTTTTCAGACAACAGATAGAGCGCTAAGGGGCGCGGTTTTTGCTTCACATACGCAATCGCCTCATTAATGTGTCTATACTGCAAAATGGGCAATATTGGGCCAAAAATTTCTTCTTGAGCCACCAGCATATTTTCGGTAACACCAGTGATTAAATGAGGTTCCATCACGCGACCCGTATCTGGTTTGCGATCTAGGGTGTGTATAGAAGCACCTAAGCTCTTCGCATCTTGTACCAAGCATAAAGCCTTAAAAAATGGTCTTCGGTGATAATGGTTGTGCTAGGCTCAGTTTGATTAATCTCTTGATATCGCTTGAGATACTCACGTACAAAGCGTCGTTCTTTTCCTTTTGGCAACAACACATAATCAGGTGCTACACAGACTTGCCCCGCGTTGATGGTTTTGCCCAGAAGAATTTGCTCTACTGCGTTTTCAATTGGCATATCATCACCCACTATGACTGGTGACTTTCCGCCAAGCTCTAGTGTCACTGGAGTGAGATTTTTTGCAGCCGCCTGTGCAACCAGTCGCCCAACCTTTGTCGAACCAGTAAACAAGAGATGATTAAATGGCAAATGCGCAAAATAGTTAGCAATATCTGTCTCACCTTCGATGGCAAAGACGTGGCCTTCCACGCTGGAAAATATCCGACTCAGAACTTGGTTAGTTTGATGAGTAAATTCACTGAGCTTAACCATAACGCGATTACCTGCCGCTAACGCAGTGACTATCGGAGCTATACTCAGAAACACTGGGAAGTTCCAAGGGACGATAACACCAACTACTCCGACGGGCTGATACAGCACTTGTACCTTGGAAGGGAAGAGTAACAATCCGCTGTTGCGCTTACTTTTCTTCATCCAAGATTTAAGGTTTTTCAGTGTGTAATTAATATGCTCTACCGAAGGCAAAACGTCACAAATTCGGCTGTCGAATTCGCTCCGTTGACCATAATCTTCCGACATGGCTTGTACCAGCGCCTTTTGATGTTCGAGAAGGGCTTGCTTGAGTCGAGTGATTCGGGCAACTCTTTGATCATACGTGGGGTAAGGTTCGGCATTGTAATACTGGCTAACTTCACCAAAGAGAGCTATTAATTCTTCTTCGGATCTCACATGCTCTTTGTGCCAGCGACTCAACTCGATCACTTTCTCCATAGCCAACTTCCTATTATTAGTCTGCTAATAATTTTAGCTAACCCGAAATAAATTGTCTTTGCCTAGCACGACATAAAGCAAAAAGGCTATCAGTGAGTTTGTTAGTTAACAGAGAGAAGGATTAAAGCCAATAACTTAAAAAGCAAAGCAGAAAAGCAGGGGTACCAGACAAGGCCATTTTGAGGCAAAAAAGAGTATTGTCTGAGTAACGTGATTCATCAATGGCATTAGACTCACTTCTATCCACCATTGAATCGGCGACACTCTCAGCCCGATCATCTGAGGAAGCGAATCCACCTTGAGGGGGATACATCCAGAACAATGCGGCCGTGCCCCATAGCAAAATCACAACAAAAAAGGCGTAATCGGCTAAAGTTTTTAGGCCCAGAAAATCAGTAAAATGGTTAACTGAAACAACCAATAAAGCAGATACTGCATTGGCAATAAGAGTAAAAACAAGTATCTGCTTCATCATTTCCTCTTAATCGAGCTGGATAAGGTGGTTGAGGGGAGCCCACGCGAACTGGCCCAACTCTGTTTCCTTTTCCGCCCAAATCCAACCGTTTAACTCGCGTTTTTTAACAAGCACTTCACCTTCCGTTAGGCTGTGTTCTGTAGCGATGTAGTCTTGGGTGACGGTAAGCTCAGATTCTCCAAACTGTAAAATTTGTTTTGGCACCCACCCTTCTTTATCAACGCCCTTACAATAAATCCAATTAGCCCAAGGGCCATCAGACTCGGAGTCTTTAACGAACTGTAATTTCTCACCTACTGAGATTTGAATCGGCACCTCTGGTGCGTCGGTATAGGCTTTGATAACTTTGTATTTCACGATTTCTTCTTATTCAGTTTTGGATAAAACAACACCCAAATAAGAGCGGCAGTGACTGCTCCTATTGAGGCTGAGATTCGGTTAGTCGAAGAGTCATCGAGTGAAGAAGCTTTGCTTCGCTCATGTTCCTCTTCTGCTAAACCTTAAGCTATTGCTATACCATTGAATAGGCAAATAAAAACATGTAATAAAATAGCACATCAAGATATGAAACTAATAGAATCAAACCGTTTGAATTTGTAAGCAAAACGCCATAAAAGTCCCGTGCTACTTAGGTTGAGCTATACACTGTCAAAATAGCGCTGTTTGCTGAGTCCATAAATCAACTTATCGTCGAAACCTTGATCTGTCAGATAATAGTTTCTCTGCTGCCCCTCTTTTGCGTAGCCGCATTTTTCTAACGTTTTGTAGGAACCAAGATTACTACCGTAGCAATCCGCACCAATTTTATGAGCCTTGAGCTCTTCAAAGCCCAGCTTTGTCATCAGTTGACAAGCGCAAGTTGCAATTCCTTGTCCCCACGCGTGAAACGGCAATTGATAGCCTACTTCAAAGTTTCCGTTTAAAAACATCACACGGGTGACAGCAGTCATTCCCATGTATTGACCGTTTTTATCTCGAATGACAAACGTCGGATTATCAGGCCACTGGCCATTTGCAATAGCTTGTCTGGTATTTTCAATAATGGGTGTAAAGTACCCTGTATAGAGAGACCTATCCGCAGGTGCAAAATAGAGATACTGATTAACTCGATGATCATCGAGCACCTCAATGACGTCTTCTAAATCAGAGTGCTGAATTAAACGAATGGTACAGTTTGTATTAAATGGGATGCTAAACCCCTGCTTAAGCTTTGAAAAAGACATACGGTTTCCTCTTACTAGGCAGGGGATGTTAAAGATTTTGCGCTGACTAGAATTGAACATTTGCGACAAAAACTGGCGACCTATTCAAAATCTCCGTATATATCTAAGGTCAAATCTCGGTTAGACAAGTAACCACTTGGCGTTGCACCCAACTGCCTTTTTAAATGTCTAATCAAATGAGGTTGATCGCTAAAACCAAATTCTTGTGCAAACGCTGCCCAATCCGTCACTTGCCCACGCTCGTAAATGGCTAGCACCATCTTTTCTAACGTCATCATAGTTTGATACTGCTTAAGCGATAATCCGGTGACCTGTTTAAATGAACGTTCCAAAGTTCTGCGGGTAACACAACATCGCTTTGCAAGACAATCAATAGCCACGGAAACTCGATTGCCATCGATAACAGAAATCACCGAGCGGGTCAGTTGACTGGCTTTGTCCCGCTTAGGTTCAAAGCCTTGTTGTTGCAGAAACTCATACAACTGGGTCTTAACTTTTTCCGCGGTGATCTCATTCCATTTGATGGATTGAAAAAAAGGGTTAAATGTCGTTACCAACCAATCCGGTTGCTGGCATTGATTGATCGCTAGATGTGTATCGCCAAACAAGTGATACAGGCCTTCGGGTTGCAAAGTGATTCCAAAGCGTTGAAGGGGAAACTGCTCGTGTAAGGTCAGTATTTGATCACTCGCGGTCAGTAAATGGCTCCCAAATCCTGAAAAGGTGTCGGTATCACTTTGGTAGCAGTACTTTTGCGCAGCGGGAGTTAAAAGAATGTGTGCTCTGGGGTTCGGGATAAGCTTGGGCAAAGCTGGTAAGTCGTCCCCTTCTTCTACTTGCAAATACCAAACTTGATGTATCAACCATTCAAAATCCGGTAACGCTTGTTTCCAAGTGATCATCGCTTTTCTTTTTGCACCCAAACTCAATCTATTACGCAATTATCATAGCGCGAAAGCAGAGATCAGCGAAAGCTATCAAGTATCAGAGAAATAAAATGAAAACGAGCAAAGTAGAATCCGCCGTAGACTGGAGGTGTCATAGAGCATAAAAGTGCGAAGACTACTTTGCTAAAAAGGTTAAACACCAATCTAACCAATGAAACGTCAGTATGACCGATAATAGGAAAAACAAACACTGCCAACTTGTATCTAAATCCTTCCGGTTAATTGTGATAGATTGTCGTTTTCAATGTCCTACAGCAATAAATGCCTTAAAAGGGGAACAAACAACTTGATGCTGTTCTTATTTTCAAATCCCTAAACAAGGTAAAATGGTGGTTCCAAAGCGACTTCCGGCCTTAATACCGACCGCTGCTCTCTTCACCTGGAGTTGATGTGACCGACTTAAATTTACTGCGCTATTACCAACGCCTTACACCACTCGGTGTGGGTAAGCCTTTGCTTACGACTCTTACAGACGTAGCGGAATCTATGTACACCAGCCCTAGGCATGCGCGTAATTTGATGCACCAAATGCAAGAACTCCACTGGTTAGATTGGCAGCCAAAACCGGGGCGCAATCAACGTTCAACGTTACTGCTACATCAAGAGCCACAATCTCTAATGGAAGCCCTTGCTACCGAGAGAATACGCGCGGGGAAATATGAAAAAGCACTCTCGATTTTAAATCACGATCAGAGTGCATTTGGGCGGTTGTTACAAAGAACATCTGGTGCCACATACCGCGAAGGTCGTATGCATATTCAGCTGACTTACAAGAGGGCTTTTGAAGCCCTGTTACCGCATGAGTCTCACCGTTCCAGCGAACGTTATTTAATTAGACAAGTCTATTGCTGCTTAGTCGGAAGTAATAGAAAGGGGGAGTTGGAACCGCAACTTGCTCACCACTGGCACTACGACGAAGAAAAATATCAATGGTGCTTTTATCTTCGCCCAGGACTCACCTTCCACGACGGTGAGTCTATCGATGCCAATAGCATAGTTACACTCTTTGAGCATTTGGCCACTTTAACCAATTATCAAGCAGAGCTTGGCCACCTAGAGCGAGTCTATTCTCCCGTTCCCGGACAGATCGTGTTTGATTTAAAGGAGCCTGATCTAGGTTTTGGCGGGTTACTTTCTGGGATCAAATTCTCTATTCAACCACCAAATCAAGCGATTCACGGCGTTGGAAAAAATGTCGTCGGTTCTGGCTGTTTTGAAGTCGTTGAGCATTCAGATAGACGTCTTCGATTGCAAGCATTCGAACGTTATTACGCGACTAGAGCATTGACCGACGTCGTCACAATTTGGCACTTAGATGAATCCGGTGATGCACATCAAGGTATTAAAGCTTCTCAACAAGCATCAGTAGAAAGCAAAGAGTGCAATTATTACCTCACTCAACACTGTAGCGACCACAAAGCCAGCGACGTAAAGCAGACTCGTGTGGAAGATGGCTGCCTGTTTATGTTGTTTAATCATTTTTCAAAGTCATCCTTGTCAGACGCACAGCGAAAGTACTTAGCAGACTTGGTGGACAGCAAGACGGTTCTCGAAGAGATCCAAGCTTTAGAGAAGCAATGGGGACACGAAGTATCCGGCCACCTATTGCCCTTTTGGACCTATGTCAAGCGACCGGAGGGTGAGCAGGTCAAATTGCCAAAGACGCTTTCCATTGCGATTTACGACTATTCAACCTTGTTTAATATCGCACAAGCAGTCAAAAGCATCCTTAGTAAGATTGGTATTGAAGTAATAGTAAACACTTACTCATATAGAGAGCTAACCGAACAGACACGCTTAAACTCACTTGAAGAAGACATGCTTATTACCAACATTAACCTTGATGATAACTTTCATTCTTCGGCGTTTAGCAGCTTGTTTCACAGCCCAATCATTCAAGCTGTTTAAGCCCGAGTATGAGTGACTGGATGCTCAGTTCTTTGAGAGAAGTGCGCGCTAATACGGAATTGAAAGACTACATAGCTGGTATTGAGCCTATATTCTGGATACTCGTCAGCCGAGACTGGTTAGTCCCTTTCTTTTCACACAAGCAAACTCTGCGTTTTCACGGCATTATCAAGGATGTCGAACTAACCAACTGGGGCTGGCCGGATATTCGCAACGCGTGGACTCCGAGTTAAGGAGGGTTAGCTTTCACCGTGAATAGATTAAGACATGCCGATTAAAAAAATAACCATTTGATCTGAATGTGATTCTGGTTATTCTTATCGAGCCTTTAAACTATTCCATCGAGTGTTATGACAACAACTGCGCAGCGTAGAGAAGCCATCTTGCAACATATTCAGACTCACCAAAAAGGTGAGGTGAATGAGTTTGCGCAGCAATTTGACGTATCCGAAGTCACCATTCGCACCGATCTCAATGTCTTAGAGAAACAAGGTTGTATTACTCGCTGTTATGGCGGTGCCGTTTTAAACAATCAGTTCGCTTTTGACCAGCCTCTACAAGATAAAAAACAGCTAAATCGCTCACTTAAATCAGCGATAGGTGAATACGCCGCTTCTTTAGTCGACGAAGGGGATACCATCATTCTCGATTCCGGTTCGACAACGGAACAAGTCGCCCTGCACCTAAAAAACCGTCAACATTTAGTGGTGATGACCAATGGCATAAACATCGCCTATCAACTGGCAAACCAGTCGGATATTGAGGTCATGGTATGCGGTGGAACACTGCGGAAAAACTCCTATTCCCTTCACGGCGCGGGCGGGGAAGAGATGCTTACCCACTACCGTTTTAACAAGCTCTTTCTTGGCGTTGATGGTTTTGATATCAAGACAGGTATCACGACCCCCCATCGCGGTGAAGCAGATATCAACCGAAAAATGGTCGACGTGGCCCAGACCGTTATCGCCGTCACCGATTCATCCAAGTTTGATAGACAGAGCTTTTGCCTGATCGCCAGTTTAAGTGAAGTGGATATTTTGATCACCGATAGCGGTATCTCCGACCAGTACGTTGAGCAACTCACTGCACATGGTATCGACGTCCATATCGTCGACAAAAACCTTTAGTTTTTCCCTTAGAAAATTCCCATAATTATCATTTTGTGATCCCCGTCATTCGCCAATTCGAAACCCCCATTCCAGCACGTTTTTTACCCACCCTTTCGCTTTTTCGCTTGTGAATTTCCACAAAAGCCCCACCACCTAAAACGCTACTAGGCTCATATCGAAAGCAAAGTCTTTCACTTTGCATGAAACGAAAGGTTTTTAGCACCAAAACGAAAGCTCACCCCTTGTGATCTGGCTTTCACTTTTCTTTCTCTTTCACTGCTCTAATACAAACAAAAGAAATCGAAACAAATTTCACTTCAGAGTGAAACCAAGTGAAAGATTTAGAGGTAGGTATGACAAGTGCCCAACGAAGACAGCAAATAATGAATCACATCCGCCAGCATGGGGCGGGTAAAGTTGATGAGTTTGTAAGCCGTTTTAACGTCTCAGCGGTCACCATTCGCCACGATTTAAACGTATTGGAAAAAGAAGGCTGTGTATTTCGCTGTTACGGTGGCGCAACCCTTAACCCCAATTTTGCGTTCGACCAGCCCTTACACCGAAAAGATCAGCTCAACCGCAGTTTAAAGCAGTCTTTGGCACTCGCCGCTTCAAAGCTGGTTAAAGATGGTGAAGCCATCATGCTCGACTCGGGCTCAACCATTGCGTTGATGCCGCAATTTTTAGCTGATAAGCAAAAACTCACGGTGATGACCAATGCCCTTAACACGGCTTATCAACTTAGCAGTTATGAAAATGTCGATCTCCACGTTGTCGGCGGTGAACTGCGTCGAGCTTCGTGCTCGTTGACGGGTCACCACGGTGAACACCAGATCCGCTCTTACCTGTTCGACAAGCTGTTTTTAGGTGTAGATGGATTTGACCTTGAAGCCGGAGTGACCACACCAGACAGCAACGAGGCACAGATCAATCGCACTATGTGTGACGTTTCTCGTCAAGTCATTGCGGTTACCGATTCAAGCAAATTTGGCCGCAAGAGTTTTTGCACCATAAGAGCTGCGGCTCAAATCGACGTTCTGGTTACCGATCAACATATACCTACCGATTTACATCAAGCTCTGCTTGAACTCGGCGTGACCGTCATCATCGCCGACCAAACCGTAAACTAGGAAGCCACAATGAATAGCTTAATCTCATTGATACAGAAACATAAACAAGGCGCTCCGATCGGAATTTACTCCGTTTGCTCTGCCCATCCACTTGTTTTGAAAGCCGCAATACTACAAGCCCAAAAAGACGATCAGCTTGTGTTAATTGAAGCCACGTCAAACCAAGTAAACCAATTTGGCGGCTATACGGGTATGACACCCGCCAACTTTGCCGATTGCGTATTCTCACTCGCTGACGAACTCAACTTTGAACGCAGCAAAGTCGTCCTTGGTGGCGACCACCTAGGACCAAACTGCTGGCAAAGCAAAACCGCAGAAGAGGCCATGGCCCTTTCCGACCAGTTGATCAACGACTATGTGTTAGCAGGATTTAGCAAAATACACCTAGACTGTTCAATGCCTTGCTCAGACGATACTCTGCCGCTTTCAGAAACCCTAATGGCAGAGCGCGCTGCTCGATTGTGTGAGGTCGCAGAAAAAGCGTGGAAGATCAGAGGAGGTGAAGCGCCTGTCTATGTTGTCGGTACAGAAGTACCAACGCCGGGTGGCGCCCTTGAATCTCTTGAAGAAGAAGCTTACAAGTCACCACGCCACAACAAGCACAAGAAACGTTAAATGCTCACCATCTGGCATTTAGCAACCTCGGTCTCGCCAACGTTTGGCAACGAGTAATTGGCCTAGTAGTACAGCCCGGTGTTGAGTTTGATCACCACACGGTTCACCACTACGACCACAAAGAGGCCAAATCTCTAGCCAAAATGGTCGAAAGCCAACCCCATCTGGTTTACGAAGCGCACTCGACAGATTACCAAAATCCAGCAGCGTACCACTCTTTGGTCCAAGATCACTTTGCCATTCTCAAAGTGGGACCTGCACTCACGTTTGCTTTGCGAGAAGCCCTATTCGCTTTAGACCAAGCGGAAAAAGAGTGGCTGGGACCAGTTCAGTCGGCTCACCTGCGCGACACCATTGAACGCGTCATGCGTGAAGAGCCCGATTACTGGCACTCTCACTACCACAGTCACGGCCACCAGCAATACCTTGACTGCTCTTACAGCTTGAGTGACCGAATTCGTTACTACTGGACTCATGCGTCAGTGCAAAAAGCTCAACACGCGCTTTTTGACAACCTTGTCCAGCAACCACTGCCGACCACTTTGTTAAGTCAATATCTACCTAACCAAGTTAAGGCCATAACCCAAAACCAAATTAAAAACACACCCGCTGACATCGTCATCCATAAGGTCATGGAAGTGATGGAAATGTACGCCCAAGCCTGTTTCTACAACTCAGCGGTTAGTAAGGAGACCATCTGATGACCAGTTACTTAAGTTATCACTCACAGTGGTTGGAGGAACACAATGCCATCCATACCGCTAGAGAGATCACCCAACAGCCAAAGCTTTGGTTGGAGCTCAGTGAGAGTTTACAGCAACACTTTTCCCAATTGAGCCAGTTTCTTTCTCCTCTCACCGAACAGAGTGATCTGCGCATTATTCTAACTGGTGCGGGAACCTCTGCATTTGTCGGTGATGCCGCTGCACCTTTTATTCAGAAAAGCCTGAAACACCGAGTCGAGTCGATCCCAACCACAGATATCGTCTCTAACCCAGAGCAGTATTTGGATGCCAATCGTCCCACTTTGCTGGTTTCTTTTGCCCGCTCAGGTAACAGCCCAGAAAGCGTGGCAGCCGTAGAGCTGGTCGACCAAATCGTCGACAAAAGCTATCACCTGTTTTTGACCTGTAACCAAGACGGCGCTTTATCTCAGCGTGCACTAGGTGCAGACAACGCATACTGCGTTTTGATGCCAAATGGTTCAAACGACAAGAGTTTTGCCATGACATCCAGTTTTAGCTGCATGTTGATGGCCACATTAGCGATTTTTGGTGAATCCATGCCAAGCAGTTGGAACGATCCAATTGAGACAGTCGCACGCCTATGCCAAGAGAAAATCAACCAGTGGCAGCTCACTGTTAAAGCGATAGCCAAAGGCCAATACGACCGATTAATCGTACTTGGCAGCGGTGGATTCGCCGGATTAGCCCGCGAAGCTTCGCTCAAATCTCTAGAGCTAAGCGCTGGTCAAGTGATGACCTGTTTCGATTCGACTCTCGGTTTTAGACACGGCCCTAAGTTCACTATCAACGAGCGCGCCTTGGTTATTCAGATGCTCTCTGGTGATGAGTATACCCAGCAGTACGATTTGGACCTATTTAACGAGATTAAAGGGGATCAACAAGCCTTGCTGCACGTGGTATTGGGCCAACAGCCCGTCAATACAGAGTTGATGTTTGAACTTGGACATACCGACCTAGATGACGCATGGCTCTGCTTCCCCTACATCGTATTTTGCCAAATGTTGGCGTTTGAAAAGTCGCTCAACTTGGGCCTAGGACCAGATAACCCTTGTCCGACAGGCGAGGTAAACCGGGTGGTACAAGGCGTAACCATCTACCCATATCAATAAAAACAACGTGAAACAAAAACTATTTTAATAAGGACAACCCTATGCCAAATATTGTTTTAAGTCGAATTGATGAGCGCTTGGTTCACGGCCAAGTCGGAGTTCAGTGGGTAGGCTTTGCCGATGCCAACATCATTGTCGTCGTCAACGAGAGGTGGCCGAAGACACCATTCAACAAAACTTGATGGAAATGGTGCTCGCCGATGGTATCGCCATCCGTTTCTGGAGTGTGCAAAAGGCTATCGACACCATACACAAAGCCGCAGATCGCCAACGCATCCTGTTGGTTTGCAAAACTCCAAAAGATTTTCGCCAGTTGGTAGAGGGCGGCGTTCCCATCGCCAATATCAATGTCGGCAACATGCACTACGCCGAAGGCAAAAACCAAATTTCCAAAACGGTATCAGTTGATTCTGACGACGTTTCGGAATTTGAAAAACTAAAAGCGCTAGGTGTCTCCTGCTCGATTCAAGGGGTACCTACTGAAAGCGCAACTAACCTCTATTCCCTCATTTAACACAAAAGGACAACAGCTATGGAAATAGGACTATTACAGGCATTGATGCTAGGCATCCTAGCCTTTGTCGCTGGTCTTGACCTCTTTAACGGTTTGACTCACTTCCACCGACCAGTGGTTTTGGGACCGTTAGTGGGTCTAATCCTAGGTGATCTGCAAACCGGTATTCTGGTTGGCGGTACTTTAGAACTCATCTGGATGGGTCTAGCCCCATTGGCAGGAGCACAGCCACCAAACGTAATCATAGGCACCATCGTGGGTACTGCGTTTGCTATCACAACAAAAGTAGAACCTAACGTTGCCGTCGGTGTCGCCGTTCCGTTCGCCGTCGCAGTACAAATGGGCATCACGCTACTCTTCTCGGCGATGTCAGCAGTCATGTCTAAGTGTGACGAGTACGCGCAATCTGCCGATACCAACGGCATTGAAAAGATCAACTACATGGCCTTGGCAGTACTTGGCACCTTCTACTTCTTGTGTGCATTCCTTCCAATTTACCTTGGTGCCGAGCACGCAGGCAAAATCGTAGAAACCTTACCAAAAGATCTGATTGATGGGCTTGGTGTTGCTGGTGGAATCATGCCTGCGATTGGCTTCGCAGTACTGATGAAGATCATGATGAAAAATGCCTACATCCCTTACTTCATTCTTGGCTTCGTGGCCGCTGCGTGGATTGAACTTCCTATCCTCGCCATCGCTGCTGCCGCAACGGCCATGGCAATCATTGACTTTATGCGTAAAACCGAACCCGCACCTGTAACCGCTCCAGCAGAGGACTACGAAGATGGAATCTAATGTAAGTAACGAAATTGATGTACGCGCAACGGATCCGGCCGTGCAACCTGCGCCAGGAGTTCCAGCAGACGAGTATGAGAACAAAGAGGTCGGTGTAGAACTGACTAAAGCAGATATCAACCGCATGGCTTGGCGTTCACTGCTACTGCAAGCATCGTTCAACTTTGAACGTATGCAAGCCTCAGGCTGGCTTTACGGTCTACTGCCCGCTTTGAAGAAGATTCACACCAATAAAGCGGACCTGTCAAAAGCGATGCAAGGTCATATGGGTTTCTTCAACACACACCCATTCCTAGTGACTTTCGTTATGGGCATCATCTTGGCGATGGAGCGTTCTAAGCAGAACGTCAGCAGTATTCAAAATACCAAAATCGCGGTCGGTGCGCCTATGGGTGGTATCGGGGACGCTATGTTCTGGTTAACTCTGTTGCCAATCTGTGGCGGTATCGGTGCCGACCTTGCGCTTCAAGGCTCCATCATGGGTGCGGTGTTCTTTATCGTTCTCTTTAACGTGGTGCACTTTGGTCTTCGCTTCGGATTGGCGCATTACGCCTATCGCATGGGTGTGGCTGCCATACCAGTGATAAAAGCCAATACCAAGAAGGTGGGGCATGCCGCATCAATGGTTGGTATGACCGTCATCGGTGCGCTAGTTGCGACCTATGTACGTCTATCAACAACAGCAGAAATCACCGCCGGTGACGCAGTAGTAAAACTGCAAGCCGACGTAATCGACAAGTTAATGCCTGCTTTCCTTCCACTGGTTTACACCTTGTGCATGTTCGCACTGGTCAAGCGTGGTTGGAGTCCACTCAAACTGATCGGTATTACCGTGACGTTAGGTGTTGTTGGCCGCTTTATGGGCTTCCTATAAACAAGTTAACGCTCTCGGGCCATCCAATGGATGGCCCTCATTAAGGAAAAGAAAATGATTGCAGTTGTACTTTCAGGTCATGGTGCCTTTGCTTCGGGTCTAGAAGCCGCCATCGTTCAGGTGATTGGCGAGCAGCCTCAGTTCAAGGCGATTGACTTCCCCGTCGATATGACCACGCCTCAGTTAGAAGAAGCAATGAGAAACGCTATCTCAGAGCTAGATAGCGGAGAAGGCATTGTTTTTCTGACCGACTTACTTGGTGGCACGCCATTTAGAACCGCTTCACTACTAAGCCAAGAGCGACAAGATATTGAGGTGGTAACAGGCACCAATATGCAAATGGCAGCCGAAATGCTGTTGGAAAGAGACGAACTAACACTGACCCTATTCCGACAACAGGCAGTTGAATGCGGACATAGAGGCATTACCTCGCTGTTTGACGAAATGAACAATAACGCCGAACCAAAACAAGCGGTAGAAGAAGATGGTATCTAACCTTACCCACTATCACGCGGCCAAAGTTTTACACTGTAAAACTTGGTTAGAAGACGGAGTTGTATCCGTTGATGAGTCGGGAAAAATTGTCGCGATTGAGCAATATGACCCGGAACGTCATCCTTCCTGTGTCGATTTGCCGAACCAGTCTTTAATGCCGGGTCTTATCGACACTCATGTGCACGGCGCAATGGGCTGTGACGTAATGGATGCCAGCCACGACAGCTCAATACCATGTCTCTGTTTTTTGCTCAGCAAGGGGTAACGGCGTTTGTGGCCACTACAGTTACCGCCCCCGTTGCGCGTATTCGCAATGCATTAAAACAGGTCGCAAAAAGCAAAGCCGCGGGGTTAGAGGGAGCCGAACTCCTTGGCGCCTATTTAGAAGGCCCCTACTTCACTGCGCGTCACAAGGGCGCCCACCCTACTGAGTGGTTTAGAGAGCTCTCTCTCGATGAATTAGAAAACTGGATCTCCTACAGCGATAACCAACTTATCACCGTCGCGCTTGCCGCAGAGAAAGTCGGTGCAATTCAAGCGATTGAATACCTCAATGAGCAAGGGGTCAAAGTAATGATTGGCCACAGTGACGCCAGCTTTGATCAAGTCGACGCCGCTCTAAAAGCCGGAGCTAACGGTATCGTGCACTGTTACAACGGCATGCGTGGTCTTCACCACCGCGATCCCGGCGTAGTCGGTGCGGGATTATGCCACCCAGACAGCTTTGTAGAAATCATTGCCGATGGCCACCACGTTCATCCAACGGCTATTGATATCGCTCACCGCTGCTGCGGTGAAAGACTTACTCTAATAACTGATGCCATGAGTGCCGCTGGTATGCCTGATGGTACCTATCAACTAGGTGAACACTCCGTCGAAGTAAAAGACGGTGTTGTCACTACTGCTTGCGGCAGTTTGGCAGGCAGCACACTCACTCTTAACCAAGCCGTTGTGCACCTTCATCAATGGCTTGATATACCTTTCGAACAGGCGTGGCTTCGCGCCTCATTAACGCCAGCTAAATCTCTGGGTATTGACCATCAATTCGGTACGTTAGAAGTAGGAAAATCCGCTTCTATGGTTGCCATCAATACTCAATTCTCTATTGAAAATTCTTGGGTTAACGGACGTCTTGTTTTTAGCGCTGACGCTCCAGCCCGTCAGGAGGCTATATGTATCTGATTTCTTCTCGCGAAATGCTTAAACGCGCCCAGCTCGGTGGCTACGCCGTTCCCGCATTCAACGTTCACAACTTAGAAACGGTTCAAGTGATTGTTGAAACCGCTTCTGAAATGGGCTCTCCCGTTATCCTTGCTGGTACACCTGGCACTTATGACTACGCTGGCACGGATTACCTAATCAGTATCTGTAAAGAAGCGGCGCAGAAACACAGCATGCCTTTGGTATTGCATCTCGATCACCATGAAGAGTTGTCTGATATTCAATACAAGGTTAAGCACGGCATTCGCTCTGTCATGATTGACGGTTCGCACCATGCATTTGACCAAAATATCGACATTGTTCGCTCGGTTGTCGAGTTCAGTAATCGATACGATGCCAGCGTAGAAGCTGAGCTAGGTCGCCTAGGCGGCCAAGAGGATGACCTGATTGTCGACGATGCGGATGCTTGATGACTGACCCGGGTTCGGCAGCAGAGTTTGTACGAAGAACTGGGATCGATTCTCTGGCCGTAGCCATTGGTACCGCCCACGGCATGTACAAAGCAGAGCTAGATTGGACTTTGACCGCCTTGATAAAATCCGTTCAGTGGTTGATATTCCACTAGTTTTACACGGTGCTTCAGGTGTTCCCGATGAGATGGTTCGTCGCTGTATTGACCTTGGCGTTTGCAAAGTAAACGTAGCGACTGAGCTAAAAATTGCCTTCTCTGACGCCGTGAAGCAACACTTTGCGGATAACCCATCTGCCAACGACCCTCGCAAATACATCAGCCCTGGTAAGGCAGCGATGAAAGAGGTTGTTATAGACAAAATTAGACTTTGCGGAAGCGAGGGAAAGATTTAACTTCTACACCTTCCCCCCTATAGGTGTATCGGGTGCTGATGATTTCAGCACCCTTTTTTATTGTCCTTGCCAACTTGCAGTTTAGTGAAAAAGGACACTTTAACATTACCTAAAGTTCGTTGGGCGCAGTAAGAGAGTGTTGGTTGTTAACCTCTTGATGCTTACTCTTAAGCTGTTCTAACTTATCTCGCTTGCTTTCTGCGCTTTGCTCACTTTTACAGTGTTCAATCGTTTCTTCAAACTCAGCTAGAATTAGCTCGCTGTACTCTTTTTGCTGAATACTTATCGGCTCTGCTTGTTGTTGATGTTTGCGCCTTTTATTTCGAGCCTTTTTCAGAATATCGTTCATTTCTGCTCTCCTTGCTCTTCAAACTGATACTGGTAAATGTTAATGCGATTAAGTGCGCAATCTGGTAAGTAAATCACCCCGTTTTTGACGTGCAATAAGTACGGCATCCATAACTGTCCCGTCTCGGGATTTGCGCCAAACCCACTGAAGCTTTCTACAAACTGTCCTTTTAGATCAAACACTTTAATCGCTCTGTTCACTAAGTCCGATACAAATAGATAGCCATTATCAAACTCAATGCTAGTAGGTAATAATAGATTACTATTCGCCTTACCGTAGCCCTCTTGACCAAAACTAGACATCCACTTGTTGTGCTGGTCAAAGACTTCGATTCTATTGTTGGTTTGATCGGTGACAAACAGATGCCCCTCAGAGTCAAACGTCACATCTGTTGGCGTGTGAAACTCACCACTTTCATCTCCTAGCTTGCCAAAAACCGAAACTTGACTTGCCGTGCCGAGTTCGGTGATTTTCCAGCGCGAAATTCGATTGTTTCCAGAATCAGCGATAACGATATCATTGCTCACCGGATCAACGGCGATACCTTGCGGCTTGTTAAACTGATGTTTGTCATCCCCCATACCACCAAACACTGTGTAAGGGATTAGCTCGCCAATGGCGTTGTCATATTGATACACCGAGATGATTCCCGTTAAGTAGTTTCCGACAATAATCATTGGCAAATCAGCATCAATTTGGCCCGGTAAACGCGTTTTGGGACGATATGCCACAACCCCTAATGAACCGGGGAGTAAAGGTAAACTCGCAGGCCTAGCGGCATCGTGTTGAGCCGTTTCGGTCGCCTGTAACTGGAAGTTACCCGCATCCACCATCCATAGTAGCTCTTTTGGATCATCGAACGAATCATTGAAAAGAATTCGCATCCAAGTTTGCTGCCAGCGCTGCATCCATTCTAGTTGAGTGTTCAAGGTTAAACTGACCAGCGCAGGGGTGTGTTCGGACTGAAACAGCTTAAACCAAGATTCTTGAGTTTGAATCTGCTTGTTCCACAAGCTTTCAAGCCAACTTTGCTGTTCGACAGGCAAGTTCGCCAATTTAGGGTCGATATGACCCGTCGCCGCGGTGACAAAGTGCAACTGACCTTCTCCATCCCTCTCGTCGCCAACCGAATCAATCAACTCAGTGCCAACCTCGACCCCACCTTTCACTTGAGTAAGGTCCAAACGATGACGTTGCAGTTGGGCCAGTATTGGCTCGGTGATCAGCAGCTCATTTTTGCCCTTGCCCTGTGTCACCTGAATTGGAGAGAAGAATCCACTGATCACGCCTGCATGACGCCCGTCCATCTCAAAGGCGGCAATCGCGTTGTTCGCACCACCGGGTATCAAGATCTTGTTTTTTATCACCGAAACATCACGAGCCAAAGCGAGGTGGTCGATGTAAGGCTTGCCACTGGCAAAAGGCACGCCATTGCCCTTCCAATCGCAGCGAACTACGCTGCCAAACCCAGTATTTGCAATGTAAAGATTACCCTCAGCATCAGTGCTAAGCCCTTGCGGCCATAACAAGTGAATATCTTCATCTTCTGTAGAGATCGACGCTATTTCGCTATGCCATTTTCCTTGCTCGTTGAAGATCACCAACCGGCTAGCACCGCCTTCACCTTCATAAAACTCGTCTGCAACGCACAGTTTTCCATCGAAAAACGCAAGACCATTTGGCCCTTTTAAGCTAGCGCGACCACCTTGACCAAAACGTTTAATCGAACGGATCAACAAAGCTTTGTCATATTCCAATATGTGAATACGCGTATTGGCGATATCACTGACGTACATCCAGTTCTTCTCGGGGTGCGGAAGTAGCCTAAATGGCATGTTAAACTCTTGCGTACCACTCCCAACACTGCCAAATGTTGCCAGCAGTTTGTTAAACTTTCCGTCAAATACCAACACTCTATTGTGTGCGGTATCTGCAAGCCAAATATTGCCAAAGTGGTCAATGCAATTGCCAACTGGCGTGTTCAGTGACACCGAACCAATTGCTGGGCTCGGCAACGAAGGCAAAGCGTCATCAACGCTGCCCACATATGATTGATATTTGATTCCCATAAAATTATACCTAACTGACGTAAAAAGCTTTTTTGAATGTAGCAGTCAGGGGCAGATGCGCCATTTTCTAGGGAAAAGCATCACTAAAAGAAAGTAGATTTGTGAACCTTCTTTAGCGATCAAACGCGGTTGATGAGTAAGTTATCGATAGCTTGGTTTGAAGTTGATTTTTGGTTAATTGAAATTGAGAGCCTTGCGAGTTTTTCGATGAGGTTCTTTTTTATTAGGGTTAGCTTTCTTCAATCAGGTCATTCCAAAATCGCTTCTTTGGTTTACTGTTTTCACTGGGGGGGCGTTGAAAGTTTCGCAAGTCATCCACTATTTTGGTTAGCGAACGCACATCATTGGAATAGTAGAGCTTGAGGTGTCCGGTGTGATCATCGCGTATTTTAAGCTGATAACGATCGCCAACTTCACGTATGACAAAACCCTTGTAGATATATTCCCTTTCCATTTTAGCCTCCTTAAATCACCTTGTAATCGGTATCTCTATCCTCTACTGTCTAGAAACTACACACTCCGGGCAGTGACTGGGACGCGCTGGTTTATCCTCTTTCTGCAACGATTCACAATACTCTAAATTCATAAACTTACACTCTGTGCAGATATAAGCTTCATAGTGCCCATTGCTAAAGTGTGTACTTACACACCCCACTATAGCTCCATTAATTTTTACTGGTAGACTTGGCATAATTGGCTCGTGTTTGTCTCTGTTTTTTTAAAGGGCGTGTAGATCGACACGCTAAGAAGACACTGTTGATTAATCTATCGGTATTCAAGTAGTTTTACGGGAAATGCCCGTAGGACAAAGGGCAAAAAGAGATCATATCTAGGCATAATGCCTAGATAAGTGGAATAGAAAAGAGGTTTAAATATCGTTGGTTAGAGCTGTTTGGAAAGATCCCTCTCTCGGAAATAGAGGTATAGAGGTAAACCACATGAAACCCCTATCGTCAGCGTTGTCACCAAAACTAACCAAAAACCAGAGATGCCATGTCGCTGGCTATCAATTTTCGCAAAGAGCAGTAAGGCAACCGCCGCCACAACAACGTCTAACCAAGCAACAAGGCTGAGCGGGTGTGAGGCGATATCGGAAACGAGCAGAGGTAGATCTAATCCGTTTTCAACTAACCACGGAAAAAGGGCACCGTATGGTAACACGGTTCCCACGACGGCCAATACAAGATAAACAAAACGAATATTCATACCTTCCCTATAAATGCTGAATCCTAATGTCATTATTATCGTCAGCGAAAGAAATGCTTTGAGTCAAGCTGACAGTGGTCGGATCTTATCACATTGCGGACCATTTTGTAGCACGAAAATCTCACAATAAAAACTCAACCAGTTGAATATCATCACTCTTTAATTCTTCAGCCGAGAGTAAATCGTCAAGCCCATTTTAATTAAATTTGTGCATTTTTTAACCAAGATCAAGCTTCATCACAAATTCGTCCCACAGAGATTTTCCCTGTCCTAAACTTTTGGAAGAGGATGACTAGACATCAAAGGAGCAAAAGTGATGATTGCAGTATACAGGGACTATTTACTACAAGATTCGACTCACTCTCAGGTGCACGTAAAAGTAAATCCAGTGGGTATGATCGACGTTGAAATTGAGAAAAGTCGTCAACACCATTTGTCCGATTTCGATCAACTCTGCTTTGTTAAACGCGGCAGCCAAACTCGTCTAACAGGACAAGATAATACCGACACTTGGCAACTAGTACTAAGTAATCGAGACGCCGACGAGCTTGGACGTTTAATCGAAGAAGCTTGCGAAGAGTACGAAATCTTAATGCGCGATTTATAGCGTTGTCACAATCGAAGGTGGGAGAGTAAAAACCTCCCACTCTTTAAGCGTTCGTCTGCCGTTTACACTTCCCACTGTGAAGATTGGTGGTGTTGAGTTATCAACTGACCAACTGGTTTTTAATCTGCCTCGCCGCTTGCTCGGGGTCATCTGCATGGCAAATAGCCGACACAAGCGCAATGCCGTGAACGCCCGTTCGACTTACACCAGTAATGTTAGATTGATTGATACCACCAATGGCCACTACCGGATAAGAAGAACGCTGAAGCGCCCAAGCGAGCCCATTTAATCCCCAATGTCGTACTGTATCCGTTTTGGTTGGTGTTGCGAAAATCGCACTTAACCCAATGTAGTCAATAGGCAGCGACTCTGCTTGTTCCAATTGCTGTTCATTTTCAATCGAAAGGCCAAGCAGCTTATCACGGCCCAATAACTCACGAGCCGTAATCACTGGCATATCTGACTGACCGAGGTGCACACCGTCGGCATCAACGGCAAGAGCGACATCGACTCTGTCGTTAATGATTAAGGGAACCGATGTTCCCTTAAGTGCCTTTTTCACCGCAGCAGCTCTATCGATAAAGCTGCGAATATCTCCATGCTTTTCTCTGACTTGAACCATTGTGACTCCACCCGCTACAGCGGCTTTCACCACATTTACCAGCGTTTCTACACTTTGGTTCTCGTCTGTCACTAAATAGAGTTGATACGGATTGCTCATACCTACTCTTCCACAATTAAGTGTTTGAGAAGGATAGATTCGTCTAGCTGGTACAACTCATCAAGCAAGTTCATTTGGAAGCTACCAGGCCCGCGAGAGCGCTCAGCAGCTAACTCACCAGCAACCCCCATTACCGCAGCGGCCGTTAAACCCGTTTTATCGCCTACAGCGGCAAATGCACCAGTTAATGCCGAAAGGGTGCATCCCATCCCTGTCACATAAGTCATCATAGGATGCCCATTACCCAGCTTGACGACATCATCTTTAGTTACAATGAAGTCTGTCTTGCCAGAGATCACGACACTCGCTTGGTACTCTTTTACTAGATGCCAAGCCGCACCAAGCGCATCATCACTGCTATCAAGGGCATCAACACCTTTGCTCTGTGCTTTTTCACCAGCAAGGGCAATGATTTCTGATGCATTACCGCGAATGATCAGGCTATCGGCTTTGGCTGCAATTTGGCGAGACGTCTCCGTGCGCAGTTGACTCGCCCCACAACCAACGGGATCCAAAACAACGGGTTTACCATGCTTGTTCGCTTGTTCTACCGCGTATAACATTCTCGGTACCCACTGGCTATCAAGTGTACCAATATTGATGACTAACGCGCCGGCGAAACTCATCATCTCAGCCAGTTCCTGACTAGAGTGTGCCATGATTGGCGAGGCACCCACGGACAATAGAGCATTCGCTGAATTGTTCATAACCACATAGTTGGTGATGTTCACCACTAAAGGTTTACTCTCGCGAAGTTGATTGAATGCAGAAACAATGGTTTGCTTGTTCATTAGATTTCTCCAGCATTAATGCCTTGTTGCCAAAACGCCACTTCCATTCTGGTGGCGGTTTTAAACACCTCAACTAGGATTTGGCCTCTTTGGCTATTGATATCAATTTCTTTTAGCAGCCTGTCAAAGTGTTCCGCTCCTTGAGCCACACCCGTCTGGAACTCTTCGCCGCCATAGAGCTCTATCCAACTGCGGTAAGGGTTGCCTTCCAGTTTGGTCTCGGCACTGTTTAGCAACGCTTTACCTATAACGGCATATCCGATTGAGCACGGAGCTAACGCGGCGTACAAGTCGACTAAATCCCCTGCCATTCCCGCGTCTAGAACATAACGAGTGTAGGCCACCGTACCAAAATCCTCTGGTTCATTTTCTAAATCAGACTCGCTTAATCCCCACTCTGCACAGTACGTCACATGATGAGCAATTTCTGTGTCGACCAATGCTTGAACACTCGGTAGTGCCTGTCTCATATCTTCTAAGGTACGGGCTTTGTATATCGCCAACGCATAAGCCCTAGCGTATTGTTTTAGGAACAAAAAATCTTGTTTGAGATAGTGCAAAAAACTCTCTTGTGGCAAGGTTCCCAGAGCAAGTTGCTGAACAAATGTGTGTTCGGTGTACTCCTGCCAGTCAGACTGGCAGGCTTCAATGAGGTCTTGATATTTCATCGGTCAAGCTCCGGCACGTAGTCTTTCGCTTTAGGCAACACTGGGATCAGTTTTTGTGAGTACATAAACTCTGCATATTCATCGTATCGCTTGTGGTCTACCGCCGAAGGTCGCAGCGCAAAACGCGTAAGCGTGTCGCGCCATGCGCGTTTGTTCAGCTCATTGTTAAGCGTGTCTGGTGAATATGCGACAAACTCTTCCCACGCCGCTTTAGGGTGGTTAACGATGTAAGTGGTCGCTTGTTCTAGTGCTTTGTTAAAAGCTTGAATCGCTGCTTTGTCGTGAGTATTAGCATTGGCAACAAAAATTAGCTCGTCATAAGTTGGTACGCCGTGCTCTTCTGGATAGAACGCCTTCGCTTTGTATCCTTCAATCGCCAACTGGTTAGTTTCAAAGTTTCTGAAACCACCCCAAATCGCGTCCACTTTGCCCGATGCCAGAGACGAAGATAGGGCCCAACCGACGTTGATGATCTCAACGTCTGAGTAGCTCACGCCTTCTTGGCTCAACATTGTACCTATGGTCGCTTCTTCGCTTCCCGAAATGGCAATACCGATTTTTTTGCCTTTTAGAGTGGCCAGTTTGTCGTGCTTACCGTTGTCTAATACCGTTAGTGTGTTAAGCGGTGTAGCAACCAATGTTGCTGAGCGAATAAGAGGTAAACCAGCCGCCACGTCGATAGTTAGCGTTGGCTGATAAGAGATTGCCAAATCCACTTTTCCCGCCGCTACTAACTTAGGTGGTGTGCTTGGGTCTGCTGGCTCTTGTATATTGACTTCCACACCTTGTTCTGCAAAGTAACCTTTTTGCTGAGCGATCACGACGGGACCGTGGTTGGGGTTAACAAACCAATCCAACATCAAAGTTAGTTTTTTTTCTTCCGCGATAGATGGAGAAGCGAGAAGCGCAGCAAATAATGCAGTAGCGATCGTTGTTTTTTTCATGAAGACTTCCTTTTGTTATGCATTTTCCCAAGGGATAAGCTTTTTAAGTAATTTGTCCGTGACGAAGTAAAGGGCCACCGACAGCGCAGCTAAAATAAATAGAGCCGCAAACATTTCATCAATAATCATTCGAGCATTGGCTTGGAGCATTAAATAGCCAAGCCCAGCACTGGAGCCAACCCACTCACCAACGACGGCACCAATAGGTGCAATAACCACCGCGACGCGAATGCCAGAAGCCAGTGTTGGTAAAGCTGCGGGCAACTGTATATGCCTCAATCGCTGCCATCGAGTCGCCCCCATAGTCTGCGCGAGGTCTAGATAGCCTTTGGGGGTATTTCTCAATCCGTCATAGCAACATGTCGTCACTGGAAAGAAAATAATAATGGCAGCCATAACGACTTTTGATGCGATGCCATAGCCAAGCCACAGCATAAGTACTGGAGCAATGGCAAAAACAGGCACCGCTTGGCTTGCTATCAATACGGGTAACAACCAACGTTTTACCGGCTTAAACATCAGCATTTGCAAAGCAAACACCAGTCCCATAACTAAGCCGAGTAGTAGTCCTAAAAGGATCTCTTGCCCGGTGACTAGG
This sequence comes from Vibrio sonorensis, assembly GCF_001854765.1. Classification (GTDB taxonomy): domain Bacteria; phylum Pseudomonadota; class Gammaproteobacteria; order Enterobacterales; family Vibrionaceae; genus Vibrio; species Vibrio sonorensis. The sequence goes on along the minus strand of NZ_LJJE01000036.1, from coordinate 16,284 downwards.
GTGTGTTTCAGCAACACGTCATAGCGCTCAATTAATCGCTCCAACACCGCTGCTGGAGGGGGTAAGATAAATGACGGCATGGCAAATATTTCAACAATGCCCTGCCAGATCCCCAATAGCACAAGGCAGGTGATAATCAGCCTTGGCAAAGGGTGATCAAGTGATTTGGCTCCCTGTTGCGCGCGCGCGGCCAACTTTAGCGAGATAAGATTATTCATGGTCAGCCTCCAACATCTTTAAAATAATTTGTTGCAGTTCAACGCTGTCGCGATTGAGATCTCTTGGTGGCGACGAATCCGGTAACTTGAGTTCTTTCCCCTTAGCAGGCACACCGTGTAAAAGATAAAGCTGATCGGCCAGCCGTATCGCTTCTTGTGGATCATGGGTGATGAGTACCACGGTTCTGTCTTTTAGAAGGTCGGAAAACAGTGTCTGCAATCGATATCGATTGACGGCATCTAAGGCGGAAAATGGTTCATCCATCAAAACTATTGGTTTGTCTTGCATTAAGGTTCTCGCCAACGCGACTCGTTGACGCATACCTCCAGACAACTGCCTGATATTGGCGCAGCTGTACTCTTTTAACCCAACAGCTTTTAACAAGCTTTGGGCACGCTTAATATTTGGTGTTTTTTGTTCTCCAAATTTGGCGCTAAGACAGACATTCTCAATGACATTTAGCCAAGGCAAAAGAAGATCTTGTTGAGCCATATAGGCGATATTACTCGGCAGATGAATATCTGGATTAACCGTCACTTCACCTTGCCAGATCGCTTGTTCTCCGAGTAAACCTGCTAAATGTTTGAGCAATGAGCTTTTACCACAACCACTGCGACCTAAAATACAAGTCCACTTCCCCGCGGGAAAAGTTAAGTCGCAGTTGGCGAGCGTCGGACTTTGGTTGCCTTGATATGTAAGCGCTCCGGCTTCAATAGTTATGGAAACTGGTTCAGCGAACATTCTGATGTCCAGTAAAAAAGTGGTTTACTGGGCCGTGACCTTTTCCGACGCTGAGTTCATCTGCGTGAAGGATAGCTTGTGTAATATATTGCTTGCCCAGATGCACAGCCTTATGTAACTCGTTTCCTTGCGCTAAGTAAGAGGCAATAGCCGATGAAAGTGTGCAACCCGTACCGTGTGTATTTGCAGTGGCCACGCGTTTGGCAGAGAGCGTTTCTACTCGGTCAGGGAAAATCAACAGGTCACTACTCGATTCACTCTGCTCTAAGTGCCCACCTTTTAGCAGTACACCACCAGCATCCAAAGCTCTAAGCTCTTCAATCATGGCTTCCATGTCGGCTTCAATTTTTGGAACTGAACGCCCAGTTAGTGCAGCGCCTTCAGGAAGGTTTGGTGTGATGAGATCCGCAAGAGGGAGCAACTCTTGCTTTAGTGTATCAATAGCATCAGTGGCAAGAAGCAGGTCACCACTGGTTGCGACCATAACGGGGTCAACAACCAAAAACTGCGGCTGGTACTGCCTAATTTTGCTTGCGACAACTTTAATGATCTCTGAGTCCGCCAACATGCCCACTTTAACGGCAACCACATCTAAATCGCTAAACACGGCGTCTAGTTGACTGGAAACATGATCAAGAGGGACTGGGAAAATAGCGGAAACGCCTAAGGTGTTTTGAGAGGTTAGTGCAGTGATCGCACTGCAGGCAAAGCTTCCGGTCGCTGAAATGGCTTTAATATCAGCCTGAATACCGGCACCACCTCCGCTATCCGATCCAGCGATTGTAAGTACGATAGGGGTATTGTTTTTAGTAGTGGTTGCCATGCATGCTCCTCAATCTGATGTAGAGAAACTTGCCGGTCTGGATACTTCAAATGAAGTCAGAGTTGGCCTATATCGATCACACCATAAAGTGCAAACTCCCAAGCGACGCCGATATAGATAGTTCCCTACGCCAGTGCTAACTGAATCAGGTTCAACGGGTCTCGCTTTGCGATCTCAGCCATACTGCGGCTCCCCGACTATTTGAGCCGATAATAACAGTAATTCTCATCGGTGTGCACGGGAAATTTTCTGATTGCTTGTCGTAATATGTGTCGAGTTTTATGGACAAATATCCTTTAATTTTGTGTGTTAATACGCGTTTATATCGCTGACACTGCCTGTAGATAGAAAAAGAAAAGGCAGAAAAAACACTAAGTTTTTCCTGCCTTTAGGGGGTGTAATCTTAACAACGAGTACTTACTTACGAATAAGCACCTGCTGAGTAATGTAGCTCATAGCTATGGCTGTAGATCTCCAGAATATTCCCAAACGGGTCTTCCATGTAAATCATGCGGTAAGGCTTTTCTCCTGGGTAATAGTAGCGCGGGGCTTTCATGCGTTTTTTACCGCCCGCGGCAACAATTTTTTCTGCTAAGCCTTCAACATCTGGGTCTTGAACACAGAAGTGGAAAATGCCGGTTTTCCAATATTCAAAATTATCTTCTGGATTCTCTTGGTTTTTAAACTCAAACAGTTCTACGCCAATTCGATCTCCTGTCGATAGATGTGCAATTCGAAAACGATCCCAGCCTTCGCCAAAAACATCCGTGCACATTTCGCCGATAGCGGAATCATCTTCGACGATTTCCGTCGGTTCCATGATCAGATACCAGCCCAAAACCTCTGTGTAAAACTTAACTGCGGCTTCTAGATCAGGAACAGATATACCGATATGAGAAAATGATCTTGGATAGGTAGCAGACATTATGACCTCGTTAGTAGTGGTGAACTCTTGATATAGCAAATACTAAATCCATTAATTGAAAAATAATAATTATCAATTATTCTTGTTATGATAATTTTTGGTTATGGATATTGTTTTTGCTCAACGCTCACTGGTTACACACCTTTAAAACGCTTGTGGATATCGGCCACTTTACTAAAACGGCAGAGCATCTCTTTATGACTCAGCCGGGGGTAAGTCAGCACATCAAAAAACTGGAACAGGCGTGTGGTGTACCGCTTATACAGAGAGTGAACAAGTCATTTGAGCTAACCGATGCGGGAAAAGAGGTCTACCGTTATGTGGTAGCACAACAACAACAAGAAAAGGCGCTGAGAAGCCTTATCACTGGGGATGACCCATGGGCCGGTAAAGTCCGGATATCGTGTTCAGGGGCGATGGCCCAGAAACTCTACCCCATGTTGCTGGATTTACAATGTAAACACCCCAAGTTAATCAACGAATTGGAAGTTGCTCCTACTAGTCGAATCCTTGAACACATCGTCAACGGAGAGCTTGATTTTGGTATTGTGACCGAAAAACCCAATCATCCTCTTTTACTGAGTAAACACATAGGCCATGAGTACATGAGCCTTGTCTTGCCCTCGATGTTCGATTCTCATCTCCTCACAGTCGACTCGTTAAACCAACTGGGACTGATTAATCACCCCGACGCTCACCATTACCTCTGTCTCTACTTTGAGCAATGTGGTAATACTGAGTTGCTCAATACCGATCCGAGTACGATTCGACAGAGCGGTTACATCAATCAGTTAAACCAAATCCTTTTACCCGTTACCAAAGGACTGGGCTTTACGGTACTTCCTCACTCTGCCGTCGAAAGCGCCGCTTTAAAAGACAAACTGACCATCTACCAACCTCAAAAGCAAGTGCGAGAGCCCGTCTATCTGGTATGTAAAAAACACCGCCAACAGCCAGCGCGCTTTTACTCCGTAACAGAGAAAATCCAAACCCTTCTCGCTGGCGACCAATAGAATAACTATCTCTGTTGAATCCGATGTTTACCTGAAACTTGGGCAGATCAAAATTCCTGACCTATAGTAAATAAACACAACGATCCATAAGGAGTCTTACTATGAGTCAGGCCGGCTTAATTTCACGCTTAAACGAATTACCCCGATTACAAAAAGTCCTTCAAGAGTTGTTAGACATGGTGAACCAAGACGACGTAGATTTTGGTCAACTTTCTAAGAAAATCGCTATGGATCAAGTGCTCAGTGCTCGATTACTCAGAATGGCAAATTCAGCCCATTTTGGCGGTAGCAAAACCGTATCGTCGGTCAATGAGGCTCTGCTTCGCGTAGGTACTGGCCCAGTAAGAACCTTGGTCGTGGCTTCCGTACTGTCGAGCTCATTTCCCAAAGTGCCAACTTTAAATTTAGAAGACTATTGGACCGACACCTTCGAAGTCTCGGTAATCGCCAGTAAATTGGCCGAAGAAATCAATCTAGATGGCAATGAGGTGTTTACCGCTGGAATTTTGCACAATATCGGTGAACTTATGATCCACACCTTAACGCCTGAGCAGGCACAAGAAATTGTCGCTAAAGTTCAAGCGGGGGCAGACCCAATTGATGCTCAAGAAGAGGTGCTTGACGTGTCTGCCCCTGCCCTTGGTGCACAACTGGCAAAAACGTGGAAGTTCCCAGACAAAATGGTTGACGCTATTGCTCACTTTCACGACCCGAGGGATGCAGAACTATCACCCAAGATGGCGGTTCTGTTACATTTCGCCCGCGCAATCCACGAAAAATGGGACTCATTCACAAGCGATGACGAAAAGCTGGTCTACATTGCGCAGCACCCTGATTCAAGAATTCTTCACATTCCCGGAAACTTCGCCAGTACGATAGATAAGTTCCGAGGTAATGGTAAAGACTTGGCTGCACAGCTGACTGCCGCTTAAGCCTTCCTTATATGAGACGATGGGGCGTTTAGCCCCTCTCTTTACGTTGCGTCAATTCGACACGTTCATTAACGGGTGGGGCCTTCTCCGGCATGGCGAGGTAATAACCTTGAAAGTACTCGATCCCGGCATCTTGGCAGATTTGCAGAACGGCGTTGGTTTCAATACCTTCCGCTATTGTTTTTGCGCCCACTTTACGAGCCAGCGCCACCGCCGAATTGACTTCCTCTATCACAGCTTTTTCGCTACCAACCAGTAAGCTCTTATCGAGTTTTAAATAGTGAGGACGGATTAACTCGGCACGCTCTATGGTTGAGTGCTCTACCCCGTAATCGTCCATAGCGATATGAATCCCGTGTGACGACATTTTCTTCATGCCCTTTAATACAAGTTCCGGGCTGCGGCCTCTGCTTTCCATCAGCTCATAGGTGATCTGGTCTGGACGAATTTGATACTGTTCCAAGCGCGCCATAATATGCGCAATGGCAGCATCATCATTGGATATCAGCTCAAAAATCGGTGGGGCGACATTGATAAATAACTTGTGTTTGCAAAATGCAGAGATGGAAAAGTTCAGTACGTGTAGCACTGAGCACAACAGGGTATAGAAAACCCAATGGGTGTTGTTCTCTTCAACTTCTTTAAAAAATACTTGCGGAGAGACCGCCTCTCCAGAGGTTGTTCGAATTCGGATCAATGACTCAACACCTAGGATCTCTTTGTTGGAGTCAAAAATTGGTTGAAAAACACTTCTAAAAACAAGGTTATTGTAAACAGCGAAATAGGACCCGTCAGCTTCTCGCTGAATCACTTGTTCGACGCGACGCCGAATTTCCAAGTAGTTGTATTCAATGTCCATTAAAGCGGTTTCCATACCTTTGCTTGCTACTTTTAAGCGCTGTCCTTACCTAAACACCTGCCATGAGATTACTCATACTCTCGTTCGATTTACCACCCAAATTTAAAAAAACCTGCGCGCTGTTCACGTTATCGATACATTCTCGATTTGTGTTAGTCGACGTACATCAAAGTTATGTGAATGTTTTGTCGTTCACAAACTGGCGAACGTATCTTAGTTCTCTAGATTAGATTCAACAGATGAATAGACACTTAATAGGTATACAATAGGCAAACCAAAAAGGAAAGTAGGCGAGAGACCGTGCTCCCGCCTTTATATGTGATAAGCCGGGGTTAGGCCCCTATCACACCACCGTCTTCACGGGTAATCATCACCACGGTAGAACGCGGCTTGCTATTACCACCAGCGGGATAATGAGATGGTTTGCCCTTTTCTCCCGGATGTTGGACACCTACAAACATGGTTTTTTGATCCGCAGAAAAGGTGAGGCCAGTGATCTCACAAGCAATAGGTCCGGTTAAAAAACGTCTCACCTCTCCTGTTACTGGGTCACCACACAACATTTGGTTGTTGCCTTGTCCGGCAAAATCTCCCTTGTTTGAATAGTTGCCGTCGGTTTGAATCCACAAACGCCCTGCTTTATCAAAACCGATACCATCGGGGCTGTTAAACATATTGTCGACTTCAATATTGGCACTACCCGCATATGGCGTACCCTTGTGCACCATAGGATTGCCTGCAATCAGGTATAGATCCCACGTAAAGCTTGCCTTGGTGTGATCGCCATTTGTCGGCATCCATCGAACGATTTGTCCGTAGTGGTTCTCTTTGCGCGGATTTGGCCCGCCAACAGGCTGATTCTCTTTTACGCCGCGATTTTTGTTATTGGTCAATGTACAGAAAACGTGCTTTTCGTCAGGGTGAATCGCTACCCATTCAGGGCGATCCATCGTAGTGGCTCCAACTTGAGTCGCTGCGCGGCGAGCAAACGTCACCACTTCGGCTTGGTCATTAAAACCGTTTTCTTTAGTTAAGCCATTTTTACCAAAGGTCAGTTCTATCCACTGGCCTTCGCCTTTAACGTCATCATTGTCAAAACCAAATTTAGCGACGTAGAGGGTCCCCTCTTCTAGCAAGTTGCGGTTTAAAGCCGTATTTCCAGCTTCATAACGATCCTTAGACACAAATTTATACAGGTGCTCACCGCGTTCGTCATCGCCCATATACACAACAACGTGTCCATCACCATTGATCACCAATGCCGCATTTTCGTGTTTAAATCGCCCCATTGCTGTGCGTTTTAGCGGTGTCGATGTTGGGTCGTTAGGATCGATCTCCACCACCCAACCAAATCGGTGCGGCTCTTTGGGGTGCTTACTGATGTCAAAGCGTTCGTCGCTCTCATGCCATTGATAACGTCCGGAGCCAGCTTTTACGCCATAGCGCTTGTGATCCGCGGATATGGATACTCCACCTTTCTGTTTTGAACCAAAATAACCGTGAAAATTTTCTTCACACGTTAGATAGGTTCCCCAAGGTGTTTCGCCATTTGCACAGTTGTTAAAGGTGCCTAAAGGTTTTAAACCGCTTGGGTCTAGGTCGGTTTTCATCAGGTCGTGACCCGCCGCTGGACCTGTTAGCATCATCTCCGTATTTGCAGTGATACGGCGATTGCGCTTACCGGATCGATCAACCTTCCATTGACCTTGTTGTTTAACAATTTCCACCACTGTCACCCCATGGGCCGCCTGCGCCTTTTTGACATCGTCAGCGGTCATTGCCTTGCCTTGATGGGCAAACAGATATTCGTAGTTGGTGTACTCATTATTAATAGCCAGTACAGCGCGGTTTTCACTGATAGGAAATAGGCTCATCCCATCGGTGTTATCACCAAACTGAAGGGCTTGTACTTCTGAGCTTTGTAGGCCACTTTCATCAAACTCTGGGGCGCTGCTAAAAATAGGGTCTCCCCATGAAATAAGCGGTGTCGCTTGATAGCCTTTTGGTACAACAACCGTATCCGCCGTGGAGGCAGGTACAGCTTCAAAGTTTAATAGTGGGCTGGACTCTTTAGCGGCCATCGCCTTAGAAACCGGATTAAGCGCTAAAAACGTTCCCGCACTCACCGCAGCAGTGCCGGTTAAAAAACGGCGGCGAGACAATCGCGCATCTACCATCTGCGTAAATTGTGAATCTTGCTCATCATGCCTTTGCATGGTCAACTCCTTTGAAAGTGACGTTTGTAGTTATTGCTGCAAGCGACTAGGTTACTGATTTCTTAGTCACTTACTGACAAGCAAAGGCTAGAGTAAGTAGATGACGTATTCTTTAAATTTCCGTTGCAGAACGATAACAACGGTATGAAATCTGCATGAAGATTGATAAGTTGCCATTGAATTGACGAACCACTACTGGTATCAATTTAGACACGGTCATTGAGGGCGAAATGTGCTTTAATGATTATGTGACTCGGATCGTAGAGAGAAGGTAGAAACACGGTTAGAGTCTGTTGGCAATTAATATTATAAAACAGTAAGTTAAAGCTCAATAACGAGCCCCTATCGCTATAGTGAGGGACATAATGAAAAAAGTAAGAAAAGCGCAATTACATCGCGTGCGCATTCAGTATTGGAAAGACTGCCAAAAAGATGCAGATAAAAAGTCTTAATTGAGACAAACCATAAATAAGCTGGCTTAATGCCAGCTTTTTAGTTTCTGAGAGATAGGAAAAAAAGCAAATATAAGGTGCCGACGTTAAATATCGTTTTCATCTTCGAACGCTTCATCTCCAAGTAGAGATGAAAACTTGATAGCAAACTGGTCAAAACTAAAACGGCTTGGCCCATGAGAGCGTTTAGTTCGCACTTTTTCATCCCCAAAGAGCACGGTAACGTGGGAAAACACCTTGTTCTTCACTTCCACTACGTTTTCTTCCAGCAGCGCTTCAAAGTCTGCTTCAAACTGCTCTCTTGCCGCTTTGGCTTTTTCTAAGCGCTCGTTAGATTGGGCTTTCATTTTCTCAATCTTAATCGCGACTTCTTCACTGCGTTCTGCTTTTGGTTTTTTCTTAAACTCTAACTCTTTGCGCACCACGTCCATGGTCGCTTCTTGGGCTAAGTTATAGTGCTCTTTAAACTTACTTTGACGCTCTTTCATACTGCCAAAGCGGGCAAAAGCATGAATTTCCGTAGCTGTGTCGCCTTCCACTCCCAACTGCACACATGTCACTTTGCCGCCCGCCTTCGCACTGCCGCCACCTATGGTGCCTTGGCGCTCATTGCTATCACAAACAACGAGATCTCCGCCACACCGAATTTCATTATTCATACAATGAACCGCAAGCTCGATATTTTCTGATGCTTGAAGTTCACTATACTGAGCGTAGTTTGCGCGAATTGTGCCACCGGATTTAACCACACATGATTTAGTGCCATCATCGCCCATAGTGTGTCCTATAATGCCTTTGGCAACTTCAATATCCCCTTGTACTTGGATATCTGCCGACTCGATAAAACCTCCGACAGTCAACGAACCTGTGACACGAACCATCATGTCCGATTCAATATTGCCCAGCACCACGACATTGCCCTTGAACTTAACGTGTCCTGTCGCCACGCCGATGGCAGGAAGGCACAAGGCATCTTCTACATCAACGGTTTTCTCTTTGATAACAGGCATGCCAGAAACAACAGCGATAAGTTGGTTGGGATCACTTGGAGAGATTTCCGAGCCTTTGCCCGGTTTGAGAATGGTATCAGTGCCAGGTTTAGGCGGAATCACTTTGCCTTGTACGGTAATTCCTGCCGTCCCTTTTGTTGCCGGTACACGTTTCATCAATACATCGTTTTCGGCAACAGTTATGGTTTCGCCAAGGTTAAGCATATCCACTTTACCTTCGCCTTCCGTTTTAGGTGCGAGGATCTGCTTTGTCGGATCCGCTACCATAGCGATAAATCTGGAATCTTTGCCCTGTACTGGGTCTTTGCCGCGCGCGACGGGCTGAGTAAAGGTTTCACCGGGCTTGAGTTGGTGGCTCATCATCAGCACCTTTTTCAACGCCAGTTTATTTATCCCTTTTGTCACCTGAGCATCGGAAAGCGCTTTTACAATTTGTGGCCCTTTTAAAGGTTGACCTTTATATGCTCCGGTCACAATCATGCTGGCGAGCATATCGTTTTCGCTCAGCTCTACCTTGACCTCTGCATCACGAACTTCGGCGACAGTCACACCTGAATAAGACTCCCCTTTTTCCTCTTTGGCGAGATTAATAAAACGGGAGACCTCTTCTTCAATCACAAAGAAGTCTTCGGCACCAAGGCTTTTAAGCACCTCGGAGAGCCCCTTACTATCAAAACTGTTACTAATATTAAAATCTGGCGATAGTTTAGCGATAACCGATTGATTGTCTTCAGATAAACTAACGATTTTCTTCCACATTGTGTAACCTGACTTTGCCCATTCGTGATACGCCTATGCATACAACATGTAGTACTTAGGTTTATCGCAGTGTATATAAAATGAGTCATCTACAGTATTAAATATGTGACAAATTAGGGCATACGTCACTATTGCAACGAGCTTTACAGTGTAAATTCTGCCTAATTATGCAGAGCTTGGAAAATGGTGAGGTGCACCGAAACTATAAACGGCTGTTACACACTTTCCTTGCTTAGAATACCGCAGCGAATCACATAATTCTGAAGCAAGAACAATGCCGCGACCATGACTTTGATCACCATCTACCCGTTCTAATTTTTGATAATCGAACCCAACACCATTGTGCTCCATCACCAATGTCATCTGTTCATTTTTGTGGTCAAAATCGACATTTAGTGTCACCCAAGCGTCGTCTCTCAAGGTTTTCAGGCGCTCTTCTCTGAGTTGATAGAACTTAAAAAAGCCGTCCGGCTCTTCTTTAATACTCGATTCCAACTCAAGTAATCCGTGCTCTATGGCGTTGGCAAATAGTTCTGAAAGCACTGAACACAATAGATCGAGGTCCGCTCCGCCTCTTACTACGCCGTTGAGAAAATGACGAACTTCGTTCATCACGACCGCTTCTCTAAGTACATCCGCCGGCAGAGTTAATGTCGAGGATATGGAAAGCCCTGATAACTGCTGACTTTTTTGCTTGCCGCTATCCGCCGTACCCGTAGAAATTGGGAACTGCATGGACAATATGGAAAGGTCGTCATCCATCGGTCGGTCGACAAAGGATTTTACTGCTTCAAACACCGCGGGGATAACATTTTTGCTATTTGATAAAACGGATTCTAATCGTTGATTGCCAAACTGCTCTCCTGTTTTGTTCATCGCTTCTATGACACCATCGGTGTAGCACACAATTCTCTGGTCAGGCTCTAACTTAAGATTGACGATATCCGTTTCAAATTCGTCGCGCTCTAATACACCTAAAGGCATATGAGTCGACACCAGCCTTCTGCAAATCGTTCCATCCTGATCTAATACGTAAGTATCAGGTAGTCCGCCACCCCACCACGAAACTTCAAATCCATTGGCGCGAATTTCAAAAACACTTGCCGCTAACATCATTCCCAAAGGTAAAAATTTAGTAAGAGAGTCGTTAATCTCCGTCACTATCTCGCCAAGTGACAAGCCTTTTGCGGCCATTGAGAAAAAGGCTCGCGTCGCTGGTATAGCTGAAATGGCAGCAGGCAAACCATGGCCAGTCGCATCCGCTATCATCACATAAACGCCACCGTGAGGTCGGTTGGCAACGACGATAAGATCGCCGTTAAAGATGGTGGAAGGCGTTGAGATATAGTTAATGCCATAGATATGCTTAACCTGTGCACTCATCTCATCCATCAAATTAGAAAAAATGGATTCAGCGATGGCGTAGTCATACCTAACCTGTTCGTGAAACACTCTGAGTTGGTCGCGCTGCTCAGTCACCTCGTTGTGCATGCGAACGATTCGAAAGTGCGCTTGTACTTTCGCTAACAAGACGCTACGTTCTACGGGCTTGAGTATAAAGTCGTCGCCTAAGGTCAAACAGCGTTCAAAAGAGTCATGATCATCTAATGCGGTAAGAAAAATTATCGGTACATGCTGGTCTGGAAATGCCTGGCGAATTTCGTGAGCCGTGGTAAAGCCGTCTTTAATTGGCATCATTACATCTAACAAGATGAGGTCAGGCAGCGTTGCCATGTTTTGCATCGCTTCTACAACACCTTCACCATTTTCGAAGGTTTCAATTTTTTCCGCGACATGATCAAGCATAAACCGGCAGAGTTCTCGGTTTGTTGCATGGTCATCGATAATCATTACATGCATGGACAACCCCCTATTTATTCGATACTAAATTTTTTATCGAACCGGGAAATAAGAAGAATTTTTCTCACTTGTGGCATGGTATTGGTAATGCGGATCATGCCATCATCCTGCTCTAGATAGTTGTGCATATTAAGCAGCATCCCCAAACCCGCACTATCGATGTAATCCACTTTTCTCATATCGAGCGTAAAGCGGTAATCCTTTTTTTCGCTATAACAACGGCGAAAATCTTGTACTAAGTTGAAGCCAAAAGCGCCCTCTACCGCTATAGTCACTTGCTTGCTTCCAGAATCTACTTGTGCTTCGACAGACATATTTTCTCCTTAAAATAACTCGACTTCACCTTCTTCAATACTTGCTTGAGATGCCGCTGGCGCAGAGCGATTGTCGATATGACAGCGTATCTCGTCTAATGCACTCACTAACTCTTCATCACTCATTCGATTGCCAGCATACGATTTTAGTACTTCGGTTAACCCATCTAAAAACGTGACTGACAACTTGGCGTAATCCCCTTGCTGAATGATAATGTCCGCAAACTGAAGCGCTCTTATCCCATTGTCGACATGGAGATTTAAATTACTGCCTAGTGACTTAATCTTATGAACCTCGGCTTCGACCTCGCGGTTAATTTCATGCACTCCCCTTAGCATGTCATCCACTTTCTCTTTCGACTCTATCGCTTCGGTCATATCGATAGACGCCATTTCACCGACGGTTTTGTTTGCGGTTTCAACCGTCTCCTGAGCCACGTTTATCTCATCACCAATTTCATTGTTAAGGGCCTCAGCTTTAACGGAGAGGTTTCTGACTTCTTGTGCAACCACGGCAAAGCCTCGCCCTGCTTCGCCAGCTCTCGCGGCTTCTATCGCCGCATTTAACGCCAATAGATTCGTTTGTTCTGATAGCCCTCTAACTTGTTCCAGTAGATGAAATACTTTGTCGAGCTTATCTGACATATCGTGAATGCTGTGTACCGCAGAGATACTCTTCTCCGAAATGTTGACTAGGGTATCGACAAATTGAGTAATTATAGCTTCGGTTTTGGGTAGGACTTTGCTGAGGTCATACTCACTATTTCCCGCTCCCACCAACTGATCTACCAACCTTGCGGTAATCAAATTTTGCTCTTCGGCGACCTTTTGAAGTTCAAAATAGCTAGTGTTCAAGGTTTCTACCGATTCGTTGACGACGCTCTGCTGTTTGTTGAGAGGCTCACTGAGTTGGGCCGAAAGTGTTCGCAATATTGGATCGGTTTTGTTTAGACAACTCACATCGTGCTCGGACGATTTAGGTTGTTCACTTTCGGTGTCGGCATGTGATTTACACTCCCCCTGACGAATCACAAACCACGGTATGGCGGCAGCCACTATGGTAAGGGAAAGCTGCCACATAGAGGAGAAATACAAGGCACTAACGGTTAGCAATATCACCTGAAGTGTCATTGCCAGAATAAAGTTTCTTTTGGGTATTATCGTTGTCATCTTTCTGTCCCCAGCCACACTTAACTCAATTGTGATACAGCCGCTCAAATATCAATTTTGGAATTTTTTCCAGTGCACTGACCACGTCCGCTGCACCGACTTCAACCGCAACCCTTGGCATCCCCCACACCACGCTGGTTCGCTCGTCTTGCGCTATAGTTGAAGCCCCTCTCTGCTTCATTTTCAGCATCCCTTGTGCGCCATCTTGGCCCATACCAGTCAAAATGATGCCAATCGAGTTGCCTCCGACGGTCTCTGCAACCGCATCAAACATTACGTCCACCGAGGGTTTATGGCGATTAACTGGAGGCCTATCATCAAGCTGGCAATACAAATGCGAACCACGCCTAACGATAACCAGATGTTTATCGCCAGGAGCCAAGTACGCACACCCATTAACCAATGGAGAGCGATTTGCAGTAAGCTCCTTTACATCCAGTCGACTGTTTTCATTGAGACGCTGCGCAAATGAACCACTAAATTTATTACTGATATGCTGCGTGATGATCACTGGAGGAATACCTGCTGGCAATGCCGAAAGAACTTGCTTAACAGCTTCTGTCCCTCCGGTAGAAGCGCCTATGGCGATCACCTCAACTTGAGTGTGTTTTGAGGTCACTTCTAAAACATCGCTTTTGCTGGGAGCGTGGGATAACTGATCTAAATTTGCTCCAGCGGCCACTTTGATTTTTTCGTTTACTAAGTTTTTATAACTAGCCATTTCTGCGGTATTTTCCACTGACGGTTTTGGAAAGTAATCCACGGCTCCAAGCTCTAATGCGGTAAGTGTTGGCTCTGCGCCATGCTGAGTCAGCGTCGATATCATCACCACTGGCATTGGTCGCAATCTCATTAGGTTTTTTAGAAACTGGACGCCATTCATCTTTGGCATCTCAATATCTAAGGTGAGCACATCTGGATTGTGCATTTTAATCAACTCTCTGGCTTGGTACGGGTCTTCAGCCGCGGCCACCACCTCAAGGTCTGGATCGGAGTTAATCAACTCGGTAAGTAGCGCTCGAAACACTGGGGAGTCATCGCAAACAAGTACTTTCACTTTTTTCATCAAAACAACTCCACATCATCATCGTGAGGGCGATGGCTCTCTTCATCCAACTTACGGGCATATTTCTCTTCTTCGTGTTGTAAGTGGTGCACTTCATTAAAGGCGATGCGTTTAAGCCAAGCCTTACCGGTTGTCGGTTCAAACATGATTTTTCGAGGTTCGATGCCACCTAAATCATGGGCCTCTACCTCTAACCTTTCTTGTTGCACATAGTTAAGAATAAACTCGACGTTTTTTGCGCCAATCATCGAGTGTCGACCTAACATCTGCGCTCCACCAAACAGTTTCACTTTCAGCCCTGACCGAACGGCTCCCTTGGCCAACAAAGCGTTGATCAGCATCTCCATCGCATGACTGCCGTAGCGCGACGCGGTAGAGACAATTTCATCTGGATGCCAGTGTCTCGCCTGATTGCTATTGTCAAATGGCAACAAAAAGTGGTTCATCCCTCCAACTTTGGCAAATGGGTCCCACATACATGCGGCAATACAAGATCCCAAACCGGTACAGATGATTTCTTCTTCATCGGTACAGTAAAGTCCACCGGGCATCACTTTGATCATGTGCTGCCCCTTAGTCGGATGAAAAAAACGACTAAAATGCGTGTTGTCATAAGGTGAATGGCGGTGTTCTGACATATAAGACATAAGCACCTCACTGCTTCACATAAATGGTATGACCCAAATGGCGAAACATGGGCGCACATGCACCCACACTTTCTGAGTGGCCAATAAACAAAATGCCGTTGGGTTTGAGCTGTTGGTAAAAACGGCTTAGCAACTTCTCTTGCGTCTGTTTGTCGAAATAAATCATTACGTTTCGACAAGAAATGATGTCGAACTCGTTTTCAAACGGCCACTCATCCAGCAAGTTGATCTGGCGAAAATCGATAAACTTTTGCAAGGTACCCGATACTTTAATCTGCCCTTGCCTATCCCCGCGTCCTTTGACAAAACAAGGCTTTAAATAACCATTGGGAATACTGTCTAATGCCTCTTCTGAATAGACGCCATCTTTAGCTGTATTGAGCACATTTGTATCTAAATCGCTGGCGACAATTCCTATTTCATCAAACCACTGAAACGCACCACAATGGTAAAGAGAGGAGATAAAGCTATAGGGTTCTTCTCCGGTAGAGCACCCTGCAGACCAGATTCGCAAGGACTTCAAACCTTGGCTTTTCCACTCTTTCATCATCACTTTTTCCATAAATTCGAAGTGATGGTATTCCCGAAAGAACTGGGTCTTGTTTGTAGTGAGACAGTTAATAAAGCTAATGCGCTCTTCGTCATCCCTTTCGATGACCTCTCTGTACTCGGCAAAACGCTGCAAGCCAAGCCGCCGAATTTGGCGGCTTACTCTGCCGTAAACCATTGTGCGTTTACGGTCGGAAAGATAAATACCGACGTTCTTGTGCAAAAACCACTGCACAAACTTAAAGTCCTTGTCGGTAAACTCAAACTCGTTGGATTTCATACGTTCAGTTTGGGCTAAAACTCTTCCCATTCGTCTCCATCCTCACGCGCGTTAAAGGTGGTATTGGCGACCTTGGTTGATCGTATATCTCTCACATTACTCGTTGGCTTCGCGCCTACTCTTGGGGCTGAGTTTGACTCAAACGAAGCGACGTTAGCGTCAGTGACAAAGAAGTTCATTAACTTGAGCAGCTCTTTACCTTCGTCTTTCAACGATTGGCTAGCTGCAGAAGTTTCTTCTACCAGAGAAGCGTTTTGCTGAGTCATTTCATCCATGGTAGCAACTGCGCGATTGATCTCGTCAATTCCCGTCGATTGTTCTTGGCTGGAAGAGGCAATTTGTGCGATTAGATCTGATACTTTGGCCACGGCATCGACAATTTCGTTTAAGGTTTCTCCCGATTCATCGACCAGACGCGAACCTTCATCCACTTTTTCTACACTGTCTTT
>NZ_LJJE01000035.1 GCF_001854765.1 Vibrio sonorensis | reverse complement strand
CCTAATATTTATAGGTCCAATTTTCAGTGCGCTTCCTGACTGCCGCAAGTAGTTATCATATGCGCTAGTTACATCTTCTAATCGGTTTCGAAGTTGGGGGAAACTACTCATTCTGGTGTTTTTAGATGCTTGTGTAGTCCGCTCTATATCGTCGTAGGTAGGAATAGAAAGCTTTTTCATTATGCATCTTCCATCTTCAGCCGCAACTTCATCATTGCAGCTACCGATATTTCGTCACCTAATTTATTAACAATATTTTCAAAAGTTGTATTTTGCCTTTTGATTCGTAGATACAGTTTCTCTGCGAGTTTACTCTCAGCATCATCATCAAAGACAAACCGTGATATCGAGTCAACAGGCGCACCAAATGTGGTCAATCTAGGATTAGAAATACAAACATTGTTCGCTTCTTTCTTAAACACATGAACCTGATCTTGTGGAATTTCTCTCACAAAGTAAGCCGAATGCGTTGCAATAAGAGCCAAGGACCCAGTGTTTTCTAAAATTTCATCCAACAACTCCACAAAGTCAGTGATCATGTTTGGATGCATGTGGGTTTCAGGCTCATCAAGTAAAACAAATGACCCATTTTCAATGTACAAACAACAAAGAAGTGCAAATTTGAAAAAAGTAAGCTGACCGCTACTCATAGAGTGAGGTTCTTTAGATATGAGAAGCATTGGATCAGACTTCTTATTAATTTTCGCCCATTTTTCTAACGTAGCCTTCTCGCCATCGCCCGATGCTAAGTATTTCAACTTTACATAGTTATTGTTTTTAGTTCTTAGAACTAAGTCCTCTAACGGTAAAACATTTCCGATTGCATCTAAAAATAGATTCCAGCGATTTTTTTTCCCTAACCTTTCACTTGAGCGAGCAAGTTGGATAAGCATGTCACTGATTGATTTACTCGCTTTTGCTCTTGCGTTTCTGGTCAGTGAGAGACGTCGATAGTAGAGTTTTTGAGAAATTCGTCTTTCTGCCGGAAAGGTATTCTGAGTTTCACCTGGCGTCCCAATAGCTAGGAGCCGGTTAATCATAGGCCGATCATTACCCTTTCCCACGCCAAGAAATATATTTCTATCCCTATATCGTAAGGCAGCGCGACAAAATGCATTCAATGCTTGACTCTTACCTATACCATTTTTACCGATAAGGATATTTATTCGCTTGGGCACTATGGAGCTTTGATCATACTTGAGGTTGACTTCATGAGTGTTTGCAAAACCATCCAATTTATATTTAAGCTTCAAACTCTCGGAAATACCTTCAAATCGCTCCTCATCAACACCATGCAAAATGCTATCTGCGTTGTTAAATGCATAAAATGGCTCAGAGTTTCGCATAAAACCAAGATTGAACACTTCAGAATCTAGAGCATCACTAAGCCACGAACTACTTCGATTTTTGAAGTAAACCAAATCATGAATAGCTTCCAACATACCCTGTAGTAGTTGCGGTCCCAACTCTTCAACTGCAGCTCGATAATCGTTCATGGTAGGTAACATTGTAAAAAATCGAAGTTCATCAAGAGCATTATTTACCATCAAATGCTCTATGTAGCCCACCATATCTGTAAGAGAACGACCTTCACGACTATAGTAGTTCGAATACTCTTCATATAGGCCTTTTTTGACATTCTTATCGGGAGGTAGAAAACCGATAAAGCACTCAAAGCAAAAGGGCCGTTCTAGTCTCGGATTCCAAAGTTTGGCTTTACAACCTATATTGTACCCAAAATCATTCCAGCTACCAAAAGGCGCAATAAGCTGAACCTCCCCGGGAATGGGATCTGATTCACCTTCTGTAAATCGGACTTCAAATCTTTTTTTGCTTACTTCGTTTTTCATTGTCGTTCAGTGTTAAATAGGCATTTTAAAATGATGCTCTCGTAGCAGCCTTTCGGCTGCTATTTCGAAGAGGGTAAAGATGTTCTTGGATAGTTATTGCTACAACGCCTGCTCAACAATTGCAGGTCGAATATGGACATTACGCACTTCGGTTTCGGTCAGCTTGATTTTCTGTTTCATATACACTCTACTGGCTTAATTCTGAGCACCAAAAGGAACTTTTCTCTTTATACATAAAGAGCTTATTGAGCGTGAGTATATCTTAAAGCCAATATAAATCCGAGTGCGTATTGTTAACAGTGTGATTAGATGAATGTCGCGATAACCCTTTGTTTAAAATCACCTAAGCGCAACTCGTCATGATCTTCGAAATAAGAGTGAACATCGTTTTGAACTGCATCTAATTTTGACCAATTTAGTTGAATTGAAAAGTCTCTAGATACTATAGTCTTATCGTTCGACATAGCTGCTTGAATAAAGCTCTGTGTCTTACCTAATGCTTCTAGCTGTTCGTGTGATTTGATAAATTGACACGACTCTGGAATATCTTGCTCAATTCTTTCTGCAAACCCAATCAAACTTTCTTCGGCAAAGGTATACAACCATGCTTCTTGGTTAGGTGAATCATTAACTCTCAATATCCTTCCAAGGACTTGTCGAAAGTAAAGCTCTGTTTTGACCGAACTCATATGACAACAAACTTGCAGCCGAGGGATATCTGTTCCTTCACTTATCATTCCAACACTGACTATCCATTGAACATTCGAGTGACGAAAAGACTCAATTTCATTTAACGGATTATCATGATGATAAGTCACAATGCATGCTGATTGATGAAAGTGCTCAATCAATCGCTTTTGAATATGTTTAGCGTGCTTTATAGAAGCAGCGACGACTAAACCTCCTGCATTTGGGGACTCTTGCCTTATTTGGGCTAGCTTTTGGCAACCACTATTCAATATGTAGTTCATAGCGTCT
This sequence comes from Vibrio sonorensis, assembly GCF_001854765.1. GTDB lineage: Bacteria > Pseudomonadota > Gammaproteobacteria > Enterobacterales > Vibrionaceae > Vibrio > Vibrio sonorensis. Next base: position 140,752 of record NZ_LJJE01000035.1, on the reverse strand, counting down.
TCATTGTGAATGACGCTGTGATATGAGATATCGGATTGTTTAAGGCAATCGAGAATAGAAGCGAAATATTGATTGTCATTTCCGGCCTTAACACTCAGATGTTCATTATCTATTAAAACGATTTTAGGACGGCGACACACCTTATCTTCAACAGCCTGTTGCAAGCCGTAATGATAATCGCAAACAACCTTACCATCAGGGTCGGAATACTCAGCCATGACAATGGGTAGTCGATCTGAGCGCCAAGGTGTGCCCGACAGCGCTAATGTGTAACGGGCAAAACCTTGGATCTTACTGACAATTTCTAACCCCCATGAATTTGACCGCCCCTCATCATCAAATGAACAATGGTGGATCTCATCAAATACGACTAAGACTCGATATTTACAGACGGTGTTCCAAAAGTTTTCATCTAAAAAACGGATGGATTGATAGGTATAAGAGCCACCTAACGAGCCCAAACCTCCATTAAAGCAACATTCCAGTTTCCATGAAAAGGTCTTTTTCATCCCTTCAGCGACCGAAATAGATGGTGAAAAACAGAGAACTAAATCAATCATACCTTCTTGAAAAAGACGCTTAGCAACCTCTGCAGCCATAACAGTTTTACCTGCTCCTGGAGTTGCTTGACAGAAGAAGTGTGAACGTTTGTTTGAAGTGAATTTATCGATAACTTGAGCTGCACATTCAGCTTGCCATGTTCTTAACATTGGGAAGCCTTGCTTTGGGCTACTTGCATCCAGTTGGTTAGTGCATTGATTTTGCCCAATAGCTTGGCTGATCGCTCTCTCGCTGCATTGAATAACGGCTCCATATCATGCTTGTTGTTTGGAAAACGCGTTAACAAAGATTGGTATTCCTCAATCTCGCCCAAAGTAATCGCTAACTCACCTTCATGTTGTTTTTTCTCTTGTTCTAGTGCATTTAGAGAGCACTCCGGAGTTTGAACAGTTATTGAATCAACTTTAGCTTTCTTATTTCTAGCTGCTCTAGGCTCAATTGTGAGCGCTTTGAATTCATTAGTTTTATGGTAACGCTTGTCTCTGCGAGTCCCAATGACAGAAAGCCAGCCTTTCTCCTCAAATGATAAAAGTTGTTTGTAAATATACTTTCGAGCGTCGTCCCTGCTCGAAAAGGTTGAAGTACCGTTTAACAAAGCATCCCTCGCTTCTACAACAGAGAAATTGTCCATCCCTTTTGCAATCAATAGGTTAAACATATCAGGGTTAATTCTGGTTACTTTCTTCATGTGACTCTTGCATACAACAAAAACTTAGGATTGCTAAGTATACAAAAATCAGTAAAACTTAGACAATCTAAGTTATCTAAAGGTTGAAAAGAAATGTGTAAGTGCAGAAAGACAACCCAATCCCAGCGAGGCTCAAAGCTGCGCGTAAAAAAGCCAAAATCACCCAAAAAGATTTAGGGGTGAAAATCGGCATGGAACCAAGCTCTGCTAGTGGGCGAATGAACCATTATGAGAAAGGTAGACACGTACCTGATATTGGAACGCTCGAGCGAATGGCTGAAGAGTTAGATGTTCCTTTGAACTACTTTTTCTGTAGGGACGAATTGAGTGCTGAATTGGCTTGTGCCGTTGAGAAAATGAGTGATGAAGAGAAGGCGGCGTTGTTGGCTAAATTAGAGTCTTAAACGTTGTGCATCAATAAACCTATCAAACCTTTAGGGCGCTTTTGCTCAGCAGTAAGCCCAATGGGATAGCATCCGTAAAACGCGGGGCGAGAATCTTATCTTCTGCTGTAATCGCTCTTGTATTATATGTTGAGCTTGTAACAATTTGGTCTAACTTCAGTTTCTCTAGTGAACATTCAAATGGATTGTCTAGATAAGGAAACTTAAGAGCAAATGTACTCGAGAGTACCTCCTGATCTACGGTACTTTTATTCTCTTTAAAACTCTTAATCATGGCATCTTTCAAAAAGTGTTTGAGCCTTCGGCACTCTCCATGACACATTGCGAACAAGGGGTATAGAATCTCGTTGTTAGTCAGTACTGGCTTGTTCTCGTAACCCATTCTAGAAGCTAGTCCAGCCACAAATTTAGCAAAATGTTTCTTCTGCTTAACATCAATACTGTATTGAGTGTTGGTATCTTTCGAGGAGTTATCAACCCGAAGCAGTTTAAAGTAATTGATTTCTCTGCGCCAACTCAACCGAGAGTTCCACTGTGATTCCTTAGCGATAACATTAGCATAGGGCATTCCCACCAATACAAATGATACTCCTGCTTCCTCACTAATATATTTGAATGTGTTCGCAATGGTTTGTCGTTCATCCGCTGTAGAAAACTCGACAAGCTCTTGAATCTCATTGACAATAATTAGCTCGACAGATTTACGCTTTAATTGCTTCACAAGTCCTTCTACAAGCGCAATTTCGTTTCTTTTTCGTGTTGAGCGCCCGCCAGATTTTGAGTCCAAATCAACGAGAAATTGGATCAGAGTGTTTTGTTCGCTTACTCGGTTAGGAATTCGGGTACTGAGAATAGTTTGCTTCGACCAGCTAGATCCAGCCTCAAAGCGTGAAAGGTAATTATTGATTAATGCCGTTTTTCCACTTCCAGACTCACCCGTTAATAGGAATGACTCGGGTTCACCTCCTAGTGATTGATTAAAGCGAAGTTGGTCAAATATCGAATAGATCTCTGTAATTTCTGGATACTCTATAAAACAATTATCGTAAGCCTTCAATTGTTCGTACTGCATGGAAGTAAGATTCATCACTAGTAACCCTCAATGTCTTCCAAGTCATCATCGTCCAATGATATTTGAGTAGTAACAACGCTCAAAGCTAAATTACTGTTTTCATTTTCTTTAACAATTGAACCTGGCCCTTCAGTGCCAACATCCCTATATTTTGCAATTTTCGAAGTATTCCCTGTTTTGGGATGAGCCAGCTTTCTGTTTTTAGAGTCACGTATTCGTTCCGCTTCTCCTTCGATAAGAGCTTCCATATAGAGATATGTATCTGCTAAAGACTCCTCATTGACGAGGCTTCGGGTATTTAATCTTCGCACTCTTTGAATTCGCTCGTGTTCGAACAACGAGAGTCCTTTGGTATAGCCACTGTTATCAACCGCAGGCACTTTTATGTATCTCCTTTCTGATTCAAGAAAAACGTAAATAGCGCTTATATCCGAAGGGTCAGTTTTTGTCCTTACAAAGAGTTTCCCTTGTGAATTGAGCGAATTATATTTTCGATACTGTATAAGTTCGTCAGATTGGTAGCGTAAATTGTGCAACCTGATCCCAGCGATCCCTATCGTCCGATGCCGCAGCAACCCCAACTCAATGCGTAACTCTGCGGCAGCTTGTCCTTGGTAGAAGTTTGGAAGCCATTTTGATTCATGCCACTTATGATAGGGAACATTCCTTTCTCTACTATCAGAGTCCATATGATATCGATCGATAACCCATTTATGTATTAATTCCATAAATACGGAAACTCTAACAGCAGACTCTTTTTTAGGGTCATAATCTTTAAGCTGAGTGGGATTTGTGAATGTTTTTCCAGGCAGAGCGTTAACCAACCCCTTATTTAGTTGGTCAAATAACTTTTCTATGCCTGTCTTTCTCCACGGCTTCGCAGCTTGACTGTATAGAATGTCAGACACCAAAGGCCGTAAAGAGTCTTCTAGGCTGTCACTCCAAAACTCTGCACCATTATCGACGACCAAATAGTCTATTTTTCCATGACATGGCCAATCATTCGTTATTGAAGGAAACTTATCTTTTATCCAATGTTTTTCTAATAAAGTACTCAATAACGCTTTTCTAACAGAATCAAAACTAGGCTCCCTAAAGTTAACACTAAAGCCAACAATGCATTTGCTAAACCTATCATAAAGCATGGTTAGGTATGGGCGACCCAATGGGACATCTAACTCATCATCAATCAAAATCACTGGAACTGGAGTATGGTCAATTTCGACATACTCCATCGGCTTTGTCGCCTCTATTTGCTGACCTACAGAACGAAACTCTCTATCTGCATATCGCTTTCCATACCTAGCCACGGCAACATCATAGGGTGGTAAGCTATTCACTCTGTCATAAAATGCTCTTTGGCTAATTTGCTTGATTTTACCTTCGACAATTTCTTGATTGGCTTTAATTACTCGGCTTTTATAGTAGCGGTAAGTCTCTGCGACGCTTAAACGCTCTTTAGTCAGATATTTCACTTCAATCGCTTCATCAATAAGCGACCGTGAATCAATATGACCAGTTCTATTCCCTTTTTTTGCATGTTTAGGAATAAGCGAAAGAACGGACCTTCCTGACTCAAAATACATTTTTTTCCAGCTAGCAAGGACTCGCCAACTAGGCGGAGCTAACCCTAACTGCTGTTTAACGTCATCTAAAATTGGTACAAGATTTTTTTCTGTCCAGCCACCTATTAGACGCCTTTCAGTAAACTGAATGACTTTAAGGCGTCGTAACGCTTCCTCTCGAGTTTTTTCAGGGTATGTATCAAAGGAAGAAGGATACGATTCATTTTCTTGAAATAAATCACTCGGTATTTTTGTTGCTAATTCCGCTTCTTTGGCAGAAGCTTCCATTTCGTCGATGAAACCAAAAACGTCTTCGAAATCTGACGTCATATCTAACACCAAACATAGCTATTCAAACCAAAATCAGAACTTCTAATATCAGTTTTAACTCTCCCTGACGATAGCCAGCAGAGCGTCGATACAAGCGTTTCATGTTCAGATAAACCTAGGTATTCACATACTTCGCGTAACTGAACTTTTTGCTTACGTTGTATAAACCCAAGAACAGACTTTTGAACTTTTGTGACGGTATGTAAACCAGAATAACGATGTAATAGTTTGAGATTACTAAAAATAGGATCAATGCGAATTTGCTTTTCTGTCACCAAAACAAGACGCTTTCCTTGCTCTTCCAGTGCTACCCGCTGTTTTTCAGCGAATCGCTGTCTAAAATCAGGTTTTAAGATTTGGCTTGAGTGCTTAATTTCAACAAGGGTAGATTGGTTTTTATGATCATCGGCTAAGAAGTCAGGCGTATAACGACACTTGCGACCATTAAAGTAGTAAAAGAAACCGTGTGGTTGAGATATGTACCTTTAACATCAGGGTTATATTCGAGATGAAAACAAAAGTCGAACTCTAAAATAGATAGGGTGCGAACTACAGCATCATTTTTCAAGCTCATAAACTTGCAGATGTTGTGTACGTGAGATGACTTCTTGGTTTGGTCGAACATAGTGCGCATCACATTTGTTGTAAACCTACAACAAAAAATAGACTATGCTGACTTATAGTGCAAATTTGCTAACTTCTTTGCAATTTATGCTAAGTTATTTTGCAAACATCAATTGGGTGGAGACTCCAGCCACATCCCGGCACACAAGTCACACGCTGCGGCTGCTTCCTTCCGGACCTGACCGAGTTCACGAGCTATTGTTGCGAGAGGACCAGAGCCTCCATAGTTCACTTCGATATCTCGAAGAGTGCGAGGATTATCCGGCATAAGAATGGGCTTTGCAAGTCTTCACATCAATAAAAGCGAACAATTGAATTCAAATGCTTAGCAATTAAGCAATCTCAACCTTTACCTTGGTTTTTAGGCTAGTCGAATGACATTATCTGGGTTGTCTATGTCTAACGTATTTGAACGTTTCTTGTTAGATTTGTTGCGATACATCGCCAAGTCCGCTTCGTTCAGAACTTGCTGTAAGCTTTCATTCATGGACCTAGGGTAAGAAATACCTATTGCGATCGACACGTCAAAGCTCAAATCTCCCTCAGGTGCCACATACTCAATCGATGATAGGGTATTGGTGGTATGAACTAAGTCTTGTTCGGTCACGTCGCCCACCAAAATAAACTCGTCACCTCCAATCCGATAGCTGTGCCCTTTCCAGCAATGGCTGATTTTACTCGCGATCAGTATCAATACTTGATCGCCAACTTCATGCCCATAGCTATCATTTATCTCTTTAAAGTCATTCACATCTAGATAGATCAAGGTAAGATTCGCTGCAACACCATTGCGATACTTGCGATGTAGCGCTCGCCGGTTTTTCATTCTTGTCAGGTTATCGGTATTAGATTGAACGTGAAGATACATGGCCACAATGGCTAACAACCCCAATACCAGAACAAACAGAATCTGTGTTTGGCGTAAAAACTTTTTCTCAGTTTGCAGTGTGGCTTTCCAGTCCGGCTGAAAGTCATAGTTTTTTATGATTTTCTCGGTGTCTAACATTTTGATAGCACGGGTAAACAGCGGCGCGAGCGCTTCTCCTGTTCGGTTTTTTGGGAACCCTATCGCCACTTGTGTCGTGTAATAATCACCGATAAGGGTGTCGTCCACTATCGGCAGTAAAGTATCGGATTCTCTTAGCACTTTGTTGTAACTTGATTTGCTAAGAGCAATGTAATCAACTTCTCCGTCTAGCAAGGCTTTAACTTGCTCATCAACATTGGTGTACGCGTTTAACGTTTTCTGTGGCAACATGCCAGAAAGCAGTTCTTGAAAGAAGTCGTCTTGCACAACACCGATTCGCTCAGCAATAAGCTCGGATACATTGCTGTAAACGCCGTTTTTGTACCCTTCTCTTTTGACCATGATCCCTTTTGGCAAATAGTAAGGTGAGCTAAAGTAAGCGATGTTCTTACGCGATTCTGAGATCACCATCGGTGACAAGATATCAATCTCTTGATTGATTAGGTCATGGTACATCTCTTCCCATGTTTCATCTTTATGGTTCATGATTTGGCAGTTGAGCATCAATAGATCACACGACTGCATGACTATATCGGCAGATATACCACTAACGCCGCCGTTGTCATCGATTTGGGCATACTGGCCCACATACTCAAGTTTGACTCTAAGGGGACGGTTGTAATTAATTCCACTGTCAAATACCAATTGTCGCAACGCCTGTTGGCGAATATCGAACTGGTACTGTCGTATTGATTCTCTGAGAAGCTTTTGCACCTCACCACTGTGAAGATAATCCTCAAACTCAGCTAAGCGTTCGCTATGGCGTCCTTTCGGAACCACTAAGGAGACGGGTTTGATCGATATTTGATGATTAAGAAGCTGGGCGTCAAAACCTGCAAGTAGCATTGGTTTTAGTTGGTTAATGGCATCAATAACCCCTTCAACCCGGCCAGACTCCAATATAATCCGCGCTTCTTCGTGTCCGTTATAGGTAATCTGTTCAATATCGGGAAAGTTGAGTGCAACCAAATCTCCATAGATGGTTCCCTCGGGTACACCTATGTTTTCAACTTGCTCAAGTGTCAGGTTTTCTCGGCTGTACAGGTAAGTGTATTCAATATTTGTTGGGCCAGAAAAATCAAAGCGCGTCGCTCTATCGTCGGTATAGGTTACGTTCGCAGCAAAGTCTGCTTGTCCCATTTCAACAGCGGTTAAAATGGCACTAAAACTTTGATAATTAGCGTATTCAATCGAAACGCCAAAGTGAGATTCTATGGCATCAAATAACACGCGAGATACGACGTCATCGGCTTCAAGCGCCACGACGTACTTGTCTTTGGCATATGACGTTATCGGTGATAACGCCAATAGTCCTATTAGACAATATATCCGTATTAAACCTTGCATTAACCTAGCCATATTCACTTCTTCTTCGTAGTGAAAACTTTAGCCCTTGATACAAATAGGCATTTCTAAACCGTATGAGCTTTCTATGCTCTGGAAATTAACTTTAACAAATTGGCTACATTACAAACAACGACCAAAGCCCATCAATATATGCACGCTCACACTTTTACTAAATCAATAGTAGGTTCAGAGGCTTGTATTTAGTAGTTGATAACTTATCTAGGATGGTGAAAAACCAGAGTAAAATGGTCTTCTCATTACTCTGGTTAGTTGAGATATGAGCTTACAGCTCTTGGTTTTCTTCTACCGCGCGCAGAATGTAATCTGTCATCCAAGCAGTGGCGAGTAGGCACAACCACACAACAAATACAGGATTGGGTACTTCAATACCTGGGGTGACAACCAGTGCGGCAAAGCCAACCGTAGGTAGCGTCCAACAGAGCAGCTTATTCCATCTAAAAGTGCGAAGTTGGATAAACTCTCCATTGAGGCGATAATGCCAGTGATACAAAGCGTTATAAGGGCGGCGTAAGAAAGCCCAGCGAGCCATAGCGGTGCAATGAGCATTAGGGCCCACCAACTGTGTTTGTTGCTCGGCCTCCAGCGATACGCAGACCACCAAACCATAACTACGGAAAGGGTTTGAACGGCGGTAATCCAAGCACTGCCTGCCAGCTTTCCACCCGCTTGTGTCACCATTATTCCCACTTGCAGCGTGGTCACTATCAAAGCAGCCATAACCACGACACCTGTGCTACTGCGTTTGGAAAAAATCACCATCAAAAGAGGGGTTAAAGTCCAAACACTCACCGACAAAGTGACCGGTTGATGTGGTAAGGTAAGACCGTAACAGGCAAGGGCGGCGACCATTACTACTCCAGAAAATTTCGCTTGTGGCAAAATCCACAGCGCAGGAATAATCATGGCCAGTACGTGAATATCACCAGAGCTTAGGCTAAACGTCTTAGCGCATATAATGGCTAATACGATGGTGATGAAGAATTGTAATGTAGAAAATACCATAGTCCTCTCCTTCTACCTTCCTCTCCAACGATTGAATTGGGGTAATATCCGTGGTAACTACGAATCAGGACAAACTCAGTATGGATCAGTTTTTGATGCAAATCTTTGCGGTCATTCACCAAATTCCCAAAGGAAATGTGTGTACTTACGGACAGATCGCAAAACTGTCAGGTTATCCGGGTTATGCCCGACATGTAGGCAAAGCTTTGGGCAATCTACCGGAAGGTAGTAAATTGCATGGTATAGAGTGATCAACAGCAAAGGGATGATTTCACTCAAAGGTGCGGATCTCGATAGGCAACGAAATAAGTTGCTTGCCGAAGGGATAGAAGTGACGGAGTTTGGCAAGATTTCGCTGAAGAAATACCAATGGCAACCCTAAGGATTGCTATTGGCTAAAGTACGGTTTTCTGTTTATCCACCGGCTTTTATTAAGGTCAGTTCTACAAGGTGGGTCTGATTGGCATCGCTTATCACCGGATAGACGGTGTCAGTAATAAACAGAAGCTTCCCTTCCAGCTCTATTCTCGCGCTGACACTGTAGGTGTGACCTTGCTTTAGATTGTTGCTGTCATAGGGCAAATCGAATGCAAAAGGGACTTGCTTGCCATCGGCTTCAATACTTTGCTTGGCCAAAACGATAGCTGGCGCGTCAGCCAAGGAGATATCTTGCAGCGAAACAGTTATCAATGCGTTGGCTGGCAAAGCAACTCGCTCTCGATATGTGACAACGCCGCTCACCGACTGCATGTGAGTGTCATTAGAGGTTTCTTCAGCATGCTGGCAGCCTATCAAGCCTGTCGTCATAAGCAGTGAAACCACCAATATTCCAAATTTTTTCATAACGCCTCACAATTAGTTTTAAAATTCATCGGAATTATAAGAGCCGCAAACACCCCTGTCATTGGCATATGCGATGAATTGACAAACACTTTACCATGTCAGTTTTTCTAACCGTTAGAAGGCGTTAGTCGGCAAGCTCAGTGAATTTTTGTTATGCTCACTGTTTCTAACATCACAAGATTATTAAAGGCGAATCATGAGTAAACCTCTTACTGAGTTGCTTGAGCTGTTAAAACTTGAGCGTTTGGAAGAAGGACTATTTCGCGGTCAAAGCGAAAACCTAGGGCTTCCTCAAGTCTATGGTGGTCAGGTTATTGGCCAAGCGTTGTCCGCAGCAAGATACACCGTAGACGAGTCAAGGACTGTGCACTCATTCCACAGTTACTTCCTTTACCCTGGCGATCCTGAAAAGCCTATTATTTATGATGTAGAAAACCTCAGAGACGGCAAAAGCTTTAGTACTCGTCGGGTAAAAGCCATTCAAAACGGCCGCCCTATTTTTTACCTTACTGCGTCCTATCACGGAGATGCTCCCGGTTACGAGCATCAAAACACTATGCCTCAGATCGATGGGCCGGAAAACTTTGCCTCTGAATCAGACTAGCCGCCCGAATTGCAGACTTTTTGCCAGAAAAGCTCAAGCAAACCTTCTGCGGTGAAAAACCGATTGAAATGCGGCCCGTTACCGTAGTTAATCCACTTAAACCTAAAAAAACCGAGCCCAAACAGTACCTGTGGATTAGGGCGAATGGCGAAGTGCCCAACGACCAGTTAATACATCAATACTTACTTGGTTATGCGTCTGACTGGGGCTTCTTAGTCACCGCCCTTCACCCTCATGAAGTGTCGTTGATGACACCCAATTTTCAAGTCGCCACTATTGACCACTCCATCTGGTTCCACCGCCCATTTAAAATGGACGAATGGCTGCTGTTTGCCATTGAAAGTCCAACCGCAAGCAACACTCGTGGCCTAGTTCGCGGTGAAATTTACAACCGTCAAGGTGACTTGGTGGCAACCGCTGTTCAAGAAGGGGTCATGCGTCACATCAAGTAGTCAACGGGCACAGTCATGTTAGTCATGGCTGTGCGACCTCACTGATATTGCCCCACTAAAGCTCGCATCTGCGGATCCTCTAAAACAGTTGATCATCCAAGGAAAACTATCCGTCACGTAGTAACCGTATTGCCCGTTTACCGTCATACCATTGCACTGATCTAAGTCACCAAGTGCCACTACGTATTCCCAATCCCCTCGAAACTGGCCATCGTAACTATTGCTAGCAACCACGCCATTGCCCGCGACCGGTGTCGTATATCCCGCTTCTGCTTGTCTAGTTCCAGATTTTAAACGGTAGCTAGAGACAGCCTTTCTCACATTACCTGTTGATGAATCAAAAAAACAACTGCCATATACTGGATAACCATCCGCAGCAAAACCAATCACTGGCGATGCCGATTTACCCACACACTCTTGTTCAAACAACGCCACGGGATTGCCGTGATAGTGGTACTCTCCCGTCGGTTGAACATGGGCATTATGTGTGTCCGTTCCAAAGTTGTTTAGTGGCGACATTGGATCATACCGCCAAGGATTTCCGATCTGATTTTGCCCACAGCCAATTTTCTCTTGTCCTAATGGCTCGCTGCCAACTCCATAACAAGCCGCAGCCAAGAGGTCGACTTTAACTCCGTTTAACAGTATTGCTTCTGATGTCCCTAGGCTTAAATCCGTGAAACCCGATAATACCGGGGTAGCTGTCATTTGATAATCAAGAGACTGCTCTGAAACGTCAGTGGCAAAATTAGCGCTGCCATCGTTAAAGTCGTGGTTGGGGATGGCATTCGACTGAATAATGCATTTTGTCCCGCTGGAAGAAAAATTTACTTGTCCTGTAAAGGGGAGGCTTCGCTTAACATCGGTAACCGAAGAGAAAAAATCCCCGACATACTGCCTGCAATCCGCATTGGTGTTCGACAAAAGAACATTGGTCAAATTAGTGCTATTGGTCGAACTAGCATTCCCCGTGCTTTCTCCATCTCCACCAGAGGCATTGCAGCCTACTAGAAGAACCACTGCTATCAAGCCCAACAAAATTTGATGGTTTGCGACTAGCTGCTTGTCCTTGTTCATTCTATTCACCTTATCAATCTTTGATAAAGCTAAGGCTAGAAGATGCATGTAAAAGGCGAAAGTAGGTTTACCCTGCTTTGCACCCCCTTACGTATCTTTACACTTGGTGAATTACGCAGAAGATAACGGCAAAGATGTAGTGTATTTAAGCGGTTCCATGGCAAACGTGGAAGTGACGTTAGAAATACCTTTTACTGAGTTGACCATCTTCTTGTAAAACAGATCAAAGCTTTTCATATCTTTCACCTGAACCTTCATCATGTAGTCGTATTCACCAGCCATACGGTAGAACTCCATCACCTCTTTGTAATCTGTCACTGTAGACACAAACTCTTTATACCACTCATGGGAGTGGTCACTGGTTTTTACTAACACAAAGGCGGTAAACGACAGGTCCAATTGCTCAGGATCCAATAGTGCTACTTTTTTGCCTATAACCCCAGACTCCTCTAGCCTTTTTAAACGCTTCCAACACGGAGTTGTTGTCAAATTTACCGCATCGGCTAGTTCATTAAGTGACAGTGTCGCGTCTTCTTGTAACAAGATAAGTAGTTTTTTATCCGTTGCATCCAAATTCATTTGTACAATCCACAATCAAATTAGAAAATTTTTCTACAATATAGCCAACACAAGGAAAAACTTGCAAAGTTTTTCTCCTGAACAGTGGGTAAAGTTACCTTATAAGAAGTTGAGGAGAAGCTCTATGTGTACTGACCATAACTGGATTAATCAAGCGATCGCTAAGATTGAAGCCGATTTCCAACGATCTGCAGATACTCATTTAATTAAGCTAGAATTACCGAGTTTTCAGGGTATTGATATCTATTTAAAAGATGAAAGTACGCACCCTACTGGCTCGCTAAAGCACCGCCTTGCTCGTTCTCTATTCCTATACGCGATATGCAACGGTTGGGTTGGTCCCGAAACTACAATCATCGAATCGTCTTCCGGTAGTACTGCGGTTTCAGAAGCCTATTTTGCAAGGTTATTGGGTCTGCCTTTTATCGCCGTTATGCCTAAATGCACCGCGAAAAAGAAGATAGAGCAGATTGAGTTCTATGGCGGCCAAGCACACTTGGTGGAACGTTCTGATGAAATCTATGCGCAATCACGACGCTTGGCGAAAGAGTTAAACGGTCACTATATGGATCAGTTTACCTACGCAGAAAGAGCTACAGACTGGCGAGGCAACAACAATATCGCAAACTCAATCTTCGGCCAGATGCAAAAGGAACGTTACCCAATTCCTAGCTGGGTAGTGATGAGTCCAGGTACAGGGGGGACGTCGGCGACTATAGGTCGCTTTATACGCTATCAACAACACTCGACCAAGCTCTGTGTCGTCGACCCTGAAAACTCAGTATTCCACGAATACTTTCGAACAGGAAATGCCGAAATTACCGGTGATTGCGGTAGTAAAATTGAAGGTATTGGTCGACCTCGTGTCGAGCCGAGTTTTATTCCCGGTGTGATTGACGAGATGCGGACAATCGATGATGCAGCGAGCATCGCTACCATTCATTGGTTAGAAAAGATTCTAGGAAGAAAAGCGGGCGCTTCCACCGGGACGAACTTGTACGGCGTTCTTCAGTTGGCAAGTGAAATGAAAGCACGCGGAGAAACAGGCTCTATTGTGACTCTTCTTTGTGATAGCGGCGAACGCTACCTAGACACCTATTACAACCGAGAATGGATAAAAGCCAACATTGGCGACTTGTCATCTTATCTGCATCAACTTGAGACCTTCGAAGTGACTGGTAGTCTTTAAAATAAGTGTTGAGCAGTGCCCAACGGGCGCTGCTATTTCTTGTTAGCCAGCAGCCTCATTGTTTTCAATAGTTTTTGAAAAGAGGCACACTCTAAGTGGTTCTTGTGCGGGCAATCAGCGACGTGGCGAAGACTGTCACGCACCAGTGTCAAACGTTCAATTTCTATATCTAAGCTGTCCGCTTTTTCTATCAAGCTAGGACGATCAATATTCAACTCTCCTTTTGCCCCAAACATACTGGCAATTTCTGTCAAAGAGAGACCGCCACTTTGACCGAGCGCTATCAGTGTTAGCTTTTCGATGACATTTTTTGAATATTGCCGTCTCAGTCCCTTTCTGCCTATAGAACGTATCAGATTTATCGACTCGTAATATCTCAACGTGGCAGGAGTAAGGCCACTGACTTTCGCCACTTCTCCTATATCGAGTTCTTCCACACTTGACCTCAAGTTAACTTTAAGTAGTAACCTCACCTTAACAAAAGGCAGTCACTAATCAAATAGGAGAAGAGCCATGTTTAATTTGCTTATTGAAAGCGTCATCGTAGGGGCAGGCGCGACAATTGTGATGGATATTTGGGGAATACTGCGTTTTAAACTGCTTTCTCTCCCCGCGCTCAACTATGCTCTTGTCGGACGTTGGGTAGCTTTGTTTGCCAAAGGACAGTTTGTTCACCCTTCTATAGTTAATGCGCAGAAAGTTAAAGGCGAAATGGCATTTGGCTGGGTACTACACTACTTCACTGGTATCCTGTTCGCGTTTGTATTCTTGCTTGCTGTAGAAGCAAGTTGGCTAACGTCACCCACCGCACTTTCCCCTACTCTGTTCGGACTTTTCACCTGCGTTGTACCGTTTTTCATTATGCAACCCGCCTTTGGCCTTGGCTTCGCTGCGGCAAAGACGCCTAACCCAACCATGAACAGGATTCATACATTGATCACCCATGGCATTTATGGCTGGGGCTTGTATCTCACTGCAACGGCATGGGGGTTTTAAAGAAACTAACGCTCTCTTTGACAAACTCTGACATAAGCGGCGTGCTAGACACGTATGTTGTTTCAATAGCTATCACCCATAAATAACCACTGTTTATAAAACGTGGCTTCTAGCTACGCCACCGTCAGAGATAAGAAGGAAAATAGATGAAACCATCCTATGTAATCGCGATTGTGTTGAGTATCTTCCTTGTGGGATGTGGAGGAGCAAACAAAGATGCGACACCATTTGAGCAACAGGCGCAGCCTTCCCAAGCTCAGAATTTTCCGGCACATTCTGCTCGCAACAGCTTAGATTGGAATGGCGTATACACCGGACAACTCCCCTGCGCCGATTGCACTGGAATTGATACCAGCCTCACTCTACACTCCGACCAAACTTACACGCTGGAAGAGAGTTACCTAGGTCAAGACGAAGCGGTGTTTTCATCGAGCGGGCGTTTTGAATGGAACAGAGACGGCAACGTGATAATTCTCGACAACAGCGTTGGAGCAATCAATCACTACTTTGTGGCTGAAAACCAGCTATGGAAGCTCGACATTCACGGACAGAAAGTTCAGGGCCCACTTGCCGATAAGTATCGCTTGATAAAACAGTAAGCTACACCTTTGTTGCACTAAAAAGGGAAGCACTCGCTTCCCTTCATTGTTTACTTTTTCGCTTGTTTGGCTTCGAAAGCCGCAAGCTGTTCTGGCGTCGCTGGAAGCTGATGGTTTTCTTTCCACTCTTGATAAGTCATTCCGTAAACGCGCTCTCTCGCATCATCGATATCAAGCTCTAAATTCCTTTCTTTAGCCTCTGCGGTATACCACTTGCTAAAGCAGTTTCGACAAAACCCAGCCAATATCATTAGGTCAATATTTTGCACGTCTTTGTTGCTATCCAAATGGGCGAGTAGTCGACGAAATACAGCCGCATCAAGTGCATCCTGCTCCGCTTGTGGTAACTGTTTATATTTGAAATCGGCCACTTTGCTTCCTCTTTAATTATTAGACTGATTTTAATAGAGTACTCCATCCATAAAGAAAAAGCCCAGACATCTGTCTGGGCTTGTTTTTAAAATCAGTCAAATATCAGAGATTAGCCTTGAATACCGACAATTAGCCAAGGCGAATTTTGTGTTGAAAGATCTCTTTCTAAATGCCAGATATCGCTGATATCTTCTTCGATACCTTCTACCGGATCGCGATAGCGTCCTGAGAATTGTATGCTTAACTGCGCCGTTTGAGCGTCATAGTCTGCTCTGACAATCTCTGCGTCCACATACATCACATCGGTATGTTGATCACCATCTAGCTTGGCACGCTCTGACTTTAAATCTTCAAACAAGCTTGCAGATACGTACTCTTCGATTTTGTCTAGCTGATTGTGGTTCCACGCGCCTTGAAGGATGCGATAGTGTTCACGGGCACCTTCTACAAAAGCAACTTTGTCAAAGCCCGGTGGGTAGTTGTGAGGCACATCTGTACGCGAACCAAAACCGCCATTTAGACCAGATTGAGGCTGCTCAAAGTTGTGCACGTTAGGTTGTTCAAACCTAGGAGCATTGCCCCCGTACGCCGCCTGCTGGCGATGCTGGTTAATACTACCCTGCTTAGCACCAAGTACGTTTTTCAGCAGTTTGAAGATAACAAAAGCAATCAGGCCAAGGATCAAGATATCCATAAACTGAATACCGTCAAATGCTCCACCAAAAAATGCCGCTAAAAGGCCACCAGCGAGTAGACCGCCAAGCAATCCGCCCATCAAACCTTTTTTGCTCGATGACTGAGTTTTACCTGTTTGATCTTTGCTTATTGTGTTGGTGTTTTTCTGCTCTTGCTTAGGTGCCGGTGCCGTCTTATGGCTTTTGCCAAATGACTTTTTACCACCGCCAAATTTTTTCGCTTCTGCAATGGGTGCGACTGCGACAGAAACCATCAGCAGAGCGACCAGTGAAAAAAGACGTTTCATGAATATCCTTCAAGGTTAAATTTGATGCTATTTCAATAAGATATTGAACCAATCTATCAATCTGCGACTGTAGCCCGATAAAATACCCTGTCATTTTTATCATAACCCTCTTCTAAAATTAATAAAGTAGCGATTAATGTTTTTCATGTATCAGAATATTGCAAACTTAACTCTCTTTAGTTGACGATACTCGGTATGCCTAATTAGAATATTGAACGTTGTTCATTTTAATTAGTTAGTTATGGCACGAAGAAACGATCACACGCGGGAAGAGTTGATTGCCCTCACCCTTAAAACTGTCAAAGAATTCCTAAACGATCACTCGTATCACGAGTTAAGCCTTAGGAAAGTGGCTACTATGATTGGTTATGTACCAAGCACACTTGTCAATGTATTTGGCAACTACAATCTCTTGCTTCTTCACGCCGTCGCTGAAACGCTGGACGAGCTTAGTGAACAAGCCCAAGAAGTTGTCAGCCAAAGCCAAGATCCCAACGAAGCGCTTTATCAACTCGCCTATTGCTATCACGACTTTGCTACAGTAAATAGATACCGCTGGCAACTGATTTTCGAACATAAAATGAACGGTGAAGTGCTTCCCGAATGGCAAAAAAACCGCATCGATAGTATGACGGGCATGCTGGAAGGTCTTCTTAAAGTGCTTGCGCCAAGCCGAAGCGAAGCTGAAGTTTTGCAAGCCAGCCGAGTATTGTGGTCGGGTGTTCACGGAATCACCTTGTTAAGTGTTGATGATAAGTTCTTTGCAGCCGAGCCTGTTGACGGTAAGGTTTTAATTGAGAATCTACTTTCTAATTACCTACGCAATTGGTAAGCATAAGGAAATGCAATGCCACATAACAGCCAAGCCTCTCTGTTAAGACAGCGACGCTTCCTACCTTATTTCGTCACTCAGTTTTTCGGCGCTTTTAACGACAATATCTTTAAAAACGTCTTGCTGTTATTCGTCGCTTTCGCCGGTGCAGGTGTCCTACCAGTATCGAGCAACTTATTTATTAACTTAGCCGCAGGCCTATTTATACTGCCTTTTTTCCTTTTTTCTGCCTCAGCGGGTGTATTGGCCGACAAGTACGAAAAATCATGGTTTATTCGCAAAGTTAAACTGGCAGAAATTGGCATTATGACTTTAGGGGCTATCGGTTTTATCACTGAAAGTTACCTCATTCTATTACTGCTACTCTTTTTGATGGGTACTCAGTCAGCGTTTTTTGGACCAGTAAAGTACGCCCTTTTACCCCAGCAACTAAAGCCACAAGAGCTCGTACCGGGAAACGCATTGGTTGAAACGGGCACGTTTCTCGCCATTTTAATAGGAACCCTTGGCGCGGGTATGATCGCTTCCGCTGAAAGTGCCAAATATGTTGCGGCCTTTTGCGTCGTTCTATTTGCCTTGTGTGGTTACTTTTCTAGCCGTTTTATTCCAAAAGCTTCGGCTAGTGCTCCCGATTTATCTTTTCGCTGGCAACCGATAAAACACACTAAACAGACGTTAAGGGTTGCCAAGTCAGATCGAGTTATCTTTCTCTCAATCATGGCCATTAGCTGGTTTTGGTTCCTTGGGGCTGCTTACCTTACTCAGTTCCCTAACTTCACTAAGATCCATTTAAACGGCAATGAGAGTGCTGTCTCTTTCCTTTTAGCGCTTTTCTCAGTTGGTATTGCGGTTGGTTCACTGGCTTGTGACAAACTTTCTAACCACCGTATTGAAGTGGGGATTGTCCCTATCGGCAGTTTTGGTATTACAATTTTTGGGTATCTGATGGCGACTTCAATCCCCGAAAGTCTACCTAGCTTTGATTCGTTTACAGGCTTTGTTGGTTACCAAGCGCTTTGGCCGCTGTTCTTTTACCTATTGATGTTAGGCGCATCGGGCGGTGTGTTTATCGTCCCGCTTTACGCATTACTGCAACAAAGAGCAAAACCAACCGAACGCGCTCAAACCATCGCTGCGCTAAATATATACAACTCTCTCCTTATGGTCGGTAGCGCGATTCTTGGTATTGTCTGCCTTAGCATATTGGAGATGAGCATTGTTCAGTTGTTCACTTTGCTAGCCATACTGAACTTGTTAGTCACTTTATATCTCTTCTTGCAAGTCCCTATTTTTGTTACTCGATTCTTGGTTTGGATCCTGACTCATACCATGTATCGTGTTAATCATAAAAACCTGCATCACCTTCCTGAAAATGGCGGCGCGCTTATTGTGTGTAACCACGTCAGTTATATGGATGCGCTGCTTCTTAGTGCCGTTTGTCCTCGACTTATTCGATTTGTCATGGAAGAAGAGTACGCCAACTTGCCCCCGTTGAGACGTTTCCTCAATCGAGCTGGGGTAATCCCCATTTCGGCGAGTAACCGCAGCTCGATTAGAAGAGCGTTCAACCAAGTCGAACAAGCGTTAAAAGATGGACATATTGTGTGCATTTTCCCAGAAGGCCACTTAACTTCAGATGGTGAAATGGGTCCCTTTATGCGCGGTATGGATTTAATTCTTAAGCGCAGTCCTGTCCCTGTTATCCCACTTGCGCTAAAAGGCATGTGGGGCAGTTATTTCAGTCGCTTTAAAGGTTCAGCATGTAAGGGGTTACCTTCTCGCTTTTGGTCGCGAATCGAAATCGAGGCGGGCGAACCCGTTCCCCCTAAAGATGCCACTACCAGCGTCATGTTCGAAAAAGTCTCCACTCTGCGCGGAGATTGGCAATAGCGACTTTTATGTGCGTTCAGTTTTTCTGAACGCATGTTCAAAACATACATACTTACTTGAATCAAGCGTTCCGCTAAAATGTATTTTTGCCGCTGATTCTGATGTCAATGAACGATAAACACCAAACGATCCTGTTCTTTATTGCTGCCGCTGCTTGCTTTACTCCTTGGGTAAACTCACCGACCGCTTTAGTTGTGGGTTTTCTCCTCGCCTCCTTGGGCTGGGTTCCTAAGCAACTTCCTTTGTCTAAAATGACTAAGCAACTGCTAGCACTATCGATCGTCGGACTTGGGTTTGGTATTCAGTTTGATCAGGCACTAGAGGTAACAGGCGATGGTATTGGTCTGATCTTAGCGACAATCATTGGCACCTTAGGTTTTGGCTGGGTCATCGCTAGAAAGATGGGCTTAGATAAAAGCACTGGCTATTTGATCTCTTGTGGTACGGCTATATGTGGTGGTAGTGCTATCGCTGCCGTTGCGCCGGCGATCAAAGCAAAAGACGACACCATAGCCCTTTCTTTAGCGACCGTATTTGTACTCAACGCTTTTGCCCTGTTTATCTTTCCCGTTATCGGTCATGCCCTTTCGCTAGATCAGCACACTTTTGGAACATGGGCGGCCATTGCCATCCACGATACCTCCTCGGTTGTTGGGGCCGCTTCTGCTTATGGTGAAGAAGCACTGACAACTGCCACAACCTTAAAATTGGCTAGAGCGCTATGGATCATTCCTCTCGCGTTATTAAGCGCTGTTATCTTTCGCAGTGACTCGCGTAAATTGCACTGCCCTACTTTATCTTTTTCTATTGCGCAGCAATTGGCATCAGCGATAGTTTTGTGCAATTTGAGGCGATTTACGACGTGATTTTTGGGCTGGCAAAACAGACTTTGGTGTTGTGCCTGTTCTTAATTGGTTGCAGTGTATCGGTAGACAAACTCAAAGCGGCTGGTCATCAGCCTCTGGTGTTTGGTGTCGCTCTGTGGGCAATTATTTCAATGACTTCCTTGGCTTGGCTTCTTTTGACCAACCATTAGTCGGCGGCTCTTTTTGTGTTGAACGACTATAACAACCACCAGTAAAAAAGCAGTAAGCTCCGCAAGGGCACGGTGTAATCCACTGCTTTGCATCGCAATCACTATTTGTAGTAAAACAAGAAAGATCAAGACGGCACGCATTTCCATATATCCGATAACTATCAAATCCACAGTTATTATGAAACATAGATATAAGAGTGGAAATTCAGTTTTGGACTATGAAATTTCTATTTCAACTAACCTTGAGATTCATGGTGCTCAATAAGTGCTTTACGCGAGACTTTAATACCTGAAGCCAGCAGAGTTTCTGGTATCAAATAGTATTCTACTGGCCACTTAAACTTCACCAAATACTTGGCCAAAATAGACTCTATTTTCGACTTAGATAGGGGCTGTTCGACCCAATCAACATAAGCAACGGGGCGATAACCATAATCAGCATCTGGTTGAGGGAGTACCAAAGCATTGCCGATCTCTGGTATCGACATCAATGCCCCCTCAATTTCCTCGCAGTGAATGTTTTCTCCACCAGAGATAAATTGATTATCAGTGCGGCCTTTGATGACAAGTTGGTCATTGAGCCATTCCCCTAAATCTCCAGTGCAAAACCACCCCTCCTTATCAATCAACGGGTTGATTTTACCTTGGTGATAATACCCCTCTGCCAGCGTATCTCCACGCACGTATATTTGAGAGTCTTTGATAGTGAGTTCGCGCTTAGGTAAGCAACCGCCAACACCTTTTAGGCCATCGTAGCGTTTTGCAGTGATGGTTGATGCCATCTCTGTCATCCCATATCCAAGCCAAGTATCAATGTTTCTCGCACTGGCTTGCTCACACAGTTCAAGAGGAATATTGGCACCACCGAGAAGTACCCGCTTTAGCCTGTCAGTGGCATTGGTTGTCATCAGCCTTGAAAGCTGAGTGGGAACAAGTGAAGCATGGCTAACCCCTTGAATATCAATGCTTAGATCCCCTTCGCCTATTTTCAAACAAGCGCCAGCGAGAAGCCATCGATACACAATTGCCAAGCCAGATACGTGGTAGAGTGGCAGACTTAGCAACCACGTATCACCTTTATTAAAGGAGAACGGCTCAAGTAAACCTGACGCAGAAGCAAAGTGCTGTTGATGAGTGTGTAATACGGCTTTAGGCGTGCCGCTGCTTCCCGAAGTAAATGTAATCGTGGCAGGAGACGATACTTTGTAACTCGATTGAGGGTTAGAACTCTTCACCCGTTGACGCCAACGACAAACATCGGCTTGAGAAGACCATATCCACCTAGGCTGTTGGGGAGAATAAAGGGTATTTAAACAGGTCTCTAACTCGCTGTCGGGACGTGGCATTGTCACCGCCGTCATCGCCGATATCCTATGACAAGCCAAAATCAAAAGCAGAAGATCAACACTATTTTTCCCTATCGCAGTGATCAGGCTGCCGTTACCAATTCCCTTTTGTTCAAGTGACTGGGCGAGTTGATCAATGGCGTTATCTAAGGTTTGCCATGTGTAGTTTTTTTGCGGAGTGATTAAGGCAAGTTTATCAGGGTGTGATTGTGCCCACACCCTGACGGGATGACTATCCCATTGCATTACAGCTCCTGCCAGATAAGTGACTGCTCACTTAAAGAGCGAATAGGAAGATCACTTGTCGGCCAAGGTACTTCTAGCTGCTCCGCAAACAGTGAAATAGTATCTAATCCGGGCACGGTTTCAGGTGTTAACCACTGAGCCATTCTCGCCAACTGCGTTAAGCCGAGAGAACTTTCTATCGCAGAGCTAATCACCACTTTGATACCTAGATTTGCGGCACTTTTCACTAGTTCCTGACAGCGTTGAACCGAACCTATCAGGGTAGGTTTAATAATGATGGCCTTTGCGCCAGTTAAATCTTCTAATCTAAAGTCTGGATTTCGCACCGCGTGTTGCAGCGTTTCATCCCAAGCAATCGCAATGCCTGTATCTATCGCAAATGAAAAGCTATCTCCGGGAACCTGACAAGGCTCTTCAATAAACGAAATTCTCTGTCTTAGAGAAGGAGCAACATGCTTGGCAAACTCTTGTGCTTTTTCCGCTGACCACACTCGATTGGCATCCAATCTCAGTGTTAGATCTGGAATGGATTCCAAAAACAAGCTCACCGTCAAACCGTCGCGAATCGCTTCGTACAGTCCAACTTTAACCTTAGCGACTTTCTCGCCACTCATATTGGCAAGCTTAGGTAGCAACTCATCGGGATCCCCAGAGCAAAGCGGAGCAGCTTGGTAATTACCCGCTTGTGGTAGACCATTTTCTAGTTCTAGCTTCGCCATTGATAAGCCAAAGGCGACGGAAGGATACCAAGAAGTATCATCCACCTGTTCACCTTTCACCCATAGAGAAGCCTGTTCAACTAACTGAGCATAAGCTTCTTCTTCGGTTTCACTACTGAAACCCGGCAAAGGAGCGATCTCCCCTCGGCCGAATTTGTCGCCTTCACTGAGTTCAACAATAAATCCAACTCGCTCAGTTAGGCGCTGCTCTCGCAGTATCACACCACTATCCATAGGCAGTGCGTAACGGTAAATTTTCGCCGTTCTCATCGTTAACCCTTCACATCCATTTCATTAAGTGCCGCTTTTCTACTTGTACGTTCTAGAAAAAGTCGCGCATTAAGGATTACGTGGAAATTTATTAAAGTCTGGACGACGCTTTTCATTAAATGCGTTGCGCCCCTCTTGCCCTTCATCAGTCATGTAGAACATCATAGTCGCATTACCGGCTAACTCTTGCAGTCCCGCTTGTCCATCACAGTCTGCATTGAGTGCCGCTTTCAAGCAACGCAGTGCCATTGGGCTGTGTTGCAGTGTTTCACGACACCAACGCACCGTTTCGCGCTCAAGTTCTTCCAAAGGAACAACCGTGTTAACCAGTCCCATATCCAGCGCTTCCTGTGCATCGTAAAAGCGACATAAGAACCATATTTCACGCGCTTTCTTTTGACCCACGATACGAGCCATATACGATGCGCCCCAGCCGCCATCAAAGGATCCAACTTTCGGGCCAGTTTGACCAAACTGAGCGTTTTCGGCTGCGATAGTTAAGTCACACATCATGTGAAGAACGTGTCCGCCACCCACTGCCCATCCAGCCACCGATGCAATCACGGGTTTTGGACAAGTACGGATCTGACGTTGAAAATCAAGAACGTTGAGGTGGTGCACACCAGAATCGTCTTTGTAGCCGCCGTAGTCACCGCGGATCTTTTGGTCGCCGCCTGAACAGAAGGCTTTTTCGCCTAGGCCAGTGAGTATGATGACGCCTACTTCTTCGTCATAACGCGCTTTTGCTAACGCATCAATCATCTCTTTGACGGTCTGAGGTCGAAAGGCATTACGCACTTGTGGGCGTGCAATAGTAATCTTAGCGATGCCATCATCGGACTTGTGATAATAAATGTCCTCATATTCGCCGGTCACATCCTGCCAGTTTACGGGTGCGTAAAGTTCTTCTTCGGTAATGCCTACTGTTTTAGCCATGCTGTATCCCATCTATTCTTCTATCCGTTACCCATATGAGTTAAAACGGTTTTTTCTATTACTGCCGCAAAAGCTTTTGGGTTCATCTTATGTGTATTGTGTCCCGCTTTTGTTATTTGACTAAAAGACAGGCCACTTTGTTCTGCAATAGAACGAAATTTTTTGTCTTTTTCGCCAACGATATAATGTACTGGTATTTCAACCTGCTTTAACTGCTCTAACAAGTAGGGTTGTTTAGAGAGTGAAGTTGCCAGCAACATATGACCAATCGCCGCGCCTAGATTATCACTGCGAAGGTCTATTAATTCTTGTCTTTGCTCATGGTTTAAGTCGGAAAACACCGCTTGTTGGTACCAATCGTTCAACACCTGTTCAATGGGTTCATTGCAAAATCGCATGGACCATTGTTGGTCTGATTGCCATCTAAGGTGTTTTTCCTCATTAGACTGCAAACCAAAATTACCGCCCTCTATTATCGCAGCCACCATTGTCTCTTTGCTTAGACAATCACTCATTAATGCGTGCATGATGATCCTTGCTCCAAGTGAATAGCCAATCAGCACATAAGGCTGCTTAGGCGGTAAGGCCTCTTTTAAAGCGCGTTTGAGCCAACTATCGCTATCGGTGAAATCATCAATATTGTAATGCGATAACTGTCCATGACCGGGGAGGTCAAGGCATAGTGAAGGGAAGTGCGGTAAATATTTAAGGGTGGACTGCCAATCTGAAACATCGCCGAGTAAGCCGTGAACAAATACCAAGACTGGCATTTCCCCATGCTGAGTTTTAACGGTGCTGCGACTACAAACGGGCACTATCACTCACCACTTTTTTAATCGTTTTACTGGCCTCATCTGGCGGCGTTTGAATTTCGACTAACAAGGTCCCCTGCCCTGACTTCAGATGATCTTTCGCCGCTTGTACGGTTTGTTTCATTTCACTCGCCAAGAGATAAGTCAGACCAAACTGTTTAGCCGCGTACTTAAAATCCATGCCGTGAGGCATTTGGTAGAGTGCTATTTTTTGCTTATCGGGAACAGGTAAAAGTTCGAAAATCGACCCACCGTCATTGTTGGTCACAAACACGACAACTGGCTCTATCGCGTGTTTTAATAGCGCAAGAGAGTTCAAATCGTAGAGCAATGACGTATCGCCAAGAACGGCCACTCCTGCCCGTTGATTCCCTTGAAAAACACCCGAAGCGGTAGCGATTAGGCCATCGATACCAGACGCGCCTCGATTGGTATAGACTCTGTTGCCGTCTAAATCAGAAAACATATCGACGAGACGAACAAAAAGACTGTTTCCTATAAACAGGTCAACATTGTCAAAGTTCGAAAGCGCTAAGGCCAAACCCAGTTCACTCGCTTTAACAGGGCTTTCAGATGCGATAAGTTGTTTTAACTGCACAACCATTGGTGACAGTTCTCTTTCCCATCCGCCGTGTTCAAGTTTGTCTACTAACAGGTTGTCATTAACCCAACTTACCCAATTAGACACTGGCGCAATATACTGCGTTTGTGGCACATGAGCGGGGTTCAACCTTTTGTCTTGTGGAGTAACTAACCAGTACTGACTTTTCTTTAGCGCAACTTGCTGCTCTATCCACTGATTAAGTCGTTTGGAGACCAGACGCGCACCAAACTGAACAATCAGATCGCAACTGGCGAGTTTATCAGCCCACACCTCGTTTTGTAGCCAGATATCGAAATGAGCCCAAGCACTGCTTACTCCCGACTGAGGATCGGCTAACAAAGGCCATTGAAGTCTCTCCGCTAACGCTTTTACTGCCTTAGCCTCTTCTCTGTCAACCGAGCCTAGAACGATGACGCCCTTAGCTCTTTCGATAGATTGCAAAGGGACACAAGGCGAAAGCTGGGGGTGAACTTGCTCAATGTAAGTTTTTCCATTCTCGCGCCAATCTATCACCGCATCTCTATATTGAGCGTGATGCTCTAATGGTAAGTCGGTATACAAGGGCTCTGGATACGCACAATTAATATGAATTGCACCGCCTTGTTTAGCTTGCTTATCTAATAATTGATCGACAGAGGTCAATAACCAAGCCAGTGGTGTAGATGTACTTGGTGAAGGCAAATTTATCGCACCTGTTACATGATGAGAAAAAATTCCCGTCTGTTCGATCGCCTGATTTGCTCCGCAATCAATAAGCTCAATTGGCCTATCGGCGGTCAGTACAACCAGCTTTTCGCCAGTGAGGTTCGCTTCTGCGATAGCAGGCAGAAGATTGGCAACCGCCGTGCCTGATGTCACCACGACAACGACTGGCTTTTGGGTGGCCTTGGCAAGGCCTAACGCATAAAAGCCTATCCCTCTTTCGTCATAGTGGGTGTGTATTTTCAACTGGGGGTGTTCGGCCGCTTGCAAAGTTAATGGCGTAGAGCGCGAGCCCGGTGCGATGCACACATGCTCCGCGCCAAATCGGTGGATCTCTTCTAGTAGAGTTTCGCTCCAAATGCGGTTAACGACCGCTTGTTCTTGATTCATGAAGCAACACCGAGTGGTGGGTGATCACTGATCAGTGACAAAAGCGTAGACATTTTTTTGTCGAGTTCCTGCCACTCACTTTCCGCTATCGAACCCGGCACAATACCCGCTCCGGCAAATAACTGAATTTGCTTATCCACAATCAGAGCACTTCGAATTGCCACGCAAAACTCTGCTTGCTGATGGCTGATATATCCGATAGATCCCGCATACCAACCTCTGGCAAAGTCTTCATTTTCACGAATAAATATCAAGCTTCTTTACGCGGTAAGCCCGCAACTGCTGCCGTAGGCTGCAGCGCGCCTAGCAACTGAATGCCATTGATCCCTTCATTGAGTTTAACTTGAATGGTGCGCTTGAGGTGTTGCACCTTTCTAAGCCTAACAAGACGAGCTTCATCTTCCACTTCAATACTTTGCGAGTGAGGCTCTAAACGCTCAATAATGTCATCAACGACATACTGATTTTCATTGAGGTTTTTGCTATCTCGACTTAACCAGTTGGCTAACTCCATATCGTGGGTCGCATTGTTGCCGCGCCCTATTGTGCCCGCTAGTGCTTCGGTGTGCAGTTCCCGTTCATGTCGATAGTAGAGCCTTTCTGGCGTCGAACCAATAAAACCGTGCTTGCTATCTAATGCCAACATAAAGTGGAAGCTGTGATGATTTTGCTGGTAACTCGCCTTGAGTAACTGAGTCGGCTTGACTTCACTCGATAGATCCAGTTCGGTTTTTCTCGCTAAAACCACTTTTTTAAATTGGTTTTGGTCGATACCACACAAGGCTTGTTCCACTTTCTTTTCCCATTGGGGAAGTGCTGGGGTATGCGTCATAGCCGTAATATGAGTGCTAATTGGCGCAAGCGGACGCACATCTAACGAAAGCTTACGCAAGTTGCTAAGTGTACGGCTGATATCTGTATTGAGATTCACGGCAAGCGACCATTGACGCTCGGATCGAATCAATTCTATTTGGGGTAAAAAGAAAAATGACGGCATGCAACGACGGCTTTTATCGCTCTCACCATCAAAGGCTTTGCCCCCCCACACTCTTTGGCCTTCGTTGAGAACGGTGTACGCAGGAGCGGGGTCGGAAAATGTAAACAACTGCCCCAAAGCGACCACTTCTTCTCGTGTGTCGCGGGACTGCCAATAAAATTTAGGATAAATAGGCTGGGCATCTAGCCAATCGATCGCAGAGAACTCTGGTGAGAGATCCAGAACTTCTTCAATGCGCGTAACGCCATCCTCTGCTTGTTTAACGCGTTCGATCAAAGCTTTAACGGCTTGATGAAAGTGTGACAAATCAACCTCGTTAGCTGAGTGAACCTTACCCAAATAATCTTAACATACAGTATTTGGATTCTTTAGAAGGCTACTCTATGGTTAGACCATGTAGAGATCAAGGTTGTCTTGCATGTTTTACAGAATCCTGTGATAACAAGCGAACAATCCAAAAACAAAAAAAACGCGATTTTCAGTTTTTTATTCTACCAAAAGCTTATATGATGTAATTTAATAACTTACATCACACAATTCATAGGATTTTATCAATGCAAAATATCGGGATGTCGTCAAAACTCGACAATGTATGCTATGACATTAGAGGTCCTGTACTAAAACATGCTAAGCGCATGGAGGAAGAGGGGCATAAAATACTGAAACTGAACATCGGCAACCCTGCCCCGTTTGGTTTCGACGCCCCAGATGAAATTCTGGTTGATGTAATTCGCAACCTGCCTACTTCTCAAGGTTACTGTGATTCAAAGGGCATTTATTCTGCCCGCAAAGCTGTGGTTCAGTATTATCAGAAAAAAGGCATTCACTCTTTAGACGTAGAAGATGTCTATATTGGTAACGGCGCCTCTGAGTTGATTGTTATGGCGATGCAAGCCTTGCTAGACAACGGGGACGAAATGCTAGTTCCTGCACCAGACTACCCGCTATGGACCGCATCTGTCGCCCTATCAGGTGGTAAGGCCGTTCATTATATGTGTGATGAGCAAGCCGATTGGTATCCTGATTTGGACGATATTAAGAGCAAGATCACCAAGAAAACTCGCGGTATTGTTCTGATTAACCCTAACAACCCAACCGGAGCGGTCTACAGTAGAGACTTCTTGTTAGAGGTCATTGAGCTGGCTCGCCAACACAAGCTCATCATTTTTGCTGACGAAATCTACGATAAAGTACTGTATGACGGAGCAACACATACTTCTGTCGCCACTCTGACCGAGGACGTATTGGTCGTTACCTTTAACGGTTTGTCAAAAGCTTACCGCGTATGCGGTTTTCGCGGCGGTTGGATGTTCCTAACTGGGCCTAAACATCAAGCTCAAGGCTATGTGGCAGGATTGGAAATGCTGGCTTCTATGCGTTTGTGTGCCAATGTTCCCATGCAACACGCGATTCAAACTGCACTCGGCGGCTATCAAAGTATTAACGAGCTACTCCTACCCGGTGGTCGTTTGCTTGAGCAGCGCGACAAAGCCTACGATTTGATCACCTCTATCCCCGGTATCTCTTGCGTCAAGCCCAAAGGTGCAATGTACCTGTTCCCGAAAATAGACACTAAGATGTACAACATCAAAGACGATCAAAAGATGGTGCTGGATTTCCTAATCCAAGAAAAAGTCCTTCTGGTTCAAGGAACGGGCTTTAACTGGCCGAAACCGGATCACTTCCGCATTGTTACTCTGCCACACGTCGAAGATCTGGAAATGGCTATTGGTCGATTTGAACGCTTCTTATCCACTTACCGTCAATAAGACACAGGCAACGTTTTAATCTAGCGACTTGAATGTCACTGATAAAATCGTGTTAGGCTTTAAGGACATGCTTTCCTAAACTGAAAGTGTGTCCTTTGTTTTTCAGGGATAGTAAACAGAATGAAAGAAAGTCACTTTTTTGCCCACCTTGCTCGAATGAAACTGATCCAGCGTTGGCCTTTAATGCGATCAGTGTCCGTTGAAAACGTGTCTGAACACAGCTTACAAGTCGCCTTTGTGGCTCACGCCTTAGCCTTAATTAAAAATCGTAAGTTTGGCGGACAGCTCAACCCAGAACGCATAGCTTTATTGGGCATGTATCACGACACCAGCGAAGTGTTAACGGGTGATCTTCCCACTCCGGTGAAGTACTACAGCCCCGAAATCGCAAAAGAGTATAAAAAGATTGAAGCAGCCGCAGAGAAAAAACTGCTTGGCATGTTGCCGGAAGAGTTTAAAGACGACTTTGCTCCTTACCTACTTTCTGAAGCCGCACATCCAGAAGACGCCTTGATCGTAAAGCAAGCGGACACTATCTGTGCTTATCTCAAATGCCTTGAGGAACTCAGTGCCGGCAATCACGAGTACGCGCTGGCGAAAAAACGTCTCGATGTCACGCTAAAAGAACGCTGGACAGAAGAGATGGAGTACTTTTTAAATACCTTTGCGCCGAGTTTTGAGTTATCACTGGACGAAATCAGTTAAGTCGCTGTACTGTATAACCATCGCTTAGAAAAAGACCAACTATAGGGGTGTACCTAACGTGACATTTGAGCTTAGCCCTTTGTGGCAACAACGGCATGACGACGAACACAAAATTCGTCGAGATGATCACCGCAGCCCCTATCAACGCGATAGAGCTCGCATACTTCACTCTGCTGCATTTCGCAGACTTCAGGCCAAAACTCAAGTCCATGGAACCAGCACTGACGACTTCCACCGCACCAGATTGACCCACTCTCTTGAAGCCGCTCAGTTGGGCACGGGTATCGTCGCTCAACTCAAAAAAAAGCAGCCTGAGTTTCGAGACCTACTGCCGACCGACAGTTTAATAGACTCTCTCTGTCTGGCTCACGATATCGGTCATCCTCCTTATGGTCACGGTGGTGAAATTGCACTTAATTATATGATGCGTGAACACGGTGGATTTGAAGGCAACGCGCAAACCTTTCGAATTGTCACTCAGCTCGAACCCTACACCGAGCAATTTGGCATGAACTTAGCCCGGCGAACCCTACTTGGATTAATCAAGTACCCTGCTTTGCTCAGCCAGACTCATGCCCCGCAAAGAGGGGAAACTGGTCACCACCAGCCTAGACAGATCAAAGCCAGCGATTGGTCACCTGCCAAAGGTATTTACGACTGCGACCAAGCACTGTTCACATGGGTACTAAAACCCTTGAGCGATGCAGATAAAACGCAGTTTGCCGCTATGCGTGAACCCCTGCCGCCAGCCAACGTACACCGAAAAACTCGTTTTAAATCGTTAGACTGCTCCATTATGGAACTCGCTGATGATATCGCTTATGGCGTGCACGATTTAGAAGACGCCATCGAACTGGGCATGGTGACTCGAAACCAATGGCATGAAGCCGCCGCTAGCCAATTAGCAGAGTGTGGTGACCCTTGGTTTGAAAAACATATCCTCGATGTCAGTGATATGCTGTTCTCCGGACAACACCACCGACGCAAAGACGCCATTGGCGGTATTGTGAATGCTCTGCTTACTAGTATTTCAGTAAAACCGGTCGACGTGGCTTTTGATTCCGAACTGCTTGCCTTTAACGCTTATTTAGAACCGAGCATGGCGAAAGGTTTAGATATTCTCAAGCGCTTTGTCAGCCAGTACGTCATTCAAGTACCTGAGGTGCAAGTCGTCGAGTACAAAGGCCAACAGATCATAATGGATATCTTTGAAGCCTTTAGTGCCGATCCTGAACGCTTACTACCAGTGCAGACGAGAAATCAATGGCAAAAGAGTGAGCAAAAAGGTGAAGGGCACCGAGTGATAGCAGACTATATCTCTTCTATGACCGATGGCCATGCAAAACGTCTGCACCAGCAGCTCTTCTCTGCCCATTAGCCTTTTGGTTTGAGGTAGTTTTTTTCGTATACACCCGGTGGCATTTGCGCGATTTGAAACTCAATCATTTTCTCAAACGCGGTCGTAAGTGGTGAAAAATCTTTGTTCGGCTCTAGCAAAGACAAGATGTGAAAGCCCGCCTCAACCGTCGAAAGGCTATTATCGGAAGGCGCTTGGCGTATTTTGTAGTTACCTTGAAGCTCTTCTGGGAGCGCTAGGCGTGGCAAAGAGTGTAGATTGTTAGAAAGCTGCCATATTTTGTACGCTTTTTTCCACGTCCCATCAATCAGTATCACTCTGACTTTGCTTTTGCGCACATCCAAGTTCTGCGCAATCATTTGAGCATTGAGCGATTCTTCACTAGGGAAAAGTACATAATGGCGCGTATCTTCCTCTTGCAGTAGCTCGTTCAGCGCTGAGTCATCGGTAAAGTTTTCTCCGATAAAGCAGTAACTATTGGCGAGACTCAGGTTCAAAATACGAGCGGTTCCCAAAGGCCGCTTTTGCTCGGTGGGATGTTGGAGGATGATTAACTCTACATTCGATGTTAGGCTTTGTATCCATTGACAAATACAAGCCTTTATCGCTTTACCACATTGAGAGCAATATCGAGACATATGGGACGTTTATCTCCGTTACTTATCTTTATCAGCTTAGTTTGCCTTGGACTCCAGTTCGAGCCATTAGCATCTTTTTCCATTTGGTATCGACCGGAAATAGAACAAGGTCAATGGTGGCGGATACTAACAGGAAACTTAACGCATACCAACTTTGCCCATCTAGGCATGAATATGGCGGGGCTTTGGGTTATTACTTGGTTGTTTAAGCCTCACCGCAACGATCTAATTAAAGTCATACTGCTGGCGGCCCTTTTTGTCGGCATGGGCAACCTATTTACGCCCGCCACCAGCTATGCTGGTTTATCAGGGATTTTGCACGGTATTTTTGGTTATTGCGCCCTAAAGGAAGTTTTTCACGGTCGTAAGAGCAGCCTACTCCTTGTGTTCGGCCTGATAGGAAAATTGGCTTGGGAACATTTTGTTGGTGCATCAGAATCTACCGCAGCAATGATAGGTGCTAGAGTTGCCGTTGAGGCCCATCTATATGGCGCAGTGGGAGGTTTGCTGATGGCACTGATAGAGAGAGTCCTTAAGAGGAGATAACACTTGGTCGACGTCACAAGCGCCACTGATTCTCATATCAAGGTTATAGCGCACATGAACCAGCAACTTATCATCGATGAAGGCCATCGCAATACTATGTCCTCGACAGAACTTGAGCATAGAATGTCCGGCTGGTTAGCCACTGACTATCAAGCAGCGGTGTTTTATGACAAAAAGAACATTGCGGGTTATTGCTTGTGGAAAGAAGAAGTTCAGCATATCTATATTCGCCAGTTTTTTATTTGTCGTTCATATCGTCAAACTGGCATTGGCAAAACGGCTTTTAACACCGTTAAGTCCACATACTGGAATAATAAAAGGCTCCGGCTTGACGTTTTAGTTACCAATCACCGAGCCAAACTTTTTTGGCAGTCCGTTGGCTTTAAAGACTACTGCACCACAATGGAAATGTAATCACCAGCGAAGAGAACGCTTAAGCGCTTCTACAAATACATCGACTCTCTTTGGTGTTTGCTGCCTTGAAGCAACAGTGCCCATACATCTACGTTCACCGCTGTTACATCATCGAGATGCAGCTCGACCAAGTGACCCGCGGCTATCTCTTCTCTTATATCCCAGTAGCTGAGTTGTGCTATACCAAGCCCTTCAACACACATTGTTCGCACACCTTCCACACTTGAAGAGCGAAACCTACCTTGCACACTTCTGTCTTTAGCTGAAATAGCGCACTCTTTTTCTCTATTGACGGAAGTGTTTTTGTATTAATTCTAAATCGGGATTTAACTCACTTTTCTTAATCTTAATAACGGGCTTACTGGTTATTACCGAATCAATAAGCAAAGTAACCACTGCCTATTTATTATGGAAAGATTTTATCAAGCCCGTGTCGATCGCGTAATTGACTATATACAGTCTCATATCTCGGAGCCTTTAAATGTATCGCAAATTGCCAGCCTCGCGTATTTCTCAGAGTTCCACTTTAACCGAGTGTTCAGAGAGCGCACTGGTGAAAGCCTCTATCACTTTATTCGTCGCTTGAGATTAGAAAAAGCCGCGTTTTTGCTCTCTAGTGACAATACCAGTATTACCGATGTGGCACTCGACTGTGGTTTTTCTAACTCGGCCTCTTTTGCGAAAGGTTTTAAGCAATATTTTGGCTGTAGCGCCTCTCAGTGGGTGGAAAACTATTCACAACAACAAGAAAAACTCAGCAAACTGTTGGCAAAACTAAGCCCAGAGCCCCTTGACTCTCCTGTTGATATTGAAAACTGTCCGCCAATTAACATCGCTTATGTGCGCAACATAGGCAATTACGTTGCCGACAGCCAGCTCTTTACCAACCTATACAATCAGTTAATCGAGTGGGCAGAACCCAATGGCATTGCTCTTTCACCCGGTTACAACCTTTATCACGATAACCGCTTTATCACCGATGAGCAGAACCTCAGGGTGATGGTTGGATTAGAAGTTCCCGACCATATTCAACCGCAAGGTGGCATTGGTACATTTAAGCTAAGCGGCGGTAAATATGCCGTAAGGCAGTATTACTTACGAGATGATGAATTTTCCGAGGCATGGGACTGGATGATTGGTGTCTGGTTACCTCAGTCTGGTTTTGTTATGGATGCAGAACGGGAAAGCATGGAACGCTGTTTAGGGGAAACCTGTCACCAAGGCCATCAGTTTTACCAAGTAGAGATATGTGTCCCCGTTAAGGTTGCTAAATAAGCGCACGAATGGACAAGTGATTTAAAAAGTAACTGGTCACAATAGCCATATCGCAAAACACAGAGGATATTGCTATGAACATTGAACCTATCGGATACGTGAGAAACACCGATGGAAAATTCCAGCTAGAGCTAAACCAAGCATACCGCGAAGGCTTGGAATCGCTGACCGGATTTAGTCACTTACAACTTATCTTTTGGGGTCACTTAGCCGATACCCACGAATATCGCAGTATTGTTAGCTTAGACAAGCCCTATAAGAATGGCCCTGAAAAAGTCGGCGTTTTTGCTAGTCGTGCTCCGGTGCGCCCCAATCCTATTCTTCTCTCTATTGCTCAAGTTCAAAACCTAGATATTGAACAAGGCATCATAGACTTATACTGGCTTGATATGGAGCCTGATACACCATTGCTGGATATCAAGCCTTATCACCCTTGTACGGATCGCGTATCGCAATGTCAGGTGCCCGACTGGTGCAGTGATTGGCCAAACTCTTATGAAAAATCCGGCTCGTTTGACTGGAGTAAGGTCTTTAACTTTTAGAATATCTTACCTCTTGATCAAAAAAGACCCGCCAGTTCAGTTGGCGGGTCTTTTCAATCCAATAAATCGACTTATACGATTGGTCGCTGACCGCGGTCAATAAGCTTCATTAATACATTATCTGCGGCTTCACCTGCTACACCTGCAAGTTTACTAGCCAACTTTTTCTTCTCTACGTAGTGAATGGCAAGTACGGTTTTATCTTTGCACGCTTTCACAACTAAATCGTCAGAGGTAGAGATTTCATCCACCAGTCCAAGTGCTTTAGCTTGAGTGCCAAACCAGTGTTCACCTGTTGCGACTTTGTCTAGGTCAAGCTCTGGACGGTGCTCGCGAATAAAGTCTTTAAATAGGTCATGGGTCTCTTCCAATTCCTGTTTGAACTTCTCTCGCGCTTTATCGGTATTCTCACCAAACATGGTAAGCGTGCGCTTGTACTCGCCTGCGGTGAGCTGTTCAAACTCAATGTCGTTTTTCTTAAGCAACTTATTAAAGTTTGGCAGTTGAGCAATCACACCGATAGAACCGACGATCGCAAAGGGTGCCGAGACAATTTTGTCCGCAATACACGCCATCATATAACCACCACTTGCCGCAACCTTATCTACCGAGATAGTAAGAGGTAAACCCGCCGCTTTTAGACGATCAAGCTGAGAAGAAGCCAATCCATACCCATGGACCATACCACCGCCAGTTTCTAAGCGCAGCAGTACCTCATCACCCTCGCGGGCAACCGCTAAAATCGCAGTCACTTCTTCACGTAATGCGCTAACTTCTTTAGCATCGATACTGCCTTTAAAATCCAGAACAAACAGATGGGGCTCTCGCTTACTGTCTAAGTCGCCATCTTTTGCTGCCTGTTTTACGGCTTTTTCGCGAGCTTTGTTTTTCTCTTTCTCGCTTTTCTTCTCTGCCTTGTCACGCGCTTTTAAAAACGACTCATCGTGAAGGTGGTGTTCCATCTGCTCTACGCGATCTTTGTGTTGTTCGGTGAGGTTAGTAACTTCCAGTTCACCCTTTGCGCTGCCACTTTTTCCGCCTACTGCTTTGGCGACAACCAGAATAGCAATTAGGGCCGCCACTAGGGTCACAATCTTGGCCAAAAACAGGCCGTAGTCCAACAAAAATTCCAATGTTATCACTCCTCATGTGCGAATTAGTGTATTGTAACCGCCTTGTCATGGATTCTTAAAGTAGAACATAGCTATAAGGACAAAAACCGTGGAATATTCAGTTTCTGCAAAGGCCCTAGAAGGTAAAGTTATTCTGGTTACGGGCGCGGGTGACGGCATTGGTAAACAAGCGGCACTTAGCTACGCACAACATGGTGCTACCGTGATTCTATTGGGTCGTACGGTGAAAAAACTTGAACAAACGTACGATGAAATCGAAGCAGCCGGCTACCCTCAGCCAGCGATCATCCCTTTAGATATGAAAGGGGCGAGCAAGCAGAACTATATTGATATGGCAGAGACCATAGGCGAGCAGTTTGGTCGTCTTGATGGCGTGCTGCACAATGCCAGTATCCTTGGTGTGATCAGCCCTTTTGATCAAATTGGTGAAGACACCTTTGATGATGTGATGCAGGTAAACGTCAAAGCGCAGTTTTTAATGACTCAGGCAATTTTACCACTGCTAAACAAATCGGATGACGCACGTATTGTATTCACCTCTTCCACTGTTGGTCATAGTGGCCGCGCTTACTGGGGTGCCTATGCTATGTCTAAATTTGCGACTGAAGGTATGATGCAAATCCTAGCCGATGAGTTAAGTGACACGACCATCCGTGTTAATGCCATCAATCCTGGCGCTACTCGCACGGGTATGCGTGCCAAAGCGTACCCAGCAGAAGACACTAACTTGTTAAAGACTCCTGAAGAGATCATCCCGCTTTATCTGTACCTAATGGCACCAGAAAGCAAAGAAGTAAACGGCCAGTGCATCGACGCCCAGCCTAAACGATAATTCTGTCTAAGACGTAACGCCTTGCTTCTAAAAACAACTTTAGAGCAAGCGTTTTTATTTGTGTTTAATTTCTCTTCACTCTGGATCATTTTACCTCGCTCCCTCTTGCAGCTTCTCGATAATTAAATATACTGTATATACATACAGGTATTTAGTTATGCATGAATTAATCGAAAATCTGAAACAAAAACAATGGCTTTGGCAGGCTAACCACACTCAAAGCTCTGGTGAATATCAATCTACTGGTTTTGATCTTCTCGATCAAAAACTCAGTGGGGGATTTCCCTTACATGGTGTGGTTGAAATTCAAAGTCCAATGGGCATTGGCGAACTCAGGTTACTGATGCCTCATTTGCGACATAATCATACCGATCGGTTAACCGTATTTGTGCAGCCGCCGGGACATTTATGTGCAGAATACCTTATGGCTGAAGGGTTAAACCCCGATCGCGTATTGCTTGTTAACCCTAAAGATGAACAACAGGCTCTTTGGGTTGCGGAGCAATGCTTGAAGAGTGGTGCTTGCAGTAATGTGTTGCTTTGGCATCAGGCGCTGGAAGTGCATCAGGTCCGCCGTCTTCAGGTTGCTGGCGAGCAAGGCAACTGCTTACAGTTTTTATTTAAATCACAGCAAGCACATCTATTTTCTCTACCTGTGAGTCTGAGCATGACTCTACTTCCCCATGAACAAGGGCTGGAAATCACCATTACCAAGCGTCGAGGTGGTTGGCCTCACGGTAAATTTGTACTCAATATGAAGCCGTACTGGCCAAAATTGGCGATTGCACCTCAATCTTCTGTCGTTGTGCCTTTTCCGGTTGCTCAGCAAGGTTAAGCGATGACTTTGTGGCTCTATTTACATTTTCCTATGCTGCAACTGGACTCCCTGTATGCTGAAGCGAAAGAGAGTCCATTAGTTCTAGTCGCCGAGTATACCCATCGCATTGTGCAGCACAATCAAGCCGCCAGTGCTCAGGGCATCAAAAATAGTATCGGGCTGGGCAGCGCCGCGGCGCTGTGCCCTGATCTTCAAGTGCACGTCTATGAACCCAAGGCTGAGCACAACACCCTGCTGGAACTTGCGCAATGGCTCTATCTGGTGACATCCGATATTGTGCTCTCTCCTCCGCAAGGTTTGTTGCTAAAAGCCAGTAATATGCTAACGCTATACGGTGATTTACCCTCATACTGGCAGCAGATAAAACAGCAGCTCTCTGCCCTACCCGTGCGCTATCAATTTGCCACTGGCTTTTCTCCGCTATCCGCTATTTTGTTGGCCAAATCGTCGTATAACACCATTACCGACAACAAAGAAAAGATGCTTACCGATTTACGACGTCATCCTATCACCGCCAGTGAGCTCACTGACAAACAGGTCGATGCTCTCAGTCGTATCGGTATCCAAACTTTTGCTGAATTGCTCGACTTACCGCTACAAGATATTGCCAGACGCTTTGATATTGAGTTAGTTAACTACACTGGCCGACTGTTGGGACAATTCAAACATCCCGTGCAGTTTTATCACCCGCCTCAAGCCTTCTCTTCTTATCTAGAACTGCTTTATGAGATAGATAACTTACAATGGCTAGAAAAACCCATTCAAACCTTACTTAACAAGTTAGAAAACTACCTGATCATGCGTAATTTTGTCGGCTATGAACTGGAGATTAGCCTGCATCATAGAGAGGCAGATCCAACCAAAATTCGTGTCACGTCTGCCGCTGGAGAATATCGTCAACAGAGGTGGTCCACATTGACTCAGCTTACTATGGAGTCCGTACAGTTAGATGAAGCCGTTCAAGGTATAACACTCAATGTTCTGCGTTGTGGGGAGTTAGAAGCCACTGGCAAAGATATGTTTTCTGGGCATCAAGGCCAGCAGAGCGAACTGGAGCTCGTCGCCATGCTACAAGCTAAGCTTGGAGAAACTCAGGTGGCAAAGATACAGTACAATCACGATCCAAGGCCTGAGTTAGCAAGCTTACTCCAAGATCCAACTAAACCCGTCTCTTGTTCAAAAGAGCATTCTCGTCTGCGCCCAAGCCTATTACTCCCAACTCCCATTCCCTTAGAGGAGAAGGTCTCTCTCACCTCTGGGCCTGAACGTATTGTTACTGGATGGTGGGACGGCCATGATGTCACCCGTGATTACTTTATCGCTCGCAGTTCGCAGGGACGCTGGTTATGGGTATTCCGCAATCAACAGAAACATTGGTTTATCCATGGGCAATTTAGCTAGGGTGTGAAGTAATGAAATATGCTGAACTCTTTTGTCAGAGTAATTTCTCTTTCCTTACTGGCGCTTCCCACGCGGAAGAACTGATTTTACAGGCGGATTTTCTTCGTTACAGTGCGCTCGCAATCACCGATGAATGCTCTGTTGCCGGAGTGGTTCGTGCCTACACCGCCATTAAAGACCACCAGCTAGCGACAAAACTGGTGGTCGGCAGTATGTTTTGGCTCAACAATGAATGTCAGGTGGTACTGCTCTGTCCCAATCGCGAAGCTTATGCCGAACTATGTCGAATCATCACTAACGCGAGACGCCGCTGTGAAAAAGGGCAATATCAATTATCAGAATGGGACTTGATGTCACTGCGTCACTGCTTTGTTCTCTGGCTACCCTGTCACAAAGAGAGTGACCATCAGTGGGGAAGTTGGCTGGGCCAACACCACAAGCACCGACTCTGGCTAGGAGTACAAAGGCACCTTGGCGACAAGGACCAAGAGTACCTAGAGCATTGCCAGTACCTCGCCAGAGAGCTTTCTATCCCGATTACCGCTTGTGGTGGTGTGCTCATGCACAATGCGACTCGCCTTCCCTTGCAACACACATTAACCGCAATTCGCTTTGGTACTGCTATCACTAAACTCGGTTTGGAGCGTCTGTCGAATACTGAGCGGGCCCTGCGCAACATACAAAAACTCAGTCATCTGTTTAAACCTGAGTGGCTGGCTGAAAGCGTCAGCATTGCCAAACGCTGCGAGTTTGACTTAGGTATGCTGCAATATGAATACCCCAGTGAACTTATCCCCGACGCTACACGCCTATGTCTTATCTGAGGGACTTAGTTGAAAAGGGAAAGCGAATTCGGTTTCCCGAAGGTGTCCCTGCTGAGATTCACGCCACCATAGAAAAAGAGCTCACTCTGATAGAAGAGCTTAACTACCCTTTCTATTTTCTGACCATCCACGATATTGTCATGTTTGCCAAAAGGCAGAACATTCTTTATCAAGGTCGTGGCTCTGCGGCTAACTCAGTGGTCTGTTACTGTCTGGAAATCACTTCCGTTGATCCGAGACAAATCTCGGTTTTGTTTGAACGTTTTATCAGTAAAGAGAGGGATGAGCCGCCCGATATCGATGTGGACTTTGAACACGAGCGGCGTGAAGAGGTCATTCAGTATATCTATCAGAAATACGGCCGTGAAAGGGCTGCTCTTGCTGCCACTGTTATCTCTTACCGCTTTAAGAGCGCTGTACGAGATGTGGGTAAAGCCTTGGGCATCGAAGAGAGTCAGCTCGATTTCTTTATTAAAAACGTCAATCGCCGAGATCGAGGGTTAGGCTGGCAAGCTCAGATTGTCGAACTCGGCCTTGCCCCCGACTCTTTAAAAGGTCAGCAGTTTATCCAACTGGTTAACGAAATTTTAGGCTTTCCTCGCCACCTATCCCAGCACGTTGGAGGCTTTATTATCTCTTCAGGCCCACTCTACGAACTCGTGCCCGTTGAAAATGCCGCAATGGCTGACCGTACCGTGATCCAATGGGATAAAGACGATTTAGAAAGTCTGGGATTGTTAAAAGTCGATGTACTGGCGCTAGGAATGCTGACGGCAATACGAAAATGCTTTGCATTAGTAGAACGGTTTCACGGTCCAAAGCTCTCCATTGCCGAGATCACACGCAGGCAAGATGACCCTAATGTTTACGGCATGATACAAAAAGCCGATACCGTGGGAGTATTCCAAATTGAGTCACGCGCACAAATGAGCATGTTGCCTCGTCTTCGCCCTGTTTGCTATTACGATCTGGTTATCCAAATTGCGATTGTTCGCCCCGGCCCTATTCAAGGTGACATGGTCCACCCGTTTTTAAAAAGGCGCAATGGCGACGAGCCCGTTACCTATCCATCAGAAGAGGTAAAACAAGTGCTAAGCCGCACTATGGGTGTTCCCATTTTTCAGGAACAAGTGATCAAACTGGCAATGGTAGCGGCGGGCTTTAGCGGAGGGGAAGCCGACCAGCTTCGACGCGCGATGGCGGCATGGAAAAAGAGTGGCGATTTAGCAAAATTCAAAGACAAGCTGATCAACGGTATGAAAGAGCGTGGCTATGAACAAGAGTTCGCCCAAAGGCTCTTCGACCAAATATGTGGCTTTGGTGAGTACGGGTTCCCCGAAAGCCACTCTGCCTCTTTTGCCGTACTGGCCTATTGTTCCGCTTGGCTCAAACATTATTACCCTGAAGCTTTTTACACCGCACTCCTCAACAGTCTTCCCATGGGCTTTTACAGTCCTTCACAACTGATACAGGATGCGCGTAGACATCAAGTTGTCGTTTTACCCGTGTGCATCAATGCTTCTGTCTATGACCATCAAGTCATCCATTATCAGCACAAATTAGCGATCCAGCTTGGCTTTCGACAGGTAAAAGGGTTATCGCAAGATGGCGTCAACCAGCTATTACAAGCGCGCCCTAAAGAAGGCTATCGGCACCCTGCTCAGCTTAAGCATATAGGCCTAAACCAAAAAGAGCTGGAAAGCTTAGCCTCGGCCAATGCCATGCACAAAATTGCTAATAACCGCTTTCAAACTCGTTGGGCAATGATGGATTCGGTCACCGACTTGCCCTTGTTTCAAAATCAACAAGCCGATTCTGATTTTGCCCCTCAAGCTCCCACGGATGTGCAAACGCTGATTGAGGATTACGCTTCTACAGGGCTTTCTTTGCATACCCACCCCATCACTCTGTTAGAGCAAGCGGGTAAATTGGGCCGATTTACTCGAATGAAAGATTTAATAAACCACTCCCACCGGAGTTTAGTCACGGTAGTTGGTATCGTCACTGGTAAGCAGTCCCCCGGAACCGCCGCTGGTGTGACTTTTTTTACTTTAGAAGATGATACAGGCAACATAAACGTCGTGGTCTGGCGAGCAACATCACGCGCCCAGAAGAACGCCTACCTGACGGCTAAAGTACTCATGATAAAAGGGGTGTTAGAGAGAGAAGGCGAAGTCATCCATGTGATTGCAGGTCGCTTAATTGACCTCACTCATCAACTTGAAGGACTGCAAAGCAAGTCTCGAGATTTTCACTAATTCATCAACGGAATGTTATGACCACACTATCGATACCACAAGCGAGAAAGCTGGCGTTACACTGTCAGGGATTGCCAACCACAAAAAAACAAGGTACCGCCTATTGCCAAACCCTTAACGTCTTTAAACAGTTAGGATATGTGCAAATCGATACCATCTCGGTAGTACAACGGGCTCATCACCATACACTGTGGAGTCGAAACCCAAGGTACCAGCCTGCACACCTCGACGCACTTGTCGCCAATAAAGAGGTGTTCGAGTATTGGTCACACGCAGCAGCATACCTGCCTATGAGCGAATATCGCTACACTTTACCAAGAAAACAAGCACTTAAGACTGGTCAACAAAAGCACTGGTACAACAAAGATCAGACTTTGATGGACGAGATACTGCGTAGGATTGATAACGAAGGGCCTTTAATGGCTAAAGACTTCGATTCGAAGCGTACTCACAAACAAGGCTGGGGGAGTAAACCGACCAAGCAAGCGTTGGAGTGCCTCTTTATGCAAGGAGAACTGATGATCTCTGAGCGCAAAAATTTTCACAAAGTGTATCAGTTAACAGAGAAAGTACTGCCTGATCAACTTGATACATCGCAGCCCACAGCAGAAGAGTATGGGCAATTTTTGGTCATGCGTTATCTTCGCTCCCACGGTTTTGGCAACCTAGCGGAAATGACCTATTTACTAAAACACGTCAAACTACTCGCCTCTAATGCTTTAAACACGCTGATTGAAGATAACAAAGTTGAGCGGATAAACGTGGCTGGAAGTGAGTTTTTTGCCTGTACCCAGTCCTTAGAATTACTAGATAAGCGCTTAAACCGCAAACAAGCCAAAGTACTGTCGCCATTTGATAACTTATTAATCCAGCGAAAACGCGCTCAGAACATCTTTAACTTCGAATATTTGCTGGAGTGTTACGTGCCCGAAGCCAAAAGACAGTACGGTTATTTTTGCCTGCCGATATTATGGGAGGGCACTCTTGTAGCCAGAGCAGACTGCAAAGTGGACAACAAGGCGTCGTGCCTTAACGTGATGCGTTTATTTGTTGAAACCAGTGTGAAAGACAGAGATGCCTTTATGGAAGCTTTGGGCAAGGAGTTAGAGAACTTTGCCAATTTCAATCAATGCCTAAGTTACGCGATTGAAAGTGTAAGCTGGAAATGATCATCGCCGAACTAACCATTCAGCAAAACAAAAGTACTTACCACTATAATGACCAAACTTGTCACCATAATCTTGTTAGATAAAAACCGTGTTAATTTAGGGAAAAAGGTCAGATTAAATACAATCAGGCCTATGACTCCACCTTTGCTTTCTCAATTAGCCAAGTGAAACTTAACAGAGCAAGCCGGGAGATAATAGGCCTAATAAAAATCATAAATATGAGTTACTTAGTCAATGTATTTAGGCGATTTCAGCCAAAGTTCCATTGACATTTTTGCAAAAGATTTCGACTAAAGATTCACCTTCACTTTGATTGTAATAAGGCTCGGTATCGGAGATTGTCATCAACCCCATCTCCCAATCAGGGAATTTTCTTTGTTCAGCAAACGACGATTCTTTTATGCGCACATTAGAGTGTCTGTCATCGGCACTGATTTCGTTCATTAAGCCATCTATCGCTTCTTCTTCACCTTCAATTAACTGTATAAATCCATTGAGGTGGCAAACAAGAAACCCAGTGATGCCCAGCCTTTTATTTTTCACCCTAGCCTTATCGATAAGTATGTCAATTTCAACATTTTCCAATTTGGCATCACTTGTATAAAGTATGACTTTCAACATAAAGATAACCTTTTTAAATTTTTCATTTGATACATAGATTCGTCTGCTTTTTTTAAGGCTTTCATCAAACACTTGTCGGTGTTGTGAGCAGAACCGAACGAGAAAGAGATAGGGAAAGGACACTTTAACTCACTGATTGCTTGATGAATGCGACGTTCTACTTCGGAGTCTTTAAGATTGCCGCGATGGGCAATAACCACAAACTCATCTCCTCCATAGCGTATAAGCGAATCTGTGTTCCTAAAGCTATTTTTAAGTGCAATAGAAAAGTACTGGATCAGCCTATTTCCTTGATCATGACCTAAATTATCATTAATACTTTTCATATTATCCAAATCAAAGAAAAACAGCTGAAACTGAGTCAGTCTTATTTTATCTGCAATATACTTAAGATAATTGAAAGTATGGAAACCAGTCAGCGTGTCAATATACTTCTGTGCATACTGATCTCTTGACAGAAGATACAAAAACATTGAGCCACGGGATAATTGTTCTTTTGTGCTACTCGGCGATATGATTCCAAGTACCCTTTCTGCATCTTCTTCAGATTCGATGCATGAGACTTCTACAAGCCTATTTAAATTGGACGAGTCACCCACTTTAATATAAGACTCAAGTTCCAATAAAAAAGCTTCTTTAATGACTTCCATATTTCAACACTCTAGCTGCGCCATCTATACATTATAGGTTTAAGATATTAATAAAAAAACCAACCGCTATTAATAATAGATTTGTGTATATTTCTCTTTGTAATATATGTTTATTTAGCTTTAATTTGACTGTTTTTTTGTTTGGAAAAAACAACTTACCCATTAAAAATGGTTAACGCGGTCTTATCAACATAGCAAACAGAAAGGATATCTGCGTTATTGTAAATATTAAACACTGTTAATTTTGCAATTAAGGCAGAAAAATTAGAAAGGAAACTGAAGTAAAAACCACCGACAATACTAAGTTAATTAATAACTTAACATTAATTAAAGGCGGATTTAAAAACTAGAAAAGGAGCCTAAGCTCCTTTTATGCGTGAGTTAACGAATGTCTTGCTCGTCCTGCGCTTATTTC
The DNA here is from genome assembly GCF_001854765.1 of Vibrio sonorensis. Lineage (GTDB taxonomy): Bacteria > Pseudomonadota > Gammaproteobacteria > Enterobacterales > Vibrionaceae > Vibrio > Vibrio sonorensis. Next base: position 96,251 of record NZ_LJJE01000035.1, on the reverse strand, counting down.
GCTTTCCATTTCTTATAAACGATCAACCCCAGAGTCATCACGACTTTCGAGCTAAGCCATATCATTAAATGGTGACCTTTGTTGAAGGTGAACATACTATCAGCCAACCAGCGAGCTGTCCCTTAATTATTAGGCGATATTATTGACTTAGCACCTGCCTCAAACGGTCTTGTGCCACTTCGACCAATAAATCTGGCTGGAACTTAGAAATAAAGCGGTCACAGCCGACTTTTTTCACCATCGCATCGTTAAAGCTTCCGCTAAGAGAAGTGTTTAACGTGACATAGAGATCTTTCATTCTATCGTCATTGCGCACCTCATAAGTGAGCTTGTAGCCATCCATTTCTGGCATTTCTGCGTCGGTGATCATCATCAGTAGTTCTTCTGTCACGACTTTACCCTCGTCACACCACTTCTTGAGGAGCGTATAGGCTTCTAAGCCATCGCGGCACTCTATGATATTCAAACCGAGCTGAGACAGCGTACCGCGAACCTGAGCGCGCGCCGTTGAAGAGTCATCGACGATTAACACATTGCGGCCGACCATCTGAGCCATAAGCTCTTCGTCCAATACGCCATCAGAGATAGACACGTCGTAGTCGATGATACCTGCCAGCACTTTTTCGACATCGATGATCTCAACAATTTCAGTTTGGTCGCCTTCTTTAATCTGAGTGATAGCAGTAAGGAAATTGGCTCTACCCGCTGTCTTTGGCGGTGGCTGAATTTCGGTCCAAGCCGTATTGACGATGTTTCTCACTTGACCGACGAGAAAACCTTGAACCGTGCGATTGTATTCGGTGATGATTAGGTTTTCTTCAATGTCTTCTTGGCGAGAGGGAGGAAAGCCGATTGCCGCTCTCAAATCAATAACTGGAACCGAAGCACCACGCAAAGATGCAACACCAGTAATATGATGGTGAGCTCCCGGCATTTTGGTCAGCGGCGGCACTTTGATCACTTCGCGCACTTTAAATACGTTTATGGCAAACACCTGACGACTGTTTAGGCTAAACAGTAACAGCTCCAGACGGTTTTCACCTACCAGATTTGTACGCTGGTCTACCGTATTCAAAACTCCGGACATAAGATTTCCCGATCACATATGTTTATACAAAAATAGTCTATTTTAACGATTGGCGACAAGCGGCAACCATTGACTTCGTCTTAGTGAATCTCAACCGTATCAATACATCATCAAGAATTCAGTTAGTTAGCCTAACAGCATCAAGATATTAATTGACCTACCATTCACCACAAAAAAAACAACAGATTGCTCACATGATCAATAACCTAACATACCAGCAGGTTATGCAAACGTCATTCAGTAAATAGGATCTATCCAACCTATTTCAAATTCACAGCACAAAAAATGAAAAACCCGTACAACCATAAGGTTATACGGGCCACTTGTAAAAACAAACAGTTAAGCGAATTGAATAAATGTTAACCTTCAATCACTTTCATTAATAATAACCCATCGTATAAGGCTTGTTTAACAAGGGCAGCACCCGGCATTGTTGCTTGCTTATAAAACCGCGATTCAACCAACTCTAAATCTTTGTGGTAGACGGGTAAGCTCTGCTCTTCGATACATTTTTGTACCGCTGGATAAAGCACATTCTTAGCTTGGTTAATCACGCCGCCAATCAACACCTTTTCTGGGTTAAACAAGTTGATCACAATCGCAATTGCGGAACCTAAATATTTTCCTAATCTCTCAATCACATCTACCGCCAACGGATCGCCATTGGCCGCCGCTTCACAGATGTCTTCGATTGAAATCTCTTCTTTCTCGGACAGGCTTGATGCTTCTCCCGATTGAATACGCTTTCTAACTTGCTCGCGAATGGCTTGGGAACTAGCAACGGTTTCTAAACATCCCCTATTCCCACAGTGGCAAGGGTCACCTGTTGTATCAATCTGAATATGGCCAAGTTCACCAATGTTGCCGTGACGACCTTGCAGAACACGACCATCCACAACAATACCAGCCCCCAAACCGTGGTGGATCGAGATCAGTACTGAGTTTTCGTTTTCTTGAGAGTGACCAAACAATTTTTCGGCCAAAGCCCAAGCACGAGTGTCATTAGCGATAAATACAGGCAAGCCAGTCGCTTTGTAAATTTCTGGGCCAAGAGCAAGATTCTCAACGTTGTAATGGGGCATTTGTAGCACCACACCTTGCTCTGAGTTGACTAAACCCGGCAAGGTAATCGCAATACTAGTAACCCTGTCGAGTTGGTCGGAATAAGTTTGAAAGAACTCGTCGATTTCGTGCAGTAGCCTTGCCAACACATCATCTTGGTCGATTTCGTGAATATCGATTTTGGTATCGATAAGCACATCGCCACCCAACTCATGTAGGGCGATGGTCAAGTACCCACGGCCTAAACGCATAGACAAAAACTGCCAACCTTCGTTATTTACTTGTAGGCCAACTGCCGGTCTACCACGACTTGTCGCTTCTTGTACTGTCGTTTCGTGAATGAGGTGGGCCTCGATTAACTCTCGGGTGATTTTAGTAATACTGGCGGGCGCAGCTCACTTTGTTTAGAGAGATCGATACGTGAAATAGGGCCTTTTTGGTCTATCAATTTATATACACGGCCAGCATTGACCTGCTTAATATGATCAATATGACCTGGTTGCGCCATGTACATAGAGTGCTCCGAAATTCAACGACGACTAATTTTTTTACTTTGCGAAGTAATTGTGAAGGCCTTTGATAAATCGCCGTGACAAGAATCACGGTTAAACATAGATGTTTGTGTTTGTAGTCATATTACGAAGGATTTCCTCCATCTATAACGTTGTTTTTTTGCGCAATCAAATATCTTCTGCTACTCGGTTTTTTCTTTCGTTATTAAAACGTTCCAACCACTGCATTCTCGTTTAACTCGCGTATACTTTACTCAATGCGATACCAAGGAGAGCAGCATGACCTCTATTCAGAGAAGAACAAAAATTGTTACTACACTCGGGCCTTCGACCGACCCAGAGGGAATATTAGAATCGATCATTAAGGCCGGCGCGAATGTCGTTCGTATGAACTTTTCTCACGGCACACCTGAAGATCACAAGCAAAGAGCCAATCGAGTTCGCAACATTGCAGCGACCCTAGGAACACATATTGCGATACTTGGGGATTTACAGGGCCCCAAAATTCGAGTTTCCACCTTCAAAGAAGGTAAAGTCACCCTTAACGAAGGGGATGCTTTTACTTTAGATAGCGAACTTCCCGCAGGCCAAGGGGACAACAAAGCCGTGGGTTTGGACTACAAAGAACTCCCTCAAGATGTCTCAGCCGGTGATACTCTTCTTCTCGACGATGGACGCGTTCAACTAAGAGTAACAGGCGTGAGTGGTAGCCAAGTTCACACGACTGTTACGATTGGCGGTGCCCTGTCAAACAACAAAGGGATAAACAAAAAGGGTGGCGGCTTGTCGGCAGACGCACTTACTGAAAAAGACAAGCGCGATATTTTATTGGCCGCAGAACTTAAGGTTGACTATCTCGCGGTTTCTTTCCCGCGCAATGGCGAAGATATGAAGTACGCGAGACGTTTAGCTCGCGATGCTGGGCTAGAGGCTAAGCTAGTCGCCAAGGTAGAGCGCGCAGAGACCGTTGCGACAGAAGAGAACATCGACGATATCATCTATGCCTCTGACGCGGTTATGGTCGCTCGTGGTGACCTAGGAGTCGAAATTGGAGACCCCGAACTCGTCGGTGTACAAAAGCAGCTTATTCGCCGCGCTAGAAGCTTAAACCGAACCGTTATCACCGCAACACAAATGATGGAGTCAATGATGGAAAACCCGATGCCGACACGGGCAGAAGTCATGGACGTTGCCAATGCGGTATTAGACGGCACTGATGCCGTTATGCTATCTGGTGAAACGGCGGCTGGGAAATACCCTCTGGAGACCGTTCGTTCAATGGCCGATGTGTGTGTGGGCGCGGAAAAGATGGCATCGATCAACCGTTCAAGCTATCGAATGGACCACGTGTTTGAAACCGCAGAAGAGACCATAGCCATGTCGACCATGTTTGCGGCTAACCACATGCGCGGAGTGAAAGGTATCATCACTTTAACAGAATCGGGCCGCACCGCTCTTATGATGTCTCGCTTGAGTTCTGGTCTTCCCATCTTTGCGTTATCGAGAAATGAATCAACCTTGAATCGAATCGCTCTGTATCGCGGCGTATTTCCCGTCTACTTCGATTCTAATGGCGATGCGGGGTTATCCACTGCCAAAGCTGCAGTTGAAGCGCTAAAACAGAAAGGTTTGCTCGACAGTGGCGATCTGGTCATAACGACCCAAGGCGACGTAATGGATGTCGTTGGTTCAACCAACTGCATGCGTATTCTATCTGCGTAGATCAGTCTATAGAAAAGAGAAAAGCCAGTCTCGCGACTGGCTTTTTGCTATTTTGCTTTTGGCTTTTTGCGTTTGTCGGTAATTTCCCATTTACCGTCAATGTACAGACCAGTCCAACCAGAAGGCTTGCCATCAATTTCTGAACGTACGTAGTTCTCTTTCGATTTGCGACTAAAGCGAACAACCGTTGGTCTTCCATCTGGGTCGTGGGTTGGCGCATCTGCCAAATAATGGAACTTAGGCGATATGCGATCTTTGAATCGAGCTAACTCTTCTACAAGTGGAGCGCGCGTTTCACGAGATTTCGGGAACGTGCTAGCCGCCAAGAACAGTCCTGATGCACCATCGCGCAATACGAAGTAGGCTTCTGAGTTTTCACAAGCAAGCTCTGGAAGGTGAACCGGATCTTCTTTTGGTGGCGCAACCTCGCCATTTTTGAGGATCTTGCGAGTATTGGTACAGCTCTCATCTGTACATGCCATGTATTTACCAAAACGACCGTTTTTCAACACCATGTCAGAGCCGCACTTGTCACACTCAACAACAGGGCCATCATAGCCTTTTAACTTAAACTCGCCTTTTTCAACGATATAGCCTTCACAATTAGGGTTGTTACCACATACGTGAAGTTTGCGCTTTTCGTCAATTAGATAAGCGTCCATTGCCGTTTCACAAATCGGACAACGCTTTTTAGCACGAAGAGCAGCAGTTTCAACATCTTCTTCAAGAACGTTGATGATGCCCTCTTCATCGCCGAGGTTAATAGTGGTTTTACAACGCTCTTTTGGTGGTAAAGCGTAACCCGTACAACCTAAGAAAACACCGGTAGAAGCGGTTCTAATCCCCATCGGACGACCACAAGTTGGACACTCGATATCAGTCACTACGATATGATTTGGCTTCATACCGCCGTGCTCTTCATCTTGCTCCGCTTTTTCTAGATCACCAGTAAAGTCAGAGAAGAAGTTATCGAGTACTTTCTTCCAATTCGCTTCGCCATCAGCGATCTGGTCAAGCTTCTCTTCCATACGCGCGGTGAAATCAAAGTTCATCAGATCGATAAAACTTTCATCCAATCGGTCGGTAACGATTTCACCCATTTTTTCTGCATAGAATCGACGCTGATCGACTTTTACATAACCGCGATCTTGAATCGTTGAAATGATAGAAGCGTAGGTTGAAGGACGACCAATACCACGTTTTTCCAGTTCTTTAACCAACGCGGCTTCGGTAAAGCGCGCAGGTGGCTTAGTAAAGTGCTGCTTAGGGTCTAGGGCTACAAGCTCGACCGTATCTCCTACCTGCACGGCTGGGAGAATTTGATCTTCGTTTTTACCCAGTGGACGTTGAACACGAGTCCAACCATCAAACTTAAGGATGCGACCTTTCGCTTTTAGCGTATATTCATCGGCTTTAACACTGACGGTGGTCGAATCGTATTTTGCTGGTGTCATTTGACAAGCAACAAACTGATTCCAAATAAGTGCATACAGCTTATGAGCATCAGCTTCCATACCTTGTAGGTCGTCTGCTTTGACACTCACGTCAGAAGGGCGAATCGCTTCGTGCGCCTCTTGAGCTCCCTCTTTGCTGCCGTATTTGTTTGGTTTTGCTGGGAGATACGCATCGCCAAAATCACTAACGATCATGTCGCGAACAGCGTCAACGGCCTCCGCACTCAAGTTCGTTGAGTCAGTACGCATATAAGTGATATAGCCCGCCTCGTATAGGCGTTGAGCTAGCATCATGGTTTTCTTAACGCCGTAGCCCAGTCGCGTACTCGCCGCTTGCTGAAGCGTCGAAGTTATAAATGGTGCCGAAGGCTTACTGCTCGTTGGGCGGTCTTCGCGCTTACACACTTCATAGCGCGCCGCATTGAGCACAGATACCGCCGCTTCTGCTTCTGTCTGATTAGTAGGCTTAAACGCTACGCCATCTTTCTGCGCAACTAGCAGGCGAAAATCATTTTTGTCCTGAGTTTTTGTATCCGCATGGATATCCCAAAACTCTTCAGGAATAAACGCCTTGATTTGACGCTCGCGCTCTACCAGTAGTTTGACCGCAACCGATTGAACACGACCTGCTGAAAGCCCACGAGCCACCTTTTTCCAAAGCAGTGGGGACACCATAAAGCCAACAACACGGTCCATAAAGCGACGTGCTTGCTGGGCGTTTACGCCATCCATGCTCAGCTCGCCCGGTTTTTCGAAAGCCTGCTGAATCGCATTTTTGGTGATCTCGTTAAATACAACGCGTTTATATCGCTCCTCATCGCCACCGATGATCTCACGAAGGTGCCAAGCGATAGCCTCTCCCTCGCGATCCAAATCGGTTGCTAGGTAGACGCTATCCGCGTCTTTTGCGAGCTTTTGTAGCTCCGCCACGACTTTTTCTTTGCCGGGCAGAACTTGATAATTTGCTTCCCAACCGTCGTAAGGGTCAATGCCCATCTTTTTGATCAGTGCTTTGCGGTCTTTCTCTTTTTTAATTCGCGCTTTTTCTTCTGCACTTAATCCCTTAGTGGATACGGCGGCGGCTTTTTGCCCTGTACTTTGACCTGCAGTAGGCAGATCACGCACATGGCCTACGCTGGACTTAACAATAAAGTCTTTGCCCAGATATTTATTGATGGTCTTCGCTTTCGCTGGAGACTCGACAATAACGAGTGACTTACCCATAGTTGACTCAAATGCCCTTTATCATTGTTGCGATTTTATCGAACAACATACTTCAAATATTGCTTCTTTTTTTACTATTGAGCGAGAATCGAAGAAGATCAATATCTTTTTTTAAAATAAAATCTGACTGGTCGACAAATCATCGCCTGCCAGTGATTGCCCAAACATTCTCAAGGAATAGGATTTTTTCGTTTTTTGCTCTCGTGAAAACTTGGGACTGCCAAAGAGGCCACATACTATATGTGACCTTTCTTCGACCAAAAGAGCATAGAACAAATTTAAGCCGCGGATCACAAAACACGAGCAGAATATGTGATTGAAATTTCTCATTTCACAAATACAATCGATGCAGTTTAAAGAAAAGAGAACCGTTATGAGCGACAAAAAAACCATCTCAACTTTCGATCTGCTGCTAATTGCCAATCAGATTATCCAAGAGCACGATGACTACATTGAAGGCATGCGCGCTGATTCAGTCGAGGAAAAAGAAGGCGTATTAGTTTTTAAAGGCAACTACTTTCTAGACGACAATGGATTGCCTACTACCAACACAACCGCGGTTTTTAACATGTTTAAGTATCTGGCCCATCACCTATCAAAAGAATTTACCCTGCAAGGTGAGTAACCCTGGCGCCTTCGCATCCGTCACGACAAACCCCACTCTAGTTTAGGGGTTTATCTATCTTACGTTTTCCCATTAAAAAAGCTTGCCGATGGCAAGCTTTTATTTTTGAGCGAATACCTACTGACTCAGTGACTTAAGCTTGTCAAAATAGTCAGGGAAGGTCTTTGAAGTACAGCCTGGATCATTGATAGTAACCGGCGTATCGCTCAGTGCAACCAAAGAGAAACACATAGCCATACGGTGATCGTCGTAAGTGTCGATTGCAGCATGGGTTAACGTCTCTGGTGGGGTAACAATAATATAGTCTTCACCCTCTTCTACCTCAGCCCCAACTTTGCGTAGCTCAGTCGCCATCGCTGACAGCCTGTCGGTCTCTTTTACTCGCCAGTTGTACACGTTTCTGATCGCAGTAGTACCCTTGGCAAAAAGTGCGGTGGTCGCAATTGTCATCGCAGCATCAGGAATGTGGTTGAAGTCCATATCAACAGCGGTAAGCTCACCCGCTCTTGCCGTTACATAGTCATCACCCCACTCGATTTCCGCACCCATTTTTTCCAGTGCATCCGCAAACTGAACATCGCCTTGGATGCTCTTTTTACCAATTCCCGTCACTTTAATTTCTCCGCCTTTGATCGCTGCGGCGGCTAAAAAGTACGATGCCGATGAAGCATCACCTTCAACCAAAAAGTCACCCGGAGACTGGTAAGATTGTCCCGCTTGAATAACAAAGCGTTGATAGTTTTGGTTCTCTACTTCCACACCAAACTGCTGCATGATGTGCAACGTAATATCGATATAAGGTTTAGAAACCAAATCACCAACGATATTAATCGTGACGTCACTTTCGGCCAAAGGCGCAGACATCAAAAATGCAGTTAAAAACTGACTGGAAATTGAACCATCAATGGAAACCTCACCGCCTTTAAGGCCAGTGCCCTGAATTTTAAGTGGCGGGTAGTTTTCATTTTCTAAATAACTCACTTCAGCTCCCGCTTGGCGCAGAGCTTCAACCAAATGACCAATTGGGCGTTCCTTCATTCGGGGTTCGCCAGTCAGTACGTACTGACCTTCACCAAGGCACAGAGCCGCAGCCAAAGGTCGCATTGCAGTACCCGCATTGCCCAAAAATAACTCTGCCGATTCTTGCACAGAGAATGGACGGCCTAAACCTTCCACTTCGCAAACAGTTTTATCGTCGGAAAGGCGATAGTTTACGCCGAGTTTGGTCAATGCATTCAACATATGACGAATGTCATCACTGTCGAGAAGATTAGTTAGACGAGTCGTGCCCTTTGCCAGTGCCGCTAGGAGCAATGCACGGTTAGATACACTTTTTGAGCCAGGTAAATTTACCTGACCAGAGACTTTAGAAATAGGTTGTAACGTAAGGCTTTCCATTAAAGTTGATAGTCCTTGATCCACTGCCGTCACTACGGGCAGCGTCAATAATTCTTCGTACCAGCAGACTATCGAAATTCGCTCTTCAACACCACCCTAAATTGAGCTTTATCACAAAGTTTTGTCCACGCGCACCCCATCATCAAAATAGAGGATTCGCACCGAATCTTGTCTTTTAAATAGCATAGTGTTATCCATATCTTGTATGACATTGATCAGTTCGTCTTTTTCTGTTCGAATTAGCAGCTCAACTAACTGATATTCAACGCGGTAATCCCTTTCTGAACTCGACTTTGCTATCCCCGCTCCTATGATCGCTCCCGAAGCCGTTGCTACTTGCTTACCACTTCCTCCGCCAAACTGATGGCCTATTAATCCGCCAACCACGGCCCCTAGAAAAGTGTGCCAACCATTGTGTTCTGAACGGATCACTTCTTCCTGGGTGATGTAGCGCACCGCTTCTACTTGGCCAAATACGACCTGGTTCACTGGACGTGCCTGATTGCGTTGATACGCGGCATTGGCAAAGAGAGGAAAAATCAATAAGATCACTACCCATAATTTCTTTTGCATACTGTGCTCTCCTGTATATGGCTATTTATTTGACCGAGTTAACTCAAGATAAAGACTGGTTCCCCTCACCTTTCGAAGCACTGGACGATCCAAACGGTCTTCTCGCCTTTGGCGGTGATTTAAGCCCAGAAAGAGTTCTCGCCGCCTATCATCGAGGCATCTTTCCGTGGTTTAGCGCCAATGAACCTATTCTTTGGTGGAGCCCTGCTCCCCGCGCTGTCTTTGATCCTAAGACATTCAAACCCGCTAAAAGTGTGAAAAAATTTCAGCGAAAAGCCCAGTACCGAGTCTCAATCAATCGCGCGACAAACCAAGTGATAGAACTTTGTGCTTCAACGCGAAGCGCTGAAGAGACGTGGATCCTTCCCAGCATGATTGACGCTTATCAGAAGCTTGCTCGTATGGGACATTGTCACTCAGTGGAAGTATGGCAAGAGAATGAGCTTGTTGGGGGATTGTACGGCATAAACGTTGGAGGCTTGTTTTGCGGTGAATCCATGTTCAGCCTAAAAACCAACGCCTCTAAAATTGCTCTATGGTATTTCAGCCATCACTTCTCCCAATGTGGCGGTCAGTTAATTGACTGCCAGATCATGAATGATCACCTTGCCTCTCTCGGGGCTTTTTCTATGGAAAGAGAAGACTTTCTCAAATCCCTGCTATCCTTAAAGAACAAAACGATAAATGAAAAGTGCTTTATATCTCAATGGTTAAGCAGCCCAGTTAAAGAAATATGATGAGCTCCGATTTACAACAGATTAGAATTGGCCTTACTGACAGCCATAGCTGTAGCTATTTGCCAGAGCGAAAGGAACGCGTTGCCGTTGCGCTTGATGCAACCATGCACTGCGGTTCCAGCTATGAAGTATTACTCGCCAATGGGTTTCGTCGAAGCGGAGACACCATCTATAAGCCCCACTGCGACTCTTGTAGTGCTTGCCAAGCCATTCGCATATCTATCCCCGACTTTCTTCCCAGCAAAAGTCAGAAAAGGCTGCTGGGTAAGTCTCAAGGTCTGAGATGGGAATTAAGAGAACAATTGGACTCGACATGGTTTGATCTCTATTCGAGATACATTGAAGAAAGGCATTCAACGGGGACTATGTACCCTCCCAGAAAAAAAGAATTTTACCAATTTTCTCAATGTGGCTGGTTAAATACCCAATATTTACACGTTTACGATGGCGACAAACTCATCGCCATTGCCGTGACAGACATCATGTCCAATAGTGCGAGCGCCTTCTACACTTTTTTTGACCCCATGTACCAATTTCACTGGGTACGCTGGGGATTTTATACCAAATAGAATTGTGCAAAACCCAAGGAAAACAATGGCTTTACCTTGGTTATCAAATTGATGAATGCCCAGCCATGAACTACAAAGTGCGCTTTCAGCGTTATCAAAGGCTAGTAAATCAAACTTGGCAAGGGTAGAATACGCCCCAACTTTACACAATTCGGTTTTGACGGCACTGTTCGACCGTTGAAACATCCATTTTAGAAAGAGGATTAAATGGCTAAAGAAGACGTAATTGAGATGCAAGGAACGGTCCTTGATACTCTACCAAACACCATGTTTCGTGTTGAGCTAGAAAACGGTCACGTAGTAACAGCTCACATCTCAGGCAAAATGCGTAAGAACTACATCCGTATTCTTACTGGTGACAAAGTAACTGTAGAGATGACTCCATACGACCTATCAAAAGGCCGCATCGTCTTCCGTGCTCGTTAATCTCTGATTTTCGAATACAACAAAAAACGGAGCACATGCTCCGTTTTTTGCGTCTATTGAAGCGCAGGTAAACCTCTATTTACCCAGAGCCTCTTTATAGTGCTGTCGGCAAACCGAAACGTAACGCTCGTTACCACCAATAGCAACCTGATCCCCTTCCTTGATTGCGTTGCCGTGCTCATCGGTTCGAATCACCATGTTCGCCTTACGACCGCAATGGCAAATCGTCTTTAGCTCAATCAGCTTGTCTGCCCACGCCAATAAGTACTGACTTCCTTCAAACAGTTCACCTTGAAAGTCGGAGCGCAAGCCGTAGCAAAGCACTGGGATGTTTAACTTATCTACGACCTCAGTCAGTTGATAAACCTGTTGCTTAGAGAGAAACTGGCACTCATCCACTAAGATGCAGTGACGCTTCTCAACGTCGTTTAGGGCCGTTATCTCTTTGAACAAATCAGTATCAGACCCAAACAATTGAGCCTCAGATTGAAGGCCAATTCGCGAACTTACCTTACCCACTCCATAGCGATTATCTAGCGCTGCGGTAAAGATAAGTGGGTTCATACCTCGTTCTTGGTAATTAAAGGATGATTGTAAAAGTGTGGTGGATTTACCCGCGTTCATCGCAGAGTAATAGAAGTACATCTGTGCCACTGAAATTGCCTTAAAAAGAGAAAAAGAGAAAGGGCTGCAAGCAGCCCTTTAAACAAATATTACTTACGACGCCAAGTGGTCCCTTCTGGACCATCTTCTAACACTATACCCATTTCATTAAGCTTATCGCGCGCCATATCAGCGTTAGCCCAATCTTTTGCCGCACGGCTGTCATTGCGCAATTTAATCAAAGCTTCGATTTCCGCAACTTCGTCATCGTTTCCACTGTCGCCTTTTAGGAAAGCTTCTGGTTCTTGGTAGAGAATACCGATAACGTCTGCTAGCTCGCGCATTACCGAACCTAGTGCACTCGCCTTTTCAAGGTCTTCGCCTTTGATTCGGTTTACTTCACGGGCAAGGTCAAACAGCACTGAGTAGGCTTCAGGTGTATTGAAGTCGTCGTTCATTGCAGCCGTAAAGCGAGAAATATACTCTTCTCCACCAGCAGCGGGAATCGTTAAGTCAAGACCTCGCAGTGAGGTGTATAGACGCTCTAGCGAAGCGCGTGCTTGATTCAAGTTTTCTTCGCTGTAGTTTAGCTGGCTGCGGTAGTGACCAGACATAAGGAAGTAACGTACCGTCTCTGCGTCATAGTGTCCTAACACGTCGCGAATAGTAAAGAAGTTGCCCAAGGATTTAGACATCTTCTCTCTGTCCACCATCACCATGCCACTGTGCATCCAAGTATTGACGTACTGGGTGTCATGAGCACAGCAAGACTGAGCAATTTCATTTTCGTGGTGAGGGAACTGAAGATCTGAACCGCCACCGTGAATGTCAAAGTGATTGCCAAGAATTGACGAGTTCATCGCTGAACATTCGATGTGCCAACCCGGACGACCTGGTCCCCAAGGCGATTCCCACGTCGGCTCTCCTGGTTTAGACATTTTCCAAAGCACAAAATCCAAAGGACTGCGTTTTGCCGTTTCAATGTCGACTCTCGCACCCGCTTGAAGTTGGTCGAGGTCTTGCTTAGACAGCTTTCCGTAATCGTCAAACTCTGACACTTCAAACATTACGTCACCATTGTCGGCAACATATGCATAGCCCTTTTTAATTAGGCGTTCAACCAGTTCAATAATCTCGGTGATGTATTCTGTCGCTCTTGGCTCAACATCTGGGCGCTTCATATTTAGCGCGTCGAAATCGGCGTGCATTTCGCCAATCAATCGCTCTGTCAACGCGTCACAAGACTCGTTATTTTCCGCTGCGCGCTTGATGATCTTGTCATCAATATCAGTAATGTTGCGAACAAAGGTCAAGTCATAACCCAAGTAGCGCAAGTAGCGCGAAACTACATCAAAAGAAACAAACGTTCTGCCATGACCGATATGACAGAGATCGTAAATGGTCACCCCACAAACATACATACCAACTTTGTTGGCTTCGATTGGTTTGAATTCCTCTTTCTGTTTGGTGAGCGAGTTGTATATTTTTAACATGATCTCTATCTAAATATCAGGTGAAACGAAATGGGGATTGAGTATATCAAGATGCAAGAGCTAAGTAATCCCCGAAGTGGGCATTAAATGTTCAACAAACCCGTTTGCATACCAGCTTAATCAACTTTTCGGATATAAAAGTATAAAAAGTTACGTTAGAATCTAGTGAGTGTTGCGTTTGAAAGACAAAGTTCGTTAAACGCGACAATGACAAATCCAAAACCACAAATACTGTAAAGGAAACAATCATGATCACCCTTCACACAAACTTTGGTGACATCAAGATTCAACTGAATGAAGAGAAAGCACCAGAAACTAGCGCAAACTTCCTACAATACTGCCGCGACGGTTTCTACGACAACACACTCTTCCACCGTGTTATCGATGGTTTCATGATTCAAGGTGGTGGCATGGAGTCAGGTCTACGTGAAAAAGCTACTCGTGCATCTATCAAAAATGAAGCTAACAATGGCCTTAGCAACAAAACTGGTACGCTAGCAATGGCTCGTACAATGGAGCCGCACTCTGCAAGCTCTCAGTTCTTTATCAACGTCAATGACAACACATTCCTAGATTTCCGTTCTGAAAGTCTAGACGGTTGGGGTTACTGCGTTTTTGCTGAAGTTGTTGAAGGCATGGACGTTGTAAACCAAATCAAAGGGGTAAGTACTGGTTCTTACGGCATGCACCAAGACGTACCTCTTGATGAAGTCGTCATCACTGGCACTACCATCGAAGAGTAAGATATGAAGAGCGTGCGAAAGCGCGCTCTATTTTTATATGAGCACACTATTTATATCTGATCTTCACCTAAGCCCTTTCACACCCGATATAAACGACTGTTTTATTCGTTTTATGCGCGAAGAAGCCATTCACGCCGATGCTTTATACGTTCTCGGTGACTTGTTTGACTTTTGGATTGGCGACGACGACAAAAGTACCTTTGCAAAACAAGTGAGAGCAGAATTTAAAACGCTCACCGATCTCGGTATCCCTTGCTACTTTGTCAAAGGCAACAGAGACTTTTTGGTCGGAAAACGCTTCGCTAGAGAAACGGGCATGACACTTCTCGGCGATGAAACCGTTATTGACCTCTACGGTACAAAAACCGTCATCCTCCATGGTGACACTTTGTGCACCCAAGATACTAAGTATCTGGCTTATAGAGAAAAAGTTAACCAACCTTGGCTGCAATGGTTGTTTAACCGACTGCCTATGTTTGTTAAACGCCGCATTGTCAGTAAGGTTCAAGGCGACATCCGTCAAGAAAAGCGAACCAAGTCGTTGGACATTATGGACGTGACACAACAAGAAGTTCACGATGTAATGGATAAGAATGATGTTGCACATATGATACACGGTCATACCCACCGACCTGATATTCATCGCACTAATCACAAAAACAAACATTATACCCGTATAGTTTTAGGGGATTGGTACACTCAAGGTTCAGTTTTAGTCTATGATAAAACAGGGTTTCAATTACAGAATAAACCCCTGCTTAAATAGTCAGACGAAATGATAATTTCCTTTTAAAATCTGTAATTTGTTATTATCATTTTTGTCAATAATAACGGAACAGAAGTAAAGCCTTGAAATATTCCTATATAGCGCGACAACCCATTCTAGATGCGAATAAAAAGACCATCGGCTACGAACTGCTGTTCCGCGATGGTCCAAACAACACGTTTCCAGATATTGATCCGGAGCTGGCCACCAGCCGTCTGCTATATGACCATTTCCTGTCGACTTACTATTCGACCCTAGGCAACTTGTCTGGCTTTGTTAATTTCCCTTACCAAAGCTTGATTAATCGGGTGCCTATGATGTTCCCGAAAGACAATCTAGTGGTAGAGATACTCGAAGATTGTGCACCAACTCCCGAGCTACTTGAAGCGGTTAAAGAGATGACTGCCGCTGGGTACACGGTCGCCCTAGACGATTTTGTTCCCAATGCCGAATGGAAACCTTTTTTACCCTACATTGCGATCATTAAGTTTGATATTCGCATCGTCCCTATTGCAAAAGCGGCGATCCTGATCCGCAAGCTTCGCGGCACAAAAATTCATTTCCTAGCAGAAAAAGTAGAAACCATTGAAGAGTTTGAACATGCTAAGTCGGTCGGTTTTAAATACTTCCAAGGTTACTTTTTCTCAAAACCAGAAATCATTGAGAGAAAAGAACTAGAACCTTCATTTCTGACCTTAGTTCAGCTCTGCAAAGAGATCTCGCGTTCTGAAATCAATTACGAAGAAATTGAGCACCTGATCAGCACGGATGTCACTCTTTCATACAAGCTTCTCAACTTCGTCAACTCTTCAGCTATGGTCTCGACCAAGATTCGTTCCTTTAAACAGGCGTTGGTTTACCTTGGCGATGAGAAGCTACGCAAATTTGTCTCTTTAGTCGCTTTGGCATCGACCCAAGATTCCAAACCAGATTATTTGTATAGCCTGTCGATTCAAAGAGCGCGTTACTGCGAGTTAATCCTCAGCGAGATCGATAAAAAGGCCGACCCAAGTGCTGCTTTTCTCACTGGCATGTTTTCTTTGTTAGACTGCTTATTAGATCAACCTTTAGATGCTTTAGTCGAGGCGATGCCCGTCGACGAAGAAGTCAAACTAGCACTGATGGAAGAAAAAGGGACGCTAGGCCAAATTCTTGCTCTGGCCAAAGCTTACGAACAAGCCGATTGGGATGCCGTCAACACCTTCGAGCGAACACTGAGCATCGACAGCGAACTATCGCGCAACAGCTACGACGAAGCGATAAAGTGGACGGCAGACTTACTTGGTGCAACTGCTTGAGTCATCGAGTTGAGCTTTAAAGAAAACGCGCTTACACTGAGCGCGTTTTTTAATTTCGAGAGCCATTATGTCTGTTTGCCCATGCGGACTGCCGCAACCCTATCAAGTTTGCTGTGAACCTATTCACCTTAACCACGCAAAAGCAACCAAGCCAGAGCAGCTTATGCGTGCCAGATATGCCGCTCATGTATTAGGTTTAGTGGACTTTGTCGTAGACACTTACCACCCGAGTTGCGATGCAGAAAGCCAGCGCGAAGGGATCGCTCAGTCCATTGATAGTCATTGGATAAAGCTCGATGTCCTAAAAGCAGAAAGTGGTAGTCACGCAGACGAAGGTTTCGTCACATTCAGTGCCTATTTTGAGGAAGATAGCACCGAGTATTGCATGACTGAAAAGTCGAGGTTTGTACGAGAATCAGGGCTTTGGTACTACATAGACGGTACGTTTCCTGAGCAGGAACCTGAAAAGCTTGAAATCGACCCGCGTTTATCTGAACCGGTTTCATCGTTAAAAATTGGTCGAAATGACCCATGCCTTTGTGGAAGTGGCAAGAAATACAAAAAATGCTGCGGATAAAAAAAGCCCCGATCAAGTCGGGGCTTATCTATTCAGTCGGTAATTAACCGATGTGCGTGGCGCCATTCATGTACTTTTGCAGCGCAGTTGGAATAGCAATACGGCCATCTGCTTCTTGGTTGTTTTCAAGAATAGCGACCATAGTACGACCAACCGCAAGACCAGAACCGTTCAACGTGTGTACTAACTCAGGTTTCTTCTCGCCTTTGCGACGGAAACGCGCTTGCATGCGACGAGCTTGGAAATCCCACATGTTTGAGCAAGAAGAGATCTCGCGGTAAGTCTCTTGCGCAGGAACCCACACTTCTAAATCGTAAGTTTTACGAGCACCGAATCCCATATCACCGGTACACAACACTACTTTGCGGTAAGGGAGCTCTAAAAGCTGAAGAACTTTCTCAGCATGGCCGGTTAGATCTTCTAGTGCTTGCATTGAGTCTTCTGGCTTAGTGATCTGCACTAGCTCAACTTTGTCGAACTGGTGCATACGGATCAAGCCGCGCGTATCTCGACCATATGAACCCGCTTCTGAACGAAAACACGGTGTGTGAGCCGTCATTTTCAGCGGTAGATCCGCTTCTTCCGAAATGGTATCGCGAACCATGTTAGTCAATGGCACTTCCGCCGTTGGGATCAGAGATAGCTTACGAGGTTCTTCATCGTTCACTTTTTCTGTTAGCGGCTCAGTGTGGAACAAGTCTTCGCCAAACTTAGGTAACTGACCTGTACCAAACAAACTGTCTTGATTAACTAGGTAAGGCACGTACATTTCAGTGTAACCGTGTTCCTCAGTGTGAAGATCCAACATAAACTGAGCGATAGCGCGGTGCAGACGAGCAAACTGGCCTTTCATCACGATAAAGCGCGCACCAGATAGCTTAACTGCACTACCGAAATCTAGACCGTCACCCATCTCGCCTAAGTCAACGTGATCTTTAAGCTCGAAATCGTAAGTCTTAGGCTCACCCCAACGAGAGATTTCAACGTTTTCGCTCTCATCTTTACCTTGAGGAACAGAGTCGTCTGGCAAGTTAGGAACCGATAGCGTTACGTCTTCCAACTTAGCTTGAATTTCTGCTAGCTCAACTTTCTTTGCTTCAAGGTCGCTACCAAGTGTACCGATTTGCTTCTTAATTGCTTCGGCACCCTCTTTATCACCAGCAGCCATTTTCTGGCCAATTTGCTTAGAGATGGAGTTGCGGGAGGATTGTAAATTTTCAACTTCGACCTGAATGGACTTGCGTTGCTCTTCAAGTGTACGGATAGTCTCTACGTCTAGCTTAAAGCCGCGACGCGCCAGTTTTTCAGCTGTTTCATCCAGCTCTGTACGAAGTAATTTAGAATCCAGCATTGTTAACCCTATGCTTTTTAGTGATGAAAAGGCGTCTGCCCTGAGTTTGAGCAGACGCCAAAAATAGATTGAACCCAAGTTAAATCGCGTTTAATCGACGACTTGGATCTACAACGACAAATGTATCCAAAAACGCCTACTTTTCATAGCGCTTTTGTGGGCTTTTTGTATCTAATTCCGCCAAGTAATCTAACTTTTCGCCAATTTTCCCTTCTAAGCCCCGATTTGTTGGAAAATAGTAACGGGTATCTGACATTTCTGGTGGTAAATAGCACTCCCCCGCGGCATAAGCTCCGGGTTCGTCGTGGGCATAGCGATATTCGGCCCCGTAGCCGAGATCTTTCATCAGATTAGTAGGCGCGTTTCGAAGGTGGGGAGGCACTTCGTACTCAGGCAAATTATGGGCATCGCGAAGCGCTTGTTTCCACGCGGTGTAAACCGCATTGCTCTTTGGAGCACAAGCCAAGTAGACCACAGCTTGAGCAATGGCCCTTTCACCCTCGCTGGGCCGACACGATGAAAGCAATCCCACGCGGATAATGCTACCTGCATCGCTCTTGGATCTGCATTGCCAATGTCTTCAGAGGCAATCGCTAGCAGTCGACGAGCGACATAAAGAGGGTCACAACCCGCAGATATCATTCGCGCTGTCCAATACAGAGCTCCGTCAGGGTCAGAACCTCGGATAGATTTGTGCACCGCGGAAATAAGGTCGTACCAAATATCACCTTTGTTATCAAAACGCGATACTTTTTCTCCCGCCACTTCCGCCAGTAGAGGAAGAGTGAGAACCTTCTCACCCTGCTCATTTTCACTCGCCATATCGTAGAGCAGTTCAAGATAGTTTAGCGACATTCTCGCATCACCGTTTACTAACTCAGCTAAGCGCTCTAATACCGGGCCATCGAGGCACACCGCTTGATTGCCAAGTCCCCGCTCTTTGTCGTCTGACGCTTGCTTTAAAGTCAGTAAGATATCGTCACTCGTCAATGACGTGAGCTTGTATACTCTGGCTCTAGACAACAATGCGTTGTTCAGCTCGAACGAAGGGTTTTCCGTAGTCGCACCAATAAACGTCACCGTACCATCTTCGATATGGGGCAAAAACGCGTCTTGCTGCGATTTGTTAAATCGATGGACTTCATCCACAAACAAAATCGTCCGATGACCCGCCATCTGATTCTCTTTGGCTCTTTCAATGGCGGCTCGGATCTCTTTCACCCCAGAAGTCACGGCAGATACTCGTTCAACCTCAGCATTGGCGTAATTGGCCGCCACTTCCGCCAAGGTCGTTTTCCCCGTACCCGGTGGCCCCCAAAGGATCATCGAGTGCAGATGTCCTTCCATTAAGGCTTTTCTTAACGGCTTTCCTTCTCCAACGACGTGTTGCTGACCGATATACTGTTCTAAGTTTTGCGGACGCATCCTCGCCGCGAGAGGGCGAAAATCTTCATCTGACGAAAAATCGAGCGAGTAATTACTCACAATTTAGTTCCTTTGGTCGTCGACAATCACACCTTCTGGAATAGCAAAGGTAAAGCGCGTTGAAGCGGGCTTGACTGATTGAAAATTAGAGAAATCAAAATCGCTCTGCTGACCGTCTTGTTCAATCACTTTAAAGCCTTGCACCTGCCCTTTGGCATCAATTTGCACTTCAAACTGACCTTGATTCGAGTCTTGTGCTATTGGCACTAGCGTAAAAGTATCCTCATTCTGGGTAACGTGGTAATTATCCCAGTCGCTAGCGCGATTTCTGGTGAGCAGGACAAATGGGGTTTGCTCCGTCGCTTGTTCTTGCCAGTAGATGCTCACTTGCTCTATGAAAGGATTGTAAAACCATAGAGTTTCGCCATCTGAGACCAGTACATTTTCATCGGGGAAGGTTGTCGTCCAGCGAAACAAGCTAGGGCGAGCGATTTCCACTGTCCCTTCCCCTTCCATCACTAGCTCACCTTCAGGGCTGATTACCTTCTGTGTAAACTCAGCGCTAAACCCTTCTGTCAATTGTAGGCGTTCATTGAGCACTTCTTGTGAACCAGCAAACGCTGAACCACTGAGCATCAGTAAAGCGAATATTTTTTTCATCTATCGTATCCTTTCCTGCCTTCACACCTTAGATTCGATGCAAAGATACAATGGGTTGCCCGCGGTCTGGTCAACTTGTCGTCAGTATTTTCTCAGCGGCCGCAGCACTGCTTAAACTTATTGCCACTGCCACATGGGCAAATGTCATTTCGCCCTGTTCCTTTAAAAGGGTTCACACTTTGGGCTTTGGCCCCGGCCAAGGCTTCGTCAGCAGCGAGTGCGACTTCGTTGATCATTAAATCTAGCTGCGGTAAAAAATCATCAAGCGTCGGCAGGTCATCGATGCCAGCCGCCTGCATCTGTTGATGTGTCTGCTCACTATCGATCGCCAACATAAACGTGGTTAGCAAGGCTTGTAACATGCGGCTAGTACCGTCAGACACGGGAACGTCTTGCCAATTGCTTTCAATCAATGGCCATACCGACATAAATCCTTCGGCTAAGTCTGCAAGATTCTCATCTTTGCCCTCTTTTTCTATGACCGCAAGTAATGAGTATTCGTTCCTTTTAAGCCAATGATATTGCTCATTAACCTGCATGCGAATGACAGACTCTAGTTCTGCACTCACTTCTTGAAACAGCGGAATGAGCCAAGTCAGTGGTTCGAGGGGCTTAGTCGTAAAGTTGGCCGCAAGCACTGCGCCTTCGACAAAATAAGGCGATATGGTTTCTGGTAAATGTTCAGAAGAAACCAGTTGATAAGTCATAGTTATACACACATAGAATAAAACAGGCCTTAGTATACCCCAAGCGCCGATAGATGGAGAACTCTCTGTACACTCTTGTCACCGATTACAAAAGGTGACAATCAACCCAATTCACTCTAAAATTCGCCCTCCAAAACAGTTAGGCAGTAAGCAATGCGAGTTATTCTGGGCCCTATGGAGGGCGTATTAGACCACCTGATGAGAGAAATTCTCACTGATATCAACGATTACGATTTGTGTGTCACCGAATTCGTTCGCGTCGTTGATCAGTTGTTGCCAGAACACGTGTTTAAAAAACTCTGTCCAGAACTAGACCAAGGTTCGCAGACTCGCTCTGGAGTTCCAGTTTACATCCAACTGTTGGGGCAACACCCGCAATGGATGGCTGAAAACGCACTGCGAGCCGCAGAGCTTGGTGCCAAGGGGATCGATATCAACTTTGGTTGCCCTGCAAAATTGGTTAACAAAAGCAAAGGTGGAGCCGCCTTACTGCAACACCCTGAAATCATCTATCAGGTAGTGAAGTCTTGTCGCGAAGCAGTTAGCGATGATATTCCAGTGACGGCCAAAATCCGCTTGGGATGGGAAAACCCCAATGACTGCTTTGAGATTGTCGACGCGATTGAAAGTGCCGGAGCTAACCAAATTACCGTCCATGCGAGAACCAAACAAGGCGGTTACAAAGC
The DNA here is from genome assembly GCF_001854765.1 of Vibrio sonorensis. Lineage (GTDB taxonomy): Bacteria > Pseudomonadota > Gammaproteobacteria > Enterobacterales > Vibrionaceae > Vibrio > Vibrio sonorensis. The sequence continues at coordinate 74,553 of NZ_LJJE01000035.1, read as the reverse complement.
CAGCGAGATAAAGTGGCCATACATCGACATGATTCGCCAGCGCACATCGGTACCTTTGATTGCTAATGGTGAAATCTGGAATTATCAAGATGGACAAGCGTGCATTGAAACCACGGGTATCGACTCTCTAATGGTTTGTCGGGGTGCATTCAACGTGCCCAACCTTGGCAATGTGGTCAAATACAACCATCAACCAATGCCGTGGTCACAGGTGGTCGAACTGCTGCTAACCTATTCCACTTATGAAATTAAGGGCGACAAAGGGCTTTATTATCCTAACCGCGTCAAGCAGTGGTTTAGCTACTTGCGCCAGCAGTACCCAGAAGCCGCGGAGCTTTTTCGAGAAATTCGCACTTATAATAAAGCCACACCAATTGTCGAGCATATCACTCGCTACCGCGACCAGTTGATTAAGCACGCCGAACAGGTGTAACCCCGCGAGATAGGCAAAGCATCATTAGCTCACTAATTGGTCTTTGCCTTGATTTTTCGCTAGGTAGAGTTTTTCGTCTGCCGCTTTAAACATAGTTTCAAAGTCCCAACCTGCTTCGCTTTTCGCCACTTCAATGCCACCGGAAAGAGTAAAACCTTTTTCCAATACCTTAAACGAGCTTTCTCCTATCGCACTTCTCACCCGTTGCATACTGGCAACTAACCCGTCCTTTGCATCTCCTGTCATATAGATGACGAACTCTTCTCCACCAAATCTAGCCACGCTGTCGTTGCTGCGAAGGTTTTTCTCTAGTTCTTTGCCGATATGGCGGATAACGTCGTCCCCGACATCATGCCCCCATGTGTCATTGATGGATTTAAAGTTATCGATATCAAAGATAGCGATAGCAAGGTAATTGCCGTGTTGCGCGTTACCGAGAAAAGCTTCGAGTCCTCTGCGGTTAAGCAGGCCTGTCATAGGGTCCTTGGCCGACAGTTCTCTAAAGTAGGATTTTTCCACATGGGTATTAATATAAAAAAGCACAAATACAGACATCACATAGAGCGAAGCAATGACTGCTAAGCTATCCGATTCCAATGCGAAAAAGTGTTGAACTTGCGGCTGCCACTCAAACTGATAATAGAGGTGGTGATGAAATTTCACCCCCTCCATTTTTAACGGATAAATCCATCGAGCGGTAGCTGGCGTCAGTTGAGGTTCATCACTCGAAAAATGAATGGGGCTGGCCAACTTACCATTAGTAGAAAGCAACGCATCGATATCAAGATCCAAGGATACAATACCTTGCAGTTCGTCCTGAAAGTAAATAGGCACTGTCATGGTCACTACTCGGTCACTGAGTGAGTAAACATTGGCAGGCCCTGCAATAGTAATGGTTTCTCGATTGTTTATCGTTATGTGCCACACCGGCCGCGCTTTAACGGTTTCCAAAAGGCTTTTATTGATATTCTTTGCCAAGGTTTCAGGGGAAGACATTACATACCCCGATTTATCGATGTAATGCATACCCAAAACGTAATCATCGAGGTCGTGAAGAAATGACAAAATAGGCGCTAAAGAAACCTTAGAAGACACCCTTTTATACAATGGAGAGTTAGGGTCGCACAGGCTTTTGTCTCCCACTAACATATAGCTAATATCCACGGCGGGAATAGCTTGGTTTTTTCCTTCAGATAGCAACAGAGCGTCAATGGGCCACATTCGGCAGAGGCCATCTTCCGCCGTTCGGTTGTGTTCGAGCAGTAGTGCCGTACCGGATTTGTAGTAATTGCTAAAACTATAATCCAAAGCAGTCAGTATTTTAGTCGCTCGCTCTATGGATGTTTCGATCCTTTGATACTCTTCGCTCACATCTCTGGCGACAGAATCAAAGTAATTTTTAACTATAAGCCCGAGTAAAATAACCGTGACCACTCCAGGAATAAAAAATACAGCAGCCAAGCTAAAATGGCGTTCGGTCTTCATGAGCTAATGTCAGTCCCTTTACAATAAGCATCAGATTGAAGATTAAACTAATGTTCAAACGTTGAAAACACAATAGCGAGAATAGATTAACTGACTCCCACTTTGTCTATAAAGAGCAACTTATTGCCCGTTCTAGTATCGCAAATCACTTCCTGTTAGACTTGCCGCCCGGCTGATATCGAGAGTTTTTTTATGGCGTACCAATGCCCATTGTGTCAACAACCCCTTTCACTGCGAGAGCGCTCTTTGCAATGTGAAAGCAATCACCAATTTGATATGGCAAAAGAAGGCTATGTCAACTTGATGCCTGCGCACCACAAACGTTCAAAAGATCCCGGTGACAATAAAGAAATGATGCAAGCACGCCGTGAGTTTTTGTCGCAAAATCACTATCAGCCGATGCGTGATAGAGTCGCTACTTTATGCTCTGAGTTACTTTCCTCTGACACCGCCCACCTACTGGATATCGGTTGTGGCGAAGGCTATTACACCGAAGAAGTAAACCGCCGTGTCACGCAAGAGCACCCTTTAGCTCAAGTATACGGACTGGATATCTCCAAAGTTGCCATTCGATATGCGGCAAAGCGATACAAGTCGTGTCATTTTAGTGTGGCATCCAGCCACCGTTTACCCTTTATCGATCACTCCCTAGATGCAGTATTGAGAATTTACGCCCCCTGCAAAGCCGATGAGTTATCGCGAGTTATCAAATCAAAAGGGTATGTGATTACGGTGACTCCTGGCGCACGACATCTCTATCAATTAAGAGAGAAGATCTATCAAGATGTTCGCTTACACAATGAACAAGTAGAACAACTGGACGGTTTTGAGCTAGTAAAGGAAGAGTCTCTTAATTACACCATGTCACTCTCGGATGGCGGCGCACTTCAACTATTGCAAATGACCCCATTCGCATGGAAAGCAAATGATGAACTAAGAACAGAGCTTCAATCTGCTACGCTATTTGAATGTGAGGCAGATTTTGTTATTCGGGTTTTCCAAAAAAACAGTTAACGCACTTTAAACAAAAGAGCAGTTCGCGTTGATAACAGTGCCTTACCTATTTGTCCTTACATGAGGTTAAAGGGAGGCAATTTATGCGTACGACAATTGCGGTTATGGTTGCCGTTATTGCCTTAACAGGCTGCCTAGCCACATCTCGGGAAAAGCCGGAATCGTTTTACGACTACCAACTGCTCTCTCCCAATCACCATGCCCTTTCCATCCATGCTCTTCCCAAAGATTTGATTCAAGCGGACGTACTACTGATCGGTGAATGGCATACCCATTCCGGCATACACCGATTTCAAACTGACTTGTTAAAAGCGCTAACCAAACAAAAGCCCTCTTTCGCCTTGTCCATGGAGCAATTTACACGAGACAGCCAGCCTACTATCGACGCCTATTTAGCGGGTGAAATTGGAGAGCAGACCTTGATTTTAGATGGCAACGCTTGGCCCAATTACGCCAGTGATTATCGCCCACTTATCGAGTATGCCAAAAAACAGAATGTAGAAGTTATTGCCGCCAATGCACCAAAGCCCATCGTGCGCTGCATTGGAAAGCTAGGATTGGAGTACCTCGACACCCTAGACAAAAAAGAGCGGAAATTCGTTGCCGCCCATATCGACACGACAGATTCGGCGTACAAACAAAGATTTATGGCATCCATGCACCACGGCAACCTCGCGCAAACAGAGCGGCAATACGCTGCCCAAGCCACTTGGGACGAGACCATGGCAGAATCAATCGTCAATTACCTCGACGTAAATCCCAACAAGCAAGTGATTCATATTGCCGGAAAGTTTCATACGCAAGAAGGACTTGGAATTAAGGCATCCATCTAAAAAGAAATCCACAACTGTCGGTGGTCATTATCACTCCTATTGGCACAATAGATGCAGAAAACAAAGGAAGCGACTATCTGCTGTGGGTCTTGCCGACACCAGCTCGATACGTGAAGGCTGAAAACCGCATAAAAGGCTACCACGGCATGGGTAAGCGCAATAACGGCTTAGAATGTAACTAGTTTTTTCATTCTTAAAAGTCGGCGCGATTTTTGCTTTGTAGATTTTTATTCAAATTAGGAATAATTTGCACAAGTTTTTCACACCCCTGTCGATACAGAGTGTGAGGATGTAGTAAGGAGAAAACCATGACCCCAGTAGGAATGGAGCCAGCAAAGCTGACACCGGCCCAACAAGTCAAGCCTCAATCCCCTAATCAGACGGCTGATGATGCAGGTGCACCTTTAAAGATAGAGCATAACAAGGTCACTTTGTCTGAAGAAGGCAAAGCCTTGCTAGCTGCACTTAAAGAAATCGAAAAAGACAGCAAAGAAGTGGAGAATGCGGATAAAACCGTAGGTGACAAAGTCAGCTCTTTCGCTCACGGAGCGTTGGGCATGGATCACCCAGAAAAGATTAAGGAAGAAGACGACAGTTCATACTCAGCAGGACAATTCCTTTCTGCGGCAGCAACTGTTGGCGGAATCCTACTCGCCATACTTTAAGTAAGCTAACGCTTGTCATTTTTTAACTCAGTCCAGACGGACTGAGCAACCACCCCTTTCGCGTATTTAGCACTTAGACGGCAGTAACTCATTCACCCAACCAGTGACCTTTTTTGGTTAGCCCCTGCTAGGATGGTTTAAAATGTGGTCTTCTCAGTGAGTTGAAAAAGAATCGCTATGAAACAATAAATTAGAGTTAATCGTGTTGATTCGCGTCCAAAAGATGACCACTCCTAAATTTGACCACTGATTTTGTATCACTGAAAGTGAACAATATATAAATCACTAGTAGTGCGTTTGCCTCGTTACTGATCGTCTTGGATAATTTAACCATCGAATTAAACATTTTTTGCCCGGTAGTTCAACCAAACGGTATGTCAGTTCACTGACAAAACAGACTATCAGAAGAAATGTAAGTAAGAGCAGGAACCAGCTCATCCATGCTAGGGAGTGAGATGTAATGTAATAGGTTAATCCATACATTAAAATAGGGTGTACTAAGTAGATGCCATATGATAAGCGGCCAGTTTCTCTAAGTAACTTTGATGAAAGTAGTCGACTACCCCCGTTTTTACTTGAAACTAAAGATATCATTAATAATGGATGTACGACTAACAATAGCACATAACCCAATGAGTACTTGTCTAATAGCAAATAGTCAGAGGCTGACATCTTATAATGTATTAATCCCATTACAAGCATAGTTACTATTAATAACTTATTGCCAAGTTGGCCTAGAATGTTTGGGTTATGTGTTATTAGGACACATATTATTGAGCCTAAGAAGAAACTTGTTGCTGCTCGGAACACACCGTGGCTTAAAATATAGTGTGTAGCGATATGACCATCAACGGTATATGGACTTGTAGAAAGTAATGCAAGCAAACTAACAATGACTAAGCAGCCGTATACTAAAACACGATATTGCGAAAAAAATTTATTGACTGCAAGCCACAGAATATATACGAATAACTCACAGGAAACTGACCAAGAAACTCCGTTCCAAGGCAAACCTTTTAGTTCTATAACGCCCCAGTTTTGGACAAGAAAGACGGTCGTAATAAATGACAATACTGTGTTGCTATTATTATCTACTATCCCTTGTAGTGAAAAGAAAAATGCAATTGTGAAAACACTAAGCATGAAAACGTGCAGAGGCCAAAGGCGCGCGAATCGCCGTACTATAAATTCCCTTGGTTCGAGAGCTTCCCTATTTTTTCTACCGTAACAATGCTCAATGAGGAACCCACTTAATATAAAAAACACATCCACGAAAAGGTAAAAAGATTTGAATATGTGAACTGATGCGAACTGAATTGAGAAGTGGAACACAATGATCATCAATGCACTGATTCCACGAAGGCCATCAAGCTGTTTTATATGTTCCGAGGAAGTAAGTGAATTGTGTGTCATAGCCATTATAAATTGATTAAAATCTTCAAGATACTATAGATCTCAAAGAGGTTTGTCGACACTAAATACGGCTTTACCACTAGAGTTTAACTCAGAGATTATGAGACGAAAATAAGAAGAAACCAAAACCCGCTTTATCAAAAAGTCACGCCAGCTATGTTCACCGATTATCGAACTCGACGCATTGCCGGAGAAGTTGCAGACCTGAACGGGCGAAAAGTGGCGGTAACGTTTCGCACCTGCAACAACGAACAAGACTTGCTAAATACAGTGATTGTTGAACTGCAACGAATGGGCGAATGGAAAGGTGAAAACCCTCTGCAGTCTGTTCGTCAGTTCAAGCTGCATGAAACGGAAATGGAGTTTTTGACCGTAGAGGAAATGCAGAACTTGATAGTCAAAGCCGAAGCGCACGAATTTCACGACGACATACACAAGATCATCAAACTTTGCTTGGCGACTGGCGTCCGTTTCCGTGAAGCGTCTCGACTCACTGGCGCACAACTAACCAAGTACAAAGTGACGTTTACTCAAACGAAAGGCAAAAAGAATCGCTCGGTACCGATCAGCCCAGAACTTTATGATGTGATTTACAAAGAGGGTTCAGGGCCACTATTTAACATCGGTTACACTACAATCTATCGCTTTATTACCAAGAACATTCCAAGATTAAAGCAACAAGCTGCCCACGTTCGGCGCCATACTTTTGCGTCTTACTACATGATGAACGGCGGTAACATTATCGCCCTGCAGCGAATCCTTGGTCACAGTGACATAAAACAAACCATGCGATACGCTCACCTAGCCCCCGATCACCTAGAAGATGTGGTCACGAAAAACCCGTTAGCGAACCTCAAATAAGTGGCTAATGTGGACAATAAAACGTCCACATTATGTCCACAAATTTTCAGAATATAGATAGATATTGATGATTATTGATGAAGTGACCACAAGCAAAGCCTTGATACACCTTGCTACGCCTAGCCCCTGCTAGGATGGTTTAAAATGTGGTCTTCCCAGTCCACTACGTCAATTTCGTAAACCACTTTATTGCGAACGCTTTCACCTGCGGTGTGCATGGCAGATTTTGATCCGGTGATCAGTGGGTGCCATTCTGGTAGGGTATCGCCGCTGGCCAGCAATCGGTAAGAACAGGTATGAGGTAACCAGTCGAAGTCGTCCACGTCGTCTCGTGTTAACTTGGTGCACTCTTCACCAGAAGTAAATCGATTGGGGTAATCTTTACACGAGCAAGTTTTGCTGTTCAACCAACTACACGCCACATTGGTGTAATAAATTTCATCAGTATCTTCGTCCATTAACTTGTGCAAGCAGCATTTACCGCAACCGTCGCACAGAGACTCCCACTCTTGCTCGGTCATTTGTTCTAGGGTTTTCGCTTGCCAAAAAGGAATCGTCATCTGCTCTGTACTTTACTGCTAGGGAGGTTGCGTTTTATACCTGTCTCGCTCAAAAAGTTCAAGTGCAAACTTTAAGCTGCTACAAGGCTTTTTTTCTGATACCATCGCGCCTCATTTTTTGGAGGTATCTATGGACTGTCGTTTAGGGTGTGGGGCTTGCTGTATCGCGCCTAGCATTTCTTCGCCAATACCCGGTATGCCAAACGGCAAACCAGCGGGGACGCGTTGTATACAGCTCAATAAAGATAACCTTTGCAAGTTATTTGGCAAACCGGAAAGACCAAAGGTGTGCCACGAGTTTAAGCCTTGCCCTGTCGTATGCGGCAGTACCAACCAACAAGCGATAGACAACATAACCGAGCTTGAACTTCTCACCTAGTCGCCTTTTACATGGGTTATCTTTATCCCTTCTTGTTCACTGAAATTGCGGGCGGATAGCCAAATGCTTTTTTAAATGCATTGGTAAAATTCGACGGGTGTTTGTAACCCGCGTTATAAGCCACCTCTGTCACCGAGGCGACGCCTCTTTCAAGGTGTTGGCGGGCGACTTCCAATCTTCGATGTCTGATGTAAGTTTTGATGCTGCAACCCAATGCATTTCTAAACACTCGCCTTAAGTTCGACTCGCTGGTCGTCACGTATTCGGCCAACTCTTTATTCGACAAATCTTTATCTAAATTGGCTTCGATATAGTTCACTAAACCATTTAACGATTTCTCGATATTGGTAGTGAGATTAGCTCGTTCTACTTTACCATTCATCACATCTAGGGCTTCGAACGGCGGCAACTGCTGAAATATTTCTACCAATACCTTCTGCGTTAGTAGTTCTAGCTGCATCTTTTGCATCAAGTCGAGTTCGCTATCGTACTTAAGTACCTCTTCCACCAAGCTCAACATCTCTTTATTGGGCTCTAACTTAAAATTCATCAAATGCTGGCTGATAAACGCTTCGACATGACGTTCCGCCCCATCCTTTCTGTTACCCAATCAATCGGCAGTACAATTTTCAGCTTAGTAACTCGGTTATCTTTTTTCACCACTCTCCTAAACGTTGCCGGCTTAGTCAGGTTTACTGCCACCCCAACTGGTTCGTCACAAGCGTTAATTTCAAACCTTAAATCGTCGTAACTAAAATCCAGCTTTCCTTCTAGAAGTACAATAAAAATCATCGCTTTTTTGGCCGCTGATATCACTTGGAAATCCATGAGCTCAGTAGACGTTCCCCAGTGCAGGGAGTAGCTATCTTTGACTCGGTAATGGGCTAACTCCCCTTCGAGTAAAGTCTCTGAAGTCGTCGCACTTTCCGTCACCATTTTTTGCTGCTTCTCGTCTTCCACCCAGCGAACACGGGTACTTGTTTTAAAGGAAGAGGCGTGTCGATTTTTCATGTTAGGTTGCCAAATTAAATAACAATATAGTCATTTTGAATAACTGTTTTTGCTGTATTGGATTGCAAAATAAACCTAGCATAAATGAGAATTAATATCATTAACCAGAGAAGTTATTAATGAAATGGACGATTCTCACTCTTCTATTGCTTGTGAAAACAGTGAATGTAAGTGCTGCTACATTGCACACTAACAAGCCGATAAGCCTAGAGGTCAACCCCTCACAAGACGTTGCCTTACCTATATCTAAACCGGGCTATTATCGGGGCTATCTTCGCAGCAAAACCGATTTAGATAACGTTGCGATATACAACTCCCAAGGCGTGCAAGTTAAGCATTTAATACGCTCGACAACCAAAGAAACAGAGATCTTTTGGCTAGTGGAAAGTGCCGACACTTATGTTGTTAAGTTCGACGGTGTTCAGCACCCAAAACTTGCTATCGAGTTTTTCCTAAAACCTCTCGCGCTTAAGAAAAATCAATACCTCTCACCCGAAGCTGCCATTATTAGCCCACTGATCAAAGAAACGGCCTCTCAACTGAGCCGTGGTAATTTAAACGCAGAGTCTGAGTTTTGGAGTAAGATAGCGTTGGCTGGTACGCCTTTGGTGGAATACGAAAAAGACAACAAAGCTATCGTCACTTTTTTGTTTAATGGCAAAGCCAATAATGTTCGCGTATTAGGTTCCCCCTACGGTGGTCATTCTCACCTAAGCCAGCTAAACGAAAGTTCTATCTGGTTTCGTTCTTTTCAAATTCCGAGTGACTCTCGCCTTTCCTATCGAATTGCGCCAAATGTCCCTCAGCTTGAACAGGATAAAAATCGCGAGCAGAGAAAAGCGGTGCTAGCAACTGCTCAGCCAGATCCTTTGAATCCAAACCCTTTGTTTGGTCAAGGGGATAATCTATTTAGTGCTGCATCAACATTAACTTTAGCCGATGCGCCATCGGATTCAGTTACGACCGACAGTGGCAGTCCAAAAGGGCAAGTTTCTCACCATGTTTACCAGAGTCCCAATAGTGAGTTGGCAAGACGTTACAGCCTCTACCAGCCTAACGGGGTTTACGTCCTTGATAGTGACGCCCCACTGCTGTTCCTGTTTGATGGCGATGCTACTTGGACAAAGTTCCTACCCCGACAATTTTAGACAACCTCATTGCTGCCAAGCGCATCCCACCAATGAGAGCTGTCTTTATCAACCCGCCACTTCCCAGTATGCGAAGCAAGGAGTTAACGCCAAATAAAGACTATGCCGATTTTTTAGCTTACGAGTTTAAACCTTGGCTTTGCGATACTTGGTCAATCTGTCCCAACCCACGAGATACCATTCTTTCCGGTTCGAGTTTTGGTGGTTTGGCTTCCATGTATATCGCATTTCAGCACCCACAACAGTTTGGAAAAGTCCTAAGTCAATCCGGCTCTTTTTGGTGGGCACCTCGCCAAACTAAGAGTACGACAAACTGGGTAACAGACTTGGTGTTAGCCCAAGAGAAAAAACCGATTGATATCTACCTCAATGCAGGGCGATTCGAAACTGAGCCTCAATCCAACAGCATTCTCAACACCAACCGACAGCTCTATAACGCATTGAATAGCAAAGGATACACGGTCTCGTTTCAAGAGGTTTCCAGCGGTCATGATTACTTTAGCTGGCGCGTGATGCTGGCTGAAGGCTTAGTCACACTTTTTAGCAGTAATACCCAAAGATAAAAAATGGAAAAGTAAAGAAAATGAAATTAAATCTATTAAGCCTTGCCGTGGTTACAGCCTGCTCTGCCAGTCTCTCATTGACTGCCTATGCAGAGGAAGATTACAGCTACATGAAAACCACTGTCGTTACGGCTAACCAGTACGAAACCTCGATTAAAGAAGCGCCCGCTTCTATTTCGGTAGTGACCAGTGAAGAGATCGAAAAACTGCCCGCGACTGATGTTACTACTGCGCTGGAAAGCGTGCCCGGTGTTCATATCGCGAAGAGTTCAGGATCAGAGCCGAGAATCATTATTCGCGGCCTACAAAACCAAAATTCTTCAAACGGCAACTATACCCTGTTTCTGATTAATGGACGTCGTGTTAGCTCTAGCGAAGCCGTTGTTCGAGGTGCGACCTTTGACTTATCAAGTATTCCAATGAGTGCGGTTAAGCAAATTGAAGTCGTTCGCGGCCCTATGTCTTCTCTATATGGCAGTGAAGCTATTGGCGGTGTGGTCAATGTAATCTTAAAAGAGCCAACCAATGACACTCACGTCGCGGGTAGCGTTTCTTACACAATTCCGCAAGACAACAGTCCAAGTAGTGTTATCAGCGATGCCGACGGCGACCTAAAGACGGGTAACATCTATATCAGCGGTTCGATAATTCCAGACGTTTTGCTCTACAACTTTACCGCAGATATCAGTGACCGTAGTGCATGGTATCCCGATAACGCAGGTACGCATTTTTCGCCTCTAACCAAACAACAAAGGCAAGCATTTCGAGCGGGGTTCAACTGGCTAGCCAGCGATCAAGATGAGTTTTATCTCGACCTTTCGTTTGCCAACGACGATAGAACCGAGTACCCGACTTTCTCTGGCAAAACATTTGTCAGCGAGTACCAAAGTCAAAAGTTCACCAGCACTTTAGGTTATCTTAGAGACTGGGATTGGGGTGAATCTGATGTTAGCTATTTCTATGAAACCACAAATATTGACGAAGATAACTTCCGCACTGGCATCAATGACGCCAAGCAAAACAACCACACTTTGGATGGCAAGTTTGTTCTCAGCCAACTCGAAAGCCAAGTTATCTCATTGGGTGGGCAAATCTCCTACACCAATATTGAAAACGATCGCGACTATTCAGATACTCGCTCAGTCACACAAAGTGCTTTGTATCTGCAAGATGAAATCGGTTTAAGCGATGACTTAACGGCATCACTCAGTGGTCGATTGACTCATAACAACCAATTTGGCAACGACTTTAGCCCAAGGGTGTACATGGTCTACAACGGCTTGGATAACTTCACTTTTAAAGGGGGTTACGGTGAAGGATTTAAGGCGCCAACCATTTTCCAATCTTCCAAAGATTTCTCTCTGCCAAGTTGCGGAGGTCGCTGCACGCTTATAGGTAACCCAGATCTCAAAGCGCAATCGTCTAAAACCTATGAGCTTTCAGCTATGTACTACGCTTCACGAGGCTACGTTCAGGCAACTTGGTTCTTTAACGATGTGAAAGACTTAATCGATAGAGATTTGGACCCCTTCTTCAATGGTGGCAAAATCATTCAATACGAAAATGTTGATAGAGTGGAAACCAAAGGTATTGAACTAGAAAGCGAGCTGGATATTACCAAATCATGGCTGCTTTCTATGAATGCCACTTACACCAACTCTAACAATAAAGAAACCAACAAAGCGATTCCGTTAACTCCAGAGTGGTTAGCCAATGCCAACCTGAACTGGTTGGCTAGTGAGGAGTTATCTTTATTTGCCAGCGTAAACTACACCGGAAAACAAGAAGACGGTAAAGACAATAACCTAGACCCATACTCTATTGTGTCATTGGGTGGCTCTTATCAGTTCAACGACAACTTTATCGTTAGAACCGGTGTGACTAACCTAACCGATAAAAGGCTAGACCAATCCACTTTCGATTACCAAGCAACGGAAATAGGACGATCTTTCTACCTTAAATTCGACTTTGAGTTCTAACCCTCTAACTCGCTGCAATTTCAGCCTCCACTGAAATTGCAGCGCTCAATCTAAACATTTTAAAGCGCCACTAAGACTAAGATCTGCGACCCTAAAATCACCGTCTACCGTTCAAACGGTTTATCGTATTACCGACTGTCTCATTCACGATATTAATGCCATATCAACCAGTCACAATTGGTCACAATAACTTGCTTATTACTCCGGTATATTGTCACATACCATAGCTGTAAATTTGTTCAGGGAGTATGGAACATTGAATAGTGAATCGTTACCAAAGCAGATTGTTCTTGTTGAAGATGACACCAATTTAGCGGAGTTGATTAGAGATTTTCTGCAAAACTACGAGTTTGAAGTAGAAGTCGTCGGCGACGGTATCAAAGCGGTAGAGGTTATCTTAACTAAGCAACCCGACCTCGTGATCCTCGATGTTATGCTTCCCGGTCAAAGTGGTATGGATGTGTGCCGTCAAATTCGGGCTGACTATTCAGGCATGATACTGATGCAAACAGCGCTTGATGATGACATAGACCAAGTTATGGGACTCGAACTTGGCGCGGATGATTACGTAGTAAAACAAGTCCAGCCCAGACTACTGCTTTCGCGATTGCGAGCACTTCTCAGACGTCAATCCAGACTCCCAACACAAGAGATGAACGTCAGTGAACAACAGCTCATTATTGGCCCTATCAAGGTGGATTTACAGCACCGACAAGTCTTTTTGGACAACCTGCCGATTAAACTCACTACCGCTGAGTTTGAGCTGTTGCATTTACTCGCTCAGCACGTGGGTACCGTTGTATCAAGAGACGATATTGCTCAACAGATACGCGGCTATGAATACGATGGGCTTGATCGGTCTATAGACCGTCGAATCTCTCGCCTTAGACGTTCATTGTTAGACGACCCCCATGAACCTAAGCTTATCAAAACCATACGTGGTCAAGGCTATCAACTTTGCGCAATTAAGGCCTGAGGTTAATCAATGATCCGCACTATCTTTATTTTGCTGTTTGCTGTTTTGGTGCCCTTTATCGCTATCTTTGCACCTTACGACTTTAGCCCTTTGCAATATATGAATGAGAGGGTATCGCACCAATTTTTTAAAGGCGTTTACCAACCGACAATGGAGCAGTTTCAAAACGATCTGGCTCCCATTACTCACGAAGAACGCCTAGAATACCTCGCCGATCTCGCTCCCCATTTTGAACACCCTTTAAAAATCATTCCAATCGATAGCTACAAAGACGATGCAAGTATTCATGAAACTTTACTCTCCGGCGAAATAGCACTCGATTTTGGCGACCCTATAGCCCTTATGCAACGAATTGGTAATAGTGATGATGCCCTTTACTTTGCCTTGTATTCGTCGGTAAGAGCGGACGAGCTACGACAAATAAAAGGCCCGGTTTATTTAGGCGTGAGGGAGATCCGTAAACTCCCTCAAGAGCAGTGGGCGGATCAAGTTGCCGCTATTTCTGAGAAAGGAACCTTTACACTTGCAATGGTAACAAGCGATGAGCTTCCAAACTTAGAGGAAGCCATAACCGCGGGTGACGATATTTACTCGCTTGAAACCGAAGAGGGTGAAATCCAAGTCTTTGCCAAATTAGATGATAACCACTGGATGGTCGTTACTGACACGAGTTCCTACCGAGCCAACATCACCTTGTTGTCTTACGTAATGGGCCTGTTTATCCTACTCATTGCCTTTACTCACTTGTTCTGGTTCTACCCCTTGTGGCGAGGTCTTAAACAGTTAACTAAAACTGCAAATCAGTTTGGTCACGGGTTGTTGACTGAACGTGCGAAGGTGTCAAAACGCTCCATCGTCGCCCAACTCGCCAACTCGTTCAACCAAATGGCCGACAACATTGAAAAGTTGATCGCTGGCCACCGTGAACTTACCAATGCTATTGCTCACGATCTGCGCACACCACTTTATCGGCTGAGATTCGCATTTGAGATGTTAAACAGCAATGAGATATCTAACGAACAGAAAGAGAAGTACAGCAATATTATCGATACCAGTATCGATGACTTAGACAACCTTATCAATCAAACTCTTCAGCTATCTCGCTACAGCCGTGTGGCAGACATCAACCAGTTTTCAAAAGAGAATCTAGCGGCGCAAATCCATACCGAAATAGAACATTATCAATTGGAGCACCCCGACCTTGAAGCGAGATTCATTTGCCACCCTCAACTTCAAGAACAAGAGCTGTTTATCGATGGAAAAAGTATGCTTCGAGCTTTAAAGAACTTACTTTCCAACGCTGCTCGATTTACTCAGTCACAAGTCGTGGTGAGTTTTGATCGGCAAGGAAGTCAGTATGTACTTCGCGTTGAAGACGACGGTCCGGGCATTCCAGATGAGTTAAAAGAGCGCATATTTGAGCCCTTTGCCCAAATTGACAATCAAGAAAGGCAAACTAACAAAGGGCATGGTTTGGGGCTAGCGATTGTTAAGCAAATCGCAATCTGGCACAAAGGTTACGCTCAAGTCACCGAGTCCGCTTACCAAGGTGCCGCTTTTGAGATCCGCTGGCCAGTGTATCGCCACGCGAACCCTGACGAAGGCGAAGCGGAAAAAGTGATTTCGTAAGTGTGACAGTATGTGACAACTTCTGTCCATAAAAGGCAACAGATTCATTTAATTAGCATTGTTAATATCTACAGTGAGAATGATAATTCAAAGGAATTAAAGGAGTAAAAAATGAATCATTGCCGCCTAGGACTATTCACTTTAGCCCTGATATCGACAGGCGCTGCCGCCATGGGTGAAGAACCCATGTTTAAACCCGGATTAAGCGGCACCATTGCTATCAATGCTTCCGTTTCATCTGGCACTTCTCAAATGAACACAAGTGACGACAATGCCGTCACCAATGATTTAAACAACAATGGCAAAAAAGAATCTAGCGCAGGTGTTTTTCCGTTGGGGCGTCTTCAATACACGTTCAATGACACCGCTATTTTTCTAGGTAACAGTGAAGATCAGATTGCCGAAGCGCAATTTCAAGCCGAGCTTGGCATCATGCACTTGCTTACTAAAGACATTGTTATCACGGGTGCACTATTCTCTTCTATTCCAGGAGTTGACGAAACATGGCGCGACCCATACTTAACAGGACAAAAGCGTGAAGTGACTGATCTTGATACTGGTGGTGGTCGTCTAGCCGTAGATTTCTTGGCTCCGCTTCCACTTACTCTAAGGTATGCCTACGCCGAGAGCGAAGTAGACCGTGAAGATATTGGTTTAAGTAGAACACTCACCACTGCCGAGAGAGCTTCGTTAAAACGCGACAGTACATTCCATAGATACACATTAGAAACTACTCTGCCGCTGAGTAACTCTCTGTTTGTCGCCCCTGGAGTTCAGTACACTACCCGTGATGCCGATGGCAACGCACATAGCAACGACAATCTATCCTTTCAGCTAGGTGTGGCTTACGCAAGTGGCAGACATAGCCTTATGACAACCTTGCGCGCTGGGGCAAGCTCCTATGATGCCGTTAACCCGGTGTTTGATAAGAAGCAGGATTCTAACAATGTGGGCTTCTTCTCGGTCTATAGCTATGAAGAACCGTTCAGATTGAGTTCAAGTGCTTTCCATATCATGGCTGGGTACGAAGAGGTCGACTCGGATATTAATTTCTACGATACCGAAAGTATTTTCTTCTCCACTGGTATGAGCTTCAATTTCTAACAAAGCATGCTAATTGGCGATAACTCAGTTATCATAGTAAATCAATGAGATATCGCCAAAGCATCACCAATTTATCAAAGAGACGAGGATGATTAAAAAAGGTTTTGTTGTCGCTGTTTTATTCCTTTTGTCCGCGTGTAACTACGAGATAACTTCAGCAGATAAACCCAGTTTCAAAGCGATAAAGATCCACGCAGGAGGGGATAAAGTATTTACTTCTTCTCAGGGCCTTATCACGCTTAAAGGAACTCTACTTTCGTCGTTAAACTCCTTAGGTGATCTTGAGTTTCAATGGAGTCAAGTCGAAGGCAAACAGGCTGTAAAGATTAAAGACCCCACCCGTCTCGCCACTCAGTTTACCGCACCAGCTATGGCTGGAAACTATCGATTTAAGCTTTCAGTGACCGATGCTGTTGGCAACACCTATTTCGACAACGTCACTTATGTTTTTAAAGCGCGACAAAAACCAGCAACTTCACCTAAGCTCAACGATCAACAACTCTTTGAGCGCTTTTGGCAGTTGGTGCACGCCAACCACGCTTTTGTCGATCAAGATCATCAACGCTGGGAAGATCTTTATCTCTCCTACCAAGCTCGTACTAACAATGCCGAATTTAATCCTGCATGGTCAGCGCAAGTTTCCAAAATGCTCCATTCGATAGAAGACCAAAGTTTACAAGTGATCCCTACTGCGCAAGTGCTCGCAGAACCCGCTGAAATCGCACTAACGCACCAACAATCACTTGAAAAGCTCGCTTCGCACTGCGATGTGCTCTCACCGCAAAACCAAGATAAGCCTGAACAGTTTCTGACTTGGTGTATCAATAAAGATAACATTGGTATTGTCACTGTATCAGCGATGCCCCGACAAGAGATTCGCTCGACATTAGTTAGAGCCTTGCAAGACCTAGAGGGTACTCATGCTCTCCTTTTGGATCTCACTATTAACACCGGGGAAAGCGCCACATCCGCTATGCAGCTCGCCCAAGCTTTTGGGCATAGCAGCGATGAAAAAACGTATAGCGCCAGCTACTTTTCAGGTCAGCCAGTAGAACAAAGCACGATTGAGATTGACCCGCTTCCGTCACCTTACACAAAACCCGTGTATGTCGTCACGAGTGAGCAAACATCTGGCTCTGCTGAGCTATTAACCTATCTACTGAAGCAAAAATCAAACGTGGTACACCTTGGTAAACCAACTTACGGTCAAATGTCGCTTCTCGATTCTTATACACTGCCCAACGGTTATACGCTGCGCTTGGCCAAAAGGCGCTTCCTAGACAGTAAAGGGCAAGTTATCGATACTGCGCCCATAGTCCCGTCTCTTGAGCTCAAAGAAATTAAAGGCGTTGATTGGATGACACCAACACTCAAGCTGGCGGCGGAGCAATAAAAAAGGTCGCTACCAGCGACCTTTTCAAAGTTTGTGTCTACCCATTAAGGAGTGAGAAAGTGTCGTGCCATCGACCAAATCTAACTCTCCCCCCACTGGTACACCATGGGCAATTCGGCTGGCATCGACTTGATGCGCTTTGCAAAGCTCCGCAATGTAGTGAGCGGTTGCTTCACCTTCAACAGTTGGATTGGTCGCGAGGATAACCTCTTTGATATCTCCCCTGCCAAGGCGGTAATCAAGTACATCTAAGCCTATATCACTAGGACCAATGCCGTCTAAAGGAGACAAGTGCCCCATTAGCACAAAATAACGTCCAGAAAACTGGCCAGTAGCTTCTACGGCTGCAATATCTGCTGGGCTTTCCACCACGCAGAGCTGCCCACCTTCTTGCCGCTTTGGGTTAGTACAGATATGACAAACTTCTTCTTCGGTAAAAGTTCGACATTCGCTACAGTGACCAATTTCAGTCATCGCTTTACTCAAAGCGTCGGCGAGCTGAAGACCACCTTTTCTGTCTCGCTGTAACAGATGAAAGGCCATGCGCTGAGCTGACTTGGGTCCAACACCCGGTAAGCAACGCAAAGCCTCCATAAGTTGTTCCAGCAAATGGCTGGTACGCATATAAGATTAAAACGGCATTTTCATACCAGGAGGAAGCTGCATTCCACCTGTTACTGACGCCATTTTCTCTTTTTGAGTTTCTTCAACGCGACGAGCTGCATCGTTGAACGCCGCAGCGATCAAGTCTTCTAGCATCTCTTTGTCGTCTTCCATTAGGCTTTCATCAATGTGGACGCGACGAACACTATGGCTACCAGTGATGGTTACTTTAACCAACCCTGCGCCAGACTCACCTGTCACTTCCATATTTGCGATTTCTTCTTGAAGCTTTTGCATGCGATCTTGCATCTGCTGGGCTTGCTTCATCAGGTTACCCATACCGCCTTTACCAAACATGTTTATCTCTCTGGTTAATTAGCTTGATTGTTTCACTTTAGATTGGGGTGAAATAGCATTTTTCAACCCTTTCTATCACTTAGTCTATTTATTGTTTTAGCTAGATTTAAACTGGTCTTACACTGTCATTATCTAACTGAGCCGAGAAGCGTTTTTCGATAAACTGTACCGTTTTATCTTCCGCTAAACTGCTAAAAGCTTGTTGTAGTCGCTGTTGATAGAGCTTATCTCTTAACTCTAATGGCGTTTCGCCTTTGTCGCCAATTTCAACCGTCAATTGACAGTTAATTCCCAAAGATTCTGATAGCGCGCGCGCAAGCTCTGCTCTCGCTTTATCGGTATTGAGATGTCCTTGCGTCGCTCTTAGAGTCAGTCGGATACGATCGCCGTCTTGTTCGAAACAAGAATTTAACGCTAGCTGCTCAACCAACTTAGGCGTCTGTAAACTTTGAATTGTGGCCGCCCAGCTATCCTTTGCTACCGACTCATCTAGCAGTTTTTTTGCCATTTCTGGCGTTTTTTCGTGCTCTAATGCTTTTTTGATTTGCGTCGGCGTCAGCTCTGGCTTCTCTTGGCTAACAACTGGTTTTGAAGGTTTCCACTGGTATGGTTCATTATCGACTTCTTGCGTTTCCGCGCTTTGAGAAGCCGTTACTGGCGACACCCGTTTACCTCCGTGTTTTTGTGCTACACGGTCGAGAACAGACTCCGATATTTTGCCGGATGTCGCTTCAAACTTTTTTCCTGAAGGCGCTTCTTTAGACTGCTGATTGTCGCGCTTTGACTTCAATTGATGCCTTAGACCACCTCTCAAACCTGTAGGGGCTGTTGGTGCCGCCACTGGCCTCTCTACGGGCTGTTGGGGCACTTGTTCAGGTTCGTTGTAAACTGGCGGCTCTGCCATATGTGGCTGTGTATACACGTCCATAGGTGGCGGCGCATAGTCCGGTTCAGGATCCATTGGCATTTCCTGAGGCATTGGAGCTTCTTCAGACTTAACCACCGATTGTGTAGGTATAACATCAGGTTGAGCGGCAATAGCAGCGGAAGCCTGAGCTGGTCGCGATTGCTCTACCGCTGGTGGTGATACCACTGGAGCACTTTGCTTAACCTCTTGCGGAACTGGCACCACCACTGGCTCTGCCCCAATACTTTGAGGTTTAAATGCCATCATTCGCAACAAAACCATTTCTATCGCAATGCGTTCGGAGGGCGAAATAGCGATATCTTCTCGACCTTTAATCACGATTTGGTAATAGAGTTGAAGCTCTTGCGGTGTAAAGTGTTGGCTCATTAGCTCCACTTTTTCCGCATCGGGTTGCGTTCTGTCCAAACTTGATGGTAGAGCTTGATACATCGCCAGACGGTGAAGTTGTGTAGCAAGTTGCTGTAATAGAGCATCCCATTCCACACCGTTTTGCGCTAGGCTTTCCAGCGCTGTCATCACGGGTTCTACTTGCTTATGAGCCATCGCCTCAAGAAGGTGTAATGCATAGTCGGTATCTAACGTACCTAACATGCGAGCAACCAAATCACCTTGAATCACACCATTGCCTAATGCAATCGCTTGATCGGCTAAGCTTTGTGCATCTCGCATACTGCCGTTGGCAGCGTGCGCTAGTAAACTCAAACCTTTGTGGTCAAAGCTCACCTGTTCTTGCTCTAAGATGAATTCCAAGTGCGTGCGGATTTCATCAACTGAAATAGGCTTGAGATGAAACTGCAAGCAGCGAGACAAAATGGTGACAGGTAATTTCTGAGGGTCGGTAGTCGCCAGAATAAATTTGACATACTCTGGCGGCTCTTCAAGGGTCTTTAACAACGCATTGAAACTATGACGAGACAGCATGTGAACTTCGTCGATAAGATAAACTTTGAATCGACCACGTGCTGGCTTGTATTGAACGTTATCCAGAAGCTCTCTTGTGTCTTCTACCTTAGTACGCGAAGCGGCGTCTATTTCCAACAAGTCAACAAAGCGTCCTTCGTCAATCTCTCGACAAGTAGAACACTTTCCGCAAGGCGTTGCTGTAATACCTTCTTCGCAGTTTAGCCCCTTGGCAAACAAGCGGCCAATCGTAGTTTTACCCACGCCTCGCGTGCCGCTAAACAAGTAAGCGTGATGGAGGCGGTTTTGTGCCAATGCATTCTCTAATGCAGTAAGCACATGAGACTGACCAACGACTTCGCTAAATCGCTTGGTCGCCATTTTCGCGCTAAGGCAAGATAGCTCATGAATAATTCCGTTTAGTGTCCTTCGAACTCACAAATGCTGTACACGTTAAGACCCATTTTTTCCAAACGTTTGTCACCGCCGATTTCAGGAAGGTTAATGACAAACGCAGCGTGCTCTACTTCGCCGCCAAGTTGACGGATCAGTTTCGTTGTCGCTTCAATGGTGCCGCCGGTTGCCAATAGGTCATCGACCACTAGCACTTTGTCACCTTGGCTGATCGCGTCCGTATGGATCTCTAAAGTATCGACGCCGTATTCTAACTCGTACGACTCCGCGACTGTCGCTCTAGGTAACTTACCTGGCTTGCGAACAGGGACAAAACCTATGCCTAACTCTAATGCCAAAGGTGCGCCAAAAAGAAATCCGCGCGCTTCAGTGCCCACTACTTTGGTAAAGCCAAGAGATTGGTACTTTTCAACCAAGAGTTTGATAGTTGCTTGATAAGCTTGAGCGTCTTCTAGCAAGCTAGTTACGTCACGAAATAGAATGCCTGGCTTTGGGTAATCAGGGATGCTTTTGATACTAGATTTAATCAAAGAGATGGTATCTGTTGTCATAATATTATCTTGGTTGGCTTGTGATTATCACAGTAGTCCAAAGCGAGCTTTCGACTCATGTCTATCGGCAAACAAGAAGTTAGCATAGAGAGCGCTCTTATCAACCGATACTTAAAATACAAATGCCCACTCGAAGAGTGGGCACACTTCTCTGCAATATTAGTGATTTTCTGACTGCTGAGCAAGACGCTCGGTCACAGGAAGGCGAATAAACCAACAGAACAAGATAACAAAAGTGAAAGCTAATCCGAGTTTTACGTACAGGATAGGAACTACCCAGATTGAAAAGCCAAAACTGGCGATCATAAGTACGGCTCCACGCGTCTTTACTTTTCGACTTACCGCTTTGTGTTTGTGCCAATTGTCTAACATTGGGCCAAACGTGGGGTGTTGATGCAGCCAGCGATGAAAAGTCGGACTCCCCCTCATAAAACAAGCACTGGCTAGCAAAATAAAAGGTGTGGTGGGTAAGACGGGTAGAAAGATACCCGCAATACCAAGTACTAAGCTGATGCCACCTACAATATTAAAGCCGAGCTTACGGATACTGATGTGGCACTCCTCGTTTATTAAAAACCAGCGTATCCGTTGAGAATGCGAATCCACGTCAGAGTCGCCGGTAATGTTGGAATAAGTAATACGGCAATAAAGCCCAGAAAGTAATAAATATTATAAGGTTCTTTGAAGTCGCTGTCTGCCATGGTTTGCTTCTCTTTTGTAAGTGACTAATTCACGCCTTTGGCTGTAACTTATTTGTTAACAAGCTAGGCTTTTTTTGTTGGTCGCAAACTATACCGAAAAGGATCCCGTACAAACACCGACAAACTAAGTGGGTATTGACTTTATTGCTCTTTCTTTAAACTAGATAAGGGTGCTCTTTTATTAAAAAAATTTAAGCGACATATTAAGGAAATGTCGGAAAATCAAAATGTTCGAGCAGTAAAAAGGCCCGCATAGTGCGAGCCTCTTGTTACCTTGAATAACCTTATTTAAGCTCGGGGTCCTTGATAGATATCTAGACTAAAACTGCTCGAACCAATCAGGCTTAATGACAACTGCCCTGCACTGTGGATAGGTAGATCCGTGGTAATAAAGTTTTTCACGCAGTTTTCACCTAGCTTTACTCCCGCGGGAATATGCTGAGACAGGTCCCCATTCGACCAACGTGCATCAAGCCCCGCTGGTAATAGAGAAACTTTGCCTTCACCTAAATCCGCCACCCCAAATATAGCGTTAACAGGGCTGACACTTTTTGCACAGCTCAACCCTTTTTCTAAAAGCTCAGCAATATCTTTTAAGTCGGCATTAAAACATTTGAGGTTTCGCAAGTAGTCATGAAATAGCGCTCTGATAAGCAAAGTGGTCGCCGCACCGTACTCTTCATTAGAGTCGACGATGTAAAAGGCGATTTGTCCGTTGATCAACCACGCGTAATCAAATACTAAAGGCATAACATCGGTAGACTGAAGCAAGCGATAACTGCACTTCCAGTCTCCTTGCGATGAATCTTTGTCCGGAGCTAATGCCTGTAGCAAAGAGCGCGCTGCGTTTGGGTTTTGCTGCAAGTACTCAAGGTGCCAGTGAAGCTCTTGCTCTTCCGGCATATCTCCGCTGTCGACTCGAAACCATTGGCTTGAGAAATCTCTTTGATCAGACAGATGGTTATCGGTATCGTCCAACGTATTTTCAATCGCGTTGGCTAAGTGGTCGTGATTACTAATCGGCTTAGTGAGAAAGTCCTTTATTCCGTATTTAAGTGCTCTGGCAACATCAGACATCTCTTCCGTTGCAGATACAACAATAAGTGGCAGCGAGGGGTACTCTAAGCTCACCTCTTCCACAAACTCTATGCCATTTAACACTGGCATGGACAAGTCGCACAGGACTAGGTCTGGCTCAAAAGCTCTCAGCTTTTGAAGCCCATCAAATCCATCTTCGGCTTCGATAACCTTGTAACCCTGCGCATCAAGATATCCTTTTGTGATGCGACGAAAAACCGGGTCATCGTCTACAACTAGGATCAGCTTTTGCTGACTCGTTGCTCGTTCCGGAGTCACTGTCGCCATATCAATCGTCTTAAGCATAAACCTCGCCTCACACAACCAAGTACTTCATCAATTACTATTGTTATTCTTATAGGTAGTTTAAAAACGCTCCTTAAAAAGTAGCCTCCAAAGCTACTTTATACAAATCTTCCACCCTCGGGTTTCCCTCAACACTAGATGTATGGTGTGACCTAGATCAGATGACTTGTTGACATGACGCAAGCTTTAACATTTGATATAGGTATAAATTATCTGAATTCGTAAACATTTGTGTCGAAACAATGAAACTAGATGATCTCAATCTTTTCCGATTAGTAGTTGAAAATGGGAGCTACACCGCAACTTCCAGAAAAACTATGATACCAGTTGCAACTATCACTCGTCGAATCCAAGCGCTCGAAGAATCTTTGAACTTGCGTTTACTCAATCGCCATGCTCGCAAGCTATCTCTGACTGAAGCTGGAGAGCGATTTTTCCAAGAGTGCTCTCCTCTGTTGGAACGCTTAGCCAATACGGCGGAAGAGATCACTGATGAGTGCCGAGGTGCCGCAGGTCGAATTCGCATATCATCGCCGTCAAACCTGACTAAGCGAATGATGATGCCGATGTTCAACGAGTTTATGGCTCTTTATCCCGATATTTTGATCGAGTTGACCACCAGTAACCAAGCTGACAATCTTGACCCAACAGAGTGGGATGTCATTTTCCGCGTCGGTCCTCAACGAGATTCTAGCCTAATTGCACGCAAAATCGGTGCGGTTAAAGATATTCTTGTCGCAAGCCCTGAGTACTTAAAGCAACGCATGGTGCCTAAACACGCTGAAGACTTAAGCGAACACTCGCTTCTCAAAGGCCATCCATTGCTAAAGTGGCAGCTTTCCAACTCTAACGGCGAAACGGTTGTTAATACCGATAAAGGTCGATTCCAAGCGGATACTTTAAAAGTGGTGCGCAGCGCTTGCTCTGCAGGGTTAGGTATTACGCTTATGCCCGATGTTATGTTGCGCGAGTATATTGAAGATGAAAGCTTGGTTAGGGTATTGCCTGAATGGAGTGCCAACCCTAGAGATATCTATATGCTGTACAACCATAAAGACCACCTCCCAGAGAAAGTGCGTCTATTTATCGATTTTGTTATCAACTTTAATATTCATTAAGGCCAGTTTTTCACTGGCCTCTGTTGGCTGACAACATCTACAGAAATTCGACGAACTGACTCAATTCTCGCTCTGGTACTTTCATTGGCGTGCAACCTGGTGTCCCTAAATAGAGGAAGCCGACAATTTGGTCTTCTCCTTGGACGTGAAACGCTTCACGAACTTTTTCGTGAAACATCCATTTACCAGAACGCCAAAATCCTTGAAAGCCTTGGGCAACAGCTGCCATTTGCATAGCCTGTACGGCACAACCGGCCGACAGGTGTTGCTCTATGGCAGGTACTTTCTCATGTTCGGTAACATTAGCGATAACCGTAATTACCATAGGTGCTCGATAGGGTGCGTTGCGCAATTTTTCAATAACCGCATCGTCACTATTTTCCACTTCCGCTGCCTTAACTAAGATATCTGCCAGTTTCGCTAACCCTTCTCCCTGAGAAATGACAAATCGCCAAGGTGTGAGTCCAGCGTGATCCGGCGCTCGTAACCCCGCGCGAATGATATTCTCTAGCACTTTTCCTTCTGGGGCCGGAGCAGATAGCTTTGCAATGGATCGGCGATTTAATAAAAGGTCGAGAGCGTCCATTTTTATTCCTTATTGTTTTACTTTTTTGACCAGTCGGTTTTTGACTTTACTTGCCTGATATTATGCCCCTTTTATTAAAAAAGCGAACCTTGCGGCTCGCTTCTTTAGGCTGTTTTAAGAGTAGAACGTTTGATCAAGTTCTGCTCTGGTTAAGAGACCATCGCACGGGGCGAACCTTTCACCATACTTCTCAGAAAAGGTATTCATTGTCTCTATTAACTCAGCCAACCCTACTTTGTCCATATACCTGAAAGGACCACCTAAAAAGGGAGGGAAACCGATGCCGAAGATCGCTCCAATATCGCCATCTCTTGGGGAGCGAATAATACCTTCATCCAAACAACGAACCGCTTCATTGAGCATTGGTAACACACACCGCATCGCGATATCACTCTTGCTCAAACGCTCTTCTGGGGATAAGTTCAGTGTTTTGTACACCGAGCTATCAACGGATTTCTTTTTGCCTTTATAAGTATAAAAACCTTTACCGCTTTTGCGCCCTTTGCGACCGTCTTTGAGTAGAATGTCGAAAACATCTGGACCTTTAAATCGCTCACCCAACTCTTCGACCAAGATAGGCATGATTTTGGAGCCAATATCGACCCCCACCTCATCGAGCAGAGTAATTGGGCCAACGGGAAAACCAAAATCCAGTAACGCATTGTCAATACTTTCAATAGGCTCGCCACTTAAAAGGAGGTGGGCGGACTCATTCATGTATGGGGCTAGGATCCTATTGACGTAAAATCCGGCTTTGTCTTTAACCACAATGGGCGTTTTGCCTTGTTGACGAGCAAAATCTACTACTGTTGCTATCGTTTGCTCCGAAGTCCCCTCGTGTGGAATGACCTCCGCCAGTGGCATTTTTTCTACCGGACTAAAATAATGTAGACCAATCACCTGCTCGGCTCTTTTCGCTTGTGACGCGATTTGGCCAATGGGCAGAGAAGAGGTGTTTGTTGCGAAAATAGTCGCCTCTTTGGCGTTATTTTCCACATCTTCGACCATTTTTTGCTTAAGTGGAAGGTCTTCAAATACGGCTTCAATCACTAAATCCGTGCTCTTAAACTGACTAAAATCCGTACCTGCTGACAATTGCAGCATCTGAGATTGAACTTGAGCTTTCGACAAAATCCTGCGTTTTCGCTGCTTTTCAAACAACTTGTAGTTATATTGCAGCGCGTTCAATGCACCATCATTGGACACATCTTTAATTTTCACTGGTACTTTTGCTTTCGCCACACTGACATGAGCGATCCCCGCTCCCATCAATCCACCACCGAGTACACTGACATGGGAAACCTTGTTAGGCTCGGCGCCAGCCCCATTTTCTTTTTTCATTTCTGTTGTAGCAAAAAAGATTGAACGAAGCGCCTTAGACTCATCCGTCATGACCAGCTCTGCAAATCGCTCAGCTTCATAAGCGAGACCTTCTTGCATCCCTTTTTCTAAGCCCGAGCGGATCACGTCGAGAATTGCCTCAGTGGCTGGGTAGTTACCTCTTGTTTTTTTGGCTGTTTTCTTGCCGGCTTGATCAAAGATTAACTTACGCCCTAACCCCGTCCCTGACATGATCACTTCTTTGGCAGACGCCTTTTTCTTGCTACGCTTGCCTTTCTCTATAAACTGCTCAGCCACCTTCAATAGGATGCTTTTTGGGACACAAGCGTCAACAATACCGAGTTTTTTCGCCTTTTTGGCTCTCAGTTGTTTGCCAGTAAGAATAATGTCTAATGCGGGTAATAAACCGATCAATCTCGCAACCTTTGAGTACCACCGGAGCCCGGCAACAGGCCTAATTGTACTTCAGGTAATCCTAGCCGAGTTTTTTCTGAGTCCGTACAGATACGGTAATCGCACGCCAGTGCTAACTCTAACCCACCACCCAAACACGGGCCGTGTATCGCCGCAACCACTGGATAAGGCAAATCAGAAAGCTGTTGGAACAATTGTTGTCCTTGCTCCGCTAATGCTTGGGCTTCCTCCTTGCTTTTACACGCTTCAAGCATGCGAACATCTGCACCAGCTATAAAGTTGTCTTCTTTCCCCGAATGGACGATTAACCCTTGTATATCTCTACCTTTCTCGTGCAATAGGGCAAATATCTCAGACATTTCCTCTGCAAAGGCGGCTTGTAAAGTATTCATTCGCTCATTGGGTACATCAACTAAAAGCCACGCAAGGCCGTTGTCGTCAATGGTTAAGGTAAACGCTTCTGATTCTTTCATTATTCAACCTCCAAAACCATAGCTGCCCCAAGGCCACCAGCCGCACACGCCGTATTCAGTGCCAAACCTCCACCACGGCGCTTCAGCTCGCGCAATGTTTGCGTCATCATCCGTGCCCCCGTCGCTGCGAAAGGGTGTCCGTAAGCGATAGAGCCGCCCAACACATTAAATTTTTCCATATCGATGTCACCAATAGCCTTACTGCGGCCTAGATACTGCTCGGCAAACTTATCGCTTGAAAACATTTTAACGTTAGAAAGTGCTTGAGCCGCAAAAGCCTCATGCATATCAATCAAAGTAAGATCAGAAAGTGAAATTCCCGCGCGATCGAGCGCCAATGGTGTGGCATAGGAAGGCCCCATCAACATGTCACTTTCCACTCCTATCGCAGTAAAAGCATAGGAACGAATGTACCCTAATACCTCTATACCTAACTCTTTTGCTTTTCCTTCACGCATCATAACAACAGCCGCTGCGCCATCAGTAAGTGGCGTACTGTTCGCTGCCGTTACACTGCCAAACTGGCGGTCAAACGCCGGCCTTAACTTGCTGTAGTCCTCTAACGCAGAGTCATGGCGAATATTGTTGTCTTGATCAATCCATTCCTTATATGGTTCTGGAAACGCGGTCATCACTTCGCCTTCAATCTTCCCCTCTCGCCAAGCTTGTGAAGCGAGCGTGTGAGAACGATGGGCCAGCGCGTCTTGGTCGGCGCGACTAATAGCATGGCTTTTAGCCATTTGCTCTGCTGTTTGTCCCATTGACAAGCCCGTAGAATACTCGGCAACGGCTGGAGGAACGGGTACTAGATCTCTAAGCGAAAGTTTCTTTATTATTTTGAGTTTTTGAGAAAGGGTTTTGCACTTACTCAAAGCGAGTAAATTGGCCGCCAGATTTTTGGAAACGCCAATGGGCAGTACAGATGAAGAATCCGCCCCGCCAGCGATACCTATATCTATGGCTCCTGCCATTATGCTCTCGGCGACATTGACCGCCGATTGAAAGCTAGTGGCACACGCTCGGGTTACTGAATAAGCATCCGTGGATATATCCATACCTGTGCCAAGTACAATTTCGCGCGCAATATTAGGTGCTGCGGGCATTTGTACTACTTGTCCAAACACAACTTGGTCCACTAGTTTGGGATCGAGTTCGGTTCGGTCCATCAAAGCTTTGACCACCATCTTGCCTAGATCAACCGCTGGCACTTGACTAAATGCAGTGCTTTGTCTGGCGAATGGAGTCCGCAGACCGTCCACTATCGCTATTCGCTCTCCACTACGCGTCTTGACTTCCTGTTTAGCCATGTTTTCTCCTTTGATTCTCAAGAGGTCTGACCACAAGCATTGTAATCAAAATGTTAATTAAATCAAACGAGCGTTTAAATAAACGTGACTTGGAATGGAAATGATCCCGAGTAACCGCAGAAGTACTGCTTGCGGAGTAAGTTTAGTTCGCTATAGTTAAAATGTTGATTATTTGGAAAAATGGTAAAAAAAAACCACACATAAATGTGTGGTTGGAATGTATAAAGCAATTAACTTACGCCAATTGAAATAATCAGTTTCCTGATTAGGAGAAAGTAAAGTCAGCCTTCAAAAGGAAGTGTCATCTTGCTCAACATGTTAACCACAAGGATTAACTAGATGACAAGATGTACTATAACGACTGTGAGGCGACAGATTTTGAATTAGATCAATTTTGTGTTGATTTATACTGGGTATTGAGTTGTTGAATGCTTGGTACTTTGATTTAAAACAAATTGTGGTAATAAAACCAAATTAATCAATGTGCTCGCGATCTCACAAAAATTTCGATAAGACCGCGTAATTAAAAGAATTTCACAGAGCATTCGGAGGCTCATGTGTCCGTTATCAATTTTTTTGGAAAGAAAAAGTCATCCAGTCCGGTCGAATCAGATATGGACAGACAAAGAAAATACGAAGCACTCGTCAGAGCCTACCATCGCGATCTTTACCGATACGCATATTGGCTGTGTAAAGATAAATCCATAGCGGAAGACCTAGTCCAAGAGACCTGTCTTCGAGCTTGGAAATCACTAGACAGTTTACAAGATGAAAAGGCAGCGAAATCTTGGTTAATTACCATTTTACGCCGTGAGAATGCGCGTCGCTTCGAGAGAAAGCAATTGGATCTGGTTGATATTGATGATTT
This sequence comes from Vibrio sonorensis, assembly GCF_001854765.1. GTDB lineage: Bacteria > Pseudomonadota > Gammaproteobacteria > Enterobacterales > Vibrionaceae > Vibrio > Vibrio sonorensis. Next base: position 45,163 of record NZ_LJJE01000035.1, on the reverse strand, counting down.
TGGCAACGATGCCAAAGTCAGCGATGACCCTCACCATCAGTCGGAGTGGGTACAAATGCAAATCATGAAACTGGATGTGGATTATAGAGAGCCTCTGTTTCTTCAAGTCGTTGGCGGCTTTAGCGGTGAAGAGATAGGTGATATTTTAGGGCTCAACAAAAACACCGTTATGACCAGACTCTTTCGCGCGAGAAATCAATTGAAAGACATGTTGGATTCCGACACTAATCAGAGAGGACACCAAAATGGATGAGTTAGAATTCCGTCGTCGGGTGATGTCCGATCCGAAGCAAAGGGACAGCGACATCGTTGAAGCGATGCAAAACAGCGAAGCTAACAGCAAGTTTGTCGACGACATTATGGACTTAGATGTACAGATCGCCAAGGCAATGAACGTGGACGTGCCTGACGACCTCGCTGACCGTATTTTGTTTAATCAAACATCTTCAAGCCAACCTAATAACCTTGTAAAACCGACGTTTGCCCGTCGAGCGATGGCAATGGCGGCATCAGTTGCCTTTATGGCGGGTTTGTTGGCTGGCCAGCTTAACTGGAGCAACCTTCTAGTAACAGAAGCACAAGCGAGTTTAGCGGATACAGCAATGGAACACTTTATGGCTGAAAAGGCATTTATTGCCAATATTGATGAGCAAGTAAGCTTAAGCCAGATTAACGCCAAGATGCTACCGTTTGCTTACCAGCTCGCCAACCAGTTTCCTTACCATGTTTACTATCTAAATCATTGTGGGTTTGGCGACTCCAATGCCCTGCATATGGTCTTTGAAGGTAAACAAGGCAAAGTCACCTTGTTTATGACCAGCGTCTCTTCTCAGAGCAGCGTCAACTTTGTCGACAAAGGAATGATTGGTGTGGTTGAGCCTGTTGGTGACGCCAGTTTAATCCTAGTGGCTCACGAGGGTGAAGATGTAGCAATCATCGCCGAAAACATAGCTAAAATCATTAAGCCTAATGACGCATAACAATAGGGCCCGAGTCACAGACTTGGGTCCTATTATTTTCTTTATCAATTAGAGCTTTAGCTCTAATTCGAATATTTTTCCTGCATTTTCGTGCCAGATGCACATCATTTCAGCAATTTTCTATTCAAACTAGACAATGGTCGGATTTCTATAACCTATACTAGCGTCTAGTATCAGCCACTAACTGAGCTTTTGCTCAAATATATCGCCCACCTAGAGGCGAATAGAAAAAGGAAAAAGCAAAATGAACAACACGCGTCTGTTTAAAAAATCACTTATCGCAGTGACTATTACACTGGCATCTCAGCAAGCTCTCGCTGCTGGTTTCCAGTTAAACGCACAATCAGCAACGGGTATCGGCCGAGCTTTCGCTGGTGATGCTGTTATCGCTGATAACGCTTCCGTTATGGCTCGTAACCCTGCAGCTATGGCTCTCTTTGATAAAACTGAACTATCACTAGGTTTTGAAAGTATTACATCTCTTATTGAAGTAAAAGATGCAACTTACCAAAATAACCTTCCAGTGCTATCAGGTGGTTCCCCTATCATCGCTAGCGTTCCTGATAAAGATGATGTCGGTGCAACTTCGATTGCTCCTAACATTCACTTAATCGTTCCTGTAAATGACAAGTTTGCTTGGGGTGTTAACGCATATTCTAACTTCGGAACAAAAACCGAATTTGGTGACGATTATATCGCTAAAGAATACGGTGGCCTAACTGATGTTAAGAGCTTTAACTTTGGCTTAGCTGGCTCATATCGCGTTAACGATCAACTCAGCTTTGGTGCTGGCCTTGATCTAGTCTACGGTCAAGGAACCATGAAGCGTGGTAACCCTGGTCTATTCGGAAGCGCACCTTATGCACTAAACGTTGATAAAGCTGATGGCTGGGCACTTGGTTTCAACGTAGGCGCAGTCTACGAAGTTGATGAAAATAACCGATTTGGTTTTGCTTATCGTTACAGCCCAGAGTTCAAAGCTGAAGACGATAAAGGACAAGAAATCAACTTACCTTTACCTGATATCGCTGAATTCTCTGGTTACCACAAAATCGAAGATACTCAATTTGCGGTTCACTACAGTATCCAATACATTGGTTGGAGCTCATTCGACAAGATTGAGTTTAGAAACTTGAACTCTGCTGCATCACCAATTGGCAATTTGGGTGGTGGATCATATGACAAGTTGTACCAATGGCAAGATGGCTGGCACTACTCAATTGGTGGTACATACTACCTAAATAACGATTGGACTTTGCGTGCTGGTTACATGTACGACACCAGTGCACAAGATAGCCTAACTTCTATCTCTGTACCTGATTCTGATCGCCAATGGTTATCTACTGGTTTCACTTACCACATTGATAACGAGTCAAATATCGACTTTGGCTTTACCTACCTAATGGGTAAAGATGTTAAAGTAAACGAAGAGATTAAAGTACCTACTACAGGGTCAGTTGCAACTTCTATTTCGGCCACAACACACGCCGATGCAATCCTAGTTGGTCTACAATACAGCCGCTCTTTCTAAGCTGCTGAACTTTCGATTAAAAGGCTGGTTAAATAACCAGCCTTTTTTATTTCCCGGCCGTTAACCATCGCATTTCTGGCGCACAGGTGTGCCTTATTTTGCCTTTTTCGTATCACAAGTGTTCGCTCAAATAAAGATACATACCTTTAACAAATGGATTTATATACTGCCCCATCATCAAATTTAGGTTATTTACTCTGTTTTTGTTCAATACAGTGTTTTTAATTTTTAAAGTAATAACTCTAATCTTATGATTCTGCACTTGAATATTTTACTTTCAGCGAACATTACAATGAAAACAAATAAGTCTCTCCTATCTTTAACAGTTGCTAGTACGCTTGCTCTAACATCTGCAGGTGTTTCTGCTGCTGGCTTTCAGCTTGCCGAGTACTCTTCTACTGGTCTAGGTCGCGCGTACGCTGGCGAAGCTGCGATGGCAGACAACGCCAGTGCTCAATGGCGTAATCCGGCAATGCTCACTTACCTTGAAGGCACTCAGCTATCCACGGGCGCTATTTATGTCGATCCAAACTTAGATGTAGAAGGAACCGTTTCTCATCCAACTTTTGGTCAGCACAATGCTAGCTCAAAAGATTTTGCTAACAGCGCTGTCATTCCAAACTTTTACTTGTCTCATCAGATCAATAAGCAGTGGTTTGCCGGCTTAGCTTTGGGAACGAACTACGGTATGGAGACCGAGTTGGAGTCTGGATTTGCAGGCAGCCACTTTGGTAACCAAGCGATGATCAAGACTGTTGAAGTCAACCTAAACCTAGCGTATCAGCTCAATGCTGATTGGAGCTTAGGCGGCGGACTACGCTATGTAATGGGTGAAGGACACTTTGGTGCGGTTACGCCAAACCACTTACCATCGACGCCAACACCTATCACTGGAGGGGTTTTACCCGCAGCCGGTTCAACGTTGAAGTACATGGAAGGCGATGACACGGCATTTGGCTGGCAACTTGGTACCGCATGGCAAATCAACCCAGATCACCGTATAGGCTTTACCTATAAATCTGAGGTGGAGATGGAACTAGAGGGGTATGCTACTGGTGTCGGCTTTGGGCTTGCGCTTGCAAACGCAAAAGACAGCGGTTCTATGACACTTGCCCTGCCTGCAACAGCTGAAATTGCAAGCCACCACCAAGTGACTGAAGCATTGGCTCTACACATGTCGGTTAACTGGACGGATTGGAGCAGCTTCGAGAAATTAGAAGCGGTTCTAAACAATTACGGTACTCAGATGGTGAAAGTTGAGAACTGGGAAGATAACTATCGTTTTGCCATTGGCGCGACTTACCAAGTCGATTCTAAGCTAGCTGTGCGAACCGGTATTGCTTATGACACTTCTGCCGTCAGTGATCAGAATCGAACTATCACGATTCCAGAAACAGACCGCACATGGCTAAGTCTGGGTGCGACATATGACGTTTCCAAGGCTCTAACACTGGACGCGGGGATCACCTATATCATGGCGAAAGACGCTTCTATCAAAGAGTCTCGTGGTTATGATTCCGATGACAGCGCAGAAAAAGTAGGCGGACAGTTTGTTGGCACAACCACTGGTAATGTTTGGTTGATCGGTGTTCAAGCTAACTACCGTTTTTAACTAGTTAAACGAACAAGGCCTGACTATATGTCAGGCCTTTTTTAATTTAGGAAGGTTTTCTAAAAATCATCTAACAGATCATCGAGTTCTGCTTCTTCGTCGGCATTGTACTCATTGACTTCTATTTCAGCTTTGAAGTTTTGGCGCTGAATATAGACTTCACGCGTTAGCGCGTATGGGTCTGGAGAGTTATCGACCATTACTTCTTGCGATACCAATGCTGCTCGCGCTTCCATCCCTTCAAACGCCCACTTCCCGAGTGCTCCCCAGAAATTCAAATACGCCAACGGAATGTACATACTGTCGACAAAATCGGCACCGTCTCTAACTGTTGCTGGCCCGTATCCGGGTAACATTAAATAAGGTCCGTCTCCGACGCCATAATGGCCCACCGCGTCACCAAACTCTTTTTCTCCGTGGTCCGTTATACCCGCTTCCGACGCAATATCAATGAGGCCCAGTAAACCAAAGGTGGAATTTATCCAAAAGCGGTTAAAGTGGTCTAAAGCCTTACCACCGTTACCCATCAATAGGTTATTGATCATGCTAGCAGGTTCGTCTAAGTTACCCAAAAAATTGCTGATACCCGATCGGATAGGGCTAGGTACGAACTTAACGTAACCGATAGACACTGGTCTTACAAAATACGGGTCTAGATACTCGTAGTTTAACGTCCACATGCTTCTATTGAAGCTTTCGAATGGATCAAAAACTTGAGAATCTACTGAGTCGGACAGGATGTTATCACCATCATTTCCACTCGGTGGAGACGCACATCCACCCAACAATGAAAATGAAAGTAAAAGTAGCCACATCCATGATTTATGGCTCTGCATTATTATATTATTCCAATTAAAAAGGCCGACGAATCGGCCTTAAAGATAAACATAACGAAATAATCGTTAATACTGCTTATCTATTATTACCTCAACTGATTCCCCTAGTTTAACCGCTTCGCTTTCTCCAAACCAGTCCCCATCGCGAGTTGCTACATTTCCGTCGAGATCGACTCTCGCTCTCACTAGTAATTCTTTCAGTTGAGACAGCGAATTACCTTCCATCATGCTGTTACCATCGTCGAGTAATACCGTTCTAGGTAGCTGGCCTACTGGGTATCGAGCCGCTGCTATAGGCATAGGTGAGCCGTCTGCATTGTGCACTGAAACAATAAGTGCCGCATTTTCAGGAACCTGCACACCCTCACCCAGAGAAATGGTCACAGATACAGAAGCTCCTTGAGGGCCATCCATCTGTTGGGCAGCATTTTGAATACTGCGCTCTAGCATTTCAAATCGACTGTCCTGTGGGCCGATCATTTGCTGCATTGCACGCCAATAACGAATCGCGGCAGCATAGTCTTGACGCTCAAAAGCATCAAAGGCCAACAAAGAGAAGACGCGAATATCGACATAATCATTTTGGATAAGTTGACCCAACAACTTTCTTGCGGTGTCTTGGTCCATATCGTCGTGTGACAGCATTAGCGCTTGGGCGTAGCCGAGCTTAACATCGTCGCTTTCCGGTTCAGTTTTATACGCCCGTTTCATCGCACCGATTGCCGTTTCAACATCTCGATTTGCCAACGCTACTCGACCTAATAGCAACCACCCCGTTGAATCTTCTGGCTGATAATGCAACCGTGTACGCAATGCTAGAGTTAAATCTTCCATTTCGTCATCGGTTAACATCACGCCTTCCGGCGCCATCAACTTTTTAGATAGTGATGGTAAATTCGCACTCACCTCTTGCCACTGTTTTACATGGTCAGCAGCACCGAATTGCCAGTACATACCGTAAGAGAGCGCTAACACCAAAAGCATTGACGGTATCAAAACGAAAGCTGGAGAGATGTCACTTTGCTTCTTTTCAATCTGTTCACTGGGAACATCATCCAACAACGACTGTTTAAGTTCTGCGATCAGCTCTTGCTGATTGACCACTAAACCTTCGTCATTCTCTTCCTCAAGCTCGCTTAATCTGTCTTTGTAAAAAGCTTTGTTTAGCTCGTCTCGAAGGGCTTCGTCATCATTTTCTTTTCGACGTATAACCGGTAGTGCAACAACCACACAACTCAATACAATCAGAATGATTGAAGCTATCCAAAATAGTGTCATTACCGCTTATCTCCATCATTCTCTTCATCTAGCAGTGCTTTTAAGCGAGACTCTTTTTCTTCATCCCACACTTGTTCGTCATTTTGCGCCAATGGCTTGCGTCGGCTTCTCATCACAATAAAGCCGAAGCCAATCGCTATCACTACAAAGGGCCCTAACCAAAGTACTGACGTAGCAAGGGTAAATGGAGGTTGGTAAGTAACAAAATTGCCGTAGCGAGCAATCATATAATCGACAATTTCCTGCTTAGACTTCCCTTCTTTCGTCATTTCGTACACTTTCTGTCTCAAGTCTTGAGCCAGTTCGGCATTGGAATCAGAAATCGTGTTGTTTTGACACTTGGGACAACGCAGCGTATGTCCAAGCTCTTTAAACTGCTGCTCTTGCTCTAGCGAGTCGAACTCATAAACTTCGATAGCGGCATAGCTCATCGATGTAAAAGCAAGAAATACACACAAAGCGATTAAAAGGCGTTTCATTGTTTCGCCTCCTCTACCATTGCTTGATACAGAGGTTGCAATTTTTCCTGCCAGTTAGTCGGATTGACATCACCAACGTGGCGATAGCGAATCACGCCTTTCGCATCGATTAAAAAGGTCTCCGGCGCACCGTAGACACCTAGGTCAAGGCCTAACATACCATTGCCATCAAACAAGCTGATTAAATAGGGATTACCGAGATCATTTAGCCAACCAATCGCTTTACCGCGATCATCTTTGTAATTCAAGCCTATGATCTTGACACCTTGCGCCGCTAACTCGTTGAGGTACTGATGTTCCGCGTAACAGGTTGGGCACCATGTCGCCCACACGTTGAGAAGCAGAGGTTCACCCTCAAAAATGGCTTGATCGTATAGTTTTCCCGGCTCGGCCAAATCTTCCAACTTGAATTTTGGTACTTCTTTGCCAATCAACACCGACTCGAGCTTAGTCGGATCATCTCCCGCTGAGTTCTTAGCCAGTTGCAAAGCAAACACAGCGACTAGCGCCATAAAAGCCACAAGGGGAATATAGAGTATTTTCTTATTCATCTGCGGCTCCTTGCTTTTTAGAAGACTTACGGAAACGGTAACGGCGATCACTAATTGCTAAAGCGCCACCAATAGACATGATCAGAGAACCTGCCCAAATCCAACGCACAAAAGGTTTGTAGTAAATTCTTACCGCCCATGATTTATTGTCATCAAGCGTTCACCCATAGCGATATACAAATCACGAGTCACTCCACGATCGATTGCCGCTTCGGTCATCATCGAACGCGCTGTCGTATAGAAACGTTTTTCAGCGTGAAGTGTATTTATATACTGACCATTATGCGTGATTTCAAAGTCGGCGATATAACCATCATAGTTAGGTCCGTCATTATCTCGCAGGCCAGAGAAGTAAAAATCGTAACCTTGAATTTGGAAATGTTCACCAGGTGCAAGTCTTACGTCTCTTTCGATACTGTAATTTTGCACCATCGCTATACCAATCACGGTAACCGCCAAGCCAATATGACCAAGCATCATTGCCCAATGGCTGCGCTGCAGTTTGCGGACGCCTTCCACAAACGAGTGTCTATGAGTGGCACGCTGGTGAAGTTCGTAGATGTGCAGACCGATAATCCAGAATGCCATTACCCACCCTAGATATGCCATAAACAGGAAGTAGTCTGAGAACAAGTAAACACAGATCGCGGCCAAAACCAGCGAAGCGATACCTGTCACTATCATAGGTTTAGCGATATTCGATAAATTATCGCGCTTCCAACGAATCAAAGGCCCAATACCCAAGAAGAATGAGAAAGGGATCATCAGCCATGCAAAGAGCATATCGAAGAAAGGAGCACCAATTGATACAGAGCCCAAACCAATCTGCTTGTGCACTAGGGGTAATAAGGTTCCGACTAGCACGATAACCAAAGCGGCTATCAACAACACATTATTGACAAGTAATGCATTTTCTCTGGAGATCAAATCAAAGCTTCCGCGAACGCGAACGGACGCTCCTCTCAAGGCAAATAGCAGTAATGAACTGCCAATGACCACGACTAAGAAGCCAAGGATAAACATGCCTCTAGCAGGATCGGAAGCAAAGGCGTGAACCGAGACCAAAACCCCAGATCGCACTAAAAAGGTACCTAAAAGGCTTAACGAAAACGCCGAAATCGCTAGTAAGACCGTCCAAGCTTTAAAGGTTCCTCTTTTTTCCGTTACCGCCAAAGAGTGCATAAGTGCAGTACCGACAAGCCAAGGCATAAAGGAAGCGTTCTCAACTGGATCCCAGAACCACCAGCCACCCCAACCTAATTCGTAGTATGCCCACCAAGAGCCAAGCGCAATCCCCAACGTCAGGAACAACCATGCGGCCGTTGTCCAAGGGCGAGACCATCTAGCCCATGCAGTATCTAAACGACCTGAGATAAGTGAAGCGATAGCAAAAGAGAACGCCACGGAAAAACCCACATATCCCATGTAAAGCATAGGTGGGTGAACAATTAACCCCGGATCTTGAAGCAATGGGTTGAGATCTCGCCCATCGACCGGAAAGTAGGGTAAGGTTCTTAGGAAAGGGTTTGACGTAACAATGATAAACAGCAGGAACCCGACAGTGATCATGCCCATGACGGCCAAAACCCTAGCGACACTTTCCTGCGGCATACCGCGACTAAATGTTGCTACAGCCACCGTCCACGCAGCCTGAATGAGTACCCAAAGCAATAGAGAGCCTTCGTGTGCCCCCCAAACTGCGGTGATTCGATAGTACCAAGGCAGTTGGCTGTTCGAGTTACTCGCTACGTATTGAAGAGTGAAATCGTTAACGTAAAACGCCCAGCAAAGAATAACGAACGAAACCAACAGCAGTAAAAACATCCCCCAAGACAAAGGTCTTGCCGTGTTCATCAGCATGGTATTGTTCTTGGATGCACCAATAAGCGGCAACAAACTCAGTAGCAATGCCAGTGGCAAAGAAACGATTAGGGCAAAATGGCCAATTTCAGCAATCATAGACCACTACCCTGTTTTTGCTCTTCAGAATATTGCAGCGGCGCGTGAGTTTTTTTCATCGCTTCAGCAACTTCTGGTGGCATGTATTCTTCATCGTGCTTAGCGAGAACTTCAAACGCTTCTACAGTTGTTGCATCCTTTAAAACGCCTTGCGCGACGATGCCCTGACCTTCGCGGAAAAGATCAGGTAATATACCTTCGTATTCTATGGTGACAATTGGACCAACATCGTGTAGATCAAAAGAGACCTTCAAAGAGTCGCTATCTCGTCTAACCGAGCCTACAACCACCATCCCACCGATGCGAAGTCGTTGACCAACTTCAGGTTTAGTACCATCTGGTTTGCCATTGACTAGTTCAGTGGGAGTATAAAAAAGATCCATATTCTGGTTTAACGCATAAATCATTAAACCTATGGTGGCACTCATACCAATAAAAATGGCAAGAACAATACCGAGCCTCTTTTTACGTCTTGGGTTCATAGGGTATTCTCCAGATTTTTAGCGGCGTCAATTCGAGCTTGGCGCGCTAACTTTGCTTCTACTTCTTTTAATAGGGACTTGCTGCGACGAGCGCTCACAAACAACAATACAAACATGGCAATAAAGGTGATACCAAAAGCACTCCAAACGTAGGAGGCGTAACCACCCATAGCAAAAAAGTCTGATAACGATTCAAAATGCATACTAATTACCCCACCACACTTTTCTTAGTTGCCAAAGCCTCAACCCAAGGGCGGTGGCTTTCCTTGCTGATAATTTCATTCCTGAACCGAACCAATGTGACAGCTGCAAAAAAGAACGCAAAGCCAAAAATGTTAAGCAGCAGAGGCCACAACATATCGTTCGAAATTGACGGTTTAGCAAATTTTGTGATGGTTGCACCTTGGTGAAGTGTGTTCCACCACTCAACCGAGAAGTGAATGATTGGCAGGTTAACCACGCCAACAATGGCAAGGATACCTGCTGCCTTTGCGGCTGTTTTTTGATCATCAAATGCGTGGTAGAGTGCAATCACACCCAGATACAAGAATAGAAGAATCAGCTCAGAGGTTAAACGAGCGTCCCAAACCCACCATGTTCCCCACATAGGTTTACCCCATATAGCGCCCGTGATCAGTGCGATAAAGGTATACACAGCTCCAATAGGTGCCATAGCTAGGGCCGCCATATTAGAGAGCCTTAATTGCCAAACAATGCCGATAAATGCGGCAATCGCCATCGACATATAGACACCCATGGACCATATTGCAGAAGGCACATGGATGTAGATGATCCTAAAACTATCACCTTGCTGATAGTCGGAAGGGGCAAACGCCAATCCCCAAACTGAGCCCATGGTTAAGCATGCAAAGGCCAGTACTGAGAACCACGGTAAAAGCTTACCACTAAGTAGGTAAGCTGCTTCGGGCTTGGCATAAGGATGGAGCCATTTCCACATGGTTTGATCTCACTTTTACTTCATTGTGTCCCAGTGACATTCTGGAACGTTTTTATAGTTGTGTAATGTAATAAACGGGAATTTTTCGTGCTTGATCGAAAACAACTAATTGACACTTACCCGCAGTGCGGCCGAAATCGCCACTGGTGTCAAAGTCATTGCCCCTGCTAACATCGCACCTAAAACGGCCAGTTGTCCGTTGTAGGCCATACCCAGCGACGCCGCATCAATGGCAGAGGTAGCAAATATTAGTATGGGTATATACAAGGGAAGGATCAGCAAACTCAGCAGTACCCCGCCCTTTTGTAAGCCCACCGTCAAGGCCACGCCAATTGCGCCCAAAAAGCTCAGGGTTGGCGTACCTATAATCAGTGTCAGCACAATGGCTAACCACGAATCAAAACTCAAAGACAGCAGTATCGCTAACAAAGGACTAATCAAGATTAATGGTAGTCCAGTCAAGATCCAATGTGCAGCAACCTTTGATATCACCACTACAGATAGTGGTACGGGCATCAGCATCATCTGCTCTAGAGCACCGTCTTGAAAATCGTCCCTAAACAACCTTTCGAGTGACAGCAACGCAGACAGTAATGCCGCTACCCAGACTATTCCCGCAGAGATCCGCGCCAGCAGATTCGGCTCTGGTCCAATACTCAGTGGGAACAAAGTGATGACGATGATAAAAAACCAAAGGGGGTTAAAAATATCGGCTTGACGACGAAAAGCGATAAGTAACTCTCGGCGAATGATACTGTTCATAGTGGCAATCATAGTCATTCACCCAACTTAATTTTGCGCAATTTAGGGTTGTCTGAAAACATGTCTTGGTGAGTCGTCAGCACAACGATCCCCCCCGATTCCGCATGATTGAGAAACAGTGATTCAAGTACTTTTACGCCTTGTTTATCGATGGCGGTTAGCGGCTCATCGAGTATCCATAGCTTGTGTTCACTAAGCCAGAGTCTTGCCAACGCAACGCGTCTTTGCTGACCGGCAGAAAGTTGAGCTACCGGTACGTCTTCTCGCCCTGCCAAACCTACTTGCATTAAAGCTTGGTAGATGCGCTCTTTGTCGACTTTAACTTGACTGTGAACCGATAGATAGAAGCGCAAATTTTCGAATGCAGTAAGCTCTCGCTTAACCCCTGTTTGGTGACCCAGAAAGAGAAGATCTTGGTGAAAGCTCTCGCGATCACTTTCTATCGTTTTTCCATTCCAGAGGATATCGCCATGTTCTCTATCGCCAAGCCCAGCAACTATGCGTAAAAGCGTTGTTTTACCCGTGCCATTTCGCCCTTCAATTTGAACCAGTTCACCGGTATCAATAGTAAAGGAAAGGGACTCGAACAAGATTCTTTCATCACGGATTGCGGTGAGTTGTTTTACTTCTAGCATTCAAAATCACAATACAAATTTCAGACGCTTATATTACCACAGCAAGAGTGTGGCGAAACACAAATAGACCTTTACGAGTCACGAAACTCGGTAAGAAACTGTTAATATTTAATCATAATGTGTAGTAACTACCACTAAATGGTTACATTACAAGCGAACGCAAAGTAAGGAGAGATTGTGTATAGCAAGGAAATAAAAAGGCACCAATCGATGCCTTGTTAACTGTTATTTTCTAGCGGACTTTCTACGCTCAGGAGGCCGCTTTTCTGGAGAGCTTGAGAGTGGCGGAACATCCTCTTTACCGGATATTTTGTTTTGCAGCGACATCATAAGCTCCGCTTCCGCTTTTGGCAGCTCGCACTCTTCGATGAGTTCATCGAGATCAGCGCCCAATTGCACCATTTTGCTTGCTCTTGAATACAAGCGACCATCGCTATCTGCTTGTTCTAGCTCTTTAATACGCTCGTTTAGCAAAGCAATAATGTCTTGCTGTTCACTGATTTTCTGCCCCAGTCCGACAACAACCGACCGAACTTCAAGCAATTGCTTATTCGCTTTCTGTAGCTCTCTGTCTAACAATCGATTTTGCTGTCTATTGTGATCCGAAACGCGAGAAATACCGCTTCTAAGTCTCCACAATGTGAGCAACAGAAGTAATACAACAAGTGCAGCAGCACCAGCTATCACTGGTGCACTAAGCAAAAACGAACTACTCATTACAGATGAGCCATTTCATCCCATTCTTCATCAGTAAGAAGTTTGTTTAGGTCAACCAAGATCAGCAACTTGCCATCGCGGTTGCTTACACCTTGAATAAACTTCGCACTTTCATCGGTACCGACACTTGGTGTGGTATCGATTTCAGAAGAACGCAGGTAAACCACTTCAGCAACGCTATCGACAAGAATACCGATTACCTGATGCTCAGACTCGATAACGATAATACGAGTGTTATCAGTAATTTCGCCTTCCATCAAGCCAAAGCGCGAACGAGTGTCGATAACCGTTACAACGTTACCACGTAGGTTGATAATACCTAAAACATAGTCAGGAGCACCCGGAACCGGCGCAATTTCAGTATAGCGAAGTACTTCACGTACTTGCATTACGTTGATGCCGTAGGTTTCTTCTTCAAGCTGGAACGTCACCCACTGAAGTACTTCGTCATTCGACTGTTCTTTTCTCACTTCGACTTCATTCGTTTGAGACATACCTAATCCTCTCTAAGCCATTTCTGGCATAAGTGTTTTAATTATCAAGTGCTTTTACATCAAGCCCTGCATTAAGCATAGCTATCAATGCTTCAACATGTATCAAAGCACACATTTTTTCTTTGACCATGCCCGCAAGCCAAGGCCTTTTACCAGCTGTTTCACGCCAGCGGACTTTCTCAGTGTTTAATAATTCTGTGCCAAGCAGCTCGGTGGAGGCCAAGCCCCACATACTTTCACCAAGCATAACAATATACTGATATTGTTGCTTATATTCTTCGTCTGTCAATTTTTCGGCCATCACCCATCGAGCGGTATCAACCACATCTAACTTATTGTCACGGCTGTTTTGCAGACCGAGATACCACTGTGGCTTACCAATGATGTGATTGAGCTCTTCCATGCGGTGGATTCCCCCCAACTCGTCTAGGGGTACAGCGAAGGTTACGCCATTTACATCGAAATAGAGCACTTGGAAGTCGACATCCCTTGCCGTGCTTTGCCATGTGTGTAACCCATGACCGCCAGCCTGAGTCTCTAATTCTGCGCTCTCTGCAATGTCGACAACGGGTTCGTCTGCTATGGGTTCTTCTACTTGTTGTACTTGAACCGCAGCTTCAACAACTGGTTCTTCGACCACTTCAACTTGTGGCTCGATGGAAAACTCAACACTTACATCCTCAACCGTTGTTTCCTCGATATCGACGACAATCTCTTCGACAACAGGCTCAACCGTTACAGCTTCTGTTAAATTTTCAATGTCCCAATCTTGGATCTCTTCTTCTGCTACCAGAGCAGACGCTGCTTCTGTCAGTTCAGGAGTTTTCTCAAAAATGGCTTCGGTGTTTTGGACCATTACCTCTTCGAGATCAAGCTCCGCCACTGGATTACTAGATTCGAGCTGCTGAAGTAGCTTTTCAACATCTTCTAAGTTGGGTAATTCAACCTCTTCGGTCGGCAAGTGATAGTAACTTTTCCCTTCAGCCACTTGCGGTAATGGCTCTAAATCCTGAGCCATTTCTTCGGTACCGCTCAGCGCTTCCGGTTCAGTACTCGCTTCTACCAGTTCTTCTTCAAACTCATCGTCTAGGAGAGCGGAGAAGTACTCATCTAAAGCTTGTTCACTGGAAAGCAAAGTTGAATCACTCATCAATCGACAACCTCTCTAAATAGAGTAAAAGTTGCTTGTAAGCGAAAACACCACGGCTGCCAGAAGCAAAGTGAGAAACGGGAAGGTTCTTCAAACTTGCATCTCGAAACTTTGTATCAATGGGAACAGCGGACGACCAGACTTGACTTGGGTAGTCTTTTTTCAGCTGTTGTAGTGTTTGCAATGAAGCGTTGGTTCGCTTGTCGTACATAGTAGGAACAATGGTGACTTTAAAGGCTTTATTACGCGATTTTTGCATTATCGCCAGTGTTCGCACCATACGCTCCAAACCCTTCATGGCTAGGAATTCGGTTTGTACTGGGATAAGAATCCGGTCACTTGCCGCCAAGGCATTAACCATCATTACGCCAAGGATAGGCGGACAATCAATGAGGACGTAATCATATTTTGTCTTTATGGACATCAAAGCGCGTTTAAGGATAAGTCCCATACCACTGCGATTACCCATAACGCGGTCAAGTGTAGCAAGAGACATATGCGCCGGTAGTAGGTCTATGTTCTCAATATCAGAGCGCATCACCAAAGGTAGTACCGTGTCTTCGTTGTACTCTTTTAGCTGGAAGAGGTCGAACAGACTCGATGGCACACCGTCGGAATCATAACCGAGATAAGTGGTTAGCGAGGCATGGGGATCGGTATCGACAAGTAAAACTCGTTTACCTTGTTTGCTTAACAAACCCGCTAAGGTGATGGTTGTTGTTGTCTTACCTACGCCACCTTTTTGGTTAGCAATGCTCCATACAATCATCAACGACCTCTATGACAATCCCAACTCAACCAACATACGTTCAGCAATGCGTTCCAGCGGTAGATCTTCTGTTGACAGACCTGCCTTGCTACAGCCTGAGGCATACCATAAACGACACAACTTTCTTCATCTTGCGCCCAGATAGTCGAACCAGCCGTTTTTAACATGCGAGCACCTTCGCGACCATCAGCACCCATGCCGGTTAATACCATTGACATGACCTTGTCTGCGTATATTTTTGCCGCACTGCCAAATGTCACATCGACACAGGGTTTGTAGTTCATACGCTCGCCACCATCTATCACGCGTAGCTTAGCGGTTCCCGGTCTGCCCTCTATCATCATCTGTTTGCCACCAGGAGCGAGATACGCCACCCCTGGTTTTAGTGCATCGCCATCTTCAGCTTCTTTAACCTGAATCTTACACAAAGAGTTCAATCGACTTGCAAATGCGGCGGTAAACGTCGCCGGCATATGTTGGATTAACACGATCGGATTTGGGTAGTTTGCTGGCAGCTTGGTCAAAATTTTCTGTAATGCTACTGGCCCTCCTGTCGAGGTACCAATTGCGGTTAGCTGATATTTTTTACCGCTCGCTTTAAAACGTGTTGCCGCTGACGCCGTTGCTGGCCTTGCCGTTTGTCTTCCCGCTAGCGGAGAAGTCGTCGTTCTTGTCGGCGCACTTGCTGTGGTAGTGCGAAGAGAAGATGGACGTCTCATCACTCCGCGCTTCGAGGCAATTTGAATAACCCTTTGTTGAAGCAGGCTCACTGCTTCATCACGGTTGCGCGCTATATCTTCAAATTTCTTCGGCAGAAAATCCAATGCTCCCGCTTCCAATGCATCTAATGTCGCCTTCGCTCCTTCATGGGTCAAAGACGAGAACATCAGGATTGGAATCGGCTGTTTAGCCATAATTTCACGAACAGCTGTAATACCGTCCATTACCGGCATTTCGATGTCCATAGTGATAACATCTGGCTTTAGCTTTAAGGCCTTTTCTACCGCTTCTTTTCCGTTTGTGGCGATATCCATCACTTCCAGCGAGGTTCAGAGTTAATAATCTCACTCACCCTGCGGCGGAAAAAACTTGAATCATCAACAACTAATACTTTGATCGCCATAGTTTCCCTTTTGTTTTAATACCTTTAGATTCGCGAAGCAGCGGCGTACTGTTTAAGCAAATCAGGTACGTCAAGAATAAGCGCAATATGACCATCACTTGTAATGGTTGCACCCGCCATACCTGGCGTCCCTTGTAGCAAGTTATCTAGTGGTTTAATCACCACTTCTTCTTGTCCGATCAGGGTATCGACAACAAAACCAACGCGCTGGCTACCAATCTGCACTATAACTACGTGTCCGTGTCCTTTGCGCAGTTCTACTTGGCCAGCCTGAGGCGCAAGCCAATTTTGCAGATAGAACAGAGGAATAGACTTTTCTCTGACAATAATTGTCAATTGACCATCAACAACGTTGGTACGGCTTAAGTCTAAATGGAAGATTTCGTTCACACTTGCCAGTGGCAGTGCAAATGGGTTGCCCGCAACACCAACCATAAGCGTTGGCAAAATTGCGAGGGTCAGTGGAACCTTAATGGTGATCTTGGTTCCTTTACCCATTTCAGAATCGATATCGATCGAGCCGTTTAGCGTATTGATGGCCGTTTTCACAACGTCCATACCCACACCTCGGCCTGAAATATCAGAAATTTGCTCTTTACTGGAGAAGCCCGGCATAAAGATAAGGTTGAAACATTCCTTATCCGTCAGTCTTGACGCTGCGTCTTCATCCATAACACCGCGCTTCACTGCGATGGCGCGAAGCTTATCAGGATCCATACCACCGCCATCATCTACGATAGCCAGTTCGATATGGTCACCTTCCTGAGATGCCGATAAAATCACTTTACCCGTGCGAGGCTTGCCAGCCTTTTGACGGTCATCCGGCATTTCAATACCGTGGTCAACCGAGTTTCGAACCAAGTGGATCAAAGGATCGGCAAGTGCTTCTACTAAGTTCTTATCAAGATCCGTGTCTTCACCACGCATCTCTAAATTAATATCTTTCTTTAGGCTTCTTGCTAGGTCACGTACCACGCGAGGGAAGCGGCCGAATACTTTCTTAATTGGCTGCATTCGGGTTTTCATCACCGCGCCTTGCAAGTCCGCTGTCACCACGTCTAAGTTGGCTACCGCCTTCGACATCTCTTCGTCGTTGCTATTTAGGCCTAAGCTCAGTAGTCGGTTGCGAACCAATACTAACTCACCCACCATATTCATAATGGTATCAAGGGTTGAAGTATCTACTCGAACCGTCGCTTCTGCCTGCGGTTTCTTAGCTTGAGTCGCTGGTGTTGCCGCTTCTTTCGTTGCAGGTGGCTTAGCTTCTGCTTTCGGTGCAGGTTTAGGTGCCGCCGCTTTAGGGGCTGGTGCAGGTTCTGGAGCTTTAGGTGCTGGAGCGGCTGCTTGGCTAGCAGCCTGTGTGGCCGCAGCAGGTTTTGTTGCTGCTTCTAACTCTTCCACTGACGGGCCTTTGCCCGAACCGTGCAATTGATCAAGAAGTTTTTCAAACTCCTCATCCGTCATTAGGTCGTCATCACCACCAGCGGCAGATGGTGCAGCAGGAGCGGGTTGACTCGGCGCCGGAGGCGGAGTAACGGCTGCTGTTTCTGCTTCACCGGGGCCTTTGCCCACACCGTGCAATTCATCTAGCAGTTTTTCGAATTCATCGTCGGTGATATCACCACTTGCGTCTGCCGAAGCTGCTGGGGTTTGCGGTGCAGTTGCTGCTTGCTCTTCAGTACCCGGCGCGCTTCCTTTGCCGTGTAACTCATCAAGTAGTGCTTCAAACTCATCTTGAGTAATTTCGTCAATCGAACTTGCTTCGGAAGCAACTGGCTCTGGTGTTGGTGTGGGTGCTTCAACAACTTCTTCAACAACTGGCTCAGCTGGAGCGGTTTCGGCAACCGCCTCATCAGCAGATTCTGGTTTGCTGAGTCGGTGTAACTCATCGAGTAGATCTTGTTCTGCCGGTGTCAGTGGTTCTCTATCTTGAACCGCTTGGAACTGCTCATTAACGGTATCCAATGCTCGTAGCATGGTATCCATTAAGCTCGCGCTCACTTGTCTTTGTCCATTGCGGAGAATGTCAAACACGTTCTCTGCACCGTGACAGGTATCAACCAGCTCGGTAAGAGACAAGAAACCAGCACCACCTTTTACCGTGTGGAACCCGCGGAAAATCGCGTTAAGAAGGTCTTTATCGTCAGGGTTGTTTTCTAAATCGACCAACTGTTCGGATAGAAGCTCAAGGATCTCCCCTGCCTCTACTAAAAAGTCCTGAAGAATATCTTCGTCTAAATCGTAGCTCATACGTTACCTCTAAAACCCAAGACTAGAGAGAAGGTCGTCGACTTCATCTTGTGATGAAACCGCGTCTTCTCGTTCTTGAGGATTAAGAATCGGCCCTTCTGGATCCACCGATGTGTTCTTCTTGTTTTTCGACTCTTCCAACTGGCTAGCACCGAACGCTGTTAGTATCTCAACTAAACGTCCTTCTACTTCATTCACCAACGTAATAACACGGCGAATAATTTGCCCAGTTAAATCCTGAAAATCTTGAGCCATCAAAATTTCGGTTAACTGCCCTCGCAGCTCAGAGCTGTCACCCTCAACCTGACCCAATAAGTCATCGATGTGATGACATAATTTTTTAAACTCTTCTAGCTCAATGCGACCACGCATCAATTGATTCCATTGCGGTCTTACTTTGAGTAAACCCTCGTGAAGATTGTCCGCAATTGGCATACAACGATCTACGGCATCCATCGTTTTATTTGCAGCCACTTCGGTCTTGTCAATAACGTATTGGAGGCGGTCCCTTGCGTCTGGGATTTCGTCATTGGCAATTTCGCTCATGCGTGCATCTACGCTAAATTGCTTTATGGATTCGTGCAGATCTCTTGTTAGCTCACCAATCTCCTGAAGCATTGGATTGTTTCTGGAGTGGTACATTTGCGTGACAAGAACGTCTGCTTCGTCTTCTTGACCAGTTTCCAACAGTTCAACCAGTTGTTTTGCCTGTTCTAATGAAATCATCCTGAATTGGCCTTTATCGCCTGAACATTTTAATCAAAGAGATCGCTTATAAGCGCTCAAAGATTTTATCTAGTTTTTCTTTAAGAGTAGCCGCTGTAAATGGCTTAACAATGTAGCCATTAACGCCTGCTTGAGCCGCTTCGATAATCTGCTCACGCTTAGCTTCGGCAGTGATCATTAGAACAGGAAGGTGCTTAAGCTCTTCGTCGGAACGGATATGTTTGAGCAAATCAATCCCTTGCATACCTGGCATGTTCCAGTCAGTTACAACAAAATCAAATTCGCCTTTCTTGAGCATAGGCAGAGCGGTAAGGCCGTCATCGGCTTCCTGAGTATTGTTAAAACCCAAGTCGCGAAGCAGGTTCTTAACGATACGGCGCATTGTTGAGAAGTCATCAACAATTAGGATTTTCATGTTTTTATTCAAAATTGCCTCCACTGAGTTTGATGTCAGTGATTTCTAGTCATTGTTTGTCCACGCACTCAGCTTGGTGCGTAAACGCTGCATGGATTGGCTAAGTATTTGGCTAACACGTGACTCGCTTACTCCAATTACTTCGCCGATTTCTTTTAAGTTTAACTCTTCATCATAATAGAGTGAAAGTACCAAAGCTTCACGTTCTGGAAGCGATTTTATTGATTCAATCAATGCTTTGCGGAAAAATTCATCAGCTACACCTTTAAATGGTGAGTTGTTTTCTTCATCTTCCGCAGGACCGATCACATCTTCTGATACCCCCAAATCTTCTATACCAACAAGACGTGAGCAATTGATATCTGTTAAGGCAGTGTGGTACTGCTCTATTGTCATATCCAGATGTTTCGCCACTTCAGCATCGGTCGGATCTCTATTGAGCTCCCCTTCTAAGGTTGAAATGGCTTGGCTAATTTCACGGCTGTGCTTGTGCACTGAGCGGGGAACCCAGTCTCCACGGCGAATATCGTCAAGCATGGCTCCGCGAATACGGATACCGGCATACGTTTCAAAGCTGGCACCTTTGCTGCCATCATAATTTTTTTGCGCTTCAAGCAATCCGATCATGCCTGCTTGAATCAAATCTTCAACTTGCACACTAGGAGGCAATCGCCCAACAAGATGATGAGCGATGCGCTTCACCAGCACCGAGTACTTTTCTAAAAAAGCTCGCTGGCTATTTTGGTTGGCATATTGGTCATAGGTCAGCGCCTTATTCACCAAATGGTTCCTCTAACATCTCTGTCCGATTTAATAAACGTTCAACAAAAAACTCCAAATGTCCACTTGGCGTTTTCGGTATTGGCCAAGTTAACGCTTTGTTGGCTAATGAGCCCAAAGCTAAAGACGCTGGGGAACGCGGGAAGGCGTCCACGACAATCTTTTGTTTTTTAACCGCTTGTCGAACTTTATCATCTAATGGAATACAAGCGACGAGCTCAAGGCTCACATTTAAGAATCGCTCTGTGACCAAGGTCAATTTTGCGAACAATTCCCTACCTTCTCGGTAGCTTCTCACCATGTTAGCAACAATTTTAAAACGTTGAACTTGGTGTTCTTTACTTAATAATTTTATTAATGCATAGGCATCGGTGATAGACGTAGGTTCATCACATACCACCACCACCACATCTTGGCAGCCCGTGAAAAGCTCACAACCATATCCGAGATACCCGCCGCAGTATCGATGAGAAGCACATCCATCTCATCTTCTAAGCTACCAAAGGCGCGAATCAACCTACGTGTTGAGCGTGGCTCAGCTCTGTCATCGACTGCGTACCAGAGGTCGCAGGAATGATTTTTATACCATGCGGCCCTTCTACAATAGCATCCTGAAGATCACATTCGCCAGCCAAAACGTGCCCTAAATTGCGTTTCGGTCGAATTCCGAGCATTACGTCAACATTTGCTAGGCCTAAGTCAGCATCAAGAACCATAACTTTCTTGCCTTGACGTGCCATGCAAATCGCCAAACCCAGAGTCACATTTGATTTGCCAACGCCACCTTTACCACCGGTGACGGAAATAACTTTCGTTAACGATGGCTGTGTTAAGCGGCGCAAACCGCTTGCTTGGTCATTTATCATCTTATTTGTCATAATCGTCCGCCGCCTAGAACCTCTCTGCTTCACTATTCCAGTAGTGAGGCTCATTATCTGTCGACATCTCTAGTAATTCGTTTGCCTTTGCTACCATGTATTTGGGTTGTGCCAATACAATGTCTTCAGGCACCCTCTGACCATTTGCGATATACGAAACCGGCAATGCATTCTCGACCACCACGCTGATGAACTCTCCTAAGCTAAGAGACTCATCAAGCTTGGTCATAATGCAACCCGACAACGGAATTCGCTTGAAGTGTTCTATCGTTTCTTGTAGTACTTTGCGCTGCGCTGTGGCAGGCAACACAAGATAGCTGTGGATCACTTCTCCGCTCTCTTGCATCAATGTATCGAGTTGCTCTGAAAGCCTGACATCTCTTTGTCCCATACCGGCTGTATCGACTAAAATCAGGCGACGATTCCTTAACTGATAAATTACATCGGCTAACTCATTGGAATCTTTAGCAACTTTTACTGCACATCCCATAATTCTTCCATAGATCGCCAATTGTTCATGGGCGCCTATGCGATAAGTGTCCGTCGTTACCAAAGCAACGTTGTCCGAACCGAACTCCATGGCGGCTCTCGCTGCTAACTTGGCGATTGATGTCGTTTTACCCACACCCGTTGGCCCTAATAGGGCAACGACGCCACCGCGCTTTAATATATCCTGTTTGGATACTGGAATCTGGTCCGCAACAAGACCTAACAGTGCTTTCCACGCCTTTTGCGGCTGAGTATCCTCTGGGATATAACAGGCGAGCTGGTCGGCCAGTTCAGCCGAGACCCCCATGCGCTCTAACCGCTTGATAAGCATAGCTCGCAATGGCTCTCTACGTTCAACTTCTTGCCACATCAGTCCAGAAACTTGATGCTCTAAAAGACGGCGAATTGACGTCATCTCTTCGCGCATGTCTTCTAATTCTTGACCGGAAATCTGGTTTTCCTGCGGTCTATTGCGCTCAAAACGGCTCGGATCTAAACGCGGCTCTTGCTTAGGCTGTCTAGTATCTTCTGCGATGAGCCTTGCGAGTGGGGAATCGCTTTTCAATTGAGCGCCGTTGTTATCTGAACGCGAAGCTGCTTGTCTTTTTAACAAGCCGCTCAATGAATCTTGTTCCGTTTTTTCCGGTTCGCCATTGCTGTACTGTTTCAACATATTGGCAAACTTTTTCGTCATCGACGGAGAAGGGGCTTCTTGGTTCTTTGGTCGACCTAGGCTGACTTTATCGTCGGCTAGGGAGCGCTGCAGTTGAGAGGCTTGGGCAGTGCCCGTACTCTCGGTTTGCCTAGGTCGGGAGTTATAGTTGGCTTTGCTCTGTGAAGACATGGCCGCCGCTGATTCGCCATCAACCGCTGCAACTATCTCTACTCCGCCTGCGACTTTTTTATTCGACATGATCACGGCATCCACCCCAAGTTCTTCCTTAACTTGAAGTAATGCTGTGCGCATGTCTTTGGCAAAAAATCGTTTTATCTTCAAAATGGATGTCCGCTATTTTTTTGCAACTACTTTAGTTGCCCACTGCCTGTACGATTCTTATTTGCTTCTCATCGGGTATTTCTTGATAAGAAAGTACTCGCAATGATGGAATCGTATTCTTTACAAACTTCGCGAGGGTTGATCTCAACACGCCCGAAGTAAGCAGAACGGCAGGTTCACCTTTAAGTTCCTGCTCTTGCGTTGCTTGACTGAGTGAGACTTGTAAACGCTCAGCCAATCCCGGTTCTATTCCCGCAGACTCACCGCCAGAGGCCTGCATTGTTTGATGCAATATTTGTTCCAGCTCTGGGATAAGTGTTATCACTGGCAGTTCAGGCTCTATACCATTGATTTCCTGAACAATTAGACGTTTTAGAGAGATCCTAACCGCAGCAGTCAAAATGTCGGGTTCTTGACTCTTAGAGGAGTATTCTGACAAGGTTTGAACGATAGTTCGGATATCTCTAATTGGAACGGCTTCGTTAAGTAAATTTTGTAGCACTTTGACTACCACACCCAGTTGAAGCTGGTCAGGTACAAAGTTTTCGATAAGCTTAGGCGCTGAACGGCCCAGCATTTCGAGTAGATTTTGCACCTCTTCATGGCCGATAAGCTGTGAAGCATTATTGGTCAATAGTTGGCTGAGATGAGTCGCCAACACGGTAGAAGAGTCGACTACCGTATAACCCAACGCTTGGGCGTGCTCGCGCTGCTCATCTCGTATCCAAACCGCTTCCAATCCAAATGCGGGGTCGATGGTTGGCTCACCTTCTATCATGCCGTAAACCTGGCCGGGGTTGATCGCCAGTTCTTGATCTGGACGTATCTCTGCTTCTCCAACCGCAACTCCCATCAAAGTGATGCGGTAACTATTTGGCGTTAACTCTAGGTTGTCGCGAATATGAACAGCAGGGATAAGAAAACCAAAGTCTTGTGACAGTTTCTTACGCACCCCTTTCACCCGTTCAAGCAGCTCCCCGCCCTGATCTCTGTCCACCAGAGGGATCAGGCGGTACCCTACTTCTAGTCCAATAACATCCACAGGCTGAACATCATCCCATGACAACTCTTTGGGCGTAGGTGAGTCTTTTTCAACGGCTTCGGGTAACTTGGCTTTCTCTTCTTTTTGCTGCTGTTTGCGTTTGATGTAAAACGCTGAACCGATAGCCAAAGCCGCCAATAGTAAAAATGCAAAATGAGGCATTCCCGGAACAATGCCCATCACCGCCAAGATTGCGCCAGTGATAAATAACGCTTTAGGGTTGTCGAACATTTGGAAGACAACCTGCTGACCCATATCTTCATCGGTATTCTGACGCGTAACCATAATTGCCGCGCCAATCGAGAGTAGTAACGAAGGAATTTGAGCGACCAAACCATCACCAATGGTCAGCAAGGTGTAAATTTGAATCGCATCGCCAAAGCCCAGATCGTACTGAGCCATACCGATAGACAAACCACCGATAATGTTGATAAAGAGAATTAAAATACCAGCGATGGCATCCCCTTTAACAAATTTTGACGCACCATCCATCGAACCGTAGAAGTCCGCTTCTTTGGTCACTTCTTGGCGCCTTGTTCTCGCCTGATCTTGATCGATTAAGCCCGCGTTTAAATCCGCATCTATGGCCATCTGTTTACCCGGCAAAGCATCTAGAGTGAATCGTGCACTTACCTCAGAAATACGCCCCGCACCTTTGGTTACTACCATGAAGTTAATGATCATAAGGATCAAGAAGACCACAAGACCAACGGCATAGTTGCCGCCAATCACAACGCTACCAAACGCTTCAATTACGCTACCAGCAGCGCCTGTACCTTCGTGACCATAAAGAAGTACGACACGCGTCGACGCCACGTTCAGCGCCAGTCTTAACAAGGTTGCAATTAAAAGTACGGTTGGGAACGCCGCAAAATCCAACGGGCGGCGGGTGTAAACCGTCACCAATAAGACCACCATGGCGAGTGCAATGTTAAAGGTGAAGAATAAGTCGAGTAGAAATGGTGGTATCGGTAACACCACCATAGCCAACGTCGCCAATACCATGATAGGCGCACCAATAGCTGGCATCGCCTCTGTGGAATAGGAGGCAACTTATCCGCAAATGGAAGAGTAAATTTCATAGTTTGGCTGGCTATTATTTATTAAAATTTGAGTCACTTAGCTCTTATATGCAATATCCAGTCCAGTTAAAATGTCAATTTTATGGCTAGCTTTTGGATAACAACTAAAAAGAGAGCCGTAGCAACGACTCTCTTTTGACATTAATTAAATGGAAACCGTTTCAAACCCTCTTATGGGCGGATATTCCACAGCAACTCACCTTGCTTCTTAACCGGATCATAGTCGATGCAAACTAAACCTGAAGTGGGGAACATTGGCGCAACCATATCCGCGACAAACTCTGCTGTGAGATAGCCAACTAGGGGCAAATGGGAAACTAACAAGATGGTTTCAGGGTTTTCCACTTCAATCAACGCCGAAACATAGTCGTAAACCTGACTTGAATCTCCATAAGGCGTGATATCATCACTGGTTTCCATTTTGCTGGTTTTAAATGTGTTGGAGATCATCTGCCAAGTTTGCTGAGCGCGTAGATAAGGGCTAACGAGTACTTTATCAAACTGAGCAAACCCCTGCTCACTGCACGCCTGAGCAACCTTGAGTGAAGCTTCTTCTCCTCGCTTTGTTAGCGCTCTTTCTGAATCACTAGAAGCATAAGTTTCTGCTTCACCGTGTCGCATGATAAAAATTTTCATGGTTCATTCCTAATTTTATATTTTGTGTCCACATTGTGGTGTGGCTTCTAATTTTTCTATCTTTATATAAATGATTATATCAAGCCATTTCGCAAAGACTTCGACTTTCTTAACACTCTCTACATCGCACCATTTTTTAATCGTAAATTATAATTATTTTTCTTTAGTTTATAGACACATTATTAATAAAACACATACTATTGTTCATGTTTCTCAAGTAGATACTTTCCAGTAGCCTTATTCAGGTTCATAATTAAACAAAACCTCAGGCGGAGATCGCTCGTGCATTTAAGCCCAAATGATAACAACCTTTATCGTTATATCACCCTGGACAATGGGCTTAGAGTATTACTTGTTCAGGATAAGTCGGCCCAAAAATCAGCAGCAGCACTGGCTGTGAATGTCGGGCATTTTGACGATCCAGATACCCGAGAAGGTTTAGCACACTACCTTGAACACATGCTGTTCTTAGGTACCCAAAAGT
The DNA here is from genome assembly GCF_001854765.1 of Vibrio sonorensis. Taxonomy (GTDB): domain Bacteria; phylum Pseudomonadota; class Gammaproteobacteria; order Enterobacterales; family Vibrionaceae; genus Vibrio; species Vibrio sonorensis. Next base: position 19,068 of record NZ_LJJE01000035.1, on the reverse strand, counting down.
ACCCTAAGGTGGGTGAGTTTCAATCCTTTATAAGTCAGCACGGTGGAAGTAACAACGCTTGGACGGGTACCGAACACACCTGCTACTTTTTTGACGTTACCGAAAACGCTTTTGAATCCGCTTTAGATCGCTTTAGTCAGTTTTTCTCTGCCCCGCTTTTCAATGAGGAGGCGCTAGATAAAGAGCGACATGCCGTTGAGTCCGAGTACAAACTGAAACTCAACGACGACTCTCGCCGCCTTTATCAAGTGCATAAAGAAACCGTCAATCCAGAACACCCTTTTAGCAAGTTTTCTGTTGGCAACTTGGAAACCCTTGCGGATCGCGAAGGTTCGAGTATACGCGATGAAATTATTCAATTTCATCGCACGCACTATTCCGCAGACCTAATGACGTTAACTCTTGTAGGTCCTCAGGATCTTGAAACCATGCAAAGTTGGGTTGAAGCACGTTTTAGCTCCATTCCCAATCTAGGCTTACAAGGCAAACGCGTCGAAGTGCCGTATATCTGCAAGGAAACACCGGGACAGTTTGTTGGCGTAAAGCCCGTAAAAGAAATCCGCAAACTCATCCTGACGTTCCCATTCCCAAGTATGGACGAGTACTATCAGGCTAAACCCCTCTCCTATTTTGCCCACCTATTGGGTTATGAAGGCGAAAACAGTCTGATGCTCGCACTAAAAGAAAAAGACTGGATTACCTCACTTTCCGCAGGCGGTGGTGCTAGTGGCAGTAACTATCGCGAGTTCACCGTAAGTTGTAACTTAACGCCGGAAGGCATAGAACACACTGACGATATCGTTCAAGCAATCTTTAGCTTTATCGATTTAATTCGACGCGAAGGGTTTGACGAGTGGCGCTACTTAGAAAAGAAAGCGGTTCTAGAGTCCGCTTTTCGCTATCAAGAACCCACTCGCCCTATGGATCTCGCCAGTCATCTAGTGATCAATATGCAACATTACCTACCGGAAGATGTTGTGTATGGCGACTTTATGATGAAGGAATATCAGCCAGTGCTTTTAAAAGAGTTACTCGCTTACTTTGTTCCGAAACAGGTTCGCATCACCTTAATCTGTGACAATCAAGAGTTTGATCAGGAAGCTAACTGGTACTTCACGCCTTATCACAAAAGGGAGCTAACCCCAGAGCAAACACAGTTTTACTTACAACCCAGCCCGTTGTCATTCGCATTGCCAACTAAAAACCCGTTTATTTGCTATGACTTAGATCCTGAACCCATTGGAGAGGTCAACTCTCATCCCGAAGTCATTGAATCACTGCCCGGCTTTACTCTTTGGCATCAGCAAGACGATCAGTTTCGCGTCCCCAAAGGCGTTGTTTTTATGGCGCTAGACAGTCCATTTGCGGTAGCAACTCCAAGAAACATCGTAATGACGCGACTATGTGTAGAAATGTTTCTCGACTCCCTTGCCAAGCAAACTTATCAAGCTGAAATCGCAGGCATGGGCTATAACATGTACGCTCACCAAGGAGGTGTCACACTGACACTATCCGGATTTAGCAAAAAGCAACCTCAACTTATGTCGATGATTTTAAGTCGCTTTGCTGAGCGTGAGTTCAATGAAAGTCGCTTTAACCAAATAAAAAACCAACTGCTTAGAAATTGGAATAACTCGGCCAAAGACAGACCTATCTCCCAGCTATTTAATGCAATGACGGGCATATTACAGCCAAACAATCCGCCGTATTCCGTCCTAGCCGATGCATTAGAAACGATTACGGTCGACGAGCTTCCCAATTTTGTGACTCAAATTCTGGCAGAGATCCACGTCGATATGTTTGTTTACGGAGACTGGGTTAAAAGAGACGCGTTAAAACTTGGCGATATGCTCAAAGAGGCACTACGAGTAAAAGATCAGCAATACGAAGAGTCACTTCGACCACTTGTAATGCTTGGTGAAAGTGGTACCTTCCAAAAAGAGGTAGTATGTAATCAAGAGGACTCGGCGATTGTCCTTTACTACCAGTGCGAAGATACCAGCCCAAGGAACATTGCCCTCTATTCGTTGGCCAATCACCTAATGTCGGCGACCTTCTTCCACGAAATTCGTACCAAGCAGCAACTGGGCTATATGGTCGGTACTGGCAACATGCCGTTAAACAAACATCCGGGCATAGTCCTCTATGTTCAATCCCCTAACGCCGCGCCCGCCGAGCTGTTGACATCGATAGATGAGTTCCTAAATGCCTTTTACATGGTTTTGTTAGAACTAAATGAGTACCAATGGCACAGTAGCAAAAAAGGACTTTGGAATCAGATCACGACTCCAGACACCACACTTAGAGGCCGAGCGCAGCGTTTATGGGTAGCGATAGGCAACAAGGATCTACAGTTCAATCAAAGAGAAACTGTACTTGAAGAGCTAAAATTTCTAACGCGCAGTGATATGATTCGATTTGTCGTTAACCAACTTAAACCACGTACTGCCAATCGATTAATCATGCATGCTCAAGGTGACGCCCACCGCGACAGTGAACCGCTGAAAGTCGGTAGTGAAATTGGCTCAATCGAGGAGTTTCAATTAAGGCCTAAAGATTGCCAACTGGGCTAACCTATCAATAGAACCTAAATAGGGGTGGTTTAATCGTCCCCCCTACTTCTTTAGCGCTAACCGATGACGTTCTCAGCCCAGCCCGTTGCCTTCTTGTTCAGACTGAACAATGCTTTCCAAAGTATGGGGATGTAATTTGATACATACCCCATCGTACTTGAATGCCAGTGTGGGGTTACTCAGGCGTTCACCTTCGCCTTTTGGGCTGGATAGTTTAGTCTTAACACCAAGCGCCGCCAACCTTGCCCAATTGCGTTCTAGTTCAGGCCACAAATCAAACAGCTCTTGCTGATAATCGGAAATTGAAGTTGTTTTTGAAGGTACGACAAACTCAATGTGTTCCCAACCTTGCTGGGGATACGTTTTGCCTACGGCAGGATAAGGAAGCTCGATACAATCAACTTTCCAGCTACCAATTTCAATCTCACGATGAAGTTTAACCACTATGATTGGCCGACCATTTATCTTTGCACAAGAGATCTCTTCACCCAGCTCTAACCACGCCTTATGGGCCAATTGAGCCAACTCGTTATCATTAATCCTAAGGGCGATATGATCCGCTTTATAAGGCTGCATATTTAGCCCCAAAATATCCATTAGGCCATGAATTTTATCCATAAATTGGTCAAGTTTAACCAACATTTCGTTTGGCGCTAAACCTGTATTTTTAAGACTTTTCGGCATGTTAGTTTTCTCAAAACACTATTTTTTCGACAATACTAACAAGATCGTCGGGAAAAGGTGAAAAATTCCCAGCTGACTCCCTGTATGCGAGGCAATAAAGTTGTTATTATGTGCGCCAAATTATGAACTTGATCAAAGTATGCCGATGCTCTTTATTGCTGAATATTATTCATATATTTAGGCAATCCAAAGAGTTGTGATTCAGCATGCGATTACAATTCCAGAGAATTGAAGGAAGTACGTGTGAATATCCAAGCACTGATAAATGAAAAAGTATCTCAGGCTCTAGAAGCCGCTGGCGCACCTGCAGGTAGTCCTGCCGCAGTTCGCCAATCTGCGAAGCCTCAGTTTGGTGACTATCAGGCAAATGGCGTGATGGGTGTAGCCAAGAAACTGGGTACCAATCCACGCGAATTCGCACAAAAAGTGCTGGATGTTCTCGACCTAGACGGTATCGCGAGCAAAACCGAAATCGCAGGTCCGGGCTTTATTAATATCTTCCTGTCTGAAGCGTTTTTAGCGAAGCAGGCGGATTCAGCTTTAGCGGATCCTCGTTTAGGTGTTGCTTCTGAAGAACAGAAGACCATTGTTGCTGACTATTCAGCGCCAAACGTTGCAAAAGAAATGCACGTTGGTCATCTGCGCTCGACCATCATTGGTGACGCTGTTGTTCGCACCCTTGAGTTCTTGGGTCACAAAGTGATTCGCGCCAACCACATTGGTGACTGGGGTACACAGTTCGGTATGCTTATCGCCAACCTAGAACGCGTTCAAAAAGAGAACGACGAAGTTTCTATGGAACTTTCTGATCTGGAAGCTTTCTACCGCGAGTCGAAAAAGCTTTACGATGAAGACGAAGACTTTGCACAGCGCGCACGTAGCTACGTCGTAAAACTTCAAAGTGGTGATGAGTACTGCGCGGAGATGTGGAAGAAGCTGGTTGATGTAACTATGATTCAAAACCAGCGTAACTACGACCGCCTAAATGTTTCTCTAACCCGTGAGCACGTGATGGGTGAAAGCATGTACAACGATATGCTTCCTCCTATTGTTGCTGACCTTCAAGAAAAAGGGTTGGCTCAAGAAGACGACGGCGCGCAAGTTGTTTTCCTTGACGAGTACAAAAACAAAGATGGCGAGCCTATGGGCGTCATCATCCAAAAACGCGACGGTGGTTTCCTTTACACCACAACTGATATCGCATGTGCAAAATACCGCTACGAAACACTTGGCGCGGATCGCGTTCTCTACTTTATCGACTCTCGTCAGCATCAGCACCTAATGCAAGCATGGACTATCGTTCGCAAGGCGGGCTATGTGCCTGAAGAAGTCACGCTTGAGCACCATGCGTTCGGTATGATGCTGGGCAAAGATGGTCGTCCATTTAAGACTCGCGCGGGCGGTACAGTTCGTCTTGCCGATCTTCTAGACGAAGCTGAAGAGCGCGCAATTAAACTGATTGAGTCTAAGAACCCAGAACTCGATAGCGAAGAAAAAAGCAAAATCGCTAACACGGTTGCGATGGCAGCTGTGAAGTACGCAGATCTGTCTAAGCACCGAACTACTGACTACGTGTTTGACTGGGACAATATGCTTGCGTTTGAAGGTAACACAGCGCCATACATGCAATATGCTTACACGCGCGTTGCGTCTATCTTTGCCAAAGCGGGTATCGCTATGGACTCTCTAGAAGGTGAGATTCTAGTAAGCGAAGAGAAGGAAAAAGCGCTAATAGCGAAACTTCTTCAGTTTGAAGAAGCAGTACAAGCTGTAGCCCGTGAAGGCCAACCACATATCATGTGTAGTTACCTATTTGAACTAGCAGGCCAGTTCTCTAGCTTCTACGAAGCTTGTCCTATCCTCAATAGCGAAGATGCTGCTATTAAGCAAAGTCGCTTACGACTAGCTGCTCTTACTGCTAAAACAATTAAACAAGGTCTTGCACTACTAGGTATTGATACCCTAGAACGCATGTAACTCTTTTGCAGTAAAGCCACCCTTTAGTCTGCTAAAGGGTGGCTTTTTTATATCTGAATATTCTTCCGTGCTCTAATTTTTCACCAACGCACAAAACCAAATTCCCTCTTTAGCTAGCCAAATCCTTACGCCATTTTTTACTTTATTAGCCACAACGTTAAAAAGGTTAATATTGGCAATTACCCTTACTTCTCTTCCATCTAAATCTTGACTTAAACACACAAATTGAACGTCATTTTTGTAAAAAACGCTTACGTAAAAAACGTCAAAACATCGGTTCCAAATTCACACAAATTAACAATGCGCTGACTTTTCCTTAAAAACCACCCCAGACAAAACCATTTAAATCAATAACTTAAAATTGGTGTCGGATTTTTCATGTAACAGTGTCGTTAATTTTATAAATAAAAAAAGTCTTTAACCGTATAGTTAACCACGTCGGCAGGGGATGACCTTGTTAGACAAACGAATTCCAGAGGTGGTGCATTCCTGCACCACTCCGGCAGCAAGCGAAGGTGTCATTGGCACCCGTGGTATAGTCCCCCCGGCTATACCACGATATTTTTTTTCTAGTCCCACTTGCAAACAAATCAAACTCTTTTCAACACATCTAGACTCACTAGGTTCTCTTTTCTTTCAACGACGATTTCACATCTTTATGCACAAGAAATACTCGCCTAAGCGGTGCTGTATTTTCCCCAATCGATATTGAGTATGCTTGCGGTCACTTTTACGCATATATGCGTTCAACACCTTCTAACTATCTTAAAGAGTTATCCCCCATTGATAGGTCATCGGTTGTGCGCTGTAAGGGTTATTGGCTTGTCACTGGAGTCTATGCTGCAAAGCGCTTGTTCACGCTCTGAGGCTCATTTAGGGCGTGTAGCTACTCACTGTCGTCGTTATCACTTTGCTCGACAAATTGCGTTGGAGAGACACCGAAGCGGTGCTTAAATCGTTGACTAAAATAGGAAGGGTCGTTAAATCCACAATCAAAGGCTACGTCGGCCACTTTCTCACCGGCGAGTAACTTGCGACAAGCGTGATCCAGACGAACTTCACTTAAATATTCTTTGAACGTCTTATTGAGTAAGGTTTTTACTCGTCGTTGAAGACTTCGTTCAGAAACATATAGCATTTTTGCGGCGGAAGAAGTACCGAACTCTGAGTCAGAATAGTGCTGGTTTACCAACGAACTCAGTTTGTCTAACCAAGGGTCTTCTTCTGATTTCGGGTTGTCGTGATTTTCCGGCTCAGTGACGGTACTTTCATTAAACGCGTTTCGCGCAGGCCAGCTCAACTCTACCAAATTGCGCTCATCCGAAGTATGGCAGTGCAACTGACCTCCGCTTTGTTCCACCATGTTCACCAACTCTTGATACATGGGGTTTTCATCATCAATAAACTGAGTGGGCTTTTCTCCCAGATCAAACATTGAACAGACTACGTTGTCACCACGACGAGCAACTCGAATCGTTAATATCTGATTTTTGAAACCGCGCTTTACCGCACTGTCAAACAGCCAGTTAAAGATACCGTCTAGATTAAAGCTCTCAAGCAGTACATAGTGTTCTTGATCGTTGTGGCAATCAAAGTCTACCGACATTTCTGCCTTGGTGAGTTCTTCTTGCCAGCCATCTATCACTGACTGAACGACAAGGCAGAGGTTATAAACCGGCTCACCTCGCCCACTATCACTGCGAATATTGAGCAACATAGAAAGCTCACCAGAAAGCCACTGATTTATTTCCCCGTCGCTGCCTCCCTTACTACTTATTTTGTCTAGCAGAGATTGGACCGACTGAGTAAATAAGATGTGTCGCACTTGGATCTGTTTGCGCAGCTGATTGTTATTCGCCAGTAATATTCGGCTTTGATGACGCAGTTGATTGGTTTTTAACGCGACTTGGGCCTTGAGTTTTCTGTTAGACTTAACCACTAGGCGAGATCGCCAAGTAGCGAATATAAGAACGAGTAAAACAGCAGTACATATGTACGCAACGACCGCATAAGACCTGAGATACCAAGGTTCTAATACCGAAAAGAACAAGGATTTCTTCATACCAACTTGCTTGCCGTTCTCCACAAACCTAACAATCAGCTGGTACTTGCCCGGAAGGGCGTGATCGATAGTGAGAAGATTGCCTTCCAAAGCTTGCCAAGACTCTTCGCGATCTAACTTGTATTCCAGTGACATGTTGTCCAATGACGGAAGCACTCCCACCTGTACTGAAATAGAGTCACCAAAGTTAAAATTGAGCACCCCGCGGTGAGAGCCAGCTAAAGAAACGAGTTGTTGATTCGCTTTGATATGGCTAAATACCAACTTAGGTTGAGGAAGGTAGCTACTGATCAGCTGAGAGGTATCCGCTAAAACAAGGCCGTGTTTTGAGCCCAAGACAATTGACGGCTTGGCACTACTGCCATTGCTGCACATCCCAGACAAAAACTCGTTATTTATTAATCCATAAGGATAACCGAAGTGGTTTTCTATACTTCCAGACAACTGATAATGCGTCAAACCCGCCGAGGAAGTTAGCCAAACGCCATTGTCATCCATCAACATACACTGAGGTTTAATATGAGCGTCAACCATAGGTAAGGTATAGACATAGCTAGATTTAGTGGATAAGCGATAACTGCCATACGCCGCTGCGACCCAAACTTCGTCATCGCTAATCGGCAAAATACTGAACACTTTTCCAAACTGGGTACTGTCATCAACAAAACGAACCAAGTCGCCTTTAACAATATAAGTGCCGTGTTCAGTACCAATAACAAGAATGTCATCTTCAGTTAATGCCGTTCTCGTTACTTTTGCAGGTAAATATTGGTCAAGCATCCAATCGCTTCCAATAAGCTTCGCCGCATTTTCTTTCGGTTCGTAGCGCCACAACTTATCTCGCCCAATACCCCAAATTACGCCGTTACTCCCCGCTTCTAAAAACTCCGCCGAGTTACCCTGTCGATTTCGGCCTATCGTTTCAAAGCGATGCCCCACCAAAGAGAGTTTAATTCTAAGGACCTTTCCTGTTACTGCTATGTAGAGATACCCGTCACTTTCAAGAACGTCATTAACTCTGCCTTTATAAACAAGGTCTTTCCTCTGGTAATAACGGTCAACGATAAACAGACCACTTTTAGTGATCATCCAATAGCCTTCTTGTGACTCTCGAGGGATAAGTTTTTCAGGCTTATCACTTCGCATCACCCCGGTGAGGTTGTGTAACGGTACTCGAACAAAATTCTCGCTAAACAGAGAGTAGTAGCGAATACCTTTATCGGTGGCTATCCATACGCCGCCTCTTTCGTCGTTGAGAAGTGCGTAGATTTTCTCACCAGAAAGACTGTTTCCTCCGACTAATACGTCGTCGAATCTTCGAAACTCCCCAGTCATAAATGAATAAAAGTAGAGGCCATCTTCAGTGCCTATCCAGTAATCTTGGCCAGTTTCGGTTATAGAAAGCACGTGAGAAGTCGCAAACAGGGTAACCGGTTGGCCCGGTGCTTCTACATTAAAAATGAGCACCTTGTCTAAAGCACCGATTAAGAGTTCACGCCTGCGTTCAGAAAAGTAGAGCCTTTCAACATATCGATTACCCGATACCTCTACATGACTAAAACCGTTTTCATCGGATAAATAAACCCCCGCATTCGTTGCAAGAACCCACTTAGACAAAATGAACGCTGCATCATTTATTTTAAAATCGGTAGATTGGTTGAACTTGTATAGTTCCATCAAAGAGTAGGAATCAAACTGTCCGGTAAGCGCGTGGTAGGTGTAAAAGTTGGCATCATCGGAAACCCAAACATAGTCACCAGAGGTGCCGATCTTTCTAATCTCAGTGCCCGGTTTAAGGCTCAAGATCAGTTCGCGTTCTCGGTTTGGCAAGGTGCGATAAATCTCGTTGTCGATGAACGACCAAAACGCTTCTTGAAGATAGACAACCTCGGTGTGGTCATTGGGGAGCAGTGAGCCTGCACTGGGTAGAACCTTGGTGCCATCAAACAGAAGAACCTGATTTCGTACATCTTGAATCCAAAGGCCGCCCTCGCTGGCCAAAAACAGATTTTTGGCGGCGAATACTTTGCCCTGAGATTGAGTCGGCAACGGATAAAATACTTTAGGCGAGTCATCCATAGCCCAGGTCAGTTGACTGAAAAACAGCGCCAACCAAACCCAAAAAGTTCTATACAAAACTTAAATTCCAGCGGTCTGACAACCAATTAAAACGATTATTGAGGAGAGAAAATGTGAGGTGCAGGTTATTGTGTTTTTATCGCTACCCATTAAAACATCACGTAACTATCCCATAACAAAGTCTACGAGATTAATTCGCAGAGTTAATTATCTTACAAGATTAACTGATAGGTAGCTCAAAAAAACAAAACTTTTAATACCTGAATCACATGGATTCTGTGATTCAGGTAAAAATTAGGCGGGAAAGTGTACGGTTACTTACTCAGGCAGGTTTCGAAGCTATCTGCCAAACTTTGTAAGAAGACAAAGTAACTGCCTGATTTAACTTCGATCGAAGCACCTAGAGGGTCAAGTTCACCTATATTGGCACTACTACCGCGAGTCACTGACTGCACTACAGCTGGCGTATACTGAGGCTCTTTAAACACACATGTAGCTTCTTCTGCGGCCAACGCTTTTCGGATCTTAATCAATGTTTTTGCCCCGGGTTTTCTCTCAGGACTAACCGTGAAGTGCCCCAACTGGTTTAACCCGTAGTCTTCTTCAAAATAGGCATAGGCATCGTGAAATACGTAGTAACCTTTCGATTTAACTGGCGCTAACTGCTTAGTGATTTTTTCTGAAAGTGACTGCATTTCAGCTTCAAACTGTTTGAGGTTTTCTTCATAAACCAACTGGTTATTTGGGTCCAGTTCTGCCATTGCCTTTGTTATAGCTTGTGCAACTTGTACGGCTGTTTTATGACCGAGCCAAAAATGTGGGTCATGAGTGCCGTGGTCGTGCCCGTGATGATCATGGTGGTCGTGTCCACCTTCGGCAAACTCTCGCAATGCCAATCCATCAACCTGACTCAAGGTCAATACCCGATCGCGTTTGCTTAAGCTCTTCTCTAAGAAAGGCTCTAAATCGCGACCAAACCAAATCACCAAATCTGCGCCTTGGATACGGCGTACATCCGATGGCTTAAGCGCGTAATCATGAGGCGATGTATTTGTGCCAAGAAGTACCTCAGGCTGGCTAACACCTTTAGTGATTTCAGTTGTGATCATTTGAATAGGTCGAATCGAGGTGAGTACGTCCGCCGCATTGGCTGAAAATACCGCCAAGTTGAGTAAAAGACCGGCTGTTAATAATCGTTTCATAGTCCTTGCACGCTTTGATATGGCTTTAAAGTGGGATGAATGTTACATTATAACAAGATTTAATTGCAAATGAGTTCTATTTAAATGCCGTTAGTGGAGCTAGACAAAGTTAGTGTTCGTTTCGGTGAACGTCAGGTCTTAGATAATGTCTCTTTAACCATCAAAAGAGGAGAAATTACCACCCTGATTGGTCCAAATGGTGCTGGTAAATCAACCTTGGTCAAAGTCCTACTTGGTTTGCAAGCAGACTTCCGAGGAAACATCAAAAAGCCGAAAGGGTTAAAGGTCGGTTATGTGCCACAAAAGCTCAAACTCAACGATACCTTGCCACTCAATGTCTCTCGTTTTCTTTCTTTAGCGGGTCGCTTTAGCCAGCAAGAGAGACTAGATGCCTTAAAGCTCGTCGGTGCAGAGCATCTGTTAGAAAGTAATATGCACTCTTTGTCAGGTGGCGAAAACCAAAGGGTCTTGTTGGCCAGAGCGCTTTTGCAAAGGCCAGATCTTTTAGTGCTAGATGAACCCGCTCAAGGCGTTGACGTTCAAGGACAAATCGACCTATATGACCTGATCGATACGATACGCCATCGTTTCAATTGCGCGGTATTTATGGTGTCCCACGACTTGCACTTAGTTATGGCTAAAACCGACGACGTCGTTTGCTTAAATCACCACGTTTGTTGTTCTGGCGCTCCGGCGGACATTACTCAACACCCAAATTACATCGCCCTGTTTGGCGAGGCGCGCAGTGAGTCCTTAGCCTTCTATCATCATCAACATAACCACCATCACCACGACTTGGCGGGACAAGCCGTTGAAGGTGATGCGGATACTTGCAGTCACCACTCTCACGGTCACCATCATCATGATTGAGTTTTTACTTCCTTCCATACTCGCTGGATTAGGAATTGCCGCCATCGCGGGTCCATTGGGTTCGTTTGTTGTATGGCGCCGCATGGCCTATTTTGGCGACACCTTAGCACACGCTTCACTTATGGGGCTTGCGTTAGGTTTCCTGTTAAATGTGAACCTGTACCTAGCCCTACTGGTATGCTGCTTAGCGTTGGCTGTCGTTTTGGTCACATTGCAAAAGCAGCGAGTTGTAGCCACAGATACCTTATTAGGGATCCTTGCCCACAGTTCGCTCTCTCTAGGTTTAATAACCGTGAGCTTCTTAGACAATGTGCGTATCGACTTGATGAGTTACCTGTTCGGAGATTTGTTAGCAGTATCGCCGCAAGACATTCTCTATATTTATGCAGGGGTCGCTCTGGTCGCCGTAATTTTGTTCGCCTTCTGGCGTCCACTACTTTCGACGACGATAAATGAAGAGTTGGCTGCTGTTGAAGGACACAATGTCGACCTAATGAGGCTGGTTTTAATGCTGTTAGTCGGCGTTTTTATTGCAGTTGGAATGAAGTTTGTAGGTGCACTTATTATGACGTCACTATTAATCATTCCCGCTGCAACTGCTAGAAAGTTGGCTCGTAGTCCGGAGCAAATGGCGCTATTTGCATCAATAATCGGTGCCGTCGCCGTCCTTTCCGGCCTCTCAATGTCGTGGCATTTTGATACTCCTGCTGGCCCTTCCGTTGTAGTTGCGGCAACAGCACTCTTTATCCTCTTTCAAACATTTAAATCTCGCGCATAAAAAAAGGGCTTCCATTGGAAGCCCTTTTTTAGATACTGCGGTTAAGCACCTTCGTTGTGTAACTCTAAGTTAGCTAACTCTTGCTTAATTTCGCGTTGTACTTTTGCATCATCGTTACGCAATGAATCGATGAAATCCAAGTACTCTTGATCAATATCTCCAGTCACATACTCGCCGTTGAAAACAGACGTTTCAAACTTGGTGATGTCGGTATTGCCTAAACCTACGGCTTCAACGAGATCATCGAGTTTCTGGAAGATAAGCTCATCAGCGCCAATCTGTTTACAAATAGCTTCGTTGTCGCGACCGTGTGCGATTAGTTCGTTTGCACTTGGCATATCGATACCATAAACGTTCGGGAAGCGGATTTCAGGAGCTGCAGAAACCATGTAAACCTTCTTCGCGCCAGAATCACGAGCCATCTCAATGATCTGCTCTGATGTGGTTCCACGTACGATAGAGTCATCAACCAAAAGCACGTTCTTGTCTTTAAACTCTGAGCGAATAGCATTCAACTTGCGACGCACTGACTTCTTGCGTTGCTGTTGACCTGGCATGATAAAGGTACGGCCTACATAACGGTTCTTTACAAAGCCTTGACGATATGGTTTTTCAATAGCTTGTGCTATTTGCAAAGCGATATCACACGATGTTTCTGGAATGGGGATAACCACATCAATATCTAGGTTTTCGAACTCATCACGAATGCGTTGGCCTAGTTTTTTGCCCATTTCTACGCGAGCACTGTATACAGAAATTTTGTCGATAAACGAATCTGGACGTGCAAAGTATACAAACTCAAAAATACATGGGTTTAGAGATGGGTTGTCAGCGCACTGGCGCGTGTGAAGTTCACCATCAAACGTCGCGTATACCGCTTCACCCGGAGCAACATCGCGAACAAAGTCAAAACCAACCGCATCTAAGGCTACAGATTCAGAAGCAACCATGTACTCAGTGCGGCCATCTACTTCACGCTTGCCAAGACAAAGTGGACGGATGCCATTTGGATCGCGGAATGCGATAAGACCATGCCCGATAATCATAGCAACAACGGCGTATGCTCCTCGGATTGTGCGGTGAACATTTGTCACGGCGCGGAAAACATCATCAGAAGTTACGTTGCCTTTAACCGTATCAATTTCGTGAGCCAATACGTTTAGCAACACTTCTGAGTCAGAAGTCGTATTTAGGTGACGGCGATCTTTTTCAACAAGTTTTTCGCGAATATCTGCCGCGTTTGTTAAGTTACCGTTGTGAGCAAGGGTAATACCGAAAGGCGAGTTCACGTAAAACGGCTGTGCTTCCGAAGCGCTTGAACTACCTGCTGTAGGGTAACGTGCGTGACCAATACCAACAGTGCCTTGCAGTCTCTGCATGTGTTTGGCTTCAAATACATCTTTAACCAATCCGTTCGCCTTACGCAGACGAAAACGATTGCTTTCTATGGTACAAATACCAGCGGCATCTTGGCCACGGTGCTGTAATACCGTTAATGCGTCATAGATAGACTGGTTTACAGGCGTTGTGCCAACGATTCCAACAATACCACACATGTCCTAACCCTCGATTTTCGACAATGGCTGGCGCTATAACGCGCCAGATAAGAAACTTGATGTCGCCTTTAAGTGCTCAAAAAAGGGTGCAATCACACGACTAAACTCAGGTACTAACTGAGAGCTAGTCCACCACTCCGAAGAGTTAGCGGTAGTAAATGCATCCATAAAGAACAAACCCGCAGATACGATTAAGACCCCTCGCAGTGCTCCAAAAACCACCCCGAGTACACGGTCTGTACCTGAAAGCCCTGTCTTTTGAACTAATTGTCCGAGCACATAGTTCACAATGGCCCCTACAATTAGCGTAGCAACAAATAAGGCTGCAATCGCCGCTCCGTTTCGAACCATGTCGTCTTGAATGTTAGTGAAATAAACCGCTAACTTTAAGTAATAGTGGCTGGCGATAAAAAACGCTCCACACCAAATTACCAATGACATGGCTTCTTTCGCGAAACCGCGAATTAAACTGATCAAAGCCGACAGGCCGATCACACTTAAAATGACAATATCTAACCAATTCATGAGTTCAACATCTTAAGTTGGCGCGCATTTTAACAGAAAAAACGCTGACGCAAACGTTTTCTTATGGATTAAGTGGTTTAAATTTGAGCAATCGACCTTTGGAACCGGTAATTTTCTCAAGTTCTATAAGCTGTCTTTCCAACTTACTCTTTGAAACATCGGGACCTATGATTACTCGGGTAAAACCGTTTTCTAATTTAGTATGAGCCTGATATCCCCTTTTCTGTAGATCCTTAACTACGTTTTTCGCATTTTCAGCATTTTTAAGTGCCATAAGTTGAATTAACCAAGCGCTTTCCTGATACTCGTTGCGTTCAGGTACGGGCTTAACCTCTACTTCGACGACATCGGAAGCCTGAGCATCAGCGGCCTCAGTTGGAGCTACTTCAGCTATCTGTGACGTTGATTCTTCAACGATGGCTTCAACGGGAGATTCTGGCAATGCCACCGTGTCTTCCACTGGTTCAAGCACTTCAAATCGTTCAATTTCACTTTCCAGCTCAGGCTTTATAGGGATGCTCGCGATCTCTTCGCGATAGTGGCTTTTCTTACCATCCAAAATGTCAGGCAGTACAATAACTCCTACTGAGACAAGGATAATGGTACCCACTAAGCGACTTTGAAATTTACTCGCCATTTACTCTCCTTTTTCGCAATGCGATAACACTTCACCTACCGTGTGAAATGAACCGACGACTAAAATGACATCATCCTTATCGGCGTTTGTCATCGCGGCATCAAATGCGGCTACAGGGTTATCAAATTCTGCTTGGTAATCGGGTAGGTACGCGGTCAGTTCTGAGGCTTTCGCCGCTCGTTCACCGGTTAGCGAGGCAGGATACCAAACGTCCCCTACCCCTGACAGCGCGTCTATCGTCGATTTGATATCTTTGTCGTGCAGCATGGCAATCACCACATGAACTCGCTGATTCCCGTAACGAGTTTTGATTTCGTCTTTCAAATACTCGGCTGAATGGGGATTATGAGCAACATCTAACACCACTGTCGGGCCGTGGCCAATGACTTGCATACGGCCAGCAAGAGAAGCCGACTCAAGACCTTTTACTATGTTTACATCACTGATATCAAGTTCAGAGCAACCCAGTGCCATTAGAGCAGTCGCTGCATTAGCAAGGGGGAGACTTGGCAGCGGTAAATCATCTAAAGCGAATGTGCCGCTGCGCCAAGACCAACGCTGATTTTCCGTCACCTTGTAATCAAACTGGATGCCAACTTGATGAAGATGTGCGCCAATATCATCAGCGTGTGCAGCAACGCTCGCTGGTGCCTTTGGTTGCCCGCAAATAGCAGGTTTATCGCTGCGATAGATCCCCGCTTTTTCATAGCCAATCACATTGATATCATCACCTAACCAGTCTACGTGGTCGATAGCTAGGCTGGTAATCACTGAAACGTCGTGGTCAACGACATTCGTCGCATCCAAACGACCGCCTAGCCCCACTTCTAATAGAACCACTTGAACGTTTTCCGTTTGGAACAACCTTAGAGCGGCTAACGTGCCATATTCAAAGAAACTAAGGCTGATATCACCACGAGCATTTTCAATAAAGTCAAAAGCTTGGCTGTGCTTTTCATCTGAAAGCTCTTTGCCATTGATTCTAACGCGTTCATTGTATCGAATTAGGTGTGGAGAACTGTAGACACCTACTGAGTAGCCAGCGTCGAGCAAGATAGCTTCCATCAAAGCACATGTCGAACCTTTGCCATTAGTTCCAGCAACGGTAATGACTGTAGGGGCTGGTTTTATCAGTTGAGCTTTTTGAGCAACCGCCTGAACTCGTTCAAGTCCTAGATCGATAGCTGAGGTATGGATGTTGGTTAAATAATCAAGCCACATCGCGAGAGGTGATGTGGCTTGGGGAATTGGGTTTTGATTCATCTAACTAACCGAATCACGGTAATTTTACGTTAGTGCTACTTTACCCTTTTTCATCCGCTTCTGGTACAGAATATGCCTCTTCATTTGGAGAATCGTTAACCGATACCACAAGAGGAGATGGCTGATTAGTAAGTTTAGAGACAATGCTGCCGACGCGTGTACGCATTTCACGGCGGTCAACAATCATATCAATCGCACCGTGTTCTAATAAGAACTCACTGCGTTGGAAGCCTTCAGGTAGGTCTTCACGTACTGTCTGCTCTATCACTCGGCGACCGGCAAAACCAATCAATGCCTTAGGCTCAGCAATGTTTATATCGCCAAGCATAGCTAAACTTGCCGAAACACCACCCATAGTCGGGTCAGTTAACACCGAAATAAAAGGTAGACCTTTTTCAGATAAACGAGCCAATGCAGCACTGGTTTTTGCCATCTGCATAAGAGACATTAACGCCTCCTGCATTCGCGCGCCACCACTGGCCGAGAAGCAAATTAGTGCACTATTGTTTTCGATAGCAGCTTCTACAGCGCGAACAAAACGAGCACCGACAACCGAACCCATTGAGCCACCCATAAAGGAGAACTCGAAAGCACACGCAACGATTGGTAGACCGAGCAATTCACCTTTCATTACAACTAAAGCATCTTTTTCGCCGCTGGATTTTTGCGCCGCAGAGATTCGATCTTTATAACGCTTCGAATCTTTAAACTTCAGTTTATCCATTGGCTCTAGCTCATCAGCTAGTTCTGTGCGGTTGTTTTCATCAAGGAAAGTTTCAAGACGACGACGCGCCTTCATACGCATATGATGATTACACTTAGGGCATACCTCTAGGTTTCTCTCTAACTCTGCGTAATAGAGAACCTGACCACACACTGGGCACTTCGTCCACACCCCTTCAGGTATTGACGCTTTGCGTGAACTTACAATGTTGCTTTTTTCTAAAATTTTTTCAAGCCAACTCATGGAAGACCTTTTCTATCAACACTTCCGCAGGCTGCGAAAGTTACAAATTCTGGATTTACGCGTGAGGATTAAAGCATAGAAAGTGCCAGCTGTGGACAAAAAACTGGTTGTACCTATTTCTTGTACCTATCTCTCATGCGGTAATGCACTGATTTTTTGAACAATTAAGCTAGGATTAGTTCAACTCATCTGGCAGAAACAGAGGACCGATCGCACCTTTTGGAAGCTCAAAAGATTCAGGGTAGTCCACATCGACCAAATAGAGTCCTTCCGCTTTAGCGGTTGCTCCCGCTAATTTTCTGTCTTTGGCTTCCAACAGCCATTCAATCCACTCTGGTTCTTGCTCGCCACGACCTACTGCAATAAGACTGCCGGTTATATTCCTCACCATATGGTAAACAAAAGCATTCGCTTTAATATCAATAACTACGTACTGCCCGTGACGACTCACGTTTAAGTGCATTATGTTACGCCACGGACTGCGCGACTGACAATGAACAGCTCTAAAAGACGTGAAATCATTCTCACCTAAAAGGTATTGCCCTGCTGTATGCATGCGTTCGTGATCTAATTCGCCGTGATAGTGACTCACACCATTCGACAAAATACCCGGTCGCAGAGGACTGTTGAAAATAATATAGCGATAGCGCCTAGCCGTTGCTGAAAATCTGGCGTGAAACTCTTCCGAAACAGGGTGAGCCCACCTTACAGCGATATCAGACGGTAAGTTAGCATTTACTCCCATTGTCCAAGCTACCATCTTACGCTCAGACGTAGTGTCAAAATGGACCACTTGACCAGTACCATGTACACCAGCATCTGTGCGCCCTGCACACAACACTTCAACCGGATGATTGGCGACCACACTCAGTGCTCGTTCCAACTTTTCCTGCACACTGATGACTTCTTTCTGGCGCTGCCATCCATAGTAGCACTGCCATTATATTCGATACCTAAAGCGATTCTCATCTGAGTCGTTCTCTACAAAAATGGGGGCAGAAGTATAGCCGTTTACATTTAAAAAGATAAGGGGGCATCTGCCCCCTTCCTAAGCGATAACGCTTATATTAACGTCCGTTCAATTTATCAATTAAGCTTTTCGCTTCGCGTCGAATCTCATCGCTACCGTCGACAATCGCTTCTTCTAGTAGCTTGATCGCACCGTCTTTGTCGCTCATCTCCATATAGATTTTTGCTAGATCCAGCTTACCTGCTGCTTCCGCATTGGCATCGACATCGGTTTCCCCTATATCACCAATCACATCGGGGAAGTCATTTAGGCCGACGTCTAGATTCAGTTCCTCTTCCGATTCATCGAATGGCTTACCCTCTTCGGCTTCCACCTCTGCCATCAGTTCATCGATCGTTCTGTAACCATGATCTCCGGACTTCAGATCGGCAATGCTCTCTTGATCTTCCCAGTTTTCTTCTAAGACCTGAGCTTGCTCTGGTAGATTATCACTGCTCCAAATACCCTGCTCTTCTTCTGGGATGTCATCGGTTATCTGTGCCTGTTGCTCTGCGGATAAACTAAAGCCGTTCCAGTCTTCACCGACGTCTAACATGGCATCTAAGTCCATACCAGCACTGTCTGAAGTCACTTGATCTGGAGTGTCTATTTCAAAGTCGCTTTCTTGAGGAGATTCATCGGCTAGAAGTTCGTCGAACGCCTTTTCGTCGTAATGACGATGTGCCTCCTCTTCTGGAGAGACTTCATCTAGAGAAGGTATATCTAAGTTATCTAAATGGAAATCTTCTTCCCCATCAACTTCCGATTCTTCAAGAGCATTGAGAAGATCCGTTTCCGACATAGCGATCGGCTCTTCTTCACTTGGCGTAACTTCCCCTTTCCCAGCATCAGGTAGAGGCTCTGGCTCCGCTGCAAATTCCGCCAA
>NZ_LJJE01000034.1 GCF_001854765.1 Vibrio sonorensis | reverse complement strand
GCTCCAAATTCTGCCAGCGCGTCATCTTCGCTAAACTCAGGCAAGTCGATATCATCTAGCTCAGCGACTTCTTCTAGAGCTGGCTCAACCGCTTGCGGCACTGGCTCTGATTCAATATCTTGCGCAACTAAAGGCTCTTCATCAGTTAACGACTCAGACGGTGAGATTTCATTATCATCTTGCGCTTCTACTTGAGTTGGTTGAGAGGTTTGCTTTAATTCCTCTTGCGCTAATACATCTTCTTCCGCTTCTGTCGGTTCCTCGCCTGCTGAAGGCAGTTTTGCTTCATCGATGCTGGCAGAAGATTTCTCTTCCACTAACCAATCATCGTCACGCGGTACCCCGAACTCATTAGCAATTG
>NZ_LJJE01000033.1 GCF_001854765.1 Vibrio sonorensis | reverse complement strand
GGTTATGAATTATGTTGAGGGTTTGCTGAAAGCCTGATTGCAGAAGGCCGTAGTCGAGAGAGTTACTCATTGTCGGGGCTTGTCCCCGTACATGTTAGGAACTTGATTAGGTTTTCAATTGAAGCCCGTAACATAAATCGCATAATACGCATTTCTTTTTCGTTTAGTGAAAGAGATTGTTATAAGCTTGGGTTCATATTATTTTTTTCTACAAGGTATATGGAGTCAAGATGGGCTTTTCTTTTAGGCGTAGTGTTAAAGTTCTTCCCGGTGTAAAAGTCAATATTACTCAAAAAGGCGTATCAAGTGTTTCCTTGGGGGCTAAGGGTTCTACGGTAAACATAAAAAAAACTACTAATAAAAAAGTAGTGGACAATAGCGAATGTGTAGAGCCTGAGTCAGTTGAGACTAGTGTTCCTGAGAAGTCTCAGCTTGGCGGTGTTAGTCTTATTTTACTATGGGTAGGCATTATCTTTATACCTGTTATTTTCTCTTGGTTTTTATTACGTCCTAAGCATACAGTTTTAGAGAGAGTTATAGGTTTTTCTTGGCTTGCTCTTTATGTTGGTGCTAATTCTAGTTAACTCGGTTTTCACTGCTATACGCTTGCGTGTAGAGTGAAAAATGAGTCGCCAAGCGCCCGTGAATCTTTTTGCGTTCTCTTGGTCAATCGCGCGGCAGCTTCGGCTGCCTTTTTTATGTCTGTTATTGGGCCAGTAACGAATGACGACGAGCTAGACTTGCGAGGAGAAATGAGGAGCAGGCCAGAGCAGGGCATTTTGAATGGAGGGACCCCGTTTCGTCGGGGAGGAGCCATTCACAAATGGCTCGCTCGTGGTGAAGGTACACTATCTTTAATAGTGTACTCTTGTTTCATTTTGAAACGCCTACTGTTGAAGGATCTTTTGAAATTGGGCGTAAAAACGTTTTTTTTCTTCTTCGGAATCAAAGGTGATAGCTCCGCTGTCAGCTCTTTCTAACCAAGCCTTTGCATCGTCCTTTATCTCATCGCTTATTGATGATTGTCCTGCCAAAGATCTAATACTTTCAATGAACTCAACTTTGTCATCTAAATGATGATACAGCTCGACTAGAAACTGAGTTGTTGGAATGGAATGCATCGATTTGTCGATAAAGCTAATAAAGTCCAGTACGTCAATTTCACTTTTTGATGTTGCTTGGCCGCTGCAAATCTCTTTCTCAGTTAGCTTTAACTCTTTAGCTAACTGACTAACACGACTAGCTTTTGGCTCGTTAATACCACGCTCCCACTTACTTACAGATTGCACTGTTACACCTAAGCGTTCAGCCAAATCATCTTGTTTGATATTTAGTTCGATTCTGCGTTGTTTTAATACTATACCAATACTCATGTTTATGTCGTCCATATCAAAAAATCACCTTTAGTTTAAGTTTACACCCACTTTTGTATTGCTATTTACTCAAACATACTTTAGGTTAAGTTTAAATACACCTTAGTATCATATTTATTTCTTGACAGGTTTTTTTGAAGTGATTGACAAACTCAAAATATCGATACCATTTAAAGCAGAGTTTACTCTGACTACGCATCAGGCGAAGTCGGGTGAAGCTGTTTCTTATGTTGATATTAAGGAGTGTTCTCGTCGTGGCGTTGGTCTAGAAGCGAAAACGATCTTCTTTACAGGCGAAGTAGGGAATGATCAATATGAAGTTGCGGATTTACGCCATGCGTTCGAGTCTTTACCAACACACTTTACTGGCATGGCATTCAAAATTTACCAAGGAACACGACTTCGTTCTCCTTGCATCGAATTAAAAGCGTCACCGGCTAAAATCCTTCAAGGCCACAATGTCTATGGACAGACGTGCATTAAGGTCGGCGCTATAGAAATGTTAATGGCATTCTACAATAACTATCCGGATGTCTACGATATGTTAGATGTTCAAGCGGCCACCTTAGATGCTATCGATGCTACTTACTCGGCGCGGGTCAAAACAGAGTTGCAGGCCAAACAAGTTATCCAGCAGCTAAAAAATGTCTCTAACAAGCAGATGAGAACTGCGGTACGAAACGACCATGAAACAACCGTTTACTTCAACAAAAACTCTCGTCACTGCGACCGAAAAGCTTACCTAAAAGGTTTTGAGTTCCAAAGACAACTTAAAGACTTAAAGGCATTACAAGAGAAGGGAGACCGTTCTTATGATCGTGTTATCGATGTAATGTCTGATCCAAAATTGATCAACTACGCCAGATACTTAGTTCGCTTCGAAGCCGGAGCGCACCGCAGATACCTAGACACATTAGAAATACCCAAAAACTTATTTGACGCTATCGACTACCAAGAAAAATACGAATCTACCGGACGAAATCTTATTGCAGATATATGGAAAAAAGCGTTCACACCATTACTTGAAGCATTAGAGGGGCAACACATGAACATCTTTAATGATGAAGAAGTACATAACAAACTTAAACAAACCTACTATCGTTACACGCCTAAAGGCAATGTCTCCTATGCAAAAGCTGATAAGTTGTTCCGCTTCTATCGCTCTCTTGTCTCTGATGGTTATCAAGCGGTGTATCAGTCATTTACTTCTAGAGCTACATTCTCTCGTCAGCTCAACGCCTTATTAGCTGTAGGCTTCTCAAAAGCACAGCTTCAAAACCTGCAAGGTGATGCTAGAGACAACGTTGTTCCTCTACTTCAAGTGATTGAAATCGACTTCTCTCAGCAGCATCCAGAAGACTATGTTGAGCCTCAAGTTGGCCATATCTCCAAGATGTATGGTTACGGTGAGGACAATGTAGTTCGACTCTCTGCCTAGTTCTATGTGTGTGCCTGGTATGCGCAGCATGCTAGGCACATATATAGAACGGGTGTCTATGAAAACCAAGGGTAATCACATGTTAAAAATAGAAATCTTCAAAGAAAATGAACACATCGAAACTCGTAGTATCCCAGCTAAAGACGACAAACCCGCAAGGGAAATCTATGAACAAGTTGCTTACGCACACTTAGGGGGTAAGTTCCCAGTTGAAATGAAACTTCAGTTAGAAAAGGGGCAACCAGCTTATGTCACCGGACTTTATACCATACATCCCTCTAGCTTTATTATTAATCAGTATGGTTCTCTTGAGTTAAAACGCTTTGGCTTGCTTATTGCCCCAATCGAAGAAAAATAAAGGCTAGGGGGCATCCATGCAAAACGTCAGTGAATGCAGTTTCGCGGATTTACTAGTCCGCCCATACCGACCGATAACTGAGTCCAGTGAAGCTAAAAAGATCCTAAAACGCTGGACTGATATCGATAGAAAACGGCTTAAAAATCTCTTCCATAAAGGTCGACCTCTAGAAGAAATCGCTCTTGAGTTAGACCGAACGCTGGACTCTATAAAAGGTCAAATCAGAAACATGAGCTTAAGCCGTTGTAAAAACCTGAGCTTAAAGCAAGAGCAGCAGCTCAAGCGCGACTACTGGATACTTGGGGCTAATGGTTGTGCTAAAAAGCTGAACCGCAATCCAGCGACCATCAGTTATTACGCGAAAAAATTAGGTCTCAAGAAACAGTGTAAAGATAAATCCAATCCACCAATCCCCAGAAACTTACTACCGTATGACATGGTGAAACGTATCTCAGTGTTACAACGAGATGCACCAGACTCAAAAAACAAAGTCGAAGACGCGGTTGTGATCTTCTATGACAAAAACGGGCCATCAGCACCAATGATGGCAATGCACTTGGATGAGCTATGCGAGGCTCTTGATAATCACTTCGGCCGACGTATCGGTGTATGCGCTGGCGCATTAACTAATGGATATAGACGATGAAAGAACCAAGCTTAACGGAAATCAAACAGCGTTGTGAAATCCCAATGAATGCAAAGTTCTTGGGCTGGTTAATTTGGAATCCACTGCAAGATGACTTCTTATGGAAATACCGAGAAACACCCAACACGCTATCTAAAGAATGGGTTATCTATCCAGATATGGCGCTCAAGCTTAAGAAATATAAGAAGGCTGTGAAGCTGAAAGATGACTTAAGCTTGCGAGGCAAAGCAAGTGTAGTAGCCGCGTTCGACTGTCATCCAGAAATCCGCATTGGTAACTAACATTAAACCGTAACTTATGATGAGCGTCACTGGTGACTTGTAATAAGTGGCGCTAAATCAGCGAATTAGAATCATCTAAAAGTGCGTATTAT
>NZ_LJJE01000032.1 GCF_001854765.1 Vibrio sonorensis | reverse complement strand
CTCACAACGTTTCCGTCGTTTAGGGCTGCGAATTATAAGAGCATTTTTTTGTGATGCAAGTCCTTCAAGGAAAAAAAGGCCTTTTTTTTCTGTTTGATGAAAAAGCACACAAAACCAATAAAGTTCGAAGATTTAATATACAGAATGGCAAATTAGTTCAATTTTCCAAACTGAACAAAAATTTATCCCACTGGAAAGAGGGAACTCAATCTTTGCTGAGTCACGTTATTGATTGAAATGAGAGCTAAGCCTGTAATCTCTATATGAAAAACAAGCAGTTCTAGCCTGACCTTCAGCTTTTCTATATAACAGAGTTCCTGTGATGGTTCACAAGTAAAGAACTGTATTCGCTATCTAAGGAAAGTAAGTGAAAGGAATGAAATCGTTACATCGCTGGTTAGTCCTCTCTTTGTTAACCATCATGACACTTACTGGGTGTGAGTCTGTCCCTAAACCCGTTCGCAACTTAGGCAAAAGCGATATCGACTTTGTAACTGATATCCACGCTCGCCAACAGAAAGCTCTACTTGAAAAACTGACACGTAAACTCTATGTACGCAATCCTAGAGAGCTAGCCAAAGCCAACGGTAAAACCGTTGAAGCTAGAATGCTGGAGATCTTTGGAGAACCAGGGAAACTTGAACTACCTCCTCTTATTTTTGACGAACTGGATGGCAAGTCCGGCGTTGATGCGATTCTTTTAAGTTTTGAGGAAGAGTACCAAGGCGATCGTGTTTTTGCTGCCATAGCAGGATTAACTGAAATGTTGCGCCGCTCATACAATTACCAGCAGGAGTTCTTCATGTTGGACTCCCTAGACGAGCAGGCTTTATACAATAGCGCTCGCAATATAGAAATTTTTGTATGGCGACTATATCACCGCAGAAATGAACAAGGTGAGCTGCTGATCCTGACAAATGAGTTCCGCGAAGACGGTTACGATATTAGCTTCGATAGGATCTTCGCTAAAATGACTCAAGTGCAAGATAACATGGCTTTAATTGTCTCAGATAAAACGGACCGAGGGATAACAAAAGTTGTTCAAGGTGTCGCTCAGATGGCCTTTCTACCTGTTCCATAAAAAAAGCACCCAACGGTGCTTTTCTGTTTAAGTCTGTTAAATATTCATTATGTTTTCGCGATAAAACTTTAGCTCAGCAATTGATTCGCGAATATCATCAAGGGCTAGATGCGTTCCTTTTTTAGAGAACTGTCCCAACACTTCTGGTTTCCAGCGGCGGCAGAGCTCTTTCAGGGTACTTACATCAATATAGCGATAGTGAAAATACGCTTCTAGCTCTGGCATGTGTTTGTATAAGAATCGACGATCTTGGCCTATGCTATTACCGCAAATAGGCGACGCCCCTTTAGGCACCCACTGTTCCAAAAACTCAATCGTTTGCTGTACTGCTTCGTGTTGCGTCACCGCACTATTTTGCACTCGTTCAACCAATCCACTTGCAGTGTGAGTCGTTGTACACCACTCATCCATTTTATCCAGTTCTTGTTGAGGTTGGCTGATCGCCAGTACAGGTCCTTCAGCGAGAATATTTAGCTGGGCATCGGTAACAATTGTCGCTATTTCAATGATTTTGTGCGTTTCCGGTTCCAGTCCGGTCATCTCGAGATCAATCCAAATCAAATTTTGATCGCTAAAGGACATAAAAGCTTGCCTATTTGTTTGTCTGCAAAAAAGGTACTATACCCAAATTCGGATACCCAAGATAGTTTTGAACTACACTGCGTAGTTATCGTTCCGACTTAAATCAAAAGTATAGAGTTATAAGTAGATCACTGTGGCAAAAAAGAAAAAGCTGACCAAAGGTCAAGTACGTCGAGTCAGACACAACCAAAAGCGAAAACTTGAAAAAGAAGAGTCCGTTCAATGGGACGAATCTATGCTGGGCTCTGTAAAACAAGGCTTGGTCATCACTCGCTTTGGGCAGCATGCCGATATCGAGGATCATGAAAGCAAAGAGATCCATCGCTGTAATCTACGCCGTGGTATCGAAACTTTGGTTTCTGGTGACCGAGTGACATGGAGAGCAGGTCTTGAATCCATGGCCGGCATTTCGGGCGTAGTCGAGGCAGTCGAACCAAGAACGTCTGTACTTACCCGACCTGACTATTACGACGGCCTAAAACCAGTAGCCGCTAATGTAGACCAGATGGTAATTGTCTCATCAGTGTTACCTGAGCTGTCACTTAACATCATTGACCGATACTTAGTCGCAGCAGAGACGTTAAAAATAGCGCCTTTAATCGTATTGAACAAAATCGATTTACTGGATGACGAGCAACTTGAGTTGTACCAAGACTGGCTGGTTGAGTACGTTCGAATTGGCTATAAGGTCCTCTTGGTCAGTAAAGAGTCGGGGGAAGGTATCGACGATTTGGAAGCGGAACTCGGCGACAAGATCAACATCTTTGTCGGGCAGTCTGGGGTTGGAAAATCGAGCCTAGTCAATGCCCTTATGCCAGAACTCAATATTGAAGAGGGGGCGGTGTCCGAAAACTCTGGCTTGGGACAACACACAACAACGGCCGCCCGTTTATATCATATCCCTACTGGTGGCGATTTAATTGACTCTCCCGGAGTCCGAGAGTTTGGACTTTGGCACTTAGACGCCGAACAAGTTACCGAATCTTTTATTGAATTTCGCCCCTACCTTGGAGGTTGTAAGTTCAGAGACTGCAAGCACCTAGATGATCCGGGCTGCCTTTTAAGAGAAGCAGTTGAAAAAGGTGAGATCAGCGAAATACGCTTTGAAAACTATCACCGAATTCTCGAAAGTATGCAGGAAGTGAAAGCCAATCGTCAGTTCTCTCGCAACAAAAAAGCGGACTTATAACTTACACTGAAACATTTGCTTTACTTAACCGTTAACTCAGGTGTACATCTTTACTGACTTTGAGGCAAAATAGAATTAATATTCAGCGCCCTAAAGGCAAATTCACGATTGGAAATTAGACAATGGATAAATTTAAAGTCGGGCTGCAATACTGGATCCCGCAGCACGCTCTAACACGTTTAGTTGGAAAACTGGCTTCAGCAAAAGCTGGCGGCCTTACTACTGCTATCATTCGTTGGTTTATTAAACAGTACAAAGTGAATATGAGCGAAGCACTTCACTCAGATCCTAAACACTTTAAAACATTCAACGAGTTTTTTGTTCGTGAGTTAAAAGAAGGCGCAAGACCCATTGCAGAAGGTGAAACGGTTATCGTTCACCCAGCAGACGCATGCGTTAGCCAATTTGGTCCAATTAACGATGGTAAGTTGATTCAAGCTAAAGGGCACGATTTCTCAGCCCAAGAACTACTTGGCGGCGATGAATCATTAGCCAATGAGTTTTCTGAAGGTGAATTTGCCACACTTTACCTTTCTCCTCGCGATTATCACCGCGTACATATGCCGTGTGATGGTGTGCTTCGTCAGATGATTTATGTACCTGGCGACTTGTTCTCTGTTAACCCGTTAACCGCAGAAAATGTGCCTAACTTATTTGCGCGAAATGAGCGCGTGGTGTGTATTTTTGACACTGAGTTTGGTCCTGTCGCTCAAGTTCTTGTGGGCGCAACGATTGTTGGTAGCATTGAACTGATTTGGGCGGGCACTGTCACGCCCCCAACTGGCAATACGGTTTACCGTTGGGACTACCCAGCGGAAGGTGATAAAGCCGTCGTGCTGAAGAAAGGGGAAGAGATGGGTCGATTTAAACTTGGCTCAACAGTGATTAACCTGTTTGCAAAAGGCCAAATCACATTTGATGGCAGCATGCAGTTAAGCGAAACCACTGTGATGGGCACCCCATACGCGCACCGCAAAGACGAAGCATAAAAACAGTCAAATTGAAAAGCTCCCATTCGGGAGCTTTTTTTTGACCCATAACAAATGCTTGCTATCCATTTATTCTTAAATTCAAAAATTTAAACAGGATCTAAGACCTTAATACCTCTTTTGGATTAATCTAACTTAATCGTGGTCAGGCAACGGAAATGTACATGTCAAATAAACTCACTACTATCATTAAGCTGTTGATTTGCTTTGGCGTACCTGTTGGCATTTTGTTTATGCCTATCGACCTGATCCCTATCGATGACCTGACATTGATTCAACATCGATTATTGGCGATCTTTTTACTTGCGGCATTGCTTTGGGTGTTAGAGCCCGTACCCGTATTCGCCACTTCTATCTTGATCATCGCGCTTGAGCTCATCATGATTTCCGACAAGGGAATGCATTGGTTTAGGACTCCCCCAGCAGGACACGAGCTGGGAGATCTTATGAAGTACACTGACATTTTTAGTGCCTTTTCCTCCCCTATTATTATTCTTTTTATGGGTGGATTTGCCTTAGCCATAGCCGCTTCTAAATACGAGTTAGACAACAACTTAGCGCGAGTGCTTCTCAAACCCTTTGGGCATCAACCCAAATTTATAATGCTAGGTTTGATGTTGATTACTGCCGTTTTCTCGATGTTTATGTCCAACACGGCAACCACGGTGATGATGTTAGCGTTACTCGGGCCTATTGTCGCTTCTGCACCGCGAGGTGATTTGGGAATAAAAGCCTTGGTATTGTGTATTCCCATCGCCGCAAACACCGGCGGTATAGCTACGCCGATCGGTACACCGCCAAACGCCATCGCCTTACAGTATCTCACCGGTGAAAATAGCATCGATTTCTTAACTTGGATGATGATGGGTCTGCCCTTTGTCATCGTCCAGCTCACCATTGCTTGGTTTTTACTTCAAAAGCTGTTCCCTTCAACACAAGACGCCATGCAGCTAAAACTAGATGGGCGCTTTCAGCGCAATTGGCGAGCTGTTGTCGTCTACATAACTTTCGCTGCAACCATCGTTTTGTGGATGACAACCAAGTTACACGGAATGAATACCTATGTAGTTGCGATACTGCCGCTTGCCGTTTTTACACTGACTGGAATTATGGGTAAACCAGAACTTAAACAGATCAACTGGGACGTACTTTGGTTGGTTGCTGGTGGTATTGCTATCGGCATAGGATTGGACAAAACAGGCCTAGCTTCAGCCTTAGCACACGCCATCGATTACGAGTCACTGTCGCCGTTTGCCGTTGTAATAACACTGTCTATTGTTTGCTGGCTAATGGCGAACTTTATGTCCAATACTGCAACAGCTAACTTGCTTATGCCAATCGCAGCTGCAATAGGTGCGTCGATGGAGAGCCTGTCAGCCATTGGGGGACTTAAAGGTTTGCTTATTGTCGTCGCCTTTTCCGCTTCATTGGGTATGATTTTACCCGTCTCTACGCCGCCTAATTCCTAGCTTACTCTACGGGGTTAATTGAGAGTAAAGACATGGCCAAAACAGGGGTCATAATGGGGATTATTGGCTTAATCATTGTCTATCTAGCTTTGATGATTCTCACCTGAAACGGCACAAACTAATTGTTGGCATCAAATCACAATTCCTCACAGAAGTGCCTAATTTTTGACTTTAGGCACTTAACCAGTTACTGAATAGATATGTAGATCATATTTATACCTTTGCATTTCTTATAGCATTCTATCATTAACTGTCACACCCTATTCCGACAGTTTCTCTTACTGCATTTCATTCTGTTTACAGCGAAATGCTCCAAATAATACGAGTAAGTCCGCACATGCCGTGCTTTTTCTTAGCATTAAGGAAAGAGAATGAGACATACCATTAAATTCAAAATTCAAATCGCTATTGCAGTCATTATCGCAATCGTTAGCGGTGTTCAAGCCTATATTTCAGTGAGTCAACTCAAAGCGGAAACCACCGCTGCTATAACCAGTGAAATGGAAAACGTGGGTCAAGCGACCTCGCGGTACATTAGTGATTGGTTTGGTATTCGAGCCGAAATGATGTTGGCAAATGAGAAAGCGATCCTAACTGCAAATGATCCAGAGCGCGAAATGCTACTCACCAAAAACGCAGGTAAGTTCTTATCAGTGTATGCTGGCTTTGAAGATGGTTCTATTGCCTACGGTGATCCAACCGAAGACTGGCCCGCGGATTACGATCCTCGCACACGACCTTGGTATCAAGACGCCATTAACGAGACCAACCTCGTGATCACTGAGCCCTACCAAGACTTTGATGGAAGTATTGTCGTCAGTTTTGCCAAATCGTTTTCTGGGTCGTTGAAAGGCGTACTAGCCGCGGATTTACCCGTTACCGATATCGTGGAAGAGGTGATAGGCGTTCACCTAGGCAACGAGGGATTTGCAGTGTTAATCGACGGTAGTAACAACATCGTCGCCTACCACGATGCAGAGAAAGTACAGCAACCACTGTCATCTTTAAATCCAGAGCTCACCCCACAAAAAGTCACCGACATTCAAAAGGCTGAACAACTGACCTCCGTCAATTGGCCGGAACTTGGCGAAAAGTTGGTTTTCAGTAGCCAAGTTCCCAATACCGATTGGTCACTACTTCTCATGGTTAATAAAGAGATGGCTTACCAATCCGTTGATGACCAAATTCAGTTTACCGCTATCGCTTCGGTTCTGCTGTACATTATTATTGCTTCCGTCAGTACATGGGTAATTACTCGTCTATTTCAGCCTCTCAATACATTGGGCAATGCTCTCACTGAGCTGTCTGAAGGCAAAGGGGATTTAACCCAACGCATTCAAATCGAACGCATGGACGAAATCGGTGTTCTCGCTGAAAAAATGAATGTGTTCCTCGCTCAGATGCAAGCCATGATTAAAGAGGTAATTGATCACAGTGAGCAACTGTCCAGTCAAGCAAACAGCGCAAACCAGCTATCTAGTCAATCGACTGAACAAGTGGAGCAACAACAAAACGAAGTGAACCAGATCGCGACAGCCATTCATCAGATGTCTGCAACCGCTGGCGAAGTAGCCAATCACGCCGAACTCACCGCCAACGCTTCTCAAAGTTCGTCCGCAGCTTGTCAAGATGGACAAGAAGTCATTCAAAAAAATCGCGAAGCCATTACCAAGCTCGCTGAACAGGTCTCCGATGCCGCTAGAGTTATCGCTGAACTTGAAAGCAATACACAAAGTATTAATCAGATCCTTTCTACTATTCAGGAGATCGCTGAACAGACAAACCTTCTCGCTCTCAACGCCGCTATTGAAGCCGCTAGAGCTGGCGAGCAAGGCAGAGGCTTTGCGGTGGTTGCAGACGAAGTGCGAGTTCTAAGCCAACGTACCCACGGTTCAACGGAAGAGATCCGTACCATGATCGAAACCTTGCAAAGTAACACTAAGCAAGCGGTAAACAGTATGCAGTCAAGTACCTCTTTGGCGGATACCAGTGTCAACTATGCAGAAGAAGCGTTTCAAAGTCTTGGTCAGATCACCGATGCGATTGACGAAATCAATCAGATGGCAATGCAAATAGCCAGCGCCGCTGAAGAACAAAGGGCGGTGAGTGAAGATATCAGTCGCAATACTCAAGGCATCAAAGAAGCGTCAGATATGCTCTCTTCACAAGCGCTGGAAAGCAGTGAAGGTACACAAAGTATGTTTGAATCCGCCTCTGCAATGAGAGATGAAGTCAGCCGCTTTAAAGTGTAACTCGGTTAGGTGAACAAGTACCTTGTAGCTAGACACTAATGGGCTAAACCATTCCATTACATACACAAGGTGCTTTGAATCTATACTGTTTTGATGCATATTGGTCAGCCTCGCAAAACCAGCTTTATGAAGGATGATTCTCATGGGTTTTGAATGGCTGGCCTTAGCTGCCGCTTTTCTCTGGGCAATCGCCAGTCTACTTTCGGTAAAACCTTCACACCACCTTGGTTCGTTCGCCTATAGCCGATGGCGTATGGGGTGTACATC
The DNA here is from genome assembly GCF_001854765.1 of Vibrio sonorensis. GTDB lineage: Bacteria > Pseudomonadota > Gammaproteobacteria > Enterobacterales > Vibrionaceae > Vibrio > Vibrio sonorensis. The sequence continues at coordinate 13,542 of NZ_LJJE01000032.1, read as the reverse complement.
CGTCATTTTGTCCAGTATGGCTCTCTATACGGGCGGTTGGGCAACGGTAGAAGTCTCTTCTATCTCAGCGATGATGTTGTCGGGTCTCATTGGTATTTTTATCGGTGACACTGCACTCTTTGCCTGCCTTAATCGCATGGGACCAAGGCAAGCTGGACTATTGTTTTCCTGCCACGCGGTTTTTTCGGCCGTGTTAGGTTACTTTCTCTTTAGTGAACATATGACCACTATGGAGTTTATTGGCTCAAGCCTAGTATTCTCCGGTGTCGTAATGGCCATCTTTTTCGGTAGAAGAGGTCAGTCAAATAATGTATTAGAAACGGTCAAAGGAAATATTTGGATTGGCGTCGCGTTGGGTTTAACCGCCGCTCTCTGCCAAGCACTTGGGGGGATTATTGCCAAACCGATTATGCAAACCAGTATTGACCCCGTTGCCGCTTCTGCAATCCGAATGATTACCGCCTTTATTGCACACTTTGCCCTGCTGCTTACTGGAGTGAAAGTCGCCAAGGCCACCCAACGAATGAACTGGGAGATTTTCTCAATCACGGCGGTCAACGGATTACTCGCAATGGCTGTTGGTATGACTCTTATTCTCTACGCTCTCCAAGAGGGGAATGTCGGCATGGTCGCACTTTTATCATCGACTACGCCTATTATGTTGCTGCCTATTTTATGGCTATATACCAAGCAAAGGCCCAACTTTTACGCATGGTTAGGTGCAATAGTGGCGGTCGCTGGAACGGCGATTCTCGTTAGCTAATACTCTTTCTGCCCAAGTAGTCAATCGTTTAGTGCCTATCTAACTGATAGTTATTATCATCTAGATTTCTTCGCTTCAATGAGTAAAAATAAAGCGACAAAGTGTATTAGTCTTAAGATACGTGCTACACAATTTTTAATCCTGTTGAAAGATAACAACACGAAATTGGCAACAATATTTGATCTTAACCTACAGTTTTGATTAAAAAGTGTAGTAAAATTACGCTAGTTTTGTTTCAAGGTCTTAAGACCAAGAGTTTCAGAAAATTTGACGAGGTCATATCTATGTCTGCTAAGAAGCCATTGGCTCTAGTTATCCTTGACGGTTACGGACACCGCGAGGACACAGCACACAACGCAATCGCAAACGCTAAAAAGCCTAACCTAGATGCATTGTTTGCTAATAACCCTAACACGCTTATCTCAGCTTCTGGTCTAGACGTTGGTCTACCTGAAGGTCAAATGGGTAACTCAGAAGTAGGCCACACCAATATCGGTGCAGGTCGTGTGGTTTACCAAGACCTTACTCGTATTACAAAATCTATCGCTGACGGTGAGTTCACTGAAACTCCAGCAATCGTTGAAGCAATGGACAAAGCTATCAAGGCTGGTAAAGCGGTTCACCTAATGGGTCTTATGTCTCCGGGCGGTGTTCACTCTCACGAAGATCACATCTACGCAGCAGTAGAAATGGCGGCAGCTCGTGGCGCAGAAAAAATCTACGTACACTGCTTCCTTGATGGCCGTGACACGCCACCGCGTAGTGCAGAAAACTCACTAAAACGCTTTGATGAGCTATTCGCAAAACTAGGCAAAGGCCGCGTGGCTTCTCTAGTTGGTCGTTACTACGCTATGGATCGCGACAACAACTGGGATCGCGTTCAAGTTGCTTACGACCTACTTACTCTAGGTAAAGGTGAGTTTACTGCTGCATCAGCGGTTGAAGGTCTAGAAGCAGCATACGCTCGCGACGAAAACGACGAGTTTGTAAAAGCAACGGCAATCCAAGCAGAAGGTCAAGAGTCAGCAGCTATCGTAGATGGCGATGCTGTTATCTTTATGAACTACCGCGCTGACCGTGCTCGTCAAATCACTCGTGCATTTGTTACTGATTTTGCTGGTTTCGAACGTGAATCTTTCCCTGCAATCAACTTTGTTATGCTAACTCAGTATGCAGCGGATATTCCTCTGTCTATTGCTTTCCCACCAGCTTCACTTGAAAACACTTACGGTGAGTGGCTATCTAAGCAAGGTAAAACCCAGCTGCGCATGTCTGAAACCGAGAAGTACGCTCACGTGACTTTCTTCTTTAACGGCGGTGTTGAAACTGAGTTTGAAGGCGAAGATCGCCAACTAGTGGCTTCTCCTAAAGTAGCGACTTACGATCTACAGCCAGAAATGAGCTCTGAAGAGCTTACTGACAAGTTTGTTGCAGCAATCAAGTCTGGTAAGTACGACACTATCATCTGTAACTACCCTAACCCAGACATGGTTGGTCACACTGGTGTGTACGAAGCTGCTGAGCAGGCTATTGTTGCTATCGATACTTGTGTTGGCCGTGTTGTTGAAGCGATCAACGAAGTCGGTGGTCAAGCGCTAATCACTGCAGACCACGGCAATGCTGAAATGATGGTAGACCCAGCGACAGGCGGTACACACACTGCTCACACCAACCTACCAGTTCCACTAGCCTACGTTGGACCTAAAGCTGTTGAGTTTGTAGAAGGCGGTAAGCTTTCTGACCTAGCACCAACAATGCTGTCTCTTGCTGATATTGAAATCCCAGCAGAAATGTCAGGTAAAGTATTGGTTAAGTAATTAATCATACAAAGGACAAAAAAGCTCAGACTTAGGTCTGGGCTTTTTTTTGTTTTCAGCCTTTCAAAATATGGGGAAAATCTTTATAGATTATTTGATTTCTGCATCTCGCATCTTATAGTGAGTTGAGTATACTGTTTGTTCTTCAATTATTTAGGATTGTGCCCCCACAATGGTCTGCGCTTGTTTTCGCAAAGGTTCAAAGATTCAAAAACCACTAGCTATTTTACTCGCTCTTGGGCTTGCGTGGTCTAGTTGTGTTAATGCAGACTCCAAGGCTGAACTCAAAGGCGTTAAAGGTGAAATATCCCGCCAACAACAATCCCTTACCAGCCAGAAAAAAAAGCTAGACGATTTGCAAAAATCTCTTAAAAACCAAGAGATGTCGATCAGCGCCATTAACAAAGATATTCGCGAAACCAAGACCGAACTAAAGAGAACCAATAAAAACATCGGTGATTTAGAAACTCGCATTAGCGTTTTAGAAGAAACGCGCAAGCTTCAAAGTGACAAGCTCGAAGAGCTATTGCAAACCTACTACGTTACCCAAAGGGCGAAGTCTTCAACTAATATCCTTAACAATGGCGTCGAGGAAGATCGCATTAGCCAGTACTTCCAACACCTTGCCAAGCAAAGAACACAAACCATAGAGGCGCTGAACAAAACAAAGGCCGACCTCGACCACAGTCGAGAGCAACTGCAACTTGAAAAGCAACAGATCACCCGTTTACTCGACCAGCAAAACAACAAACTCAATCAGCTATCTAAAACTCGAAAAGATCGCAAAGGCACGGTTGGGAAAATTAAAAAAAGTATATCCAACGACAAGGTATACCTTTCTGAACTGCAACGAAATGAGACTCGCCTAAAAGCTGAAATCGCCAAAGCGGCGAAACGCAACAATATTCCTATGGATGGGCTAGCTAAGAAAAAAGGCCGTCTTCCTTGGCCTGTAAAAGGCAAAGTCATGCACAGCTACGGTAGTAATCAAACCGGTCAGTTGAGTTGGAAGGGCATTGTTATCGACGCAAACTATGGGCAAGCGGTAAAAGCGGTTTATTCAGGTACCGTGGTATTTGCCGATTACTTGCGCGGTTACGGCCTTGTTGTGCTTCTCGACCACGGCAAGGGAGATATGACGCTATACGGTTTCAATCAGAGCCTAATGAAAAAAGAAGGTGATAAAGTCGCATCAGGGGAAACCATTGCTTTAGCTGGTGATACTGGTGGACAACCGCAAGCATCCCTCTACTTCGAAATTCGCCGCAACAGTAAAACTCAGAACCCTAGACACTGGCTGGTAAGATAAAGGGCCGGAAAACCGACCCTTCTCTTTCATTGTATTTAGTATCTATCGACCCAGTCTTTGGCGCACCGCTTCAAATAAGCAAATGCCTGACGCTACGGATACGTTTAGGCTAGAAACACTACCCGCCATTGGAATCTTTATCAAATCGTCGCAGGTTTCACGAGTCAGGCGACGCATGCCATCCCCTTCAGCCCCCATCACAATGGCTAATGGCCCTGTCAATTTAGACTGATAAATATCATGGGTTGCTTCACCGGCGGTGCCTACAAACCAGATACCTTGCTCTTGAAGTGCGCGCATCGTGCGAGCTAAGTTTGTTACTCGAACAAGAGGCACTGTCTCTGCCGCCCCACATGCAACTTTGCTAACCGTTGCTGTCATAGGCGCAGACTTATCCTTTGGTACAACAACCGCAGCGACACCAGCAGCATCAGCATTGCGCAGGCAAGCACCAAGATTATGAGGGTCTGTCACACCGTCTAAAACCAAAAGCAATGGCGCATCATGCTGAGCAAGAATGTCGTCTAAATCGTTTTCATTAAGCTGTTTAGCTGGTTTCACCCTTGCCATAATACCTTGATGGTTAGCTCCTTTGGCTTTGTCATCAAGCGCTTTGCGACCCATTTGCTGAACAGAGATACCCAGTTTTTGCAGTTCGTTTAAGATCGGCATCAATCGATCGTCTTGTCTGCCTTTCAGAACAAAGGCTTCTATAAAGCGTTCTGGCTCTTTTGCCAACACCGCCTTTACAGCGTGAATGCCATAAATAAATTCGTTACTCATTTCTCTATCCGCTTATTTCTTGCCACCACGGGTACTTTTGGCTTTGCCTTTACCACGTGACTTTTTTTTGCGCACTTTTTCCGCTTTGCTTTTATTGCGTGCCGGATTACCTTCATTGCTACCGTCAGGGCGCTTGGTTGGTTCAACCATTGGTTTGGCTTTTTTGCCTCGGCCATTTTCAGCAATGCGCTTTTTCATCTTCGCTTTCTTTTGGGCTTCAGCTGCTCGTTTCTTAGCAGTTTTACCTTTGCCGCGTAGCTTACGACTAGTTTCCACTAATTCAAAGTCAATTTGTCGATCATCTAAGTTCACCGACAGTACTTTCACTTTTACTGCGTCTCCCAAGCGGTAAATCGCACCAAAGCTTTCACCAATAAGTCGTTGACCAATAGGGTCAAATTGATAGTAGTCGTTAGCGAGTGCTGAAATGTGAACAAGCCCATCGATATGCAGCTCGGTCAAACGTACAAAGAAACCAAACCCAGTGACATTAGCAATCACACCTTCGAGCTCTTCACCTACGTGGTCTTGCATGTATTCACATTTCAACCAATCAGACACTTCACGGGTTGCATCGTCTGCACGGCGCTCCGTCATTGAACATTGCTCACCGTAGAAGTCCATATCGTCAAAGGAGTAATGAAAACCACCTGTTGGGGTCCATCTGTCTTGATTTCGGCCCTCTTCCTTGGCAATTAAGTACTTAATTGCCCGATGCAACAGCAGATCAGGATATCGGCGAATCGGTGAAGTAAAGTGAGCGTATCGCTTCAGTGCCAAACCAAAGTGACCACAGTTGTCAGCGTTATACACTGCCTGCTTCATAGAACGCAATAACATGGTTTGGATAAGTTCTTTATCCTGACGCTGAGCGATCTGCTTAACAAGATCGGCATAGTCCGTCGGTGATGGCTCTAAACCACCTTTGAGATCCAGTCCCAGTTCACCTAAGAAATCACGGAATCCCATCAGACGTTCTTCGCCCGGCGATTCGTGAATGCGATACAGTGCCGCTTCTTTTGCTTTCTCTACAAGAGACGCAGACGCAATGTTCGCCATGATCATGCACTCTTCAATTAACTTGTGAGCATCATTACGTATCACAGGTTCAATGCGATCTATCTTGCGGTCAGCATTAAAAATAAACTTCGTTTCTACGGTTTCAAACTCAATCGCACCCCGGTCGTCTCTCGCCTGCTTTAGCACCTTGTACATTTTGTGCAGTTCTTCGAGGTGAGGCACGAGCGGGTTATATCTCTCGCGCAATACTTCGTCGCCTTCCAAAATGTCATGGACTTTATTATATGTAAGGCGAGCGTGAGAGTTCATCACCGCTTCATAATGCTTATAGCCGGACAACTTGCCTGACGCTGAGATGGTCATCTCACACACCATACACAGGCGATCGACTTGTGGATTTAGAGAACACAATCCGTTTGACAAGACTTCTGGAAGCATAGGGACAACTTGAGATGGGAAGTAAACCGAGTTACCGCGGTTTATCGCTTCTTTGTCTAGCGCCGAATCAGGTCTTACGTAGTAACTGACATCTGCAATCGCAACCCACAGGCGCCAACCACCACTTTTCTTCGCTTCACAGAAAACGGCATCGTCAAAATCTCGCGCATCTTCTCCGTCGATAGTGACCAGTGGTAAATCTCGTAAATCGACGCGCCCTTTCTTCGCTTCTTCGGGGACTTCTTCACCCAGACCTTCAATTTGCTTGTCAACTTCTTCTGGCCATTCGTGGGGAATTTGGTGCGTGCGAATGGCGATCTGTGTTTCCATACCCGGTGCCATATTTTCACCCAGCACTTCAACCACTTGTCCCGTCATTCCGCGATTTCGTGAGCCGCGATCGGTAATTTCAATCACGACAACATTTCCCATACGCGCACCGCCTTTGTGCTCGTTAGGGATGAGAATATCTTGGCTAATACGCGAGTCATCAGGCACGACATAAGAGTAGCCATACTCCAAAAAGAAACGACCCACAATTTGGGTTTTACGCTCTTCTAATACTCGAACCAAGCGACCTTCTCGTCGGCCGCGTTTTGAGTTGTCTGTAGGCTGTACCAGAACGTAATCACCGTGGATGATATTACGCATTTGATGATGGGGAAGAACGATATCGTCTTCTTTGTTTACGCACCCTTCTGGACGTACCCATCCATGACCATCGCGGTGGCCGATGACATAACCTTTTATCATCTCTAGTTTTTCTGGAAGTGCGTAACACTGACGACGAGTGAACACCAGTTGACCATCACGCTCCATGGCTCTTAAGCGACGGCGTAGGCCTTCGTATTGCTCCTCTCCTTTTAACTTTAAGGCCTCGAACAGATCATTGCGGTTCATCGGCACACCAGCACTCTCTAAGTACTCAAGAATAAACTCCCGGCTTGGGATAGGATTCTCGTAGTTTTGAGATTCGCGCTGGGCAAAAGGATCATTTGGAGTAGTGTCTGACATAGTCACACCTGTTGAACTAGGAAGTTCCTTAAGTATATCCGACTCCATGAGTGACCAACAGCCAAGCCTCTAAAAAGGCATAAAAAAACGCCCTCAAAGGGCGTTTTTTCAGTATCTGATGTGAAGAGTTGAGTTTTTTACCAGAAAGTATCTCGTTTTTTCGCTCTGGCAATGATGTTCTGAGGCATTCGCCTTTCCAGCCCTTGTCGTAAAACGGAAATGCGTTTGTGCATGCGCTTATCCGCCGTCACGGAATTGTAAAGCCAGCGGTAAGCATCTTCGTAATCAAGTGGGCTACCGTAATCACGCAACAGCAACTCAGCTAGGTGTACTCGGGCGTTGATGTTACCCATCGCCGCAGCTTCACGCAAATAGGGAATCGCTCGCTCTTTATCTTGCTGAACTAAGGTTCCGCGACTGTAATAACTACCTAGTTTTTCCAACGCCGCTGGCAAACCTTGGTGCGCCGCATTTTCGATATAATAAAGACCAAGCTCTACGTCTTGATCAACACAAACACCCCATGCCAGCATATCGCCGTACAAATACTCGTAAGATGGCAAACTGATCCTCGTTGCCCTTGCAACGATATCTTCTACCAACTGACAGTTATCTGCTTTGATCTGTTCCAGATGCTTGTTTTGATTAATCAGTTTTATCAGCTGAGCTTCAGTGTATATAGGGATCGGCTCTCCCACATCTACCACATTGGCATGGGCGGAAGCGCAGCCGAACGCTAACATCAATGAAGCAGCTAAGTTTTTTAGCTTCATAGGAGCACTCTTCACTTTTATGGCCATCGCAGCCTTCTTATCCGCTTTTTCTCAAAGGGGTTATAAGAGACTGTTCACTCGATATCACTGCTTTCACGCAGATGGCTTGATACTTTTATCGGCTCTATCAGCAAAGTCTTTAGCTTAAATTGCCGCTTAATGGCAATCTGTTGCCGTGTAAGTTCTCAAACCGTGAATAAGCGGCACATAATGTAGAAAATAGCACCATTTTGCGCATAAAAAAACCGGCGATTGCCGCCGGTTCTTAAGATTCGAATAACGCTTAAACGTTAAATGGGTGAACCTTGATGATTGTCTCGTTGCGGTCTGGGCCAGTCGAAATAATATCTACTGGTACACCAGTTAGCTCTTCGATGCGCTTGATGTAATCAAGTGCTGCTTTTGGCAAATCATCGATAGACTTAGCACCAAAGGTTTTTTCTGACCAACCTGGCATAGTCTCGTAGATTGGCGTTGCTTCTTCAAAAGATTCAGCAGCCATTGGAGACACTTCTAAGATAGAACCATCATTCATCTTGTAACCAGTACAGATCTTAAGTTCTTCTAAACCGTCGAGTACGTCTAGCTTAGTTAAACAGAAACCAGTGATAGAGTTGATTTGGATTGCACGGCGCATCGCAACAGCATCGAACCAACCTGTACGGCGTAAACGACCCGTTGTCGCACCAAACTCATGACCAACATCACCTAAGTGCTTACCTACTGGGTCTTGCTTATCTTGACCGTCGTACAGCTCAGTTGGGAATGGACCTGAACCAACACGAGTACAGTACGCTTTAGCGATACCTAGAATGTAACCAATGTGGCGAGGACCAAAACCAGAACCTGCCGCAACACCACCAGCAGTAGTGTTAGACGACGTTACATATGGGTATGTACCGTGGTCGATATCAAGTAGAGTGCCTTGTGCACCTTCAAACATGATCTTGTCGCCGCGTTTGCGCGCTGCATCCAGCTCGTCTGTCACGTCGATAACCATTGAAGTTAGCAGATCAGCATAGCTCATTGCTTGCTCTAGAACTTCTTCGTAGCTTACCGCGTCCGTTTTGTAGAAGTTCACTAGTTGGAAGTTATGGAACTCCATCACTTCTTTTAGTTTTTCAGCAAAGGTTTCTTTGTCGAATAGATCACCAACGCGAAGACCGCGACGAGCGACTTTATCTTCGTATGCTGGACCGATACCACGGCCAGTAGTACCAATAGCTTTCTTACCACGAGCGATTTCACGCGCGTTGTCGATAGCGATGTGGTAAGGAAGAATGAGCGGACACGCTTCAGAAATGAAAAGACGTTCACGTACAGGAATACCGCGCTCTTCAAGAGGCTTCATTTCTTTAAGTAGGGCGTCTGGTGATAGAACTACACCGTTACCGATAACACATTTAACGTTATCGCGTAGAATGCCTGATGGAATTAAGTGAAGAACGGTTTTTTCACCGTCGATAACTAGAGTGTGGCCTGCGTTGTGACCGCCTTGGTAGCGAACCACATATTTTGCATCTTCAGTTAAAAGGTCTACGATTTTACCTTTACCTTCGTCACCCCACTGGGTGCCAAGAACGACTACGTTATTACCCATCTTTCCAATTCTGATTACTGGTTAAAAATGGATTCTAGCATCGAATTGGCGCAAGTGCAGTCATTTTTTAATCATAGAAATGTAACCTGCCTTTAAGCCCTTGTTGGATGGAGGGATCTTAAGCAGATCCACACTGGTAACTACCTGAATACCTATTCATCTGCATAGATAGCCAGTGTCAAATCCCCTGTGATATCAATGCTCGCTCGATACATGCCGCTGCTGTTCATGGCAAAGTGAATCACTCCTTGTGCATCTATCGCTATTAATCCACCCTCTCCGCCCATATCTTTTAAGTCACCTTGAACTACGGCTTCGCTCGCGGTTTGCACATCTTCTTTTAAATACCGCATTCGCGCTGCCACATCACTCGCCACTGTTTTGCGAATGAAATACTCACCCATGCCAGTTGTCGATACTGCAACATTGCCATTCTCCGCATACGTGCCACAGCCAATTAGGGCAGAATCTCCTACTCGGCCGTACTTCTTGTTGGTGATCCCACCTGTACTCGTTGCCGCTGCAAGGTTTCCATTTTTGTCCAGAGCGACTGCGCCGACGGTGCCAAACTTATTGTCATCGGGGTATTGGGATTCTGAAAGCGCGTACAATCCTTTTTCTTTCATGGATTGAAGCTGTTCATAACGCCTTTCCGTAAAGAAAAAATCCTGTTCCGTGTACTCGTGCCCTTGTTCAAAAGCGAACGTTTCAGCACCATCACCAATAAGCAAAACGTGGTCACTCTTCTGCATGACGTCTTTTGCAAGGGCGATTGGATATCGAACGTGTCTCACTCCGGCTACCGCACCAGCATCCATCTCTCTACCGTGCATAACCGATGCATCCATTTCGACCATTTCCTGATGGGTCAGAACCGAACCTCGCCCAGCATTAAAATGTGGAGAATCTTCCAACACTTTGACGGCCTCGGTCGCGGCGTCTAACGCATCCCCACCTGCTGACAATACTTTGTGACCCGCTTTTACCGATGCTTTTAGTGCGGTCATCACTTCTGATTTGAGTTCATCACTCATTTGTTCTTTAACGATGGTTCCCGCGCCGCCGTGAATGGCGATAGCAAAAGTTGAAGACATCATCTCACTCCTATTGGACATACTCAGGGGATGAAAAAAACGCCGACCAATCATTTGGTCAGCGCTTTATTTTTTTCGAACAGACGGAAAAAGTCTAACGGCTCTTAGTGTGAACCGCAGCCACCGCCACCGCAGCAGCCGTCTTTCTTCTCTTCTTCGTGTTCGTGACCTTCACCGCCACGGCAACCGCCTTCGTGGTCATGATCATGGTCGTGACCGCAGCTACCGCCTTGGTGAACGTGCCCGTGTTCAATTTCTTCTTGAGTCGCTTCGCGAATCGCTACAACTTCAACATCAAACGTCAGTACTTGACCTGCAAGCATGTGGTTTCCATCAACCACCACTTCGTCGCCTTCAACTGCCGTCACTTCAACAGGGATTGGACCTTGATCAGTGTCAGCCAGAAAACGCATGCCGACTTCAATTTGGTCTACGCCTTGAAAAACATTCGCTGGAACGCGTTGTACCAATGCATCATTGTGATCGCCATATGCATCTTCAGGAGCTACAGTAACTGAGAACTTATCACCGGCTTCTTTACCTTCTAGCGCTTTTTCTAGGCCAACAATTAGGTTGTTGTTACCGTGAAGGTAGTCAAGTGGAGCATCGCTGCCAGATTGATCTACAACTACGCCATCTTCCAGTTTTACCTGATAAGCAAGGCTTACAACTACATTGTTTTCGATTTTCATAATAGCTCCAAGGGAGTGCGGCCCATACAATCATAATGAGCACAAATTAATTAACCCCGCTATTATGGGGACATCCCCCCCTGACTTCAACACACTGTCGTCAGAGCGCCTTCACTCTTTTCAACATTAAGAGTAGCAATAAGCAAATTAGTGACAAGAATTCAATAATTTGACGTACACAGTTCACTAATTATTAGCCACTGCAATACAAAACATTGTGATAACTATTTTTAGCTCAGAAGAATAACGGTTTCACGACTGTATGGATGAGCCATGGCTCGTTAAGCGTTAATCAGGTTTAAAAATACCGATCATATTTTCTTCATTGTGATCGCTTTTCTCGACCGACTTGGGCTTTCTCTGATCGATATAATCACAATCAACGCATTCGACCATTTCAATATTGTTCTCAATCCACCAGCGCAACGAGTCTTTAGCTGAGCATTTTGGGCAACTCGCACCTGCGATAAATCTTTTTTTCATTTCACGTCTCTTACTGCTGACTATCTAGTCGTAGTCTTTACTAAACGGGATTCGAGATTAAGTGCTTAAAGATTGGCACTTAGAGGCTCAATCCCAGAAATTTTTGCTGTGTTGCTCATTTTCCATCTCACGCCCAAAGATCTCTTCCAACTCTTTTCGCGCCTCTTTGGCTCGAAGCGCGAGTTGCTTGTCTTCCGCATGTTCTGGGAGCAACTCTTCTAACATGTCGTTGTCGAGTTTACAGAAGTGTGCCTCGGCACGTTTAGCTTGATACGGGTGCATACCTAACTCGATCAGTGTTTGCCTTCCCAAATCCAGCGCCCCTAAGAAAGTTTCTCTAGAGTAACTTTCAACGCCGTGGCTAAGAAGTTGATAGGCTTCGACTCGACTGCGCGCACGTGCAAGAATTTTTAAGTTTGGAAAATGATTTTTACACAAATCGACAATTTTCATTATCTCATCTGGAGAGTCGGTACAAACCACTATTGCTTCTGCTTGATCTGCGCCCGCCGCTCTTAACAAATCCAGTTGAGTCGCATCGCCATAAAACACTTTATAACCGTATTTTCTCAGCAACTTGATCTGACTGGCGTCGCTTTCAAGTATGGTCAGTTTGATCTTGTTAGCGTACATCAAACGACCCACTATCTGACCAAAACGCCCAAATCCAGCAATAATGACTCGCGGTTTTCTATTGATCACATCACTGGACAATGGAGAGTCAGATTCAGTGTTGAGTTTGCGGGCATACCACTTCTTCTGAGCCATCAACAATAACGGCGTCGTCACCATAGACAAGCTGACGATCACCAATAGAAAGGCCGTTTCTTCCCTCGATAGTAAACCTTCACTACTGGCGGCGGTAAAAATAACAAACGCGAACTCACCACCTTGACTGAGTATCACTGACATCTTGCTGCGCGCCTTATCTCGCGTCCCACTAAATCGAGCGAGAACGTAAAGAATCGCTGCTTTGAGCAACACTAAACCTATGACTGCTGTGATAATGCTCCATGGATGAAGCGCTAACAAGCCTAAGTTGACCGCCATCCCCACCGCAATAAAGAACAAACCGAGTAGCAGTCCTTTAAAGGGCTCAATAGCAATCTCTAACTCGTGGCGATATTCACTCTCTGCAAGTAAAACACCCGCTAGAAAGGTCCCTAGAGCCATAGATAAACCGAGTTTTTGCATGAGCAGTGCGATGCCGATAACAAGTAGCAAGGCAGCAACGGTAAACAGTTCCCTCACTCCGCTCATCACCACATAGCGGAAAAGAGGGCGCAGTAAGAAATGACCACCGACAAGTAAGCCGATAACACCGAGTAGCATCCACAGTGCGTCTAACCAGTTTCCTGCGGTGTTACCAGCTAGCACTGGAAGAATGGCTAACATAGGTATCACTGCGATATCTTGAAACAGCAAAACGGCAAAGCTCGACTGCCCAGTCTCACTTCGGGCAAGCCCTTGTTCTTCAATCACTTTTAATGCAATCGCGGTCGAAGAAAGCGCAAGCCCCATACCAATCACTAAACTGGTTTGCCACAAAATTCCGGCCAAATTTGCAATGCTGGCAAGAATGGCGGTTGTGACAATCACCTGAGCACCACCCATTCCCAATATGGGTCCTCTCATTTTCATCAGCTTTTTGGGATTGAGCTCTAGGCCAATAAGAAATAGTAAGAGAACGACACCAAACTCTGCAAAGTGAAGAATTGCATCCACATCGCTGATTAGCCCCAGCCCCCAAGGCCCA